>CAVPPW010000057.1:0-58494 GCA_963707445.1 uncultured beta proteobacterium | reverse complement strand
ACCCAGGGCAAGCGGCCCAGCGCGCGAAATGCACGTTCCGGCCACTTCACTGCTCGCGCGAGCTCCGCTCGGTCGGGACTGCTTAGGGTCGGGTGGTCGTGCGCTCCCCACTGGTGAAGACAAAGCAAGACCGTCCCATCCGTGTCGAGGATTTGCCCGAAGTAGTCATGGTCAGGTACCGATCTCGGCTGACCGAAGAGCGATTGATACCAGGTGAAGCTGCGAGCCACATCGGCAACGCCGATGATTGTCCATATGCGTTTCATCGTCTTCTCCTGCGGCCGAACGCCTGCCTTCAGCCGCCCGCCGAGCGGAAGGCGAGGTCGGTCGGCTCGAGCTCGACGTCGTCGGTCTTGGCACTGCAGCACTCGGCCAGGCTGCGCGCGATGTCGCGCGCCACCAGCGGCTTGGCGAGCACGTCGCTGACGCCGAGAGCACGCGCGCGTTCGACCAGCGCCGGGGTCACGTAGCCGCTCATCAGCACGATCGGGATGTCGGGCCGGATGCGGCGGATCTCGCGCGCCAGCTCGCGAGCCGGTCATCTCGGGCATCGCCTCGTCGGAGAGCACGGCGTCGAAGCGCTCGCGGCGTTGCGCGGAACGTTGCGAGCGCGGCCGCTGCTCGACGTGAAGCCGACCGGCTCGTAGCCGAGCTCGGCCAGCATCTCCTCGCCGAGCCGCACCAGCGCCTCCTCGTCGTCGACGAGCAGCACCGTCTCGCCGTTGCCGTCGGCGACGCGGCTCGCTCAGCGCCTCGGTCGCGCGCGCTGCCATGCCACGGCAGGTAGACCGTGAAGTCGCTGCCGGCGCCCACGCGGCTGTCGACGTCGATGCCGCCGCCGAGGTCGGTGACGATGCCGTGCACCAGCGACAGGCCGAGCCCGGTGCCGACGCCGACCTCCTTGGTCGTGAAGAACGGATCGAAGATGCGCTCGAGCACGTCGCGGCGCGATGCCGCTGCCGGTGTCGCGCACGCAGAGCGCACGTAGTGCCCGGCGCGCAGCTGCGTCGTCGCGACGCGCGCTCCACTCGACAAGTTGAACGGTTCAACGAAACACCGAGCGTGCCGCTCGAGCGCATCGCCTGCACGGCGTTGGTGCACAGGTTCATCACCACCTGGTGGATCTGCGTCGCATCGCCGAGCACCGCGGCATCGCCGGCGGCCAGTTGACGCTCGAGCGCGCACGCCCGGCGGCAGCGATGCAGCGATCGCAGTCGAGCGCCTCGTCGACGACCGACTGCACGTGCACCGGCACGCGTTCGCCGATGCCGCTGCGGCTGAACGCGAGGATGCGCTCGACCAGCGACTTCGCCCGCAGCGCGGCGCTGATCGCAGCGTCGATGTGCCGGCGCAGCTGCCGTGCCTGCCGCGGCATCGCGTCTGCGCCATCTCGCCATAGCCGAGGATCGCCGCGAGGATGTTGTTGAAGTCGTGCGCGATGCCGCCGGCCAGCGTGCCGATCGCCTCGAGCTTCTGCGCCTGGCGCAGCTGCGCCTCGAGCCGGTCGCGCTCGGCCTCGGCGTTCTTGCGCTCGGTGATGTCTTCGATCGAACCGGCCATGCGGTACGGCTGACCCTGCTCGTCGCGCACCGCCACGCCGCGCTCGCGGTACCAGCGCCAGCTCGTCCGACCGACGGTGGTGAATGCGATACTCGACCTCCCAGTGCGCGTCGGCGCCCGCAGGTACGCATGCAGCGCGTCGTGCACCCGCTTCTCGTCGTCGGGGTGATAGCGAAACTGGCTCCACCACTCGTCGCACGGACGCAGCGGCTCGCCCGGCTCGAGACCTAGCAGTTCCTGCGCGCGAGCCGAGAAGAAGAAGGTTTCGCTGCGCATGTCCCAGTCCCACATGCCTTCGTTCGAGCCCGCGACCGCCAGCTGGTAGCGCTCTTCGGACTGGCGCAGCGCCTCCTCGGTGCGCTTGTGCGCGTCGATGTCGCTGATCGAGCCCGACCAGCGCGTCGCCGCTCCGTCGACGTCGACGCAGGTGCCGCCCGCGCAGGCGCACCCAGCGATAGCTGCCGTCGGGTTGGCGCACCCGGTAATCGGCCTCCTGCGACCTGGTCGGCCGTCGCGGGCTGGCGGCGGAACATCTGCATCAGACCGGCTTGTCGTCCGGATGGATCTCGAGCCAGCATCTAGCCACTCGTCGTGCGTGCGCACGGCGACGCCGAGTCGATGCCGGCGATGCGCATCGCGCGCTCCGACGCGAACATGCGGTCGCTCGTGATGTCCCAGTCGAGGATGCCGTCGTTGGTGCCGGCCACGGCGAGCGCGAAGCGCTCCTCGCTCTCGCGCAGCGCCTCCTCGGCGCGCTTGCGCTCCGTGATGTCGACCGTCGAGCCGGCCATGCGGTCGGGCCGGCCGTCGGCGTCGCGGAAGCACTGCGCCGCGGCTGTGCATCCAGCGCACTTCGCCGCTGCGCGGATCGACGATTCGGAACTCGACGTTCAGCCGCGGCGTCAGTCCCGCCAGATGATCGTCGACCGCGCGTTGCGTGCGCTCGCGGTCGTCCGGGTGCATTGGCACGCGCGCCCGCCACTCGGTGCGCGTCGCTGGCGGACTCGCCCCGTCCGTCCCGGTGCAGTCGATGCAGCTGTCGGCGACGAGTACAGCTCGTCGGTCTTCACGTTCCAGACCCAATGCGCCTCGTCGGAGCCGGTCATCGCGATCGCGTAGCGCTCCTCGGACTGGCGCAGCGCTTCCTCGGCGCGGCGCTGCGCATCGATGTCGACGACCGAGCCGGCCATGCGCTAGCGGTTTGCCGGCGGCGTCGCGGACGCACAGGGCGCGCACGCGCACCCAGCGGTACTCGCCGTCGTCCTGGCGCACGCGGTAATCAGCCTCGTAGGCCGGGGTCTCGCCCGCCAGATGCGCGCGGATGCGCTCTGGCGCGCAGCGGCGCATCGTCCGGATGCACGCGCAGCGACGCGACGAGATCGTCGCAGCGGCTGCAGCTCGGGCTCCGGTCGGCAGGCCCTGCAGCTCGCGCGCGCGCGCTCGATTCGAACGCCATGCCGGCCTGCGAGGTCCCAGTCCCAGACACCGACGTCCGAGCCGGCGACCGCAAGCGCAAAACGCTCCTCGCTCACGCGCAACGCCTCCTCGGTGCGCTTGCGCTCGGTGTTGTCGACGCTGATGCCGGCCACGCGCACAACGCGGCCGTCGGCGTCGCGGAAGACCTGAGCACGCGTCGTGATCCAGCGCACCGCGCCGTCGCGCTGCACGACGCGGTGCTCGAAATCGACCCGCGTTAGCTTGCCGGCGAGGATGTCGTTGGCGATATTGACCACGCGCTCGCGGTCGTCGGGATGCAGCGGCAGCCGCGCGAGGTATTCGGTGCGCGACGCCGGCTGCCTGTCAGGCGGCAGGCCGTACAGCTCGTTCAGCGCGCGGGAAACGAATAGCGCATCGGTTGCGACGTCCCAAACCCAGTGACCGCCGCGCACGCCGGACATCGCAAGCGCGTAGCGCTCCTCCGACTGGCGGTACTCCTCTTCAGCGCGCCGGCGCGCGTCGATGTCGCTCACCGACCCAGCCATGCGCAGCGCCTGGCCCTTTGCATCGCGCACACACACGCCGCGGGCGCGGACCCAGCGATAACGGCCGTCCGAATGACGCACCCGGTACTCGAACTCATACAACGGTGTCTTGCCCGCCATATGTGCTTCGACCGCCGCCAGCCGGGGCGCGACGTCCTCGGGGTGGACTTGCAACTGCGCGGACCACTGTGCGCGCGGCGTCTTCTCTGGCCCCGGAGGCAGGCCGTACAACTCTCGCGCGCGCGCCGACGCGAAGATCATGTCGGTGGCCCGGCTCCAGTCCCAGATGCCGTCGTCGGAGCCCTCCACCGCCAGGGCAAAACGCTCGCGCGACGCTTGCAGGGACTCGTGCGCGGTGTCGAGCCGGCGCAACTGACGCATCACAATCGCCAGCAGCAGCGCCGCCAGCAAGCCGAGCGCGAGGGTGCGCGCCGCCGTACCTGTCGCCTGAGCGCGCCACCCGGCGAGTGCAGCATCGACATCACGCGAGACCACAACCACCAGCGGATAATCGGGTACGACCCGCGCCGCGGCAAAGCGCTCTACGCCGTCGATCGGGCTGCGGGCGCGCAGTGGCCCAGGCTCGTTGCCGGCCCGCGCCGCGAGGGTCGCGTCGAGCGGCGGGTACGTCCTGCCGAGCGAGTTTTCCACCGGCGGATAGCGCGCGAGCAGCGACCCATTGCGATGGAGCAAGGTCACGGTGGTCGCGGCATCCGTCCGGATGTCGCGGTAGAAGTCCTGGAAGTAGGCGACCAGACCTCGTGCGCCAATCAGGCCGGCGAATTCACCGGATGGCTTCTCCAGCCGGCGCCCAAGCGGCAGCCACCACACGCCGTCGTCGGCGCGAGACACGTTGGCGATGCCAAGCTCAACCGTCGGGTCAGCGCGCAGGGCTTGGAAGCCGGGCAGTTCGGCAATGCTTCGCGTGGGAGCGCCGGAGGGCGGCCGCGACCGGGCGACCGCATCACCGTTCGCGTCGTACATGCAGAAGCCGTCGATCTGCTTCAGGCCGACGGACAACTCGTGCAGATAGGCTTGCAGCTCGTCCGGACTCAGGCGGGCGAGGCGGCCGCGCTTGTACTCGGCGGCGAAATGGCGCAGCACCACATCGATCGCCTGCACGCTGCGCGCAGTCTGCTCGGCGATCACGCGGGCCTGTGTCTCGAGCTCGCGATCGGTGTCGGCGGCCGCGGTGCGGTAGCTGCGCACGATGTCCCATAGAGCCAGCATCGCGATCGCAGCGATCAACAGCCCGCCGACCCAGGGGATCGCACGCCACGACCAGCGTCGCGGCCGAAGGGATTTGATCAACGCGGCAAAGCTCATCCGACGCGCGGGTTGCGTGGGCTCGACGCCACTCTCGCAACAGTCGCCTGCCACGCGCTGATGACGGCGCACGCTCGCGCTACCGAGTCGCAAACAGCCGACAGCCGCGAACTAGTGGCGTGGGCAGGCTACAGTTGTACGTACTGCGGCTGCGCCCTCTGCCTCCTCTGAACCCTGTACCGTGGCGGCGCTGTGTTGCGGGCTCGTTTCGCCACTCGGTTGCTGCGGTTACAGTTGCAATAGAAGTTGGATGCCGCAAGATGGGACGCGAGCCGTATCCCGGGGTCTGCGCGTTTCGTGCCCTCTGCCTTGCTCGGCTTAAGAGAACATCGATTGTCGGTATTCGATGATGTCCGCTAGCGACCATTGCCGCCGTAAGCGGTTTTCACGGCGAGAGGGCCGCTGGCCGCACTCGTTAGACTTGGGGGTTGGCAGTTTCTAGTCTTCTCTCGCAGTGAATCAACAAGACATGACCCCCATGGCAGCGCAGCAGTTTTCCGGCACCTCACCCGACGTCGTCGTCATCGGCGGCGGCCCCGGCGGTTCGACCACGGCGGCGCTTCTGGCCGAGAAAGGCCACGATGTGGTGCTGTTCGAGAAGGCACACCACCCGCGCTTTCACATCGGCGAATCGCTGCTGCCGATGAACATGCCGCTGTTCGATCGCCTGGGCGTGCGCACCGAGGTCGAGCGCATCGGCATCATCAAGCCCGGCGCCGAGTTCGTCTCGCCCTGGCACGAGCACACCAGCCGCTTCTTCTTTGCCGAGGCGATGGACAAATCCTTCCCCTATGCCGTGCATGTGCGGCGTTCGGAATTCGACGAACTGCTGTTCCGCCACGCGGCCAAGCAGGGCGCGCGCACCTTCGAAGGCCAGCGCGTCAAGCATGTCGACATGGATGCGGGTAAGACCGGCGATGGCCGCTCCATCGTCAAGGTGGCCGGTGAAGACGGGGTCGAGACGACCTGGCGGCCACGCTTCGTGGTCGACGCCAGCGGGCGCGACACGCTGCTCTCCAACCAGTTCGATGCCAAGCAGCGCAATCCCAGGCACGCCAGCGCCGCCCTGTTCGGCCATTTCACCAACGCCGTGCGCACGCCGGGCAAGTGGGAAGGCAGCATCACGCTGTACTGGTTCGACCACGGCTGGTTCTGGTTCATCCCGCTGCTCGACGGCACCACCAGTGTGGGCGCGGTGGCGCACCCCGGCTACTTCAAGGAGTACCGCAAGGGCGCAAGCTTGAGCGACTTCCTGATGCAGACCATCGCGCTCGCGCCCAAGCTCGCCGAGCGCCTGAAAGACGCCACCCTGCTCGAGCCGGCGACCAGCACCGGCAACTACGCCTACGACTCCAAGTTCTGCCGCGGCGACCGCTTCGTGATGGTCGGCGACGCCTTTGCCTTCGTCGACCCGATGTTCTCGTCGGGCGTCTATCTGGCCATGAACAGCGCCTTCGAGAGCGCCACCGCCGTCGACCACTGGCTCAAGGGCGAGTTCAAGGTCGCCGAGAAGCAGTTCCGCCGCTTCGAGAAGGTGATGATCCACGGCCCGAAGATGTTCTCGTGGTTCATCTACCGCATCACCTCGCCGGCCATCCGCAAGATCTTCATGCAGCCGCGCAACGTGTGGCGCATGCAGGAGGCGCTGCTCTCCATCCTGGCCGGCGACCTGTTCCGCAACACGCCGGTGGGGCCGCGCCTATTGGCCTTCAAGTTCATCTACTACGTCTCGTGCGTCAGCATCTGGCCGCAGGCCTTCAAGGCCTGGCTCTGGCGCCGCGACTACGTGAAGAAAGCGTCGAGCGAGGCGCCGACCGGGGCCGTTTACATCCAGGACTCGGATACGCGCAGCCGCTCCGCGCAGTCCTGACGCGCGGCGAGCCCTTCAGCTCAGGCGCCGGTGACCGCCCGCAGCGGTGGGGTGGGCCGCAAACCGCCCACCCCGCGGCGGCGTAGTAGCTGCACTCTTTTTTGCGGACGAGCATCGCGGACAAAGCGATATGCGATTTCGATCCGCGCCGCAATGCCACGGGCAACAGCAGTAACGGCAGCTCGTGGCCGAACTCGGTCCTCAAGCTTGTCGCGCCTGGGGTCGTGCTAGCCTGACTTTTCCTCCTGCAGCTACGCGATGTCCCAGCTCTCGCGCCGCGACCTGATGCTGTTGGTGCTGCTCACGCTCTTCTGGGGCGTGAACTGGCCGGTGATGAAGCTCGGTGTTGCGCAACTACCGCCGCTTTTCTTCCGCTCGATCTGCATCGCCGGCGGCCTGGTCGTGATCTGGGCGTGGGCCGTTGCACGCGGGATCTCGCTGCAGGTTCCGCACGGTGCGTGGCCGACGATCGTCAAGCTCGCAGCTGCCGAACGTGATCGTCTGGCACCTGCTCGCGATCCTCGCGATCAAGATGCTGCCGTCCGGGCGCGCAGCGATCCTCGGCTACACGATGCCGGTCTGGGCCGTCGTGTTCGGGCTGCTACTGTTCAACGAACGGCCACTGCCGCGGCACTGGGTTGGCGTGCTCGCCGCAGCGATCGGCATCGTGCTGCTGCTCGCCTCCGAGCTGACCTCGCTGGCGGGCGCCCCGCTCGGAACGCTGCTGATGCTGACCGCTGCCGCGGCGTGGGGCTATGGCACGCACCTGATCCGCAGGCACCTGACCGGGATGCCGATCGTCGCGCTGACGTTCTGGATGCTCGTGCTCGCGCTTGCCGTGATGATCGCCGCAACGACGATGTTCGAACTCGCGCGCTGGCGCCTGCCGACGACGCTCGAATGGGCATCGATCGCCTACAACATCGTTCTCGCGATCGCGTTCTGCCACGTCGTATGGTCGATGCTCGCGCGCAAGCTGCCGCCCGCGGCTAGCGGGTTGTCAGTGATGATGATCCCGGTGCTCGGCGTGTTCTCCGGCATGTGGATCCTCGGCGAACGGCCGTCCTGGCAGGACTACGTCGCGCTCGCGCTGATCCTGGTTGCGCTGTCTACCGTGCTGCTGCCGTCCAGGCCGGCGCGCTGACGCTGAAGCGCGGCCAGTGCGGCTCCTTTTTCTTGACCTCGCGAGGCGTCTTACTGCTCATCTTCGTCGTGCTCAGGGCCAAGTCCGTTCGGACATTTCCACCGAGCCGACGCGCCAGTTGATTCGGGCATCATGCGTAATCTTCAGGAACGGGAATGAGCATGAGCATTGCAAGAAGTCTGATGCTTGCACTCTTCGCCTTCGCCTTCGCAGCGACGGCGTCGGCGCAGGCGACCAAGAGCCACTATGCCGAGGTCAACGGCATCCGCATGCACTACATGCAGGCCGGAAGCGGCGAGCCGGTTGTCTTACTGCACGGCTTTGGCCAGACGAGTCACATGTGGCGTCCGCTGATCAAGGAGCTGGCGAAGAACCATACGGTGATCGCACCCGACCTGCGCGGATACGGCAGCAGCGCTGCGCCGGCGGACGGGTACACCAAGGCGGCCATGGCGCGCGACGTTCATGCCCTCGTCACTCGACTCGGTCACAAGAGCATCGAGCTCGTCGGTCACGATATTGGCCTAATGGTGGCCTATGCGTATGCGGCGCAGTATCCGACGGAGGTGAAGCGCATCGTTCTCATGGAGGCGTTCCTGCCGGGCGTCGGCGATTGGACCAACGTCTGGCTGCTGCGTGATCTCTGGCACTTCCACTTTTACGGCAAGACGCCCCTTGCCCTGGTGAATGGTCGCGAGCGCATCTATCTCGAGCACTTCTGGAACGACTTCGCGGCGGACCCCACCAAGTCCATTTCCGAGGCCGATCGCAAGTTCTACGCGAAGGAGTACGCAAAGCCCGGTCACATGAAGGCCGGAATGGAAACTTTCCGGGCCTTTGAACAGGATGCCAAGGATTTCGCGCAGTTCGCGAAGACTCCGCTCACCATGCCGATGCTCGTGCTCTCCGGCGAAAAAGCGGGCGGGCAATTCCTGATCGACCAGGGCAAGCTCGTCGATACGAATGTGGAGGGCGTCCTCGTGACCGGATCAGGTCATTGGCTGATGGAAGAGGCACCCAAGAAGGTCATTCCCCTGCTGGTGGATTTCCTCAATCGCTGATGCGGGCACCTGTCCAAGCGCATCCCAAAGGCGCTCAGCGACTCTTGCGACGTACGCTCGGAATGGTTAGGTCGCAGGACGATTCACACGACCTCAGCTCGTCACCGGGGACAGCGTGTGGGCATCGCGGGCCAGGAGCCAGCGACCGTCGGGCTGTTTGCGGTATATGGTGATCCGATGACCGGCTAGCTCCGTTGCTTCTCCGTCGGCGCGCGGTGTCACGGATAACGAGTCCCGGCACAGTGTGTAGGCGACTTCGCCGACGACCACGACCTCCTCCAACTCGCTGATGCAACGGATCCGAGACTGTTCGTGGGCGGTCGAGAAGCCGGCGGGAAATCCATCCCGGCCGAACGGCGCTCGGTCCGGATTCAGAAACACGACATCGTCCGCCATCAAGCCGAGCAAGCGGACAAGATCGCCGGCGTTGACGGCATCAATCCAACTGGTGTGCACCTCACGGATGGCTCGTTCATCAGATCCCATCTGCAACCTCCACAGCCGAACAGTTTGATCACGCGACAATCAGGGGACCAATCAGCATCGATCGCCGTCTTTCGACCCTGAACTGCCGGCCAGCGACTCCGAGAGCGGCCACACTGATCGGCGGAATCGGACACGACACAAGGCGGACGCAGCGTCCGGCATGCTCCAGGACTGGGCCGTGTTGGAGTTCCAGGGCGATCTAAGTCCCCATCCGCCCGTACTCCGGCTTTCCGCTGCGCTCGAACCGATGGTAGGTCCCACCCTTGCCGCTCGTAACTGACTCCACCTGTTTGAGCGCCACCGGCACCGTGCCACTGCCAAACAGCCGCTTGCCGGAGCCGAGCACCACCGGGAAAATGAACAGCCGGTACTCGTCGATCAGGTCGTTCTTCAGCAGCGTCTGCAGCACTTCGGTGCTGCCCCAGGTCTGCAGGGTCCGGCCGGGCTGCTCCCGTAGCTTCCGGAGTTCGGCGATCACGTCCCCCTTGATCAAGCCGGAGTTGTTCCAGGTGACACGTTCGAGGCTGCGCGACACCACGTACTTTGGCCGCGAGTTGAGCGCGGTCGCTATGGAGTTATTGGGGTCGGTGATCTTGGGCCAGTAGTTGGCGAAAATGTCGTAGGTCTTGCGCCCGAGCAGAAAGCTGTCGGCGTCCGCGAACCCCTCCGTGACCAGCCGCCCCATGACATCGTCGACATAGGGGGCCTGCCAGCCTCCATGCAAGAAGCCACCCTCGGTGTCCTCGTCGGGGCCGCCGGGAGCCTGCATGACGCCGTCCAAGGTCAAAAATGCATTCACGATGATCTTGGGCATACTTTTGTCCTCCACCGGGACGACGAACAACACCGGCCCGAATCGACATGCTGGGTACTGAGAGGACGCCGCCTTCGGACTCGGCTAGTGGGTTAAAACGATAGCCTTGATCTGTTACCCAGAACCGATCGCAGCAGTCTCCGTCTGCGCCGAATGCTTTCTCGCCGCCTTCGGCGCCGGGATTGTCCAGCCTGCACCAGCGGCCACACAATCACCGACGGATCGTGCTTCGCTCAAAAGAGTCCGCTGCCGGAAAGGGAATCGAACATGACGCGGTTCAGATCGGTCAGCTGCGTCGTGACGTCGCCGCCGGTAGGGCTCGTGGCGCGTCCGGTCCACATCAGTTTGCCGCTGGCCACGTCGACGATTGCCGTGTCGGCCGCATAGGCTTCAGAGATCGTCGAGCCGCCGACCGGCATCGATATGCCTCCGGCGGCACCGCCACGGTAGCCACCGCCGCCGACGCCGATACCGATCGTTGGCCCGGGGCTGACGGTCGGGACCGACGTGCTCAGCGTGGTCCGATAGACGGCGCGCGCGCTCGCGCGTTTCGCTGCGGCCTCTATGGCCTCGGCGGTCGGCGGTACGCCGGTGTTCGCGACGGCGAACTTCACCGGCTTCACGCCGCGCGCGGCGAGTTGCGTAGATGCCTGGTCTTCGCACACCGCCTGCACGGTGAAATCGCGCGCCTGACATGCCACCAGCACGGTCTGGTCGCGCAGCTTGGCGCCCTTGAAGTCCGGATTCATCCACTGTGCTTCCATCTGGGTCGTCGCGCACGCCGCCAGCAGAGTCGTCAGGCCGGCGAACAGCACCAGGTTTGGAGTCTTGCGCTTGCGCATGGTCTTTCCAGTCGAGGATCGAGTCCCAATTGTGCGTCGGTCGTGATCGGCTGCCAACCGCCGAGTAGATCGCTCGGCGGCAGTTGCTTCATCGGCTCGCGGTGCGCTGCGCAACCCGAAATGTGATGAATTCCGCGGCGCGCAGCAACGCGACACCGACCTCGCACACGACGATGTCCGCTGCACGGTCGTCGGCGGATACGGTGCTCTCGTCGCAGCGCACGTAGTACGCCTCGGCGGCTTGAGACCCCTGGAGCGCGCCGTCGAGGAACTGCCACCGCAGGAACTCGGCAATTCGCGTGCGCAGTTCCTGCCACAGGCGCGCGTCATTGCGCTCGTGGACGGTCCAGCGAGTGCCGCGTGCGATCGAATTCTGCAGGAACAGCAGATGGCGGCGCACGGTCACCGAGCGCAATTCGCTGTCGGTCGTGAGCGTGTGTGCACCCCAGAGTCGCACACCCATCCCCGGGAGCGCGCGGATTGCGTTGATCCCGGCCGCGTCGAGATCCGCGATTTCGCTCGGTGACGCCTGCACGGCGAGAGCGCCGACCTCGAGCAGCGGCAAGTTGCCGGCGGACCGAAAGACGCCGCGCTCGCGGTCGGACCGCGCGTAGGCGCCGCACACGGCGCCGGATGACGGTGTCCTGCCGCCATCGCATTGCTTGCAGGACAGCGCCGGCCAGTAGAGGGCGCCGAAGGAAGACTCGAATCCGGCTCTCAGGCGCAGCACGTCGGCGGCATTCGCAGCCAGCGGCGCGTCGATGATGGCGAAACGTCGCAGCCGGCGCGCGTCGTCGAGCAGCACGCGCATTACCGCGGCGTAGTGGATGCCGGGCAGCGTAGCGGCATCAGGCGCGGCGGTCAGCGCAATGTCTGCGGTCGGCAACAAATCGGCTAGCGCGGCAGCCACCGCTTCCGCGTCGATCGTTCCGACAGGCACGACCCACGCGCTGCGACCGCCGTTGGCAAAGAACAGATGCAGCGCGTGACCAAGCGCGCAGTGCGAATCGAGCGGGTATGCCGCGGTCGCCGCGGCGGCGCTGGCGAAAAGCTGTGCGGCACCAGCGTCTACGGCTTTGCCAACGAACGCGGTCGTCGCGGTCGGAACGCCTTCGATCGGCACTGCGCCTGCCGGTTCCTCCCCGACGAAGACGGCCGGTGCAACGTATTCAGGCACTCCGAGCTCCTTGTCGAGGCGCGATCCGGCCTAGCCGCTCGCCCTTCTCGAGCAAGACGCTACGAGGCTCGCTTTGCGAGCGGCCAGTGAAATTTCGGCACACGACTGTCGAATATTCGACAACCGCTAGCGCGTCATGCCCGGCACGCAGGTGGAGCGGCCGGCCTCGTTACACTTAGCCGACCGATCGGCGGGGAGGGGACTTGAAGGCAGTCATGCGGAACTTGGCGCGGCCTGTGGTTCGTCTGTGCACTTCGTGGCGTCCGGTGCCGCGCTCGGCCAGTCCCCGGTCTGGCCCGCCGTCGGCGAGCCGACGACCGGCGCCGCGGGTCACGGGTCGCTGGCTTTGGGCCGATCTGGTCACCGCCAACGCCGCTCGGTCGCGCGACTTCTATGCAGCATTGTTCGGCTGGGAGATTCGCGGTGACAGCGCTGCGCAGCCGTCCTATCTGACGATCACGGCCAATGGCCGGATGATCGGAGGAATCGTGCAGGCCGCGAACGCGACCGCAGGTGCGCGCTGGATCGGACTGGCGAGCGGCGATCCGAAGGCACTTGCCGAGCGCGCGGTACAGCGCGGCGGCAAGGTCGTCGTGGCACCACGCACGCTGCCCGGACGCGGCGACTTCACGGTGTTGGCCGATCCGGCCGGCGCCCACTTTGCCGTTGTGCTGCCCGAGCGCGGTGACCCGGCCGACCATGCCGGCGGGCGAAGCGAATGGATCTGGAGCGAGCTGTGGACGCCTGACCCTGTGCAGGCGGCAGCGTTCTATCGCGACGTGTTCGGTTACACAAGCGCCGCCGCGCCGCGTCCGCCCGGTGCGCCGGACGACGCCTATGTGCTGAGCGCAGGCGGACGCGCACGGGCGGGCGTGATGAAGACGCCGGACTCCGCGCTGCCGGCAGTCTGGATCCCGTACGTTCGCGTCGATGACGTGGCCGCGATGGTGTCGCGAGCGCGCTCGCTCGGCGCCCGCGTGTTGCTGCCGCCGCAGCCGCACCACCGCTCTCAGGTTGCGGTCCTCGCCGACCCGATGGGCGCGCCGTTCGCGCTCGCCAACTGGAGACCGCAGCCATGAAGCGACCTCAGTTTCCCGCGTCTGTGCGTGTCGGGTCTGCTGGCGCTGCTGGTCGGCTGTGCTGGCTACGGCCTGCAGGTCGGCAGCAGCGGCTTCGGTGAGTTCCAGCAGGTCTACTGCGGTCCCGGCGAGCAGTCTCACGCCGTGGGCCGAGCGCACGTCGTCGCTGCCGCTGCCGCCGCCGCCGATCGATGGCGGTCCGGGCAGTAGCACGTTGCCGGCAGCGCGCACGGCATTGCCGCCCGAACGCGCACCGTCACCGAATTCAACGCGCTGAGCGATCGGGCGCACATCGTCACACGACGCAAGACTCGGGAAGATCGAACATGGCGACCTATGCAGCGCTGGCAGCGACCACTTCAGCCCTGTTACGACACTTTTCCGACGGATTTCCGAGCACGCTGGGCCTCGCCGGGATCGAAGTCTTCGACGCCGGCGCGACGGCCGATGCGAGTCCGCGCGCGATTGTTGTGGCTCTATCGCTTCGTGCCGGTGCCGGCGATGCGCAATGCGTCCGGTGCCGGGCGCCCCGCGGCCGGAAGTGCGTCCGGGCGTGCGGCCGTCGCCGGTCGCGGTGGACCTGCATTACCTGCTGTGGGCGCGCAATGCCGCGCCGGCGGCCGCGCAGAACCTGATCGGCTGGGCGCTGCGGCGTTTGTCGGACCGTCCGATACTGACCAACGAGAAGCTGAACCAGGGCGGCGTCGTGTTCAAGCCGACCGAGGACGTCGCGCTGCTGGTCGAGGATCTGCCGATCGCCGATCTGACTCGCACTGACGCGGCCGCTCGGTGCGGTGCCTCCGTTCGTGCTGCCGATTCACGCCCGCAGCATTCACCTCGAGGGCGAATAGGACGGGGAGCGCTCAGTCCTGCGACCAGGGCAGTCCGTGCTTGCGCCAGCCGTCGATGGCGCCGCGGCGCCCTCGTGGTTGCGCTGGCCCTCGAATCCTTCGAGCACGTTGTAGACGTGGCTGAAACCGGCGGCGGCGGCCGCCCGCGCGGCTGAATGCGAGCGAACTGCGCTGCGGCAGAGCAGCAGCACCGGCTCGGTGAAGCGCGCGACGTCCTTCAGACCGCTGACGAACATCGCGGTCGGCAGGATGTCGGCGCCGCGCCACTCCACATTGACGGATCCGGGCACCGCACCGACGAACTTGTATTCGGCCGGCGTACGCACGTCGACCAGCTTTGCCTTGCTCGCCGTGACGAGGCGCCACGCTTCGAGCGGTGTCACTGCGCCTGAATACGGCAGCTCGAGTTCGATGCGGCGTGTCGCCGGCGATGTCGAAGATGGCGTCGGCCGACAACGTGTCGCTGTCCGGGGCGGTCGTTGCGGTCATGGGTTGCTCATCGTCGATCGGCTAGCGGATCTCGCGGCCCGCCAAGTTAACCGGCCCGCGGCCCGCCCCAACGACATTCGTGTCATATGCATAAGGGTTCCGCGTAGCGCTGGGGCCGCGCCAGGCGGCCCGACGCTTCGGCACGACGGGCGGCTAGAATCCCGGCTCGGTCGCTTCAGCGTCAGGTCAACGGCGTCGATGAGCACAGCCGTTGCCAGACGGTGCTCGCCGAGCGGCGACGATTCGACAAGGAACCGTGATGCACAAGCTGCTGGCTGCCGCTGTCCTTGCTGCCTTTGCGCTGGCGCCTGCGTTTGCGCAGGACAAACCCGCGCCGAAGGCCGAGGAAAAGAAGGCGGAGGCCAAGAAGGACGCCAAGGCGCCGGAGGCGAAGCAGGACGAGACCAAGGCCGCCGACGCCAAGAAGGACGAGCAGAAGAAGCCGAAGAAGGGCGGCTGCTGACAGGCGCAGCGCAGTGGCCGCAGCGAAGCCCGCTTGCGAGCCTACTGCGATCATCGTCTTCAGTTTGGCGAGCTTGGACGCGTAAAGATCCAGCTCGCTGCGCGACGCGGCGTTCTCGACGGCCTGCTTGAGATATCGGTTGGCGAGGTCGTTCTTGCCGAGCCGGTAATACGCGAGGCCGAGCCAGTAAGCGACTTCGGTCGAGTAGCCGCTGCGTTCGCCTTCGCGCAAGAACAGGTCGCGTGCGCTCTTGTAGTCGCCGTTCTGCATGGCGACCATGCCCTGGTTGAAGAAGAAGAACGGCGGCTCAGGCTCAAGCCGGGCCAACGTGCGCCGCAGCTCGGCTGCCTCCGCGGTGCGGCCCTGCCGGGCGTAGAGTTCCGCGAGATTTGCCAGCGCGCGGGTGTGCGAAGGATCCCGTTCGAGCACGGCGCGGAATGCGGCTTCGGCGGCGTCCGGGTCGCCATGGCGCGCATAGATGATGCCGAGCGTGTTGTATGCGCTCAAAAAGTCCGGTCCGTTTAGCACCGCAGCACGCGCCCAGGCGTAGGCGTCGTCGAGTTGGCCGCGCATCAACGCCTCGACCGCTCGGTTGTTCATGAACATGACGACGATCGTCTGCTCGGTCAGATCACTGGTGCGGATGCGTCGCGCCTGGTCGGGCGGCAGGAAATCGATCGTCACGTCGCGCCCGGTTCGGGTGACCCGGTCGGCCATCTTCGGTCCGAGGGTGACGTTCACGTGCCCGGCGCGTATCAGCAGGTCGCCGCTGCGGCTCCAGGCTTCTTCCATGTAGGCGGTCTGGTAGCTCACCTTGAGCCCCAGCTCCTTGGCGAACGCGGCCGTCATCACGACCAGCGAGAGGCAGTTGCCGCTACGCGCATCGAATGCCTCGCGCGCATTGCGCGTCGACGATGCGTCGTAGTCGAGCTTGAGCTGTGCCTTGTTGTACAGCGCCTGCACCAGGCCATCCGGCATGCCGTATTGCTTGGACTGCGACATCACTTCGGTGCGCAGGTAGCGTCGCATCGAATCGCTGACCGCAAAGATGTCCGCGGGGTCGATCTGCGCGCTAGCCGGGGCAAAGAGATCGTCGCGGAGCAGCTCCGCCGGTGCCGGAGGCTGTGGCTGCGGACCGGTGGCGCAGCCCGCGAGCAGAGCCAGCCCCAGCCCGATCAGCGAAAACCTTGCCTTTCACCAGCACCCGCGTGGCGCTGACCCGCCAATCTGCCATCGTTGCGCCTCCATGGCCCAACGATCCTACTCCGCCCGGACGCTTCCGGCACGTGGTTGCGATGGAACCTCTCCGGCGTACGCCCAAATTCGGCTCCGCGCCGGATCAGCGCCGGGCGAGCGCCTCGGGGTTCACCACGTTGATCGGCGAGCCGGCGGCGAACGCGACGATCTGGTCGAACACGTCGGCGAACTGCAGCTCGTACTCGTCGCGGGTCACATAGCCGATGTGCGGCGTGCAGACGACGTTGTGGCAACTGCAGCAGCGGATGCGACGGATCGCGCACCGGCTCCGACTCGTAGACGTCGACGGCGGCGAATCCCGGACGTCCCGCCCGCAGCGCCGTGACGAGCGCGTCCGGCGCGACCAGCTGGGCCCGGCTCGTGTTGACGAAGATCGCCGTCGGTTTCATCGCGGCGAGGTCAGCCGCGGTGACGATGCCGCGCGTGGCGTCGACCAGCCGCATGTGCAGCGACAGCACGTCCGCAGTGGCAAAGAACGCGGCGCGGTCCGGGTGCGGTCGCATAGCCGTCGCGGCGTGCCTGTTCGAGCGACGCGCTGCGTGCCCACACGAGCGACGTTCATGCCGAAGGCGCGGCCATAGCCCGCCACGACGGCGCCGATTCGTCCGTAGCCATAAATGCCGAGCGTCTTGCCGCGCAGCGTATCGCCGACACCGGTCTGCCAGACGCCGCGCCGGAAAGCCTCGACCTGCTGCGGCAGCCGTCGCGCGGCGGCGAGTATCAGCGCCCAGGTCAGTTCGGCCGCGGCATAAGACGGCGTCGCCGCGTGCAGGTTGGACGACACGACGACGCCGCGGCGCGTGCAGGCCGCGATGTCGATGTGCGGATAGACGCTGCGCTGGCTGATCAGCCGCAGGCGGTCGAGACGGTCCAGCAGCGGCGCGCGGATCTGTGTCCGCTCGCGGATCAACACGAGCGCCTCGGTATCGCGCAGCCGCTCGGCGAGAGCGTCGACGTCCTGTACGTGGTCGTTGAAGATCTCGACGTCGTGGCCCGCGAGCCGCGCGAAGCAGGGCAGCGTCCGCAGCGTGTCGAAATAGTCGTCGAGGATCGTGACCTTCATCGACGCGCCCCTCCGCGTGGCGCCCTGCGCCGGCGCTCGGGGCGCCGCACAGCGACGCAGAGCTTAAGCTGCCCGGAGCCAGGTGGGCCGCGCCGCAGTGCGCCGCACCTGCCAGTCGAGGAAGGCACCGAGCTGTGCATTGACTTCCGCAGCGTGGGTGAGCGGACCCATGTGTCCCGCCTCCGGCACCCGACGATGCATCGCCTGCGGCATCGCGAGGGCCAGCAGCTCACCGATGCGCCGCATCGCCGGACGCGTCCTGGCACCGGTCAGGCACAGCACCGGAATGCCGAGGCGGCCGAGGTCGGCACGCTTCAGGCCGTCGGCGAAGACCGCATCGAAATGGCGGAACACTGCCGGCATCCGCGCCGCGATGACCGATTGCTGCGCAGTTGGCAGCGACGACCACGTGCCCGCGCCGGACCAGTAGTCGACGAAGCGCTCGGCCGCGTCTGCGAGTGCGCCGCGCCGGATCGCGTTGCGGACCGAGGTCGCCGAGCGCGCAGCACGTCCAGACGTCGTCGCGTTGCGCGGGTGATAGTCGAGAAGCAGTCGAAACAGGACCGGCTCGTAGCTTGCGACGCTGAGGACCCGATCGGGATGGCGCGTCGCCGCCTTCAGCGCAACCGCACCGCCATACGAATGGCCGACGAGATGGACCGGTCCGTGGCGCTCGAGCAGCGGCGCGAGCAGCGCGACCTCGTCGTCGAGCGTCAGCGCCCGTTCGTGCGGCCAGTCCGCGGTGCCGCCGTGTCCATGCAGGTCCACCGCAATGCAGTGCATCCGCCCGGCGAGCTGCTCCATCAGCGGCTGCCACTGGCGGCCTGAACTGCCGCTCGAGTGCAGCAGCAGCACGGTCGGACCGGCGCCGGCGCTGCGGGTATGGGCGTTTGTGATCGTCATCGAATCTCCGTACCGGCCGGCAAGCGGGGCGCTTGCCGGCCGGAGTCGCATTTCAGTGAAGAGGGGCGCCGATCGAACCGAGCGCAGCCGTGATGCGTGTGCCCTGATCGGCGGTGATCATTGAGCCCAGTGCATCGAGGAAGCGTTGGTCCTCGACGCCGGAGAAGATGTACTGCCACCGGTACGCCTGCAGCAGCGTGGCCCGGATCACCTGTTGCTCGGCGTTGTCGAAGGAGCGGCCGGCCTGCAGCAGGAAGTAGTCCGCGTCGGCCGCGGCCTGCGCCTGCACGATGCCGTTGACCGCGCCGACCAGCGCTATCAGGTCGTCGACCGCACTGTCGCGCTCGTCCGGAGTCAGCTTCGCGTTTTCGCGCTTCCACTCGAGCTCGTCGAGAATGGCGTGCTGCGATTCCTCCTTCCAGTGGAACAGGAACACGTCCTTCCAGAGCAGTGAGAGCTCATCGTCGGTGGCGATGCTGGCGCGATAGTGGGCCTGTGTGAAGAGCTCGATGTCGAGGGTCAGTCCCAGCACGGCCCAGGTGGATTTGCTGAGCACGGCTGCCGCCACGTCGTTCGGCTGCGGGACGAAGTTGTAGCCGGACGGCATGACGCTCGCCGTCATCTGTTCCAGGCGCCGGAACATTTCCTGGTGCTTGATTTCTTCGTCGGTGAAGCGCACGAGCGCCTCGAGTGCAACCTGGTCGCCGAGCCAGTGCTCGCGACTGACCTCGAGCACCTTCGCGCCGATGAAGCGCTCGACCAGTCCGAACATGTTCGCGTACGTGCGACCCTGGATCTGGCTGATAAAGCGGCGCTCCGCCTTCGTGAGGAACGGCAGCCGGTCGACCATCGACAGTCCGTCGGGTAAGGAACTTCTTGCCGACGTCGAGTTCGCGGCCGCGAAAAACGTCGCGTTCGATGTCCCAGCGAATGCGCTTGGACACTTCGATGCACTTGGCGTAACGGTCGGCGTCGGAAACCTCGCCCTTTTCTGCCTGTCGGAACTTCGGTTCAACGGCTGCTGCGTTCGCTTGCATGTTGTTCTCCTCGTTGGAGCGGGTGGTTGGTTCGGACCGGGAAAGTGGTTCAGATCTGCAGGTAACGCAGCCGCATCAGTGCATGCGTGCGGCTCGGTTCGGCACCTCCGTGAAGTTCCTGTGCGACGGAGCGCACTTCGCTCGGATCAAAGCCGATGTCACGCAGCGTGTGAGCGTCGAGAGAGCGCAGCGCAAGCTCGGTGGCTCGCCGGTCGCGCCATCGCCGCCAGGCGGCGATCGCGCGATAGCTCGCGTCGATCGCTGCCGACGCGAGCTCGAAAAGGATCGCCCCCAACGTGGCGGAACGGAACGCACGCGCTGCGGCGGCCAGCTGAACCGAGTCCGCGCCCGACTCCCGGGCTTCGACGGCCGCGTCGCCGAAGCCGTTGGCGAGTTCGGCGAGGCGCGACCAGGCCGAAAGAGGAAGATCGTGCGGGTGCAGCGGGTACGCCGGATCATTGCTGGCGGCGCCGTTGCGCCGACCGGTTTCGGGCTGATAGGTTCGCTTGATGCGGGCGACCGAAGTCGAATCGGGTGCCGGGCTCTCGGCCGCATTGAGGCGTGTCATGCTCATCGCTTTCTCCTGATGACCGGCAAGGCCGGCGTGACGATGAGCGGCACTCTAGGCAGCGGCGGTGTTCGCGAGCTTTCAGTTCTGCATCGGCGTGTAACGCTCGGTATCGGGCGGCCGACGGCGGGGATGGCGCGGCCGCGGTGTGCGTTCCATAATCGCCGCGCAGCGAATCGCGGAGTCGAGCAGTGTCGAGCGCACGGATATTGATTGTTGATGACGATGCCGACGTGCGGCGGATGCTGCTCGAGTACCTGGGCGGGCATGGATATGACGTGGCCGCTGCGGCCAATGGCGACCAGATGCGCGCCGAATTCGAGCGGGCGCGTCCCGATGTCGTTTTGCTCGACGTCGGGCTGCCCGGCGAGGACGGCCTGTCGCTCGCACGCTACCTGCGCGAAAGGCATCCGGTCGGAATCATCATGGTGACGGCCGCCGATGGTGTGGTCGATCGCGTCGTCGGGCTCGAGATGGGCGCCGACGACTACGTCGCCAAGCCTTTCGATCCGCGCGAACTGCGTGCCCGCCTCAAGAGCGTGTTGCGACGCGTCCGCGAAGAGAGCTCAGGACCTGCGCCGGCCTCGGCGCGAAATCGTCCGCGCATTGGTCGCTGCACACTCGACGTCGAGGCGCGTCGGCTGCTCGACGCCGAAGGCCAGGACATCGCGATCACAGCAATGGAATTTGACCTGCTGAAGACCTTCGTCGAGCATCCGAACAAGGTGCTGACGCGCGACCGCCTGCTGACGCTGACGCGCAATCGCGAGTGGGAGCCTTTCGACCGGTCGATCGATATCCGCATCGCGCGCCTGCGCCGCAAGGTCGAGGCCGATCCGGACAATCCGCTGGCAATCCAGACGGTGCGCGGCGCCGGCTACATGTTCGTGCCGCCGGTCGACTGAACCGACTTTGTTTCTGTCATGTAACGCTGTGTATCGGGTGGGCAATCCTCGGCGACAGTCGTCGATCGCTTCCATAGACTCAACTGACGATGAATCGAGCCTCGACCACGGATGTCATGGACGGCGGCCGGGCCGAGAACATCCTCGCGCGAACCACCGCGGCTGCGCTGGCCGTCTCGAGCGCAGACGGCGCCACGCTGTTTCAGGATCTGGCCCGCAGGCTGGCCGAGATCCTTGACGTCGATGCGACGCTGATTGCCGTCTTCAAGGAGGGCGATCCGGCGCGCCTGACGACGCTGGCGGCGTGGCTGGACGGCAAGCCGTTGCAGAACTTTGAGTATGAGCTGGCCACGACGCCCTGCCGGGCGATGGTTGGGCGGGTATCGCGTTTTGTCGGTTCCGGTGTGCATGGGGAGTACACGCCGGGCACTCCGTTTTCGGCGAAGGGTTTCGACAGCTATGCGGCGCACTCGCTGATGTCATCGACCGGCGAGCAGATGGGCATAGTCGTCGCGCTCGACCGCGCCGCGCTCGCCGACCAGGCGCTGACCGAGGCGCTGCTGAAGATCTTCGCGGCCCGCGCCGCGGCCGAGATCGAACGCACCCGCGCCGAGCAAAGCTACCGCGAGATCCTCGACGCTGCCGAAGACGCGATCTTCGTGCACGACTGGGACACTGGAGCCATCATCGACGTCAGCGCGAAGGCCGCGGATCTGTTTGGCCACTCGCGCGAGGCGCTCAAGCGGCTGCGGGTCGGCAACATCAGTGCCGATGTTGCGCCATACACCGAGGCGGACGCGATGGCGCACATCGAGCGCGCCAAGCAGTCGGACGCGCCATTGCGCTTCGAGTGGCGTGCGAAGCACATGGACGGCACCCTCATGTGGCACGAGGTCACGCTCAAGCGGGCGCAGGTGGGCGGCCATCGCCGCGTGCTGGCGTTCGTTCGGGACATCACGGAACGAAAGGCGGCGGCGGACGCCCTGCAGATGCGCGAGCGCCAGTACCGCGCGATTTTCGACGGCTCGGTCGATGCGATGGTGCTGTGGAGCGACCAACTTCGCTTCGTCGATGTCAATCGCGCCTTCACCGAGCTATACGGATTCACGCGCGAGGAGGTGATCGGCACCGGCATCGACAATCGCCTGCCGGCCGAGGAGGTGGCGCGGCGCACCGAATGCATTCGGGCGGCGCTGGACGGGCGCGAGGCCTCGCTCGAGACCGAGACACTGCGCAGGGACGGCACCCGCTTCCACGTCGAGCTGCGCTACGTGCCGATTCCGCACCTAGGAGCGCCGCATGCGCTCGCGATTGCCCGCGACATCACCGATCGCAAGCGTGCCGAAGCGGCGCTGCGCGCGAGCGAGGCGCAGTACCGCGGCATCTTTCGAAGCCTCGGACGACGCGCTGCTGCTGTGGGACGCGAACTACAGGGTGGTCGACGTCAACCGGGCGTACGAAAAGTTCTACCTGCAAGCGCCGCGAGGGAGTGGTCGGCAAGTCGATGGAGGAAGTGCTGCGCGCCGAGCATCGTCGAACAGCGGCGCGAGCTGGTGCGCCGCGCGCTGCAGGGCGAAACCGGCGAGCTTGCAGACCACGGGCGCGCGTACTGACGGCACCACGTTCGACCTGGAGCTGCGGTTCATACCTTTCGAGCACGGCGGCAAACCGCATGTGCTGGCGATCGGGCGAGACATCACCGAGCGCAAGCGCGCCGAGAACGCACTGCGCGCCAGCGAGGCGCAGTACCGCGCGATCTTCGAGGCTGCGACCGACTCGCTGCAGTTGCTCGACGCGCAGTGCCGGGTGGTTGACGTCAACACGGCGTATGAGCGCATGTACGGCAAACGCCGTGACGATGTGGTCGGCAAGGGCCTGGCGGACCTCGTGCCGGTGCAGTTTCGAAAGGAGCGGCTGGCGCTGGTCCAGCGCGCGCTCGAAGGCAACGTTGCCGAACTGCAGACGACCGGCTTTCGCGGAGACGGCACGCCCTTCGAACTCGAAGTGCGAGTGATTCCCTTCCGGCATCGGAGGCGAGCTGCACGTACTGGGTATCGCGCGGGATATCACCGAGCGCAAGCGGGCCGAGGAAGCGATGCGTGCAAGCGAGGAGCAGTACCGGGCGATCTTCAACGCATCGGCCGACGCCCTCGTGCTTCGCGATGCCGGCTTTCGCATCGTCGACGTCAATGCGACGTATGAACGCTTGAGCGGCTGGACGCGCGACGAAGTGATCGGTCTGGACCGCGTCGTCGCTAACCCGGACGACGTCGCGCGGACGATTCAGGCACTTCACAAGATGCGGTGGCCGGTGCGCCGATCGCGCTCGAGGTGCCGCTGATTCGGCGCGATGGTGCTCGCTACGAGCTCGAGCTGCGCGGCGTACCGATACAGCACCGCGGACAGCCGCACGTGCTCTACATGGGACGCGACATCACCGAGCGCAAGCGGGCTGAAGACGCATTGCGTGCCAGCGAGGCGCGGCATCGCCTGTTGTTTGAAACGGAAAGCGACGCCCTGGTGCTCGTTGACTTCGACACGCTCCGGCTGGTCGACGTCAACCCCGCTGCCATGCAGATGTACGACCGCTCGCGCGAGGAGCTGCTGCAAATGACCGCGCCCGACCTGTCGGCGGAGCCAGACGCCACTCGGCGCGCGATCCAGGAGGGCGAAGGCGCCATCAGCATTCCGGCGCGACTGCACCGACGTCGCGACGGCAGCGTCTTCCCGGTCGAAATTCGCGCCAATCGCCTGCTGCTCGACGGGAGGATGACCGTGGTCGCGGCGATCCGCGACATCAGCGAACGTCGCGAGCGCGAAGAGGCAGTGCGGCGCAGCGAGGCGCGGCTGCGCGCAACGGTGGAGACCTCGCTCGACTGCGTGATCGGCATGGACCGGGAGGGCCGCGTCATCGAGTTCAACGCGGCGGCCGAGCGCTGCTTCGGCTACTCGCGAAATCAGGTGCTGGGTCGCGTGCTGGCCGAGATGATCATTCCGGAGCGGCACCGCAAGGCCCACACTGATGGCATGGCGCGCTATGAGCGCACCGGCCAGGCACGCTACCTCGGTCGGCGTGTGCAGACGACCGCACAACGGTCGGACGGCACCGAATTTCCGATCGAGCTGACGATTTCCGAGGCGGAAAGCGCCGAGGGTCGCATCTTCATCGGCTATCTGCGTGACGTCACGGCAGCCCGTCAGGCCGAAAAAGAACGGCAGCGCCTCGAAGGCCAGCTCCGCCAGGCGCAGAAGATGGAGGCGATCGGCCAGCTGACAGGCGGTGTCGCCCACGACTTCAACAACATTCTGGCCAGCGTCATGGGCTACGTCGTTCTGGCCGAGGAGAGGGCGACCGAGAACGCCGACGCGAAGAGCGGCGAATATCTCGAACAGGCGCTCGCGTCGTGTCGCCGCGCCCGCGATCTGATCAAGCAGATGTTGACATTTTCGCGTGGCGGACGTGGCGAGCCCCGTCCCTTGTCATTAGCGGCCGTCGTCCGAGATGCGACGCCGATGCTGCGCTCTGCGCTCCCGTCGACGCTGGAAATTGACATCAATGTCGATGAGTCGGTGGCGGCGGTCATGATGGATGAGGTGCAGGCGCACCAGGTGCTGCTGAATCTGGCGATCAACGCGCGTGATGCAATGTCGGCCGGCGGCAGGATCCGCATCCGCGTGGCGGAGACCGGCGTCTCCGACGAGGCGTGCACCAGTTGCCGCCACGCCATCAACGGCCGCCATGTTGAACTCAGCGTTGCCGACAGTGGCCGAGGCATCGAGCCCGAGTTGCTGGAGCGTATCTTCGATCCGTTTTTCACGACCAAGGCGCCGGGCAAGGGTTCGGGCATGGGCCTGTCGATGGTGCATGGCATCGTTCACGAGCACCGCGGCCATGTCATCGTCGACTCGCAGCTTGGACAAGGCTGCGTGTTCCGCATTCTGCTACCACCGAGTGCCGGCGTGCCGGACGTTGCAGCGAATGCGCCCGAGCGGCGCCAGGCGAAGAGGCCGCTGCGCGGGCGCGTGCTGCTCGTGGACGATGAACCCATGGTGCTTGCCGTAATGAGCGAAACGCTGGCGTCCTGGGGACTGGAGGTCGAGGCCTGTCCCTCCGCGGAGATGGCCGAGCGCGCATTTGCCAGCGATCCGCTCGGCTTCGACCTGCTGGTGACCGATCACGCGATGCCGATGGTGACCGGCATCCAGCTTGCCGAGCGCCTGCGCGAACGGCGCGCGGAGCTGCCGTGGCTGCTGTGCAGCGGCCTTGCCGACGGCAGCAGCACGGCGCGCGCACAGGCGCTCGGGGTCAGTGGTGTGCTCTCCAAGCCAGTGGAGCAACGTGAGTTGCGGGCCGCGATCGAGGCCGTCCTCGGCAGTTAGGTGCCAGACGCGTGGGGCGTTCAGCGCGCCGGCGCAGCCGAGGTCAGCTGCTTGCGGACTTGGACCAGCTTGGCCTGCATCCGGCGCTGGTTCTCGGGTCCCATGCGAATCAGCATCTTCTGGCCCGCCGCCAGTGACTGCAGTTCCGGATCCGCGAATTCGTAGCGCAACCACGGCTGAGTCGCAGGAATCGGTCCCTTGACTTCGGTGAGCCGCAGCGCCGGCGACCGCGGCGGCACGGGCGTCGCGATCATCAGGTCGATAACTTCGACCAGGCGGTCGTTGAAGTAGCGCTTCGGGTAACCGAGTTCCTCGTACGCCCGCTGGAACAGCGGATAGTGGCGCACGTAAAGCGAGACACCGCGCTTTGAATCGAGATGCTCGACGAAGGAGACGAAAGCGGCATAACGCTCGGCGTTGCCAGCGGTGACCACTGTCGCATCACCGGCCTGCTGCACACTGTAGCGACCGGGCATCGGGCTTACTGGCCAGAGGCGAGGCGATGCATGCGCGCGGCCGAGATTGTCGACGGTCGCGACCACGTGGCGCACGAAATCGTCGGTCTGCAGGAACGTCTGCACCGCTTGGCGACCAAGCCAGTCCACCAGCGCGCTGCGCACCACGGGGTCCGACTGTTCGAGCGTGGGCAGCGGCTTCTGTTGTTCCTCCTGCGCAAGCGGCTCAATCGGATGCTTGATCGCGGGCTCGGTCGGAGGGGGTGCCGGCGCCGCCTCGGGTGCGGCCACGGCGGGGGCTGCGGCCGGCGGCGCGGGAGCGCGCCGCTGGTACCACAGCACCGCGGCGGCTACGGCAAGCAGCATTACTGCTGCAACGATCAGGGTTGTCGCCTTGTTCATCCATGCTCCGGTATCCGGCGCACAAGGCGCCGTGCATTGGCGTTTGGAGTCCGCTGTCGGCGCAAGGTTCGGCGCTTGGAGCGGAGCGCGCCCCTAGCCAGCTGGCAGCGAGGGCATCTCGAAGCCCGCGGCGTGCAGATCGCGGATCAATGCGGCGGCAGCATCCGGCGTCAGTTCGACAAGAGGCGGCCGCATGCGCGTCCATGCCGCGTCGCGGCTCCAGTGGGCGATGGCCTGTTTCATCGCCGCGATCATCGGCCGCTGCTGGAAGATCCCGCGGATCGCGTCCGCGCGCGCCTGCTCCGCCGCGGCGCCCGCACTCTGCCAGCGTCCTGCCAGGGCTGCAAGCGCAGAGGGGTTGACATTGGCCGTCGCGCTGATGCAGCCGGCCCCGCCGTTGCGCAGCGTGGGGGTCAGGAAAGTGTCGCTGCCTGCGAACACGTCGAAACCCGAGTCGCTGAAGCGTGTCAGCAGCTGCTGCGTGTGGCTCCAGTCCCCCGACGAGTCCTTGATCCCGACGACGGTGCCGGGGTACGCGCGCAGCAGCCGCTCGATCAGTTCGAAGCTGATGCCAACCTGCGCAACCGGGGGGATGTGATACAGGTAGATGCGCAGCCGCCGGTCGCCGACGCGCTCGATGATCGTCGAGAAGTTCCGATACAGGCCCTCGTCGGTGACACCCTTGTAGTAGAACGGCGGCAGCATCAGGCAGCCGGCGACGCCATGCGCGACCGCATGCGCTGTAAGCCTGATCGAATCGCTGATTGCGCAGCAGCCGGTGCCAGGCATCAGTCGAGCGGGCGGAATACCGCCTTCGATCAGCCGATCCAGCAGCGCGATCCGCTCGTCGACCGCAAGCGAGTTCGCTTCCGAATTCGTGCCGAACACCGCGAGACCGATCCCCTGGTCGAGCAGCCAGCGGCAGTGCCGCAGCAGCCGCTCGCCGTCCGGCGCGAGCGCCGCGTCGAATGGCGTCACGACCGGCGCCAGGACACCGCGAATGCGATCCGTCACTCGCTCATCGGCCGAGTTGCGTCGCCGACATCGTCGACGCAGGTGGGTGTTGCGAACGAACGTTCAACGGAACCTCGAAGCGATTGCATGACGCGACGACGCTGAGGATACGCGCGACACGCCGCTGTGCAGCGCCACCGCGAGCGGCACTGGGCAGGACGGCCGATTCCCGTTATGGTTTCCGGATCGGGATGGTCAATGGCCGAATATATGGGTGACGAAAAGGATGCACCACTTGAAGGGGGCTGCGACTGCGGCAAGGTCCGCTATCGCATGCTCAGTCGCCCGCTCTTCGTCCACTGCTGCCATTGCCGCTGGTGCCAGCGCGAGTCGGGCGCGTCCTTCGCGCTGAACGCGATGATCGAAGCCGATCGCGTCGTCCACCTTGCGGGCGAGCCCGAAATCGTCGACACGCCGTCGGCCAGCGGCCTCGGCCAGAAGATCGCGCGCTGCCCGACCTGCCGCATCGCGGTCTGGAGCAACTATTCCGGCGCAGGCCCGGCGGTGCGATTCGTGCGCGTCGGCACGCTCGACGAACCCGATCGGCTGCCGCCCGATATCCACATCTTCACGGCGTCGAAGCAGCCGTGGGTGGTCATCCCAGACGGCGCCGCCGCGGTGCCCGAGTACTACGATCGCGAACAGCACTGGCCGCCGGAGAGCCTCGCGCGCCGGGCCGCGCTGTTGCCAAAGATCGCCGCGTGGCAGGAGAGCCTGCGGCAGCGCCGGCTCTAGGCGACGAACGCGTCAGTGCGCCGGTGGTCGCCGCTGCAGAACGTCCTGCGCCTTTTGCTCGTAGGCGTGCGCCAGTTGCAGCACGCCGCGATCGTCGCGGGGCCGACCGATCAGCTGCATGCCGGTTGGCAAGTCCCGACGCGTTGAAGCCGACCGGCACGCTGATCGCCGGCAGGCCGGCGAAGGTCGCGTAAAGCGTCACTTCCATCCAGCGATGGTAGGTGTCCATTGCGCGGGTGCCGATGCGCTGCGGCCAGCGTTCGCGCGCGTCGAACGGCCACACCTGCGTCGTCGGCAGCACCAGAATGTCGACTTCGTCGAAGAGCTGCAGCACCTTATGCAGGAATTGAGTGCGTCGCACGCTTGCCGCCATCAGTTCGGCGCTGGTCAGGCGTGCGCCCTCATCGGCTTCCCACAGCGCTTCGGGCTTGATCAGCGATCGGTGCTCTGGCGTGCCGAGCCAGGGCGAGAGACGCGCCGCGACCAGCCAGTGCCGCAGCTTCAACCAAGCCTGCCACACCTCGCCGGGAGCGAAGTTGGGCGCGATCGCGTCGACTGAACAGCCGCAGTCGCGCAGTCGCGCAAGTCCGGATTCGCACGCTTCAAGGATGCCGGGCTCGGTGGCCAGGTGACCGGCCAGGTCGCCGAGCCAGCCGATGCGCAGGCCGTGCGGGTCGAAACGGTCGAGTGACTCCGCATAGCGCTCGCTGCCATCGAGCGAGAGCGGCACGCGCGGGTCTCGCCCGGCCTGGACATCGAGCAGCAGCGCGACGTCGCGAACCGTACGTCCCATCGGCCCCTCGGTGCCGAGCTGGCTGAACCAGACGTCCTGCGCAGGCCACAGCGGCACGCGGCCCATGCTCGGTCGCATGCCGAACACGTTGTTCCACGCCGCCGGGTTGCGCAGGCTGCCCATCGTGTCGCTGCCATCGGCCACCGCGAGCATCCGCAGCGCCAGCGCGACGGCGGCGCCGCCGCTGCTGCCGCCGGCCGAGCGGGCCGGATCGTAGGCATTGCGCGTCACGCCGAACACTTCGTTGAAGGTGTGCGAACCGAGCCCGAATTCCGGCGTGTTGGTCTTTCCGATCACGATGCAGCCGGCCGCTTTCATACGCTCGACCATCAGTCCGTCGCGCGCCGGCACCTGATCACGCAGCAACGGCGAACCGAAGGTCGTGCGCAGCCCGGCGGTCTGGGCGGCGTCCTTGATTGCCTGCGGCAGCCCGTGCAGCGCGCCGATCTTTGTCGCGCTGGACTCGGCCTGCAACTCGCGGTCGCGCTGCTCGGCCTCGGCGAGCAGCGTATCGGCTGCGCGCAGGCTGACGATCGCGTTGTGCGCCGGATTGTCCGCGGCGATACGCGCCAGCGTCGCTGTCATCACCTCGCGGCAAGACACTTCACGCGTCCGGATGGCCTGTAGCAGCGCGTGCGCGGGAAGCTCGGTGATCTGCATGTCGCCTCCGTTGGATGCCGCGAGGCCTTGGGCCGCTCGCCGCAGTCGCATTGTGCCGGCCGCCGCGCCGCTGGCCGATCTCGTCTCGGCCGCAACTGTGTTGAGCCCACGCGCAGCCCCAGGCCGTCGGTGAGATTCACGCCGATGTGCGCAACCCTTCGCGCGGGCGGCACAATCCGGGCGGGGGAATTCTCAGGTCCGCAGCCGCCGAGGGCGCGCGGGCCGCGGCGTGCGCCGGCCCGGACCGCTGCCAACGCTTCAACTTGTGGAGACTGTTCATGACATTGGTCGAAGTCGTCGGCTATTCGGCAGCGATCGCATCATTCGTGGCCTTTTCGGCGCGAACGATGATCCCGCTGCGCATCGCCGCGATCTGCAGCAATGTGCTGTTCATCTCCTACGGACTGCTCAGTGGTTTCTGGCCGCCGGCGCTTCTGCATACGTTGCTGCTGCCGCTCAACATTCACCGCCTGCTGGCGATGCGCCGTCTGATCCGCCGCGTCGCGGCCGCGTCCCATGCCGATGTCTTCGAGGCCGAGTGGCTGCGGCCTTACATGCGGCGCGTGTCGTTCAGCAAGGGGCAGTCGATCTTCGCCAAGGGCGAACCGGCGCACGGCGTCTACTTCATCGTGTCGGGTCAGGTGCGGTTTCCCGAAGTGAACGAGGAAGCAGGCAGCGGCCTGCTGTTCGGTGAGATCGCGATCTTTACGCATGAGGGCCGGCGCACGCTGAGCTGCGTCTGTGAGACCGACGTCGAGGTGCTCTACATGACGAACGAGGAACTCAAGGAGCTGTACTTCCAGAACCCCGAGTTCGGATTTCATCTGGTGCGGCTGATCGTCGGCCGCATGAAGCGGCAAATCGATCAGCTGCAGGGGCGCGCGGCGCAGGCCGCGTGAGCCGATCTGTTACAACCGGATGTCGCTGAGCGCGCAAGTCCGAACCGCGCAGGCGGCAGGGCCATCCCGGCTGCGATCTCGCGAATCGGGCATGATTTACGACGGTGCGTGACCGTTGGTGGGGAAGCAATGAAAGTTGGTGCGAAAGCGCACGAAGACACGACTCGGTGCAGCACTGCTCGCGGCATTCATGGTCAGTCCCAATCTCGCGGGCTGCGCGAGCCGGTCGGGTTCCGACCTGCCACCGCCGCCGGAAAACTCGGTCGCGACAGCCGAAGCGAGCGGGCCGATGTTGCTGGGGCAGGGACCCGTCGTCTATGACAGCACCGCCCAGTCTCGCCAGCGACGCCGTGGCTGCGCCTGCAAACCCGACTCCGCCGCCGCCGCGCCGGCAGATCCATGGCCGCGCGACGTCGCCGTCGGCAAGGCCGACGCGCTGATCTACCAACCGCAGGTCGAGTCATGGACCGGCAATGCACTGGCATGGAGGGTCGCCGTTGCGCTGCGCCCGGCCGGGCAGAAGGACGAGACCTTCGGCGTGCTCTGGGGCACCGCGCGCACCGACGTCGACCGCGGCACGCGCTCGGTCGAGCTGAATGACGTGACGATCTCGAAGATCAACTTCCCGACGCTGCCCGACAAGGGCGCGCAGTACCTGGCGGCGTTCCGTACCGCGATCGTCCCGGCGCTGCAGACGATGGCGCTCGACAGCCTCGAGGCGTCGCTGGCGGCGTCACAGACCGTGAAGCCGCAGGGGCAGGCCGTCCGCAACGACCCGCCGCGCGTGATCGTCGCGTACGGTCCAGCGCTGTTGGTGCCGATCGACGGCAAGCCGGTGGTCAAGAGCATGTCCGACGCTCGCTTCGAGCGCGTGATCAATACGCAGGCGATGATTGCGCGGACGCGTTTCGGCAACACCTGGTACCTGCATGTCTATGACGGCTGGGTGTCAGCCTCGACACTGACGGGGCCGTGGACGCGTGCGGAATCAACGTCCGGCGGGCTCGAGCGACGCTGCACAGTCGCTGGCCAAGTCGCACACGGTCGACTTGCTCGACGGAGGCGAGGGTGCGACACCGAAGCCGACGCTCGCGGCTGGAGTGCCGGCCATCCACGTCACCGAAGTTCCGACCGAGCTGGTTGTGTTCAAGGGCCAGCCCAATTTGGTGCCGATCACCGGCACCCCGCTGCTGTGGGCGACGAACAGCGTGACTGACGTGGTCGTCGATACCAGCAACAACAACTACTACGTGCTGATGGCTGGGCGCTGGTTCCGCGCGCCTGGGCTCAACGGGCCGTGGACCTTCGTCGCGAGCAACGCGCTGCCGGCGTCGTTCAAGCAGATACCGGCCAAGGGCTCGCCGGCGTCGATCGTGCTTGCATCGGTTGCCGGCACGCCGCAGGCACAGGAGGCGGTGATCGCCAATTCGATTCCGCAGACGGCAGCCGTGACTCGCGTCAACGGTCCGACGTTCACGCCGGTGTTCGACGGCGCGCCACAGTGGCGGCCGGTCACCGGCACGTCGCTGCGCTACGTCGCCAACAGCCAGGTTCCGGTCATCGAGCTGAATCCCGGCGCGTTTTATGCGGTGACCGGCGGTGTCTGGTTCACGTCGACAACACTCACGGGTCCGTGGCTCATCGCCACGACCGTGCCCGGCGTCATCTACACGATCCCCGTTTCGTCGCCGCTGCACTACGTGACCTACGTGCGGGTGTACGGCTATACCGACAGCGTGGTGTACACCGGCTACACGCCGGGCTACCTCGGCACCGTCGTCGACACCGGCGGCACGGTCGTTTACGGCACCGGCTATGCGTACTCGCCGTGGATCGGCAGCGTCTGGTATGGCGCGCCGCTGACCTACGGCATCGCCGCGATGCCCGTGTACAACCCGTACGTCGGCTTCACGTTCGGCTTCGCGCTCGGCATGACGGCCGCGTACTGGGCCGAGCCCTACTGGGGCGGCGCGTACTACCACGCGGGCTACTACGGCTATCCGTGCTGCGGGTCGGCCAGCGCCAACGTCTACCGCAGCTGGCCCGGGGGTGTCTCTTCAGGCACTCGCACGTACTGGGCCGACAACGGCGGCGCGTTCGGGACCAACGCGGCCGGGAACGTATGCGACCGACCGCGGCACGACCGGCAACTACAACGCGCAGCGCAGCTGGAATCCGTACACCGGACAGGGCTCGCAGGGCTACACGCGGACGTTCGACACCGCGACCGGGACAACCGGCTCGGCGACGCGCGGCGAGACCTACAACGCCACACCGGCCAGCGCAACTACGCCGTCGAACGTCAACGCCACCGACGGCCGGCGGCAGTTCGGTCGACCGCAACGTCACCGCGACTGCGGGTCCGCAGGGCGTCGGCCGCGATGCGACGACGACCACCTACAACGCACAGACCGGCCAGACCAAGACCTGGAACGACGGCGTGCCGCAGAACAACCACTATGCAGGCGCGGACGGCAACGTCTACCGCAGCGACGGCAGCGGCGCATTGCAGCAGCACTCGACCAGCGGCTGGAACAGCGTCTCGAGTTCGCAGTGGGCGAGCCAGGAGCAGCAGGCGCGCAACAGCGCAGCCGATCGCACCAGCAGCTGGGGGAACGGCGGCTGGGATCGCTCCGGTGCCGGCGCGGACAGCTCGGGTAGCCGCTGGGGCGGTGGTGACAGCTGGGGCAGTCGTTCTGGTGGCGGCGCGGGCGGTTTCGGCGGCGGCAGCGGCAGCTGGGGCGATCGCTTCAGCGGCGGCAGCTTCGGCGACCGCTTCGGTGGCGGCGGATTCCGCGGCGGCGGCTTCCGGCGCTAGTTTGCCCGTTCGGTGTGCAGCGTCGGTACGGTGTGGCCGGCCGCTGCGATCACGGCCGCGCTGCAAATGAGCGAACCGGCAGCGGGAGCCGCGCGCGCGCCTCGGCATCAGCGCGCTCCAGGCACAGAACCAGGCGGTAGCCCGATCGGGAAACGGCCTGGATGCGAATCTCGTCGATGCCCTGGCGCTGCAGTCGGGCCCGGATGCGACTGATCGCGGTATTCAGAGCGCGCGACAGCGATGCGGGACGGCCGAGTGCCTGCAGCAGTTCGTCGCGCGAGACCGGTCGGCCACGGGCCGCCGCCAGCACGCTGACGATCGTGAGCTCGCTGCCGCAGAGTTCAACCGGGCGCTCGCGCCAGGTCACGCGGCGTCGCGCGGGATCGACCTTCAACGGCCCATATTCGGCGGCATGCAGCCCCGGCACGGCGCGTTCGCCGGCGAGGCGTCGCAGGCGGCGGAAGTGCGCAAGCAGCAATCGCGGTGACAGCGGCTGGGCGGCCACTGCATCGGCGCCGGCTTCGAGCGCGACGATCTGGTCGACGTCGTCGACGAACCGGCGCGTGAGCAGCAGCGGCGCGTCGGTCACCTGCCGTAGCAACCCGACCACCTCGGCGGGTGCGAGTCGCACCTGGTCGAGGTCGACGGTCACAACCTCGTAATGGCAGCGCCCGGCGCGGGCGACTGCCGACGCGATGTCCGCGACCACCTCGACGCAGCAATCCTCGCGTTCGAGCACTTCTCGCCCGCCGCAGACGCGGTCGGGCTCGGCCAGCATCAGGATCTTCATGCTTCACTCCTGCAAGATCCCAACCCGCCAGTACCCCGGGAACATCCTGCGCCGGCGCTCTGTTGGCGCCGTGTCGCTCACCGCTTATCGTATTCGCATGATCAGCTTAGCTGTAGATGCAGCTATCGATCAAAAAAAATCAGTGGCGGGCCTGGCGCGACAGCGCCAACAGCACCCGGTTCATCTCGCGCGCCTCGCGTCCGGCGCCGCGCTCGACCTTCTTCTGCGCGGCTTCCCATAGCGGCATCGCCCTGGCGAACGCGCGGCGGCCGCGGGCCGACGCATGAATCTCCCGCTCGCGCCGGTCCGCGCCCTCGGCCGCCTCGATCAGCTGATCGCGCTGCAGCAGACGCAGGTTGCGCGTCAGAGTCGTCGCGTCCATGGCGATGGTGCGTGCAAGCGACTTCACCGTACTGCCCGGCAGGGCGATGACGGCCCAGAGGACCGCGAGTTGCGTCGAGCGCAGGCCGGACGGCCGCAGCGTCTCGTCGTAAATCGACGTCAGAGCCCGCGCCGCCATGCGGGCATTGCCGCAGAGGCACTCGAATCCCCGGCCGCCGTGACTTGCAATGGCCTTCATCATCGGGTCGGCAACCCTGAAAAACTGTAGATGCAGCCATCGTATCCGCTAGCCGCGCCGGCGTAAAGCGTCGATGCCGGACGCTGCCGCGGCTGTCTCGCGCAGGCGCAGGCAGTAGCCGCGGCCGCGGACCGGCTCGATGCGAACGTGCTGTGCGCCCAGCGCGGCCAGCCGCTGGCGCAGTCGCGCCACGGTGACATCGACTGCCGCTGGACTCACCGCCACGCCCGCGGCCGCGAAGGCGCTGCGTTCGACCACTCGGCCCGTGTGGCGCAGCAGCACGGCAAGCACGTCGGCCTCGCGCGGTGCCAGCATCAGTTCGCGCTGCTGGAATGCCAGTGTCCGCCGCGTACGGTCGAGCGCAATTCCGAAGGCATGCAATGAGCCGAGCGAGGCATCGGCCGCATGCGTCCAGCGTCGCAGCAGCACGCGCGCCCGCGCCAGCGCGAGGCGCGGATCGATGTTCTGCTGCCAGACATCGTCGAAGCCGGCCTCGAGCGAGATGATGTCTTCGGCAATCTCGCGGCGTGCATCGGCCAGCAGCACGTAGGGACCCTGCCACAGCGGAACCAGCGCTCGCAGCAGCGTCAGTGCCCGCGCTTCCGGCAGGTCGTCGGCGATCAGCACGATCTGCGGCGTCTCGGCCTTCAGAAAGGCAAGGGCGGAATTGAGCGACCGCGCCTGCTTCAGTTCGAAGCGCTGGCCGAGTTCGTTCGCCCACTCGAATCCGCCGGTCGAAAGCATCAGCACGGTGTCGTGCGGTCGTGCGCTCATGCGGGCAGTGTTCCACCGCCGCGGCCTGTTTCATAGCGCTGCGCCTCTGCCTTTGGCACCGATGCAACACCACTGCAACCTTTGTGACAAACGCGTGCGTCTGCAAATAACTGCAGATACAACGAATGCTAAACATCGGTGGCGCGACGACGTGGCGCGCAGAGCCTGATCCAACCGGGAGACGAAATGAGCATTCGACACACGCGCATTGCCGCCGCGGTGATCGCGGCGATCGGTGCCTGCGGCGCGACCAGCGCCGGCGCCCAGCAGCCCGCCGCGCCGGCGGCACCTCCGCCCCAGCAGCTGGACCGCGTCGAGATCACGGGATCGAGCATCAAGCGCATTTCGGGCGAGACGGCGCTGCCGGTCCAGGTCCTGACCGCGGAGGACATCGCGCGTACCGGCGTGACTTCGACCGAGCAGCTGTTGCGTTCGATCAGCGCCATCGATGCGGCCGGGATCACTGTGGCGGCAAACAACGCCGGCCTGAACACCGGAGGGCTATCGACCGCCTCACTGCGCGGCCTCGGGTCGCGCCGCACGCTGGTATTGATCAACGGCCGCCGTATCGCGCCGTACGGCAGCGTCGCAGACTCGACTTCAGTCGATGTCAACAATATTCCGATCGCAGCGATCGAGCGCGTCGAGGTGCTGAAGGAAGGCGCCTCTGCAGTGTACGGATCGGACGCGATTGCCGGCGTGATCAACTTCATCCTGCGGCGCGAGTACACGGGCGCTGGCATCAGCGCCGAATACGGTCAGACCGCCTCCGGCGGCGGCACTGTCACGACGGTAACCGGCACCTACGGCTACGGCAATCTCGACAAGGACAAATTCAACATCAGCGTTCTCGCGACCTATCAGAAGAGCGCGGCCATTTACGGCGCCGATCGCGATTACGCCAAGTCGGGCATCAACGTGTCGCCCGACCCGGCGTCGGATGTGAACACCGACACGACGTCCGGCAACACATTCCCGGCGAACATCGCGGACCAGAGCGGCGCGACGATCGGCAATCCGCGGCAAGGCAATTGCGGGCCCATCAGCGTCACCAGCCCGTTCTTCAGTCCGAACGTGTGCCGCTATGACCCGTCGCCTTTTGTGACGCTGCTGCCGGAGGCGGAAAACTGGACCGTGATGGCGGCCGGACGCTATGTATTCTCCCCGGCGCTCGAGATCTACGCGGAGGCGTCGTACACGCACCGCGACATCTTCACGCAGATCCAGCCGGTCCCGCTGTCGGACCAGTTCACGCTGCCGCCTAGCAACCCGCTGTTCAACGTGCCGCCTTATAACGGCCTGAACACCTTTCTGCTGCAGCCGACCAGTCCGTACTATCCCGCTGGCTACATCGCGTCGCAAAGCGGTGATCCGACGCAGGCGGTGCTGGTGCGCTATCGCGCGCAGGAAAGCGGTCTCCGGCAGACGCGCGACATTGCCGAGACCCCTCGCTTTGTGATCGGCGTGAACGGCGCGGTCTCGGGCTGGGACTACAACGCGTCGTATCTTTACACCAGCAGCAAGCTGACCGAAAGCGTCGAAGGCGGCTTTCCGCAATTGACGAAGATCCTGCCTCTGCTCAATACCGGCCTCGTCAACCCGTTCGGGCCGAGCACGCCGGACATCCAGGCGCAGATCCTCGCGGCCAACTTCGTTGGCGACACCTATGTCAACAAAGCGACGTTGCAGAGCCTGCAGGGCACGGCCAGCAAGGAGGTGTGGATGCTTCCGGCGGGTCCGCTGGCGCTGGCGCTCGGTGCCGAGTTCCGGATCGAGGGCTACAACGCACAGCCTTCGGAACTGCTGATCCAGGGCGACGTGGCCGGCTATGGAGGCAACCAGGCGGCCGTCGACGTGACCCGCAACGTGTATTCGATCTACGGCGAGATCAACGTACCGGTCATCAAGTCGCTGGAATTCGGCGGTGCGCTGCGTTACGACAACTACGAGGGCACCGGCGGCAAGACGACCGGCCGTGTAAGCGGGCGCTGGAATCCCACCAGTGGTGTGCTGGTGCGCGGATCCGCCGGCACCGGGTTCCGCGCGCCTGCGCTGTCGGATCTCTATGGACCGCAGACGCAGAGCGTCTCGACCAACGGTGTCAGCGATCCGTTGCGGTGTCCGACGACCAACAGCTCGATCGACTGCGCCACGCAATTCGCGACGACGATCGGCGGCAATCCGACTCTGGAGTCGGAGACCTCGAAAAACTACACGCTGGGCTTCATCCTCGAGCCGATCAACACGCTGTCCTTTGGTGTCGACGCCTGGTGGATCGACATCAAGAACGGGATTCTCGTTGGCGGCGTCGCGGTGCCGACGATCCTTGCCGACCTCGATCGCTGGGGTTCGCTCGTGACACGCGGACCGGTCCAGCCGGCCTTTCCGACGCTGCCGGGGCCGATCACCAACATCCAGCAACTCAACATCAATCAGGGCACCATCAACGTCCAGGGCTACGACCTCAATTTCAACTGGCGCGCCCTCAACAACGAGTATGGGCTGTGGACCATCGGACTCAACGGCACGTACTACGCCAAGTACGACATTGAACTGCCGGACGGGACGACTGAGCACGCGGTCGGCACGTGGAACGCGAACATCCCCGGGCCGGTGCCGCGCTGGAAGCAGTATTTGTCGTTCACCTGGCAACTGGGACCGTGGAGCGCGACGCTGGCGCAGCGCTACCAGTCCGGCTACACCGATGTGCCCGGCAACGCGAGCGACTTCGCCAACGGTGTCACCGACGTTCCGCCCGACCCGCACGAAGTTGGCTCGTACCAGACATGGGACCTGCAGGCGAGCTGGGCCGGCTACAAGGGCCTGGTCTTGACGCTCGGCGTGCGCAACCTGTTCGACCGCAGTCCGCCATACAGCAATGTCGGTGCAGCAGGCAGCCAGTTCCAGGCGGGCTACGACATCTCCTATGTCGATGTGCACGACCGTTTCATCTACGGCCGCGTCGCCTACAACTTCAAATAATCTTTGTCGATTCGCAAAGGCCCGCCGCCGCGGCGGGCTTTGTATTCAACAGGCATTTCGATTGCTTCTTCCTCAGGACCGGCGATCTTGCCGGCCGTTTGCAGGAGGAATTGAATGGCACAGCCGAATCAACCAAATCAACCGAACCAGCCCAACCGCGATCAGGACAAGCGCCAGGAGCAGGGCGGACAAGGCCGCAACGAAAGCGATCGTAATCAGCAAAGCGATCAGAACCGCAGCGATCAGAACCGCAGCGACCCGAACCGCAGCGACCAGATGCCGGACAGCAACAAGAACCGCGACAAGCAGCGGCAATAATTTTCGCTGGGCCCGCGTCGCCGCACTCGTGGTGCTGCGCGGCCCAGGTCTCCTTTTTCAGCCGGGCGCAGCGAGGTCGCTGCGCACGGTCATTCGATAAATTTCCGCAGGCCCGCACGACTGTCCTAGACTCCGGGTCCTTCGCCTTGCGAGTGGACCGTGGAAAGATCCGTCTATCGGGCGTCATGTCCGGGGTTGCTGCGGGTTGCCGTGGCCGCGGCGCCATGGGTCTGCGGCCACGCTGCGTTCGCGCAGTCGACGGCCACGATGGATGCAGTCGTCGTGACGGGAACGCGCACCGAGGCGCGTGCGTTCGATCTGCCGATGTCGATCGACTCGATATCGCGAGCCGACATCCAGGACGGCAAGGCGCGCGTCAACATTTCGGAAGACCTCAACCGCGCACCCGGCACCTTCGTGCAGAACCGCGAGAATTTCGCGCAGGAACTGCAGATCACGATACGAGGCTTCGGTGCCCGCTCGCAGTTCGGCACCCGCGGCGTCAAGCTGATCTACGATGGGCTGCCGGCCAGCACACCCGACGGCCAGGGCAATCCGGGCATTTTCGATCTCGGATCGGCGCAGCGGATCGAGGTGCTGCGCGGGCCGTTTTCAGCGCTCTATGGCAACCACTCGGGGGGCGTGGTCCAGGTCTTCAGCGAGAGCGGCGCGACGCCACCTGTTGTCGCGCCTAACCTCGAGTTCGGCAGCTACGGATTCCAGCGCTATGCGCTCAACGGCGCCGGCGTCGCAGGTGCGTTCAACGGCATGGCGAACGTGTCCTACTTCAGCGTGGACGGTTACCGAGACCACAGCGCGGCGAGCAAGACTCAGTTCAACACCAAGCTGGCTTACGAGATCAACCCCGCCAATCAGCTGACGCTGGTCGCCAATGCGTTCAACCAGCCGAACGCGCAGGATCCGCTGGGCCTGACGCAGGCGCAGGTGCAGCAGAATCCGCGGCAGGCGCAGCCGGTTGCGATTGCCTTTGACACGCGGCGGTCGCTCGACAACGTACAGGGCGGGCTGATCTGGGACAGTGCGCTCGACGAGCGCAACGCGCTGCGCGTCCTCGCCTATGTCGGCAGCCGCAGCAACGAGCAGTTCCTGGCGGTGCCGATCGACAACCAGCTGGCGGCAACAAGCTCAGGCGGCGTGTCGTCGCTCGACCGCAACCTGAGCGGCGCGGGCGTGCGCTGGACGACGCGCCAGCAGCTGTTCGACGGTCCGCTGACGGTGTCGGCCGGCGCCGAGTACGACACGTCGAGCGAAGACCGCACCGGTTTCATCAACAACTTCGGCGTCATCGGCGCGCTGAAGCGCGACGAGACCAACGACGTCGACAACCTCGGCGTTTATCTGCAGGGTGAGTGGCTGTTCCTGCCGCGCTGGTCGGTTTCTGCGGGCGTGCGCTACACCAAGGTCGATTTCACGTCGACCGACCGTTACATCGCGACCGGCAATCCGGATGACAGCGGTTCGACCAACTATGCCGAATGGACGCCGACGGCAGGTCTGCTGTTCAAGCTGACGCCGGCGCTCAACCTGTATGCAAGCTACGGCCGCTCGTTCGAAACGCCGACGAACATCGAACTGGCCTACCGACCCGACGGACTGAGCGGGCTCAACTTCGCGCTGCAGGCGTCGATCAGCGACCAGTTCGAGATCGGCGGCAAGGCGCAGCTCGGCGCGACGACCCGGCTTAACGTCGCGGTGTTCAGCATCCGCACGGACGCCGAGATCGTGATCGCCCGCAACACCGGCGGACGCTCCTCATACCAGAACGCCAGCGGATCGACGCGAGTGGGTGCCGAACTGATGCTCGAGAGCAGTCTCGGCTACGGGCTGACGACGCACATCGCGCTGACGCTGCTCAACGCGCGCTTCGACAGCGACTTCAGAACCTGCGCTCCGCTGGCCGCGTTCTGCAACCCGGTGACCGGTGCAAACACCGCGGTTGTGCCGGCCGGCAATCGCATTCCGGGCGTGCCCAACGCAAGCTTCTTCGCCGATCTCGCGTATCGCAATCCGACACTCGGGCTCGACCGGAGCCGTCGAGGTCATCGCGAACGGCTCGGTGCCGGTCAACGATTTCAATTCCCAGTACGCGGCCGGATACACGATCGCCAACCTCTGGGCGGGGCTCGAGCAGACGCTCGGCCGCTGGCGCCTGCGGGAATTTGCGCGGGTCAACAACCTGTTCGGGCGCGAATACATCGGCGCGGTCATCGTCGGCGACGCCAACGGTCGCTACTACGCGCCGGCGCCGACCCGCAACGCCCTGATCGGCGCGACCGCGACGTATACGTTCCAGTGACCCTCGCGCCGGGCCAGCAGCGAGGCGATGGCCGCCTCGCGCCTTCGCGTGATCACAAGCGCACCGCGCGAAGGGTGTCGACGATTGTGGCCCGAACCCTCGCTGCCTAGACTCGCGCTGCGCACCGCTGAGGCGGCCGCAAGAACAAGACTCACGAGGAGACCGCATGACACCGAAATGCAAAGGAATTGCTCTCGCCGTTGCGCTGGCGTTCGCTGCCGGTGCGCACGCCCAGGCGCCGCAGAACATCGAGAAGCTCAAGAAGATGCAGGTCTCGGGTACCGACCTGAACATTCCATCCGTGCCGCAAACCGGAAAGAACGCCGACGCCATCCGCGAGAACCTCAAGAAGGTCAAGCTGCCGCCCGGCTTCAAGATCGATCTGTTCGCGATCGTCCCGGACGCGCGTCACATGGCGGTGGCTCCGAGCACCAACATGCTGTTCGTCGGCACGCGCAAGACGACCGTCTGGGCAGTCACCGACCGCAACAGCGACATGGTGGCCGACGAGGTGAAGCCGTTCGCACCGTCGCTGAATTTCAAGGTGCCCAACGGCGTGTGCTGGACCAAGGACGGGTTCCTCATCGTCGTCGAGCACAACCGCGTGCTGAACTTCCCGGCCGCCGAGTTCTTCTACGAAGGCCCGGACGTCGCGGTGATCGAGGTCGTCCCGCAGGGCAAGCTGGTCCCTGAGGAGGAGGAGTCGTACAACCACGGCGCGCGCACGTGCCGCGTCGGTCCGGACGGCATGCTCTACATCACGCTGGGCCAGCCCTACAACGTGCAGCCGGCCGGCAAGGTCGCGTTGTTCGAGAAGCTCGGCATCGGCGGGATGATTCGCATGAACGCGTTCGACGGCAGCAAGCGCGAGGTCTACGCGATCGGCATCCGCAACTCGGTCGGCATGGACATCAATCCGAAGGACAAGACGGTCTGGTTCACCGACAACCAGACCGACGGCATGGGCGACGACACGCCGCCGGGCGAGCTGAACCGCATCACCAAGGCTGGCGAGCACTTCGGCTATCCGTTTATCCATGGCCACAACGTCAAGGTCGCCGGTACAGCGGCGGCGCCGGACCTGAAGGACATGAAGCCGCCCGCGAACTGGACGCCGCCACAGATCGAATTCCCGGCGCACCAGGCGCAGCTGGGCATGACGTTCTACAACGGCAAGATGTTCCCTGCGAAGTACCAGGGCGGCATCTTCATCGCCGCGCACGGCTCGTGGAACCGCTCGAAGCCCAGCGGCGGTCTGATCAACTTCGTGTCGCTGAAGGCCGACGGGACTGCGGACAAGTCCGAAGTGTTCGCCGATGGCTTTCTCGACGCGGATACCGGCACGTACCGCGGCCGGCCGGTCGACGTCGCCGTGATGAAGGACGGTTCGCTGCTCGTTTCCGACGACTTCGCCGGAGCGATCTACCGGATCAGCTACCAGCAGTAATGCAGCGCCGCTTCAGAACTCGCCGCCGCGCTCGGCGCGGCGGCGTGGCTTTTCCCACATCCTTACATGAACGCTGCGGCGCAGGACGTCGCCGCCGGCCGCAGCAAGGCCGTTGCGTGCCAGACCTGCCACGGCCTCGACGGCATCGCGAAACTGCCCGATGCGCCGAACCTGGCCGGCCAGCCGGCGGCCTATCTCGTGCGCGAGCTGAACGCCTACCGCTCCGGCGCACGCCGCAACGAAGTGATGTCGATCGCAGCGAAAACGCTCAGCGACGCGGACATCCGCGACCTCGCGGCGTACTACGCCGCGATCCAGATCGAGGTGAAGTCGCTGCCCAAGTAGCGTTTGGCCCTGCCTGCGGTTGGCGCAGGCGCGAATTGCCCCTACATTCCGCCCCGCAACTCCGGCATTTCGCCGCGGAGACGGGATGACGACGACCACCGGTTTTTCCGACGTCGACCGCAGCGGACGCTCAGCCGAACTGGTCGACTACGTCGCACTTCTGGCGAGCCGCCTCGGCGATTTTCGGCGCGAAAGCTACGAGCTGCTCGAGCTGCGGCGTGGCACCGCGTTCCTCGACGTTGGCTGCGGCGCCGGCGAGGTCTGCGTCGAGATCGCCGCTCAAGTCGGCCCCGAGGGTCGGGTTGCCGGCATCGATCTGTCGGCCGCGATGATCGACGCGGCGCAGGCCGCGGCGGCGAACGCCGGCCGCGCGATCGACCTGCGCGTCGGTAGCGCCTACGAGTTGCCGTTTCCCGACGAGTCGTTCGACGCGGTCCGGGCCGAACGCGTGCTCCAGCATCTCGAGGATCCGGAAGCTGCGCTGCGCGAGATGCTGCGCGTCACCAAGCGGGGCGGCAAGCTGCTGCTGATGGATCCGGACCACGGACAGTCGAGCCTGGCTGTCGACGATCCCGCGCAGCGTCGCGTGTTCGAAGCCGCACGCCGCTCGCTGCTTTCGATGATCGTCAATCCGCACAGTGGCGTGCGACTGCGCGGCATGCTGATGCGCGCCGGCCTGAGCTGGAGTGCGGCAGCTCACGCGTGTGCTCGATGTCGCGCACGAGGACTTCTCGAAGACGTTCTTCCTGCACGACTTGCTGGACGCGGCGGTCGCGCGGACAGAGATCACGCGCGCGGACGCGACGGCGTTCGTGGAGGCGCTGGCGCGACGCGAGCGCGAGGGACTCTTCTTTGCCTACGCGATCGGCTATGCCGTCAGCGGCACGAAGCAATGATGCAAGCGCAGTTCAGCCTTCGGCCGGATCCGCGATGAACTTCCTGCAGCGACATCCCCGGCTCGCAACAGCATTCGCGCTCGGCATCGCGGCGGCGCTGGTGCCGTTCAGGAGCGCCGAGGCCGATTCCCTGCACCTGCACTTCCTGGTCGGATGGAACGTCACCGTGTGGACGTACCTTGCGCTGATCGGCTGGCTCATGGTGCACGCAGGGCACGAACGCGCGCGCGCAATCTCCGAAGGCGAAGACCCCAGCGCCATCCTCGCACTGATGCTTGTCCTGCTGATGGTGATCGCGAGCCTGATTGCGATCGGCATGGAACTGGCACGAGCCTCGAGCCCGGTGCACTACGCCAACGCCGCAGTCACGCTCCTCGGTTCCTGGCTGATGCTCAACACGCTGTTCACCTTCCACTACGCACATCTGTACTTCCGCGCCCCGCCGGAGGCCCGGCCGTTGCGATTTCCGGACGATCCACCGCCGGATCCGGACTTCTGGGACTTCTCTGTACTTCTCGTTCACGATTGCGGTGGCCGCGCAGACCGCCGACATCTGCCGTTGTCTCCGGGGCGATGCGCAAGGTCGTGGTGGCGCACGCAGTCGTTTCCTTTTTCTTCAACGTCGCGATCCTGGGCGCGACGATCAACGTCGTCGCCGGACTGTTGCGCTGAAAGCAGTGGACAGTTCCGCGCGCGCGCCTTAGTCGTGCGCGCCACGCCAAGCCCGCCGGCGACACTGGCGGATGCGGACGTCCGCTAGAGGAAGCGCACCCACCAGGACTGCGCGAACTCGACGACGCCGCTGGATGCGGGCAGCCGTTCGACCCCGGTGATCACCGCGCCGGTGTTGCCGAGCGTGACGATGTCCGCGTCGTAAAGCGAGGGAATCAGTTCGGGCCGGCGCGCATCGGCGGTGCGGGTCAGCTTGGCGATGCGCACGATGCGGCGCAGGTGCGGATCGTCAGCGGTGTAGCACTCGAGTTCACCCTCGATCGGCTGCTGCTGGTGCAGCTCGCGGTCGCCGAGTCTTGCGGCCGTGGTCGCGCGTGCGCAGCACGACGAGTCGAACCGGCACGCGAGCGGCTCCAGGGTGAGAAGGTCGCGAACGTGAGGAGAAATCAGGGCGCCGGCAGGACCTGCGTGTCGCCGGCCACCGGCTGGCCCTGCATGCTGACACGCCACGTGACCGTGACCAGGCGCGAGCCGAGCGACTCACGCCAGGCACGAACGCGGTAGCGATGAAAGCTCGCGTCGAAGCTGCCGTCGCGTCGCGCCGCCCGCACCGCATCCCGGACCGCAAAAGTCAGGAAGCGCGCCTCGGTCGCATCGACGAGATCGAGCGCCGGGAACTCGCAGTAGAGCAGGGTGCCGCCGCTGAACTGGAGGCTGGGCCGGATACTGTATGCATATTCAGTACCGTAGCGCAGTCGCCCCGGAAAGACAAGCTATGTCGCGAGCGATTCTTGCTCCTCGACGATATGGCCGCCGTGGCCGCTGTAGAGTACCAATGGCTAGCGATAACGTGTCAATCGCGCGAGCGATCTACAGAGGCGTACGTCCGCAAGGACAGGGCCAGGATCGAAGCACTGCTTGCCAAGGATTTTCATTTCACCAGTCCGCTGGACAACCGTCTGGACCGAAGCATACTCCGAACGGTGCTGGCCCAATAGCGCAAAAACGACCGCGTTCGATTTCATTCACGTCGTTGCCTCCGGCGATCGAGCGTTCGTGACCTATGAAGGGCTGAATTCGGAATCATTCGTTATCGCAATACTGAAATCCTGACGGTCCAAAACGAGCAGGTTGTCGACGCTGAGGTGTATTTCGGTTGGTCACTGCCACATCCGGCAGCGGCCGAGAGTTTCATAGGTGCGGACTAGCGCAGACCGTGACCGGCCTAAAGTGCGAGGACATCATGATGAATACGCCTTCTGAGCATTCGACCGCCACAACCACCATCGCGCAGGCCACTACTGCGTTTCACGGTGTTCGCTACCTGGTCGCCGACGTGAAACGGGCGATTGACTTCTATACGACGCACCTGGGCTTCAACCTTGAGCATCAACAACTTCCGGATGTTCGCGACGGTCGCACTGGGGCCGCTAAAGATCCATCTCAGTGGCCCGGGCGCATCGGGATCGCGGCTCTTGCCGGGCGGCGAGCGGCAGAGTCCCGGCGGCTCAAACCGCGTCGTTCTTCGAGTGAGAGACCTGCCCGCAGTCATCGAAGCACTGCGCAGCGCCGGAGCGGCGTTTCGGAACACCATGGAAACCGGACCAGCAGGCAGGCAGATCCAGGTCCTGGATCCAGACGGCAATCCAGTCGAGCTTTTCGAGCCGGCGCATCGGGGATGAATGCGCGGGCGGCCTGACGGCCAGTGAAGCTGACGGTCGCCTGCGGCGCCACCGCTCATCGCCATAGCGCAGAAACTTGCCCATCGTTACCTCAAACGACCGAACGTGACATTAGGAGATCCTGATGAGCATGGTCTGCGGTACCTACGAGATGGAGCCCAAGGGATTCGAAGCCATGCTTGCGGTAAAAGGCGATGGCACGGTCGTTGTGCTCAGAAACACCCAGCCAGATAACGTCATGCTTCCGACCGCGGGCGTGCGCCAGTGCGGCGTCGATTAGCTGAGCTGCGACACCGGAACCGTGGAATGCTGGGATGACGTAAAGCTGCCAAAGCTGGAGCGGATTGCGAGCCTGCACCGCCGAGTGAGTTATCTGCTGAAGCGCCATGTATCCGATGACGACATCCTCAGAGTCGGCGACATAGACCAACCCGTCGTTCTCAGCCACCAGCCTTTCAAAGGACGCGGAAGCGGGCGTGTGATCCTCTGGGTCAACTGACGCCCGCACACGAGCGAGCGAAGCGGCGTCGGATCGGGCGGCTAAGCGAACGAGCGCGCTCCTGCTGCCCACGAGGTCCTAACGACTTGCCGCTGAGCTGCCGCGCTTTTCAGCGGTCGGCTCCAGCGGCTGGTTGGGCGGCTGCGGAGCTGTGACGCGAACCAGCCGGTGTACGACAATCGAAAGCCACAAGCAGGAAGAGGAAAATGAAAGCTCGCTGTAGCAATCCGGGCATCCCGAAATGCATGTTGATCGACGCGAACGCAGCGAGCATTCCAAAGGCGATCAAAAGCGTGCCGCGATGGATCGCGTGCCACTTGCCTGCGTGCCGAAAGCTCCACGACAAAAGCAACGTCGCAAGGATAATGCTCGGAATGGCGACAGCGCTGGCCGCAAAGTGAGGCACGAAGTCCTTGAAGACTCCGGCCAGACACACGGACAACGCGCCGACCGCCAGAGGCCGAAGCCGAGTCGTGCACTGCGTGATGATTGATGTGCGCCTCGCAGTCCCGCTGCGACGGTGAACGCGGCCAGGCCGAGCGCAAAGAAGGTGGTGGTCATGAGCCAGCCGTAAGCTCCCCAGACGTATTCGCTCATGAACCTGTACCGCGGGTCGAATTCGGGCTCGAGGACGTGAAGGGCTAAAAGGACAATCACAAAGTACGCTGCGCACGCGAACACGATCCGCCGATAGATCGTCGCAATCCCCGCGCTGGCTCGGCCTGCGGGAGACCACCGCGCTACGAGCAGTCCCAAGATGAGCCCCACCCCTGCTCCGGCCAGGCTGGCGATCAAGTCGGTGTTCGCCCTCTTGCACTTCTCGTTGGCCTGCTTTGCGATGTGATCGACAAGCTCGCCGTGGTCGCGCTTCACGAGAAGTTCATCCAGCAAAGCCGATTGCGCGTCCGGCTTCGACTTCAGCAATGCCTCATACACCCGCAAGGCCCCTTCGATGCCCGCGCTGTACTGGGCAATTTCGTCCCTGGCCTTGTCCTGATGCTCGATGGCGAAGGCCGCGGCCGAAAACATCGGCTGCAGGCTGACCTCGTGTGAGTAAGGATATTTGTCGCCCAAACTGTGGCTAAGCAGGGCATCACACACGTAGACCCTGATGTCGGGCACCTCCACGATCCAGTCTCGCAACCACTGTCGATTCGCAGGAGCGTTCTCGCCGAACGGATCCGTTCGAGCAACCGCGTGACAGCGACTACTTTCGCTCGTTCCTCCTGTGTCGAAGGTCCGCGCGCCTGCGCATGAAGAACCTGAAGCGCACAAAGCAGAAACACGATCGGTTCGATCAGGTTGCGACTCAGCTTCACCGTTCGCCTCTGCCTCCGTCCGCCTAACGACTTGGTGAAAGGCGGGCCAAAGCCGTGCCGGTCCCTTGTTCCACCTGGAGTTAGTGTCCTCGCTACGACGGCTTCCTTGCGCTCGCCAGATGGCGGGCCAGCCAATACGAAAGCCATCCTTGCGCCTGTAGTTCGCGCGCCCTCCAAGATTGCCTTATGGATCCGCGCCAGCGCGTCCTTGCTCTGAAGTTCGAGCACCATCGCGATTCGTACCGAACTCTTGTTCAGAAGATCGAGCGCATCTTGCGCGGACTTCAGCTCGAACTGCAGATAGCCGCTCCTGCACTTGTACGTTGGCAAACCCCTCGGCCATAAGCGCGCGTTCGCATTCGGCGGGGTCGCTGAAACGGAACATGGGCGGCGCGGGCGGCAAAGCGACGTCAAGAGTCCCATGCGCTTTCACCGCGTTCATAACCAGAGCGAAAAACTCATGCTTGTCCGGCGTGCACCACCAACTGAATGCGTTCCGGCCGCCTGGCCGGAGAACACGGAAAGTTTCGCGTAGCGCCTTGTCGGGATCCGGCAGATGGCCTATGCCGAAGCCGCAAACAACCGCATCAAACGTTTCCGGCTCGAATGGAAGGGCCTCGGCGTCACCTTGGCGAAAGTCCGCACGAGGAAAATTCTTTCGTGCCTCGCGGACCATTGAGGGCGCGAAATCGATTCCGACCGCGTCCGCGCCACGCTTTGCGGCTTCGCCTGCGAGATAGCCGGGGCCGCAGGCGATATCAAGCACCCTCGTGTTGAGCCCAATCGCCGCCGCATCGAGCAGCGGCCCGACGATCTGAACCGTGATCCTGCCCGCATACTGATCGTACGCATTCGCCTTGGCATCCCAACCAGCCAACTCCTGCTCTTTGAATGTCTGCTCAATCGCCATGTCGTTCCTTCAGCCTAACGCCGGCATCAGCCGGCGTGCGCACCGCCCGTTACAAAGACATCTACTTGCGCGTCCGCTGCGTGCCATTAATACGCGGCGATTGATCAGGGCTAGACAACGTGGGGCCGCCTCGTGTGCCAGTCTGTTGCTTGCTCGTAAGCGTGCGCGAGCGCCAGCACCTTCGCCTCGCCGAAGCGCGGCCCGCTGATCTGCATACCGATAGGCAGCCCCGAACTCGTGAATCCGCACGGGATCGAGATGGTCGGGAGACCGTAGACATTAAAAGGTGCCGTGTTGCGGATCAGCTCCAGTTCAATCCCGAGACGCACGGCCTCTTCGATGGTGGGCGGCGGCACCGCAGTCGTGGGAGTGACCAGTAGGTCCACGTTTGAAAATACGGCTCCGATCGCCCGGCGCGCCGCGTCAAGTTCACGGCGTGACTGGATGTAAGCCGCGGTCGTCACTTCCGAGCCCTGCTGCAGATTCCGGCGGATGGCGGCGTGATAGAGCTGCGGCGTCTTCGCGAAGTAGGGCGCGTGGAAAGCGTAATTCTCGGCGAGGACGATGTTCGGCGCAATCATGTCTGAGATCGGCTCCAGGCTGACTTCTCGGAGGTCGGCCGTCAGGCGGCGAAGCACTCCCAGAGCTTTACTCATTGCCGCTTCGATCTCCGGGTCGAGTTTGTCGTAGAAGACCGCGCGCGGTGCGCCCAACCGTAGCGCCGAGACTTTGGTCCGCAGCGCCGCGGTGTAATCCGGTATCGGCGCCTCTACGCTGGTGCTGTCGCGCGGGTCGTAGCCCGCGATGGCCGAGAGCATGAGCGCGGCGTCCGCCACGCTGCGGCACATCGGGCCGACGTGGTTCATCGACCACCAGCCCGCTTCTCCGCCGCCGCGCATGCCCACCAAGCCCATACGTCGGCTTGAGGCCGACGATTCCGCAATAAGCCGACGGCACGCGTATCGATCCGCCCGCGTCCGTGCCGACTGCTCCGAAACAGAGACCGGCGGCGACGGCGGCAGCCGATCCGCCGGAAGAGCCGCCGGCGATTCGATCATGTTGCCACGGGTTATGGACGGGCCCGAAGTAGCTGACGGCCGCCGTGGTGCCGAAGGCAACCTCATGCAGGTTCTGCTTGCCGAGCAGGACAGCGCCCGCCGCCTTCAGCCGTCGCACGACTTCCGCGTCCGCGGAGGGAACGCGGTCTTTGAAAGACCGCGCTGGCCAGAGTAGTCCTTACCCCGGCCGTATCGATGTTGTCCTTGAGTCCGACAGGGATGCCGTGCAGCGGCCCACGCCATCTTCCGTGCCGCACCTCAGCTTCGGCTTCACGCGCCTGCGCCATTGCCTGCTCGGCGGTGACGGTGATGAAGGCGTTGAGAGTGGGGTTCAGCCGCTCGATCCGCTGCAGGCACGCACGCGTCAACTCGACCGGCGAGATTGCTTTTCTGCGCACTAGGTCGCCGGCTTCGCGGATGCTCAGCTTTGTATGGTCAGTACTTTGTTCCCTGCCGAAGAAGGTTCGCTGAGCGGTCATGAACTCTTCGGTGAGGTGGGAGTTCATGAGCAGGATGCCGCCACTACAGACACCAGCTTTAACAAAGGATCTTCGTGACCACACGTCTTGCGACGAGATCAAGACCGTACGTGCCGCCCGACTCGTCAGTTGCGCTTTATCTAGCACCTTACCCGTGTTCATGCGCCTTGCGACGACGCCTAACATTCGCGGGGTTAGCCGCCTGCATACCCCGGAGGATGCTGGGCGAACCACTCAACGATGCTGGGCATGTCCTGCTCAAAGTTGCCTGGGATCGAAAGATTCAGCAGACCCGCACGGGCTTCGCTCCGGTTCTCGAAGTCGTGCGTGACGCCCGCAGGCACAAGGACAAAGGAACCCTTCGGAGCATCAAGCCACTGGCCGTCCACGAAGAAGCTCATGCTGCCCTCTATCACGTAGAAGACGTCGTCTTCGGGATGGGAGTGAGCACCTGGGCCTTGGGTGTGAGGCTCAAGCCACCATTCCGAGATGGAGTAGCGGTCTGCGGTTTCAACGCCATCGGCCTTGAATACAGCAGCAATCCGGCCCATTGGGTAGGACCTTCCCTCGCCGGGATGAAGGACTACAGCGGTGCGTGGACTGTCGGGAGTCGAGGTGTCCATGGCGCGCTCACCTGCCCGTCAGCGCTGCATCTGCATCAGCCGCTCCATCGGCATCACGTTGTGATCGAGGTGGGCCATGATCCAGAGCGACCCGAACACGATCAGCATCACGATGAACAGGCCGAAGGCCAGCGCCATGACGTTGTTGACGTTGTCGGGCCCCGAGGTGAGGTGCAGGAAGAAGACGAGATGGACGCCCATCTGCGCGATCGCCAGCACCGAGAGCGCGATCGGGATGCTGGGCTGCCAGACCAGCGTGCTGCGGGCGATGTAGAACGAGACGCAGGTCAGCAGCGTCGCCAGCGCCAGGCCGACGAGGTAGCCGCGAATCGCATGGGGGATGTCGGCGGGGGCGAGATCGTCGCCGGGGGCGACGTCGCCGTGGGCTTCGTGCAGGGACGGGCTCATTGCGGTGCCACTCCGACCAGGTAGACGAGGCTGAACAGGGCCACCCAGATGATGTCGAGGGTGTGCCAGAAGAGCGCGAAGCACAGCAGCCGCCGCCGGATGTCAGGGCGGTAGCCCTTGGCATACACCTGCGCCATCATCGTCAGTAGCCACAGCAGGCCGGCGCTCACGTGCAGGCCGTGGCAGCCGATCAGCGCGAAGAACGCCGACAGGAAGGCGCTGCGGTCGGGGCCGGCGCCCTCGTTGATCATGGTCGCGAACTCGTGCAGCTCGATGCGCGACGAAGGTGGCGCCGAGCAAGAAGGTCACCGCCATCGAGCCGTAGAACGATCGCGTTGCGCCGCGCCTGCGCGCCAATCCCGGCCAAGCCGCAGAACACGGTCGAGAGCAGCAGGCAGCGCGGTCTCGACGGCGACCATCGGCAGGTCGAACAGGTCGCGGCCGCTCGGGCCGCCGGCAGTGGCGTCGGTGAGCACCGCATAGCTCGCGAACAGCGCCGCGAACAGGATAATGTCGCTGATCAGGAAAATCCAGAAGCCGTAGGCGACGACGATGCGCTTGGACGGTCCGTGCGCCGGCTCCTCGGTGAGCGCCTGGGCGTGGCCGCCGACCAGCGCCCGTCCGCCGCCGGCCACCCCGCCCGGATACTCCTGCACCCCGGCGCTCACGAGAGCGGCCTCAGCGTCCGCAGCGCGACCTCGCGTGCGGCGCGATTGGCCCGGTCGACGCTCGCGACGGTCGCCGCGGGGATCGCCTCCTCGTGCTCGTCACGCCAGGCGACGACGACGAACACGGCCCACGCACCGACGAAGGCCACGGCGACCAGCCACCAGATGTGCCAGATCAGCGCGAAGCCCATGATGACCGAGAAGAAGGCGCAGATGAAGCCGGCGGAGCTGTTGCGCGGCATGTGGATGTCGTGATATTCGGGCTCTGGCCGCAGCGCCTGGCGCTCGATCGCGCTCTGCTTGCGCATCCAGTACGCCTCGACGCCCTCGACGTCCGGCATCACCGCATAGTTGAACATCGGCGGCGGCGAGGACGTCATCCACTCGAGCGTGCGCCCGTTCCACGGGTCGCCGGTGACGTCGCGCAGCGCCTCGCGATGGCGAATGCTCCAGACGAGTTGCACCACCTGGAAGCGCGACGCCGATGCCGATGATCAGGGCGCCGGCCGCGGCGACCACGAGCCACGGCTGCCACTCGGGTACGTCGTAGTGCTGCATGCGCCGCGTCATGCCCATCAGGCCGAGCGCGTAGAGCGGCATGAAGGCGACGTAGAAGCCGACGAACCAGCACCAGAACGCCGCCTTGCCCAGGCCCGGGTCGAGGCTGAAGCCGAACGCCTTGGGAAACCAGTACGTCGTAGCCGGCGAACAGGCCGAACACCACGCCGCCGATGATGACGTTGTGGAAGTGGGCGACCAGGAAGAGGCTGTTGTGGAGCACGAAGTCGGCCGGGGGCACGGCGAGCAGCACGCCGGTCATGCCGCCGATGACGAACGTGACGACGAAGCCGAGCGTCCACAGCATCGGCGTCCGAAACACGATGCGGCCGCGGTACATCGTGAACAGCCAGTTGAAGATCTTCACGCCCGTGGGCACCGCGATGATCATCGTGGTGATGCCGAAGAACGCATTGACGTCGGCGCCCGCGCCCATGGTGAAGAAATGGTGCAGCCAGACCATGAAGGAGAGGACGCAGATCCCCATCGTCGCCGCAGACCATCGAGCGGTAGCCGAACAGCCGCTTGCCGGAGAAGGTGGCGAACACCTCCGAGAAGATGCCGAAGGCCGGCAGGACCAGGATGTAGACCTCGGGATGGCCCCAGGTCCAGATGAGGTTCACGTACATCATCGGGTTGCCGCCGGCGTCGTTGGTGAAGAAATGCGAAGCCGAGATAGCGGTCGAGCAGCAGCATCGCGAGCGTGGCGGTCAGGATCGGGAACGCGGCGACGATCAGCAGGTTGGTGGCGAGCGTGGTCCAGCAGAAGACCGGCATGTGCAGATAGGTCATGCCCGGCGCGCGCAACTTGAGAATCGTGGTCACGAAGTTGACGCCGGTCAGCAGCGTGCCGACCCCCGAGATCTGCAGCGACCAGAGGTAGTAGTCGACGCCGACATCGGGCGAGTACGCGAGCCCCGAGAGCGGCGGATAGGCGCAGCCAGCCGGCGCGCGCGAACTCGCCGATGAAGAGCGACATGATTGACCAGCAGCGCGCCGGTGGCGGTCAGCCAGAAGCTGACCGAGTTGAGCACCGGGAAAGGCGACGTCGCGCGCGCCGAGCTGCAGCGGCACGGCGAAGTTCATCAGCCCGATCACGAGCGGCATCGCCACGAAGAAGATCATGATCGTGCCGTGCGCCGAGAAGATCTGGTCGTAGTGCTCCGGCGGCAGGTAGCCGGCGCGCTGCCGAAGGCGATCGCCTGCTGCGTGCGCATCATGATCGCGTCGGCGAAGCCGCGCAGCAGCATCACCAGGCCGAGCACCACGTACATGACGCCGATGCGCTTGTGGTCGACGCTGGTGAGCCACTCCTTCCAGATGTAGGGCAGGTGCCCCTTGACGATCACCCAGGCGAGCACCGCCGTGATGGCCAGCGCCACCACCGCCGACGTCACCATGATGATGGGCTCGTGGAACGGGATCGCGGACCAGGTCAGCTTGCCGAACATTTGGCGTTATCTCCTCGGCGCACCTGCGACGTCACTTCGGTGACTTTTCCGCGGCCCCGCCGCGCTCCGTCGTCGGGCCGGGCCCGGGCGGGATCTTCTGGGTCACCACCTGGTCGAAGAGGCCCGGTGTCACCGACGCCGTACTTCGACGGCGGCACGGTGCCTTGCCGGGCGAGCGCGGCGTAGCTGGCCGCGTCGAGCGTCGGGCCGGCTCCCCGGGTCGACCTTGGACCAGGCGGCGAACTCCTCGAGGCTCACCGAACGCACGGGAAAGTGCATGTCGGAGAAGCCGTCGCCGCTGAAGTGGGCCGACATCCCGCGGAAGGTGCCGGGCTGGTCGGCACGCAGGTACAGCTGCGGTGCGCATGCCGTTCATCGTGTAGATCATGCTGCCGAGCTGCGGCACGAAGAAGGTGTTCCAGACGCTCGCCGAGGTGAGCGAGAAGTGCAGCGGCACGCCGGCGGGCACGACGAGCTCGTTCACGCTCGCGACCCCCTCGCGGGGATAGATGAACAGCCACTTCCAGTCGAGCGACACGGCCTGGATCTCGAGCGGCTCGCGCCGCGGCGAGGACGGGTGGGCCTCGACGGGCTCGGCAGGGTCGAGCGCGTACGAGCTCAGCCACGCCACGCCGCCGAGCAGGATGATCACCATGCATGGGATCGACCAGACCACGAGCTCGATGGCGCCGGAGAACTCCCAGTCGGGCCGGTAGTGGGCGCGCTTGTTCGAGGCGCGGAACCACCAGGCGAAGGCGAAGGTCGCGAGGATCGTCGGCACGCCGATCGCCAGCATGATGGCCAGCGAGTCGATCAGGATGGTGCGCTCGGCTTGCCCCACCGGGCCGCGCGGATCGAGGAGGGCCCAGTTGCAGGCTGTCAGCACCAGCGGCAGCGCTGCGACCGCGCACCAACGGAGTGCCGATCGCGACCACGTCGCGTTGCTCCCGTGCTGCGCGGCGCGGAGACAGCGAGGTTCAGAGATGCCCATGATGCGAATGCCGCGTGGAGCGCCTCCCGGTCACCGGGAGAAGGAGCATACGTCCTGATTCGGACGTTGTCCGGTTCCACGTTCGAAGCACGAGATCACGGCAAGAAGCGATCCCCGACCCTACGCGGGCTGCGGGCCTTCGTACCCTTCGATGATGACCAGATCGGCCGTGGAGATCGGCTGGCGAAGTTTGAGCACTTCCTGGTACTCCGGCGAGTGCCAGCAATCGACCGCGGCTTGGTAGGTGGGGAACTCGATCACCGCATTGCGGGCCCTGCTCCCTCCCTCCGGGTTCTCGAACGGGCCCGCACGGACCAGGAAGCGTGCGCCATACTTGGCCAATGGCTTGGCGTTTGCTGTGGTGTAGGCCTTGTATCGCTCAGGATCAGCGATATCAACTCGAACGATCCAGTAGCCCTTTGCCATGGTGTTCTCCAGCGAGATGACACGGCCCCGACTCTTGCCACCTGACGTTTGACATGAGCGGCGGCCGCAGGCAGGCGAAGCTTGCCAGAGGACGTCCGCTCGATGGAAGGGTTGGGCGGTGCCGCTGTGAGCCTCCAGTCGCAGGACATCCCCGCTCTGAACACGACGAACGACGGCGTTGCGCCTCGACACCAGGTCCCCCGGGGAAAACCCGAGTAGCAGACATCGCACATGACTCGTTGGAGGGTGCCGTCACTTCAACGCGCGCGATACAAGACGACGCCACCGCGAATCGTCGCTCGAACGTCGGCGAACGCAGCGGGATCTTGCTGGGGGTCGCGGCCGAGCACGACCACATCGCCGTCCATGCCTGTGGCGATACGACCCTTGCTCGCGGCGAAGCCATAGCGCGCGGCTGGTGCGGTCGTCAGCGAAGCAAGGATTTCGCGCCAGCCCAATCCTGCCTCCGCCATCAACTGCAGCTCGCGCGTGGTATCGGCATCTTCGATGTAGCCCACGTCGGTGCCGAACAGAATCGTCCCGCCGGCGCTGGCAAAGCTGCGCACTTGTTGCGCGGCGTTGCGTGCGAAGCGCACGCGGACCTCGTCGGGCACGCCAAGGCTCGCTAGCTCGACCTCGAACAGCTTCAGCGTCGGGATCAGCGCGACGCCGCCCGCCTTCAGCCGATTCGCGAGCGAGGTCAGCCATGGTCCATCGGCGGGAGTCGCGTGCGCGAGAATGTCCACGCCCGCCGCTAGCGCGATCTCGATGCCGCGAACGTCGCTCGGATGCGCGAACGCGGGCTTGCTGCGTGCCTTCGCCTCCGCGACGATGACTTCGGCGACCGCGATATCCATTGGCAAGACGTCGGTCGGACCGCCGACGATCGCGCCGGTGAACAGCTTCACGCCGTCGGCGCCCGCCGCGAGCTGCGCGCGCGCCCGCTGTCGTGCATCCTCGGGCGTCGCCGCTTCAGCACTCGGCCAGCGGTTATCGGCATAGAGCTTTCGAACGTAGATCGGCGTGCCATCTCGCGGATAAAACGGCGCGTCCGTCGTGAGCAGCAGCGGGCCGCGCAGTTCTCCGCGTTCGATTCGTTGACGCAATGCGATCGCGTTGCCTGGTATGCCGGCTATCTCGAACACAGCGGTGAAGCCCCAGCGCGTCAGCATCCGTTGCAGCGCGGCTTCCAGCGTTGCCGCCGGCTGCGATGCTGCATCGAGGACGTCGGGTCTGAGCAGGTGAATGTGGCTGTTCCAGAAGCCGGCGACGACCGTTGTGCCCCGGCCGTCGATCATCGGCATGCCGTCTGGAACGGGCACGTCGCGCACCGGCCCGACGCGCTCGATGCGTCCGTCACGGACGACGATCGTCGCATCGGTGAGGCGCGCTGCATCGGGCGACCCATAGACCGACGCACCGACGATCGCGAGATCGCGTGCGCAGCCGATCGTCGCAACGAGCAGGAGCGTAGTGGCGAGAGCAGAGCGGAGAACGGTGAGTCGCTTCTTCGCGCGGTCCCGGAACACTCTTGTGTTCTTCAGCGTTAGGACTACGCGTAGCTGCATGCACTCATTCGTCGATGAACTTCCACGTATCGGCGCCGTCGAATCGGCGAACGCGTACGGAAGCTATGAGTTCGGGGTCGAAGTTTCCAAGGTTCACTCCGTGCTTGACACCAGGAACGGGCTCCAAAGGCTCCCAGTGCGTGACGCAGCCACAGGTACGACAGTGAATGGTACGCAGAGTCCTGTCGCCCCAGATGTACTCGGCAGTGGCTTGCGGATGGCCTTCGATCTTCACCGAGCCAAACTCGAAGTAGACCCACGGTCCGCCGATCCGCCGGCATAGCGAGCAGTTGCAATCGGTGGCCACCTCCGGTGTAGACGGCAAGGTCAATCGAACCGCTCCGCAGTGGCATGAGCCTTCGTGCATTTGCGACTTCCTATTCAAGCTTGGCGACGCGCCATCTCATCGATCCAGATCGGGGCGAAAGGAGAGGTGCAGCCCTTGGAAACCGGATAGTCGCGATACAGCCCCAACGCTTCTCCGATGGCGATTGCGCGCTTGCGATGCTTTGGAAAGTGGATCCCGATTCCTGCAAGGCAGAAGTTCATCGTCCACTGCACTTCTGCGGCGGCGCGCCCCATTTCGGACTCAATGCGGGCCAGGAGCGCCGGCAGGTCAAGACCTTCTGGATCCTTGGCGACACGCTCGGCGGTCAGGCTCCATCCGGCACGGGCGGCCCACTTGTCATCAGATGCCATCCATCTTTGCCGAAGCCTCTTTGTCGGGATGCTTCTTGACAACATAGGAGTTGAGCCAATCCGCCACTTGCACAAAGCTGATGGACCGAAGCATCCGTTCTAACTCGTCGCCTGACAGGTCCTTTGGCTTGATAAGAAGAGCTGCCAAGAGTCGGGCATCGATGCTTCCTGTGCCCCAGAGGGCAATGGCCAACTCGCGGTTGCCCTTGATCTCCGCGGCTAGCTTCCTGATGTCACCGATTCGAACGCCGAACTGATTGTCCCCGGCACCATTTTTGGCGTTCTGCACGCGCATTCTCTCGCTGCCGGAGATTCGAGACGCGCAAGCGCTTCGTTGAGAGTCATGGCATTGCGTATACGGATGAGCGGAGGGAACGCGTGTGCCCGCTTTGCCGCCATTCTGGCCGGGCGCGGGCACGGCTGCAATTGGCGGCGCGTTGGCCCGCTCGGTGCGATAGTCTGATGCCCAACAGGCACACTGGTACCCAATCGTGCCGATGCTGTGTCCGGGACCTTCCAAGAATCGATGAGCCTGCAGATCACCGGAGCCCGATCAGAACTCGGTCGCATTCTTGCGCGGCAACGCGCAAGCGGCGCGGTGCACATGAATATCGCAGGACAGCAGGCCAATACGCTGTTGCACGATGGACACGCGTGGAAGGGGTTTGCGCGTGTCGCACTGGACGGTGCGCGGCGCGCGATGCGTTCCGATGCAGACATGCTCGTGCATGCGAGCTTCGCCTTCGTGCTGGGTCAACCGCCGAAGGACCCGATGCGCTCGATCGCGGAGACCATCATCGAGTGCGAGAGTCTAGTTGCTTGGGCCCGATAGCTGCGTGCGTCGTGCGCCTCGGATACCTCTACGGTCCCGAAAGCCGAGATCTGCGTGCCTATCGCACTGCATTCCGCCTCAGGCGGCCGTACTGGGCAGGACCGCGCAACACCCTTCAATATCACCTGCATCAATACGACGCTGCCAGTGCGCTGATCACCGCTGCGAA
>CAVPPW010000056.1:0-6320 GCA_963707445.1 uncultured beta proteobacterium | reverse complement strand
CATGGGAATGCCACTCTTCGAAATCTTCTCGACGAAGGCCGTGAGAGTAGACGCCCCGGCGGAAGTTGGGGTCCTGCAGAATCGCCTGCTGAAAGGAAATGGTGGTCTTGACGCCGGTGATCATGTACTCGCCAAGGCGCGGCTCATCTTGTCCATGGCCTCCCGCGGTCCCGCCGCAGGTGATCAGCTTGCCGATCATGGAATCGTAGGGCGGCGGGATGTGTAGCCGGCGTAGGCATGGGTGTCCACACGCACGCCGCGACCGCCGGGCTGGTAATACATCTCGATCCGGCCCGGGCTGGGACGGAAATCATCGAACGGGTCTTCCGCATTGATGCGGCACTCGATGGCGTGGCCCGTGGAGATCGCGTCATCTGGTGACGTGCTCGAAAGGGCAGCCCGCCGCGATCATGATCTGGTAGCGCACCAGGTCGATGCCCGTGACTTCCTCCGTGATCGGGTGCTCCACCTGGATGCGCTTGTTCATCTCGAGGAAGTAGAAATTGCCCGTCGTTATCCACGATGAACTCGACCGTGCCGGCGTTCGTGTAATCGAGCTCCTTGCAGAGCTTGATGGCGGCCTTGCCCATCTTCTCGCGCAGCTTCCGGAACTTGGTCTCGATCAGCGGCGAGGGGCATCTCCTCGACCACCTTCTGGTTGCGGCGCTGGATCGAGCAATCGCGCTCGCCCAGGTGGATGATGTTGCCCTGGTGTCGCCCCAGGATCTGGAACTCGATGTGGTGGGGGTTCTCGATGTACTTCTCGATGTATACCCCGAGTTGCCGAAAGCCTTCTCCGCCTCGGCGCGCGGTGTGATAACCCTTGACGCAGCGAGAACTGTCGTTGTGGGCGACGCGCATGCCGCGGCCGCCGCCGCCGGCACCGCCTTGATCATGACCGGATAGCCGATGCCTTGCGCCACCGCCAAGGGCGTCCTGCTCGGTATCCACCACCCCGTCGACCCGGGGGGATGGGCACTCCGGCCTTGCGCAGCGCAGGCGCGGCTGACGGCCTTGTCTCCATCAGCCGTTCATGGCGCGAGGCGGGCGGCCGATGAACCGGATGTTGCAGCTCTCGCAGACGTCCGCGAAATGGGCGTTCTCGGCCAGAAACCCGTAGCCGGGGTGGATCGCGTCCACGTCGGCGATCTCCGCCGCGCTGATGATCCGATCGATGCGCAGATAGCTCTCGGTGGCTGCGGCTTCTGCCGATGCAGATGGCCTCATCGGCCAGCTGGACGTGCATGGAGTTGGCGTCCGCCTCCGAATAGACGGCCACCGTGCGGATGTTCGAGCTCCTTGCAGGCGCGGATGATGCGGACGGCGATTTCGCCGCGATTGGCGACCAGAATTTTCTCGAACATGCCAGATGGTAACCAGTTCGCAGACGGGGGACCCGAGCAGGCAGGGCTGTCATCTCAGTGAACAAAAGGGCTGGCCAAACTCCACCGGCTTGGCGTTCTCCACCAGCACCTGGGTGATCACGCCCTTGGCCTCGGCCTTGATCTCGTTCATCACCTTCATGGCTTCGATGATGCAGACCACCGTCTCGGGCGTGACCTCCTGGCCAACCTCGACGTAGGGAGGCGGCTCAGGGGAGGGCGCCGCGTAGAACGTGCCGATCATCGGCGACTTTATCTCCTTATGTGAAGTCTCGGGAGCAGCTCCTTCACCTTGGGCGCCTCCTGGCTGTCGCGGTGACCCGACCGCGGCGGGCGCCGGGGCCGACATGGCGATGATCGAATCTGAATTCCTAGCACTGCTAGTCTTGAGGGTGATCTTGAACCCCTCACGCTCCATTTTGAAGACGGACAAGCCGTTCTTCTTCATCAGGTCGATCAGTGTTCGAATCTCTTTGAGGTCCACAGGTGGCAAGTTTGAGGGGTCACGAGACTCTCACGATGCATGGGGCGGGTCAAGAGATTCGACAGGAAGGCCCTTTACAAACCCCATGCGATAAAGCAGTTTTCGCTTTCCGCCCTATGTGGTTGCTCTTGCCCATTCTGCTTGTTCTTCATGTGGTCGTTTGTTTGCTGCTCGTGCTGGTTGTTTTGATGCAGCTTCCTCGCAGTGAGGGGCTCGGTGCCGCCTTCGGGGGCACCGTTACGGAGAACATTTTCGGGGCGCAAACAACGCACGTCCTGGCGAAGTTTACCGTATGGCTTGGGGTGGCGTTCTTTGCCATTACCCTGATGCTGGCCGTCGCCTACTCGCACCGAGCCGTCGGCCGGAGCCAGATTCAGCGCGAATTACTGAACAGCGCCGTGCCTGCGGCCTCGCCATCGCTCTTGTCCAGTCCTGCACCGGCGTCGAGTTCGGATGCGACTGCGCCTGCAGCGGCCGCTCCTGCTCCCACTCCCCAAGCTCCAGGAACTCCTGCGTCCGCGGCACCTTAGTTTCCCTTTTCCCGCGCGAGCGATGAAGATCGCGAACTCTCCGGTATCTGCACGCGAGTTTCGCGCAAAGGCCACTCGCCCAGTGGTGCTGGTTCCCACAATGGGCGCTCTCCATGAGGGCCACGCTGCTCTAATTCGCTGCGCACGGAAGCTTGCCGGAGCGAAGGGAACCGTCGTTATCTCAGTGTTTGTCAATCCCATCCAGTTTGGTCCCAACGAGGATTTCTCGAAATATCCGCGTTCCTGGAAGCGCGATTTGGATGTTTGCGGACGAGCTGGCGCCGATCTTGTTTTTCGTCCTTCGGTCGAACAGATCTACCGCGGCGACCATTCCGTCTTCGTGGAAGAGAGTTCTCTTTCGCGATCTTTGTGCGGCGCCTCACGGCCGGGCCATTTTCGCGGTGTGTGCACCGTCGTCGCGAAGTTGTTCCTGATTGTTCGCCCCGATATCGCCATCTTCGGAGAAAAGGACTGGCAGCAGCTTGCGATCATTCGAAGAATGGTGCGTGATCTCGATGTTCCCATTCGAATTGTTGGTCATCCCACAGTTCGCGAGCGTGACGGTCTGGCAATGAGTTCGCGTAACGATTACCTGACGCCCGAGGAACGCACTGTCGCTCCTGGCATTTATGCTGCCTTGACGCTCGCCGCCGGCGCAACGCGGTCAATTGATATTCTGAAAAGAGGACGACGCCTCATCGAGCAGATTCCCGGAACGAAGATCGACTACCTGGAGCTCGTCGATGCCGAGACCATCGAGCCGGCGAGGAGCTTTTCCCGTCCAATGCGCCTGGCTGTGGCGGTATTTCTCGGCAAAGCTCGCCTAATTGATAATATCGGCATCGCCGCGCGAACCTGACTTAACGTCCGCCTGGCCGAAAAACTGCTGCCGCCCGCATAATCACCCCCTGCTGTGATGAGAGAATTCGATTGCGTCGTCATTGGCAGCGGCATCGCTGGTCTCTCGTTTGCGCTCAAGGCAGCAGAAAAGGGATCCGTTGCGCTGGTGACTAAACGCCTGCTGGCGGACTCGAACACCGCCTGGGCGCAGGGGGGTGTCGCCTGTGTGGTTAGCGAAGAGGATTCGTTTGACCTTCACGTTCGCGACACGCTTGTCGCCGGTGCCGGGCTTTGCAACGAGGAGGTCGTGCGCGCGGTAGTCACCGAGGGTCCCGCTCGCGTCCACGAGCTGATCAATTTCGGAATGCATTTCGATGAGAGGCAGCTCGCCAACGGTCAGCGCGAACTCGATCTGGCCCGGGAGGGTGGGCACTCCAAGCGCCGGGTGCTTCATTCTCAAGATTTCACTGGACTGGAGATTGAACGAACCCTGATCAGCCAAATCTCCGCGCACGCGAGTATCACCGTCTTTGAAAATCACATGGCCGTAGATTTTCTGACCACGGGCAAGTTGGGCTACGCGATGCAGGATTGTTGCGTCGGTGTGTATGTCCTCGATGAGGCGAGTAGTCAGGTGGAGACCTTGCGCAGTGATATCAACGTGCTCGCCACCGGCGGTTGTGGAAAAGTCTACCTCTATTCAACAAATCCGGATATCGCCACCGGCGATGGAGTGGCGATGGCCTGGCGGGCCGGCGCCTTGATTTCCAACATGGAGTTTATTCAGTTCCACCCGACCTGTCTCTACCATGCGGAAGCGAAGTCATTTCTTATCTCGGAGGCCGTTCGCGGCGAAGGAGGCGTTTTGCTGATGCCAGGGGTCGACGCTTCATGGAGCACCATCATCCGCAAAAAGAGTTGGCTCCACGCGATATCGTTGCCCGCGCCATTGACGGGGAAATGAAGAAGCGGCGGCAAGAGTGTCCTCCTCGATATTACTCACAAGCCGGCGGAGTTTATCCGGGCGCGCTTTCCATCCATTCACGAGACCTGCTTGCGCCACGGGATAGACATTACCGCCCAACCGATTCCCGTTGTTCCCGCCGCCCACTACCAATGCGGAGGCGTGAAAACTGACCTCAATGGAGAGACGAGCTTGCGTGGGCTGTATGCGATTGGTGAGGTCGCCTGCACGGGTTTGCACGGTGCCAACCGCTTGGCCAGTAATTCACTGTTGGAAGGCCTGGTGCTCGCGCACAGGGCAACGGGAAAATCAATGCGCAACCGCAAGCCGCGCCTCGAATTCGATTTGCCGGAGTGGCGGCCGGGCCGAGTCCAGGACTTGGACGAATTGGTCGTCATCTACCACAACTGGGACGAAATCCGCCGGCTCATGTGGGACTACGTCGGAATCGTTCGCACCGACAAGCGGCTCCATCGCGCAGCCACGCGCCTGCGCAACTTGCATGCAGAGATTCAGGAATTTTATTGGAACTTCAAAGTTTCGACGGAGCTGCTCGAGCTGCGCAATTTGGTCACGGTGGCCTCTTTGATCGTTGATTGCGCAATCAGTCGTCGCGAGAGTCGTGGCTTGCACTACACGTTGAATTACCCCGAGAGCGACCCGCGCTTCTTACGGGATACCACCATGCGCCGGACATGAGGGCTCTACGTTTTCAGTTGCGGCCGCGCAGCGCAGCGGGCATAGTAGGCGCCCCAAGCCGCCTTTTGATTGGTATGAGAATCGCTACCGCTATATCAGCTGTGTTTTTCGTGACTGCTATATTGAGAGCTTCCGAAGCGCAATCACCCATTTCCTCGAGCACAGACTTCCAGAAAGCGGCCATGCGGCTGCGTGAGAACGCGCTCTTGAAACTCGAACCGCAGGTGGTGGCGGGGACGAACTTCCGGTCGGGATTCAATCGCTACCCGTGGAAGCGCGGCATTGTGACGACAGTTTTCTGGGTCGGGGAACGGCCGACAGCAAACAATCCCGTTCCCAATTATAAGAGCTCATGGGATCAACGCTGGGCGCAGAATTATGGGGGCTTGGATAATCCGGATCCGGCGCTTCGCCGAAACTTCATTCCTGCCAAATTCGTTCCGCGGCAGAACCCATTCTATATCGCGCTTCCCTACAATGATGTATCTCGCGGGACGACGAAAGCCGAAGCACGCCGGGCCGTTCCCTGGTTCAAGCAAACTTTCGAGCGGCCTGGAAAAAGCGTGCTCAAGGGCCGGTGGGTGGCGGTAAGACGGGGCAACCGGATTGCCTATGCGCAGTGGGAAGATCGTGGACCATTTAGAACCGACCACTGGCAGTATGTTTTCGGAAATCAAAGACCCCTCCCGAATCTAAACCAGGGCGCGGGTCTGGACGTCTCGCCGGCGGTGCGCGACTACCTTGGCATGCGTGGCAAGGATGTCTGCGACTGGAAATTTGTCGAGGCTCGCGATGTCCCCCCAGGGCCGTGGAGCAAGTACGGCGACAACAACACCTTCGTGTTGCAACGTCGTGGGGTAAACCTATTCCTGGTGGACCGCAATAACGCCTACGGCATTAGGAAGCGCCTCGACTAAGCGTTTTCGTTTTTCTTCAAGTCAATTTTTCGGTGCGTCGCTCCCCCGGAACGACACCGAGAGGCCGGTGCTTTCCGGACCGAACCACCTTAGGATAGCGAGAAGGGCTTTGGCTGCTTCCTCAGGAGCTAGGGAGCGCATGCAGCGAAAGTCCAGCGGCACTCGCGCAGGAAGCACGGGCCGCATTCCACTTGATGGCGAGACAATGCTGCTCGTGAGCGCGGGCCGATCAGGCGCGGTTAAGTCGAGCTGAACATCACCACCAGCGGAACGCCAAAACCGTCGGCGAGATGCATTGTTCCGGTGTCGTTCGTGAGGAGAGCCGCAAACGGGCGCGAAGCTGTTCCCGCCACTTTAGGAGTTGCTCGATGAGCTCCGCGAGCGAAGTTTTGCCGGTGACGAACGGAAGTTGAAAGCGGCGGGTTGGCTTCGCGCGTCTTCGCCATCTGCCAGTAGCGGTCCGCCTGATGTTTGGGTCGGGCAGCTTTCTTCTTTTCGAGCTCG
>CAVPPW010000055.1:0-160450 GCA_963707445.1 uncultured beta proteobacterium | reverse complement strand
CGAAGTCCACTGGAGGTACGTGAAAGTCGCGGAACCGATTGTGGATGCGCCCTTAACGCTGCTTAACGATTTAGTCGTGCAACGACGCTTTCCAAACGCGAAGACGTCTCGCTGGCATCGGCTAGTCCGAGCGACTGCCATCCGCGGAACTAACGTGATCGGGCGAAGCATCGACGACCCGATCACGCGCTTTCGATTTAGTTTCTCCCCACTGTCGCCGGCGTTGCCCCAATGCTACTTGCGCAGCTCCGACGATCGGTCCGTAACAAACATCGGAACAAATGGCGAAGGGAGACGGTGAGCACTCTTAAGTCCATCCGGGCCGCCGGCCTGCTGGCCACGGCAATCGCGGCGCCGGCTCAGGCGGCGGATCCGGCAAACGGAAAACTCCTCTACGAAAACACCAACGGGGCGCCGCTTCCGAATGCAACTGCGGTGGCCTGCCACGGTCCAGGTCCGACGGTGGACCTGTTCGGTGGCGAGAAACGTGTGAATCGAGATCCGACGTCTGCAGTTCTCCCGCCATTCGGCGCCGGCCTGATGGCTATCTTCATCGCGGTCGCTGCATACGCGGTGGCGTCGACCGTTTCTCACGCGCTCACCTCGCACATGGCGCAGATTGCAAAGTCGCTGATCGTCGCGCCGCTTATCGAGGAACTTTTCTTCCGCGGCGTCGTGCAGTCCCGACTGCGTGCCCACGGCGGGTTCTGGGGACGACCGTGGGTCGCGATCGGAGTGACGGCGGCATGCTTCGGGGTCGCGCACCTGGCGACGACGTCGATGGCGCACGCCGCGATGGTGGTCGCGCCCGCATTCGTCATCGGATGGGCCTACGAGCGCACCCGATCGATCGGCCTTTGCGTCGCGCTGCACAGCGCGGCCAACGCAGTTTGGATTTTCTACTGGAGTGTGTGAGATGGAAGCGGTGCGACGTATTGCGGCCGGGTTGATTGCGGTGATTGGGCTGAGCGTGCTGGGTGTCGGGCATGCGGCGGATGCCGTAAGAGGCAAAGCCCTGTTCGCGAACACCAACGGTGCGCCGCAGAGTTGCAGCATCGCAGCGTGTCATTCCGGATTTCCTTCCGTCCAGCGCAACGGAATCACGCAAGGCCTCGAACCCTACGAAGATCCTGAACGCGATATCCAGCAACAAGGGCGGGATGCGGAATTCTCGCCGGGTACGTCAATACGACCGACGCGAATGACATCGCGGCCTACATCGCAAATCCCGCGGCCGGCAATGGATCTCCGGCCGTTTCGCTGTCGGCGACCAGTCTCACATTCGCGTCGCAGACGCTCGGCACGACGAGCGCGGCACAGACCGTGACGGTCAGCAATACCGGAACTGCCGTACTGAATCTCACCGCGCTGACGTTCGGTGGTGCCGCCAGCGCCGAATTTGCGCGGAGCTGGGACCTGTCAGGTCGGCACAAACGTCGCCGCGGGTGGCAGCTGTTCGCTGCAGGTGACGTTCACTCCCGCCGCGTCGGGCGCCCGCAATGCGACCCTGACGATCTCGCACAATGCAGCGAGCGGAACCTCGACGCTGACTCTGGTCGGGACCGGGGCGCTCGCGCCGGCTGCCGCGAGCGTGACGCCGACAACCCTCGGCTTCACGCAGACGATCAATACGACGTCGCTGGCCCAGGCCGTGACCGTCAGCAATACCGGCGGACAGCCGCTCACCCTGTCGGCGATCGGGATCGCGGGACCAAACGCAGCCGAATTCGCGACCGGAGCCTCATCAACCTGCGCGGTCGGGACCGTCCTCAACGCCAATGCAAGCTGCAATCTGCAGCTGACCTTTCGGCCAACGGCGGCCGGTGCGCGGAGTGCCACGCTGTCGATCGGGCACAACGCGGCCGCAAGCCCGTCGACCGTTGCCCTCAACGGAACCGGAACGGTAACCGCGCAGCCTGCGGTGTCGTTGTCGGTGTCAACACTGGACTTTGGAACGGCCTCGCTCGGCGCAAAGAGCGCGGCGGAGGCAATCACGTTGACGAACACGGGCCAGGCGCCGCTGACCCTCGCGAGCCTCACGCTCGGCGGAACCGCAGGCGGCGATTTTGCGCTGGCCGGCACCTGCGCGAACGGCGCAACGATCGCCCCCGGAGGCACCTGCACGTTGCAACTGACCTTTGCGCCCACCACGGTCGGTAGCCGCAGTGGCACGCTGACGGTCACGTCGAACGCCGCCAACGGCAATCCGGTCGTTGCGCTGTCCGGATCGGGCGTTCAGTACGCGATCTCGGTCAATCCGGCCGCGCTGTCGATGCAGTCACCGATCGGTGTGATGTCGACCATGGCGCAGGCCGTGATCACCGACTCCGGCGCGAGCCCGATCACGTTAACGTCGATCGCCATCACCGGTCCATTCTCGATGCAGCAGGGGAGCAATTCCTGCGGCGCGGGGCCGATGGACCTCACCCCCGGACAGTCATGCAGCGTTTACGTCGCTTTCCAGCCCGCGGCCGCGGGCGCCGCGACGGGCGAAGTGGTCATTTCCTCGGCATCGCTGGCCGAACCCACGCGCATCGCGTTGACCGGACGGACGACTCTCGATCAGACGGTCACGTCCGACACGACGTCGCCGCCGTCGTCGTCCTCGCCTGAGCCTCTGACATCAGCGGCCGTCGCTCCGTCAAACATGGGCGGCGTCGGGTGTACGGTGGGCCCTGCGGATCAACTCTTCGATCCGATACTCGCACTGATGCTTGCGGCGTCGCTGTTTGAAGTCCTGCGTCGACGGGCGAGGGCCTATCGGCGCTAGCGACCCGCGGTGCACATCCTTGCTTTGCAGCGCGAAGAAACGCGCTGCTTGAAAAGCATCCGCAACTGCGCTGCTAGTTTGGCGACTTCGGCGGCGTCGGTAACGGCCAGCAGCCGACATCCCGCCCTGCGGTCCTCGTCAGCGACAAAGCGGACACCCATTAGCCGGCCGGGGTCAAGGACAAAATCAGGACGTCGCACTTTTGTGCGTCCACTTTAGTCTCGACAGCCTACGCCACCATAAGTTCTGCAGTACTCAATCGCGCCCGTTTTCTCACTCGGTCGGCTGCGAACCGAATCGCGCCAGACACCCATCGGGATCAAGCGTGTCGCGCTGCTCTGCGATCGCCCTGGCGGCGTGTGCCGCCCCAGAGAAACGTTGGTGCCAAGCCGTGTCCATGGGGATGCTTACATTGCGTATGGCTGTCGCCGTGGTGAGGCGACGCCAGTCCGTGATTGGCTCATGGCTTGGGCGATTGGGTGATCTGCATTCGAGCTGATGGCGCAAGGGCGGTGTCCAATCATTTCAGCTGGTTGTGCACCAGTCCGCTTTCCTGGCTCACCGCCCTTGGCCAAACCGTTACGCGAAGCATCGATTCACATCGAACGGCTTCTGTTCGCGCAGCATGTGGAAGCAGGCCCGCGCCAGTTTGTGCGCCAGCGCCTTGATCGCCACGACGACGTTGGTCTTGCGCTTCTTGCGCTCGTAGAAGCTCTTGGCCTGCGGGCAGTAGCGCAGCGCGAAGTTGGCCGCCTCCACAAACGCCCAGGCCAGGTACTTGTTGCCGTTCTTGCCGTTGCCTTCGCCCTTCTTCTTGCCGTTGCTCTCGCGCACGCTGTCGACGCAGCGACAGTAGGAGGCGAAGTTGCCGACCGCGGCAAAGCGGCTCGATCGGGCCCGTCTCGAGCATGATCGTGGTGGCCAGGATCTCGCCGATGCCGGGCACCGTGCGCAGCAAACGGTATTCCGGGCGCAGGCTCACCCGCTCCTTGAGGCGCTGCTCCAGCACCGCGATCTGCTGTTGCAGCACGTGCGCTCACCGCCCGATTGGCCTGCACGGCGAGCGCCACATCGGGTGCGAACGCGAAGGCCTCGACCTGCTCGGCGGTCAGCCGCTTGACGGCGGCGCAGCTCTTCACGTGCCCCCGTCTGCCGCATCAGGATGCCCTCGATGGACAGGATCTGGGCCGTGCGGTGACGCACCAGCTGCATGCGCTTGCGCGCCAGATCGCGCGCCGCCACGCTGCTCGCGCGGATAGATGTAGCCCTCGGGCAACAACCCCAGCCGCAGCAGCTGCGCCAGATACGCCGCATCGGCAAAGTCGCCGCTGTACTTCAGCCCCTCGTACTTCTTGATCGCCGTCGGGTTGGCCAGATGCACCCGATAGCCCGCGTCCATCAGCCCATCCACCAGCCAGTACCAGTTGTAGGTCGACTCGATCACCACGCCGACCATCTCATCCCGATGCGGCGCCAGCGCCGCCGCAATCGCCTCCAGATTGTTGGGCAACCGCTTCTGATACACGACCCGATCCTCCTCGTCGGCCACCACCACCACGCTGTTGTTCGAGTGCAAATCAATGCCGATAAACTTCCGCATGCTGGCCTCCTTCAGGGTCGTCAAGACAAACGCACCTTGACTCTATCCCCGCCGTGCTTCGCGGCACGGTGTGGAGGCCGGCTAGATGATCATCACCTACTTGGCGCGTCTCCAGGTCACCGTGCCAACGCCGCCACTGGACGCAGTGGGTGTGATGTATTTGAGCTCGTCCTTGCTGCTGGATGCAAGCAGCCGCTTCTGCTCAGTTCCGTTCCAATTGGGAAATGTGGCGCTGTCAACCTTGAAGGTGAGCGTCTTATCTGCCGCGTTGACCGAATAGGTGCCGATCATGGCAATGCTCTTCGACACGACGGCTTTGTTTTCTTCCGGCGTGCCCGCCGCGCGACTGTTCGAGGCGAAACTTGGAAGATCAGGTCCGATGATCGTAAGCATGAAGCGACCATCGGCATCCAAAGTCATCATCCCCTTTGCACCTGAGCCAAACTGATCAGTTCTCGTACCATCTTTTTCCGTCACCGACGAGACGAGTGTCCACGTTCCCACAACATCACTCGAGCCCTGAGCCAATGCGGTGGACCAGCTGAGCATGACAGCCGAAGCTGCGAAAGCGGCCACGGCAGCAAATTTGATGGCGTATCTGCACATTACGTATTCTCCCAGTATCGCGATGCTCCCGGAAAGCAACACCTAGAATGCTCCGGTCGGTCGGGTGCGTCTAGGCAGAGCACGGCGAAGTCCGGCCATTCACCACACTGAATTGCTGAGCCCGAAAGCAGACAGAATCGAATCTCTGATTTCAGCCCAAGTGGAATCAAGATGAATGTGCTTTCGGACGCTTCGGTCGACGGCATCGTTTCGTTCCATCCGGCTGCTGCCTTTCCTTGATTCCTCCATGGCAATCACCGGCCGGTGGTTCATGATTGGTTTGGCGCTGCTGCTCGCGGCAAGCGCTGCGCATGGTCAAATTTATCGATGTGAACGCGATGGCACCGTTACCTACTCCGATCGCCCGTGTGCGGCGGGTGCCAAGTCGAGTTCGAAGGACTATGCCTGGTCTGGCCCGAGCGGAGCGCTCGATCTGCAGGTCAGCGTCGTTCACTACGACGTCCGCGGCCTGGACTACCCGTCTCTCATCCGCTCGGTTCGGGCCAACGGCCCCAAGGGCTTCCACGGCCTTGCGAAATGGAATGTGGCGTTCGACAACAGCATGGAACCGCGGGGTAGTGACTGTGCGATCTCCGCGGTGCGCGTACGCGTCACGGGCGAAATCCTTATGCCGCGCTGGGTTGATGCTGCTGCGGCCCCACTCGACCTCCAGCGCCGCTGGAACGATCACTATGCCGCGCTGCAAAGACACGAAGACGGGCATATCCAGCACGGGCGCGAGCTTGCCATTCTTGTGAAAGAACGGCTTATGGGGCTGGGCGTGATGGCCTGCGATCGGCTCAATGCACTCGCGCGCGGCGAGTCCCAGCGGCTGTATGAGAATCTCAAGTTACGCGACAAGGAATACGACGCAAGAACGAATCACGGAGCGACACAGGGAGCGTCGTTCTAAAGGAGTGCCCTGGACGTCCTGCCTTGCCTTTTGCGGCCATAAGCCGCCGTTCCGCGCGGCCGCACGACTCGCCGAATAGCGGACAAAGTCAGGTGTCCGACCACATAGCCGATGCGTGCTCAATGGGTCGCCGAGGGCCGCGGCACTTCGAGCTCGCCGTCGCTGCAATCGGCGGCCTAGTTGCCGCAGATCAAGAGCTACAAGTGAAACACAGCTCGGCTCTGCCGACACATGATCGGAAATCGAGCGGCCGCAGTGTCTGTCGATTGCTTGTCCCTCCTCCTCGGCTAAGGCTCAACGCGAGTGGCGAGGGCCCTCACCGAACGGGTAATGCAGAGAGGTAGCACATGGCACTGTTTCGCACTTTCCGAGCACAATTGGCTCCAGTCCTGGGAACGGTCACTCTCGTCATCGGGGTGGCGGGTGTGGTGTTTGCGCCTGGCTTTGTGGCCGACGAATCGGCGGCCTCGCAACCGGTGCAGGCGAAAGGATCCGGTGCGGCAACGACGTTGGCGCTAGCGGCATTAGTGGACGCGGGCGACGCTTCGAAGCTCCTGACAAGCGACTCGGCAAGACGTGCGCTTGCAATGACCAACCCCGTTGTTCTCTTTGCGACCGCCACTCTGATCTGGGGCTCGACGTGGATCGCGATCACCTTTCAGCTCGGTGTCGTCGCGCCGGAGGTCTCGGTCGTCTATCGCTTCGCGTTGGCGTCGGCGACCGTGTTTGTATGGTGCTGGCTGCGCCGGCATTCGTTGCGGTTCCCGTTGCGCGTGCATGTCTGGCTGGCTGCGCAGGGCGCGACGCTTTACGGGCTCAACTACGTCGGGGTCTATCTTGCCGAGCGCTATGTGGCCTCCGGGCTGGTCGCCGTAGCGTTCTCGACGCTGGTGTTCCTGGTGCCAATCGGTTCGAGGCTGGTATTCGCCACTGCCCTCGAGCCGCGCGTCGTTGTTGGCGCGTTGCTCGGAGTAGCCGGCATCGCATCCCTGTTCCTGCCGGAATTTCGCACCGCGACGATTGGCGGCGCGACGGCGATCGGCGTCGCCTATGCGCTGGGTGCGACCGTGATCGCTTCGATCGGCAACCTGATCGCTGTTCGATTGCAACGCGACCGCATTCCCGTCATGAGCGCCATCGCCTGGGGCATGGCTTACGGCGCAGTCACGGCCGCGGTGTGCGCCTGGCTTTCAGGTTCGGCCTGGTCGTTCGATATGCGGCTGCCGTATGTCGCCTCGCTTGCCTACCTCGCGACGCTGGGCAGCGTCGTGGCATTCGGCGCCTATCTCCATTTGATCGAGAAGGTGGGCGCCGACCGCGCGAGCTTCACTGCGGTGCTGATACCGGTCGTTGCGATGATATTGAGCACGCTTTTCGAGGACTACCGCTGGACCGCGAGTGGCGTGATCGGTGCCACGCTCGCGTTCGTGGGGAACTACGTCGCGCTGACGGCGCGGCGGCGGCGCTCGGTTACGCCTGAGCGGCACGTGGAAGCTCGAGACTTCCCGCAAGCGCTGGACGCGCAAGCAAAGCATTCAACGCACGCGGCACAGTCGTGAAATCACGCATCTAGCGTTGCCATCACCGGATTTCGAGAGTTTGCCTGCTGGCATCCACCCGCGGCCCAACAGAGGTGCCATGTTCCCGCGGGTGCACCGGAGGAATCCATGACTGAAATCGAACGCCTTAAGCACCTCAAACTCGCACTCCGCATCGTCGGCATCATCGCGATTTTTGGCTTCTACCCGCTGACGGTCTTCTGGTCATCGGGATGGTCCTGGTCCAGCGGACGGTCGGAATATCTCGAAATGATCATCGCCATTTACGCGACCCTGGGTGTCTTCCTGCTCATTGCCTCTCGTAATCCGAATCAGCACCTGCCTCTGATCTCCTTCGCCATTTGGTCGAGCATCGTCCATGGTGCGGTGATGGCGGTGCCAGTCGGTGCAGAACCCGATGCACGTTCATCACCTCTACGGTGACGTTCCGGCATTGTTTGTCATTGCCGCCGTTCTCGCATTTCTTTCGCCGCAGGCATTTCGGCTACCCTTGGCCAAACGTGCGGCCTAACCTCTCAGAAGCATCACGCGCATCCGCTCAGCGGCTGCCATGCCGATGCGCGGTGCCCTCAGCGCCGCGGTAGTGGTCACGCAACACGTCGCGGCCGAAATCGCCTTCGAAGTCGCGCCACACCGAGTGGATGTGGTTGCCGCCCGAGTTGTCGAACTCGATGAGGAAGTTCGCGCCCTGGATGCGAAAGTAGTACGGCTGGCGCGGCTGATCCGATCCGGCCCAGCCGACTTGGATCGAGTCGAGTGGAGCCGCGCGCACACGCGCGAGGCGCGCCTGGGTGAGCTCAGGTTGGAGGTGATCGGCGAACGCCCCGATCAGTTGCAGCACTTGCGCCTGTTGGGCGGCGTCCATCTCCGCGAAAGGCAGCCCCACGGCATCCAGCGGCCGTGCACGGGTAGCGTTGCGGCTGACGATGTCACCAAAGGGTCGCGTGTCGAAGATCGCGCGCGCCCGCTGAGGCGGAGTGAGGCTCGCGAGCCACTGACGGGCCAGGTCCTCCTCGTTGCCGAGCAGCCGAAAACCCTCGCGCGGTGCACCGCCACCCACGTCACGCGGCACCACGGCCGGGTTCGCACCGAAAAACTGAGGCAGCGTCGACACGTAGCGGTTGCCCTCGAGGCTGAAGTGCAGTGAGAGGTGGTGACCCTCGATGCGCCAGCCCCAGCCGCCGACGCCCGGCTCGCCATAAATGGCGAGCGCGTAGTTCTCGGGGTCGCGCGAAAGGCCGAAGGCCTCCAGCTGGCGCAGCGTGATCTCCAGCGCCATCACGGCGCGCACCTTGTCCAGGCCGCGCTCATTCAGCGCCGTGCGCAGCAAAGCCGTGGTCGCCTCGCGTTGCGCAGTCGACATGGCCTTCCAGGCCAAGCCGTCGCGCCGGCGCGGCGTGTAGTGCCAGTCGCTGCGGACCGCTTCAGTGAACGGCAGCAACAACTCTCCGCGCTGCGCCGGCGCGGTGGCCTCGATAAGGCGCTGCGCCGCTTGGGCGGCGGTGGGTGTCTGTGCGTTGAGCTCAGGCATGGCGACAACAAAGGCGGCCACGAGGGCAGGCAAGGCAAGCAGCGAAAGGCCGGTCTTCATGCGGTCTTGCGACCCACGCGGCGGATTCGGCCACGGGCCGGAGCCTGAACATACCGCAGTCGCCGTGTGGAGGCACTTGCGCGCCGGGGCGACCGCGAGTCCGCGACTGGAACTGGCCGTGGGTTGCCTTGCCGAGCGTCGTTGGTGACTGAAGGGGGCAACATTGGGGGTAACGTTCATTGGTGACCCTTGGATACTGGGCAGTTCGCCTATGAAGATTTCACCGCCCTATCGTTCAATTGCATCGAGATCAGCGACGGACGTGGCAAGAGCATCTTGTGGCTAGGCGGGCCAGTCGTCGGCGTTACGCCGACCAGCCGCCTCAAGCGCGAAGGCTCGTAACCGCGGTGAACCCAGAGATGGTCTGATATGGGGCCCGCCGGGCTTTCCACGATGTTGACGAGTGTGGCAACCGATGCGATCCGTCGATCTCGATGACTTTCCTCCGGGGCTTCCGGCGCGTCTCGAGGGACCGGGTGCCTGGTATGGCCCCCACCTCGCCGCGCGAGGCGGCTGGATCGAGACACTGACCACCGTCGAGCTCGACGAGTTGGCCGCGGCTGCGGAGCCCTGGCGGGCCCGCCTCGAGCGGGATGCGCGCGCGCTGAACGGACTCGCCCCGGCGGAGTTCCCGCTGCCGACGCTGGCGCCACGCTTGACCGCCGTGACCGAGCAGCTGCTGCACGGGCGCGGTTTTGTGCTGCTTCGCGGCCTTCCCGTCGAGCGGTGGGGTACGCGCCTCAGCGCGGTCGCGTTCTACGGCCTCGGCGTGCACATCGGCAGGCCGCGAACCCAGAATGCGCAGGGTCACCTGCTAGGTCACGTCCGTGATCTCGGATTGCGCTCCGACGATCCCAACGTTCGGATCTATCAGACGCATGAGCGGCAGACATTTCACACCGATTCGGCCGACGTGGTGGGATTGCTGTGTTTGCAAACGGCCAAGAGCGGCGGCCTGTCCGCCCTCGTATCGTCGATGACGCTTTACAACGAGCTGCGCGAGCGTCGCCCCGACCTCGCGCTGCGGCTGTTCGCGCCATTCGCGACCGATCGGCGTGGTGAAGTACCGGCCGGTCAAAAACCGTACTTCGCGATCCCGGTTTTCAACTGGTACGCGGATGCGCTCTCGGCCATCTACCAGCGCCAATACATCGATTCGGCGCAACGTTTCGCCGACGCGCCGCGCCTCACGCCAGCGGATATCAGCGCACTCGATCTGCTCGACGCTCTTGCCGACGATCCGGCGCTTCATCTGACCATGACGCTCGAGCGCGGCGATCTGCAATTCGTACACAATCACACCCTGCTGCACGACCGCACGTCGTTCGACGACTTTCCCGAGCCGGCGCGCCGCCGTTATCTGCTGCGCCTATGGCTCGCACCGCCGGGTGCGCGGCCACTCCCGTCCGTGTTCGCGCAGCGCTATGGCAGCGTGACGCCCGGCGTGCGCGGCGGCGTGGGCGTTGCCGATGACGCCGCAGTGCTGCCGTTGCCGGAGGAGGGCGGATAGGAAACTGCCCGTCGCCGAGCAGGGGAAGTGGCTACGTTGGGCCTACGCGACGCCGAAATGAAAAGGGCCTGCGGATCGCAGGCCCTTGAAACTTGGCGCGCCCGGCAGGTTCGAGCTCAAGCTTGGCGGCGCCGCCGGAGAGAGGTCAGCACGCCCAGTACACCAGTCGTCGCGAGCAGGACGAGCGTCGAAGGCTCTGGCACGGTAACAGGAGCAACGATGGCCGACCCCGCTACGATGTCGCGTCGGGCGTCGGGTCTCGACTGTTCGAAACTGTCAAATGTTCCGATCGTGATCGGCGCGCCAGTCGCAGTCAGGCCGCCGGCGAATGTCACCTGAAGGATCTCATCCAGAGTCGTTCGTGTTCAGCACAATGATGAAGGGCAGAGACGTCGAAGAGCTTCCAGCGGTCAAAGGAGTGTAGGTGAAGCCGAGCTCCTACCCCGGGCGATGTCGTGATGTCGAAATCGAGCAGCGCGTTGAATGTATCGTTGGTCGTGAACGTCCCCGTAAGCGTCCCACCGTCGCTGAACGTCACTCCAGAAAACGTATAGACAATATTCGCTGACGCCTGACCGGCCGCGAGGAAGAGGACTACGCCAACCAACGATAGGAGTCGCTTCATTTGGAACTCCAAGAGAGAAGTTTCGAGGCTCCGCACTTTGCCGCCGCAAGAAAACTCGGCGCTATCGGAAATGTGTTCGGTCCAATTCCGAAAACCACTCCATCGGTGGCGCCTGAGCGATAGCGTTTTCATAGACCACAAAGACAACGCGACAGCGAAGCATGATTCGCGCCAATATTTCTCTGACGTTCAAAATCAACAATTAAGCGAAAACCCCATCCGCCTGTAGGGCACGCTGTGTAAACGTGGTCGACAAGAGAAAAGGAGATCATCGTCGTGATGCTCGCCTATATGAGGGATGGTCCACAACTTTTAGTACAAGGTCCCTGTGCGCCGGAGGCGCAGCGAGCACATTCCGACCCCCGCCTCCAATTCCTTGCTTGAGCACGAGTTGGTCGCGTTGATCTGCGTCGGAAGCTACGCGCGCCCGCGAGCCTGCGGCTGTCCACGCTGGCGTTCACCAGTCGCGTCACGCTCGGAACCGAAGCTAGCCCGATCGGCCGAAGGTCGGCCGAACGGACTCCCCCAAACCAATCAGCTTCGTGGCCGCCGCACGGCGCTTCACGCGATAGAGTCGGGTGAACCCGTAATCACTGTCACTTCGCGGATGTCACTCGCCGGCCGCCGCTCGGCACCGCGCATGGCCATACCTCACACGTGCTGAATAGGGACGCGCTCCCCCGCAAATCGTTGTGCCGCCGTGTTGCGCGGCGCCGCTTTCTGCCGTCGCAGGCCAGGTGTCGGCGTGCTGAACGCGCTGCGCAGCCTGGCGCGACGCACGCCCGAGGTGCGCAGCCACGCGCCGGCCGGGCGCTGGTTCAGCCGTGACGAGGCGATCATGGGCACGGCGATCCACGTCGAGCTGTGGAACGACGACCGCGACGCCGCCAACCGGGCCATCGATGCGGTGATGCAGGAGATGCACCGGATCGACAGGCTGATGAGTCCCTACAAGGAAACGTCGGAACTGTCGCGCATCAACCGCGACGCCGCGCGCGAGCCTGTCGAAATCAGCGCCGAACTGTTCGGCCTGCTGGCGCGATCGATCGAGTTTTCCGAACTGTCGGCCGGCGCCTTCGACATCACCTACGCCAGTGCCGGCCACCTGTACGACTATCGCAAGCGCGTCCGCCCGACCGAGACGCAGCTCGCGACCGCCCGCGAGGCGATCGGCTATCGCCATCTGCACCTCGACCGCAGCGCGCGCACCGTGCGGTTTTCGCGCGAAGGCGTGCGCATCGACCTCGGCGGTTTCGCCAAGGGCTATGCGGTCGACAACGGTGCGGCGATCCTCGCGCGCCACGGCGTGCGCCATGCGGTCGTGGCGGCCGGCGGCGACAGCCGCATGCTGGGAGACCGCTGTGGCCGGCCGTGGACGATCGGCATTCGCGATCCGCGCCGCGAGGGCGAAGTCATCGCGCTGCTGCCGCTCGAGGACGTCGCGCTGTCCACCTCGGGCGACTACGAGCGCTATTTCGACGACGGCGACGAGCGCTGTCATCACCTGATCGATCCGCGCACCGGCCGGTCCCCGCATGCAGTGCACAGCGTCACCGTGATCGCTGCCGACGGACTCACCAGCGAGGCACTGTCGAAGACCGTCTTCGTTCTGGGCGTCGAACTCGGCCTTCCGATCGTCGAGTCGGTCGCCGATGCCGACGCCGTCGTCGTCGACGCGGCCGGCAAGTTGCACTTCACGGCGGGGCTGCTCGCTGGCGGAAGCCCCGCGCCGAACTCATGACTTTGGCCTAGCGCCATCACTTGCGAAATCAATCAGACCATTAATCAGCCGATAGCTCAGGCAATCAACGCGGACGGGGCTCGGGACAATCTTGCGTCCCGCATCCGCGACGTTCCATGGAGGCAATCATGAGGGACTCCCGGTTTGCACGTTGGGCAGCTGCGGTTCGCGGTCGCGGTCGCGACGGCTATCGTCGTCGCGGGTTGCTCCGGCTCGGGACCGCCCCCGCTGACTCGGGCAACACACTCACGATCAACGGCAACGTGCCGATCGCCTACGCCAAGCGCTCGACCTCGCTGAACGTCAATCCCACCAACGGCGCTCCGTTCGCCGCAGGGTGGCGACCTGATGATCCGCGAGCTGTCCTCGCCGAGCGCGCGCGAGTTCAACGTCACCGCGGCGATCACCCAGGGCAACGGCGACGTGTCCGACCCCGAGGTGTCGTACGACGGCAAGAAGATCGTGTTCGCGATGCGCTGCCCGACCAGCAACACGTCGAGCGTCGGCGGCGTGGCGGCCTGCACCGGTCACTGGAACATCTGGGAATACGACATGAGCGCCGGGGCTGTCGAGCGGCAGCTTCCGCCGCATCACCAGCTCGACGACCGACGACGACGTCGATCCGGCGTACCTGCCGGCCGACCGCGGCTTCGTGTTCGCGTCGAACCGCCAGACGACGACCAAGTCGCAGGCGCTCGGCCAGTCCTACTACCAGGTCGACGAATACGAGCGCGAGCGCGTGTTCAACCTGCACACGGTCGACCGCAACGGCGGCGCCGTCACGCAGATCTCGGTCAACCAGAGCCACGACCGCAACCCGGTGGTGCGGCCCAACGGCGACATCATGTTCTCGCGCTGGGAGCACGTCGGCCCGCGCAACCGCTTCGCCATCTTCCGCGTCAAGCCCGACGGCACCGACATGTTCGTGCTCTACGGCGCGCACAGCGGCGGCAACAGCTTCCTGCATCCGCGCGACATGGACCCGCGAGGCGCGTACGCGGGCAAGGTGGTGTCCTCGCTGATGCCGCTGTCGGGCACGCAGGAGGGCGGCGCGCTGATGCTGATCGACGCCGCCAACTTTTCCGAGCAGAACACGCCGGCCAACGCGCAGGTGGTGGTGACAGGGTGGCCAGGTGCAGTGGACCGAGAAGGAAATCGACCTCGGCCGCGGCCTGTCGCAGTTCGGCCGCATCACGGCGCCGTTCCCGCTGTGGGACGGCACCGACCGCGTGCTGCTTGCCTATCGCCCGTGCGAAGTGACGCGCAACGGCGTCGTCGTGCCGTGCGCGACGCTGACCGACGCCGAGCGCGCGATGCTGGCGGACGACACGATGTCGCGCGCGCAGCAGGCGCTGCTGCCGGTGCAGGACAACGCGCCGGCGGTCTACTCGATCTACATGGTCGATCCGGCGAAGCAGACGTTCCTGATCGTCGCCGCGCCGCCGTCGGGCTTCATGTACACCGACCCGGTGGCGATCCAGCCGCGCCCGGAACCGAACGCGACGCAGCCGACCGTCGTCGACGAGACGCTCAAGGCGCAGAACCTCGCGCTGATCGAGGTGCGCAGCGTGTACGACACCGACGGCCTCGACCGCATGGGCGAATCGATGCTGGCACCGGTCGACCTGCAGTCCGGCTGCAGCGCCGGTATCGCGAAGACGGCGCCGGTCGACGCGGCCGACACGCGCTCGCAGGTGCCCGACATCGTCAAGATCAAGGACCCGGCGGATCCCGCCTATCGCTGCGCGCCGGCGTACTTCGTGCGTGCGATCCGCGCGGTCGCGCCGCAGGCGAATGCGATGGGCATGCGCGAGGCGATCGGCGAGACCGAATTCGAGCCGCAGCAGATCCTCGGCTATGCGCCGGTCGAGCCCGACGGCTCGTTCAAGCTGCACGTGCCGGCCGACACGCCGCTGGCGCTGTCGATCCTCGATGCGAAGGGCCGTGCGCTGCAGACGCACCTGAACTGGATCCAGGTGCGTCCGGGCGAGCGCCGCACCTGCGACGGCTGCCACAGCCCGCGGCGCGGCGCGTCGCTGAACTCCGGCGCGATCGTCAACGCGATGCCGGCGGCGCTGATGCCGGCGATGGCGGCCGCGCACCAGTCCGGCGAGACGATGGCATCGACCCGAACGCGGCTCGATGCGAATGCGCTGAAGCTCGGCACTGATCTCGTCCATGCCGACAACTGGGCCGACACGACCAAGGCCGGCGTGACCGCGCGCCCGGCATCGTCGTGCGCTACACCGGCAACGCGAACGCCGCGGACGACCTCGCGACCACGGTCCCCACCAACGGGATCATCAACTACCCCGACCACATCCAGCCGATCTGGACACGCAGTCGCGGTGTCGCTGGCGTCGACACCTGCACCAACTGCCACAACGACACCGCCAAGCTGGACCTGCGCGCGACGGTGGCAGGCACCGGACGTCTGGTGTCGTACGAGGAACTGCTGGTCGGCGACCCGCTGATCGACCAGGCCACCGGCCAGCCGGTCACGCGGCTCGAGGACGGCGTTCCGGTCGTCGTGCGCGATGCAGCGCTGGTGGAGAACATGGCCGGCAATGCCGCCGGCATGACGCGCTCGAGCCGCCTCGGCGAGATCATCTTCGGCGAACAGCTGAAGGCCTCGGCCGGCGCGCGCACCGCGCATCCGAATCCGCCGGCCAGCGCGCCGGATCACTCGACGCTGCTCAACGCCGCGGAAAAGCGCCTGGTCACCGAGTGGATGGACCTCGGCGGCCAGTACTTCAACAACGTGTCGGCGAGCAACAGCCCGGCGCGCACCGCGACCGCGCTGTCGCGCAGCGCGTTCGATGCAAGCGTGTATCCGGTGATCAAGGCCAACTGCGTGATCTGCCACCAGCCGACCGGCAATTCGGGCGCGGCGCAGAACGGCCAGTCGTACCTGCGCAACCGCTACGTCCTGACCGGCGATGCGGAGGGTGACTACAACGTGACGCTGACGATGGTCTCCAACGCGTGCAACGCCAGCACCGTGGCGTCGAACGCGTTGCTGCAGCGGCCGTCGACGGTGCCGCATCCGGCCGGCGCCACCGGCCAGACCGCAGCCGTGCTGCCTGCGGGCAGCGCCGGCTACAACGCGATCGCCACCTGGATCAGCACCGGATGCAGCACGCCGTGACGCGCTCCGCGCGTTTGATCACGCGCGCCAGGCCGGCCAGCACGATCGTGGCCGGCCTGGCCGCTTTAGTGCTGGTCGGATGCGGCGGCGAAGGCAATCCGCTCGACAACCCGCCGACGGTGCAGAACGCGACGACGACGGGCGGCCAGAAGCTGTCGTTCATCTACTTCCAGAAGTGCGTGCAGCCGATCTTCGTCAAGCAGCTGCAGATCAACCAGAACGGCGTGATCTCGACCAACACCTGCGCCGCCGCCGGCTGCCACGACAACGTCACCGGCACCGGGGGCGCCTTGCGGCTGTTCGGCAGTGCGCAGCCGGTCGACCTGTCGAACCCGGCCAACACGACCGATGTGATCCGCACGACCGACATGTACAAGAACTTCTACTCGGCGCAGGGCGAGGTGGTGTTCGGCGCGCCGCTGTCGAGCCGGCTGCTGACCAAGCCGCTGACGCTGAACGTCCTGCACGGCGGCGGGCTCATCTTCCTCAGCGAGAGCGATCCCAACGTCATGCTGATCCGCTACTGGATCAGCCGCCCGATGCCGCAGGGCCACGACGAGTTCAGTTCCGCGGCCGCGAGCATGTTCACTCCCGCTGACCCGAATGTCGGCACCTGCAACATCCAATGACAGGCGCGCATACGCAGACCCGGTGGCGAGGAGCGCTGGCGCGGGCGGCGGCCTGCACGCTGCTGTTGCTGACGGGCATCGGAGCCACGAGTGCCGCTGTCGGCCCAGGAGAAGGTGCAGGTCACCGATCCGTACATCGAGCTGCGCACCGGACCGGGGCGCGGCTATCCGGTCTTCTTCGTCGCCGGGCGCGACGAGTGGATCGAAATCCTGCTGCGCCACACCGACTGGTTCAAGGTGCGCACCGCCAACGGCCAGGAAGGCTGGGTCAATCGCGCGCAACTCGCGACCACGCTGACCGAGGCCGGCACGGCGAGGGCCTTCCGCGACGTCCTGCTCGACGACTACCTGCGGCGCAAGCTCGAACTCGGTGCTGCCTGGGGACAGTTCGACGGCGAGCCGATGCTGAAGATCTGGACCGCGTACCGGTTCGCCGACGCGCTGAGCATCGAAGCCACGATCGGCCAGGTGCAGGGCACGTTCTCGGGCACCGAGTTCTGGAACGTCAACCTGAACGTCGAGCCGTGGTCGGATCGTCGGCTGTCGCCGTTCTTCGGCATCGGCGTCGGCCGCTTCAAGAACATCCCGAACGCGAGTCTCGTCAACGCGGTCGTGACCGATGCCAACCTGGCCAATGCGGCGATCGGCCTGCGCTACCACATCGCCGAGCGCTTCGTCGCGCGGCTCGACTACTCGATCTACACGGCCTATGTGTCGGACAACGACACCGCCGAATACAAGGCCTGGACGATCGGCCTCGCATTCTTCTTCTGACAGATACCCGCCCATGCGAAATCCACTTCCTGCACTGGCCCTGACGGCCGCCGTCGCGATCGCGACACCGGTGTTGGCCCAGACCGCGCCGCCGGCCGGTGCAACGCCGAATCCGCCGAACGAGCAGGTGATCGAGCCGGCGGTTCCGCGCCGCGAGGTCCGCGTGCCGAAGATCCCGAGCAACGACATCATCGTCGGCGGCTACCTCGGCACGTATTCGAGCGAGGACTTCGGCGCGAGCTTCGTCTACGGCCTGCGCCTCGGCTATCACATCACCGAGGACTTCTTCGTCGAGGGCGTCTACGGCACGACCAAGGTCAGCGACGAAAACTTCCGGCAGATCCTGCCGGGCGGCGTCTTCCCGCAGAAGGAAGAAACGCTCAGCTACTACAACCTGTCGGTCGGCTACAACATCCTGCCGGGCGAAGCCTTCTTCGGCAGCAAGTACGCGATGGCCCAGGCGCTGTACCTGATCGCCGGCGTCGGCAGCACCAAGTTCCTCGACCAGAGCAACCAGACCATCAACTTCGGCCTGGGCTATCGCGTGTTCCTGAAGGACTGGGCGGCGATCCAGGTCGACTTCCGCGACTACATCTACACGCTCGATCTGCTGGGCAAGAGTAAATCCACGCAGAACCTCGAGCTGACGGCTGGCGTCACCTTCTTCTTCTGAGTTTCCGAACGCGACATGAGATCGATCGCCCGAATTCGTTGGACGGCGCGGCTGCTGGCGCTGGCCGCGCTCGCCGTTGATCGGCGGCGCCGTGGTCGCGGCGGTCACGCCGGCCTCGGGCGCGCCCGACTTCACGCTGCCCAGTCTCGACGGGCCGAATCTGCGCCTGCAGGAGCAGCGCGGGCAGGTGGTGATGATCAACTTCTGGGCGACGTGGTGCGGACCCTGCCGGGTCGAGATGCCGCATCTGGCCCGGCTTTACGACAAGTACCGCGGCTCCGGTTTCACCGTGCTCGCGGTCAACATCGACGAAGACCCGTACAAGGCCGCGAACCTGGCCAAGCAGCTCGGGATGCGTTTCCCGGTGCTGCTGGACAAGGAAAAGAAGGTGAGCCGGCTGTACGACCTCAGCACGATGCCTTCGACGATCCTGGTCGACCGTGAGGGGCGCGTTCGCTACGTCCATCGCGGCTACCGCGACGGTTACGAGGAAACCTATGACAGACAGATCCGGGAGTTGCTGCGCGAATGAAACCCGCTCGCCGAAGTCTTTGGCCCGCGCTGCGCGGCGCGCTCCTCGCCGTTGCCGCGGCGAGCGCGCTCGCCGCGTGCGCGATGCCGGAGCCGTGGGTCAAGCCCTACGAGCGCGAGCGCCTCGCCGATCCGGTGATGAAGCTGCAGCGCGACGGGCTCTCGGCCAAGCATCTCGAGCACGTGCACGAGGTGCGCGAAGGTTCGCGCGGCGGCACCGGCGTCCAGGGAGGAGGCTGTGGCTGCAACTGAGCGCTGCCGGCGTGCACTGCGCCGGGCACAGCTGGCGTTGCTGGCGCTGGGCCAGCGCGCCCACGGCGCGCGCCGACTGCCGTTCCTGGCGACCGGGCACCTGCTCGGCGCGCTCGGTGGGCTGCTGGCGAGCGGGCACGCGCAGGCGGCCGAGCTGCCCGAAGACCGCGCCGACCTGATGCTGCACAGCTTCAACGGCGGCGGCGTCAATGCCTGGGGACCGGCGCTGTTCGTGCGCAAGAACTCCTCAACAAGGTCTCGCTGTTTGCGACCTACTACGCCGACATCGTCAGCAACGCGTCGATCGACGTGGTCACGACCGCCAGTCCGTATCACGAAACTCGCCACGAGTACGGAGTCGGCTTCGACTACGCCGTGCGTGACTCGATGATCACGCTGGCGGGCTCGTACAGCACGGAGCCCGATTACACCGCGACGGCCTTCAACATCGATGTCACGCAGGATGTCTTCGGCGGCATGACGTCGGTCGCGCTCGGATACACCTACGGATCCGACGACGTCGGCAAGGTCGGCGAAGGATTCTTCAGCAACGCCAAGCACTGGCGCTACCGGGTCGGCCTGACCCAGATCCTGACGCCGCGCTGGTACGCCAACATGAACTTCGAGGTCGTGTCGGACGACGGCTACCTCGGCAGCCCGTATCGCATGGCGCTCGTCTTCGGCGCCGCGGTGCCCGAGCGGCTGCCGCCGACACGCACCAGCCGGACGCTGCAGTTCCGCACCGTCGGCGAGGTCGTCTCGAACGTGTCGGTACGCGCGGAGTACCGCTACTTCTGGGACACCTGGGACATCACCGCGCACACCTTCGGGGTCGGTGGGGCGGCCAAGTTTGGCGAGAAATGGCTGGTCGACGCTTACGCGCGCAGCTATCGCCAGGACGGCGCGCTGTTCTATTCCGACAACGCGACCAGCGAAACGCAGTATGTGACGCGCAACCGGCAGTTGAGCAACTACACCTCCTGGACGATCGGCACGAAGGCGACCTACGCGCTGACGCGCGTGCCGGGACGCTACGAGATCTTCCTGAACGGTGCGATCGAGTACTGGAAGACGGATTACAACGATTTCACCGACCTGCAGACCGGCAGCCTGTACTCGTACAACGCGACCGTGCTGCAGTTGTTCGTGACCGCGCTTTTTCTGAGGCGCTTGGGGACCGCAGTATGTCGAAACTCAGCTTCATTTTGGCCGCCGTCCTGTCGCTCACGCCACTGGTGAACGCGTCGGCACAGCAGGCGCCAACGCCCGCGCCGACCAATGCACCGGCGGCACGCCGCCGCCGTCCGCCGCGCCGGCGCCGAACGCCGCGAGCCTCGACGATCGCATCCAGGACGCCAAGGCCGATGTGATCCGGCTCAACCGCGACCTGATGGTGCTCGAGGAGGAACTGCTGTTCCCGGCCAACACGCAGGTCGCGATCTTCGTGTCGATGGACGTCGGCAAGATGTTCTCGCTCGACTCGGTGCGGGTGAAACTCGACGACAAGGACGTCGCGGCCTATCTCTACACGCCGGCCGAGGTGCAGGCGCTGCACCGCGGCGGCGTGCAGCGGCTGTATGTCGGCAACGTGAAGGCCGGCACGCACGAGCTCGTGGCGTTCTTCACCGGCAAGGGGCCGCACGACCGTGACTACAAGCGCGGCGCGACGATCAAGATCGACAAGAGCACCGAGCCGAAGTACATCGAGCTGCAGATCAAGGACTCCACCGGCAAGCTGCAGCCGGAATTCGAGGTCAAGGTCTGGCAGTAACTCCGGGATGGATGCGCTGGTCGCCGTGAACCGACACGCCGGGCGCTGGACGCGGGCTGCGGCGCTGACCGCGCTCGTCGTGCCTGTCCGCGGCCGTGCACGCGCAGGCGTCGGGCTCCGGTGTCGTGCAGCCGGCGAGCGTCGGGACCTGGCTCGACATGTCCACCTGGATGAACTGGTGGCCGTGGCGCGATACGCGGCCGCCGCCGCCGAGCGGCGTCGAGTCGCCGCACTACGGCGACAGCCTGTTCTACTTCTTCCAGGGCCGCTACTTCACGTCGGTCACGGTGCTGATGACGTCGCAGCAGATCGGCCGCATGGCGCCGCACGACGACGAGGCCGAGATCCTGCGCGGAGGCCTGTTCCTGTCGTACGGCATGCATCGCGAGGCCGGCGACGTATTCGCCAAGCTGATCGAGCGTCGCGCGCCGCAACCGGTGCGCGACCGCGCCTGGTTCTACCTGGCGAAGATCCGCTACCAGCGCGGCCTGTATGCCGAGTCCGAGGACGCACTCGGCCGCATCGAGAAGCGCCTGCCCGGCGCCCTCGAGGAGGACCGTGTCCTGCTGCAGGCCAACGTGTTGATGGCGCGCAGCAAGTACGTCGAAGCGATCAAGGTGCTGGAGCCGCTCGCCAAGGCGCCGGCCGCGAGCTACGTCCGCTACAACCTCGGCGTGGCGCTGGTGCGAAGCGGCGACCTGACGCGCGGCACGGCGCTGCTCGACGAGGTCGGCAAGATGCGCGCCGCGAGCAGCGAGTACCGGAGCCTGCGCGACAAGGCCAATGTCGCGCTCGGCTTTGCCTCGTTGCAGGAAGGCCGTGGCGAGCAGGCGCGCGCCTACCTCGAGCGCGTTCGGCTGACTGGGATGTTTTCCAACAAGGCGCTGCTCGGCTTCGGCTGGGCCTCCGCCGCTCAAGGCCAGATGAAGTCGGCGCTGGTGCCGTGGAGCGAGCTGGCTACGCGCGACCCGAGCGATGCGGCCGTGCTCGAGGCGAAGCTCGCCGTGCCCTATGCGCTGGCCGACCTCAGAGCCAATGCACAGGCGCTCGAGCTGTACCAGGATGCGATTGCGGCGTTCGACCGCGAGAGCGCGAATCTCGACAAGTCCGTCGCGGCGATCCGCAGCGGCAAGCTGCTCGACGGACTGATTGCCGGCAATCCGGGCGACGAGATGGGATGGTTCTGGAACATCTCCCAGTTGCCGGACGATCCGGAGACCTGCCGCTCGGCGCCCAGCTCGCGCAGCTGATGGCGACGCACGAGTTCCAGGAAGCGTTCAAGAACTACCGCGACCTGCTGTTTCTCGACCGCAACCTGCAGCAGTGGCAGGAGAGCCTCGGCGTGCTGCGCGACATGCTCGCCAACCGCCGCCAGGCATTCGCTGAGCGCCTGCCGCAGGTCCGCGAGAAGGAGCTTGCGCTGAACCTCGCCGGCGTCGACGAGCGCTATCAGGCGTTGCGGGCCGAACTGGAGCGGGTCGAGCGCGACGCCGATGCGGCGGCATTCGCCACACCGCGCGAGCGCGAACTGCAGGCACGGCTCGACCGCGTGCGCGAGACGCTCGAGCGCGCCGGCAGCGATCCCGAACTGGCGCAGGCGCGCGAGCGCTATCGGCGCGCGGCCGGCGCTTTGCTCTGGCAGCAGAGCGACCAGTTCGCCGTGCGCCTGTGGTCCGCAAAGAAAGGCATGCAGGAACTGCAGCGCAACCTCAGCGAGGCGCAGCAGCGCGATGCCGCGCTCGCGATCGCGGAGCGCGACGAGCCTGCGCGGCTCGATGCGTTTGCCGGCCGCATCGATGCGCTGGCGGCGCGCGTCGATGCCGATGGTTCCGCGCGTGACCGAGTTGGCACGCGAGCAGGGAAATGCGGTGCAGGAGCTGGCGGTGGCGGAGCTGCTGCGGCAGAAGGAGCGCCTGGCCGCGTACGGTACGCAGGCGCGCTTTGCGGTCGCGCAGATCTACGACCGCGCCAGTACGGCGAGGGAGGACGGCCGTGCGGCCACGCAGTAGCCTCGTCCTCGTCAGCGTCGCCGTCGCGCTGCTCGCGGCGTGCTCCAGTCCGTTCAGGCGGCCGCCGCCCGAACCGCCGACGCTGAAGTCGCTCGCGTCGCGCCAGTACACGGTCAAGCCGGATGCCGGCGTCCAGGCGACCGAGGAGGACGCGGCGCGCGCCTATCGCGACTTCCTCGCCGCTTCGCCGCGCGAACCGCACCGCCAGGAGGCGCTGCGCCGGCTCGGCGACCTCGAAATGGACCTGGTCGACACCCGCTCGGCCAGCGGCGCCACGGCGTCCACCGACTACAAGGCGGCCATTGCGCAGTATCAGGACTTCCTGAAGACCTATCCCGAACGATTCGGGCAACGACCGGGTGCTCTATCAGCTGGCACGCGCCTACGAACTGAGCGGCGAACTCGAGACGTCGCTGAAGACGCTCGACCAGCTGGTGCTGCTGTATCCGACGACACGCTATCGCGACGAGGCGCAGTTCCGCCGCGGCGAAATGATGTTCGCGCTGCGCGAATATCCGAGAGCGGAGGCGGCGTACCTCGTGACGATGAGCGGCGACAAGGGCTCGCCGTACTACGAGCGCGCGCTCTACATGCACGGCTGGTCGCAGTTCAAGCAGGGCCGGCTCGACGAATCGCTGCAGTCGTTCTTCGGCGTGCTCGACCTGAAGCTTGCCGGCCGCGGCAACGAGAGCGATCTCGAAAAGCTGCCGGGACTGACGCGCGCCGATCGCGAACTGGTCGAGGACACGTTCCGCGTGACGAGCATCTCGCTCGCCAACCTGCAGGGCCCGGCGTCGATCCCGCCGTACATCAACTCGCCGGTGCGCCGCGAGTACGAATTCCGCGTCTACCAGCAGCTGGGCGAGCTCTACATCAAGCAGGAGCGCGTCAAGGACGCGGCCGACACCTTCAGCGCCTTTCGCGCAGCGCTCGCCGTCGCATCCGGAGGCGCCGGTGCTGCAGGCGCGCGTCATCGACATCTATGCGGCGGGCGGTTTCCCGACGCAGGCACTGGACGCGAAGAAGCAGTACGTCACTCACTACGGTGTCGGCAGCGACTATCAGCGCAGCAACCCGGAAGGCTGGACGCGCAACGCCGAGCCGCTGGTCAAGACCCATCTGGAAGAGCTCGCGCGCTACCACCACGCCAGCGCGCAGAAGACGAAGAAGTCCGAGGACTACCAGGAGGCGGTGCGCTGGTATCGCAGCTACCTGACCTCGTTTCCGCAGGATCCGCAGGCGGCGCAGAACAACTTCCTGCTGGCCGAGCTGCTGTACGAGGACGCGCGCTATCCCGAAGCGGCGGTCGAGTACGAGAAATCGGCGTACGGCTATCCGCAGCACGCCAAGAGCGCCGATGCCGGCTACGCCGCGCTGCTGGCCTACGCGCAGCAGGAGAAGCGCCTGGCCGCGCCCGAAGTGCAGAAGGTGCAGCGTGCCGCGGTCGACAGCGCGCTGCGCTTCGCGAAGGCGTTTCCGCAGGACCCGCGCAGCGCGCCGGTGCTGACCAACGCCGCCGAGAAGCTGTACGCGCTGAACGACGGCGCGCGGGCCGCCGCGGTCGCGCGCCAGGTGCTGGCGCTGCAGCCCACGCCGCCGGCGGAGCAGCGGCGCGTCGCCTGGACCGTCGTGGCGCACACGTCGTTCGAGCAAGGGCGAGTTCGTCGACGCCGAGCGCGCCTACGTCGAAGTGCTGGCGCTGACGCCGGAAAAGGATGCATCGCGCGCCGCGCTGACCGAGCGGCTCGCCGCCTCGGTCTACAAGCAGGGCGAGGCGGCGCGCGCGCAGGGACAGTTGCCTGCCGCGATCGAGCACTACACGCGGGTGGCGAGCGTCGCCCCGCAGTCGCCGGTGCGTGCGACCGCGCAGTACGACGCCGCCGCGGCGATGCTGGCGATGAAGGACTGGGACGGTGCGGCGCGACTGCTGGAAGACTTCCGCAGCCGCTATCCGAAGCATCCGCTGCAGGACGACGTCAGCGCCAAGCTCGCCGTCGCCTACGTCGAGAAGGGGAACTGGGCGCAGGCCGCGGGCGAGTTCGAGAGGCTCGCCGCCGCCAACAAGGATCCGCAGCTCGCGCGCGCCGGCCTGTGGCAGGCGGCCGAGATGTACGAGAAGGCCGGAGCCCGCGCGCCCGCTGCGCGCGCCTACGAGCGCTACGTCAAGCAGTACCCCGAGCCGCTGGAGCCCGCGCTCGAGGCGCGCTATCGGCTGGCGCGGGTTGCACGCGAGGACGGCAATGCGGCGCGCGAACTCGCGCTGATGAAGGAAGTGCAGCGGGCCGATCTGACCGCGGGTGCCGCACGCACCGACCGCACGCGCTACCTCGGCGGCATGGCCACGCTCGCGCTGGCGCAGCCGCTGGTCGACGACTACCGCAAGGTCGCGCTGGTCGAGCCGCTGAAGCGCCAGCTGAAGCTCAAGAAAGACAAGATGGAGCTGGCGCTGAAAGCCTACGCGACGGCCGCGGACTACGGCATCGCCGAAGTGTCGACGGCCGCGACGTTCCAGACCGCCGAGCTGTATCGCGACTTCGGCGCGGCGCTGATGACCTCGCAGCGTCCGAAGGGGCTGAAGAAGGACGAGCTCGAGCAGTACAACGTGATGCTCGAGGAGCAGGCCTTCCCGTTCGAGGAGAAGGCGATCGAGGTGCACGAGATCAACGCGAGGCGCACCGCGAACGGCGTCTACGACACTTCGGTGAAGAGCAGCATCGCCGCGCTCGGGAAGCTGCGCCCGGCGCGCTACAACAAGGTCGAACGGGCGGAAAGGACAGTCGATGCGATCCGTTGAACGCTTGATCCGGTCCGTCTGCCTCGGCGCGGCGTGCGCAGCGCTGGCCGCGTGCGCGATGTTCGGCGACAAGCCGGCAGCGCCGGCCGCGCGGCGCGCCCGCGGAGGCGAAGGCCGCTCCGGCCGCCGCGACCGGCAAGGAGGCGCGCGGCGCGCGGTCGCCAAGCCCGAGACGCCGCCGATCAGCCCCGCCGCGCAGCGCGCCTTCGACGCGGCGCGCCAGGCGCTGGCCGCGGGGCGCACGGCCGACGCCGAGCGGGGCTTCGTCGCGCTGACGAAGTCCGAATCCGGAGCTCGCGGGACCGTACGCCAACCTGGGACTCATCCATCGCCAGGCCGGCAAGACGCCCGAGGCGGTGGCCGCACTCGAAAAGGCGGTCCAGCTGAGTCCGCAGCGCGCCGATCTGCACAACCAGCTGGGCATCACCTACCGCATGGCCGGGGATTTCGCGAAGGCGAAAGCCTCATACGAACAGTCGATCGCGCTGGACGCGAACTACGCCCCCGCCGTGCTCAACCTCGGCATTCTGTATGACTTGTATCTATGGGATGGTGCGCGCGCGCTCGAACTTTACGATCGCTACCTGCAGCTGACGCCGGGCGGCGACGAACAGGTGAAGCGCTGGGTCAGCGACCTCAGGAACCGCAGTACGCAGAAGAGCGCGCCTCAACGCAAGGAGCAGGGATGAAGCGGCGCTTCTTCGAGCATCGCGCGGCGATGTTGCGCGCCAACATCGCGATCGTCGGCAGCGTGATGGCCTTCGGTGCGGCCGCCCAGGACCGGGCAGAAATCGACCGCGCGCAGATCATCGGCAACCGCGAGCTGCCGAAGGTGCTCTACATCGTGCCGTGGAAGAAGCCGTTGCCGGGCGATCTGTCGAGCCGCCCGCTGGACAGCGTGCTCGACGAGGCGCTGGCGCCGGTCGATCGCGACGTGTTCCGCCGGCAGGTGCGCTACGACGCGGTGATCGAGTCGCGCGCGGCGGCGCCGAACGGCACCGCAGCACCGAGCGCCGTGCCGGTAACGGCACCGCAAGTGAGTTCAGCAGTGATCGCATTGCCTTCGGAGATCGAGTCATGAATGCATTCAATACCGTCGTCAAGTTCTTCCAGGACAGCGGGCTGTTCATCTACCCCAGCATCCTGATCATGGCGCTCGGCCTCGCGGTGGCGATCGAACGCTTCATCTTCCTGAACCGCGCGCGCGCCGACAACCGCAGGATGTGGGACCAGATGCTGCCGCTGCTGCAGAACGGCAAGTTCGACAAGGCGCTGGCCGTCGCCGGCAGCGGCGACGTGGCGATCGGCAAGATCGTCACCTACGGCATCGAGCGGCTGCGGACACCGCACCGGCGCGAGGACGTCGACGCCGCGATGGAGGAGGGCATGATGGAAATCGTGCCGCGCCTGGAAAAGCGCACGCACTACATCGCGACCTTCGCCAACGTCATCACGCTGGTCGGCCTGCTCGGCACGATCATCGGCCTGATCAAGGCGTTCACCGCGGTGGCCAACGTCAATCCGGCCGAGAAGGCGGAACTGCTCGCCGCGTCGATCTCGATCGCGATGAACAACACCGCCTTCGCGCTGATGGTGGCGATTCCGTTCCTGCTGATTCACGCCTTCCTGCAGGCGCGCGCCACCGAGATCGTCGACAGCCTGGAGGCCGCGAAGATCAGCTTCCTGAACCTCGCGCAGCGGATGACCTCCGAGGTCCGGCACCGCGCGGCCGCGTAGCCGAGCCAGTCGCCTCCGAACCGGGAGCACAGATGCGCGTGCGTCGCCTGCGCCGCGAGTCCACCGGGCTCGACGTCACGGCGTTCATCAACCTGATCGTCGTGCTGGTGCCGTTTCTGCTCAGCACGGCGGTGTTCACGCGGCTGTCGGTGCTCGATCTGTCATTGCCGGCGCAGTCGACCGGCGCGCTGGAGCAGCTGTCGGCCGACAAGCTCAACCTCGAGATCGTGATCCGCGCCGACGCGATCGAGGTCGGCGACCGCATCGGCGGGCTGATCCAGCGGATTCCGAAGGACGCAGTCCGGTCACTACGACATCGCCGCGCTCGCCACGCTGGCGCGCGCGATCAAGGAGAAGTTTCCGGACAAGACCGATGCGACCGTGCTGCCCGAGCCGAACGTCCCGTACGACGTGCTGGTGCAGGTGATGGACGCGCTGCGTGCCGGCCGCCAGGTGCAGGGCGCCAAGGTGGTCGAAGTGGCGCTGTTCCCCGACATCTCGATCGGCGATGCGCCGATCCGGCAGGCGGCGCGATGAAGCAGTCCGGAATCCAGAAGCGCGCCGCGCGCCGCAACCGCAACACGTCGACGGTCGACCTCAACCTGGTGTCGCTGATCGACATCTTCACGATCCTGATCTTCTTCCTGCTGATCAACACCGGCGTGGCGGACATCCTGCCCAACTCGAAGTCGATCAAGCTGCCGGAGTCGACCGCCGAGAAGCCGCCGCGCGAGACCGTGGTCGTGATGGTCAGCCAGAACGACATCGTCGTCGACGGCCGCAAGGTCGCCGCGGTGAGCGACGTGATCGACGCCGAAGGCGATCTGATCCCGTCGCTGAAGGCCGAACTCGACGTGCTGGCGGGCCGCCAGGTGATCCGTGCCGAGAACGAGGCGTCCAAGCGCGCGATCACGATCATGGGCGACAAGGAGATTCCGTATCGCCTGCTGCGCAAGGTGATGGTCACCTGCGCGCGCGCCGACTTCACCGACGTCTCGTTCGCGGTGCAGAAGAAGGGCGGCGGCTGATGATGGCTGCAGCGACCTATCTGCACACGCCGATCCTGGCGTGGTCGGTCTCGGCCGAAGACGAGGAGCGCTTCAAGCGGATCCTCAAGCAGGTGCTGGCGATCTGCCTGCTGGTCGCGCTGGTGATGCCGTGGTTGCCGGTGCGTGAGCCCGATCGCACCGCGGTCGAGCCGCTGCCGCCGCGACTGGCGAAGCTGCTGCTCGATCGCGAACCACCGCCGCCGGTACTGCCCAAGCCCGACAAGCCGGTGGTGAAGGATGAAGCCAAGGCGAAGACGCCGGATGCTCCGAAGGCCGAGCCCAAGGCGTCCGTCGTCGAGGCGCGCCGTCCCGAGGCGAACAAGCCGCCCGGTGAAAAGCTCGAGAACGCGCGCGCCCGCGCGTCCGGCGTCGGCCTGCTCGCGATGAAGAACGAACTCGCCGAACTGCACGCGGCGCCGGCCGCGGTGCAGCTGAACAAGGACATCAAGCCGGGACCGGGCGTGGGTACCGGCGTCGGCCCGGGTGTCGGCGCCGGCGTCGGCCCCGGCGTGCCGACGCGTTCGCTGATCACCTCCAATGCGACCGGCGGCAGCGGCGGCATCAACACCGCCGCCTACAGCCGCGACACCGGCGGCGGCGGCCTCGCCGGTCGCTCGACGACGCTGGTCGAGGGCGTGGCCGGCGGCGCGGGTGGCGGCGGTCCAGGCGGCGTGACGCACGGCCGTGCCGGCGGACCCGGTGGCGGCGGTGGCGCCGGTGCAGCGGGCGGCACGCTGCAGAGGGGCGGAAGCGGCAAGGCATCGCGCTCGATCGAGGAGATCAAGCTCGTCTTCGAGCGCAACAAGGGCGCGATCTACTCGATCTACAACCGCGCGCTGCGCGAGGAACCGGCGCTGCAGGGCCGGGTCGTGCTCGAACTGAAGATCGCGCCCGAAGGCCAGGTCGTCGACCTGCGGATCGTTTCGAGCGAACTGAGGTCGGCGGAGCTCGAGCGCAAGCTGCTGGCGCGGATCAAGCAGTTCGATTTCGGCGCTAAGGATGTCGACGCGATCACGGTCACGTGGCCGGTCGATTTCCTGCCGTCCTAGCTCCACTCATCAGGGCGGTAGATTCACTGACGCGGAGAGCCTCCGATCCGACGGGCCGACCAGCAGTCAGCGCCGACCGCCTCCAACGGCGTCCTCCTCCATCTGAGCGTTGCTGCACTTCTGATAGCCCGCGTTCCACCCCTGCGCGTACTGCTTGTCGGAATTGAATATCTTGGTGTCCTTCGCGTAACCAGCAACCACCGGGTCCTGTGACACCCGTCCACTCGGGCAGCCGTCGTTGAACCCTTCTACGTACATCGGTGTATGCCCAGGGCCCATCAGCGGGTTGGGCGGCGTTTTGCAGCCGGACAGGCTGCTCAGCAACATGGCTGCAGTCACAAGCGCGAGTTGCTTCATCAGTTCCTCCTTTCGCCAATCCCGCCGCCACTCACGGCGGCATTCGAGTTGATTGCGCCGTTCGCTCGGCTTGGGTGTCTGCACCATCGTCACGCCTGAGGCGCGCCGCGAAGCTCCGCTTCGACGTCATAGCCCTTCGCGACCCAGGCCTCGATTCCGCCGGCCAACGGCCGAACTCGTTTGAACCCTGCGTGCATCAGCTTCTTGGCGACCGCGGCGGCGCTCGCTTCGTTCGGGCACGCGCAATAAACGATCACCTCGCTGGCCGGATGATCGTGCAGTCCGGCCGCCTGCATGCTGTCGTCGAACGCCTGGCTGTCGATCCAGACAGCGCCGGGAATGCGCCCCTGCTTTTGGCTGGCTGGCGAGCGGACGTCGACGATCAACGGTCGCTCGTCCCGGTTGATCATGTCGTGCAGATCATCGACGGAAACACGCGCCATTCTCAGCGTGCGGATCAAGTGGTAGCGCTGCAGCGCCCGGGTGGCGACGTAGAGCAGCAGTGCGGACGCCAATGCGATCAGGCCCCAGCGGCCAGCCCCTTCGAGCACCGCAACCACGTCGGCGACCGCGTCGCGGAATATCCAGCCGAGAGCGACCGCGACTCCGCACCAAAGCAGCGCGCCGATCGCGTCGAACAGCAGGAAACTCGCGAGCCGGGTGCGCATCACCCCGGCCATGCTGGTGGCCACGGCTGCGAAGCCCGGCACGAACTTGGCGAGCATCAGCGACGGCGCGCCCCAGCGTTCGTAGATGCGCTCGGACTGGCGCACGCAACTGTCCGGCGACAGCGAGAGCCGGCACATCAGGCTCAGGACGCGCCGCCCGATCCGAGTGCCGGCGACATACCAGGCGAGGTCGGCGATGACACTCGCGACGACCGCGACGACGAGCAGCTGAGGAATCGTGAAATCGCCGCGCGCGCTGAGCGCACCGACGAGGATCAGCGTCGGGTAGGCCGGCACCGGCAGGCCCAATTGCACGGCCAGCACGTTGGCGAAGACCAGCAGCAGGCCGTATTGGTCGACGAGTGACAGCAGCAGTTGCATCGGCAGGGTGCCGGACCGACAGCGCGGAGTGCAGCTTGCCGCGCGAGGCCCGACCCTTCAATCCCGGGAAAGGAATGTCGGGCCAGCTGGCTCCCGATCAAGTCAGCCGAGCGCGGATTCTTCGTGGCGGCAGCATAAGGTGCGAGCACGATGACAGTGTTCTCAGACGCTGGACGCGGCCGGCTGCACCAGCGTCGCGGCGGCCAGATACTGATGGATCTGCGCGACCGCGGCGGCGCCTTCGCCGATGGCGCCGCCGACGCGCTTGACCGAGCCGGAGCGCACGTCGCCGACCGCGAACACGCCGGGAATGCTCGACTCGAGCGGCGCGGGCGTACGCCCGATCGGCGTGCGGCCTGCTGCCGCGCCGGTCAGCACGAAGCCGTTGCCGTCGAGCGCCACGCCGCAGCCCTCGAGCCACTCGGTCTCGGGGTCGGCACCGACGAACAGGAACACATGGCGGATCGGCCGCCGTTCCTCGACTGCCGTCGCGGTGGTCGCGCCAGGTGGCCGCGGCCAGGCCGCCCGCCGCGTCGCCGTGCAGCTGCGTCAGCTCGGTGTGCGGCCTGCAGCTCGATGTTGGGCGTGGCCTCGATGCGATCGATCAGGTAGCGCGACATGCTGGCCGCCAGGCCCGCGCCGCGCACCAGCATGTGCACGCGCGCGGCGTGCTGCGCCAGGAACACCGCCGCCTGCCCGGCCGAGTTGCCGCCGCCGACCAGCACCACCTCGGCCTGCGCGCACATGCGTCGCCTCGAGCGCCGAGGCCCAGTACCAGACGCCGCGGCCTTCGAACTCGCTCAGGCGCGGCACCGTCGGGCGGCGGTAGCGCGCGCCGCTGGCGATGACGACGCGTGCGCGACCGCAGCCGGCGGCCGTCGGTCAGCCGCATCGCGAGTTCGCCGCTCGCCGTGCTGGCGCGAGCAGTCGAGCGACACCGCCTGCTGCCGGGATCAGCATCTCGGCGCCGAACTTCTGCGCCTGCACGAAGGCGCGGCCGGCCAGCGCCTGGCCGGAGATGCCGGTCGGGAAAGCCGAGGTAGTTCTCGATGCGCGCGCTGGCGCCCGCCTGGCCGCCGTAGGCGCGGCAGTCGAGCACGACGACGCTGCAGCCCTTCGGAGGCCGCGTACACCGCGGTGGCGAGGCCCGCCGGCCCGGCGCCGACCACGGCCACGTCGAAGAACTCGTCGTGCGCGGCCGATGTCGACCATGCCGAGGCAGCGCGCCAGCGTCTGCCTCGGACGGGTTGAGCAGCACCGAGCCGTCCGGGCAGACCACCAGCACCTCGCTGGCCGCCGCGCCGTACTGCTCCATCAGCGCCGCCGCGTCGGCGTCCTCGTGCGCGTCGACCACGTGATGCGGCTGGCCGTTGCGCGCGCAGGAAGTTCTGCAGGCGCAGCACGCCGGCGACTGCGGCGCGCCGATCAGCACCGGCCCGCTGGCGCCGGCCTCGATCAGCCCGACGCGGCGCAGGATCAGCGCGCGCACGATGCGCTCGCCGAGATCGGCCTCGGCGATGATCAGCGCGCGCAGCTGTCCGGGCGGCATCAGCAGCGTCTCGACGTCGTCGATCGGCATGCACGTCGACCAGCGCCGGGCGGCCCGAAGCTGCGCGACCTCGGCCGTGAACTGGCCGCGACCCTGGCGTCACGATCGGCACGACATGGCCCAGGCCGTCGCGCTGGCTGATCGACCAGCGTGCCCTGCAGCACGACGAACATGCCGGGGCTGGGCTCGCCGGCCGCGAACAGCCGCTCGCCCTTGACATAACGACGCAACGCCCCGAACTGGCTGACGCGCGCGATTTCGCTTTCCGTCAGCGTCGGAAACATCTGGTGTCGGCGGGAACCGACCCCTGTTTCCGGTTCAGTCGCCATCGACTGTGGTGCCTGCGCGAGGCCTGCGGTGACCAGACATGGGCGCAATTATCTGTGGAAAGCCGCCGCTGAGTCGCGACAACTTCGATCGCGCCAGCGGCGACAATGGCCCGACGCACCCGGTCGATCGCCTCGGCGAGTAGCTGCTAGGCTTTGGCGGGACTTATTACCGCCGCGGTGGTGAAACTGGTAGACACAGCGGACTTAAAATCCGCCGCAAGCGCAAGCAAGCATGCCGGTTCGATTCCGGCCCGCGGCACCAGCACAGACGACAGTTCAATGAAAGTATTCGACCTTTGTTGCGACAACGAACACCCGTTCGAGGGCTGGTTTGCCTCGGGCGCGGAGTTCGATCGCCAGCTCGGCAAGGGGCTGGTCGAATGCCCGGTGTGCGGCAGCCATGCCGTGCGCAAGCTGCTGTCGGCGCCGCGGCTGAATCTGGGTGCCGAGGCGCCGGCGGAGAAGCAGCCAGTCGCGATGACCAACGATGCCTCGATGCAGGCGATGATGATGCAGCTGGCGCGCCACATTCAGGCGAACACCGAGGACGTCGGCGAGCGCTTTCCGGAAGAGGCACGTCGCATTCACTATGACGAGGCGCCGAAGCGCTCGATTCGGGGCATGGCTTCGCGTGAAGACGCCGCGGAGCTGGTCGACGAGGGCATCGAAGTGATGCAGGTTCCGTTCGGCAACCTGCTGAAGAATCCCGTTCAGTGACGCGGTAACGTAGTTCGATAAGACACTTTTCACCGGAGGTCCGAGTGCGTAAGCAGTTCGCTTCGTGCTGTCTGGTACTTGCACTCGCCGGATGCCGCGATCTTTCGGTGCCGCCGCCCGAGCCCAATGCGCGCCAGGAACTGGCGGTCTGTTCAGGCTCGACGACAGTCGAGTACACATCGACCGCGAACCCGGGAAAGCTGGGCGATGTCGCCAACATCATGTGCCGCCTCGATCAACGGATCGACAACTCTTCCTATCTTGCGACCAGTGCGGCGACGGTGTGCGCGCACGCGATCAACGCCTACGCTCTGGCACCGCCGCAAATCGTCGCTCCTGCGCGAGTCACCGGTACCGGCCAGCAGACGTGTACGCAGGTGCAGCGTCCATGCGGCTATGCGTTCTTTATCCGCCAGCGCGATCAGCTGAACACTGATCTCGAGCTGCTCGGCGTCGCGGGATGCTCCGTCGCCGCCGATAGCGCGCGCGGCGTGTTGTTCGCGTGCTGCGTACAGCCGTCGACGCCGACGACACCGGGCGCCGGACAGCCGACCACGCCGACGACGCCGACCACGCCGACTCAGTGATGTGCCAAAGAAGGTCCGTGAATATTCGGCAGACGCGGGCGGTAACGGGCGAGTAGGTTGGTTCCTATTTCGATAATCACAAATGCGCACCAGCACATCGCCCAGTGTTCAGGGCCCCTAGGCAGACAGAAGTTTCGAGGGAGGCAAGCCGTGATCCCTGGCGCAAGGTACGGCCACACGAATCTGATCGCGCAGGACTGGAGAGAACTGGCGCGTTTCTACCAGGAGCAGTTCGGCTGCATGCCGGTTCCGCCGGAGCGCGACTTCAAAGGCAAGGACCTCGAGCGGGGAACCGGTATTCCAGGAGCCGAACTGCGCGGAGCGCACCTGCGATTGCCGGGGCACGGGCCGGAGGGACCGACGCTCGAGATCTTCAACTACAACATCCTCAAAGACAAACCCGACGTGGCGGTGAACCGCCCGGGCTTCGGGCACATTGCTTTTGTGGTGGACGACGTAACCTCGGCACGCGAGGCGGTGCTTGCGGCGGGTGGACAACCGGTCGGGGACGTAGTCACGCTAACAACGGCGACCGGATCGAAGGTCACCTGGGTCTACGTGACCGATCCAGAGGGAAACGTGATCGAACTGCAGTCGTGGTCGAAGTAGCTTAAGCGCACCCAACGCGTCAAGCGCGTCATCCGCACGGTCGGTCGCGCAGGTCTCGATGTAGCACCGTTGTCGGCGCGCGAGGCACGATATTTGCTCGCAGCGCATGGCGAGGATCAACCTGCGGTTTCAATTGCGACGCTTCCGGAGTTTGCGGGCTGTCAGGTTTATTGAGGCGAAGCACCGGCAGCGTCTGGTGCGAATCTGCCCGCACCGTCGGCTCCCGTCTGGAAGTTCGGCATGGCGGACAAGAAGGACGTCAGTTTGGATCTTTACCGGCTCGCAATTGAGCAGACCAAGGATTACGCGCTTTTTCTGCTGGATCCGGCGGGCCGCATCAGCACGTGGAATGCCGGCGCCGAGCGCATCAAGGGATACGCTGCGGACGAGATCATCGGGCGTCACTTCTCGGTGTTTTACACCCGTGAATCCGTTCAAAGCGGCTGGCCCGAGCACGAATTGAAAGTCGCCACGGCCGAAGGCCGATTTGAAGACGAGGGCTGGCGAGTTCGCAAGGATGGCTCTCGATTCTGGGCGAGCGTCGTCATTACGACGCTGCGCGATGAGCAGGGCCTCTTGCTCGGGTTTTCGAAGATCACGCGAGATCTGACGGGGCGGAGGGAGTACGAAGAGGCGCTGCGCGAGAGTGAGGAGCGGTTTCGGTTGCTGGTTGAAGGCGTCACGGATTACTCCGTGTTCATGCTGGATCCAGAGGGCATTGTCACGAGTTGGAACACCGGAGCCCGGCGGATCAGTGGTTACACGCGAGGCGAGATTATCGGAAAGCATTTCTCGCGCTTTTATCTGCAGGAACAGATTGACGCAGGGAAGCCATGGGCAGAGCTGGCTCTCGCGCGCAAGGTCGGCCGCGCCGAGGATGAGGATTGGCGGGTCAAGAAGAACGGAGAACGCTATTGGGCGCGGGTTGTTGTGAACTCCTTGTACGACAGTTCGGGTGAACTGCGCGGATTCGCAAAGATCACGCAAGACCTCACAGAGCGGCGTCATTTGGCGCAGCTCGAGACCGCAACGAAGAACATCAATGAGTTTCTCGCGATGCTCGCGCATGAGCTCAGAAATCCGCTTGCGCCGATCCGGAGTGCAGTTCAGGTCATGGCGAACACACCTGCGGGTCACCCGAGCCACGAAGCCATGCGACAGACCATCGATCGGCAAAGCGCACAGCTGCAACGCATCGTCGACGACATGCTCGACATAGCCCGTATGACGCGTGGCAAGCTTGAAATACGACACGACCTGGTAGATCTCGCCGAAGTCATTCGGCAAGCCGCTGAGACCTCCGGCCCTGCCATCGCAGAAGGGCGGCACAACTTCACTGTCGACATGCCAGGCGAACAGATCCTCGTCAATGGGGACTTGCCGCGGTTGGCGCAGCTGGTGGCAAACCTCTTGAACAACGCCGCACGCTATACGCCCGAGGGCGGCGTGATAGCGTTGAAAGTCAGTGTCGATGAGAGTGCAGCAGTCATTAGGGTGCGCGATTCTGGACGAGGGATCAGCGCGGACTTTATCGATCGAATCTTCGATTTGTTTGTGCAGGGGCGGCCACCCGAGAAGCGCTTCAGAGAAGGACTGGGAATCGGCTTGGCGCTCGTCCGCAGCATTGCCGATCTGCACGGCGGCTCTGTGGTCGCTCAGAGCGAAGGCGAGGGCAAGGGCAGCGAGTTCACGCTGCGACTTCCCGTGCTGCACGATCCCCAATCCGTCCTTCAGGAAGCTTCGATCAGGGAACTGCAGAAGGCCGGCGCGAATCCGCGCCGCATCCTCATCGTTGATGACAACGTGGATGCGGCCGTCTCACTTAGGCTGCTTCTCCTATCCCTTGGGCACGTCACGACTGTCGCGCATGACGGTGTCGAGGCTCTTCGCATCGCAGCCGAATTTCGACCCGATGTAGTGCTGCTTGATATCGGGATGCCAGGTCTCGACGGCTACGAAGTTGCGCGGCGGCTCAGGCGGCTAAGACCGGACGCACCGACTGAGATCATCGCGGTGACCGGTTGGGGACAACCGGCCGACCGCGAAAAATCGCGCGACGCAGGCTTTGACATGCATCTCGTGAAGCCCGTGGATCAGAGCGAATTGGCGCAAATCCTCAGCACAAAAGTCGGTGCCACCGTCCACTGAGACAGCGACGGTGCACCGCTTCTTCGGACCAGCCTCGGCTCGGTTCTGATTTGAAGCTGCAAAGCGTGCCGCTGGAAATGAAGCGCTAGCTTGCGAGTAATTTGAGACCTGAAGCAGTCCAGGGTCGCGTACCCGCCCTTCAGCGTCTGGCGTACTGCTGAGCGCCGAACAGCATGTCGCGCGCCTTGTCGTCGGTGATGGGCTTGCGGCGGTCCGCCAGCACTTGAACGCCGCGCTGCACCGCGGGGCGCGCCTCGATGGCGTCGTACCAGCGCTTGAAGTTCGGATACTCGGCGAGATCGACCCCTTGGTTCGCGTGCGAGCGCGTCCAGGGGAAGATCGCGATGTCGGCGATCGAGTAGCTGCCGGCGAAGTACTCGACCTCTGCGAGCCGCCGGTCCATCACGGCATATAGGCGCTTCGCTTCGTTGGTATAGCGCTTGATCGCGTACTCGATCTTTTCCGGCGCATAGAGGCGAAAGTGATGCGCCTGGCCCAGCATCGGTCCGACGCCGCCTTTCTGGAACATCAGCCACTGCAGCGCGACGTACTTACCGCGCGTGTCATCAGGCAAGAACCGGCCCGACTTGCCGGCGAGATAGATCAGGATCGCCCCGGACTCGAAGAGCGATATTGGCTTGCCATCCGGCCCGTCGCTGTCGACGATCGCTGGAATCTTGTTGTTCGGGCTGATCGCGAGAAATTCGGGCGTGAACTGATCGCCAGCGCCGATGTCGACCGCGTGCACCGCGTACGGCAGGCCGCACTCCTCGAGCATGATGTGAACCTTGTGCCCGTTCGGGGTGGCCCAGCTGTAGACCTCGATCATGCTCAGCCTCAGTGTTTGGGGGGCAGGGGTACGTGCTTGGCGATCTCGAACTTGGCGATCGCGTTGCGATGGACCTCGTCGGGTCCATCAGCGAGCCGCAAGGTGCGTGCCAGCGTGTAGGCGTAGGCGATCGGAAAGTCGTCGCACATGCCGCCACCGCCGTGCGCCTGGATCGCCCAGTCGAGCACCGTGCAGGCGACGTTCGGCGCGACGACCTTGATCATCGCGATTTCCGCTTTCGCCGCCTTGTTGCCGACGGTGTCCATCATCCAGGCCGCCTTCAGCGTCAGCAGGCGCGCCTGGTCGATCATGCAGCGCGCCTCCGCAATGCGTTCCTGCCAGACGGTCTGGCGCGCGACCGGCTTGCCGAAGGCGACGCGCGTGCGCGAGTCGCGTGCACATCAGCTCGAGCGCACGCTCGGCCAGGCCGATCGAACGCATGCAGTGGTGAATGCGGCCGGGGCCGAGACGTCCCTGCGCGATCTCGAAGCCGCGACCTTCGCCGAGCAGGATGTTCGACACCGGCACGCGCACGTTCTCGAACAGGATTTCCATGTGACCGTGCGGCGCGTCGTCGTAGCCGAACACGTTGAGTGGCCTGACGACCTTCATGCCCGGCGTGTCCGATGGCACCAGGATCATCGACTGCTGCGTGTGCTTCGGCGCTTCCGGATCGGTCTTGCCCATCACGATGTAGATGCGACAGCGCGGATCGCCTGCGCCGGAAGTCCACCACTTGCGGCCATTGATCACGTACTGGTCGCCATCACGCCGCATCGAAGTCTGGATATTGGTTGCGTCCGACGACGCCACCTCGGGTTCGGTCATCGCGAACGCCGAGCGGATCTCGCCGGCGAGCAGCGGCTTGAGCCACTTCTCCTTCTGCTCAGCCGAGCCGTAGCGCTCGATCGTTTCCATGTTGCCGGTGTCCGGCGCCGAACAGTTGAAGACTTCGGAGGCCCACGGCACGCGGCCCATGATCTCCGCAAGCGGCGCGTATTCGAGATTCGTCAGTCCGGCGCCATGCGTCGATTGAGGCAGGAAGAGATTCCACAGCCCGGCCGCGCGGGCCTTCGGCTTCAGCTCTTCGATCAGGCGCGTCGGGGTCCAGCGGACGCCCTTGCGGGTGTTTTCCTCGACTTCGTCATGAAAGCGTCGTTCCACCGGGTAAACATGCTGCTGCATGAAAGCCGTCACGCGTTCGCGCAATTCCTGCACACGGTCCGAGTAGTTGAAGTCCATGATCGCTCCTCCTCGGATCAGGATAGCGCAGCCGGCAGCGCGCGGCCGGCGCCGCGTGTAGAGTCGTGCAGCAGGAGGAACGATGAAGGCCATCCAGTGTGTCGAGTGGGGTCCGCCCGAGCGCCTGGCGCTCGTCGACCTCGACCTGCCCGAGCCCGGCGCCGGGGACGTCCGCGTCCGCGTCGAGGCGGCCGGGGTCAACTTTCCCGACGCGCTGATCGTGCAGAAGAAGTACCAGGTGCAGCCGCCGCTGCCGTTCATTCCCGGAACCGAAGTAGCGGGAACGATCGATGCGGTCGGAGCCGAGGTCCAGAATCTGAAGAGCGGGCGACCGAGTCGCTGCCTTCGTCGGCACCGGCGGTTTCGCGCAGTTCGTCTGCGCACCGGCGACGCGGGTGGCGCCGCTGCCGGAGGGCGTCGCGAGCGACACCGCCGCGGCCTTCACGCTGACCTACGCGACCTCGCACCACGCGTTGTTCGACCGCGCGGGACTGAAGGCCGGCGAGACGCTCGCGGTGCTCGGCGCCGGCGGCGGCGTCGGCCTCGCCGCGGTGGAACTCGGGAAGATTGCCGGCGCGACGGTGATCGCGGCCGCGTCGAGCGACGAGAAGCTCGCCGCCGCGCGCGAGCACGGCGCCGATGTGTCGATCAACTACGGTCGCGTCGATCTGCGCGAGGCGCTGAAGGACGCGACCGGCGGCCGCGGCGTCGACGTGATCTATGACCCGGTCGGCGGTCGCTACACCGAAGCGGCGCTGCGCAGCCTCGCGTGGCGCGGGCGCCTGCTGGTCGTCGGCTTCGCCGACGGTCAGATCCCGCAGCTACCGGCCAACCTGCTGCTGATCAAGGGCACCTCGGCGGTCGGCGTCTTCTGGGGCGAGTTTGCGAAGCGCGAACCGCGCGAGAACGCCAGGATGCTGGGTGAGCTCTTTGGCTGGCTCGCGCAGGGCAAGCTGAAGCCGCACGTCTCTCGTGCGTATCCGCTGCGCGAAACACCGCAGGCGCTCCAGGCCCTGCTCGAACGCCGTGCGATCGGCAAGCTGATCATCGATCCCTGGTCCTGAGTTTCGTAAGCTCTCGACTGCGACAACTGGCTGAGGAGTCCGCGATGTATCGCAATGTCTTGCTGGGTGCGGCGCTGGCGGCGACCGTCGCGCTCGTGGCGGCCGGATCGGCCCGCTCGGCCGAGCGCGCCATCGACAAGTCGGTGGTCGATCGATGCGACGCTCGACCAGGCATGGGACAGCTGGACGACGCGCGAGGGAATCATCGGGTTCTTCGCGCCAGACGCGAAGATCGAGCCGAAGGTCGGCGGTGCGTTCCAGATCTATTTCGATCCGATGGCCGAACCTGGACTCAAGGGCGCCGACGATATGAAGTACATGGCGCTGCAGCCGAAGAAGATGATCTCGTTCGACTGGAACGCGCCGCCGAGCCTGCCCGAGGTGCGCGACCAGCACACTTTCGTGACGGTTCGTTTCGAGCCGGTGACCGACAAGCAGACGCGCGTCACGATCCATCACACCGGCTGGGGCGACGGCGGGCAATGGGACAAGGCCCACGCGTACTTCGAACGTGCGTGGGGCAATGTGCTCGCCAACCTGCAGAAGCGCTGGAGCGAGGGGCGGCCTTACGACTGGACCGAGTGGCTCGGCCAGCTGCGCAAGATGCATGAACAAGCGGCGCAGAAGAAGTAGCGGCGGCAGCACAGATGAACGAAGACCCTGATCTCGACGCTGCAGCGGGGCTCGTCTTTCCGGCGCGCGAGCGCGATCTCGGCGGCTTCAGTGTCGGCCGCGTGCTGCCGTACGTCCGACGCCGCATGGTCGGGCCGTTCATCTTTCTCGATCACATCGGCCCGATGCAGCTGCCCGCGCCGGTGCCGCGCAGTGCCGATGTGCGTCCGCATCCGCACATTGGCCTGGCCACAGTGACCTATCTGATCGCCGGCGAACTCACGCATCGCGACTCACTGGGCGTCGAGCAGGTGATTCGGCCGGGCGAAGTGAACTGGATGACGGCGGGACGCGGCATCAGCCATTCGGAACGCTTCGATTCGATGCGTGACGATGGCGGCATGGTGCATGGCCTGCAGGCCTGGGTCGCTCTGCCCGACGCGCTGGAGGAGACCGAGCCGAGCTTCGAGCACTACGGCCGCGAGCAGATCCCGCTGATCACGCTGCCGGCGGTCTCCGGCAGCTTGATCGCCGGTTCGGCATTCGGCGTGATCAGCGCCGTGCACACGCTCTCACCGTTGTTCTACGCGCACCTGGAGATGCAGCCCGGTGCGCGCGTCGAGTTGCCTGACGAGTACCCCGAGCGCGCCGCGTACATCGTCAGCGGTGCGGTGGAGTGGGGCGGCCGAGCATATGAGGCGAAGACGATGCTGGTCTTTCCCGAGGGCGCGCCGGTGGCGCTGACCGCGCCCGGACGCGCGACGGTGATGACGCTCGGCGGCGAGGCGGTCGGGCCGCGCCACATCTGGTGGAACTTCGTCTCGTCGCGCAAGGAACGGATCGAACAGGCGAAAGCGGACTGGGCGGCCGGACGCATGCCGTTGCCGACGCTGGATTCGACTGAATGGATCCCTCTTCCCGAAGGGCTTTGACCGGACCCGGCCGCGCGCCGGTATTGCACTCCTAGCCGCCAGTGGATTTCTGCGACAAGGCTTCGCGGCGTTGACGATAGAGCCGAGCGCGGTCGGCATCGCCGGCCGCCTGGTAGAGCGCCTCCAGCTCTTCGAAGACATACGGATCGGGCTGTCCCGCCGCGTCGGCCTCTCGCTCGAGCCGCAACTGGATCTGCAGCGCCTCCTCGGCTTTTCCCATCGCGCGCAGGGTCCACGCGATCATCCAGTGCGCTGTGCGCGTGGCCTCGGCGTCGGTGCCGCGCTCGCGCAGCGCCAGCGCGAGCCTGAACTGCTGCAGCGCCTCTTCGTAACGGCCGAGCTGGTGCAATGCATAGCCAATGTTGTTGCGGATCGAGGCTTCCCAGCGCTTCGCGGCGGGCTGCGTCGAAGTCTCGACGACGGCGAGTGCCTGCTGGCCCCATTCGAGCTGCTGTGCCGGCGCAGTGTCGATGAATGCGAACATGTGGATCGCATCGATCGCCAGGCCGTCGAGCCGTGCCGCACGGGCCTCGTCGAGGGCACGCCGGTAGGCTGCGCGCGCAAGTTCGCGGTCCTGCGTCGTCATCTGCTCGGGGGCGTGAGCCGCCGACGCGTAGGTGCGGCCGAGCTCGAGGAAGTAGCGCACCCGGGCTTCCGGTCCGGCCTGCGCGATCTGCGGCTCGATGTCCTGCAGCATCGTGCGGGCGGTCGCAAAGTCCTTGCGCAGTCCGTGGCTGCGCGCGATCTGTGTCTGCAGGATCAGCGCATCGTCGCCGCTCGCGGTCTGCAAGGCGGCGCGAAAGCGCTGCTCACTGAGTTCTGGCTGACTGAAGTCCCAGAGCGACGTGACGTCAATGGCCATGGTGGAAGGGGCTGCGCAACAACCGAGTGTGAAGGAAGCGACGAGCGCGCACGATCGCCGTAATCTCATCGAGCCGGTTCACCGAGCGCGCGCGCTGGCAGCGCGGCCGCGACGAGGGCCATGGCTGCCGCGCCGGCCAGCACCATCAGTCCGCGATCCCATGCCGACGCGAGTTCCCCGCTGGCCTTGCCTCGGTCGAGCACCCAGCCGACCAGCGGCTGCAGAATGCCGGCGCCGAGAAAGATCCCGGTATTGACCACCGAAGTCGCGATGCCGGAATACTGCGCGGGATTCGCTTCCTTCGCGATCGTCCACGACAGCGTGAAGCCCGGTAGTGCGAGACCCATCAGCAGGAACCACACCAGCGTTGCCCACACTGGCCACTGCGCGTGGAGCAGCCACGGCAGCCACGACAGTGTGTACAGCAGCACCGCGGCGCGCATCACGCCGCGACGGCTGCCGAGCCGGTCCGAAATGATGCCGATGCCCATTGATCCGAAGGCGACGCCCAGCAGCAGCAGGCTCGAGTGCTGCGGCGGCCTCGACTCGCGACATGCCGTGCACGGTCTGCAGGTAGGGCACCGCCCAGAGTCCGGCGAAGGCAAGAAAGCTGCCGCCGACTCCGACATTGACGACAAACGGCGGCCAGGTCGCCGGATTTGACAGCACGCGGGCGAGGGCGGTGAGCCACGGCACCCGCGCGCCGGCAGGGCGCCGCTGGGTTGACGGCGGCATAGCCGAAGTCCTCGGGCCGATCGCGTACGCACCACCAGGTGGCGAGCGCGAGTATCCCCGAAAAGGCCGCAAGCGCGACGAAGACCGAACGCCAGGACGTCTGCGTGACGATCCACGCGAGCGGCGCGCCGGCGATCACGGCGCCGAGGTTGCCGGCGAACATCGTGACGCCTGCCAGCGTCGCAAAGCGCTGCGGGGCGAACCAGACGGCTGAAAGCTTCAGCACCGAAATGAACGCGACCGACACGCCGATGCCGACCAGCGTGCGTCCGACCGCGGCCACCTCCCAGGTCGGGGCGAGCGCAAACAATAGCGAGCCCGCGGCGGCCACGGCCGATCCGGCCGCGAGCAGCCGGCGCGGCCCGACTGTGTCGGCGAGCACGCCGACAGGAATCTGCAGCACCGTGTAGACGTAGAAATAAGTCGCAGCCAGAGTCCCCAGGACCGTGCTGCTGATGTCGAATGCGCGCGCGAGTTCTCCGGCGATCGCAGCCGGCGCGGTCCGATGAAAGAACGAAAGCACGAAACTCGCCAATGCAAGTCCGAAGACGACCCGGCGGCGGGCGGCGAGCGTGGCCAGCGCGGTTCCTTCAGCCAGGTTGTGCCGGCGCCGCGCGGAGGTAGCGCGGCTCCGTAAAGAGCGAGGCGATCTCGACCCGCTTGATCTCCGGGTGGTCGGGCACCGCGTAGAGCACCGGCGTGATGACCTCCTCGAACAGTCCCCGCAGGCTGCGGGCACCGGACTTGTACTCGAGCGCGAGGTCGGCGATCTCCTCGAATGCGCGGGTTGCGACCGCCAGGTCGACACCCTCGTTCTTGAGGATCGCCTGAAACTGTCGATAGATGCAGTTGCGCGGCTCGGTCATGATCCTTATGAGCATCTCGCGCGTCAGTTCGTTGAAGCGAGCGACCAGCGCCAGCCGTCCGGTGAATTCCGGGATCAGCCCGAATTCAACGAGGTCGGTCGGCTTCACCCTCGCGTTGAGCCGCCTCAGGATGCGTTGGTTGTCGTCGTCCGACGTTGCCACGAAGCCGTAGCCGTGGCTCTGCGACATGATCGCGTCGAGCCCGACGAAGGCGCCGCCGCAGATGAAAAGCACGTTGGTCGTGTCCAGGTACTGTCCGCTGCGCAACCGCACCGGTGCGCCTTCCATGATCTTCAGCAGCGCATGCTGGACGTTCTCGCCCGAGGTGCCGCGGCCCTGGGCATCGGTGGCCGAACGCAGCTTGTCGATCTCGTCGATGAAGACGATGCCGTGCTGGCTGCGCTCGATGTGGCCCTCGGCCTTGTCGTGCAGTCGATCCAGAATCGCCTCGATCTCGTCGTTGACAAAGCGCGACTGCGCCAGCGACGTCGCATCGGCCGTCACGAAGGGCAGCCTGAGCAGGCGCGCGAGCGACTCGCACATCAGCGTCTTGCCGGTGCCGGTCGGGCCGACCAGCAGCACGTTGCTCTTCGTGATCTCGAGTCCGTCCTGGCGCGAACGCGCAACCTTCTTGTAGTGCGCGTAGACCGCGACCGCGAGGACCTTCTTGGCGTCCTCCTGGCCGATCACGTACTGGTCGAGGTGCGCGACGATCGCGCTCGGCGTCAATCGCGGATCGAGCAGCGGCGGCGGCGCGGTATCCGTCATGCGCGTTCCGCGTAGCGCCAGCCGAGTTCGGCGAGCGCCTTGGCATTCTGGCCGTGCTGCAACGCGTTGTTGGACGATGCGAGTCCCTCGGTGGCGCGCTTGTAGACGCCCTGCAGGATCGCTGCGATCCGGAACAGGTTGTAGGCAAGGTAGAAGTTCCAATGCTCGATCGGGGCGCGGCCGCTGCGTTCGACGTAACGGCGGATGTATTCGCTTTCCGATGGGATCCCGAGCGCTGCAAGGTCGAGGCCCGCGATGCCGCGGAACCCGCCCGGAGGAATGTGCCAGCTCATGCAGTGATAGGAGAAATCGGCGAGCGGGTGGCCAAGGGTAGAAAGCTCCCAGTCGAGGATCGCGAGGATGCGCGGCTCGGTCGGATGGAAGATCAGGTTGTCCATCCGGTAGTCGCCGTGCACGACCGTCGTCTCCTCGCCCGGCGGAATGTGCGCCGGCAGCCAGTCGATCAGACGGTTCATCGCGTCGACACTCTCCGTCTCCGAGGCGTGGTACTGCTTGCTCCAGCGGCCGATCTGGCGCTCGAAGTAGTTGCCGGCCTTGCCGTAGTCCGACAGGCCGGCGCGCTCGATGTCGACGGTGTGCAACCGCGCGATCACGCGGTTCATCTCGTCGTAGATTGCCGAGCGCTCGGCATTCGACACGCCCGGTAGCGATTGGTCCCACAAGATGCGACCTTCAACGTGCTGCATCAGGTAGAACGCGCGGCCGATCACGCTCTCGTCTTCGACCAGCAGCAGAGTCCATGGCACCGGGATTCCCTGCGCGGCGAGCGCGCGCATCACGTGGAACTCGCGTTCGATCGCATGCGCCGACGGCAGGAGCTTGGCGGACGGCCCTGGTTTGCTGCGCATCACGAATTTCGCCGCCGGCGTGGAGAGCAGGTAGGTCGGGTTCGACTGACCGCCCTGGAATTGCTGCACCTCGATCGGTCCGCGAAATTCCGGCAGATGGCGCTCGAGGTGCGCCTGCAGTCGCGCCGTGTCGAAGGCATGGCGTCCGGTCACAGCACCAAGCTGACTCATGCGAGGTCTCCCAGGTTGCCTTGGCGTTGCCGCAGCTTCAGGTACTTCTGCAACAGGTGTTCCATCGTCGACAGCCGTGTCGCCGTCTGCAGCGTGTCGATCGCGCAGAAGTTGACGACGCGCACGACACTGGTATGAGGCTGAGGACCGACGTCGATGATATTCAGGCAGCCGGTGTCCTGTGCGATGCCGCCGAGAAACACCGGCTGGCCCGTCAGGAACCAGGACAGCAGCCCGCGATTGACGCCACCATGCAGCACCATCAGCGCGGTGTCCCAGTTTTCGGCGTCGAGCAGCCGCTGCAGCGCCGGCAGCGTGCGATCGAGCAGTGCGCCGATCGTTTCGCCCTCGAGGAAACGCGTCTCGCGCGGCACGGGCCCTTCGAAGGCGGCGATGAACGCCTCGCGCAGTTTCGCTTCGGGGATGCTCGGCAGATGCCCGGGACGTATCTCCTGCAGTTCCGGCCAGTGCTCGAGCGGCGGCTCCGCGCCCGCCGCCGCGAGCACTTCTTCGGCCGTCTGGCGCGTGCGCTGCAGGCCGCTGGTGATGGCCCGGTCGATCCTGACGCCGGCGGCGCCGAGTGCCGCTCCCATCGCCTGCGCCTGTTCGATGCCGGCCACCGTCAGCGGCACGGCATCGGGTTGAACTGGGCGCCCGTCGGCGTCGAAGTAATCGACTGCGCCGTGGCGCATAAGCAGCAGGCGGCGGCGCTCGATCATTGGGCCTCCCGTACCACACCGTCGGCGAGCAGCTGCTTGATTTCGTTCGCCGGCCGGCCGAGTTCGACCAGCAGCGCGCGCGTGTGTTCGCCGCCGCGCGGCGCGGCCGCGGGCTGCAACTCATGGCCGCTGATACGCGCCAGCGGTCCGACCTCGGTTACCGCGCCGTGCCTCGACACCAGATGCCGCGACTCGGCCTGCTCATGCGCCAGTGCTTCGGCAGGCGTCAGCACCGGTGTCACGCAGGCGTCGACCGCGGCGAACACTTCGTTCCAGTCGGCAAGCCGACGGCTGCGAATGCGTTCGGCGACGTGCGCAATCGTCTCGAGCGCGGCGGCCGAACCGGGCATCTCGCCGTGGCTCCAGTGCCGCGGGACCAGCTCGGAGAGACCGGCGGCATCGCAGAACGACTGCCAGAACTTGAACTCGAGCGCACCGACTGCAAGATGGCGCCGGTCTGCGGTCTCATAGGTGCGATAGCAGGCCGCCCCGCCGGTGAGCAGCGTCGAGCCCGCACGGGGCGTTTGCCCAGCGTCCAGTTCCGCATGCGGGAAGAAGTGATGCACCAGCAGCCCTTCGGTCATCGCGACGTCGACCCAGCGGCCCTGGCCGGTCCGCTGCGCGCCGAGCAGCGCGATCAACAGCGCCGAGAGCGCGGCGAGTGCGCCGCCGAGAAGGTCGCCGAGTTGCAGGTTCGGGACCGCAGGCCGGTCCTCGGCGCGGATCTGGTCGAGGACGCCGCTCACCGCGATGTAGTTGATGTCGTGGCCCGCGCGCTGCGACCATGGCCCGGTCTGGCCATAACCTGAGATCGAGCACAGCACGAGCCGCGGGTTGCGCTCGTGCAGCACCGGCCAGCCGAGGCCGAGCCGTTCCAGCACACCGGGGCGGAAGCTCTCGACGAGCGCGTCGGCGCTCGCGGCAAGGTCGAGCAGCAGTGCCCGGCCCCGCGGATCCTTCAGATCGATGGCGAAAGACCGCTTGCCGCGATTGGTCGCCTCGAAGGCGGGGTTCACCGGCACCCGCTTCGCGTTGGGCACCTGTGGCGCGAAGTCGCGCATGTAGTCGCCCGCGCCCGTGTCCTCGATCTTGATGACGTCGGCCCCGAAGTCTGCGAGGTGCATCGTCGCCGCCGGACCGGGCAGCAGCCGCGTCAGGTCGAGAATTCGCAGACCTGCGAGCGGTGCAGTCACGGCAGTTCCTTCTTGCCCGGCGTGACGCTGCGGCGCTTCAGATCGGGTGCTGTTCATGCCATGGTCTCGAGTTTGGTCGTGACCGCGAGCCAGTCGGTTTCCAGTTCGTCGACGCGCCGCGCCAGTTCGCCGCGCAGCTTCAGCGTCGACGCTACCGATTCATCGTCGCCAGAATGGTAGAAGGCCGGATCGGCCAGCCGGGCGTCGAGTTCGCGCAGCTGATCAGTGATCTGCGCGAGCTCGTCCTCCAGCCGCTGCAGCCGCGTCTGCAGCGGTCGGCGCGAATCGGCCAGGCGCTGGCGCTCCGCCGCCTCCTGCTTGCGCTGGGCACGGCGATTCGTGGCCTCGGCGTCGACGGCCGTCTCCGCTCTTTCGCGCCGGCTCGCGAGAACGAGCGCCGCATAGTCATCGAGGTCGCCGTCGAACGCCGAGACGCGTCCGTCGTGCACCAGCCAGAGCTGGTCGCACGCAGCGCGCAGCAGATGGCGGTCGTGGGAGACCAGCAACAGTGCCCCGTCATACGACGAAAGCGCCATTGTCAGCGCTTCGCGCGTCTCCATGTCCAGATGGTTGGTCGGTTCGTCGAGCAGCAGCAGATTCGGCCGCTGCCACGCGAGCAGCGCCAGCGCACAGCGCGCTTTTTCGCCTCCTGACATCGGCCCGATCAGGGACGTCGCCATCTCGCCGGAGAACCGGTAGGTGCCGAGAAACTCGCGTAGTTGCTGCTCGCGCGCGTCGGGAGCGAGTCGGCGCAGATGTGCGAGCGGCGTCTCGTCGCTGCGCAGCTGGTCGAGCTGATGCTGGGCGAAGTAGCCGATGGCGAGTCCCTGGCCGCGTCGCAGTTCGCCGGCCCGCGGCGCGATCTCGCCTGCGATCGACTTGACCAGAGTCGACTTGCCGGCGCCGTTGACGCCCAGGATGCCGACGCGATCGCCGGCGCGCACGGTCAGCGTGATGTCCGCGAGCACAGTGCGCTCGCCGTAGCCCAGCGCCATCGCCTCGGCGTCGAGCAAGCGCTCGGGCACGCGCAGCGGTTCCGGGAACTCGAAGCGCCATTCGCGCCGCGCGCGCACCGGCTCGACGGCCGTGAGCCGTTCCAGCATCTTCAGCCGGCTCTGGGCCTGCCGCGCTTTGGTCGCTTGCGCGCGGAAACGATCCACGAAGTGCTGCAGGTGGGCGGCCGTGCGCGCGTAAGCCTTGGCCGCAGCGTCCTGTTGCTTCTGCTGTTCCAGCCAGGCCGCCTCGAACGCACTGTAGTCGCCCGAATAGCGGCGGATGCCCCCCAAGTCGATGTGCCAGATCGTCTCGCAGACGCGATCGAGGAACTCGCGGTCGTGCGAGATCACGAGCACGGTGGCGGGCTGGCGCCGCAGCCAGGCTTCGAGCCAGACGACCGAGTCCAGATCGAGGTGGTTCGTAGGCTCGTCGAGCAGCAGCAGATCGGCAGGGCGGAGCAACGCCCGCGCCAGCGCCAGCCGGTTGCGCCAACCGCCCGAGAACGACGTGACCGCGCGGTTCGCGTCGCTCGGAGCGAAGCCGAGCCCCCGCATCACCGTCTGCGCAGCCGCGAGGATTGCGCCCTCGTTCAGTTCAGCCAGCGCAGCGTGCGCATGAGCAAGGCGCATTTCATCGTGGCTCGCTTCGGCCTGCGCCAGTTCCTCGCGCGCAGCGCCGAGCGGTGCATGGCCGGCCAGCACGAAGTCGATCGCATGCTGGTCCGCAGCCTCGATATCCTGTGCGACGTGAGCGATCCTCTCGGCACGAGGAGCCTCGATGACTCCGGCCTCGGTTCCGAGTTCGCCGAGCAGCGCTGCAAACAGGGTCGACTTGCCGCACCCGTTCGCGCCGACGAGGCCGATGCGCTCGCCCGGCCGGGCCATTACCGAGACGCCGCGGTACAGCGTGCGGGCGCCGCGTGCGAGGGCAACGTCGATCAGCCTCAGCATCGGCAGCTGCCGGGCGGTGTGCGACCGGCTACGGCAGTTCCTCCTGCCGTACCAGAAAGACCATGTCGTCGCCGGCGCTCGTCGTGAGCCAGGTGAGCGGAAGGTCGCCGAAAGTCTTCTCTGCCGCGGCGCGCCCGTCGCCCACCTCGACGATCAGCATTCCACCGCGCTTCAAATGTCCGCGCGCCTGCCGTACCAGAGTCTTGATGAAGTTCATGCCATCCGCGCCGCCGGCGAGCGCGACCTTGGGCTCATGCGTGTATTCGGGCGGCAGTCGCGCCATCGCCCCGTCGGTCACGTAGGGCGGATTGCAGACGATCAGGTCGTAGCGCTTCGTTCCAAGAGCGGAAAACAGATCGGACTTCACCAGCGCCACGCGCTGTTCGAGCTGATAGTCGGAGACGTTGCGGCGCGCAACCTGCAGCGCGTCGGCCGAGATATCGACCGCGTCCACACTGGCGTGCGGGAAGACATCGGCCGCCATGATGGCCAGGCAGCCCGATCCGGTGCACATGTCGAGCACTTCCGCGATCGCGTTGCGTTCCTGGATCCACGGGGTCAGGCCGTCGTCGAGCAGTTCGCCGATGAAGGAACGCGGGATGATCACGCGCTCGTCGACGTAGAACCGATAACCGCGCAGCCAGGCCTCGTTCAGCAGATACGCGGCGGGCAGGCGCTTCTTGACGCGCCGGTCGATAACCTGCAACAGATCGTTGATCTCCGCATGGGTCAGGTACGCGTCGGCGAAGAACTCGAGCCGCTCGGTCGGCAGCTTCAGCGTGCGCATCACGATGAAGGCTGCTTCCTCGAAAGCATCCGCCTGGCCATGGCCGAACGCAAGCTGCGCCTCGTTGAAACGGGTCACCGCGTAGCGCAGCACGTCGCGCAGCGTACGCAGGTTGGCCTGGGCGTCGATCAGTGTGGACATTGGCGTTATTCCGGGACGAGCAGGCGCTCGAGCGTGCCGCGGTAGATATCCTTCAGCGGCTCGAGGTCGGCGACTGCGATGCGTTCATCGATCTTGTGGATCGTGGCGTTGACGGGACCGAATTCGATGACCTGCGGGCACCAGGTCGAGATGAAGCGGCCATCGGATGTGCCTCCGGTGGTCGAAAGCTCGGGTCGGATGCCAGCGACCTGCGCAATCGCGTCGCCGATCGCCTGGGACAGCGTCCCGCGCGGCGTCAGGAACGGCGCGGCGCCCAGCGTCCACGCCAGCGTGTACTCGACGCCGTGACGCGCAAGCACCGACTCGACACGCTGCTGCAGCGAGGCCGCGGTCGAGGCTGGCGCGAAGCGGAAGTTGAAGTCGACCGTGCAGGTGCCCGGGATCACGTTACCGGCGCCGGTGCCCGCCTGGATGTTCGACACCTGATACGTGGTCGGCGGGAAGAATTCGTCGCCTTCGTCCCATACGGTCGCTGCCAGTTCCGCAAGCGCCGGGGCCACAAGATGCACCGGATTGCGCGCCAGCTGCGGATAGGCCACGTGGCCCTGCAGCCCCTGAACGATCAGGCGGCCGGTGAGCGAACCGCGCCGCCCGTTCTTGATCGTGTCGCCGAGCCGGGCGGCCGATGTCGGCTCGCCGACGATGCAGTAGTCGAGGGTCTCGCCGCGCGCGCGCAGCGCCTCGACGACACGCGTCGTGCCGTCGGTTGCCGGGCCTTCCTCGTCCGACGTCAGTAGCAGCGCGATCGAGCCGGCATGGTTCGGGTGCGCGCCGATGAACTCCTCGGCGGCGACGACGAAGGCGGCGATCGAGCTTTTCATGTCCGAGGCACCGCGGCCGTAAAGGTGACCGTCGCGCAGCGTCGGAACGAACGGATCCGAACCCCACTGTTCGAGCGGACCGGTCGGCACGACATCCGTGTGGCCCGCAAACACCAAAACCGGCGCTGTCCGGCCGCGCCGCAGCCAGGAGTTGGTGACTCCTTTGCCCGCGATCGTCTCGGCGACGAAGTCCGATGCTTCGAGCCGCTGCGCCAGCAACGCCTGGCAGCCGCCATCGTCCGGAGTGACGGAACGGCGGGCGATCAGCTGGTGGACGAGGTGCTGGGTGGGGCTCATGCATGCGCCGTCGCATGCATGAGCGGCCTGCGAGGCGCGCCGATTGTAACGGCAGGCCCCGCCGCGTCGGCACGCTCTAGATGTTCAGTGTGAATTCCGAGAAGGACGCGTCGGACCCTTCGTCCTTGCGTTCCTTGTGCAGTTGAGTCCGTGCCTTGCCGGCGTTGTTGATGAACCAGAGCAGGTTGTTCTGTGAGTCGGCCGCAGCCAGCGCATCCTCGCGCGTGATCTGGTCGCCCTGGATCAGCGTGTAAAGGCTCTGCTCGAAGGATATGCTTTCAGGCGCAAGGCTCTGCTCCATCGCCTCCTTGATCGCCGGCACGTCGCCGCGCTCGATCAGGTCGGCGATGTGCCGCGTGTTCATCAGGACCTCGACCGACGGCACGCGGCCGCCGCGCTTGCTGCGCACGAGGCGCTGCGACACGATTGCCTTTATCGCCACCGACAGGTCCTGGAACAGCGCCTGGCGCGTCTCCGGCGGATAGAAACTGATCACGCGGTTCAGGGCGTGCGAGCTGTTGGTCGCATGCAGCGTGGCCACGACCAGGTGGCCGGACATCGCGTAGGCCAGCGCCGCGCTCATCGTGTCGCGATCGCGGATCTCGCCGATGAAGATCACGTCGGGCGCCTGGCGCATCGCGCTGCGCAGAGCCGCTTGCAGCGTGCGCGCGTCGGAGCCGATTTCACGCTGGTTGATGATCGACTTCTTGTTGCGGAACAGGAACTCGATCGGGTCCTCGAAGGTGAGCACGTGGCCGGTGGCGAGCTCGTTGCGATGGTCGAGCATCGAAGCGATGGTCGTCGACTTGCCCGATCCGGCGGCGCCGACGACGAGGATCAACCCGCGCCGCTCTATCACGAGATCCTTCAGCACTTCGGGCAGGTGCAGCGCATCGAGCTTCGGGATGTCATGCGGGATGAAGCGGACCACCGCCGAGATCGAGCCGCGCTGCAGAAACGCCGAAAGGCGGAAGCTGCCGATGCCCTGCACCGGCAAGCCGATGTTGAGCTCGCGCGAGTCCTCGAGTTCGCGGAAATGCGAATCGGTCAGCCGCTCGGCGAGCAGAGAGACGATCGACTGAGGCGCCAGGCGCTCCTGGTTGATCGGCACGCAGACACCGTTGATCTTGATCGTGATCGGCGAGCCCACGGACAGGAACAGATCCGACGCCGATTTCTCGGCCATCAGGCCGAACAGGCGCTCGAGCGACATGGGCGTGGACGACATGGCGAACCCCGTACTGCGGAGAGCCACAGCATACGGCCCCGACCGGGCTATTGCGAATCCGTCCGATCGGATGAAAAGAGGCGAGAACCGGGTCTCTCGTGGCGCGACCAACGTCGGAAACCTGCCGCTCCGTGCGTTGCGAGGTTCCCAAGCGGCCTACGGTTGGCGCGCGGCTGCGAGCGTCGGTCGCGACGCGACGAGGGCGTCGCCTCGCCCATGGCACTCGGCGGCGCCGTGCAGCCGCCTCAGGTCCGCAGCAACTCGTTGATGCTTGTCTTGCTCCGCGTCTTGGCATCGACCTGCTTGACGATCACCGCGCAGTACAGATTGCAGTCGCGCGAAGGCAACGAGCCGGCCACGACGACCGAGCCGGCCGGCACGCGCCCATAGCTGATCTCGCCGGTGTCGCGATTGAAGATCTTGGTGCTCTGCCCGATGAACACGCCCATGCCGAGCACGGCATTTTCCTCGACGATTACGCCTTCGACGACCTCGGATCGTGCGCCGATGAAGCAGTTGTCCTCGATGATCGTCGGATTCGCCTGCAGCGGCTCGAGCACGCCGCCGATGCCGACGCCGCCGGACAGGTGCACGTTTCTGCCGATCTGGGCACACGAGCCGACCGTCGCCCAGGTGTCGACCATCGTGCCCTCGTCGACGTAGGCGCCAATGTTCACGTAAGACGGCATCAGGACGACGTTCTTCGCGATGAAGCTGCCCCGGCGCGCGACCGCGGGCGGCACGACGCGCACGCCGGTATCCCGCATATGGGCCGCATCGAGATGCGAAAACTTGGGCTCGACCTTGTCGTAGAACGCGAGGTCGCCGGCATGAATCGAGCGGTTGTCGTTCAGGCGGAACGAGAGCAGCACCGCCTTCTTCAGCCACTGGTGGGTCATCCACTGGCCGTCGATCTTCTGGGCGACGCGCACGCGCCCGGCATTGAGCTCAGAGATTGCGTGATCGACCGCTTCGCGCACCGCCGGCGGTACATTGGCGGGCGACAGGCTGGCGCGCTTGTCCCAGGCGTCGTTGATGGTCTGTTCGAGCGACATAAGTGGTCCGTTAATTCAAAGGGGCAATGAGGCGATGCGGTGGGCCGCATCGGCGACCTCGGCCGGCGCGGCGACGAGGGCAATGCGCACGAAGCCGGTGCCGGGATTGCGGCCGCCGCCATCGCGCGACAGGAAGCTGCCGGGCAGCACGGTCACATTCCGTTCGGCGTATAGCCGGCGCGCGTACTCGGTATCGCTGCCCGGTGTGCGCGCCCACAGGTAGAACGCCGCGTCCGGCCGTGCACATTCGAGACGTCGTGCGATGACCGGGGTCGCCTGATCGAACTTCGCCGCGTAAAGCCGTCGGTTCTCGACGACGTGCCGCTCGTCGCCCCAGGCGGCGATGCTGGCGCTCTGCACCGGAGGGCTCATCGCGGTGCCGTGATAGGTGCGGTAGAGCAGGAACTTGCGCAGCAGGGCGGCGTCGCCGGCGACGAAGCCCGAGCGCATGCCCGGCGCATTCGAGCGCTTCGACAGGCTCGAGAAGATCACGATGCGCTCGAAGCGATCGCGACCCAGCTGTGCCGCGGCGCTGAGCGCGCCGAGCGGCGGAGTGGCCTCGTCGAAGTAGATCTCCGAGTAGCACTCGTCGGCGGCGATGACGAAATCATGGCGGTCGGCGAGTTCAAAAAGCCGCTTCCATTCGTCGAGCGTCATCACGCGCCCGGTCGGGTTGCCCGGCGAGCAGACGTAGACCAGCTGCACGCCGTTCCAGTCCGCGTCGGCGAGCGTTTCGAACTCCATCCGGAATCCGTTTTCCGGCCGGGTCGGAAGATAGACCGGCTCGGCGCCGGCGAGCAGGGCCGCGCCCTCGTAGATCTGGTAGAACGGGTTGGGCGAAATCACGCCGCGCCAGCCGCGTGCGGTCGATCACCGTCTGCGCGAACGCAAACAGCGCTTCGCGCGAGCCGGCGACCGGCAGCACCTGCGTCGCAGGGTCGAGGCTGCGGAGTGCATAGCGACGCATCGCCCACGCGGCGATCGCTTCGCGCAAGGCCGGAAATCCCAGCGTCAGCGGATAGCTGGACACGCTGCCCAGCGCGCTGGCATAGGCCTCGAGGATGAAAGGCGGGGTCGGATGCTTCGGCTCCCCGATCGACAGGTTGATGTGCGCCAGTCCGGACGGCGGTGTCAGGTCCGCGAGCAGCTGGCGCAGCCGCTCGAACGGATAAGGGTGCAACCTCTCGAGATCGGGGTTCATGCGGGTACTCAGCGCGTCGGACTGCCTTCGACTGCAGCGGATGGCAGCTCAACCGGCGGCAACGGCTTCCAGCCGCGCTTGCGATGCTCGGCCACGACGGTGGTGAACAGGCCGCCGCGCACGTACCACTTCGCCGTCAGGCGCAGGAAGCGCGGCTTCATCGCCTGCACCAGGTCGTCGACGATACGATTCGTCACCGCCTCGTGAAATGCGCCCTCGTCGCGGTAGGACCAGATATACAGCTTCAGCGCCTTGAGCTCGACGTTGCGCCGATCCGGCACGTAGTCGAGCACGAGGGTCGCGAAGTCCGGCTGCCCGGTCATCGGACACAGGCAGGTGAATTCCGGTATCTCGATGTGCACGAGGTAGTCGCGCTCCGGCGCCGGGTTCGCGAAGGTCTCGAGCGACTTGCTGGGACGGGTGGCCATGATCGCTGCTGCGGTCGCGTGCGCGCGGGATGCGGCAGCGAAAAGAACTGCGCTGTTATTATACGAACGCGATTTTCCGACCCTGTGCGCGCCTCGTGCCACCTCGACGCGGCCGACCAACGCAGGGCCTCAACCACACTTTCCCGACACAACACACGTGCGTCTTCGGCAGATCAAGCTCGCCGGGTTCAAGTCCTTTATCGATCCGACCCCGATCGATGTGCCCGGGCAGCCTCGTCGGTGTCGTCGGCCCGAATGGCTGCGGCAAGTCCAACGTCATCGACGCCGTGCGCTGGGTGCTTGGCGAGAGCAAGGCCGCCGAGCTGCGCGGCGAGTCGATGCAGGACGTCATCTTCAACGGCTCGGTCAATCGCAAGCCTGCCGGCCGCGCGAGCGTCGAACTCGTCTTTGACAACAGCGACGGCCGTATCGGCGGCGCCTGGGGCCAGTACGGCGAGATCTCGGTCAAGCGCGTGCTGACGCGCGACGGCACATCGAGCTACTACATCAACAACCAGACCGTGCGGCGTCGCGACGTGCACGACATGTTCCTCGGCACCGGCCTCGGCCCGCGGGCCTACGCCATCATCGGGCAAGGCATGATCTCGCGCATCGTCGAGGCTCGGCCCGAGGAGCTGCGCATCTTCCTCGAAGAGGCGGCGGGCATCTCGAAGTACAAGGAACGCCGGCGCGAGACCGAGAACCGGCTGGCCGATACGCGCGACAACCTGACGCGGGTCGAAGACATCCTGCGTGAACTCGATGCCCAGATCGAGCGGCTCGAGCAGCAGGCCGAAGTTGCGTCGCGCTATCGCGACATGCAGTCGGCGCACGACGAGCAGCAGCAGATGCTGTGGCTGCTCCGACGGCGCGAGGCCGACGCCGAGCGTGACAAGGTCGTGCGCGACATTGAGGCGCGGTCGACCGCTTTCGAGGGCCATCTGGCGGAGCTGCGCGCAGCTGAGCGCGAGCTCGAGGAGGTACGCACCGCGCATTACGGCGCGAGCGATGCCGTGCACGAGGCGCAGGGCGGGGTGCTGCAGGTCAACTCCGAAGTGGCTCGCCTTGAGTCGGAAATCCGGATGATCGTCGACGGGCGCACTCGTCTGCTGTCGCAGATCGAGACGCTGAAGGCCACGCGTGCGCGTCGACTCGACGAGCGCAGCGAGCTGCTCGCGCGGGCGGCGACGCTGCAGCAGTCGATTGTCGATGCGACCGAGCGGCTCGCGCAGTCGCAGGCAGCCTGCAGGACGAGCGAGGCCGCATTGCCGGCGCTCGAGACGGCCTATGGCGTGGCGCGCGAAGCAATGACCGCCGCGCGCGCCCAGGCTGCGCTGTCCGAACAGGCCATCGATGCCGCCGGTGTCGAACAGCGCAATCTGGACCGTCAGCTGGCCGCGCTGCAGCAGCGGCGTGAGCGCCTCGCCGAAGAACAGACCTCGATCGGCGCGCCGGACGAGGAGAAGCTGGCGACTCTGACGGATGATGTGGCCCGTCTCGAGAGCCAGCTGGCACAGCAGACCGCGGCCCAGGCGGAGTCCGAGCAGCAGGTCGCCACGACGACGGCGGAACGTCAGCAGCATGTCGACGAGCGCGCAACCGCGCAGGACACCCTGACACGCATCGAGGCGCGACTCGCGGCCTTGCGGCAGGTGCAGGCGAGCGTTGAGGCCGATACCCGGCTCGATCCATGGCTTGCTGCGCAGGGGCTGGATCGGTTGCCTCGACTATTCCGCAAGCTCAGTGTCGAACCCGGATTCGAGACTGCATTCGAGGCCGTGTTGCGCGAGCGCGTTGAAGGTGTTGAAGTGGGGCGGCTCGATACCGTCGCCGCGCTCGCGACGACCGCGCCGCCCGCCCGCGTGGCGTTCTTCTCGACGATCGGCGCCGTTGCCCGCGATGGCGGCCACATGCCGGGTTTTTCCCGCCTTTCGGACCGAGTCAAGGGACACGATGCAGCGCTTGCGGCGGTGCTGGCGGACTGGCTCGCGAACGTCTTCGTCGCGCCGGATCTTGCGACGGCAATGGCATCACGCGACCAGTTGCCGTTGGGCGGCCAGTTCGTCGTCCGCGAAGGCCACCTCGTCTCGCGCTACGGTGTCCGCTTCTTCGCCGCGGATGACGAGAAGAGCGGGCTGCTTGCGCGGCGCCTCGAGATTGACAACCTCGACAAGGAGATCCGCGCCCAGCGCCTGATCGTCGAGGAGCGTACCGCTGCCGTCGCACGGAGCGAATCGACGCTGCGTGAGGCGCAGGAGCGGCTCGCGCAGCACCGCCGCGACGGCGAACTTGCCCGCAGTGAGCTGCATGCGGCACAGATCGAGGCCGTGCGACTCGGCGAGCTGATCGAACGGGTGCGGCACCGCAGTGGCCAAATCGGCGCTGAGCTGCAGGAGATCGAGACGCATGAGCGCGAGCTGCGGACGCATCGCGACGAGGCGGACAGCCGCTTCCAGCTGCTCGACGGCGAGCTGGCTGCCCGCCACGAGGCGGTCGAGACAGCGCGACTGCAATACGAGCAGGCGGACCAGTCGCTGCGTTCGGCCCGTGACGAACAGCGCACGTTGGAATCCGCGCGTCAGCAGGTCGAATTTGCGCTCGCATCGAACCAGGAGCGCGAGCGCGACGTCATGCATGCGGCCGAGGTGGCTGCCACTGATGCCGAGCGGCTCGAGGCGGACGTCGGCGCGGCCACCGGCGAACTCGACCGTCTTGATGACGGCGCCGCGCGCGCCGGGCTCGAAGGCTGGCTGCGCCAGCGTGCCGCGGCGGAGGACGCGCTCCGTCAGGCGCGCAGCCGACTCGACGAACTCGCGCAACAGCTGCGGACGACGGACGAACGCCGATTGACGCTGGAGCGGGATCTTGAGCCGCGGCGGCAGAAGATCACCGAGCTGCAGCTGAAGGAGCAGGCGGCACGCCTCGCTGCGGAGCAGTTTGCGACGCAGCTTGCCGAGGTCGGCGCCGACGAGGCCGTATTGGCCGAGAAGCTCACGGGCGGCGTGAAGGCGAATGCGCTGCAGGCGGAAATCGCGCGGCTCGCGCAGGAGATCGCAGCGCTTGGCGCCGTCAACATGGCCGCACTCGATGAGCTCTCGGGTTCGCGCGAGCGCAAGGCCTTCCTCGATGCCCAGTCGGCTGATCTGAATGCCGCGATCACGACGCTCGAGGACGCGATCCGAAAGATCGATCGAGAGACACGCGAATTGCTGCAGCAGACCTTCGACCAGGTCAATGCACATTTCGGTCAGCTCTTCCCGACGCTCTTCGGCGGCGGCGAGGCCCGTCTGATGATGACCGGCGAGGAAATCCTCGACGCCGGTGTGCAGGTGATGGCGCAGCCGCCGGGCAAGCGCAACAGCACGATTCATCTGCTGTCGGGCGGCGAGAAGGCGCTGACCGCGACCGCGCTCGTGTTCGCGCTGTTCAAGCTGAACCCGGCACCGTTCTGCCTGCTGGACGAGGTCGACGCCCCGCTCGACGACGCCAATACCGAGCGCTTCTGCAATCTGGTGCAGTCGATGACCGACAATACGCAGTTCATGTTCATCACGCACAACAAGATCGCAATGGAAATGGCGCAGCAGCTGATCGGTGTGACGATGCAGGAGCAGGGGGTATCGCGCATCGTGGCGGTCGACATCGAGGGCGCGGTGCGCCTGACGGCCGAGGCCGCATAGCACGCGTTCGACGATGACCGACCTGCACTGGGCGCTGATCGCAATAGCCGGCTTCTTGCTGCTTGCGATCTTCGTCTATAGCCGGTGGCAGGAGCGGCGCGAGCTGGCCCGATTCGAGACGGAGCTCAGGCGCGGCGTCGGCGATCCGCTGCTCGATCGCGCCCCGCGCGCGGCGTCCGGCGCACTGCAGCGGAGGATCGAGCCGCGACTCGATACGCCGTCGGCAGAAACTATTCCCGCCGCTGTCGCCGCCGCGCGCCTCCGCGCCCAGCCGACGAATTTGCGCCGACGATTCCGCTCGAGGCGCGGCGCACGGAGTCTGAGGCGGACCAGGCCGAGCCCTCGGCGTACGCATTGCCCGACGGCTGGGCCGAGGATCCGTTGCTCGACTTCGTGATCGAACTGCGTTGCACGCATGCGATCGACGGCGTGACGGCGTTGGAGGCGCGCAGCCAGATCGACCGTCTGCAACTGCCCGCTGTCGGCGCGTCTGGCAGTGTGGGATGCGAAGACTCAGCAGTGGACCGCACCCGACCGCTTCGGCTTCTATTCCGAGATCCTGCTGGCCGTCCAGCTCGCTCATCGCGGCGGCGCCCTGGGAGAGATCGACGCCACCCGTTTCGTGTCTACCGCGCAGCAGATCGCGCTCGCGGTGGATGCCGACTTCGACACGCCCGATGTGACCCGGTTGGTCGCGCAGGCGGCGGAACTTGACCAGCTATGCGCGCGCTTCGACGTGCTGGTCACGCTGACTGTGCAGTCGAACGGTGCGCCCTGGAGCACCGATGCGATCCAGGCAGCGGCCGCCGCGCTCGGTTTCACGTCGGTTGCTGCCGGCCGCTGGGAACTGCGCGAGGGCGAGCACCTGGTGCTGGTGCTGACGGCGCCGGCGCAGCCCGCCGATCATCTGGCGCTGTCGATCGACGTGCCGCTGGTGCGGCCGGAAACCTCTCCACTGGCGCGCCAGTTTTCGGTAGCCGACCAGCTGGCAGCGCGGCTCGATGCGCGCGTCATCGACGACAACGGCCGGCCGGTCCAGCGTGAAGCGCATTTTGCGGTGGCGGCGCAGCTCGCCACGCTTTACGAAGACATGCATGCCGCCGGGCTCGCCGCGGGCTCTGAGCGCGCGCGGCGGCTCTATGCCGGCTGAAGCGGCCGCGGCGACCGTGATGCGGCCGGGCTGCCCGCCCGGTCGCGCCGACTGAGATGAGCGTGCCCCGCAGCGCGGCCAATCGGGCGCGCGAACTGCGCGAGCAGATTGCGCGCGCTGACCACGACTACTACGTGCTCGACGCACCAAGCATTCCTGACGCCGAATACGACCGGCTGTTCCAGGAGCTTCAACAGCTGGAACAGCAGCATGCAGCGTTGCAGACCGCGGACTCGCCGACCCAGCGGGTCGGTGGCGGCATGCGTTCCGACCTGCCGAAGGTGCGGCATACGGTGCCAATGCTCTCGATCCGCACCGAGACCGATGCCGGTGAAAACGGCGCCCGGGCCTTCGACACGCGCATCCGTCGCGAACTCGGACTCGGCGCCACTGACCCGCCGGTCGAGTATTCAGCGGAGCTGAAATTCGACGGACTGGCGATCAATCTGCGTTACGAGCGCGGTGTGCTCGTGCGCGCGGCGACTCGCGGCGACGGCGAGGTCGGGGAAGATGTCACGCCCAATGCCCGCACGATCCGTTCGATCCCGCTGCGGCTGCGGGGCAGCGCGGCTGAAGTGCTCGAGGTCCGCGGCGAGGTGTTTCTGCGACGGGCCGATTTCGACCGGATCAACGAGCGCCAGCGGGAGCAGGGCGAAAAGGTCTTCGTCAATCCGCGCAACGCCGCCGCGGGGTTTCTGCGGCAACTCGATGCGCGCGCGACGGGCACCCGGCCGCTTTCCTTCTACGCGTACGGCCTCGGCGAAGTCGTCGGCTGGGCTGTCCCGCCGACCCACAGTGGAATGCTCGAGGCGCTGGCAGCGCTCGGAGTCCCGGTCTCCGCCGAGCGTCGACGCGCGGTCGGAGCCGAAGAACTCGTCGAGTACCACCGCGCGATTGCTGCGCGTCGCGATCGCCTGCCGTTCGACATCGATGGTGTCGTCTACAAGGTGGACCGGCTCGATCTGCAGCGGGAACTGGGCTTCGTCTCGCGCGAGCCGCGCTGGGCGGTCGCGCACAAGTACCCGCCGCAGGAGGAGCTGACTCAGGTGACCGGCATCGACGTTCAGGTGGGCCGCACCGGGAAGATCACGCCGGTCGCGCGACTGGCGCCGGTCTTTGTCGGTGGCGTCACGGTCAGCAATGCGACCCTGCACAACGAGGACTACATTGGAACGCTCGGCCTGAAGATCGGCGATACGGTGATCGTGCGGCGCGCGGGCGATGTGATTCCGCAGATCGTCGCGGTGCTGCCCGAGCGGCGCCCGGCGAGCGCGAAGCAATTTTCGATGCCGAAGCGCTGCCCCGTCTGCGGCTCGAGCGTGGCACGTGAAGAGGGCGAAAAAGACCTGCGCTGCACCGGTGGGCTCTACTGTCCGGCGCAGCGCAAGCAGGCGCTGCTGCACTTTGCCGGCAGGCGCGCGCTCGACATCGAAGGCCTTGGCGATCGCCTCGTCGAGCAACTGGTCGATGGCGGCATCGTGCACACGCCGGCGGACCTCTTCAAGCTCGGCCTCGGCTCGCTCGCGGCGCTCGAGCGCATGGCCGACAAGTCAGCGACCAATGTCCTCGCAGCGCTCGAGAGGGCGCGCCACACGACGCTCGAACGCTTCATCTATGCGCTCGGCATCCGCCACGTCGGCGAATCGACGGCGCGCGACCTGGCGCGGCACTTCGGTAGCCTCGATGCCGTGATGAACGCGAGCCGAAGACGAGCTGCTGCAGGTCGGCGACGTCGGCCCGGTCGTGGCGACGTCGATCCGGCGCTTTTTCGTGGAGCCCCACAACCGCGAGGTGGTCGAAGCGCTTGCGCGCGGCCGGTGTGCACTGGACCGAGGGACGACCGGCGAAGCCGGCGGCGGGAGCGCTCGCCGGCAGGACCTTTGTGCTGACGGGTACGCTGCCGAACTTGACCCGCGAACAGGCACGTGAGCAGATCGAGTCGGCCGGCGGCAAAGTGGCCGGCTCGGTGTCGCGCAAGACCGACTATGTCGTCGCTGGCGCCGAAGCGGGCAGCAAGCTGGACCGGGCCCGCGAACTCGGCGTTGCGATCATCGACGAAGACGAACTGAAGGCATTGTTGGAGCATTGATGTACGCGATCATCGGCGGCAGCGGACTGGCCCGGCTTTCAGCGCTGGAAGGCGCGCGACGGCAGGTGATGCGCACCCCGTACGGCGAGCCGTCCGGAGCGCTGACTTTCGGTCGGCTCGCGAACGCCGAGGTCGTGTTCATGGCGCGGCACGGCTACGGCCACACGCTCGCCCCGCATGAGATCAATTACCGCGCCAATATGTGGGCGCTGCGCGAACTGAAGGTCGACGGCGTGATCTCGGTGGCGACGGTCGGCGGAATCCGTGCCGACATGGTGCCGGGCTCACTGGTCGTTCCCGACCAGATCATCGACTACTCACACAGCCGCAAGGCGACCTTCTTCGAAGGTTCGGAGATGCCGGTGATTCACGTCGACTTCACCGAGCCCTACACGCCGGCGCTGCGCGAGCAGGTGCTCGCTGCCGCCGGCCGCTGCGGTGAAGCGGTGATCGACGGTGGCACCTATGCGTGCACGCAGGGGCCGCGGCTCGAAACCGCGGCGGAGATCGAGCGTATCGCGCGCGACGGCGGTGACCTGGTCGGAATGACCGGAATGCCGGAAACCGCGCTGGCGCGCGAGGCGGAACTCGCTTATGCGACGCTGGCGGTGGTCGTCAACCACGCCGCGGGTCGCGGCGACAGCAAGCACGAGATCAAGCTGGAGGAACTCGAAGAGGTCATGCGCGCCACGATGACGCGCGCGGTGCGCATCCTGACGGCCTTCTTCGAGGGCGGTGCATGATCCGAGAAATCCTGCGCATGGGCGATCCGCGCCTGCTCCGGGTGGCGGATCCGGTGGCGGAGTACGGCACGCCCGAGCTGCGCGAGCTGGTGTCCGACATGTTCGACACGATGCAGGCGGCCCACGGCGCCGGACTGGCGGCGCCGCAGATCGGTGTGCCGTTGCGCGTCGTTGTCTTCGGCTATTCGGACCCGTCGTTGCGCAATCCGCGCTATCCGGACGCGGACGCGGTCCCGCAAACGATCCTGCTGAACCCGGTGCTCGAGCCGCTGTCCTCCGAGACGGAAGAAGGCTGGGAAGGGTGCCTGTCGGTGCCCGGACTGCGCGGCGTGGTCGAGCGCTATACGCGGCTGCGCTACCGCGGCTATGACCTCGACGGCCGGCCGCTCGAGCGGGTGGCCGAGGGCTTCCACGCGCGCGTCGTGCAGCACGAGGTCGACCACCTCGACGGCGTGCTGTATCCGATGCGGGTGCGCGATTTCACCCGCTTCGGCTATACCGACGTGCTGTTTCCTGAACTGGCGGGCCAGCCCGACGAATGACTTGCGCTACGGCTCGAGCGCCTGCAGCAGGTCCTTTTCGATCTCGAGCTGGCTGCGCGGCTGGTCGAGTTCGGCGCCCGAGACAAGAAAAACGTCCTCGGCTCGCTCTCCGAGGGTCAGCACCTTGGCGGTGTGCACGTTCAGGTTGTGATGCGTCAGCACGCGAGCGATCGAGTAAAGCAGTCCCAGCCGATCGGTCGCGATGACCGAAACCAGGTAGCGCGAACCGCGCGCGTCCGGCTGCAAGTGCACTTCCGGAGTGACCGGGAAGTGGCGCGACTGGCGCGACATGCGCCCCTTTACCGGCGGCGGCAGCTCATGACGCTGCGCGATCCATTCCGCCAGCTCGTGCTCGATCTGGGCCAGCAGCTCGCGATAGTGCGGCGAACGCCCGTGGTCGGTGACGAGGAAGGTGTCGAGCGCGTAACCGTGACGCGTCGTGTGAATGCGTGCGTCGAGAATGCTGAGGTTGCGGCTGTCGAAGTAGCCGCAGACGCGCGCAAACAGGTCTTTTTGGTCGCGCACGTACATCACCACCTCGGCGCCTTCGCCGATGCGCGCGAGTCGCGCCCGGACGATCGGCTGCTCGGTGTTGACGCGCGCATACAGTGAGCGCGTATGCCAGGCGATGTCCTGTGCGCTGTGCCGGAGGAAGTAGACGACATCGAGCTGTTCCCACAGCGCCTCGCGCGCACTGTCCGTGAGGCCGTACAAGCGCAGGATGCGCAGCGCCTCCTCTTTGCGCCCCTCGAGGACAGCGCTTGAGGAGACGCTGCCGCCGCCGAGCAGACGGCGTGTCGAGAGGAACAGGTCCTCGAGCAGCTTGCCTTTCCAGGCGTTCCAGACCTTCGGGCTCGTGCCGCGGATATCGGCGACGGTCAGCAGGTAGAGCGCCGTCAGGCGCCGCTCGGTCTGCACCATCGCTGCGAAGCGGGCGATCACCGCCTCATCGGCCAGATCCTGCTTCTGCGCGACCTGCGACATCGACAGGTGATGTTCGACGAGGAAGACGACCAGACCGGTGTCCTCTGCGGACAATCCGTGCTCGCGGCAGAAGCGGCGCGCGTCGCGCGCGCCGAGTGTGCTGTGGTCGCCGCCGCGGCCTTTCGCGATGTCATGGAACAGCGCCGCGATGTAGAGCAGCCACGGGCATTCGAAGTCCGTGATCAGCTGGCTGCACAGCGGATACTCGTGTGCGTGTTCGGCCAGTGCGAATCGCCGCAGGTTGCGCAACACCTGCAGGATGTGCTGATCAACGGTGTAAACGTGGAACAGATCGTGCTGCATCTGGCCGACGATGCGACGGAACACCGGCAGGTAGCGCCCGAGGACCGACAGCTGATTCATCCGCCGCAGTTCGTGCAGCACGCCCTTCGGCTGCTGCAAGTATCGCGAGAAAGGTCGCGCGATTGCGCGGATCGCGCCGGTACCGGGCATCGATCCGCACGCGCGCGTGCCACAGCGCACGCATCAGCGGTGCCGACATGCCGCGCAGTTCGCGGTGCTGCGCCATCAGCAGAAAGGCGCGGAGGATCGCGTTCGGATCCGCATCGAGCGCGTCCGGCGTACGCAGGTCGAGCAGCTCGCTGCGCACCACGAAGGTCTCGTCGAGCGGCTCTGCCGGGGGATCGTCGCGGTGGAATAGCCGCAATTCGACGTTCTGCAGCACGATCGTGTTCATCTGGGTGACCGCCTTGGCGGACCAGTAGTAGCGCTGCATCATCACTTCGCTCGCGCGTCGCGCCGTGGTCGGATGAAAACCGGCGCGCTGAGCGACCGCATGCTGCACGTCGAATACGAGCCGATCCTCGCGTCGGTCGGTCACCAGATGCAGCCAGGCGCGGATCTCCTTCAGACGGCGCTCACTGCTGCGGATCAGACCTGCTTCCTCGGCGGTGATCAGCCCGCTCCGCGCCAGCTGCGCCCACGTCTTGCCATAGCCAAGAGCACGTGCAATCCACAGCAGCACGTGCAGGTCGCGCAGTCCGCCCGGGCTTTCCTTGACGTTGGGCTCGAGGTTGTACGGCGACTCGTTGTACTTGATGTGGCGCTGCCGCTGTTCGAGGACCTTGGCGCGGAAATAAGCCTCGCTGTCGATCGTCCCTTCGATCTGGCGCTGGAACCGGGTAAAAAGGCCTCGCGAACCGGTTATGAGGCGCGCTTCCATCAGCGAGGTCAGCACCGTGACGTCCTTCGCGGCCTCGGATTGGCACTCCTCCACGGTGCGCACGCTATGGCCGAGTGCGAATCCGAAATCCCACAGGAGGCCGATCAGCCCTTCGATCGTCGCCCTCTCGGCATCATCCGGGGCGCGCTCGAGCAGAATCAGCACGTCGACATCGGAATGTGGGAAAAGCTCACCGCGGCCGTAGCCACCGACTGCCACCAGCGCACCCTGTTGCTCCATTCGGGCGTTGGCCGCAAGCTGGCGCAGCAGCCCATCGGTGGAGCGCGCGAGTCCCTTCAGCAGCGCGTCTACCGGGCCTCCTGCCTGGAACCGCGCGATAAGAGCGGCGCGCTCCAGTCGCAGGCGGTCCCGCAGCTGGAAGCCGACATCGTTCATGTCACGCGGTGGCAGGCTCGGTGGCGGGCTCGCCGTTGGCTCCGCCGCTTATGAAACGCGGCGGCGGCGGTGTTGCGGCGGACCGGGTGAGGACCTCGTAGCCGGCCTCGGTCACAAGCACCGTGTGCTCCCACTGCGCCGACAGGCTGTGATCCTTGGTGACTATGGTCCAGCCGTCGGCCAGTTCCTTGATCTCGCGACGGCCGGCGTTGATCATCGGCTCGACCGTGAAGGTCATGCCGGTCACTAGCTTTTCGAGCGTCCCTGGCTTGCCGTAATGCAGGATCTGCGGCTCTTCGTGGAACTTGCGGCCGATGCCGTGACCGCAGAACTCGCGCACCACGCTGTAGCCGTGTTTCTCGGCATGGGTCTGGATCGCGTGACCGATGTCGCCGATCGTCGCTCCCGGACGGACCTGCTCGATGCCGAGCCACATGCAGTCGTAGGTGACCTCGCACAGCCGCCGCGCGGCGATCGACGGCTCGCCGACGTAGTACATGCGGCTGGTGTCGCCGTGGTAGCCGTCCTTGATCACGGTGACATCGATGTTGACGATGTCGCCGGCTTTCAGCACGCGGTCGCCCGGGATGCCGTGGCAAACCTGGTGGTTGACCGAAGTGCAGATCGCCTTGGGGAAGGGCCGGTAGCCCGGCGGCGCATAGTTCAGTGGGGCCGGTGTCGTGCCCTGGACATCGCGCATGTACTCGTGGCACAGCCGGTCGAGCTCGCCCGTGGTCACCCCGGGCTTGACGAAAGGTCCGATGTAGTCGAGCACTTCCGCCGCCAGCCGGCCGGCCGTACGCATCCCGGCGATGTCTGCGGGCGTCTTGATCACGATGGACATAGTTCGCGGTTCCGGGCGGCTTGAGCGAAGCAGCTTCAGGTGGCTATAATATCGGGCTGCCTCGCGCTTTGAAATCAAAAGCTTAGGCAGGCTTGCCGCGTCAGGCCCTGCGGCTGACCGGATCCGGCGACCGCTGGGCCGGGAGCACCGCGGAGCTTGGCAGGCATAAATCGCGCGCACCGCCACCAAGGTGCAGTCCGGATTCCACAGGTCTCAGGGCTGCGTCGGCGACTGCGCTGGACCCAACCTTGGAGAAGGCAAGATGTCAGTGACCATGCGTCAGATGCTGGAGGCCGGCGTTCATTTCGGCCACCAGACCCGCTTCTGGAATCCGAAGATGGCGCCGTTCATCTTCGGACACCGCAACAAGATCCACATCATCAATCTCGAGCGCACGCTCGAGCAGTTCAACGACGCCACGCGTTTCGTACGCCAGCTCGCCGCCAACCGTGGCACGTTGCTGTTCGTCGGCACCAAGCGCCAGGCCCGCGAGATCATCGTCGAGGAGGCAAAGCGCGCCAGCATGCCATTTGTCGATCAGCGCTGGCTCGGCGGCATGCTGACCAACTTCAAGACGGTCAAGGTCTCGATCAAGCGCCTGAAGGAGATGGAGCAAATCATCGCCGACAACGGCACCGAGCGCATGACGAAGAAGGAAGCGCTCGACTTCGCGCGCGAGGTCGAGAAGCTCAACAAGTCGATCGGCGGCATCAAGGACATGAATGCGCTGCCGGACGCGCTGTTCGTGATCGATGTCGGCTATCACAAGATCGCCGTGCAGGAAGCAACCAAGCTGGGCATCCCGGTGGTCGCCGTCGTCGACACCAATCACTCGCCCGACGGCGTGACCTACGTCATCCCGGGTAACGACGACTCGAGCCGCGCCGTGCGGCTGTACGCGCGCGGCATCGCCGATGCGGTGCTGGAAGGCAAGGCGGCCGCGCTGCAGGGTGTCGTGCAGGCCGTCGCCGGCGGCGACGGGGAGTTCGTCGAAGTCAACGAAGGTCAGGAATAACCCGCGCTGCGCGTTGGGTTGACAGAAGAGGGGCGTAAGCCCCTTTTTTGCAGCAGGCAAGATCAACAGAATTGCAGGAGCTCTGAATGGCGGAAATCACCGCTTCGATGGTGAAGGAACTGCGCGAGAAGACCGACGCGCCGATGATGGAGTGCAAGAAGGCGCTGGCCGAAGCCGGCGGGGACCTCGCGAAGGCCGAGGAGATCCTGCGCGTCAAGCTGGGCAGCAAGGCGAGCAAGGCGGCGGCGCGCATCGCGGCCGAGGGCGTGGTCGCGGTTCATATCGACGGCCGCGTCGGCGCGATCGTCGAGGTCAACTCGGAAACCGACTTCGTTGCCAAGAACGACGACTTCCTCAGGTTCGCGAAGGATCTTGCGGCGTTGGTCGCGAAGAGCAATCCGGCCGATGTTGCTGCGCTGTCCGCGCTGCCGCTCGGAGGTGGCACGGTCGAGGCGGTCCGCACAGCCCTGGTCGGCAAGATCGGCGAGAACATGGCGATCCGCCGCTTCGCGCGCATCGAGGCGCAGGGAACGCTGGCGAGTTATGTTCACGGCGGCAGCAAGATCGGCGTGCTGCTCGACATCAGCGGCGCCGACAGCGAGTTGTCCAAGGACATGGCGATGCACATTGCCGCCAGCAAGCCGAAGTCACTCGATGCCAGCGGAGTTGCGACCGAGTTGCTCGATGCCGAGCGCCGCATCGCGATCGAGAAGGCGCGCGAGGCCGGCAAGCCGGAAGCGATGCTGGAGAAGATCGCCGAAGGAACCGTGCAGAAGTTCCTGAAGGAAGTGACCCTGCTGGGTCAGGTCTTCGTCAAGGCCGAAGACGGCAAGCAGACCATCGAGCAGCTGCTGAAGGCGCGCAGCGCGAAGGTCAACCGCTTCGTGCTTTACGTCGTTGGCGAAGGCATCGAGAAGAAGCAGAGTGACTTCGCCGCCGAGGTGGCCGCCCAGGCGGCGGCGGCCCGGGCCTGACCGACAAGGACAGCGACGACGATGAGCCCGACCCCGCCCGCCTACCGCCGCGTTCTGCTCAAGCTGTCGGGCGAAGCCCTGATGGGTGAAGATGCCTTCGGCATCAATCCGACAACGGTCGAGGCGATGGTCGCCGACATCGGCGAAATCGTGAAACTCGGCGTCGAGGTGGCGATCGTGATCGGCGGCGGCAACATCTTCCGCGGTGTCGCGCTCGGCGCCGAGGGTATGGACCGCGCAACCGCCGACTACATGGGCATGATGGCGACCATCATGAATGCGATGGCGCTGCAGGACGCGATGCGCCGCGCCGGCATCGAGGCGCGCGTGCAGTCGGCGCTCAACATCGAGCAGGTGGTCGAGCCGTACATCCGGCCGAAGGCGCTGCGTTATCTCGAGGAGGGCAAGGTCGTCATCTTCGCGGCCGGAACCGGCAACCCGTTCTTCACGACCGACACGGCCGCCGCGCTGCGCGGCTCAGAAGTCGGGGCGCAGATCGTGCTGAAGGCGACGAAAGTCGACGGTGTCTATTCTGCCGATCCGAAGAAGGATCGCGAGGCAACGCGCTACTCGACGATCACGTTCGACGAGGCGCTCGGCCGCAACCTGCAGATCATGGATGCGACGGCCTTTGCGCTGTGCCGCGACCAGCGTCTGCCGATCAAGGTGTTCAGCATCACCAAGCCGGGTGCGCTGAAGCGGGTGGTGCTCGGGGAAGACGAGGGCACGCTGGTCCACGTCTGAAGCAAATCGAGGAGAGCCGAATGAACGTGGCTGAGATCCAGAAAACGACCGAGCACAAGATGCAGAAATCGGTCGAGACGCTCAAGGCCGACTTCGCCAAGGTCCGCACCGGACGCGCGCACACCGGCCTGCTCGACCACATCCAGGTCGACTACTACGGCGCGATGGTGCCGCTCTCGCAGGTGGCGCAGGTCGGGCTCGGCGATGCGCGCACGATCACTGTCCAGCCGTGGGAAAAGAAGATGGTCCCGGTCGTCGAGAAGGCGATCCGCGATTCCGACCTCGGCCTGAATCCCGCCACCAGCGGTGACATCGTCCGCGTGCCGATGCCGCTGCTGACCGAACAGCGCCGCAAGGAACTGGTCAAGGTCGTCAAGCACGAGGGCGAGAATGCAAAGGTGGCAATCCGCAACCTGCGGCGCGACGCGAACCACCATGTCAAGGAACTTCTGAAGGCGAAGACGATCTCCGAGGACGACGACCGGCGCGCCGAGGACGCGATCCAGAAGCTCACGGACCGGTACGTCAGCGAGGTCGACAAGCTGGTCGCAGAGAAGGAAAAGGAGGTGCTGACCGTCTAGCGGCGGCCAGCTGTCAACTTGAACGCCGAGCAAGCGTCCCAGCCGACGGCCGCATCGCCGCGGCCGCGCCACGTCGCCATCATCATGGACGGCAACGGCCGCTGGGCCGTCTCGCGCGGCATGCCGCGCGTGGCGGGCCACAACCGCGGCGTCGAGGCCGTGCGCGCGACGCTCGCAGCCTGCGGCGAGCGTGGCATCGAATACCTGACCCTGTTCGCGTTCAGCTCGGAAAACTGGCGTCGGCCAGCCGACGAGGTCTCGACGCTGATGCGGCTCTTCATGCTCGCGCTGCAGCGCGAGATCGACAAGCTGGTCGAACTCGGGGTCCGCATGCGCGTCGTCGGCGAGACGTTTGCGTTCAGTCCTGAATTGCGCCGCCTGATCGCCGACTCCGAGCGGCGCACCGAACACAACAGCCGCCTGCACCTGACGGTCTGCGCCAACTACGGTGGCCGCTGGGACATCGCGCAGGCGGCGCAACGCGCCGCGCGCGAGCAGCTGGCGGCGGGTGCAACCGAGGTGCGCATCGACGAGAAGGCCATCGGGCAGCGGCTTGCGCTCGCCTTCGCGCCGGATCCGGACCTGCTGATCCGCACCGGCGGCGAACGGCGCGTCAGCAACTTCCTGCTGTGGCAACTGGCGTATGCCGAGCTGTACTTCAGCGACGTGCTATGGCCGGACTTCGACGCCGCCGAGCTCGACGCCGCCTTGCTCTGGTACTCGGGCCGCCAGCGCCGCTTCGGCATGACCGGCGAGCAGGTCGAGGCCGAGCCGACGATCCCGAACGCGGCCTGAGGCCTGGCGCGTGCTGAAGCAACGCGTCATCACCGCACTGGTGCTTTTCGTCGCGCTCGTGGCGGCGCTGGTCTGGTCGCCGTTTGCGTTCGCCACGCTGATGACACGTGGCAGTTGCGATCGCGCAGGCCGAATGGCTGCAACTGGCCGGCTGGAAGTTCGGTGTCGCACTGACGACAACCTTGAGCGTTGGAGCGCTGCTGCTCGGTATCGCTGTCTGTTCGGCCCGAGTGGATCGATGCGCTGGCCGTGCCGACGCTGGTCGTCGCGACGCTCGCCTGGATCCTGATCGGTGCGCAGCTTGTTGCGATCGGAGTCGCAGCCGGCCCGTTTCGCATCAGGCGCTGTCGGTGCTGCTGGCCTTTTTGCTGCCGCTCGCAGCCTGGTGCGCGGTGATGCTCCTGCTGCGCAGCGGAGTCGTGGTTCTGCTTGTCGGTGTTCTTCATCGTCTGGCTTGCCGACACCGCCGCTTACTTCGCGGGCGGGCGTTCGGCAAGCGCAAGCTCGCGCCGCACATCAGCCCCGGCAAGACCTGGGCCGGACTCTGGGGGGCGATGATTGCGGTCATCCTGATCGCAGTGGCGGCGCGTGCCGTCGCGCCAGAAGCTGTGATCTTCTCCAGCCGGCTGATCGACCGGGCCGGCGCTGTCTTCGCGCTCGCGCTTCTGGCCGCACTGGTTGCGGTGTCCGTCATCGGCGACCTTTTCGAGAGCCTGCTGAAGCGACAGGCCGGCGCCAAGGACAGCGGTCATCTGCTGCCCGGCCATGGCGGCTTCTACGACCGCCTCGACGCGATGCTGGCGCTGCTTCCGCCGGCGGCGCTGCTCTGGCGCTGGGTACAGTGATGCGGACGATCACCTTGCTCGGTGCGACCGGATCGATCGGCAGCAGCGCGCTCGACGTGATCGCGCGCCATCCCGGCCGGTACCGCGTACATGCGCTGACGGCTCAGTCGAGCGTCGACGCGCTGGCCGACCTCGCGGCGCGCCACGCCGCCGCCGTCGCGGTGATCGGCGATCCCGCGCTCGAGCGTGACTCTGCGCGACGCGCTGCGTGCGCGAGGCGCTGCCGCCGTCGCGCGCGCCGGCGCTGCGGCGCTCGCCGAGGTCGCGCAGGCGCCGGAGTCCGACACCGTGCTGGCCGCGATCGTCGGTGCCGCGGGGCTGATGCCGACGCTAGCCGCAGCACGCGCCGGCAAGCGCCTGCTGCTGGCGAACAAGGAGGCGATCGTCTGCGCCGGCAGCCTGCTGATGGCGGCGATCAAGGCGGCGGGCGGCGAGTTGCTGCCGGTCGACAGCGAACACAATGCGATCCACCAGTGCCTCGCCGGCGCCAGCGACGAACAGCGTGCGTCGCGCGCGGCTGGTGCTGACGGCGTCGGGCGGTCCGTTCCTGAAGCGCGCCGATCTCGACGCGGTCACGCCGGACGAAGCCTGCGCGCATCCGAACTGGGTCATGGGCCGCAAGATCTCGGTGGACTCGGCCACGCTGATGAACAAGGGACTCGAAGTCATCGAGGCGAGCTGGCTGTTCGGCATGCCGGCCGATCGCATCGACGTCGTGATTCATCCGCAGAGCGTGATCCATTCGATGGTCGAGTTCCCGGACGGCTCGGTGCTGGCGCAGCTCGGTTCGCCGGACATGCGCACGCCGCTTGCGTATGCACTGGCGTGGCCGGAGCGCATCGAAAGCGGTGCCCGGCGCCTCGACTTTACGCGACTGGGCGCGCTGACCTTCGAGGCGCCGGACCGGACGCGCTTTCCCTGCCTCGGCTACGCCTACAGCGCGCTGCGCATGGGCGGCGCGGCGCCTGCGGTGCTGAACGCGGCCAACGAGGTCGCAGTCGAAGCGTTCTCTGCAGCCGCGGCTTGCCGTTCACGCGGATCGCGCCGACGATAGAACGGGTGCTGGCCGACTATCAGCCCGGCGGCGCCCAGCGACGTCGAGGACATCCTCGAGATCGACCGCATCGCGCGCGAACGGACAGTGGCGGCACTGGCTGTCGCCGCCTGACCGCGTCAAGGAGCCAAATGAACCTGATGACCACCGTCGTCGCATTCCTCGCTGACGCTCGGAGTGCTGATCGTCATTCACGAACTCGGCCACTACTGGGTCGCGCGCTGGTGCGGCGTCAAGGTCCTGCGCTTCTCGATCGGCTTCGGCCGGCCGATCGCGCGCTGGATCCGCGGGCCCGACCGGACCGAGTGGGTGGTCTCGGCGCTGCCCCTCGGTGGCTATGTGCGAATGCTCGACGAGCGCGACCCCGAGGCCGGGCCCGGTCGCCGACGCCGAGCTGCCGCGCGCGTTCAACCGCCAGTCGGTCGGCAAGCGCTTCGCGATCGTCATGGCCGGGCCGATCGCCAATCTGCTGCTGGCGATCTTCGTCTACTGGCTGCTCAACGTCATCGGCGTGTTCGAGCCGCGCGCGACGCTGGGCACGCCGCCGGCCGCCACCGTGGCAGCGCGTGCCGGCGTTGCGGCCGGCGACACCGTCACCGAGGTCGACGGCGCGGCAGTGCGTTCCTGGAACGAACTGCGCTGGCTGCTGCTGCAGAAGGCGGTGGCCGGAGCGCCGATCGCGATCGAGGTCGAAGGTGCCGACCGGCACCGTCGCACTCTGACGCTCGAGCCGGGCGAAGCTGACCGCCGCGGACCTCGAGTCGGACGTCGTCGCGCGCCTCGGCATCGTGCCGTACAGCGGTCCGCCGCGAATCAACCGCCTCGCTGACGACAGCGTCGCCGCGCGAGCCGGCCTGCGCGTCGGCGACACCATCGTCGAGGCGGACGGCGCGAAGGTCGACTCGGCGCGCGACCTGATCGAGCGCATCCGCGCGTCGGCCGGACAAACCGATGGAACTCGGCATCGAGCGCGGCCGCGAGTTCATCCGCCTGCAGTGACGCCGGCGCGCGCAACCGACGAGCAGGGCATGCGATCGGCCGCATCGGCGCGGAACTCACCGACCGTCCGCCGCTGATCAAGGTGCAATACGGCCCGGTCGAAAGCGTTGCGCTCGCCACCGCCAAGACGTGGGACACCGCGGTGTTCTCGCTGAAGATGCTCGGCAAGATGATCATCGGCGAAGCGTCCTGGAAAAATCTCTCCGGCCCGGTGACGATCGCCGACTACGCCGGCCAGACCGCGCGCATCGGACTCGCGCCGTTCCTGAACTTCCTCGCACTGGTATCGATCAGCCTCGCGGTGCTCAACCTGCTGCCGATTCCGATGCTCGATGGAGGGCACTTACTGTATTATCTGATCGAGATTCTCAAGGGCAGCCCGCCGGCCGAATGGATCATCGAGTGGGGTCAGCGCGCCGGAGTTGCGCTGCTGGGCCTGCTGACCATGCTGGCGCTATATAACGATCTCATGCGGCTGCTCTCCTGACCGCAACATATGGAACACTGAGTTGGAGCGCCGCGTGTCATCCAGGCGCAGCGTCCGCCTGACGTTGCGCCGTGTCGCAGCGGCTGTGCTTGCCGCCCACTGCATCTGAACGCAAGCGCGCAGGAATTCGTCGTCCGCGACATCCGCGTCGAAGGCATCCAGCGCACCGAGGCCGGCACCGTCTTCACCTACCTGCCGATCCGCGTCGGCGACCGCTTCGATCCCGAGCGCGGCACGCAGGCGATCCGCGCGCTCTACGCGAGCGGCCTTTTCAAGGACGTCCGACTCGAAGTCGACGGCGACGTACTGGTCGTCATCGTCGACGAGCGTCCGGCGATCGCGACGATCGAGCTCACCGGCGTCAAGGAGTTCGAGAAAGACCAGGTCCTCAAGTCGCTGCGCGACGTCGGACTGGCCGACGGCCGCATCTACGACCGATCGCTGCTCGAGCGCGCCGAGCAGGAACTGCGTCGCCAGTATCTGTCGCGCGGCCTCTATGGCGTGGAGATCAAGACCACGGTCACGCCGATCGAGCGCAATCGCGTCAACATCTCGATCGCGGTCGAGGAAGGCGACATCGCCAAGATCCGCTCGATCGAGTTCACCGGCAACAAGCTCTTCAGCGACCGCACGCTCCGTTCCAACATGGAGCTGTCGACGCCCGAACTGGATCTCCTGGTACACGAAGCGCGACCAGTACTCGCGGCAGAAGCTCGGCGCCGACCTCGAGTCGCTGCGCTCGTACTACCTGAACCGCGGCTACCTCGACTTCCGCATCGATTCGGTCAACGTCTCGATCACGCCCGACAAGAAGGACATCTACGTCACGATCAACGTCTTCGAGGGCGAGCGCTACACGGTGTCCAGCGTCAAGCTCGGCGGCGAACTGCTCGGCCTCGACGACGAGCTGTAGCCGCTGATCACGGTGAAGCCGGGCGATGTCTACAACGCCGAGCGGATCAATGGCATCGGCAAGGCCGTGACCGACCGCATGAGCACGCTCGGCTATGCCTTTGCGTCCGCCAATGCCGTGCCGGAGGCCAACCGCGAAACCCGTGAAGTCGCCTTCACGATCATCGTCGATCCCGGTCGACGCGTCTACGTCCGCCGCGTCAACATCGGCGGCAACACGCGCACGAAGGACGAGGTGATCCGGCGCGAGATGCGGCAGTACGAGGCCGGCTGGTTCGACGCAGACCGCGTTCGCCTCTCGAAGGAACGGCTCGACCGGCTCGGCTACTTCGAGACCGTGACGGTCGACACACCCGCCGTGCCGACGGCGCCGGACCAGGTCGACGTCAACGTCACGGTCAAGGAGCGCGCGACCGGCAACATCCAGCTCGGCGCCGGTTACTCGAGCTCCGAAGGCCTGGTGCTGACGGCCGGACTGTCGCAGCAGAACCTGTTCGGCACCGGCAACGCGCTGGCGCTCGAGGTCAATACCAGCAAGTCGAACACGGTGTTCTCGATCACGCACACCGATCCGTACATCACCCCCGAGGGCATCAGTCGCACGATCGAGCTCTACTACCGCAACTCGGACCTGGCCGAGCTGGGGCTGGCGAGCGTCGGCTACAACACGCGTGGTGCCGGACTGGTCTACGGCATTCCGTTCACCGAGTACGACCGCGTCTTCCTCGGGCTCAGGTACGAAGGCACGACGATCGACCTCACGCCGACATCGCCGCCGCGCTACATCGAGTACGTCCAGGAGTTCGGCGACACCTCGGATGCTCTGGCGGTCACCGGCGGATGGTCGCGCGACAGCCGCGACAGCCTGATCGTGCCGACGCGCGGCCGATTTCAGCGTGCCTTCGGCGAGGTGGCATTGCCGGTGCTCGATCTCGAGTACTACCGGCTCACGTATCAGTTCCAGCAGTTCTTGCCGGTGTCGCGCTTCTTCACGCTGGCCTTCAACACCGAGCTGGGCTACGGCAACGGCTACGGCGACAAGCCGTACCCGTTCTTCAAGAACTTCTACGTCGGCGGCATCGGCAGCGTGCGCGGTTTCGAGGCGGCCACACTCGGCCCGCGCGACATCTACGGCGATCCGCTCGGCGGCACGCGGCGTTTCAACGCCAACTTCGAAGCACTGGTCCCATTCCCGGGTGCGGACAAGACCCTGCGCGGGGCGGTGTTCCTCGACATGGGACAGGTCTGGGGCCCCGGCTGCAACGGCATCTACAACATCCCGTTCGGAACCAACTTGGCGGACGTCAATGCGAACCCGGCGGCCTTCTGCAACGGGACCTACTACGGCAACAACGCGCGCGTCGACCTCAGCCTGATCCGCTACTCGGTCGGAGTCGGCATCGCGTGGATCTCGCCGATGGGTCCGCTGCGTCTGTCGTACGCCTATCCGCTGAACGCCGAGCCGTGGGATCGCGTCCAGCGCTTCCAGTTCCAGATCGGTGCGGGCTTCTGATATGGCAGAATTCCGATGCTTCTTTCCCGCAGGAAAACCTATGACCCAGAGGCTGTCGGCATCGGTCATGGCCGCTCTTGCCGCTGTTCTGCTGGCCGCGGCGCCAGCGGTACGCGCGCAGGACCTGAAGGTCGGTGTCGTCAATTCCGATCGCATCCTGCGCGATTCGCAGCCCGCGCGGGCGGCGATGCAGAAGCTCGAGGTGGAGTTCTCGAAGCGCGACAAGGACATGCAGGAGATGGGCGCGCGTCTGAAGGCGTCGGCCGAGCGTTTCGAGAAGGACGGCCCGATCATGTCCGAAAGCGATCGCGTCCGCAGGCAGCGCGAGCTGGCCGAGATGGATCGCGAGTTCCAGCGCAAGCAGCGTGAGTTTCGCGAGGACTTCAACCAGCGCCGCAACGAGGAACTGCAGGGGCTGCTCGAGCGGACCAACCGGATCATTCGCCAGATCGCGGAGCAGGAGAAGTTCGACCTCATAGTGCAGGAGGCGGTCTACTTCAATCCGCGCATCGACATGACTGAACGCGTGCTGCGCGCGCTCAACGCTACAAAGTAGTTGCGATGACACCCGGCGGACTGTCGCTGTCGGAGCTGACAGCCGCCATCGCCGAGCGCACGGCGGGTCGCCTGCAGGCTGATATCGACGGCGACCCCGCGCGCCGCCTCACCTCGGTCGCCGCGCTCAACGACGCGCAGGCGACTGACCTCAGCTTCCTGGCCAACCCGCGCTATCGGCATGACGCGGCCCACACGCGTGCCGGTGCCGTCGTACTCGCCGCCTCCGAGGCGGCCGCGGTGCGCGCAGCCAACGCCACCAGCCTCGTTCATCGTCGATCCGCCCTACGCGTGGTTTGCACTCGCGGCCCAACTGCTCCATCCGGCGGCCGCGCGTGCGCCGGGCATCCACCCGACCGCCAGCGTCGACCCCAGCGCACAGGTCGACTCGACCGCCGCGGTCGGCGCTGGTGCGCTGATCGGCGCGCGTGCGCGCGTCGGCGCCGGAGCGGTCGTCGGCGCTGGCGCGGTGCTCGGGGTCGAGGCGCGTGCTGCATGCGGGTGCCGAGCTGCATCCGCGCGCTGTCATACTTGATCGCTGCGAGGTCGGTCGCCGCTCGATCATCCACAGTGGTGCGGTGATCGGTGCCGATGGTTTCGGATTTGCGCCGCTCGATGGCACCTGGATCAAGATTCCGCAGATCGGTCGCGTCGTCGTCGGCGACGACGTCGAGATCGGCGCCAACACGACGATCGACCGCGGCACAATGGGCGATACGTGGTCGAATCGGGCGCCAAGCTCGACAACCAGGTGCAGGTCGGCCACAACTGCTTCATCGGCGCCAACACCGTCATTGCCGGGTGCGTCGGCATCGCCGGCAGCGCGCATATCGGCCGCAATTGCATGATCGGGGGCGCGGCGGGCATTGCCGGTCACCTGTCGATCGCCGACGGCAGCGTGATCGGGCCGGCGACGGTCGTTTCGGGTTCGATCACGACGCCGGGCCATTACACCGGCTTTTTCCCGATCATGAAGAATCGGGATTTCGAGAAGGCCGCCGCGATCGTACGGCGGCTCGAGGAATTGCGCCGCCGTGTTCGCGCATTGGGGGCCGTGGGAGACAGCAAAGAATGAAACTGGACATCAACCAGATTCTCGGACTGATGCCGCACCGGTATCCGTTCCTGCTGGTGGATCGAGTGCTCGAACTCGAGCCGGGCGCCCGGATCGCGGCCATCAAGAACGTCTCGTTCAACGAGCCGTTCTTCCAGGGGCATTTCCCGGGGCATCCGGTCATGCCGGGCGTGCTGATCATCGAGGCCCTGGCGCAGGCCGCGGCGGTGCTGACCTACGTGACGATGAAGACTTCATACCCCGAGGGAACGCTGTTTTACTTTGCGGGCATCGACGGCGCGCGCTTCAAGCGACTGGTCGGACCCGGCGATCAGTTGCGGCTCGAGGTCACGATGGACCGCGTCAAGCGCGGCGTCGGCAAGTTCAGCGGGCGCGCGCTGGTCGACGGCGAACTCGCCTGCGAAACCGAGATGATGTGCGCGCTGCGCAGCGAGAAGGACGCCGGCTAGTGCGGAAGATCCACGCGACGGCGCTGGTCGACCCCGCCGCAGAGCTGGCCGACGACGTCGAGGTCGGCCCCTACAGCGTGGTCGGCTCCTCGGTACGGATCGGCGCCGGCACCGTGCTGACGTCGCACGTCGTCGTCTCCGGGCGCACGACGATCGGGCGCGGCAACCGCTTCTTTCCGTTCTGCTCGATCGGCGGCGTTCCGCAGGACAAGAAGTACGGCGGCGAAGACACCGAGCTCGTGATCGGCGACGGCAACACGATCCGCGAGTCGTGCACGATCAGCATCGGCACGGCGCAGGGCGGCGGCGTCACTCGCCTCGGCTCGGACAACTGGATCATGGCCTACGCGCACATCGCGCACGACTGCGTCATCGGCGATCACACGATCCTGGCGAACAACGCGACGCTGGCTGGACACGTCACGCTCGGCGACTGGGTCATCATGGGCGGAATGTCGGCGATCCACCAGTTCTGTGCGATGGGCCCGCATTCGATGGCAGCCGGCGGCTCGATCGTGCTGCGTGACGTGCCGCCGTTCGTCATCTGCAGCGGCAATCCAGCCGAACCGCACGGCATCAACACCGAAGGGCTGAAGCGGCGCGGCTTTGAGCGCCGAAACGATCAACGCGCTGCGGCGTGCCTACCGCACGCTGTACAAGGATGGGCTGACGACGGCGGAGGCGGTCAAGGCCCTGGCAGCATCGACCGATGAGGCAGGCGGCGGGCGAAGCCTTGACGCTGTTCCGGGAGTTCGTGCAGAACTCGCAGCGCGGCATCGTCCGCTGATGCCGTCGGCCACGTGCGCCTTCGTGGCCGGCGAGGCATCGGGCGATCTGCTGGCAGCCGGAGTGGTCGGACGAGTTGCGATCGCGCGATCCGGCCCTGCGTTGTGTCGGCGTCGGCGGCGACCGCATGATCGCGTCCGGGTTCGAAGCGTGGGCGCATGTGCGCGAGCTGTCGGTGCGCGGATACGTCGAGGTGTTGCGTCACCTACCGCGCCTGCTGGCGTTGCGTCGTGCGCTCAGGCGGCGGCTGCTGGCGGCTCCACCGGCTGTCTTCGTCGGCGTCGATGCCCCGGACTTCAACCTCGGACTCGAGGAGCAGCTGCGTGGCGGCGGCATTCGCGTCGTGCACTACGTCAGTCCGTCGATATGGGCCTGGCGCAGCGAGCGCATCCACCAGATCCGCCGCGCAGTGGATCGCATGCTGCTGGTGTTCCCGTTCGAGCAGCGCATCTACGATGCGGCCGGCATTCGTGCCACCTACGTCGGTCATCCACTCGCCAGCATGATCCCGATGGTGCCCGACGCCGTCGCGGCACGCGCACGTCTCGGCCTCGAAGCTTCGGGCCCGCTGGTCGCCGTGCTGCCGGGGTCGCGCGCGGACGAGGTGCACCATCTCGGGCCGACGTTCTTCATGGCGATGGCACGCTTGCGCGAGCGCGATGCGACGATCCGCTTCGCGCTGCCAGCCGCCGATGCATCGCTCAAGGCGCTGCTCACGCGTATGCTCGCCGCTCATCCGGAGCTCGCCGCCGTGTTGACGATCACCGACGGCCGCTCGCATGATGTGCTCGAAGCCGCCGATGTCGTGCTGGTCGCAAGTGGCACCGCGACGCTCGAGGCGGCGCTCTACAAGCGCCCGATGGTGATCGCGTACAAGATGCCGGCACTCTCGGCTTGGCTGATGCGGCGCAAAGGCCGGATTCCCTACGTCGGCCTGCCGAACATCCTCGCGGAGCAGCAGCTCGTTCCGGAACTGCTGCAGGAGCAGGCGACCCCGGAGGCGCTCGCCGACGCGGTGCTGGCGCAGCTTTCCGACCCGCAGCGCCGGGAGCTGCTTGCGCAGCGCTTCGGCGAGATGCATCAGTCCCTGCAGCGCGACACGGTCGGGCTCGTCGCACAGACCATCTTCGACGAGATGCGCCGATGAGTTCGCGCCGCGCTTCGGTCAACCTGGACCTCTTCGAGCAGATGGCGCGACAAAGCGGCCTCATCTGCGGCATCGACGAAGCGGGCCGGGGTCCGCTCGCCGGACCGGTGATGGCGGCCGCGGTGATCCTCGATCCCGGGCGCCGGATCCGTGGACTCGCTGACTCGAAGGTGCTGACGCCCGAGCGCCGCGAGGAACTCGCCGTGCTGATCCGCGAGCGCGCTGTGGCGTACGCAGTAGCGGACGCCAGCGTCGAAGAGATCGACGGCATCAACATCCTGCAGGCGACGCTGCTGGCGATGCGCCGCGCGGTCGACAAGCTGCAGGTGCTGCCCGAGTACGCGCTCGTCGACGGCAACCAGATGCCGCGGCTGCAGGTCCCGGGCCGGCCCATCGTTGCCGGCGATGCCACCGAGCGCTGCATCTCGGCCGCGTCGATCCTCGCGAAGACCGCGCGCGATGCGCTGATGCGCGCACTCGACGCCGAGCATCCGGGCTACGGCTTCTGCGCAGCACATGGGCTACGGGACGCCTGAGCACCTGCACTGCCTGCGCCGGCTCGGTCCGTGCCCGCTGCATCGCCAGAGCTTCGCGCCGGTGCGCGAGTGGCGCAGCCTCGACGCCGACCGCTGGCATGCGGATCAGTTCGACTGACAATCCGCTCGCACGGCGCCTGCGACGCTACGGTGAGTCGGCGCGCGCCTGTCGCGAGGCCGGCAGGTCGATCGTCGAAGGCCTGCATCTCGTCGAAGCCGCGCTGGCCGCCGCCGTTCCGATCAGCGCGATCGTCGTCTCCGAGGAGGCGAATGCCGCCGCGCGCGAGCTGGCACGTCGCGCGGCAGACTCAGCGAGGACGCGAGTGGTCGAATTTGCGCGTTCGCTCTATGACCAGATCGCTCCTGTCGAGCATGGCGCCGGGATCCTGGCCGAGATCGCGATCGCGCACGCCGAGTTGCCGCAGCAGCAGGCTGTCGACGCGGTGTTTCTCGATGGCGTGCAGGATCCTGGCAACGCCGGGACGCTGCTGCGTACCGCGGCGGCGGCCGGCGTGCGCCACGTCGCGGCTTCACCGGGCACAGCGTTGCTCTGGGCGCCCAAGGTGCTGCGCGCCGCGATGGGCGCGCACTTCTCGCTGTCGATCTACGAGGACGTTGCCGTGGATCGCCTGGCGGACGCCTTCACCGGCGAGCGCCTCGCGGCCGATGCGCACGGAGGCGAGACGCTGTTCGCGGCCGCTTGGGGCAACCGAACCACGCTCTGGCTCTTTGGCTCGGAGGGGCGTGGGCTCAGCGAAGGGTCGCGCAGCAGTCGCGCAGCGGCGGCTGCGCATTCCGGTCGCCGCTGGCGTCGAATCGCTCAACGTCGCCGCCGCGGCCGCGGTCTGTCTGTTCGAGCAGGTGCGTCGGCGGGCCGCGTCGCTCAGTACGAGCGACGGTCGAGCCGGATCTCCTGCATGATCGTCGCCGCGATCTCCTCGATCGACTTGGTCGTCGACGACAGCCAGCGGATCCCTTCGCGCCGCATCATCCGCTCGGCCGCGTCGACCTCGTGTCGGCAGTTCTCCAGCGCGGCATAGCGGCTGTTCGGGCGCCGCTCATTGCGCACCTCGGACAGCCGCTCGGGTGCAATCGAAAGGCCGAAGATCTTGCCCTTGTACGGCGGCAGTGCGGACGGCAGCTGGTTGCGCTCGAAGTCCTCGGGGATCAGCGGGTAGTTGGCCGCCTTCACGCCGTACTGCATCGCCAGGTAAAGCGTGGTCGGTGTCTTGCCGGAGCGCGACACGCCGACCAGGATCACGTCGGCCTTTTCGAGCCCCTTGGCCGACTGGCCATCGTCGTGCGCCAGCGCAAAGTTGATCGCCTCGATGCGATTCTTGTAGTCCTCAGAGTTGACGGCGATGTTGTGCGAGCGGCCGATCGTGTGGGTCGACATCAGCCCGAGTTCGCGCTCCAGCGGCTCTACGAAGGTCTCGAACATCTCGATCACGAAAGCCTGCGTCGCGGCGCGCAGTTCGGCGGCGATCGCAGGGTTGACCAGCGTCGAGAAGACGATCGCGCGCTTGCCGTCGCGCTCACCCGCTTCGTTGATGCGCACTGCGGCATCGCGGGCTTTTTCGGGAGAGTCGACGAAGGGCAGGCGCTGCGGGCGGTAGCGCAGGTCGCCGAACTGCGTCAGCACGCTGTGTCCGAGCGTCTCGGCAGTGATCCCGGTCCCGTCGGAAACGAAGAACACGGTTCGATCGAACGGGCCGCTGTGGCTGTCGGGCATCAAGGTCCTCGCTGATGCGGCGCAGTATCACGAGTGCCGCTCGGTAGAATCGCCGATTCTAGTCAAACGAGACTGCGGGAGAGGGCATGCCACGCGGCGCGTACGTCGTTCCGTTCAGCAAACTGCGCATGACCGACCTCGAATCGGTCGGCGGCAAGAACGCATCGCTCGGCGAAATGCTGAGTCAGCTCGCCGCGGCGGGCATCCGTGTACCCGACGGTTTCGCGACGACGGCTGCTGCGTTCCGCGATTTCCTCGACGCCGCCGAGTTGCGCGGGCGGATCGGCGCCGCGCTCGACGCACTCGATGTCGATGACGTGCGTGCGCTCGCCGAGGTCGGCGCGCGAATCCGTGGTTGGGTTGTCGAAACCCCATTGCCGGCGTCGCTAGACCATGAAATACGTAAGCAATATCAAGAGCTTGAAAAAGCAATATTCAGGTGATTTCTCGGTTGCGGTCCGATCCAGCGCGACCGCCGAAGACCTGCCCGACGCCTCGTTTGCCGGGCAGCAGGAGACCTTCCTGAACGTCGTCGGCATCGACGCCGTCCTCGATCGCGTAAAGCACGTCTTTGCCTCGCTCTACAACGACCGCGCGATCTCCTATCGAGTGCACAAGGGCTTCGCCCATGCTGATGTCGCGCTGTCGGCTGGCATCCAGCGCATGGTCCGGTCGGACCGGGGCAGTGCCGGCGTGATGTTCACGATGGACACCGAGTCGGGCTTTCGCGATGTCGTGTTCATCACGTCGAGCTACGGGCTGGGCGAGACCGTCGTCCAGGGCGCCGTGAACCCCGACGAGTTCTACGTGCACAAGCCGATGCTGGCCGCAGGAAAGCATCCGATCATCCGCAAGTCGCATCGGCAGCAAACTGATCAGGATGGAGTTCGATCCGTCCGGCGCGATCGGCCGCACGGTGCGTACTGTCGACGTCGCCGACGCCGAGCGCCATCGCTTCTCGCTGACTGATGCCGACGTGCTCGAACTCGCCCGCTACGCGGTGCTGATCGAGCAGCACTACGGCCGGCCGATGGACATCGAGTGGGGCAAGGACGGCCTCGACGGCCGCATCTACATCCTGCAGGCGCGTCCGGAAACGGTGAAGTCGCAGGCGAGCGTCGAAACCCAGCAGCGCTTCAGGCTCAAGGGCAAAGGTGCAGTGCTCGCGACCGGCCGCGCGATCGGGCAGAAGATCGGCATCGGTACGGTGCGCAATATCCGTCGGTGCCGCCGAGATGGAGCGGGTGCAGGCGGGCGATGTCCTGGTCACCGACATGACCGATCCCGAACTGGGAGCCGGTGATGAAGCGCGCGGCCGCGATCGTGACCAACCGCGGCGGCCGCACCTGCCATGCGGCGATCATCGCGCGCGAGCTCGGCATCCCGGCCGTGGTCGGCTGCGGCGAGGCGACCGAAGTGCTGACCGATGGCGCCACAGTGACGGTGTCCTGCGCCGAAGGTGACACCGGCCATATCTATGCAGGTGCGCTCGAGATGGAAGTCGAGACCGTGCAGCAGGGCAAGCTGCCGCAGATTCCGGTCAAGATCATGATGAATGTCGGCAACCCGCAACTGGCCTTCGATTTTCAGGCACTGCCGAATGCCGGCGTCGGCCTGGCGCGGCTCGAATTCATTATCAACAACAACATCGGCGTGCATCCGAAGGCAGTGCTCGACTACCCGCATGTCGACGCCGATCTGAAGACGGCAGTGGAGCGGCTATCGGCCGGGTACGAGTCGCCGCGCGCGTTCTTCGAGGCCAAGCTGGCAGAGGGCATCGCGACGATCGGCGCGGCGTTCTGGCCAAAGCCGGTCATCGTGCGAATGTCCGACTTCAAGAGCAACGAGTACAAGAAGCTGATCGGCGGGTCACGCTATGAACCGGACGAGGAAAACCCGATGCTGGGCTTCCGTGGCGCAGCGCGCTACATCGCCGACTCGTTTCGCGAGTGCTTCCGCATGGAAGCTGCTGCGCTGAAGCGAGTTCGCGAGGTGATGGGACTGACGAACGTCGAAATCATGGTGCCGTTCGTGCGCACGCTGACCGAAGCCCAGCGCGTCACCGAACTACTCGCCGAGCATGGTCTGCAGCGCGGCAGCGGGGCCGAAAATGGCAGCGGCGGCCTGCGCCTGATCATGATGTGCGAAGTGCCGTCCAATGCGCTGCTCGCCGACAAGTTCCTCGACTACTTCGACGGCTTCTCGATTGGATCCAACGACCTGACCCAGCTGACGCTGGGGCTCGATCGCGACTCCGCGCTGGTCGCCGAGGGCTTCGACGAGCGCGATCCCGCCGTCAAGGCGCTGCTGAAGCAGGCGATTTCAGCGTGCCTCGCGCGCGGCAAGTACATCGGCATCTGCGGCCAGGGTCCATCCGATCACGTCGACTTCGCCGAGTGGCTGGTCGAGCAGGGCATCGAATCGATCTCACTGAATCCGGATACCGTCGTCGCCACCTGGCAGCGGCTGGCTCGGACGTCGTGATGGACGTCCGTCCATCGGCCTGCGTCGGCGCGTCGCTTGATTTGCCGGACGCGAGCCGCAGCTAGCCGGCACTGGGGAGCGGCCATGGACAGTTACATCGTGTGGTTCGTCGTGGCTTTCGGGCTGCTGGTGGCTGAGCTTCTGACCGGGACGTTCTATCTGCTGGTTATCGCGATCGCGCTGGCGGCGGCAGGCTTCGCCGCGCTCGCAGGCGCGCCCTCAGCGCTGCAGTTCATCGTCGCCGCCGCGATTGGCCTCGGCGGCTCGATCTGGCTGCGCTCGACGCGTTTCGGCAAGCGACTGCACGAGCGCGGCGAAGATCTGATCCAGAACATGGACATCGGCCAGAGCCTGCGCGTCGAGCACTGGACTCCTGCGCGAACGGCCCGTGCGAGCTATCGCGGCGCCGTCTGGGATGTCGAACTCGCCCCGGGCGAGCAACCGGCCGGCGGCGAGTTCGTGATCCGCGAGATTCATGCCAACCGCTTGATCGTCGCGCCCAAGCCGCGCTAGGAGAGTCCATGCCATTCCCATTCACCGACGGTCCGTCGCTGATCGCGATCGTCATCCTGGTGGTCGCGGTGACCTTCGTCATGAAGGCCGTGAAGGTCGTACCGCAGCAGAACGCCTGGGTCATGGAACGTCTCGGGCGCTTCCACGCGGTGCTGCAGCCGGGTCTCAACATCGTGATCCCGTTCATCGACCGCATCGCCTACCGGCACAGCCTGAAGGAGGTGCCGCTCGATACGCCGAGCCAGGTCTGCATCACGAAGGACAACACCCAGCTGCAGGTCGACGGCGTGCTGTACTTTCAGGTCACCGATCCGCAGCGGGCGTCCTACGGCGCCAGCAACTACATCCTGGCGATCACCCAGCTCGCGCAGACGACGTTGCGCTCGGTGATCGGCAAGCTCGAACTCGACAAGACGTTCGAGGAGCGCGACTTCATCAATCACAGCGTCGTATCGGCGATCGACGAGGCCGCGATGAACTGGGGCGTCAAGGTGCTCCGCTATGAAATCAAGGACATCACGCCGCCGGCTGCGATCCTGCATGCGATGCAGGCGCAGATCACCGCGGAACGCGAGAAGCGCGCGCTGATCGCATCGTCCGAGGGGCGCAAGCAGGAGCAGATCAACATTGCGACCGGCGCGCGCGAAGCAGCGATCGCGAAGTCCGAGGGCGAGAGGCAGGCGCAGATCAACGTCGCGCTTGGCGAGGCCTCGGCCATTGTCGCGATCGCCGATGCGACGGCCAAGGCGGTGCGACAGGTCGGCGAAGCGATCCGTGAACCCGGCGGCATCGAGGCCGTCAACCTGAAGGTTGCCGAACGCTACATCGACGCATTTTCCGGCTTGGCAAAGACCAACAACACGCTGATCGTCCCGGCGAACCTCGGCGACGTCGCGACACTGATCTCCACGGCGATGACCGTCGTGAAGGGCCAGGCGCAGGCCGGCGCACGCTAGTCACGCGTCGATGATCAAGCCGAACAGTAGGGCGGCCGGCGCGCATGCGCGGCCCGGCGCGGCCACGCTGCGCGACGCGCGACTGCCAGAGTCCGTGAGGATCGCTGATGGCGGCACCGACGATCGCGGCCGGCCTGAGGCAGCTGCTCACCGCACATGCGCCGTTCTCGGAAATGGATCCAGCCGATGTCGACGCGGTGATCGACGCCGTCGACATCGCCTATTTCGGTCCGGGCGAGATCGTGCTCGCGCCGAGCAGCGGGGTGCCGAAACACTGCATGATCGTCAAGCAGGGGCGGGTGCAGGGCACGGCCGACGACGAACGGATCGCCTACGAGGCGGGCGTCGGCGACTGCTTCCCGATGGGCGCGCTGCTGGCCGAGCGACCGGTGACCCTCACCTACCGTTCCGTCGGCGACACGTTCTGCATGCGACTGCCGCGCGAGCGCTTCGTCGAGCTCGTGCAGCGAAGCGCGCCGTTTCGCGACTTCAGCACGCGTCGGCTCGGAGCGATGCTCGAGCTGTTGCGGCAGCAGCTGCAGCAGACGTATGCCGCCGAAGCATCGGCCGAGCGAACGATGGGAACGCCGCTGGGCGAGCTGCTGCGCGGCCCGGCCGCTGACCTGCTCGCCTGAAACCCCGCTGCGCGAGGCGTTCCGTCGCATGGAGGCCGCGCACGTCGGGTCGGTGCTGGTCGTCGAAACGCACGACGCCAGCGAGAACGTCGCCGGCATCCTGACCCGCACCGATCTGATCGGTCGCGTGATCCTGCCGGAAGTGCCGCTGTCCGACTCCGGTGCGCGACGTCATGACGTCGAACGTGTTGACGCTCGATGCCGATGCGACGGCGGCCGACGCAACGCTGCTGATGGCCGAGCATTCGATCAGGCATGTCCCGGTGATGCGCCGCGACGATGGCGTTGCCCGCGTCGCCGGCGTCGTATCCGAGCGCGAACTCTTCGCGCTGCAGCGGCTGACGGTTCGGCAGCTTTCCGAGGCGATTCGCCATGCGAACAACGTCGAGGCGCTCGCAGTCGCTGCCGCTGACGTGCGCCGACTCTCGCACAACCTGGTCGCCCAGGGCGTGGCGGCGTCGCAGCTGACGCGACTGATCAGCCATCTCAACGACCAGCTGACGGTGCGGCTGCTGACAATGGGCGCAGACCGCTTTGGCGCTGACGCCGGCGAATTCTGCTGGCTGTCGTTCGGGTCCGAGGGCCGAAGCGAACAGACGATCGCGACCGACCAGGACAACGGCATCGTTTTCCGCACGGGCAAGGTCACGCAGGCCCGGATGCTGGAACTCGCCGGCTGGGCCAACGAGGCGCTCGCAGCGTGCGGCTTTCCGCTCTGCAAGGGGAACATCATGGCGCGCAATCCGGCGCTTTGCCTCGACCAGGCCGGCTGGCACGAGCTATTCCACGGCTGGATCGACCGAGGCGATCCCCAGGCGCTGCTGAACGCGAGCATCTTCTTCGACTTCCGGCCGCTGTTTGGAGACGCGACTCTGGCCCATGCGCTGCGTGAGGACGTCGTGCCACGCGCCGAGCGCAACGCGCGCTTTCTCAAGCAGATGGCCGACAACGCGCTGCGCAATCGCCCAGGCGGCGGCCGCGGCATCATCGACGCCTTGCTGGGCGAGGCCGGCAAGGGACGGGTCGATCTCAAGATGCACGGCACGGTGCCGTTCGTCGATGCCGCCCGCATCTTTGCGCTGGCCGCAGGCCTGCGAGAGACCAACACCTCGGAACGCCTCGAGCGACTCGGAGCGCTGGGGCGGCTGCCGCCCGAGGACGTCAAGGCCTGGGTGCCGTCGTTCGAATACTTCCAGCTGATGCGGCTGCGAGGCCAGCATCACCGCGCCGAAGGCTACGCGAGCGCTGGCGAGAATCCGAACGAAATCGAACTGGCCGAACTTTCCAACCTCGATCGACGCATCATCAACGAGGCGTTTCGGCAGGCGCGCAAGATCCAGCAGCGGCTGGAACTCGACTTCCCCGGCTGACATGGAGTGGCTGCGCTGGATGCGAAGGGGCGCGCGCAGAGAAGTGCAACAGCGCTGGGTGGTCGTCGACGTCGAGACCAGCGGCATGGACGTCGCGACCGACGAGCTGATCGCAGTCGGTGCGGTCGCTATGGTTGACGGACGCGTCGTGCCGGGCGACAGCCTGGAGATCATCGTCAGGCAGGCGACAGCGAGCTCGCGCGAGAACATCTTGGTGCACGGTGTCGGAGCCCAGGCGCAGCTCAACGGCATCGAACCACCGCAGGCGGTACGAGCCTTCATGGACTATGTCGGCCTCGCCCCAATGCTCGCGTTCCACGCGCCGTTTGACCGTGGCTTCATCGCACGTGCGGCCAAGGCCTATCTCAACCAGCCGTTCGACAACCCTTGGCTGGATATCGCCGAGCTGGCTCCGGCGCTTGAACCGAGGGTCACGCTTAAGTCACTGGACGAATGGCTGCGCCATTACGCCATCCCGGTTTCGGCGCGGCACAGCGCAGCCTCCGATGCGTTCGCGACGGCGCTGCTCGCGGCGCGACTGCTGCCTCAAGCGCGCCGCGCGGGGGCGCTGCGCTTCAGCGACCTGCAGCAGATGGCACGCCATGCCAAGTGGCTGCAGTAGCGCGTTGGCGTCGCCTTTCGCAGCACACGAAACGTCTCTTCAGCGTTCTGCCGGGATGAAATGATGCAGGCACAGCTTCCTCGCCAGGCGCCCTTCGGCGCGTGGGCCTCGCCACTGAGCGCGAGCGACATCGCCGCGGCGGCACTTGGCATCTCCTATGTCAGCGACCGCGCGGGCACGCTCTACTGGATCGAGACGCGGCCCGCAGAGAAGGGGCGCAATGCGCTGATGTCGGCGTCGCGCGGCGGCGAACCGGTTGAATTGACGCCACCTGACGCCAACGTGCGTTCGCGTGTGCACGAGTACGGCGGGCGTCCCTACCTCGTCGTCGACGGCGCCATCGTTTACGCGGACTTCATGGATCAACGACTGCGGCGGATCGGGTCGCCGCTACCGCTGACCGCCGACGCAATGCGCTATGCCGACGGCGCGGGCCGCGACCGCCACGTCTTTATCGTGCGAGAGGACCACAGCACTGCGGGCGAACGCGGCGGCGAGCCGGTCAATGCGATCGTCGCGATCGACCTGGAGCGGCCGCTGTCCGACCGTGTGCTGTACGACCAATCGGATTTCGTCGCCTATCCACGCCCCGGGCCGGATGGTCGCCTTGCGTTTGTTGCCTGGAATCACCCCGACATGCCGTGGGACGCCACGACACTCTTCGTCGGCCGGCCGCAGCACGATGGCCTAGGCGACCTGCGCGTCGTGGCCGGTGGACCCGAGTCGAAGGAGTCGATCCTGGAACCGGTCTGGGACGACGATGGCGCGTTGTATTTCCTTTCCGACCGCAGCGGTTACTGGAATCTGCACCGCTGGCATTCCGACCGCGTCGAGGCGGTCACCCGAATCGACGCAGATCTCGGCGGACCGCTGTGGTTGCTCGGTCGCACCACCTACGCGCTGACCGGAGACGGGCGCGCGCTCGTCCGCGTCTGTCGGAATGCGGTCGACAGTCTGGCGCTGGTGGAACTTGCGACCGGACGCATCAGTGAGCTGCGACTGCCGTTTCGCACATTTGACGCGGTCGGCGTGCTCGATCCGCACACCGGCTACGCGATCGCGGTTCCGGACAGCGCGCCGGCGGCGCTGATCACGTTCGACCTGAGCAGCGCTGAGTACCAGATCGTCCGCAGCGCCGGGCCGCCACTGCTGCCGCCCGCGTATGTTTCTGCAGCCGGAGCGATCGAGTTTCCGACACAGCCCGGACCCGACGGCACACCGCGCAGCGCGCATGCGTTCTTCCACGCGCCGCGCAACCCCGACTACATTGGTCCGCCAGGCGCGCGCCCGCCGCTGATCGTGCTGCTGCACGGCGGGCCGACTGCGCACGCGTCGCCGGCATGGGCAGCGTCGATCCAGTACTGGACGACGCGCGGGTTCGCGGTGGTCAATGTCAACTACGGCGGATCGAGTGGATACGGGCGTGCGTATCGGGAACGCCTGCGGGGACAATGGGGCGTCGTGGATCTCGCCGATGCGGTGGCCGCGGTAGACGATCTCGCCGCCTCCGGTCGCGTCGACGGAAGCAGGGTCGCGATACGCGGCGGCAGCGCGGGCGGCTACACGGTGCTCGCCGGGCTGGCGTTCACGCGCCGCTTCGCGGTCGGCATCAATTACTTTGGTGTTGCGGACCTCGAGGCGCTCGCCGCCGATACGCACAAGTTCGAAAGCCGCTACCTCGACTCACTGATCGCGCCATTGCCCGAGGGCCGCGCGACATACCGCGCGCGCAGCCCGATCCATCATCTCGATGCGCTCGACGGGGCGCTGATCACGTTTCAGGGCGACGAAGATCGGGCGGTGCCTCCCGAGCAGAGCCGCCGCATTGTCGCGGCTGTGCGCGCACGCGGACGGCCGGTCGCCTACATCGAATTCAGCGGCGAACAGCACGGATTCCGGCAGGCACAGAACATCGCGCGAGCGTTGGAGGCCGAACTGTATTTCGTCGGCCGCGTCTTCGGCTTTGAACCGGCGGACGCCATCGAGCCGGTGCCGATCGACAATCTGCCGGCAGCGACATGACGATCTGCTTCGGGCCGCTATCGCTGGCGTTGACGTAGCAGCCTTTGCTGCTCGCGCTTCCAATCCTTATCCTGCTCGGCGGCCCGCTTTTCAAACTGTCGCTTGCCTTTGGCGAGACCGATCGCGAGCTTGATGCGGCCCTTGCTGTAGTGCAGGTCGAGTGGGACGAGCGCGTAACCGGCGCGCTCGACCTTGCCGATCAGCTTGCGAATTTCGTCGGCATTCAGCAGCAGCTTGCGCGTGCGGGTCGGATCGGGCTTCGTGTAGGCGGCCGCGGTCGGCAGCGGGCTGATGTGACCGTTGAGCAAGAACAATTCACCCTGGCGGATCACGACAAAAGCCTCGGCAAGTTGGACGCGCCCCGCGCGTATCGCCTTCACTTCCCAGCCTTCGAGCACGAGCCCGGCTTCGTAGCGGTCCTCGATGAAGTAGTCGTGCTGCGCTTTTTTGTTCTGAACGATCGACACGGCAGCCGCCCCGGGCGACGTGAATACAATCCTGTTTATATCCCATGCCGCGCGTCGAACGCTCCGTCCTCGTCCATTACAGCGCAGAGCAGATGTTCGAACTGGTGGCGGGCATCGAGGAGTACCCGCGCTTCCTGCCCTGGTGCAGCGGCGCGCGCGTCGTTCCCGACCGAGGCGGCGGCCTGGACGCCAGCCTCGAAATCGATTACCGCGGCATCCGGTCGCGCTTCACGACGCGCAACCAGATTAGATTTCCGGAGCAGATCAAAATGACTCTCGTCGACGGGCCGTTTCGATCGCTCGACGGCGCGTGGCATTTTCACGCGCTGCGTCCGGGTGCTTGCAAGATTCAGCTCGCGTTGCACTACGAGTTCGTCAATGGCCTGCTTGGCCGCGCCGTGATGCCCGTATTCGATGCCATCGCCGATTCGATGGTCGACTCCTTTGCGCAGCGCGCCGAGACGATCTACGGGCCGATCGAATGAAGGTGATGGTGGTCTACGCCACCCCGGTCCAGCGCCATCTGCTTGCGGTGGACCTGGTCGACGGCGCGACGGTGGCTGACGCCGTGAACGCCTCGGGCCTGCTCAAGCTGGAGCCCGATATTCGGCTCGAGTCCGCTCGGATCGGCATCTGGAATCGCCTCTGCCGGCTCGATGCGCGCCTGCGCGACGGCGATCGGGTCGAAATCTATCGGCCGCTGCAGGTCGACCCGAAGGAGGCCCGGCGCATCCGCGCCGATCTGAGGAAGCGACGCCGGAACTAGCGCTGGTGGAAACCTAGTTGCAGGCGGACTGCATGATCTTGCGAGTCCGCTCGGCTTCGGCGGCCCGCTGGCTATCGTCGAGGAACTCGCGATTGCCGGAGGCATCCGTGCGGGCGATGCGCTGTCCTTCTTCGACCGCCTTTAGATAGCCCTTGGCGCGCTCGCATTCGGCTGCCTTGGTCGCATTCCGCGCCTGCTCGTCCTGGGCCTTCTTTTCCGCTTCGGCGCGCTCGATCTGGCGCTTGCGAAATTCCATTTCCTGCTCGGCGACAGTCTTCGGAGCATTCGAAGCGGCCGGCGTGCGGCTTTCGGCGGGGGGGCGCTGGCTATCGGCGGCAGTGCCGACCTGCTGCGGGGGCAGTACGGTCTGGGCGTTGCTGGGCTGCCGGACGATGCTGCCCGACTTCACGCCGGCCGGTGGCGGGCGATCCGAGTACACGACGCGCCCGTTGTCGTCTTTCCATGCCCACTGGGCAAGCGCGCCGCCGGCAAACGCGAACAGCGTGAGGCCGAGCAGCAGCGCCCTGGCCATGCGACCGAAATCGCTCGAATGCACCATAACTTCTCCCCAATGACGAGGATTCTCCAACGCTTCTACGGACCTAGGCAACCGGAATGGCGGGTGAAGTCACCCCCAGTTCGCGGCAAGGCCGGGTCCTTGTAGCCGTGTCTTCGGCCAAAAACGCGGGTCGGTATACTCCGCTTTTGCGTCATGAGGGAAACTATGAGGTTGGTACAGAAGGCGCTGACCTTCGATGACGTGCTGCTCGTCCCCGCCTATTCGGCGGTCCTTCCCCGCGACGTTCAGCTCACGACCAAACTCTCCCGCAACATCCCGCTCAACATCCCGCTGGTCTCCTCCGCGATGGACACGGTGACCGAGGCGCAGCTCGCGATTGCGCTGGCCCAAGAAGGCGGGATTGGCATCGTTCACAAGAACCTGTCGCCGAAAGAGCAGGCCGCCCAGGTGGCCCGCGTCAAGCGCCACGAGGCCGGTGTGCTGCGCGACCCGATCACCGTCACTCAGGACATGACGGTGCGCGACGCGATCGAACTGCAACGGGCGAACAAGATCTCAGGATTGCCGGTCGTCGAGGGCAAGAAGGTCGTCGGCATCGTCACCAACCGCGATCTGCGGTTCGAGACGCAGCTCGATGCACCGATCCGCGACATCATGACGCCGCGTTCGCGGCTGGTCACGGTCCGCGAGGGCGCGAGCCCGGACGAAGCCAAGGCGCTGTTGCACAAGCACCGCCTCGAGCGGGTACTCGTGATAAACGGTGACGACGAATTGCGCGGCCTGGTGACGGTAAAGGACATCACCAAGGCGACCGAGCACCCATACGCGGCGAAGGACGAGCAGGGCAAGCTGCGCGTCGGCGGCGCCATCAGCACCGGTCCTGACTCGTTGGAACGCGCCGAGCTGATGGTCAAGGCCGGGGTCGACGTGCTGATCGTCGACACCGCGCATGGACACCACCAGGGCGTGCTCGACCGCGTGCGCTGGGTCAAGAAGAACTTTCCGCAGGTCGACGTGGTCGGCGGCAATGTCGCGACGGCGGCTGCGGCGCGCGCGCTGGTTGAGGCCGGCGCGGACGGCATCAAGGTCGGCATTGGCCCGGGGTCCATCTGCACGACTCGCATCGTCGCGGGTGTCGGCGTGCCGCAGATCAGCGCGGTGTCGAATGTCGCAGCTGCGCTGGCCGGCAGCGGCGTGCCGCTGATCGCCGACGGCGGCGTCCGCTACTCGGGCGATGTCTCGAAGGCGCTGGCGGCCGGCGCCTACACGGTGATGCTGGGCGGCATGTTCGCCGGCACCGAGGAGGCGCCGGGCGAAGTGATCCTGTATCAGGGCCGCTCGTACAAGAGCTACCGCGGCATGGGCAGCATTGGCGCGATGACCGAGGGCTCGGCCGAGCGCTACTTCCAGGACAACGACGCCAACGTCGACAAGTACGTGCCGGAAGGCATCGAGGGCATGGTGCCCTACAAAGGCAGCGTGCTGGCGATCATCTTCCAGCTGACCGGCGGGCTGCGTTCCAGCATGGGCTACTGCGGCTGCCGCACGATCGACGAGATGCGGACGCGGGCTGAGTTCGTCGAGATCACTACGGCCGGGATGCGCGAGTCGCACGTGCACGACGTGCGCATCACCAAGGAAGCGCCCAACTACCGGCTCGAGACCTGAGGGTCTGAATCCGTGTCCACCGTTTTTTCTCCCGCCCGGTTCTGCCCGGCGGGCCGCGGCCTTTTATCCTCCACCAACCGGCCGGTCTGCGGCCGTGCCTCATGAACCACGACAAGATCCTGATCCTCGATTTCGGGTCGCAGGTCACGCAGCTGATTGCGCGCCGCATCCGCGAAGCCAGCGTCTACTGCGAAGTCCATCCGGCCGACGTCGCCGATGATTTCATCCGCGAGTTCCGGCCGAAGGGCGTCGTGCTGTCGGGCAGTCACATGTCGGCCTACGAGGAGTCGACCGACCGCGCGCCGGCCGCCGTGTTCGAGCTCGGCGTGCCAGTGCTCGGCATCTGCTACGGCATGCAGACGATGGCACAGCAGCTCGGCGGCCGCGTTGAAGGCGGCCACACGCGCGAGTTCGGCCACGCCGAAGTGCGGGCACGCGGGCATACCCGCCTGCTCGACGGCATCGAGGACCGCCGCAACGCCGAGGGCCACGGCCTGCTGAACGTCTGGATGAGCCACGGCGACAAGGTTGTCGAGATGCCTGCCGGGTTTCGCCTGATGGCGTCGACCGAATCGTGCCCGATTGCCGGGATGGCCGACGAGGCGCGCCGGTTTTACGCCGTGCAGTTCCATCCGGAGGTCACGCATACGTCGCAGGGCGAAGCGATACTGCGTCGTTTCGTACTCGACATCTGCGGCTGCAAGCCTGACTGGATCATGGGTGACCATGTCGCCGAGGCCGTGCAGAAGATCCGTGCTGATGTCGGCAGCGAGGAGGTCATCCTCGGTCTCTCGGGCGGCGTGGACTCCTCGGTCGCAGCAGCGCTGATTCATCGCGCCATCGGCAACCAGCTCACCTGCGTATTCGTCGACACCGGTCTTTTGCGGCTCAACGAGGCGCGGCAAGTCGTCGACACGTTCGGGAAGCACATGGGCATGAAGCTCATCGCGGTCGACGCGACTGCGCGCTTCATGGAGGCGCTCGCGGGCGTAACCGATCCGGAGGACAAGCGCAAGATCATCGGGCGCGAGTTCGTGCACGTGTTCCAGGAAGAAGCGGCAAGGCTGCCGAATGCGAAGTGGCTGGCGCAGGGGACGATCTATCCCGACGTGATCGAATCTGCCGGCGCCAAGACGAAGAAGGCGAAGACGATAAAGAGTCACCACAACGTCGGCGGCCTGCCGGAGACGCTGCACCTGAAACTGCTCGAGCCGCTGCGCGACCTCTTCAAGGATGAAGTGCGCAACCTCGGGCTTGCGCTCGGCCTGCCGCGCGAGATGGTCTTCCGCCACCCGTTCCCGGGCCCGGGCCTCGGCGTGCGCATCCTCGGCGAAGTGAAGCAGGACCATGCCGACCTGCTGCGCCGCGCCGACGCCATTTTCATCGAGGAGCTGCGCTCCTCGGGCTGGTACGACCGCACCAGTCAGGCGTTCGCCGTCTTTCTGCCGGTGAAGAGCGTCGGCGTGATGGGTGACGGCCGCACCTACGAATGGGTCGTCTCGCTGCGAGCCGTGCAGACGACCGATTTCATGACGGCGCACTGGGCGCACCTGCCGCACGAACTGCTCGGACGCGTCTCCAACCGCATCATCAACGAAGTGCGCGGCATCAACCGCGTCGTCTACGACATCAGCGGCAAGCCCCCGGCGACGATCGAATGGGAGTAGGGCTGGCTTCGCGGCCCGCCGATTGCTACGTCACGACGCTACCGACCGATTCGTGGCGGATGAGGCCATACGGCGGCCGGCCGAGCGGCTCGCGTCCCTGAGTTGTACGATCGTCGCGTGATCCGGAGGCGCGGCGCAGGCCCGCCGAACTTGAACCACGGAGGAAAGATGAGCCACCACATGTGCTTGCGCCACGCCGCGGCCGTCGCGCTTTCTGCGATGCTCGCCTTCAGCTCCGCAGCAATCGCGCAGCAGCCGATCGTGCTGAAGTTCAGCCACGTCGTCGCCGTCGACACGCCGAAGGGCAAGGGCGCCGAGCGCTTCAAGCAGCTCGCCGAGGAGCGCACCAAGGGCCGCGTCAAGGTCGAGGTCTACCCGAACAGCTCGCTGTTCAAGGACGGCGAGGAGATGGAGGCGCTGCAGCTCGGCTCGGTGCAGATGCTCGCGCCCTCGCTCGCGAAGTTCGGGCCGCTCGGCGTGCGCGAGTTCGAGGTGTTCGACCTGCCGTTCATGTTCGACGACTACGCCGACCTGCACAAGGTCACCGACGGGCCGGTCGGCGCCGGCCTGATGAAGAAGCTCGAGCCGAAGGGCATCATCGGGCTCGCGTACTGGGACAACGGCCTCAAGGTGATGAGCGCGAACAAGCCGCTGCGCGGACCCGAGGACATGAAGGGGCTCAAGATGCGCATCCAGTCGTCGAAGGTGCTGGGCGACCAGATGAAGGCGGTCGGCGCGCTGCCGCAGGTGATGGCGTTTTCGGAGGTGTACCAGGCGATGCAGACCGGCGTGGTCGACGGCTCCGAGAACACGCCGTCGAACATGCTCACGCAGAAGCACCACGAGGTTCAGAAGTACGTCGCGCTGACCAACCATGGCTACATCGGCTACGCGGTGATCGTCAACAAGAAGTTCTGGGACGGATTGCCGGCCGACGTGCGTGCCGCGCTCGAAGGGGCGATGAAGGACGCGACCACGTACGCGAACGACATCGCGAAGAAAGAGAACGAGGCCGCGCTCGAAGGCATTCGAAAATCCGGCCGCAGCGAGGTCATCACGCTGACCGACGCGCAGAAGTCCGCGTGGAAGAAGGCGATGGTGCCGGTACACAAGGAGAACGAGTCGCGCGTGGGCAAGGACACGATCGAGGCTGTCTACAAGGCGGTGGACTTCAAGCCCTAAGCGCCGCGACACGGCTTCGGCCGACCGGCCGGAGCCCGAAGGACCGCACCGTGACCGTCGATCTTGCACAACTCTCGCAGTGGGTCGGGCGCAGCGAGCGCCGCATCGACCGGGTGACGCCGGTCCCGGTCGCCGCGCTCGCCGCGACGCTAGACCGCGACGACCCTGCACCGCGGGACGGCGACCCGCTGCCGCCGCTCTGGCACTGGCTCTACTTCCTGCCGCTGACCCGGCGCTCGCAGGTCGGCCCGGACGGCCACGCGCTGCGCGGTGGCTTCCTGCCGCCGGTGCCGCTGCCGCGCCGCATGTGGGCGGGCAGCCGGATGCGCTTTCTGCATCCGCTGCGCGTCGGCGACGCGATCGAGCGCGTCTCAACGATCGAAAGCGTCGACGCGAAGCAGGGGAAGAGCGGCGAACTCGTATTCGTCGTCGTGCGCCACGAGATCTCTGCCGCCGGCGTTCCGGCGATCCACGAGTGGCACGACATCGTCTACCGGGATGCGCCGCGCGCCGGCGAGTCGCCGCCGGCGGCAAAGTCTGCGCCGGCCGACCCGTCGTGGCGGCGGGATGTCGTGCCCGACGACGTGCTGCTGTTTCGCTACTCGGCGCTGACGTTCAACGCTCACCGCATCCACTACGACCGTCGCTACGTGACAGACGTCGAGGGCTACCCCGGTCTGGTCGTGCACGGGCCGCTGCTCGCCACGCTGCTGATCGATCTGCTGCGCGAGCATCGGCCCCGCGCGGACCTCGCTGCGTTCGAGTTCCGCGCGGTGCGGCCGGTCTTCGATATCGCGCCGTTCGCGGTGTGCGGGCAGCCCGCGGCCGAAGGCGGCGCAGTGCGGCTGTGGGCGCAGGACGCGGCCGCCAGCCTCGCGATGGACGCGACCGCCACACTTCGTTGACCGAGCCTGTCCAGACACCGGAGCCGATGCGATGTCGAACGCGAGCGAAACGCACCAGGACATCCGCGACGCGGTGCGCGACCTCTGCGCGCAGTTCCCGCCGGAGTACCACCGCAAGGTCGACGAGGCGCGCGGCTATCCCGACGAGTTCGTCGCCGCGCTGACGAAGGCCGGCTGGCTCGCGGCGCTGATCCCGCAGGAGTACGGCGGATCCGGGCCTCGGGCTGACCGAGGCGTCGATCATCATGGAGGAGATCAACCGCAGCGGTGGCAACTCCGGCGCGTGTCACGGCCAGATGTACAACATGGGCACGCTGCTGCGCCACGGCTCGGCCGAGCAGAAGCAGCGCTACCTTCCCAAGATCGCGAGCGGCGAACTGCGCCTGCAGTCGATGGGGGTCACCGAGCCGACCACCGGCACCGACACGACGAAGATCCGGACGACCGCCGTGAAGGAGGGCGATCGCTACGTCGTCAACGGCCAGAAGGTCTGGATCTCGCGCGTGCTGCACTCGGACCTGATGATCCTGCTCGCGCGCACCACGCCGGTCGACAAGGTGAAGCGAAAGTCCGAGGGCATGTCGATCTTCGTCGTCGACATCCGGGAGGCGATGGCGCACGGCATGGAGGTGCGCCCGATCGTCAACATGGTCAACCACGAGACCAACGAACTCTTCTTCGACAACCTCGAGATTCCCGCCGAAAACCTGATCGGGCACGAGGGCCAGGGGTTCAAGTACATCCTCGACGGCCTCAACGCCGAGCGCACGCTGATCGCCGCCGAATGCATCGGTGACGGCTACTGGTTCATCGACAAGATCGCCGCGTATGCGAAGGAGCGGGTCGTGTTCGGGCGGCCGATCGGACAGAACCAGGGCGTCGCATTCCCGATCGCGCGCGCCTATGTCAACGTCGAAGCCGCGAACCTGATGCGCTTCAAGGCGTGCGCGCTGTTCGACGCGCACAAGCCGTGCGGCGCAGAGGCGAACATGGCGAAGCTGCTCGCCGCGGACGCTTCGTGGGAGGCCGCCAACGCGTGCCTGCAGTTCCACGGCGGCTTCGGCTTCGCGGCCGAATACGACGTCGAGCGCAAGTTCCGCGAGACGCGGCTCTACCAGGTGGCGCCGATCTCGACGAATCTGATCCTGTCGTACGTGGCCGAGCACGTGCTCGGACTGCCACGGTGGTTCTGATCACCGCCGCCAACGCCTTCCACTGCATGCTGCCCCTTTCCGGCACCCTCGTATCACGCTCGAGCACGCGATCGCGGCGCCGTTCTGTACGCGCCAGCTTGCCGATCTCGGCGCGCGCGTGATCAAGATCGAGCGGCCGGGCGCCGGCGACTTCGCGCGCGGCTACGACGAGCGCGTGCACGGGCTGGCGTCGCACTTCGTCTGGACCAACCGCAGCGAAGGAAAGCCTGACGCTCGACGTCAAGCATCCGGAAGCGGCGGCGATCCTTGCCGCGCTCATCGTCGCGCGCCGACGTGCTGGTGCAGAACCTCGCGCCCGGCGCCGCGGCGCGGCTCGGCCTGTCGCACGAGGCGCTGTCGGCGCGCAACCCACGCCTGATCGTCTGCGACATCTCGGGCTACGGCGCCGACGGACCGTACCGCGACAAGAAGGCGTACGACCTGCTGATCCAGAGCGAGTCGGGCTTCCTGTCGGTCACCGGATCGGCCGGACGAGCCGGCCAAGGCCGGCTGCTCGATCGCCGACATCGCCGCGGGCATGTACGCGTACACCAACATCCTCGCCGCGCTGATCGAGCGCGCGACGACCGGCCGCGGCAAGGCGATCGACGTGTCGATGCTGGAGAGCATGGTCGAGTGGATGAGCTTTCCGCTGTACTACGCGTACGACGGGCAGGCGCCGCCGCCGCGCGCTGGCGCGGCGCACGCGACGATCTATCCGTACGGCCCGTTTCCCGCAGGCGACGGCAAGATCGTGATGCTCGGGCTGCAGAACGAGCGCGAGTGGGTCGTCTTCTGCGAGCGGGTGCTCGGGCGGCCCGAACTCGCCGCAGACGAACGCTTCTCGTCCAACTCGCGCCGCACCGCGCACCGGCAGGAGCTGCGCGAGATCGTCGTCGCCGCATTCGCGCCGTACACCGCGGCGCAGGTGATCGCGCGCCTCGACGAGGCGAGTATCGCGAACGCGCGCATGAACGACATGGGCGACGTGTGGGAACACCCGCAGCTCGCGGCGCGCCAACGCTGGTCGCAGGTTGACACATCGGCGGGCCCGATCCGCGCGCCGATTCCGCCTGGGGTGCCGCCCGATCCCCCGCCGCGCATGGATCCGGTCCCAGCGCTCGGCCAGCACACCGACGCCATCCTGCGAGAGCTAGGCTACGACGAAGCGTCGATCGCGCGGCTGCGCGCGCGACAAGGCCATCTAGGGAAAATCGATGACGACGAACACGACCTCTCCCACCGCTGCGCTTGCGCGATTTGCGAGCGCGCTTCGCTTCGACGACATCCCGCCCGCGGTCGTCGAACGCGCGTGCGACCTGATGCTCGACTGGGTCGGCTCGGCGCTCGCCGGCAAGGGCGCCCGCGCCGTCGAGACGATCGAGCGGTTTGCGGCCGCAATGGGGCCGGCCTCAGGAGGCAGCGAAGTGCTGATCTCCCGACGCAGCACGTCGCCGCTGTTCGCCGCGATGGTCAACGGGGCGGCGTCGCACTTCGCCGAGCAGGACGACGTCCACAACGGCTCGGTGTTCCATCCGGCGGCGGTGGTGTTTCCGCCAGCGCTGGCGGTCGCGCAGGCGCTCCGTTGCCCGGGCCGCGATCTGCTGACGGCCGCGGTCGCGGGCTACGAGGTCGGCATCCGCGTCGGCGAGTTCCTCGGTCGCTCGCACTACAAGGTGTTCCACACGACCGGCACCGCGGGCACGGTGGCGGCCGCGGCGGCCGCCGGCCGGCTGCTCGCGGCTCTCGCCTATGCAGATGCAGCACGCGTTCGGATCGGCGGGCACGCAGGCGGCCGGCCTGTGGGAGTTCCTGCGCGACGCGGCCGATTCGAAGCAACTGCACACGGCAAAGGCGTCCGCCGATGGCCTGCTCGCGGCATACCTTGCGAAGGACGGCTTCACGGGCGCGACGAGGATCCTCGAAGGCGCGCAGGGGATGGCAGCCGGCATGTCGAGCGACGCCGATCCCGCGAAGCTGACCGACCGGCTCGGCGAGCGCTGGGCACTGGTCGAGACCTCGTTCAAGTACCACGCGTCGTGTCGTCACACGCACCCGGCCGCCGACGCGCTGCTCGCCGTCGTCGAAGAGCACGAGCTCGCGCCGGACGACATCGCGGCGGTCACCGCGCATGTTCATCAGGCGGCGATCGATGTGCTGGGACCCGTGGTTTCGCCGTCGACTGTGCACCAGGCGAAGTTCTCGATGGGCACAGTGCTCGGGCTGATCGCGACGTACCGCAAGGCGGGGCTCGCCGAGTTCCAGCAGCACTTCGCCGACGCGGCGATCGACGCGTTCCGCAGGAAGGTGACGATGGTGCTCGATCGCCGAGGTCGATCGCGCGTATCCGCACCGCTGGATCGGCAAGGTGACGGTGCGCACCGTCGACGGCCGCCAGTTGTCGGCGCGCGTCGACGAGCCCAAGGGCGACCCCGGCAACACGCTGTCGCGCGCAGAGATCGTGGACAAGGCGGTGCGGCTTGCGCAGTTCACCGGCGCGGCGACCGCGGACGAAACGCGTGCAATCGCGCGCGCGATTTACGCGCTGCCGTCCGACGCCCCGCGTTGCGATGCTGCTGGTGGGCGAGCACGCAGTCGAGCGCGGGCAGCACCTGCCGATCGAGGTCTGATGACCGCGAATCCGCGCTCACCCTCCGCCGGCCCGGCCGCCGACTTCGACGCGCGCGCGGCGACGTGGGACGATGACCCGTCCAAGGTCGAGCGCGCCAGAGCGGTGGCCGAGGCGATCGCGCGCGAGGTACCGCTGTCGCCGTCGATGCGTGCGCTCGAGTACGGCGCGGGCACCGGCCTGCTCTCGTTCCTGCTGCGCGACCAGCTGGGCGAGATCACGCTGGCCGACCTATCGGACGGAATGCTCGACGTCGCGCGCGGCAAGATCGCCGCTGCCGGCGATCCGCGCATGCGCGCGGTCAGGCTCGATCTGTCCGCAGGCGATGCCGTCCCGGGCGAGTTCGACATCGTCTACTCGCTGATGACGCTGCACCACATCCCGGACACCGACGGCATCCTGCGCCGCTTCCACGACGTGCTCGCGCAGCGGGGCATACTTTGTGTCGCCGATCTCGACACCGAGGACGGCTCGTTCCACGGCGACGGTTTCGATGGCCACAAGGGCTTCGACCGCGCCGCGCTGCGAGCGAAGGCGACTGCCGCGGGCTTCGCCGACGTCCGCTTCACGACTGCTTACGAGATGCGCAAGGAAGCCGGCGGCCGGATGCGCACGTTCCCGATCTTCCTGATGGTCGCGGTGAAGGCATGACCGGTACAGGGCGCTCACCGGAACTTGTCGCGCGTTCTTACCTGTTCGTGCCAGGCACGCGTCCCGAGCGCTTCGCGAAGGCGGTCGCGTCCGGCGCGCACGCGGTGGTCGTCGATCTCGAGGACGCGGTCGCGCCTGCGGACAAGGACCGCGCACGGGAGATCGTCGCCGGCGCGCTCGACGCGGCCCGGCCCCTTTGCGTGCGCATCAACGGCGCCGGCACGCCGTGGTTCGACGCCGACCTCGCGCTGTGTGCACATCCCGGGGTCGCGGCCGTCATGCTGCCGAAGACCGAGGACAGCGGACGCGGTAGCGGCTGTCCAAGCCGCGGCACACAAAGGCGCGAGCGTGCTGCCGCTGATCGAATCGGCAATTGGGCTGTGGAACGCGCGCGCGATCGCCGAAGCGCCGGGCGTGCTGCGCCTCGCGTTCGGCTCGATCGACTTCCAGGTCGACCTCGGCATGTCCGACGATGATCTCGTCGCGTACCGCGCCGCCATCGTGCTCGCGTCACGCGTCGCCGGCCGCATCGCGCCGGTCGACGGCGTGACCACGTCGATCGACGACGCCGCACTTGTGCGGCGCGACGCCGAGCGCGCCCGCGCGCTCGGCTTCGGCGGCAAGCTGTGCATCCATCCGGCGCAGGTCGCGACCGTCAACGCTGCGTTCCAGCCGACTGACACGAAGTCGCCTGGGCCGAGCGCGTCGTCGCGGCCGACGCCGCCGCGCAGGGCGCGGCCGTCGCGGTCGACGGCCGGATGGTCGATCGTCCGGTACTGCTGCAGGCGAGAGCGATTCTTTCCGAGGCCGGGCGGATGCCGCGCAGCTGACCGCCGGGTCGTGCCGGACTACGTGTAGTTGGAAACTTCGATCAGATTGCCGTCCGGGTCGCGGAAGTAGACGGAACGGATCGGCCCTGTCGCGCCGGTGCGCATCACCGGGCCGTCGACGATCGTGACGCCGCACGCGGCGAGGTGCGCAATCACCTCGTCGAGTGCAACGTCCGCGATCAGGCACAGATCTGCCGAGCCCGGCGTCGGTAGCGCCGCCTTCGGCTCGAACTCACGGCCTGCCTGGTGCAGGTTGATCTTCTGGCGCCCGAACGCGAGCGCCTTGCGTGCTTCGCCGAACGTGACGACCTGCATGCCGAGCACGCGCGCATAGAACGAACAGGTCGCGTCCACGTCGCGAACGGTCAGGACCAGGTGGTCGAGTCGGTCGATTCGCATAAGCCGTCAACGCCTTGTCGCGCTTCTCGACTGCGGGCAGCAGGCCAAGTTTCAGCGCAAGATAGTACAGTTGCCCGCGCCGGATCGGGATCACGAAGCTTCGCAATCGGCCAGCCGTCTCCGTAAGACCGGCCCTCCGAACACGACGAAGTGACAATCGCTGAATCGGAGCGACCGTGTCCATGATCTCCACCGTCCTGCTCGCTGCAGCAACGGCACTGTGCAGCGTCGAGTCGGGCCCGCAGCCGGCCGTCGTCGTCGAACTCTTTACCTCCCAGGGCTGCTCCAGCTGTCCACCCGCCGACCAATGGCTCGGCACTCTGCGCGAACGCCACGGTGACAGGGTCATTCCGCTGTCGATGCATGTCGGCTACTGGGACTACATCGGCTGGAAGGACCCCTTTGCTCGCCGCGAATTCAATGACAGGCAACGCCTGCTCGCCGATGCGGGCGGCTCGCATGCCGTCTACACGCCGGGCGTCTTCGTCCAGGGACGTGAGTTGCGCGACTGGTCGCGGCCCGGTGCATTCGAAGCGTCGATGCGGGCAGCGCTGCAGCGTCCCGCGACGGCTCGACTGAATGTTGCGATCGAGTCGCTGACGGCCGATGCGGTGCAGGTCCGCGTTCGCGGCGAGGCCCCGGAGTCGGCCCGACTGTGGCTGGGTCTCGTTCAGAGCGGCCTTGCGACGGCCGTGAGCGCCGGCGAGAACCGTGGCGCGACACTGCGCAACGACCATGTCGTTCGCGATTGGCGCGGTCCATTTGCGGTCGCGGCGGCGACGCAGACGCTGCGGTTCCCTCAGCCTGACGCGCGCGCGTCGGCCGCGCGCTCGTGGGCAGTGGTCGCACTCGTCGACACACCCTCTGGGGCGACGTTGCAGGCCACCCGACTGCCTCTCGAGGCGTGCACCGGCACCGTCATGCGGCAGTAAGTGCCGGTCCTGACGACGAAGCATGGCCGCCTCGGGCAGGCGGCCATGCTTGCCGCGCATCGCCGCGGCGGCCGGAACAACGGCACTGCCAGCGCAAACGCCGCGGTGCAGGCCGACGGGTGGCCGGACGTTGACGGGCGACGGCGGATGGTCCGGTAGGGCCGAGCATTAGACTGCGCGCCATGACCCAAGCCCTTGCCGAACTCACGCCCGCCGGATGGCTCGAACGCCTCGCGCAGCTTGCGGTGCGGCACGGCGTGCATCTGTCGACCCTGCAGCAGAGGGATGGTCGCGACCTCGAACTTGTCTTCGCTTCGGCGACGTTGCACCTGCCGGCGGATCGGCTGTTGGACGAGCGCGTCAGTGAACGAAGTGCTGAAGGGATTTCTCGCCGGCGCCGGCGTGATGCTCGCGACCGATCACGTCGAACTGCGCCGCTGGATGGTCGACACGGGATTCATGCGGCGCTCCGATTTCGGCACCGACTACCGGCGCGGGACCTTGCCGGAATGGCTTTCCGCCGCGGCCGGGCAGGTCAATGCGGCGCAGATCGCGCGCGCGGTCCGGGAAGCGCGCGCAGCACACGATGCGCAGCGCGAAGCACGGCGGCAGGCCTGGCTGGCCAGCCAGATCCAGGTGACCGAGGAAGCGCAGCCAGCGGAAGACGCCGATGTGACCTTCATGCGGCTCGCACTCGACCAGGCGCACAACGCCTGGGCACTCGCCGAGGTGCCGGTCGGAGCCGTGGTCGTGCGCGACGGTCAGGTCATTGCGACCGGCTTCAACCAGCCGGTCGGCAACAGCGATCCGACCGCGCACGCAGAGATCCAGGCGATGCGCGCGGCGGCCGAGCTGCTCGGCAATTACCGGCTCAGTCACTGCGAGCTTTACGTGACGCTGGAACCGTGTGCGATGTGCGCCGGCGCGATGCAGCACGCCCGTATCAAGCGCCTCGTCTACGGCGCCGCCGATCCCAAGACCGGCGCATGCGGCAGCGTCGTCGACCTCTTCGCCGAGCCGCGCCTGAACCACCACACAAGCGTCCGCGCCGGCGTGCTGGCCGAGGAAGCTGGGCTACTGCTGTCGCGTTTCTTTTCGGAACGCCGCGAGCATCGCCGGAGTGGGCTCCTGCCGTCCGACGATGCGGGCGATGACGCGTAGGACACTGGGGCTGGTGGCGCCGTCCGGCTTCATGCCGGACCCTTCCGTCGTCGACCGAGCGGCAAGCTGCTTCAGCAGCCGCGGTTGGCAGGTGGAAGCTGGCGATAGTGTCTTCGCGCGCGAGCAGCGCTTCGCCGGCAGCGATCGAACTGCGGCTGGCCGACCTGATGCGCTTTGCCACCGACCCGGGAATCGACGTGGTGCTCAGCGCGCGCGGCGGCTACGGCCTGTCACGACTGCTGGACAGCATCGACTACGCCGCGATCAAGGCACGTGCGCCGATCATCGCCGGCTACAGCGACTTCACGGTCTTCAGCCTCGCGTATCTCGCGCTGGCGCGCGGCGTGAGTTTCTCGGGCCCATCGGCCGGCGACTTCGGCGCGACCGCACCTGATCCGTTCACCCTCGAGCACTTCTTCGGAGTCATCGGCGCGCGGCGCTACGAGATCGATGTGCAGCTCGACGGACCCGCAGGCGAGCACACGGGCCGGCTGTGGGGCGGCAACCTCGTGATGCTCGGCCGCACTGCTGGGCACGCGTTTTTTTCCACGCGTCCGCAGCGGCATCCTCGTTGTAGAAGACGTTAACGAACCCGCCTACAAGATCGAGCGGTTGTTCTACCAGCTGCTGCATGCCGGCGTCCTGCAACGGCAGCAGGCGATCGTGCTCGGTGACTTCGATCCCGTCACGCCGATGCCGCACGACAACGGCTACGACCTCGCTGCCGTCGTCGAGCGGCTGCGCGAGATCGCCGGAGTGCCCGTCTACAGCGGCCTGCCTTACGGCCACACCGCCCGCAAGCTCACGCTGCCGATCGGCGCGCGCGCCCGCCTCCTCGTCCGGCGCGGTGGCCGCGCGACGCTCGAACTCGCGGGCCACCCGACGCTCGCGGCTTCAGCCTAGGAAGTGCCACCGATCGGTTGGAGCGCGAGGTGCACGCGGTGAGAGCTGCCGCAACCGTCTGCGCGCTGCAGCGATCACTCGCGAAAGCCGGGGTTCACCCGATCCAGCCGGCGCAGCAGCGCTGGCCAGGCGAGTCCGCCGCCGGCGCCGTGCGTGACCTTTTCCCACTGGGTTTGCGCACCTCCGAGAATGTCAGAGCCAATGTGACGCAGCGGCTCACCGCCGCTCTGCGCGCGCACCTGGATCATGCAACTCGTCTCGAAGAGGTACATCCCAACGAAGGCCTCAGCGACCGAGCGGCCGACGGTGAGCAGGCCGTGGTTACGCAGCATCAGGAAGCGCTTGTCGGCAAGGTCTCTCACCAGCCGGGGCTTCTCGTCTTCGTTCAGGGCGAGGCCCTCGTAGTCGTGGTAGGCCAGCGAGGACAGCACGAGCATCGAGTGCTGCGACAGCGGCAGCAGCCCGTCGCGCTGCGCCGACACGGCGATGCCGTTGATGCTGTGCACGTGCAGGACGCAGGTCGCGTCCGCCCGCGCTGCGTGGATCGCGCTGTGGATCGTGAAGCCGGCCGGATTGATCTCGTACGGCGTCGGCGCCACCTTGCGGCCCTCAAGATCGATCTTCACCAGGCTCGACGCGGTGATCTCATCGAACATCATTCCGTACGGATTGATCAGGAAGTGATGGTCGGGGCCCGGCAGGCGTGCCGAGATATGCGTGAAGATGAGATCGTCCCAGTGGTACATCGCGACCAGCCGATAGCAGGCGGCGAGGTCGACGCGGAGCTGCCATTCCGTGTCGCTGACCGTGGCACGGATGTCGGACGACAGGTCGTTCATTACGCCTCCTGCGGGCTGTTGAAGATCCAGGATTCCGGTAATATATAGACTGGTCTACTGAGAGAGTCAAGGAATCGGACCACAATGGCTGCAGCAGCAGACAGCCGGCAGCGGATGATCGAGGCCGCGATCCAGCTGATGCGGGGCTCGGGACTGTCCGGCGCCGGCATCAACGAGGTCGTGCGCGAAAGCGCGGCACCGAAGGGATCCGTCTATCACTTCTTTCCCGGCGGCAAGCAGCAGCTGGTCGCGGAGGCGCTGACCGACTATTCGACGCGCGTCATGCAGTTTATCGACGACGCGCTGGCTGGCGCAAAAGATGGCCCGACAAAGCTCAAACGACTGTTCGAGGCCTTCGCGCGGCGCGTCGAGTCGGCGGAGTTCCTCAAGAGCTGCGCTTTCGGCGCCGTGTGCCTCGACCTCGACGCCGGCGAAGACGCGTTGCGGCCGGTCATCGCGGATGCGTTCGAGGCGTGGACCCGGCTTATCGCCGGGCACTTCGACCTGGGCACCGCGCGGCGCACGCAGTCGTTTGCGCGACTGGTCTTGAGTTCGATCGAGGGCGCCTACATCCTGGCGCGCGCCGAGCAGTCGGGCCGGGCATTCCGCGAAGCGGGGGAGTGGCTGGCCCAATTGCTGCCGGCAGGCAGGGTTGGCGGACGGGCGGCGCGGCGCTCAGCGGGGCGCTGACCGGGCCGTGGCATGGTCCTTGCGTCCGAGCGGGCGTGGAACTGAGGAACGGGGAGGCCCTTTCCCTCGCGAGCAAAGACGCCACGGGAGGACAACGGGCCCTAGTCGCGATGGCGTGCGGCCTGGCCGTGATCGCCGCAGCTTTGCTGTTGCCGTTCGTTTCGCTTCCGCTCCAGCCGCTGCCGAACCTGGCCGGCATCTACGCGACCGGCATCTTGGTCGCCGACATCTGCACCTACCTGCTGCTGCATGCGCAGTTTCGCGTCTCCGGGGAGCGCTGGCTGTTGCCGCTCGCCAGCGCCTACCTGTTCAGCGCATTGATGGCGGCGCTGCACCTGCTGACCTTTCCCGGAGCCCTGATTCCTTCGACATCGATCATCGGCGGCCCGAAGACGGTGTCCTGGCTCTATGTGCTCTGGGGCCTCGGCTTCGTCGGCCTGCTCGTCGCTGCAGTGATCGCGTCGGCCAGTGCAGAGCGCGTGCGCGAACGCAGCCGGGCGGCGCTGCGTGCGGCGATCGGCACCGCGCTCGCCGTCGCCGTACTGCTGGCCGTGCTGCTGCTCGCGGATCCGGCGCTGCCGCCGTTCGCAGTCGGCGACCAGTTCTCGCCCTGGGGCATGGCGATCAACTACCTGCGCGGAGTGCTGGCGCTTGCCGGACTGGCGATCATCTGGAGCAGCCGGCGGCACGAACGATTGCTGCCGCTCTGGCTCAGCCTGATCCTCGTGACCGCAGCGGTCGGCCCGTTGCTGACCGATCTGGCGGGCCAGCGCTATACGCTTGGCTGGTATGCCGGACGCGTAAGCTTTCTCTTCGCCTCCTATGTGCTGCTCGCGGTGCTCCTGAACGAGTTTGTCAAGCTGCAGCACGCGATGGTCGCTTCCGTCGTGCGCACTTCGCGCCAGGCCGACGAGCTTCAGCAGGAGGTCGGGCGCCGCGAGCTCGCTGAACGCAGGCTGATCGCGTCCGAGCGCAACCACGCGATCGGACAACTGGTCGGCGGGGTCGCGCACGACTTCAACAATCTGCTGACCGCAGTCATCGCCAACCTCGAGATCATTCTGCGCCTGACGACGCAGGCCGGCGTGCGGCGCAGCGCGGAGAATGCACAGCATGCGGCGTTTCGCGGCGCGCGCCTGACGCAGAGCCTGCTCGCATTCAGCCGGCGGCAGCCGCTGCGCAACGAGTCGGTGGTGGCCAATGAGCTGGTGGCGCGTTGTCATGTGTTGCTGCAGCGAGCCGCGGGCGAAAACATCCGCGTCGAACTGCATCCTTCGATCGCCGCCTGGACTTGCCGTGCCGATCCGGCGCAGCTCGAGACCGCGCTTTTAAACCTGATCGCGAATTCGCGCGACGCGATGCCATCGGGCGGGCGGATCGTCATCACGACTCGCAACTCGGTCCATCGTGCGGACAGTACGGCCGACGGGCGCGCCGAGCTGTCGCCGGGTGACTACGTCGAGATCGCGGTCGCCGATACCGGCCACGGCATCGCACCGGAGCTGCGCGATCGGGTCTTCGAGCCATTTTTCACCACCAAGGATTCGTTCGGCGGTGCTGGATTGGGACTGTCTCAGGTGCAGGGCTTCGCCCGGCAACTGGGCGGCGATGTGCTGATCGACAGCACGCTCGGCGAAGGCACGCGAGTGCGGATGCTGCTGCCGCGCGCGCACGAGGAGAGGCCAATTGGGGAGTTCGTCCGGGCCTTCTAACGGCCACGGCCACCGGCCTTCGTTGCTGCTGGTCGACGACGACGCCGACGCACTGACGGCGTCGGCCGACCTGCTGCGCCTGCTGGGGTATACGGTAACGGCGGTCGACAGCCCGTCAAAGGTACTGCAACTCTTACACGGTCGCGAGCACTTCGACGTGCTGCTCACCGACATCATCATGCCGGCGATGAATGGCGTCGAACTGGGCCAGAGGGCCTTGGACCTGCGTCAGGATCTGCGGGTGATCTACCTGACCGGTTACTCCGAGGAGGCCTTCGCCAAGGGCCCCTTCCTGCACGGGGAAGTGGTGCTGAAGCCCTGGAGCGTGCAGGACCTGCAGGCGGCGATCAATCGCAGCGCCTCGCATTGAGGTGTCGAGCGCGACCTGACGCAACCCTACAGCGACGCACTCATCAATCGACGTACCGCCAACTGCGCGCGCCGTCGAAGCGGCGAATGCGCAGCTCGTCGACGGAGCGGATACAACGCCGGCCGCCCTAGACGCCGAGGTATCGATGCCAGATGGCGGGATCTGCCTCGAGCTGCGCCGAAGTCCCGTGCCAGACCACGCGGCCGCGCTCGAGGATCGTGTGCCGGTCCGCGATCTGCACCAAGCGCTGCACGTACTTGTCGACCACGAGGATTGACTGCCCGGCGCTCTTCAGCAGCGCGAGACAGCGCCAGATCTCCTCTCGCACGAGCGGTGCCAGTCCCTCAGTCGCGTCGTCGAGGACAAGCAGGCGCGGATTCGTCGTCAGTGCTCGGCCGATCGCAAGCATCTGCTGCTCGCCGCCCGACAACTGATTGCCCAGAGCGGTGCGGCGCGCCGCGAGCTGCGGGAACAGCTCGAAGATGCGCGCGGCGGTCCAGTCCGGTGTCGCCGGCGCCTTGGCGATGCTCGGGCGCGCGAACGCGATAAGGTGCTCGGCCACCGAGAGATTCGGGAACACCTGCCGGCCTTCCGGAACGATCGCGAGTCCGAGCCGTGCGATCGCGTCGGTGGCCATTGCGTCGATGCGGCGAGCGGCAAAACGGATCTCGCCGTCACGCAATGCGAGCAGACCGAAGATCGAGCGCAGCGTCGTTGTCTTGCCCATGCCGTTGCGGCCGAGCAGCGTGACCACTGCGCCCTGCGGCACGTCGAGGTCGACGCCGAACAGCACCTGGCTCGGTCCGTAGCCGGTCGCGACGTCTCGCAGCTCGAGCAGATTCACGCGGCCGCTCCGAGGTAGGCGCGGCGCACGTCCGGGTTCGAACGGATCGCCTCGGCCGTTCCGGTGGCGAGCAGCCGTCCGTACACCAGCACTGAAATCCGGTCCGCGAGCCGAAACACCGCGTCCATGTCGTGCTCGACCAGCACGATCGTCGCGTCCACGCGCAGGCGATCGATCAGTTCGATCATCCGCAGCGATTCTTCCGGGCCCATGCCGGCCATGGGCTCGTCGAGCAGCAGCAGCAGCGGCCGCGTGGCCAGCGCCAGCGCCACCTCGAGCTGGCGCTGCTCGCCATGCGCCAGACGTCCGGCGCTCACGTCGGCGCGTTCGCGCAGCCCCACCTGATCGAGCAGCGCAAGCGCGCGCTCGAACAGTCCTGAATCCGCACGCACGTCGTGCCAGAAGTGGAAGCTGCTGCCTGCGCCGGCCTGCACTGCGAGCGCGACGTTGTCGAGTGCACTCATCGCGCGGAACAGATTGGTCACCTGGAACGACCGCGCAATGCCGTGGCGCACCCGCTCGTGGGCCGAAGACGCCGTGATGTCCTGGCCGCGCAGCAGCACGGCGCCGGCGTCGGGCCGCAGCGAGCCCGCGAGCTGATTGATCAGCGTGGTCTTGCCCGCTCCGTTGGGGCCGATGATCGCGTGGACTTCGGCGCGCTCGAACGCGAGGTCGAGCGCATCGGTCGCTACAACGGCACCAAAGCGCTTGGTCAGCCCGCGGACCTGCAGCAGGCTCATCGGGCCGGACGCGAGAACACCGCGGCGAGCCCGCGCGGTGCGATAAACACCACGGCAAGCAGGAATGCGCCGAGTGGCAGGTGCCAGGTGTCGGTCAGTGCCGCCAGCGTCTCCTCGAGCAGCAGCAGCACGATTGCGCCGACGACGCCGCCGTAGCGGTAGCCGAGTCCGCCGAGCAGCACCATCACCACCAGCGTCGCCGACTGGGTCCAGTGCAGGATCGTCGGACTGACGAAGGCGTTGTGATTGGCGAAGAGCGCACCGGCGAGTCCCGCGATCGCGGCGGCGATGACGAAGCCGGCGAGGCGGTAGCGGAAAGTGGGGAAGCCGATCGCTTCCATGCGTGCTTCGTTTTCGCGGATGCCGATCAGCACGCGGCCGAAACGCGCCTGCACCGCCCGGTTCAGCAGGAACATCGTGCCGGCCAGCACGGCCAGCACGACGTAGTACAGCGTCGCGTCGTCGGCGGTATCGATGCCGAGGCCGATCTGCGAACGCTGAATCAGGGTCAGGCCGTCCTCGCCGCCGTAGGGCTTCAAGCCGACGGCGAGGTAGTAGACCATCTGCGCAAACGCCAGCGTGATCATGATGAAGTAGACCCCGCGCGTGCGCAGCGAGATCGAGCCGATGACCAGCGCAGCCAGTGCCGCGGTGGCCATCGCCAGCGGCCAGACGATCCACGCGCTGGCAACGCCGTGGGTCATTGCGATGCCGACCGTGTACGCGCCGATGCCGAAGAAGGCGGCATGGCCGAGGCTCACCATGCCGGCGTACCCCATGATGAAGTTGAGGCTTGCCGCGGCCAGCGCGAAGATCATCACGCGGCGCGCGAAGCCGATGTAGTACGACTGATCGATCGCCGTGGCGACCCACGGCAGAACGGCCGCGATGACGAGCAGCAGCCAGGGCAGCGCGGCGCGCAGCTTCATCGCCTAGCCCCGCGCCGGAAACAGACCCTGCGGCCGCAGGAACAGCACGGCGGCCATCAGCAGATAAATCGCGATCGCGGCGAGAGCCGGGCCGAGCTGCGCCGCGACCGCGCCTGTCAGGAAGTGATTGAGCACGCCGGGCAGGAACGCACGCCCGGCCGTATCGACGATGCCGACGAGCACTGCACCGACGAATGCACCGCGGATCGAGCCGATGCCGCCGATCACGATGACGACGAGCGCGAGAATCAGAATGTTCTCGCCCATGCCGATTTCCACCGCGAGCAGAGGCCCGAGCAGTGCGCCAGCGACCGCCGACAACATCGCCCCGAGCACGAAGATGACGGCGAATAGCCGCTCGACCGGCGCTCCCATCAGGCGCGCCATGTCGCGGTTGCTGCTGCCGGCGCGCACCAGCATGCCGGTGCGCGTGTGCGCAATGAAAAGATAGAGCGCCAGCGCCAGCACCAGACCGACCGCGATGATCAACAGCCGGTAAGCGGGATACAGCACGCCCGGCAGGATCTGCACCGGGCCGGACAGCGCCGCCGGCGCCGACAGCATGATCGGCGCGGGACCCCAGAGCAGCTTGACGGTGTCGTCGGCGATCAGGATCACCGCGAAGGTCGCGAGCACCTGTGCCAGGTGATCGCGCCGATACAACCGCCGCATCAGTGCGATCTCGAGCAGCAGTCCGATCAGGCCGGTGGCGACGACGGCCGCCGGCAGCGCGATCCAGAACGAGCCGCTCGCCTGCGCGATCGTCGCAGCCAGATACGCGCCGATCATGTAGAGCGAACCGTGCGCGAGGTTGAGCACATCCATGATGCCGAACACCAGTGTCAGCCCGGCCGCGATCAGGAACAGCATCAGGCCGAACTGCAGGCCGTTCAGCAGTTGCTCGACGAGCAGCGTTGCGGTCATCGTGGAGGCGCGCGCCGCCGTAGTGCGCGCACCGGCGCCGCGATCAGCCGCAACCGCAATGCGGGCAGAAACCGGCGGACGGTCGCTACTGCAGCTTGCACTGCGTCGCGTAGGTGTCCTGGTAGTTCGTGAACACCCGGTTCAGCGTGCGATTGGTGATCCGCCCCTGGCTGTCCTTGCCGACGGTGCGCAGGTAGTAGTCCTGGATCGGATACTGGTTGTTGCCGAACTTGAACTCGCCGCGCACCGACTTGAAGTTCGCCTTCTTCAAAGCCGCGCGCAGCGCCGCCTTGTTGTCGAGCTCGCCCTTCACGTCGCGAACGGCCGCATCCATCATCATCACTGTGTCGTACGCCTGGGCGGCATAGATCGACGGCAGCCGGCCGTATTCCTTGACGAAGGCCTGCACGAACGCCTGGCTCGCGGCATTGGGAAAGTCGTGGTTCCAGTGCGCGGTGTTGAACATCCCGAGCATCGGCTCGCCGATCGCGCGGATGATGTCCTCGTCGGCCGAAAATCCCGGCCCGATGATCTGCGTCGTGGTCGACAGTCCGGCACCGACAAACTGCTTGATGAAGTTGATCCCCATGCCACCGGGCAGGAAGATGAAGAGCGCATCGGGCGCCTCGGCGCGCAGCTTGGCGAGCTCGGCCGCGTAGTCGAGCTGGCCGAGCTTGGTGAAGGTCTCGGACAAAACGGGCTTGCCATAGCCCCGCTTGAAGCCGTTGACCGAATCCTGGCCCGCGGGGTAGTTCGGTGCGAGCACCGCGACTTTCCTGAAGCCGCGCTCGGCCGCAAACTTGCCGGCCGCCTCGTGATAGACGTCGTTCTGGTAGGCAGTGCTGAAGAAGAACGCGTTGCACTGCGCGCCCGCAAGCTGTGACGGCCCGGCGTTGTTGCTCAGGTAAAAAACCTCGGCCGCAAAGAGCGTCGGCCCGACCGCGAGCGCAACGTTCGATCCGATCGGTCCCGTGTAGAAGTGGATGCGGTCGCGCTTGATATAGCGGTCGACGTGCTGGCGAGCGGTGTCGGGGTTGCCCGCCTCGTCGGTCGCGAAGACTTCCACCGGGATGCCGCCGAGCTTGCCGCCGAGCTGCTTCAGCGCCAGGTTGAAACCATCGCGCGCCTCGGCGCCGAGTGCGGCGAACGGACCCGATATCGAGGTCGAGAACCCGACCCGCACCTGTTCGACCGGCTTGGCCCTCGCCGGCGGGGCAGCCATCGCCAACGCGCAGGCTGCAGCGAGGAGGGCGTGGCACGGCTTCATGAATCACTCCGGAGGCGCCTCGGCTCGCGAGGACGCCGAAGTTTCCGTAATGGAGGCGCTGCCGTCAAATCGGCGCGATGCGCGCCGAGCGGCCGCCTCATCCCCGTGCATTACCCGGCGCCGATCACTGTGCGCTCACGCGCATCCCGCCTATCATCCCGGCTGTCATTCCGAGAAGGCCCGCATGTCAGGACCGCTTACCCGTTTCGGTCTGGTCGTCGAGACCCAGGAACAGCGCAAGGAGAAGATCCTCGCCGGCGTGATGGCGTCGGTCTATCGGCAGGTGCCGCAGTCGGTGCTGGTCAGCATCGTCGGCGCCTTTGCGCTGGTCGTCGTGTTCTGGAACTCGATGAACCAGAACCTGCTGATGGGATGGTTCGTGCTGATCCTTGCTCGAATCGCTGGTCCGGGTGCGCGTCGCGTATCGGTTCAGGCACGCGGCGGCGGTCGTCGATCAGGTGCAGCGCTGGGCCACCAGCTGGGTCGTGCTCGCGGTCGCCGCGGGCGTTCTCTGGGGCGTCGCCGGCTCCATCTTCTTCTCCAACTTTCAGCCGCTGCACCAGGTGGTCCTGGTTGCAGTGGTGCTGAGCGTCGCCTTTGGCTCGCTGACGCTGTATGCCTGCTACCGGCCGGCGTTTTACTCGTTCATGCTGCTCGCGCTGCTGCCGCTGATCGGCCGCATGGTGTGGGAGCAGGATCCGACCTACTACACGGCCTCGGTCGTGATGGCCGCGGTGTTCTTCTTCACCGTCTTTTACGGTCGCACCTTCGGCGACGCCGTGTTCGACTCGGTCAAGAACAACTACGAGAACGAGGTGCTGGTCGAGCAGCTGCTGAACGAGAAGCGGCTGGCCGAGGAGGCGCGGCGCGATGCCGAGAACGCCACCCGCTCGAAGACGCAGTTCTTCGCCGCCGCAAGCCACGACCTGCGCCAGCCGCTGCAGGCGATCGGCATCTACGTCTCGCTGCTCAAGAAGCGCGCGCAGGGCCCGCTCGAGCCGCTGGTGAACAACCTGTCGACCGCGGTCGAATCGTTGTCGAAGCTGGTCGAGGAGCTGCTCGAGATCTCGCGTCTCGACTCTGGCGCGATTCAACCGCGTTTCGACCAGATCCTGCTCGACGACATGTTCACGCTGCTCGAGCAGGAGTTCACGCCGCTGTCGGCCTCCAAGGGGCTGTCGCTGCGCGTACGCCGGCACGGCTTCGCGATCGACAGCGATCCGCTTCTGCTGCAGCGGGTGATCCGCAACCTGCTCGCCAATGCGATCCGCTACACGCAGCGCGGCGGCGTGCTGCTCGCGGGACGGCCGCGCGAAGGCATGATCAGCCTCGAGATCTGGGACACCGGACCCGGCATCAAGCAGGGCGAGCTCGACCGCATCTTCGAGGAGTTCTACCGCGGTGAAAGCTCGAAGGCCGAGAACAGCGGCGCGGGCTTCGGACTCGGCCTGTCGATCGTCAAGCGCATCTGCGGCCTGCTCGGGCATCCGCTGATCGTGACGACGCGGCCGGGCACTGGAACGGTGTTCCGCGTCGAGGTGCCGTTGTCGATCGCGCCGCCGAAGGCCAAGCGCACGACGCCAGAGACGATCGACATCGCGATCCGCGCGCTCAATGGCTTCACGTTTGTCGTGCTCGAGGACAACGCCGAGATCCTGAACAGCCTGACGCGGCTGCTCCGATCCTGGGGTGCGGAAGTCGTGCCTTCGACCGGATACAACGCGCAGCTCATAAAGCGCATCAGCCTGCATGAGCGCATCGACGCGATCATCGCCGACCATAACCTCGGCCCGCATTCGATCAGCGGCGTCGAGGCGGTGTTCAAGATCCGCGAGCTGGTCGGGGTGGCGCTGCCGACGATCATGCTGACGGCCGTGCAGCGTCCGGAGGTGGTCGCCGAGTTCCAGCGTGTGATGGGTGAGCACCTTGCCGTCGATCCGCAATCGGTGGCGATCGCACGCAGCCCGAACGAGGAGCCGATCGTGCTCACCAAGCCGACGACGGCGGCGGTGCTGAACAACAGCCTCGGGGAACTCCTCGGCCTGACGACGCTGCCGCTGCTGCGCACCGCGATCCAGCCACCGCCGGCGATCGCGGATCGCGCGCCGCCGCAGGAAGCCACGGGCTGAAGCGGATCGCCGCGGCGAGCCTCGCCGCAGTCAGGTCATCGATCAGTGGGTGTCGGCGTCAGCCGACGTCGTAGCCGTGGCGGCGCGCGGCCAGCAGCGCTTCAGTGCGGTTCGACGCATTGAAGGCGCGGTAAATCGCCGTCACGTGGGTCTTCACGGTGCCTTCTGACAGCCCCAGTTCGCGGCAGATGATCTTGATCGGCGCGCCCCGCGCCAGCAGCTGCAGCACCTGTTCCTGCCGTTCCGTGAGTTCGATGCGGCTCGTGCCCGCCTCGCGTGGGCGATCCGGTGCGGCGAACATGCCGGAGCGGTTCACTTCCTCGAGCAGGTCCGCCGGGATGTACACGCCGCCGGAGAGTACGAACTTCACCGCCGACAGCAGCGTTTCGGAGGCCATCGACTTCGGCACAAAGCCCGCGGCACCGAGCTGCAGCACCCGCATCACGTTGCGCTGGTCCTGCTGGCCCGAGAGCACCAGGATCTTCATTTCCGGCGCCTGCGCCACCATCGCTTCGAGCAGCGAGGTGCCCGAGACCCCGGGGAGCCCGAGGTCGAGCACGACGAGGTCGAGATCCAGGTTCTGCTGCTGCAACTGCAGCGCCGATTCGGCGGTGCGCGTCGTGATGACCTCGGCCTGAGGATCGAGGTCGAGGAAGAGCACGGACAGTGCGTCGGTGATGAGCGAGTGGTCGTCGACGACGAGAATTTTCATTGCTTGTTTTCGCGGCGGCAGGCGTCTCAACCGACGCGCTCGTCCGCACGGCCTGCGGAATGTTTCATTGTAGACCCTGAGCCGCGTGTGCTTACTCGCGCAAAAAGCGCGGCTTTCGCGGGCGGCGGCACCGATCGGACGCGAGAGTCGACTCAGGCCGGCCGCGGCCGCACGCAGGAGGCGGCCGCTTTGGCGACGGCGCGCGCGGCCTCGGCGTCACCGGCGCGGGCCAACGCCACTCCGAGGCGCCGCTTGACGAACGACTCGGGCTTGCCGAAGAGGCGCAGATCGACTCCGGGCAGGCGCATGGCTTCGGCCACACCGTCAAACACCATCGCGCCCGCATCGTGGCCGCCGTAGATGACGGCGCTAGCGCCCGGGTTGCGCAGCGCGGTGTCGACCGGCAGGCCGAGGAGCGCGCGGGCATGAAGTTCGAACTCGTTCTGCCACTGCGTAGCCATCGTCACCATGCCGGTGTCGTGCGGACGCGGGCTGACTTCGGAAAACCAGACCCGATCGGCCTTGACGAAGAGTTCGACGCCGAAGATCCCGGTGCCGCCAAGATCGTCGGTCACGCGCCGCGCATAGTCGCGGGCGGCGGCGAGGGCGGCCGGTGACATTGTGTGCGGCTGCCAGCTCTCGACGTAGTCGCCTGCGACCTGCACATGGCCGATCGGCTCGCAGAAAGATGTCACTATCCGCCCGTCGGCGCCTCGCGCGCGCACGGTGAGCAGCGTGATCTCGTAGTCGAAGTCGATGAAGCCCTCGACGATGACGCGACCGAGTGCGACGCGGCCAGCGGCGTTGGCCACGTCCCATGCCGCGGGCAGTTCAGCGCCTGTATCGACGCGGCTCTGACCTTTGCCGGAGGACGACATCACCGGCTTGATGATGCAGGGGAAGCCGAGTGCTTCGGCCGCGGCGCGCACTTCACTGAACGAGCCGGCGAAGCGGTAGGGCGACGTCGGCAGCCCCAGCGTCTCGGCCGCAAGCCTGCGAATGCCCTCGCGGTTCATCGTCAGGCGAGCTGCACGCGCGGTCGGTATCACACGCGTGTTGCCTTGCTGCTCGATCTCGACCAGTGCATCGGTCGCGATCGCCTCGATCTCCGGCACGATGATGTGCGGTCGCTCCGCATCGACCAGCGCCCGCAGCGCGAGCGGGTCGGTCATGTCGATCACATGAGCGTGGTGGGCGACCTGGTGGCCCGGCGCCCCCGCGTAGCGGTCGACCGCAAGCGTCTCGACGCCGAGTCGCTGCAGGGCGATCAGCACTTCCTTGCCGAGTTCTCCCGCGCCCAGAAGCATCACCCGCGTCGCAACCGGCGAACACGGTGTGCCGAGCATGGGCGGCCAGGGCAACGGCGTCGCGGTCTCAGCCATTACGCGGGGCCGGATGCCAAACGGCAACGCCATCGTCTGGCGTTGGGGCTGCGTCCACATGCGCGATGTGCGTGCGGCGAGACCGTGGCGGAGGCCGAATTGAAGGCACAGAGAGTCAGCCCGGAGTTCCGCATGAATCGAGCGTAACACCGCCGCTTCGTCGCGATCGCTCGCCGTGATCGAGTCAGGCGAACGCGAACTTTCGTGGTTTCCGATGCGGATTCCTGCGTCGCGGACTCGGACGGCAGACCGTACCGTTTGTTGGTCGTTCCCACCACTTTCGGACTTCACCAGGGAGAAGGACCATGATCAAGCTGACATCCATCTCATCACTCGGCAGCATCAAAGCGCTCGCGGCGATCGGCGCGCTTGCGCTCGCATTCGCTTCGCCGGCCGGCGCCGAATCGGCACCGGCTGCACAAGACTTCGACGAGCCGTTCGCCGTCGCGGCCGATGCCGACCTCGGCTACCTCCCGTTCCAGCTCGGATCGCCGGTTGGGGAAGAAGCCGTGGCGACCACATTGGCGCAATACGAGCCGTTCGAAGCCGACTTCCCGGAAGACGGGATCGTGCTGGCGGGCGGATTCGATTTCGATTGACGGCAGCCGGACGGTTGCGCCGATGCAACCCCCCAAGCCGCCGGCTTGAGGGGGCGGCGCGCCGGCCGGTCGCAGCATTGCTTTTGTCCAAGCGCAAGGCGCGACCGACGGCTTGTGAGCATAGTTGCGCTCCTTGAGGCGACTCGCACCGCGAGCAAGGCGGACGTAAAGCCTGAAGGCATCGGTAACGCATATCCAAAGAACAAGATCCGGCGCGGGGGAGGCGATCCCCCGCCAACGGACGACGGCCATTGCCGAGCGCGCCGAGCGTGCGTCGGGCAGCAAAAAGCCGGCTCACGCCGGCTTTTGTTCGTGGCCGAGATCCGAATTACATTGACTTGATCCACTTCACGATGGCGGTCAGGTCGGCTTCCGAGGCGGCCGACTTCGGGTGGCCCTGTCCGATCGCGAGCTTCTTAACGAGGTCGGCATCCGGTGTCGCCTTGTTCTTCTGCGCAATGTCCTTGTAGGACGGGCCCATTTTCTTGGTGTCCGCCGCATGGCACTTGTTGCAGCCGGCTTTCTCGGCCAGGTCCGCCTGGGCGTGAGCTGCGCCAGTGAACAGCAGCGCCGCAGCAGCCATGGCAAACGCGATCTTGGACTTCATGTGTCTTCCCCTCGTGCAAGTGCACTAGAAACCGATATTCGATCGGTCCCGAATTGTTTATCGCGGCCACTGCCGCGTTAACGCGGGAACACATGAATGAAAACGGGGCTTGCGCCCCGTTCATGAATCCGCGATTTCGTGCAGCGCTATTGCGCCAGAACCCACTTGACGATGCCGGTGAGCTCCTCGTCCGAGGCCTTGACCGCCGGATGGCCCTTGGCCGACTTGACCTTGGCGACGAGGTCGGCCTCGGCGCTGGCATTGCCCTTGTACTTCTTGGCAATGTCCTTGAATGACGGCCCCATTTTCTTGGTATCAACGCGCATGGCAGGTCCCGCAGTACTTCTGCGCCGCGTCGGCCTGCGCACTCGCGACGCCTGCGAACGTGATGCCGGCGGTCGCCAACAGAGCAACGATCAAAGTCTTCATCTCCATCCTCTCCGGAAAAGTGCCACCGCTCGGCAGCCTCGTGAGATTCGGCCTCAAAAACGGGTTGCAGCACCGGCTCTCGACCGGCGCAGCAGTCTAACGCATCAAAATGCGCCAGGTTGACCTGGCGGCGGGTGCACCTCAGGCTCTGCCGCGTAAACGGTAACTGCGCGGCGCACAAACGCGTCGACCATGCGATCCGCCGCATGTTCGATCAAACGGCCGGCCAACGTCTCGGCATGCAGTGGGAGTTCGTACTGCAGCATGAAGCGGATGTGGCAACCGGCGTCACCGAGCGGACGCAGACTCCATTCTCCGTAGAAGTGCCGGAACGTGCCGCCTTCCATGTGGATGGCCATGAACTCCGGCGGTCGCTTTTCGTTGCGTGTGGTCACCTGCGCATGCAGTTCGCGCACGCCGACGATGACGGTGGCGCTGACGCTGTCCGGTGTGCGCGCGATCAGCGAAGTCGAGAGGCACCACGGCAGGAACTGCGGATAGTCTTCGACGCGCTCGATCAGCTCGAACATTTGTTCGGGCGTGTGTGGCACCAAAGCTTCGCGGCGGATCTCTCGCATCGGATGGCCCGCCGCAGCGGCGCGAAGCGAGTCGCGATGGCGAGGCGCGAACGATACGGCGCCTCGCGCCGTGATGACAAGCCGCTTCGTCAGGTGCCTGGGTGACCGATGCGCTCAGCGGACCGACGTCAGTTCGATCGCTTCGCCGCGTCCGGGGTCTTCGAGCTTTCGCGTCGAGCGCGCGATGGCAGAGTCGATTTTCTGCGCCTCGGGCAAAAAGAAGCCCGGCAGTGCCGGGCCAAGGGGGAGACTTTTGAATTCAGCGCGCGATCGGGCTGCCGTGGCCCGCGACCATCGCGGGCGGGTTTTGCGCGGCAAAGAGCTCTGCGCGGTCTTCGTCGGCCAGACCGGCGACAGCGCTGAACACGATGATCGTGGTTGCAGCGGCCGCCAGCAGCGCGGCAGCTCGCGCGAAGTGTTTGCGGAACATGGCGACCTCCCTTTGTTTGAGTCCAACGTGTGAGTGCATTAAATCGATTCGGGCCGCAGAGCGCGTCAGAACATTGCAGTGCACGCGGCACGAATATTCACCGGCGGGCGACGAAATCGGCTGCCAGAAGGCGCGAAAACGGCGCCGGCAGCCTAGGTCGCGAACGGCATCCGCTCTAGGTACGACAATCCCAGGGTAGAAAATCTCGGCTGCGAATTAGCGCCCGAATCGACGGCTCACGGCACGCGGGCAACTTGCTGCGCGGTGGGCCGGGCTCGCGTGCAAGGAGGCCTTGATGAAACTCGTGTCTTCGGTATTCAACGCGAATGGTGCGATCCCGCGCCGCCACACCTGCGAAGGTGACGACGTAGCGCCACCGCTCGCGTGGTCAGATGCCCCCGCAGCCACCCGGAGCTTCGCGCTGATCGTCGACGACCCCGACGCGCCGGACCCGGCGGCGCCGAAGATGACGTGGGTGCACTGGGTGCTCTACGACATTCCCGCCAGCGTTCACGATCTGCCCGAAGGCGGCAGCACGCCGGCCGGTGCGCGTGATGGAGTCAATGACTGGCAGCGCACCGGCTATGGCGGGCCGTGTCCGCCGATCGGCCGGCATCGCTACTTCTTCAAGCTCTACGCCCTCGATGCTGTTGCTCGGCGACCTGCGTCGGCCGACCAAGGCGCAGCTGCTGACGGCGATGCAGCCTCATGTGCTGGCTCAGGCCGAACTTGTGGGCACCTATGAAAAGCAGCGGCGCTAGCGCCGATCAGCACCTGTCGTGGCTTTTCGTGCCACTGGTGTTCGTCCATATCGGGCTGCTCGTTCTGGCTGGATGCACAACGGGCGGCCCGCTGACGGTTCGCGGCGAGCTCACTTCGCGCGAACGCATCGCATTGCCGACCGAAAGCGAGGGTCTCGTCGAACTTGCCCGGACGCGCGATGGGCTGGTCGTGGCCGAGCAGCGCCTGGCTCTTGCGGGCCGCCAGGTTCCGGTGCCATTCGAAGTGAAGGCACATCGTTCGGTGGTCGAGGACGGAGCGACCTACCTCGTGCGTGGCGCCATCGCCGTCAACGGACGGACCCGCTGGATCAGCGACGCGGTGCAGATCCAGGCCCGCACCGGCGTCATCGAGGTCGGCCCGCTGGCGTTGAAACCCTACGAGACCGCCGCCTTCAGTGCACCGCTGATGTGCGGCCAGCGAAGTGCGAGCGTCGGCGTCGGGCGGATCGGCGAGCGTGAAATCCTGCAGCTCATCGTCGGCAACGAGCGTTTCGAGCTGTACCAAACGCCCGCGGCGTCGGGCGCGCGCTACGAGGCCGTGACCGACGCGCGTACATCCGTGTGGTTCAAGGGGCAGCGCGCGACCCTGACGGTGCGCGGCGAGACCTATCCCGAGTGCGTGGTCGGCAACTGATGCAGCATCTACCCGCTCCACGGCGTCGAGAGGAGACCCGCGTTGAAGCTGAACGAATACGCGCAACACGATGCCACCGGCCTTGCCGCCCTGGTCGCCCGCGGCGAAGTCACGCCGCGCGAACTGGCTCGGCTGGCCGCGGAAGCCATCGCATTGGCCAACCCCGCGCTGGGTGCTGTCGTCGAGACCTACCCCGATCGCATCGAGGCGCTCGACGAAGCAGCGCTCGGCCGCGGTCCTTTTGTCGGCGTGCCTTTCCTGATGAAGGACGTGTTCGGTCACGAGGCCGGACGCCGGATCGAATTCGGCAGTCGCCTGTGCCGCGGCATGGTGGCGACCGAAGACACGGCTTACTGCACGCTGGTGCGCGCGGCGGGCTTCAACATCATCGGCAGGAGCGCCGCCCCCGAGTACTCGATGGCCGGGACGACCGAGACGGCGCTCTACGGCAATACGTCGACGCCGTGGCGGCAGGGCTATAGCGCCGGCGGTTCCAGCGGCGGCGCGGCAGCGGCGGTGGCCGCAGGGATCGTGCCGATTGCGCACGGGTCGGACATCGCCGGCTCGATCCGCATCCCCGCGAGTTTCTGCGGCGGCGTCGGACTCAAGCCTTCGCGCGGGCGGATCTCGTTCGGTCCGATGCTCGACGAGAACGGCTACGGCCTGGCACAGAACTTCGCGTCAGACGCGCAGCCTGCGCGACACCGCAGCGCTGCTCGACTGTCTGGCCGTGCCGCAGACCGGCGACCCGTTTGTCATCCCGCGCCCGACGACGCGCTGGCTGCAGGCGATGCAGGAAGCTCCGCGTCGACTGCGCGTCGGTGTCAGCACGGCAGCGCTGATGGGCGTGCCGGTCGATCCCGAAGTGGCGGCCGCGGTCGAGCGCACCGCGCAGTGGCTGGCCGAGCAGGGTCACGTCGTCGACGCCTGTCACGCCGCAAGTCGACGGCGAGCGGCGATGCGACTGATGCTCGACGTCTGGTTCTTCGGCTTCGACCTGCGCCTGGCCGCCTACAGCCAGCGCAGCGGCCATGCGATCGGCGCCGACACTCTCGAGCCGGTGATCCAGAAGGTGCTGGCCTACGCGCGCGAGATGAAGCCGGCGCAGTTCCTGGCAGCGATGACGGGCCTGAACATTGTGCGCCGGCGCTTCGCGACCGTGTTCGATGCCCACGACCTGTGGCTGACGCCGACCACGTCGCGTCCGGCCGAGCCGTGGGGGCGCTACAACCTGGGCCGCACCGACGTCTCGTTCGAAGACCTGGTCGACAAGATCATGGCGCCGGTGGCGCAGTTCACGCTGCCGCATAACGTGATGGGCACGCCCGCAATATCACTGCCGCTGGCGATGCACAGCGAGGGCCTGCCGATCGGCGTGCAGCTGATCGCACCGCCGGCGCAGGAGCATCTGCTGCTGCAACTCGGTGCCCAGCTCGAACAGGCGATGCCCTGGGGTACGCGCGTGCCGCCACTGCATGTGACGAAACTGCGTCCCTAGTCTTCTACGCGAGGCCGGAGTTGGCAGCCGATCAACCGCCGATAGGCCGCAAAGCGGCACAATCGGTCCTCGATTCGCCGAACGGCTGCGCCGCTGGCACGACGCGACGCCGGTGCGGCCTAAGGAACGACGCCATGGAAAACCAGACACCTGCTGTGACCCACTGCGTTCGGCTGGCGGTGCCGGATGACTTTGCCGCGCTACGCTTCGTCGATCCCCTTATGCGCGCCGATCGCGATCGGCAACACCTGGTGCGGACGTCGGTCGAGCGCGGGGAATGCTTCGTCGTCGTGGACGATGACGAAGTCCAGGGGTTTGTGATCCTGAACTACACGCTCTTCGGACACGCCTTTATCCCACTGCTAGTCGTTGCCTCCGGGGATCGCCGGCGCGGTCTGGCGACCGCCTTGCTCGAGGAGGCGGAACGTCAATGCGTTCGCTCCAAGCTCTTTATCTCGTGTAACCGCTCCGACGCTCCGGCTCAGTATCTGTTCGAAAAGTGCGGCTTCACGCCAAGCGGCCACGTGGAAAACCTTGACGACGAAGACGACGAGCTCGTGTTCTTCAAGGCGTTGGCCGACAAGCTTCAGAGTAACTGAGCACGAGCATGAAGAAGAGCGGGTCGCAGGAAAGCAAGTCTCCTTCTCAGCTGATAGACGCGAGGATCAAGGAGCTAGGCGACTGGCGGGGCAAGATGCTCAGCCGGCTCCGTACCTTGGTCAAGGAAGCCGATCCCGAAGTCGTCGAGGAGTGGAAGTGGAGCGTTCCGGTGTGGTCGCACGACGGATTGATCTGCACAGGCGAGACTTACAAGAGCGTCGTGAAGATGACCTTCGCCAAAGGGGCGGCTCTGAAGGATCCTTCGGGCCTTTTCAACTCCAGTCTTGAGGGGAACACAAGGCGTGCCATCGACTTCCGCGAGGGCGAGAAGATAGACGAGGAGGCGTTGAAGACTCTTGTTCGCGCTGCCGTGACCCTGAACAAGTCCACAGCCCATGGCTAATCCACGGTCACCCGGATCGTGACGCAGAAGCTGGGCGAGCGGCTCGGTCAGCCACTACGTAGACAGGATCCGGTCGCGAGAAAAACGAATGCAGGATGTGATAGACGGTCAGATAGTTCTTCTGCTGAAAGCTGGCGTGCGAAATTCCGGGCATGACGGTGAACTGCTTGTCGGGATTGGGCAACCCTGCAAAGAAATTCATCAGGTCATCGAATCCGGCAATGCCGTCGAACTCGCCACGCATCACGATCGTCGGCACAGTGATGGCTGCGGGATCGACGAGCGGTAACTTCGAGCACATGTCGATGTAGGTTCCGTTCGGCATCGACGAATCGAGCGCAAGGATCGCGTCGGCGAATGCATCGATGACGCGCTTGTCCGCGCACTCGGGATGATCACGCTCGAAAATGGAGTAGACGAACGCTCTGTCGATAGGCCGGCGCTTTGCCTTAAGAAACTCCGGAAGTTTCTTGCGCCGCTGTTCTAGCGTGGGACTTCCTTCGCCGGTCCAACAAATGCGTCGAGCGCTAAGCGCGCGACGCGATGCGGATGCCTTTGTGCGAACAGTGCTGCGCGCAGCGCGCCGGAAGAAATGCCGTAGACGAAGAAATCCTGCACGCTGCGGGTACGGCTGATGTAGTCGGTCGCGACAGCCAGGTCGTCGGCGCCGTTGGCGATGTCGCACGTAATGTCGCGGTTCTTGTCGGATCGCCCGTAGCCTTCCATATCGACGCTCCAGCACACGAAGCCGCGCCGCGCAAACCAGTCCATCACCGACGAATCGGCGCGTCCAGCGACCTTCAAGTCGAACGTAGGTTGCGACGCCATCGACGAGCCATGAACAAAGAGCACCGCCGGCTTGTTATCTGGCGCGTCGACGAATTTCTCCCATAGAAACAGGCGCACGTCCCCTTTCTTGGTCCAGTGTTCGACGCCAGTTACCGGCGCGTTGACGTCAGTTGATTCGGACATCGCCTTTTCGTGATGGGGCGCGACAGCGCTAATCGATTTTGGCACCTGTTCCCTTGATGACTTTCGCCCAACGATCGATCTCTTCACGAAAGAAGATCCCGAATTCAGCAGGCGTCGATGCGACGAGTTCTATCGATGCGTTATCCATGTAGGCTTTCACGTCGGGGGTCGCCATCGCAGCGACGAGTTCCCGATGCAGCTTGTCGATGATCGGTGCTGGTGTGCCCTTGGGTGCCATCAAGCCCAACCAGACGTACGCGGCGTACCCTGGTACGGCCGTTTCGGCAATCGTTGGCACGTCGGGCAATTGCGGCGAACGATTGGCGCTGGTCACCGCAAGCGGACGAAGTTTTCCCGCCTTAATGTGCCCCAGCATGCCGGCAAGGCCGGGAAACGACACCATGACCTGGCCGCCCAATAAGTCGGTCGTCGCTTGGCCGCTGCCGCGATAGGGAATGTGGTTCATCTTGAGCCCTGTCTGCGACAGAAAAAGTGCAGCGAACAAGTGCTGGCCGCTGCCGTTGCCGGATGACGCGTAGTCCAGCTGGCCCGGCCGCTCCCTCGCGTACGTGATCAGCTCCTGAATCGACTGCACGGGAAGGGACGGATGCACGACCAGAACGCCAGGTTCGCGTCCAATCAATGTGATCGGAACGAAGTCGTCGAGCGGATGAAACTTCAGTTGCGAATACAAAGTCGCGCTGATGGCATTGGTCTGCGAAGCGAGCAGAAGCGTGTAACCATCCGGCGGGGATTTCGCGGCAAGCTCGGCACCTATCGTCGCGCCGGCGCCAGGTTTGTTTTCAACGACGACCTGTTGGCCCAGACGTTTCTGAAGCTCCTGGGCAATGATCCGCGTCGGTCCATCGACCGCGCCGCCGGGCGAGAATGGCACGACGATTCGAATCGCCCGTGACGGATAGTCCTGCGCGTGCAGCGGCCCCTGACCGACGCCACCCAGACTTACGCAGATAGCCAGGCTCAGGCGGCGCGCAAGGTGTCGTGGATCGATCATCGTGTCTCCATCTTGAGCAGTTCCATCATCGCTCTGACCGTTGCCTTCGTCTAGATATCCGCTGCGTCGACCTGTGCGTCGTTCTCGCGTAGGCGTTCGCTCATGATCGAACGTATCAGGTTGATCTCGATCTGGTCGCCGAGGATGACGCCGAGCATGAAAGGGGTCAGGGGTAACCCGCTCTTGACCATCGCGTAGCCGAGCACGCACATTCGGATCGCCGGTCCGTTACGGAACTTAGGCGGGGCCTAGAATTTGCCCCGAGGATCGAAAAGTCCGCGATTCAATCCCGAGGAGGAACGATGAGCAGCATTGCAAAAGTCATTGCCGCAATCGCCACGTGGGCCGGAATTCTCATATGGCCGACCTCGGCATTGGCGCAGTCCGATTATCCGAATAAGCCCGTCAAGCTGATTGTCGGCTTCGCGCCGGGCGGCTCGACCGACATCGTCGCCCGCCTCGTGGCGCAGAAGCTGGGCGAGCGGCTCGGTCAGACTGTCATCGTGGAAAACAGGGCGGGCGCGGGCGGCACGATCGGTGCCGACGTCGCCGCCAAGGCGCCGCCCGACGGATACACGCTGACTCTCGGCACGACCAGTACTCATGCGATTGCACCGGGCGCTTATTCGAAGCTTCCCTACAACCCGGTGACCGACTTCACGCAGATCTCGCTGGTCGCGATCACGCCGTACCTGCTCGTCGTGAATCCGCAGGTGCCGGCACGCAATCTCGACGAGTTCATCGCGCTCGCGAAGAAAGAGCCCGGCAAGATGAATTACGCCTCGGCCGGCAATGGCACCGCGACCCATCTGGCGATGGAGATGCTCAAGGACGCGGCCAAGATCGACCTTGTGCACGTTCCGTACAAGGGCAACGCGCCGGCCGACGTCGCGATTCTCGCGGGCGAGGTGCAGGCCGTATTCGGTTCGATGCCGGCGCTGCTGCAGAACACGAAAGCGAACAAGGTCCGTCCGCTCGCAGTCGGAACCGCGACCGCGGTCGCCCGCGCTGCCCGAGGTGCCGACGGTCGCCGAGCAGGGCTATCCCGGCTTCGAGGCGGCGCTGTGGCTTGGCATCATGGGCCCGGCCAACATGCCGAAGCCCGTCGTCGATCGGCTGCATCGCGAGATCGCTGCGATCGTCGCGACCCCGGACTTCAAGGCCGCGATGGACGCCAACGGCGCCGAGCCGCTCGGCAGCAAGTCGCCGGAGGAATTCCGCGAGATGCTGCGCGGCCAGGTCGACAAATACGGGAAGATCACGAAGGCGGTCGGCATCAAGCTCGACTGACCTCGATAGACCACCACGGAGCCGAAGGAAACCGATGAACGACAATCCGCGCAACGTCGAGTACGTCATTGACATCGGCCCACGACCGTCGCTGCCGGTCGCGGGCAGCGAGCGGCGCTTTCCGGTGGGTCGCATTTTTTGCGTTGGTCGTAACTATGCCGAACACGCGCGCGAGATGGGCCACGACCCTGACCGCGAGCCTCCCTTTTTCTTCATGAAGGCGCCCAACTCGATCGTACAAAGCGGCTCCACCATCGAGTATCCCGTTGCCACAAAGGACGTCCATCACGAGATCGAGATGGTGGTCGCCATCGGCAAGGGCGGAAAGAACATCCCGGTCGAGAAGGCGCTCGACCATGTGTGGGGTTACGCAGTAGGACTGGACATGACGCGCACGGGACATCCAGGGCGAAGCGAAGAAGGTGGGCCGCCCGTGGGAGATGGGCAAGAGCTTCGACCAGTCGGCGCCGTGCTCGGCGCTGCGGCCCGTGACCGAGATCGGTCATCCCGCGAAAGGCGAGATCTGGGTCAAGGTGAACGGTCAGATCAAGCAGCAGGGTGATCTGTCGCAGCAGATCTGGAGCGTCCCGGAACAGATCGCCTATCTGTCGGGCCTCGTCACCCTGCAACCCGGCGACCTCATCTTCTCCGGCACACCCTCGGGTGTTGGCCCCATCAGCAAGGGCGACAAGCTCGAAGGCCACGTCGACGGCGTCGGCGACCTGGTCATCACGTACGCGCGATAGAGCTTCAAGAGCTCAACGATTCTCGAGCCGACTGTAGTCGAAGACGCCCGCTTCGACCGGTGCCCACGCGGCGTACGCGTCGATCAGTTCATCGCTCGTCGCCCAGAAGCGTGGGTTGGTGCGGCGAACCGCGTAGCGATCGGCGAGCTTGCGGTAATCGTCTTCCGACGCCATCGATCCGATTGCATTCGCAAGCGCGGGCAGGTCCGCTGCCTTGACGCTGAAAATCGCGTTCGGATAGGCGCCGAGGAAGCCCGGTACGACCGTCAGCGTGTTCTCCGCCGGCAGCAGTTCCTCCTTGAACATGTGCGCAACATTCTTGTGCGCGGTATTGCGCAGCACACTGAAGTACTGCGGCGAAGCCGTCGGCTGCTCGACGCGCAGGAACACGACCTCCGGCATCCACGCGAGGCTCGCGCCGCGCACGTTCGACAGCGCCTGAAGGTCGCGCCGCAGCGCGGGATCCGCCACCGATGAAAGTTCGAATCGCTTCGCCGCGACCGGCGCCACTCGCGCGCTCAGCATTTCGTACAGTTCGCGTTGTGGATCGCTGGTCCGGTACGTGAGGCCGCTCGGTCGGTTGAAGTACGCGTCGCGGCCGTAGACGTAATCGGTCACCTGCTTCGGCGCGCCTCGATACCAGTATTCGGCCGTCGAGCGTCGAGCCTTCTCCGGCAGGAGCACGAGGAAGTTGAACTCGCCTTCCATGCGCAGGAAGTCCATGTAAAGGCGGCTGTTCAACTGGTGCCCGGCGTTGCCGTAGACGTCGTAACCCGCCACGAGCAGGTAGTAGATCCGCTCGAACAGCGGATAGCCGATGACCCACGCCGTCTTCGGCTGCTCGCCGACCAGACCCTTGACCACCGTTGCACTGTCGAAGTGACGGAACACGGTCAACGCTGCGTTCGGATTGCGGCCATCGCCGCTCCAGATCATCGAGAGATCGTCCTTGCGCGCCACTGCGTTGCGCTCGAGCCACTCGCTTTTCGCCTGCAGGTAGTTTGCTTCGAGCTTCGAGAACTCGAGCCAGGGAATCAGCGCTGGCGAGTTGCTGCCCCATTCGGCGGGCAGGCGCAGGTTGGGGCGTTCGCGCGCGAGCAGTTCGGCGACCATGGCATCGTCGCCGGCATCTGGATCGACGAAGAACACCCAGAAGCGGTCTTCGATGACATCGAGTGCGAGCTGGCCGCGGCACACCGGGCCCTTGATGAAGTTCATCACGAAGTATTCGGCTTCATCGAGCATGAAGCGGTAGCGGCCGTCGAGCGGCAGGTCGTGAAACGCCGCGAACGGATTGGAGGAGATCTCGGCGTCGTACGACGGCAGCGCGGTCACCGTGTACGCAGGATCGAGAAACCAGCCACGGTACTTCGCCATGCGTGCCGCGCTGAGCTGCATAAGGCATATGCGTCTTGGCGACGATCGTCTCGCGCTCGGGAACCAGCCGGTAGTAAACGCGCGCCACGCCGGGGTCGTCGTACGGCCGGACGTGTTGCGATCGGCACCGCCGGCTTGCCCGGAGCGGCTGCCGAGCGGATCAGGCGAAGCGGCCGCCGCTGGGTGTCGCTCTCGAAGTACAGCGTTCCGAGGTAGAGGTGCTCGTACAGGTAGCGGCTCATCAGCCGCTCCTTGTTCGATTCGCCGTTGAGAAAGGTCTCCCACGTGCGAATCTGCTCCTGCACCGCGGGTGACAGCGGTGGATCGCCTTCGTAAGGCGCGCCCGCCGCGATCCAGCGCTGGATCGTCGCGAATTCGCGCTCGTCGAGCCCAGGCAGGCCGTAGGGCATGCCTGCGAGCGGCTGCTTGCGCGCGAGGCTCTCGTACTCGTCGATGCGCGGGCAGGTCGCCTCGCGCCCGAGCGAGAAGTCGAATGCCCTTGGACAGGACCGGCGTGGTCGGCAGCGGGTGCTCGCGTTTCAGTTGCAGGCTGCGATAGAGCACGCTCGCGGCCAGATTGGTCTCGGGCGTGGCGGTGCGGTTATTGAGCACTGGCGAAAAACCGCGCTCCCACCACTGCGAAGGCAGTTGCGCATCGAGGAAGAGGCGGGTGGTCGGCGCTTCGCGCAGGCGAGCGGCGTCGTAGACCGGCGTCTTGCTCGTGCCGCGCGCGATGCCTTCCCACGCGGTGAGCTTGAGCTGGCACGGACCGTCGTAGCACGCGTGGCAGACCACGCAGCGCCGCTCGACGATCGGCTGCACGTCCTTCCGATACGACATGCCCGCCTCGGGCTTGGCCGCAACGTCGTAGCGCGTCGGATCGGGCTTGCCGTAGCGCTGATCGAATTCGTGCAGGGCAAGAGTCGCGCACCCGGTGACGCAAAGTGCGGTGATGGCGGCAGCAAACGGTCGCATAGGGCCCCTGGCGCTTTGTTGGACGAGTTCTCGGCCACGCGATGGTATGTCATCGCGTCCGCGCACCGCTCCCGCGCGTGCATCAGGGCCGGCCGGGTCGTTCCGCTCGGTCGAGTGACGGACCTGTTAGCATCGAGCATGCTTCGCGCAGCGGTGTTCCGGGCCGGCCTGTTTGCTGCTGTCGCGGCATTGACTGCTTGCGACGGCGCCAAGGCGCCGCCCGCCGCGCGGCAGGCGCCGCAGGTCACCGTGCTGACGCTGAAGCCGCAGAACGTCGTGCTCAAGACCCTTCTGCCGGGTCGCACCGCACCGACCCTGATCGCCGAAGTGCGGCCGCAGGTCACCGGCATCATCCAGTCACGCGCCTTCACCGAAGGGGCCGAGGTCAAGGCGGGCAGCGTGCTGTACCGGCTGGATCCGGCGACCTACCAGGCGGCCTACGACAGCGCGCGGGCCTCGATCGCGAAGTCCGAGGCGGCCGTTCAGACTGCCCAACGCAACGTGGAGCGCAACAAGGAACTGGTCGCGATCAAGTTCGTGAGCCAGCAGGCCTATGACGATGCCGTGACGACGCTGCGGCAGAACGAGGCGGATCTTGCGGCGGCGAAGGCCGCCACCCAGGCGGCGCGCATCAATCTGGCCTACACCAATGTGGTCGCGCCGATCGCGGGCCGGATCGGCAAGTCGGCAGTGACCGCGGGTGCGCTGGTCACCGCAAACCAGCCGACGCCGCTGGCCACGATCCAGCAGATGAATCCGATGTACGTCGACATCACCCAGTCGTCCACCGAAGCACTGCGCCTGAGGCGCGCGATGGCGAGCGGGGAGCTGAAGCGGGCGCGCGAGGATGCGGCACGCGTGACGCTGCAACTCGAGGACGGCACCAACTATCCGCTCGAAGGCACGCTGCAGTTCTCCGACGTCACGGTCGATGCATCTACTGGCGCGATCACGCTGCGTGCGCTCTTTCCTAACCCGGATGGCCTGCTGCTGCCCAACATGTACGTGCAGGACGGCGCTCGAGGAAGGACTGCGCGAGAACGCGCATCCTGGTGCCGCAGCAGGCGGTGACGCGCGATCCCGAAGGGGCAGGCGGTCGCGATGGTGGTCGGCGCGGACGGCAATGTCGAGGCGCGCCCGCTGAAGGTCACCCGCACGATCGGCAGCGACTGGCTGGTCGATTCCGGTCTGCGCGCGGGTGATCGCGTCATCGTCGAAGGGCTGCAGCGGGCTCGGCCCGGCATGACGGTGCAGCCGGTCGAAGCCGACGAGCCCGAGCGATTCCGGCACTCCGGCCTCGACCGGTGCGGCCGCGGCACCGACCTCGAATCCGGGCCCGGCGCCCGGAAAGTCGCCGCGCTCCTGACCGGGCAGGCACGGCACCCGGCAGGCACACTCGCATGTCGCACTTCTTCATCGATCGACCGATCTTTGCGTGGGTCATTGCGCTGGTGATCATGCTGGCCGGCGTGCTGTCGATCACACGCCTGCCGATCGCGCAGTACCCGAGCATCGCGCCGCCGACGATCACCATCAACGCTACGTACCCGGGCGCTTCGGCGAAGACGCTCGAGGACACGGTCACGCAGATCATCGAGCAGCGGATGACCGGTCTCGACGGCCTGCGTTACATCGCGTCGACCAGCGACAGTGCGGGTTCGGCGACGATCACGCTCACCTTCGATGCCGCGGTCAACCCCGACATCGCACAGGTGCAGGTGCAGAACAAGCTCAAGCTGGCCGAGTCGCAGCTGCCGCAGGAAGTGCAGCAGCAGGGCGTCACTGTCACGAAGTCGGTGCGCAACTTCATCATGGTCATCGGATTCGTCTCGGACGACCCTTCGATGACCCGTACCGACATCGCCGACTACGTGGCGGCCAATGTGCTCGATCCGTTGAGCCGCGTGCCCGGCGTTGGCGAGCTGACGCTGTTCGGGTCCCAGTACGCGATGCGCATCTGGCTCGATCCGAACAAGCTGATCAACTACAAGCTCACGCCCGGCGATGTGGCGGCCGCGATACGCGCCCAGAACGCGCAGATCGCGGCTGGCCAGCTCGGAGGCTTGCCCGCGGTACCGGGCCAGCGACTGAACGCCACGATTTCGGCGCAGGGCCGACTGCAGACGCCGGCGCAGTTCGAGGCCATCGTCCTGCGCACCGGCGCCGTCGGGCGCGACGGTTCGCCTGCGCGACGTCGCACGCGTCGAACTCGGCGGCGAAAACTACAACACCGTTTCGTTCTACAACGGCAATCCGGCTTCCGGTCTGGCCGTACGTCTCGCCACCGGTGCGAACGCGCTGTCGACGGCCGATGCGGTCAAGGCCAAGGTCGCGGAACTGGAGCGCTTCTTCCCGCCCGGGCCTGAAGTCGGTGGTCGCCTACGACACCACGCCGTTCATCCGCCTGTCGATCGAGGAAGTGGTCAAGACGCTGATCGAGGCGTTCGTGCTGGTGTTCCTGGTGATGTATGTCTTCCTGCAGAACCTGCGGGCCACGCTGATCCCGGCGATCGCGGTCCCGGTCGTGCTGCTCGGCACGTTCGCCGTGATGCTGGCGTTCGGCTTCTCGATCAACGTGCTGACGATGTTCGGCGTCGTGCTGGCCATTGGCCTGCTGGTCGACGATGCGATCGTCGTCGTCGAAAACGTCGAGCGCCTGATGAGCGAGGAGGGCCTCTCGCCGAAAGAGGCCACACGCAAGTCGATGGGCCAGATCACGGGCGCACTGGTCGGCATCGCGCTGGTCCTCGCTGCCGTGTTCATCCCGATGGCGTTCTTCGGCGGCTCCACCGGCGTCATCTACCGCCAGTTCTCGATCACGATGGCGTCCTCGATGGCGCTTTCGGTCGTGGTGGCGCTGATCCTTTCACCGGCGCTTTGCGCCACGCTGCTCACGCCGCTGGAAAAGGGGTCGCACGGCGCCACGCGGGGATTCTTCGGGTGGTTCAATCGCTTCTTCGAACGGGGCAGCAACCTGTATCAGCGCATCGTCGGCCGGATGCTGCATTCCACTGGGCGCTGGCTCGTGGCTTACGCCGTGATGATCGCGCTCGCCGCATTCCTGCTGCTGCGGCTGCCGACGTCGTTCCTGCCCGACGAAGATCAGGGGATCCTGTTTGCCCAGGTCATTCTTCCGGCCGGGGCGACGCAGGAGCGCACGCTTGCGGTCCTGCGCGAGGCGGAGCGGCACTTCCTGCAGGACGAAAAGGAGACGGTGCAGGCGCTGTTCACGGTCGCCGGCTTCTCGTTTTCCGGCAGCGGCCAGAATGCCGGCATCGCCTTCGTGCGGCTCAAGGACTGGAAGGAGCGACCCGGCGCGCGCAACACCGTGCAGGCGGTCTCCGGCCGTGCGATGGCGGCGTTTTCCAAGCTGCGCGACGCCATGGTGTTCGCGTTCGCGCCGCCGGCCGTGCTCGAGCTCGGCGTCGCCAACGGATTCGACCTGTACCTGCAGGACCGCACCGGCGCCGGGCCACGAGGCGCTGATCGCTGCGCGCAACCAGCTGCTGGGCCTCGCGGCGAAGGACCCGGTGCTGGTCGCGGTGCGGCCGAATGGGCAGGAAGACACGCCGCAGTTCAGCGTCGATGTCGACACGGTTCAGGCCGGTGCGCTGGGGCTGTCGATGGCCGACGTCAACGCCACGCTGCCGGCGGCCTGGGGCAGCGCCTACGTGAACGACTTCATCGACAAGGGCCGCGTGAAGAAGGTCTACCTGCAGGCCGATGCGCCGTACCGCATGGTTCCGGAGGACCTCGACAAATGGTACGTGCGCAACGCGCAGGGCGACATGGTGCCGTTTTCGATGTTCGCGCGCGGCCGCTGGACTTTCGGCTCGCCGCGGCTCGAACGTTTCAACGGCTCGCCCGCGGTCGAGATCCAGGGGCAGGCGGCGCCGGGCCGCAGTTCCGGCGAAGCGATGGCAGCGATGGAACGACTGGTGGAGCAACTGCCGCCCGGATTCGGCATCGCGTGGACCGGCCTGTCGTACGAAGAGCGGCTCTCGGGCGCGCAGGCGCCGCTGCTCTACGGGTTGTCGATCCTTGTCGTGTTCCTGTGCCTTGCGGCGCTCTACGAAAGCTGGTCGATTCCGTTTGCGGTGCTGATGATCGTTCCATTGGGCGTGCTCGGCGCCTTGCTGGCGGCGACGGGGCGCGGACTTTCCGATGACGTCTACTTTCAGGTCGGACTGCTGACCACGATCGGGCTCTCGGCGAAGAACGCCATTTTGATCATCCAGTTCGCGCAGGCGCAGATCGCCGCAGGCGTCGAGCTGGTGCCGGCGACGCTCGAGGCCGTGCGACTCAGGTTGCGACCGATCCTGATGACCTCGCTCGCCTTCGGCGGTGGCGTCCTGCCGCTTGCGCTCGCCAGCGGCGCGGGCTCCGGCAGCCAGAACGCGATCGGCACCGGTGTCTTCGGCGGCATGGTCGCGGCGACGTTCCTCGGCCTGCTGTTCGTGCCGTTGTTCTTCGTCGTCGTGAAGCGGCTCTTCGCGCTCCGGCGGCAGCCGCGGAGCGTTCCCGCGCAGCCTGGCGGCCAAGTGCCCTAGGCGCGTGATTTGAAACCAGACCGCGCGCGGGCGCGATCAGTCCGCGACATACCCCGCTCGTACCGGCTGCAGCCGGTGCTGCGCTATTGCAGCGAGCACCTGCCGAGGACCTGTGGGCGCACGAGCGGCGATCAAGAAGACTCGAGACGGAATCCCACCTTCAGCGTCACCTGGTAGTGCGCGATCTTGCCGTCGGTCACGTGTCCCCGCGTCTCCAGAACCTGGAACCAATCGATATGCCGCAAGGTGCCGGAAGCCTTCTCGATCGCATTGCGAATCGCATCGTCCGACCCTGTCGCCGACGAACCCACCAGCTCCACCATCTTGTAAACATGATCGCTCATTGATCGATCTCCCTGAGAGTGCGCGGCGAGAGGCCTCGTCTAGTTCGGACCGTGCCTGCGAGCACTGCGAGTTTCCTCGTCGTCGCCCCGGATGGCAATTGCCATACGACCTTCGGAGTCATGTCCGGCATCAGAACTGCGCACTGACGCCAGCGGCGTACGCGCGCGAAGCGACTAACTGCACGCCGTTCACGTACTGGTAGATCGGAAGTTGCACGAAGGCGTACACGCTGACGCCCTTGGTCACTGCAAACGCGATGCCGGGGCTTACGAAGACCCAGCGTCCACCCGAATCTTCGGGTTCGGCCTCGGCGCCTGAGTCGCGTCCCTTCCAGATGGCGTTGAGCTGCAACATCAATCCGAGCCTGTCGGTCGCTTCCCAGCGGCCGCCAACATCGACAAGAAACTGCTGCCCCGGCTTGTAGCCTTGACTCGAGTTGAGTGGGAGCTGCGCTCCGACCTGCGCGAACCACGACGAATCAAGCATTCCGAGGGCCTGGCGGAAGTAGGCTCCGACAATCAGGTCGGTCGTTCCGGTTCCCGGCTGCAAGCTGCGTTCGGCGGTCTCGCCATCGGCGTTCTTCACGTCGGTCTTGCCGGTGGGGAGTTTGAATCCACCGATCAGGCCGGCGAAGCTGAGCCGCAATGCATCCTTGTCTTCAAAGGACGTCTGGTATCGCCCGGCAACCCGAACATCCCCCAGATCGGAAAAGTCCCACGACTCCAGCAGCTGTTCGCCGCGATGATTGTGGATGTGATCGTGCTGGCGGTCGATCCAGGGAACGATCGTCGACACGCCCCACTGGTCGGAAAAGCCGTAGTCGAGCGTCGCGAATACGTTGCGATTCAGCGTTTGCACTTCGTCGTGGTGCTGCGGGATCTGCCCGATGCCGACGTTCTGCGAGCCCGCGCGCGGCTGGTCCTGATTGATGTACTCGTAGCGCAGGTCCGCGCGCCAGCCGGGCTCTGTCCAGACTCCCTGAGCGCCCCAGTTCGTATTCACAAGGCAGAAAGCCGAGCCGCATGAAGCGTGCACCGACGACGCGATGCGGCAATTGCCGTCGCGGCAACCAGCCTCGTCGTTGTCACAAGCAATGCCGTACGGGTCATGAACCTCTCCAGACCAAACGGTGAAATTGCGCGACGTCGCTTGACGTCGTCGCATGCAGACCTTGCTTGAGCGAGCGGCAAGCTCGCGCTGCGAGGACTGGGAAAAACCGTCTAGCCGATTGAAGGAGGTCCGCGCGGTCGCGCGGCTAGTGAGACGATGGCGCGCCAACTTCCCGGCGCCTCGAGGTCGATGACCTCGAACGTCGTCTCGACAGCGAACAGGAAGCAAGCGCTGCGGAACTAGCGCGATGTTGCTGCCGGAGCTGCTCGAACAGCATGCATGCAAGCAGTGTTGCCCCGGCAGCGCAGGTGCGGGAGGAATCTGATGCGCGCCCGCAGCCGCGCCAGAAGGCGCCGATGAGCAGACGTCGCCCAAAATTGCGTGAGAAGCGCCGTGCGATGTGGAACTGACGGGAACGACCGAGAGGGCTGCCGTCAGAAGCCCAATCAGGAAGGAGCTGAGTCGATTACGCGGGCGCACGGTTCGGCAGCCTAGCAGGCGATTGGCCCAGGGGGAACCACTGTCCCGCTAAAGTCCGCTGCGGCTCAGGCAACCCGCGGCCCGACCGCCCAGCTATTCTCCGACGTCATGCAACTCAGGCGCCTCATGATCCCGATCCTGGCCGCGGTAGTCCTGACGGTACTGGCGACGCTGGTTCTCCTGAACCTGCGCGCCGAGAAAAAGATCGATGTGAAGCCGACACACATCTACGCGGTGTCGGACCCGCAGTTCCTGCGTTCAATGGGCGTGCTGCTCGGACCGCCACTGGCCGAAGGCAATCGCGTTGAAACGCTGCTCAATGGCGATCGAATCTTTCCCTCGATGCTGCAGGCGATCGCGAGCGCCCGGCAGACGATCAGCTTCGAAACCTACATCTACTGGTCAGGCGATATCGGAAAGCGCTTTGCCGAAGCGCTCGCGGAGCGCTCGCGTGCGGGCGTCAAGGTCAACGTCCTGGTCGACTGGCTCGGCAGCCAGAAAATGGACAACGAGTCGATCGAGGTCATGACGCAGGCGGGCGTCGACTTCCGCAAGTACCGGCCGCTGCGTTGGTACAACCTGGGACGGGTCAACAATCGAACTCACCGCAAGCTTCTGGTCGTCGACGGCCGCGTCGGCTTCACCGGAGGAGTCGGCATCGCCGACAACTGGTCCGGCGACGCGCAGGACCCGGAACACTGGCGCGACAACCACTATCGGATCGAAGGACCTGCGGTCGCGCAGATGCAGGCTGCCTTCATGGACAACTGGACCAAGGTCAGCGGCGTGGTCCTGCACGGCGACCAGTACTTTCCGCCCGAGAAGCGGGCGGGCGCGCAGTACGCGCAGGTGTTTCAGAGCTCGAGCGAAGGCGGATCCGAAAGCATGCACCTGATGTACCTGCTGTCGATTGCGGCCGCCACGAAGACGATCGATCTCGCAATGGCTTACTTCGTTCCGGACAAGGTCACGAGTGAGGCATTGATCGATGCGATGAAGCGCGGCGTCCGCGTGCGGCTGATCCTGCCGGGCGAAAACACCGACGTCGAATTCGTTCGCAGCGCGTCGCGCGCGGGCTGGGGGCCGCTTTTGAAAGCGGGGGCGCTGATTCATGAGTACCAGCCGACGATGTATCACGTGAAGCTGCTGATCGTCGACGGCCTCTGGTCTTCGGTGGGCTCGACGAACTTCGATGCCCGTTCGTTTCGCCTGAACGCCGAAGCCAACCTGAACGTCTATGACGAAGAGTTCGCACGTTTGCAAACCGGAGCGTTCGACGCGGACCTGAAGAAGACGCGGCGCATCACGTACGAAGAATGGGAAAACCGTCCGTGGCACGAGAAGCTCAAGGAGCATGCCGCCGCGATTTTCTCGTCGCAGCTTTGAGAGTGCGTTCCCATGCCGCTCTGAATCGGCTCGACCGTATCCGGGCGTCAACGCTGGAACAGCCGCAGGATCTGGCGTGGCTGACGGCGGTTCAGCCGCGGCTTTCGCCGATGGCAGAGTGAGGCGCGGCCCGAATCGCGGCCGCGCCTCCTCCCCCTACTGGACCTTGAACGACTTGGTAGCCGCTGGCTTGCCGTCCACGGTGATGTCCACCTGATACGTGCCGACCGGCCACCCGTCCGGCTTGCTGATGTGGAACTCGCTGGTCGCCGGACCGGTTGGGGTGATCGTTGCAGTGTCTTCCTTGACCGGCACGGTCTTGCCGTCCTTCGTGTAAGTCCACTTGGCCGCCAGGGTGGCAGAACCGGACCCGGTCGTATCGACCGACGCGTAGATCGTGTCGCCCTTTGCGAAGGTGTCGGATGCCGCCGTGACCTTCTTGTCCGCACCGACCGCCTTGCCGATTGAGACTGAAGAAACCGTGACACCAGCAGGAACGGGGGCAGGAGCAGGAGCAGGCATCGGCGCGGGTGCAGGCGCCGGCGGCGGCGCGGGCGGTTCCTTCTTGCCGCAGGCGACAAGCGCGACGACCGAAGCGGCCGCGATCGCGATGAGACGAAGCTTGGGCGGCATGGCGAATCCTCCGAAGCAGATTGTTGTTGTGAGCAAACGAGATGTGCGCCCGCCGCAGCGGGTGGCTACCGCGGGCGTCAGGCCAGCGGCGGGATCTTCAGCTTCTGGCCGGGGAAGATCTTGTTGGGGTCCTTCAGGATGTCTTTGTTGGCATCGAAGATCAGTTGCCACTTGTTGGCATCGCCGTACTCCTGCTTGGCGATCTTGGACAGGCTGTCACCTGACTTGACCTCGTGGATCTTGGTTGCGGTCGAACTGGAGCCGCTCTTGACGTTCGAGAAATCCGGCATATCGCTCATCGGTCTTCCTCTCCATGTTTGTCGGACATCCGACCATTCGAAAGTGTAAGACCCGCGCCGTGACGCGAAGGGGCGGCCCGAAATCAGCTAGGCCATCGCGGCCTCGATCTTCGCGAGCGCCGCCTTTTCCTCGTCGCTGACCAGCGTACCGCCGATGCCGAGGAAACCACCTTCCTTAGCAGCTTCGGCAGTTGCCTTGCCGATCGAACGGATCGCTGCCTTGAAGGCGTCAAGCTCACCCGGCGAGCGCTGCTTCACCGCCGCCGTCGCGTCTGCGATCATGCGCGTCAGGGCGTCGCGATCCTTCGCCATCTCGCGCACCGACTTGAGTGCGCTCTCAGTGAGGCCACCACCGAAGGCTGCCGCGAGCACTGAACCGGCCGGCGCCGCCTTCGTCGCCTCGAGCAGCGCTGCCTGGGCGGCCTTGACTTCCTTCATCGTGTCGAATGGACCGTCGAGGTCCGAACTCGACACGGCCATCAATGCGGCAACGGGTGCGGCGGCGACCTTGTTCCAGTCTGCGCCGTAGGAGCCAACTACCGTCGCGGCCTTGTCGCCGGCAGCCATGGCCTCGTTGACGAGCTTCATCGTCGCCGCGTTGGCCGGGTTGCCGCTGAACTGCGTCGTTTCGCGCTTCAGCAGCTCGGCCAGTCCATTGGCGTCGAGCTTGTCGGTCTGCACCGCCTTGCTGATCAGCCCCATCAGTGCCGGGGCGGCCATGCCGAGCAATGGCATGACGTTGAAGCCGAGTGCCTTGGTCAGCGCCCCGCCGATCGCGTTGGCTCCTGGACCTAGCAGGGACGACAGCATGCTGTTGCCGGTTGGGCCACCGCTGAACAGGTTGCTGATCAGGCTGGTGAGGCTGCCGAAGCCGCCGAATGTCCCGGTGTCCTGCGGCAGCATCTTCAGCAGCGACTCGGCGCCCGACGGTGTGCTCGCCATCTTGGACATGCTGCCCATCAGCAGCGGTGCGGCGGCTGAAAGGCCCTGGTTGATGGCCGACGTATCGGCGCCCAGAGCCTTGCCGAGGGCCGAAACGATCTCGGGGTTCATCGCCGACGACAGCGATTCGAACAGGCTTGCCATGAGGTACCTCCGCTGGTTGCGCGTTGGTGGAAAGAGAACGCCCCCAGCAAATGTCAGGGACGACGGGAAGACGTACGAAAAAAGTGGAGCCACAGGCGCGCAGCGGCGACGCCGGTGGCTACCGAACCGTGTGTCCTAGCGAACCTTGCCGCGCCGGAACAGGTTTACGACGGCCAACAGGATGATCGCGCCGATCAGCGAGACGATGAGTCCGCCGATGCTGAAATCGCCCTGGTTGACGGTGCCCGCCCCGAGAAGCGGTGAGATCAACCAGCCGCCGAGCATGGCACCCACGATGCCGACGACGACGTTGAGAAGCATGCCTTGCTGCGCGTCGGTCTTCATGATCATGCTGGCGACCCAACCGATGAGGCCACCGACGACAAGCCAAATGATGAAGTTCATGAAATCCCTCCGTGACGACCCGTACCTCCAAGCATTGACTGTTGTAGGCCAAGCGCCGGCATCAGCCTCCGGTCCGTACCAAACTAGGCAAGGCCCTTCTTCGCGGCCTCGACGGTCTTCGTCGTTGCCGCTTTGGTGGCCTCGACCGTATCGCTCGCGACCGCGGCTGCCTTGTCCGCCGCGTCGCTTGCGGCCTTGGTGGCGCTGTCGGTCAGCTTCGCCGCTCCATCCGCCGCTGCGCTGGCCGCTTTTTTGGTCGATTCCCAAGCCGCACCGGCGGCAGCGGCAGCTTGGTCCGTGAGCTCAGTTGTCGAATCGGCCACAGCCTTCCCAGCGTTCGATGCCGCAACGCCGGCATCCTTTGCTATCTGTTTGGTCTTGTCCCACAGATCTGACAGGGTGACTCTCCAGGAGTGATCGGAACAAAGTAGCGGCCACGTGGGGCGCGGTCGCCCGTGCCATCAATACGATGGGTCGATATTGTCCACCTTGCTGAGACTTGCGGCAGGTTGCCTCCTTTGGATATACCGGTGATGACACCGATTAGTCATTTCACTTCGACGAGCTTCGGGTCCTTCCATGTCCCGTCGATCAATGGTTGCTTCGGCCCGTGCATGCGGCTGACCATGTAGCTCCCAACGACATCGTCGTGTCGCGCGGCCAGTACCTGCCTCGACCGGTTGGAAGCGAACCGCATTCGAATATTCGACACGCAATTTGAAACATTTGCCCATTGCGGCAGCTGATGGGCCGGCGTCTGATACCCCAAGCGATCTGTTGGGAGAGCCGTCATGCGCGGTATTTTCATCAGCTATCGGCGGGAAGATGCCGAAGGGCAGGCGGGACGCCTGTTCGACGATCTGAGTGCGCACTTTGGCCGCGACGCCGTCTTCATGGACGTGGCGGGCATCAGGAAGGGAGTTGATTTCCGACGCATCATCGACGAGCACGTCGCGTCGTGCGGCGTACTGCTGGTCATCGTCGGCAAGAGATGGCTGAGCGCGATCGACAGCAAGGGCAGGCGACGCCTGGACGACCCCAACGATTTCGTACGGCTCGAGACCGCGGCCGCTCTTTCGCGTGACATTCCGGTCGTGCCGGTGCTCGTTCAGGATGCCGTAATGCCGACCGAGCAGGAGTTGCCCGACCCACTGAAGGAACTCGCGTTTCGCAACGGCACCGAGCTCACGCACGCTCGTTGGGATTCGGACGTGAAGTTGCTGATCGAAGACCTCAAACCTTTTCTCGACACGCCCGCGCCGGACCTGGTTGCGACCCAGCCAGCGCGCGATTTAACGTCGGTGACCACCGCGCGCGTGGACGACTCCAGAGGGTGATCGTCGGGCCAGCCGTTCGCTGTGGGCAGCGGGCGCAGCCGCGGTGGTGGCTGGCGCCGTCTCAGTGGTCGGCTACCACCTCTGGCAGCGATCGTCCCGCCGAGCCGATCGCTCCGTTCGCGAATGCGCAGGCTCCGCAAACCACCGGGTCACAGCGCGGTCCGGACACCACGGCCGCACCACCGCTGGTCGCCGCCAAGCCCGCGCCGAATCCGCCGCAGCACAACCCAGCGAGCCCGATCCGGCGGCTGAACAAGCGAAGGCCGAGCAGGCGAAGGCTGAGCAGGCGAGGGCTGCGAAGGCTGCGGCCGCAAAGATGGCAGCGGCAAGGAAAGAAGCGGATGACAAGCGCAGGCGTGAGGACTCTGAACGCGCGGCGCAGCTTGCCGAAGAGCAGCGAAAGCGAGACGAAGAGCGAATGGCGCTGGAGCAATCCGAGAAGAAGCGAATCGCGGCCGAGCAAGCAGAGAAGCAACGGATTGCGGCAGAGCAAGCAGAGAAACAACGGATCGCTGCGGAGCAAGCCGCAGGGGCCAAGATCTTCGCGGAATTCGCCACGGCCGTCATAGGCAGCAGGCAGAACAACCGTCGTTAGAACCGCGCCGAGCTGATCTCGGCGCGGGCCCGGTTCAAGTGACATTCAGTCCCGAGCCTGCGCAGCCGGCTGCTGCGCTGCCTTCTCTCGTTAGCTCTGCGCCAAGCCTTGTTGCGCGATATCCGGAGATCCAAACGGGCACGTTACTTGCGCGCTCGCTGCGCACATGGCACCAGCTGATGTCATCGGAACAAGGAGGCATCGAAATGAAGGACAGTTTTCGTTCAAAGCGTCGAGCGCTGCTCGGCGTCGGATTGGCGGCGGCGGGCGGCGCGATTTGCGCTCGGTCCGCGGCGCAGTCGAAGGTCTCCAAGGACCAAGCCAAGTACCAGGACAAACCCAAGGGCGAGCAACGGTGTGACGGCTGTGCCCAATTTGTGGGCCCCGACAGCTGCAAGGTCGTCGATGGCAAGATCAGTCCAGCTGGATGGTGCGCCCTTTACGCTGCGAAACCCAAGTAAGCGGAGAGCCGTTCCGCGGCCTCTCCGAGTCGGTCCGTCGCCACGACGCAGCAGGAATCTTGCTCGACGCCGCGTGCCTTTGCCTCCAATTGAGTAAACGGGGGATCCGATGCGTGCAAGGTATGTTTTGACGATTGTGATTACGTTAGCCCTGTCGGTGGCAGCTTTGGCACAGGGATCGGGAAAGACGGCCGCAAAGCCCGCTTCGAAGTCGGCGGACAGCCGACTGGTTGTCATGCCGTCCAGCGACATCAAGTGGACCGATCTCGACCCCGGCGCTCCGGGAGTCAAGGTTGCAGATTTGTGGGGCAACCATGCGAACGGCGCGTTCGGCGCGCTGTTCAAGCTGCCGGCGGGATTCACAGCTCCGCTCCACACGCACACCCACGACATGAAGGTCGTGATCGTGTCGGGGACTTACATCCAGGCCCCGGAGGGAAAGCCCGAGTTCCGGCTGGGCCCGGGCTCCTACGTCTTGCAGCCTGGCGGCAATTACCGCCACACGACGACCTGTGACAAGGCCTCCGACTGCGTGATTCTTGTCGAAAGCAAGGGACCCTTCGATCTCAAGCCGGTCAAGGTGGGAAAGGGCACCACGAAGTAGAGCCGCAGAAATACAGGCGGCGGAACCGCAGATTCAGCAGACGGTGAGCGGTTCGGCCGCGGCGCAGGCTTCGTTTCAGTCGCGCATGTTCCTTTCGCTGCAGCGCTGTTGCATCGGCGGCTGGCGGGCAGTGTGAAAGGTAGGCCTTGAGCGGCTGGCGGCACTCGCTGTCGAAACTACGCCGGCACGTCTTCGGACTCGCCGCCGTATGTGTTCCTGCGCTGAGCCTTTCGGAGCAGACGCCGCAACCAGCCCTTAAATACCTCGACGAGATGGACGAGGTGTCGGCGTGGAACGCGCTCGCCTCCGACGGTGTGAGCGCCTCCGTGCACGGCGCAAAGGGCGTCGAAGGCAATGCATTGGTGCTGGAATTCGACCTGGCAAAGACGGCCGGTTACGCGGCGGCGACTCGTGTGTTGCCGACCACGCTGCCGGATGACTACGAGATTTCCTTCTGGATGCGGGCTGAGGCGGGCCGCAACCATCTCGAGGTGAAATTCGTGGATGCGTCCGGTGACAACGTGTGGTGGTTCCGACGCGCCAACTATCAGTTCTCCGGTGACTGGCAGCAGGTCCGCATCAAGCGCCGACAGGTCGAGTTCGCGTGGGGGCCCAGCAACGATCGCGCGCTGCGGCAGTTTCATTCGATCGAGTTCATGGTGAGCGCGGGAGACGATGGAGGCAAGGGCACTCTGTGGTTCGATCGCCTGGCGCTGAAACCGCGTGGCGCATCCTCCGGTGGGGGCACAGCCGACCGCGCGTGCCTCATCGGAACGGGCACCGCACACGGCCGCGCAGGCGATCGACGGGAAGAGCGCGACGTCATGGCGCAGCGAACGCATCGACTCCCGCGACCAGACGTTTGAAGTGGATCTGCAGTACGTACGCGAGTTCGGCGGCCTGCAGATCGACTGGGTGCGCGGTCTGAACGCGCCGCGCTACTCGATCGAGACTTCGCTCGACGGCAAGCGCTGGATCACGGCCCACAAGGTCGAAGCGAGCAACGGCGGTCGCGACTCGCACATGATGCCGGAGTCTGAGGCTCGCTACATCCGTCTGACCATGCCCGATCCGGGGCGGGATGTCGGCATCAGCGAGTTTCACGTCCGTGACCTCGAGTTCGGCGCTTCACCGAACGCGTTCATTCGAGCGCTCGCGAAGGACGCACGACGCGGCTGCTATCCACGTGCATTCGTCGACGAGCAGAGCTACTGGACGATCCTCGGGGCCGACGCGGACAGCGAGGAGAGCATGCTGTCCGAGGACGGCGCACTGGAAGTGCGCAAGGGCAGTTTCTCGGTCGAGCCGTTCATCCGCATACGCGATACGACGCTCACCTGGGCGGACGTGGCCATTGAGCATGCGCTGGCCGAAGGCTATCTGCCGATTCCAAGCGTCGCGTGGCGGCATCGGGAGATCGAGCTGACGACGACTGCGTATACAAGCGGCCGGGGCGGAGATGCACAGACGCATGCGGTCTACAGGTTGCGCAACCCAGGCACGAAGGCGCAGAAAGTCACGCTGGCGCTCGTCGTGCGCCCATTCCAGGTCAATCCGCCCGCCCAGTTCCTCAACACTGCGGGCGGTGTGAGCCCGATCCAGGATCTCTCGTTCGAGCAATGGCGTGGTCAGCGTCGACAAGGTGCCCAGCGTCTTTCCGCGCTCAGCGCCACAAGCATTCCGCGCGGCCACGTTCGCGGCGGATACGCCCTGTGAGTGGCTCACCGAGTCCTGGCGGCTCCGGGAGCGTGCGCGACGAGAGCGGGTTTGCATCGGGTGCCCTGTTGTTCGATGTCAGCCTGGCGCCGGGCGAGAGCAGGGAAGTGGTGCTCGACTTGCCGTTGCATCCCGGTGCGAAGGTCCGTCCCGACTCACACGTGTCGCTCGGTGAAGTCGCTGCACCGTGGCGCGAAAAGCTCAATCGCGTCGAGCTGACGCTGCCACCGCAGGAACGGCAGTTGTTCGACACGCTGCGAACTGCACTCGCCCATGTTCTCATCAATCGCGACGGTCCGGCGCTCCAGCCCGGATCGCGAGCGTACGAGCGCTCCTGGATCCGCGACGGCGCAATGACGTCGGAGATGCTGCTGCGTCTCGGACACGCGGATGCGGCCCGGGACTTTCTGAAGTGGTACGCGCCGTATCCAGTTCGACAACGGCAAGGTGCCATGCTGCGTCGATCGGCGCGGCGCGGATCCCGTGCCCGAGAACGACAGCACCGGCGAGTTCCTGTTCCTCATCGACGCGATCTACCGCTACACCGGCGACGTGCAACTTCTGCGGGACATGTGGCCACGGGTGACGCAGGGCGGTGCAGTACATGGAGAAGCTGCGTCTGTCGGAGCGAGTTCCGGCGAACACGCAGGGCCAGCGCAGGGCGTTCTATGGACTGATGCCGGCGTCGATCAGTCACGAAGGCTATTCCGCCAAGCCCATGCATTCGTACTGGGACGACTTCTGGGCGCTGGCAGGCTACGAGTCTGCGATCCGCATCGCGCGTGCGCTCGGCGAGACCGACCAGATGCACGCCATCATCGAATCGCGCGACCAGTTCCGCTCGGACTTGTACCGGTCGCTGCAGCATCGCGATGAAGATGCACGGCATCGATTACCTGCCGGGCGCGGCCGAGCTCGGCGATTTCGATGCCACGTCGACGTCGATCGCGCTGTCGCCGGTCGGTCGAGCAGCAGATGCTGCCTCCGGACGCGCTCGTGGCGACCTTCGAGCGCTACTGGCGTGACTTCAGCGCGCGGCGCACGGACACGATCGTGGGATGCGTACACGCCATACGAGTGGCGCAACCTCGGCACGTTCGTGCGCCTGCGCTGGCGAGATCGCGGCATGGAGCTGATCGACTTCCTCATGAACGATCGTCGCCCGGCGCAGTGGAACCAGTGGGCCGAGGTCGTCGGACGCGATGTCCGCAAGTCACGTTTCATCGGCGACATGCCGCATGGGTGGGTGGCCTCGGACTATGGCCGTTCGCTCCTCGACATGTTCGCGTTCGAGCGACCGGCTGACGAGACTCTCGTATTGATGGCGGGCGTGCCGCAGGCGTGGACGGAGCGCGATGGCTTCGCCGTGAAGAACCTGCGGACTCCGTACGGGCCTGCTGAGCTACTCGCTGAAGATCGACGGACAGCAGCGCGTGCTCGAAGTGGCTGAGCTGCAGATGCCGACGGGCGGTGTGGCGATCGCCTGGCCCGAGGGTGCGCAGCCGAAGAATCAGTCGCTGCAGCGCGGCTCGGGCCATTGGATCGGTACCGAACTGCGTGTCACCGAGCTGCCGCTGACGATCACATTTTCCCGCTGATGTAGGCGACCGCCTTGGATAGACAACAAACGGGAGGGGCCGGCTATTTCTTCTCGCACGCCAGCTTTAGGAAGTGCTGTACATAGCCGTCATTGGCACCCACGGCGTGCCAGGGATGGGGCGGCGGAAAGTTCTCGGAGCCGATAACGGTTCCCTTGCCGAGATGCCCCGCATAAGCAGTGGCAGCAAGCATTCGCCGCCGTGAGCCTTTGCAGTCGTATTCCATCAGGTTCCTGATTGAAAGGACCGGCTTGCCGTCGATCATCGTCGCTGCCTTGTTGTCAATCATCTCCCACATCTTCGCCAAATTGCCGGATCTTTGAATCGTGGAGCGGGCGGCATAGAAGGTGGACTCGCCTTTGAGTGAGGTCCCCATCTCCTCCCACTCCGCCGCCGCGACCGTGGCCGCGACGTCCACCGTAGGTCCTTGGCGCCGCGGAGCCGACTGCGGTGAAGCGCCCTGATAGGCGGGCGCTGGAGCTTGGCCGGTCGGCGCGTTCAGCCGCGACGACTCCTCCTGCTGCCGGCGTGCGTTCTCGTTCATCAGTTGTTGCTGCCGCTGCTGCTCCTGGCGCTGCTGCTCCTGTTGACGCCAGTATTCACGTTGCTGGCGCTCGTATTCCATCTGCGATGGCGTCTGCGCCCTGATGCCCTGCGGCGCAATGGCCAGAACCGGGAACAGCAGTGTGGCCGCTACGAAGATCAATCGCGGATTGGCACTCATCGCAAGTCTCCTTCAAACGCCGACGGCGTCGGATGGAGTCTCCACACTAGGAGGTGATCGTTACTGTCGCGTTACTGCTCACTCTGGCCGCTGCATGTCGCGCTTGTCGAGCGGGAACGTTGCGATCGACTGCCCTCGGAGGCGGCCGTACGTGGGCTAAGCGAATGACATCTGCCCGCGAATTGTCGCGAAAGCCGGGTCCTCGAGCAGCGCCCAAGTGGGTACGCAGTAGTTTCTGACTCTCGGGTCGCCCAGAAAATGCACGCCGAACGCGCGTGCTGTCGCCACATCGATTACTGCGCTGCCTGAGTTGCCCCCCAGGGTTGTGCAGTCATGCGCTAGGGATTGGACGTCGTGTCCGAACGACTGGACGGTGAAGGTGCCTACGAACTTGCCTGGAAGCAGACGCTTTTTGTCGAACACGTTGCGGAAGATCGTTACCTGGTCAACAGGATTTTCGTCGTCGTCAAACGACGGGTAGCCGATCGTGACGGCGGTTCGGGCGTCGACGCTGGTGGGCGGCGCGGATGCTAGCGGGAGCGGCTGAAGCCCTGGTGGAAGGCCCGCAACCGGCAGGGCTGCCACGTCCCAGTGCGTGGAGAAAACGGCCTCACCGGAAAGCGCAACAATGCGCTGCTGCGCCGAGTCCACTTCCTGTTTGGTATCGACCCGAGCGGTCATGCCTGGCTTGAGCGTTAGCCGCGCGCCGGCGGCATCCGCCCTCATGAACTCCTCGGCGACATGCCGGTTGGTCAGTAGGAGGTTTGGCCCGCAGGCGAAGGCCGTGCCGGCGAAGGACAGATGAGGATGGCCTGTAACGTCTACACGTCCTACCGACTTGATCAGCGGCGTCAGCCGTTCACGTGCGGCGTTGACGTCATTCCACGTGTCGGGAAGCGGCTCAAACGCGTCGTTCTCGATGTCGATTGCCGGACGCAGACCCTGGCCGATGATGATGGATTGGAGATGGACCCGGTGTTCGTCTGTAAGCGGTTTGTTGGCGAGGATAAGTTCAGTCGCCTCGATACCAAGTTGGCGCTCGCGCTCGCCCACCAGACTGCCCTTGCGGCCCATCGCTGACTGGAGAGCTCGATCAACGTCGTCCACTCCGAGGTTTTGGCTCCGGAGGATGGACCGCACTTGCTGGACCGCGAGCGCGTCGCGGTCAACCTGGTTCATTTTTTCGGGCAGTCCTGCTGCTTCGCCGAATTTACCTGTTGCTCAACATCGCTCACCGACAGGTAGCTACCGCTGAGCGGTAGCAACTGCGCGCTCAGTACGTCACCAGTCTTCCCGTTCACGAGAACGTAGCTGGCAACCGCGCCCCCCATCACGAAGAATGGATTGGCGCCTAGCGACGACCAGAGATTCTTCTTCGAGTACCCAGTGGCTGACACCTTGTGCAGTTCCACCACCAGCAATCCGGCGCCAGCATCGAGGAGCTGCTTGATTGCGCCCTGGCGAACGATCGTCGCGATGGCGGAGGTGCCCTTGTCGTCCGGGGCTATCAGCTTCTTCGACCATGCATCGATGGCATCGGATACCGCCTGCCAGGTCGCGATGTTGAGCGGCAACCGATCCAATTTCTTCTTCAGCGCTTCATCGTTGGGCGTCTTCGCAAGATCCTTTTCGATCTGCTTCTTCTCATCACCGTAAAGCAGTAGAAGTTTCTTGCCTTGATTGACCATCTATCGAGGTCACCAATCTTAGATAGTAGCGAGAGCGAAGACTCGCTCGCCTGCGGCAAGTAATAGACGGCCGGAATACTCACGGTTCGGCCCTTCGCGACGAGCTTGCCGGCCATGGCGCGCAACAGCATGGCATCAGAGGTTGCGACGTCGAAACCGATGAATTTGTAGTCCGTCTTCGCGTAGGACAGCAAATTGCTCACAAAGGGCAGTGCCGCCGCAAACGCGGGACTTTCTCTGACCGCCTTCTCTTCCGACCCTGTCGATATCTCTGCCTGCTTGACCGCCGCAGCCATCGCCGTGTGCTGAGCCTCGAAGGCGATCAACAGCTGAAAATCGGGAATCGCCAAGGTCGTCGAGAGAACAAATTTCGCAGGTTCCGTCTTTAAGAGGATGTCACACACGAACGCGTCGGCGATTTGATTGACGGTCTTGGTTCCAAGCAAGAGACCTTCCGCCGTCCCCGCGCCCGTGGAGAGGTCCGCGGTCCCGGTTATGCCAGATGGCTGAAGGTCGCCAAATTTCGCCTTAGCGGCGGCAAGTTGTGCCTCGTACTGGGCCTTCTGCGCCTCAAACACTGACTTCTGAAGCTCGGCGAGATCCTTCTGCGTTTTCAGCTGCTCCGCGGCGGTGTCCGATGACTGCGGCCAGCCGGTGGCGCACAACGCCAAGAGGACTAGCGAGATTCCAACTTGGGAAACGATCTGGCGAGTAGTCCGTTGCATTGCCGTACCCCACTTGGTAAAGATCAACCAATGCAGTCACCTGATGTTTCACGGTGCGTCCAGCTATGGTTACGTCACTGCAACGGCGCGCCAAAGTCTAATCTCGCGATAGCGCAACCGGGAAGCGTAGGTCTGTCGAATATTCACGGAATCGCCATGCCCCTTGGCACGTCTGCCTCGTCCTTCTGCTACGCACCGACAGTTGAGCGGGATTTTGTCCGCTTTGAACAGCGCCTCGTTCCTGGCTGCAAAGTGTCGGGGCGGTCGGCGAAAGTACGTCCGCGTTGCAGCGCCAGCCTACCGGTCGCTGGTTTGACGAAGTTCTCACACGCGGCCGAGTTCCTCGAAACGTTTGTCGAATTCCCACCGAGCCAGGAACCGGCGAGCTTCACGATCGACCAGATCTCACGCGATTCGCTGGGCTTGACGATTGAGAAGCGATGATCGCCGATCTTGGTTATCGGAAACTCGCCGTCCTCTCGCTTTAGGACCAACTTGCCCCGCTTCACGAGGAGCTCGACGCTCTCTGGCTTATTCGCGTATGTGCCGACATAGCCACTTAACTCTGCCTTGCTGATCGACATAGCTTGCTCAGCCTTATCTTCGGCCTTCGCCTCCAACGGCAGCATAAGCTCCATGGCTTTCTCGGCCGTCTTGTTCAGCAGCGACCCGCTCCGATTTGCAAGTACGATGACTGCGAAACGGCGCGCCGGCACCATTTGCAACAGCGCACCGAACCCCGGCATCAAGCCGGCATGCCAGACCAAGGAAGCGCCGCGATATTCGTGGACGAATAGTCCATAGCCGTACTTCCCGTTGTCAAACCCAAAGCGACTATGGAGGTCGGCGTAAGGCGTCGAGAGCTTGGCAACCACTGCGGGGGTTAGAACCTGCTTCCCGTCAATCCTGCCGCCGTTCACGAAGGCAATGGCGAACCGTGCCAGGTCATTCACGCTGGAAAACATGAAGCCGTCAGGCCACCCAGCAACATTGTCGGCGAAAGGCCTGATTACAGTCGGCTTTCCGTTCGCGACACTATGTCCTTGCGAGAGCGGGTACGTCATCGCCACGGTCGGGCGGAAGGTGGTGCGGCTCATCCCCAGCGGTGTGAAGAGTCGTTCGCTCATCACATCGGCGTAAGACCTGCCGCCCAGCTCCTCGATCAGAAGCCCGGCCACGTCGTAGCCTGGATTCGAGTAGGAAAAGACTCTGCCGGGCTCGGTGAAGAAGTGGTCTGTCTTCAAAGACCGCACGTACGCAGCTAAAGCGGAGTCATCGTGCGATCCGTAGTCGGGCGGAGACTCATCTGTCATCCCCGCCGTGTGGCTCAGGAGCTGATGGACAGTGACCACCGATAGCTTGGCGTTCAGTCCCCTGAGATATTTGCCGATCGGCTCATCGAGTTTGATGTGGTCGGCGTCGGCCAGAGTTACCAGGACGGCGGCCGTGAACATCTTGGTTACCGAGCCGACTCGGAAGAGCGTATCGGGTGTAACGGGAGTCCCGGTCTCAATATTGTCGCGGCCGAAGCCTTTCGCAAAGACCAAGCGTGGGTCGCGGGCATTGCCGCATCGACAATGAAGCGTGTGCACAACGCGACGAGCGATGGTCCGTGTGCTTCGCAATAGGCATGCCCGCCCGGGCCACCCGTCCACTCGTGCCGCAGGTTCGGGATCGCGATATGGCGCGCGACCAGACGGCCACTGGCGCGGTATTCGATCGTGCGGGTCGATTGGTCCGGGTGCGTCTGGGAGTCGATAACCTCGCGGCGATGCGAGGCAACGGCCTGTTCGGTCAACTGCGCACCACAGATGGGGCTTACGACCCGGTCGAGCTCGCCGTGGATCACCGCGAGCGGTGCGCACGGATGCAGTAATGCGATTGCGCTGGCAGGCGGAACCCGCAGCCCGTGTCGCATGACATCGCGGGGATTCTGCATATTTGCCGGACCGAGTAGCGGTGGTGCGGCCACGGCAACCGCCGCAACGAATCGATCGGGATGATGGAACGCCAGTAGCGCCGCCATCGCGCCGCCGGCCGACAGCCCGACCACACTTGTCGAGTCAGCAGCGATCGCGCACCGCTGGGCGACGGCATCGATCGCTCCGAGCGCCACCGCGAGTTCGCCGCCGCCGCGCTGCGCCGGCAGCAGAAACCAGTTCCAGCAGCCGAGCGGATTGGCGCGCAGTCGCTGGCTCGGGCACAGCAAGCGAACGCGTGCACGATCGGCGTAGGCGGTCCAGCCACTCGCGACTGCGAATCGCAGGGCGTTCTGCCGGCAGCCGTGAAGCAAAACGATCAGCGGTGCTTCGTCGCGATCCTCGATCCCGGCGGGGCAGTAGAGTCCATAACGCCAGGAGTCCACCGACCACCATCGCCAAATTGCCAACGGCGGCAGCAGCGAAGCCGCTGGCGCGCGCACGGTGCCTCGTTGCCACTGACCGCGCGCGAGTCCGATCCGAACCCGAAGCCAGGTGCGGGCGGTGCGCCACGTTCGAACGATCCAGCGCCACATCGTCGCAAGCTAGCACGTGAGGCGTTACGTCGCAGAACGCTTGTCTGACACCTCGGCCCGCCACCGCACGGAGCCGCGCGAGTTCCGGGCTGTTGGGGCTCGCGTAGCGGCTCAGGGCCTCCTCCTCCGTGAGTAGATGCGCGAGACCGGCGCTCTGCTGATTGGTCGCACAAAGTATCTGGCCGTTTAGGCCGTAGACTTCAGAGGACCGCTATCGCTCGCGCAGGTCGAGGACTGGTTGTGCGTCATGGACCGCAACGGAAACGTGACTGGGCTTCGCCCCGCGGGAGCGCCGACGTTCGGGACGCCGTGACGTCAACCCGTCGTGAATGTCAGCGTGATTTGTGCGGCGCAGGTCGGGTCGACCGGCTTCGTCGGGTTGTCGAGGAAGGCGGCCATGATCGAGAGCGCGCACGTGGACTTGCCGAGGACCGAGTGGCCCGTGAACGGGAATGGCACGACCTGGGAGTTCTTGAGGTCCGGCGTGATCAGGTCGACCCACTCGGGCGCGGTGGCGGCATCGAAGGTGCCTTCGAGGATCAGCACCGGCACGTCGCTCACGATCGGGGCGCTCACCGCCGGGGCCGCCCTTCCGACGTTCCAGATCGGGCACTCGGTGAAGAGTCGTCCCTGCTTGGGCTGCACCCGCAGCACCCGGTCCGGGAACCCGGGGAGCGCCGCCTTCGCCTTCGCCAACGTGGCTGCCTCGGTCGTGAGATTGGCGTGCTCCGCGCAGAACACGGTGAGGGCCAGACCGATGCCGCCCAGTCCGACGAACTCCGGCGGACCCCGCAACGCGAGATACGCGGCGGCGACCGTGCCGGGATCGCCTCGCGCCATGTCGGCGATCATCTTGGGGACGCCAGAGGCATCGCCGCGCTCGCTCGCCATGATCATCGTATAGGCGAAGGCGAACCCGTCGATGTTGACCGTCACCGGTGCGCCGGACTGCGTCCTTGACCTGCGTGACGACGGGCGTCGTGTCGAGGCGGTTCACCGTGGCCGTGAAGTCCGCTTCCAGGTTCGGGTAGGCGGTGGCGCAGGTGGCGCTGGGCAGCACACGCAGCGAAGATCGCCTTGAACGAACTGGCCGGAGCCGACCACCACGTCTCGACGATGTTGTTCGTTGGGGGGCGACACCGAATCGAGGACCACGCTGCGGATGCCCTGCGGGTGATCTCGCAGGACGATCAACGCGAGCTTCGATCCGTAGGAGACCCCGTAGACGTTCCAGCTGTCGATGCCCAGTGCCACCCTGAGCGTCGGCGATGTCGGCGGCGTTCTCCGTGCTGTTGTAGGCAGCGAGGTCGACGCCGGTGGCAGCCAACTGGTCGTGGCACTGCCTTGATCGCCGCGGCGTCTGCGGCGGTGGTCGATTCCGCCGCGAAGGGAAGGCTGACCGCGTCGTAGATGAACTGCTCCCACCCGGGACATCCGAGGCGGGGATCGGCGCGGTGCGTGCCGCGCTGGTCGACGAAGATGACCTCGCGGTCGGCGTTGAGTCCGTGCTTGACCATGAACGCCACCTCGAACGACCCGGCCCCGCCGGGCCCGCCCGACAGGTACACGATCGGATCGGGCTTGGGCGTCGCCGAGACAGCGGGTGCGCGCATCACGAAGATGCGGATACGGCGCCCGTCGGGCTTGGCCCGGTTCTCGAGCACCGTGAGGTAGCCACACTGAACACCTGACGGGAAGTCGAGGTCGGGGAAGCCCGCGATGTTCGGTTGGGGACACGGTATCGTCTGGAAGGACGCCGCGCGAGTGGACCCGCTCGGGAGGGTACTCGATTGCGTCGTCGCGCATGCGACCACCAGGCACACCGCGGCGAGCCCGATGCAATTCTGCGCCAGCCTCATCACGCGTCAGTCCACGCCGCCGCTGCTACGCAGTCGCTTGCATTGCGGGTGCGATGCCCAACGTCGCTGGCTGCACTGCGTTTGCATGCAGCGGTACAGAGCGAAGTCCGGCGCCCTCCGCACGCGGCGCGCGGGCCGGTCGGAGCGCGCGCGCCATCCCGTTGCGCCACCCGGGGTGGGTCGCGCTGGGGGCAGAGGGCTGTGCGACTGGAGCCGGTTCGGCCGGGGCAGCGGTATCCGCGGTCGCGGGCGTCGTGGGGTTGGCGGTGGGGGGAGGTGCAGGTGCGGTAGCGCTCGTCGCGGATGCAGGCGCGGTAGCGCTCGCAGCGGATGCAGGCGCGGGAGTGCTCGGCGCGGATGCGGACGCAGGAGTGCTCGGCGCGGATGCCGGCGCGGTGGCGCTCGCCGCGGGCGCGGTGGCGTTCGCCGGTGAGTCCGTGGCGGCGGGCTCCGGCGACCTGGACTTCGCGGTTCCCGAGTCTGCGGCAATCGGTGCTGTTGCCGGCGCCATTGCGGCGCGCGGCTCGAGGCCTACGCCGGACGCGGACACGGCCGCGCTATCCCCGGCGCCGGTGCCAGCGCTGATACCGAGGGCATCGAGCACGCGCGCAATCCGGGGTTCCTGGCGAAGCTCATAAACACCTGCAGCAGTGCCAGCAGCACCACCACGGCGCCGCCCCAACATTGCCGCGCCCCCGGAACTTGCCGCCTGGCGTGTGACAGCCGCCCGCGCCGACAAATCAGCATCGATGGGAGTGAAGGTAATAGCTGCCAAGCGTTCAGCTTCGGGTTCGCGTTCGCGCTCGGGTTCAGGTTTGCGTTCGGCTACGGGTTTGCGCGCGGCTCCCGGTTCGAGCGCGGCTTCTAGTTCGCGTTCGGCTTCGGGTTCGCGTGCGGGTTCGGACACGCGTGCGGGTTGGTATACGGCTTCGGGTTCATCTTCTGGTTCGCGGTCGCCTTCGGGCGCGGCTTCGCGTTCGGGTTCGCTGTGGGTTTCATTTCGCCTTCGGGCGCGACTTCGCGTTCCGGTTCGGGTTCGGGTTCGGGCTCGCGTTCGGGCGCGACCGCCGTCACTGCATCAAGCTCTTGTGTCGCAGGAGCCGGGGGCGGCGGCGACGATGGCGCGGCGTCGTTCGACACAGGCGCAGCAATCCATGCAGGGCCGACGACGTCACCTGCGGCCGGGGGTGCGGGATCCCAGGCGCGCGCGCATCTGCGCGACGCTTTGCGGCCGCTCAGCGGGATAGATTGACAAGGCGCTGTCGAGCGCGTCCAGCAGGGACTGCGCTGTAGTGCAGCCGCGGCCAGGTCAGGCACAGCCGTTGCACCGTGTCTGCGAGTGTTTCGTGGCGTGCGGTGCTAGGCGCGCCGAAGGCTGGCGCGGGCAACTCCCCGCTCATCCAGTAGCGCGCGACGCCGGCCAATGCGTAGAGGTCGACCGAGGGATGGAGCGGAATGTCGGCTTCGACAATCTGCTCGATCGGCGCGAAGCAGGGTTCCGCGCTGGTCATCAGCGCGTCGATCCGGTCGCTGGCGATCGCCCGGCCCGCTGCACCGGGGCCCAGCAGCAGCGGCCGGTTGTCGGCCAGCAGCAGGATATTGGACGGCGTGACCTTGCCGTGAACTCCCCCTGCGTGATGAAACGCTTGCAGCGCGCCTAGCAGCGCGTCAAGCAGCGCGCGCAGTGCCTCCTCGTCGGGTGGTTCGTTCATGCCCTGGCGCACGTCGAGCAGCCGCCTGGCCGTGCAGCGCGGCATGACGCGGTAGGCTGTTGCATTGGCTTCCCATAGACGCACGACGCGCACCAGCGAGGGATGGTCGCATCGGGCCAGCGTGCGGGTTTCATCGATGAAGGCCTTCAGCCCTTTCGCAAAGGCATCGGCCTGCGCGGGGGTCCGTGGCGTGACCTGCGCTTCATCATTACGCTGCGCAAGCCGCGCCGGCATGTACTCCGCGATTGCCACCGGGACCGCGAGCGCGCGGTCCGTGGCCGCGTAGACGATCGCGACGCTGCCCTCGCCGATGATTTCCTCAACCTCGAACTCGTCCAGCCGAGCACCCGCGGGCAGGGCGCGGGCAGCGGACGCGATGGGGCTGTCAGGCAGCTCCTCGTTCACTGCAGCGGGTGTCGGCTCTGGAGGCTTCATGCGAATCGGCTCGGCACCAGACTTGGATTCAGCTTGGTCCAGCTTGGTTCGGCGACTTGTCGGACAAGCCGCAAGATCCGGCTGTCGCGCGACAATTTACAGTCGACCCTGAGCCCAGAATTTTGACATATCCCAGTCCGTCCCGCCCGCACAGCGGGTATATTTAGTGTCCGTACTATTCATTTCTTCCGAGGCATATGCCATGTCGACGACGTATCGTTCAATCCGTCGCTCCCACATCGGATTCACGCTTATAGAGCTGCTAGTCGTCATCGCGATCATCGCGGTCCTGATTGCACTACTGATTCCCGCCGTGCAGAAGGTTCGCGAGGCTGCGAATCGCGCTCAAGCCACGGAAAATCTCAATACGATGTGTTCGGCAGCCGGCATTCTCTCACCGGTCATCGCACGCGACCTTTCCACCTGCGCTCAGCGACTTCACGGGATTGCTGGGCAACCCGGTACTCGAAGCGCAACTCGCTGACTCGGGTGACGCGAGCGGCTATCACTACGCCATCCTTGAAGCCACGGACTCGGCATGGGCAGCGTCCGCCAAACCGCTTCCTGGCGTGACCGGTGCGTACGACCTAACCATCACTCGCGGTATCCAATCGCCCTGTATCGTCGCCACGACGCCGGCAGCAGGCGCAGACGAAAATCGTACCGCAATGCTGACTGACATACGTCGGGTTGGTGCCGAGACCGCGGTCGCCGTGATGCGATTGGATCCGCAGGTGTCAGCCAACGTGCGTTCCTTCCTGGCGCAACCTCAAGTGACCGAGCAGGCGTTCACCATGCTTTCCGGATGAACCCACGTGTATCGCTCGCGAGCCTGCTGTCATTCGACGCATATCCGTCGCTGCCCGGTGGTTTCCAGGAATACATACATCAAAGGATGATGCTTGGCGCCTTGAACGAGGATTGGGTGCGCTAGCAATACGTACGGTTGAAGTAGGTTACAAAACA
>CAVPPW010000054.1:0-26157 GCA_963707445.1 uncultured beta proteobacterium | reverse complement strand
ATCGCGCACCGCTGGGCGACGGCATCGATCGCTCCGAGCGCCGCCGCGAAGTCGCTGCCGCCGGCGGCGCTGTACAGAAACCAGTTCCAGCAGCCGAACGGATCGGCGCGCAGCCGCTGGCTCGGGGCACAGCAAGCGAACGCGTGCACGATTCGGGTGAAGGTGCCCCAGCCACCGGCGCTGCGCATCCAGCGCCGCCGCAGCCTGTGAAGCAAAACGATCAGCGGTGCTTCGGTCGGCTCCTCGATCCCGGCGGTAGAGCAGAGTTCATAACGCCAGGAGTTCCACCGACCACCTTCGCCAAATTGCCAACGGGGCAGCAGCGACGCCGCTGGCGCGCGCACCGTCTCGTCGCCACCGACCGCGCGCGAGTCCGATCCGAACCCGAAGCCAGGTGCGGGCGTGCTACCGAACGAGCCAGCGCCACATCGTCCGCAAGCAGCATGGAACAGGCTCACCGTCCACAACGTTCGTCGCGACGCCTCGGGCGGTGTGATCGTATGAACGTAGTTCCCCTCGCGAGCTACTCGCGACGCTCGGCACGCACAACCGATCTTCCTACTGGGTGCCGAGTTCACGGTGGTTCACGCGGGTACATGCGGCCTGATGCGCCGTCTATCGGAGTCGACACCGGACGTGGCGGCGCCAAGCGGGTCATCAAACAACGTCCGCTTTCGGATACACTGGGGGGCCAAGTACCAATCCACCGCTATTGGCTTTATCGATCAGCCCAACAACGGATAACCGCTTCTGGCCGGTACGCGGCCGCCCAGGCGGCGTCTCCCGCAAGCAGCCGCGGCCGGCCGAGTCTGCGCAAAGCAGGCGCATCTTGCGTTCGGCGCGGTCGAACTCCTCGTCGGTCTGCGACTTCAATACTTCGTCCTTCGCCGTGGTACAGGCATTGGCCTCCCGGGCGGCGGTGGGCAGTGGCTTGGCCTTCGGTGCGCATTGCGAATCCGCCACGAGTCGCAGGTTTGTATAAGCCCCGCGCTCGACTGCAACGCAGTCGCCGACGCGCATGCCCGCCTCATCGGTAACAACCGTGGTCGTAGCTCCGCCCACGAGGATGGTGTACTCGAAAGCCTGCTTGGAGCTTGCAAGTTTGCCCACTTGCTGGCCTGCTACGCCACCGCCAACGGCGCGCAGCGCCTTGTTGCTGCCCGACTGGCCGCGCCCCGAAGCAAGGCCGATTACGCCACCCACGAGCGCGCCTGCAGTCTGCGCGGATGGGTTCTCGACTTTGACAGGCTTGACCGCGGTGATCTTGCCGTAGCTGACAGCAGTGTTTGCCGACAAGGGAAAACTTGCGACGAGCGCTGCGGCCATGACGATCGGCCGTAAACGGCTAGGACAGGCTCTTGCCATGACGTCTCCCAGGTTCGTCCGCTTTGCGGCGATTTTCGTCTTACCCAGTCGCGTCCGCAATTGGCCGAGCGATTCTCAGGGGGGACCCGATGGCAGGCGGAATCACGGTGATTTGTCGGCGGTAGGCTCACGCGTTCGAATCCTCCAGCGACGCGGCGTACTTTCCTTCGCGCGCCGCGCTATTGAGTCGGGCGCGCTCGAAAAGGGCTCTCTCAGTCTGTTGCCGGTTGTCAGCCTGGCCCCTCCAGGCCTTCAGCGCAGGATCCTGCAACGCGCGCCCATACGAAAAGCTCAGTTGCCACGGCTGTGCGCCGAGCCGGTTGATGGCGTCAAGATTCGCAGTCGCCTCAGTCGGCGTCTGGCCACCGGAAAGGAAGAAGATGCCCGGCACTGCGGCCGGCACCGTGCGTCGCAGCGTGCGGATCGTGTAGGCGGCGACCTCGGCCGGCGCTGCTTTCTGCGTGTGCTCCCTGCCGGGCACAACCATGCTCGGCTTCAGCAGAGCCAGCTCGAGAACGACCCGATGCCGATTCAGCGCGTGGAAGACTTCATGTAGAACAGCCTCGGTCACTTCGGCACAGCGATCGATGCTGTGGTGACCGTCGCTCAGAACCTCGGGTTCAACGATCGGAACGAAGTCCTGCTCCTGGCAGATCGCGGCGTAGCGCGCCAGCGCATCGGCATTGGCCTCGATCGCCAGCCGACTCGGCAGCGTGCCGGATACGTTGTAGACGGCGCGCCATTTCGCGAACCGCGCGCCCTGCTGTTTGTAAGCGTCCAGGCGCTTCGCGAGCCCATCCAGACCCTGGGTGATTTCATCCCCGGGCGCGTGCGCCAATGGAATCTTGCCGGCGTCGACCTTGATGCCGGGCACGATGCCCTGGCGTGCCGCCAGTTGCGGCAGCGGCGTGCCGTCCCCGGTCCGCTGGCCAAGCGTCTCTTCAAAGAAGATGACGCCGCTGATGTACTCACCGAGCCCCGGTGTCGCAAGCAGGAACTCGCGATACACGCGGCGGTTTTCCTCCGTCGACTCGACGCCGATCGACTTGAACCGCTTCGCAATCGTCGGGCTGCTTTCGTCGGCTGCCAGTATCCCTTTGCCCGTCTGAACCAGCGCTCGTATCGTTGCTTCCAATTCGCTTTGACCGTCCATGGGTTGCGTACCTCCTGCGGGGTGGTCCCTGGGATGCGGCCTCGGCACCGGTCGGGCGCCCCAGCCACACAGGGATAGTGTCGATCCGGACGACAAGATCCGCTATTGCCTCCACCAGCAACTCGCGATCCTCTACTTACGGGGCACCGGCTCGCGTGGCAGTCCAGGAAACATACGGGAAACACGGAAAGATTACTTCCTCTGGCCGGTTGCCGCCGATTCCGGGTAGCCACAAAATAGCTGGAAGGCGGCCACTCCTTCGAGGTTGAGGCCCGTGCGGAGGCACTGTGCTCTTCTTGGTCATCGAGCACTTCAAGGATGGCGATCCGTCGCCCGTCTATCGCAGATTCCGCGAATCCGGCCGCCTGGCGCCGCCCGGAGTGACGTATGTCGCGAGCTGGGTGACTACCGATCTCGCAAACTGCTATCAGGTCATGGATTGCGAGAGCCGAACTGCGCTCGACCAGTGGATCGGCCGGTGGTCCGATCTGGTGGATTTCGAGGTTTTGCCGGTCATCACATCTGCGGAAGCGGCGAGCCGAGTTCCTTAGTCAGACAATCGCTGCGGAGGCAGTCGCATGTCGCCCGAACGCGTGCTTCGCGATTACTTTCATGCAAAGGACGAAAACCGTCCCTATCTGCTAAGTAATGTCTTCGCTCACGACGCGCAGCTGGAGATCAACAACCGATCCGAGGCGATTCAATTCCCGTCGATAACTCGCGGCATTGAAGCGATAGCCGATGTTCTGGTTCGACGCTTCAACCAGACCTACGAGAACATCTACTCGTTTTACATGTCTCGCCCAGGCGAGAACGACACGGAGTTCTCGTGCGACTGGCTGGTTTCAATGTCCGAGAAGGAGTCGCAGAGCATTCGCGTTGGCTGCGGCCGATACGATTGGACATTTCTCGCTGACCGCATGCGTTTGGCGACTCGCTTGGTGATTACGATCGATCAGATGCTGGTGCTGCCGCCGGAAGCCGCAATGGAAGTCCGAGCCTGGCTGCTTCATCTTTCGTACCCGTGGGCGTCAGCCGCCATCGTCAAGTCGACGCCGCATCCTTTCCTTGTCGAGCCCATTGTTGAGTACCTCGCGCGCGATAGGGGCCAGGCGGAAGGGGAGTCCTAATGACAGGCGGCGATTTGCGAACCTCTGCTCGTTAAGTTTGATTTGCCTCGGAGCGGACAACTTCACGTTCTTACTTGAGCGCTGCCTGGCGCCCGCTGCAGGATGCTTGCTTGCAAGGACGTCCATAAGGAGACGGTATGACCGCTTTGCGTGTCACGCACGGACCTCGATAGAGCGGCTGCAGGACGGCGTGATCAGCGCCCAGCAGGGGTCAGCTCTCTGGTCCCGCTGGAGTGCTGAGCGCGCCGCCGCGCCCGACCTCGCTCCACGGTTCTCCATCACGCACGTCCTCGACTACCTGGGCGGCATGATCGCCATCGGCGCGATGTCACTCTTCATGAACCTGGGCTGGGAGCGGTTCGGCCCATGGGCGCTGTGCGCGATCGCCGTGGCGTATGCCGTCGGATGCGTCTTGGCTGCTCGTTCGCTCGCCGCCCGCAAACTGATGTTGCCAGCCGGGATCCTGGCAACCCTCGCGATCGTTCTGGTTCCGCTCGCCGCCTGGGCGCTGCAATCGGGCCTGGGCTGGTGGCCTCCCGGAGGCGCCGGCCAGCACTACCGCGCCTACCACACGCACATCGACTGGCGCTGGATCACGCTCGAGTTCGTGACGCTGATCGCAGCCACGATCGGGCTGTGGCGGCTGCGGTATCCGTTCATGGTCATGCCGGTCGCCGTGACGCTTTGGTACATGAGCATGGATTTGGCCCGGATGATCGTCTTCGCAGACCGGCCGGGATGGAACGAGTGGCAGTACTACCGCGACTTCTCGCTGGTCTTCGGCCTCGGCATGCTGGCTGTCGCGGTGTGGGTCGACTTCCGGGCACGCAAGTCCTACGGGCAGGGACGCGACTTCGCGTTCTGGCTCTACATCTTCGGCACGCTGACCTTCTGGGGCGGGCTGACGATGCAGGACTCGAGTTCCGAGATCGGCAAGTTCGTTTACGTGCTGATCAACCTCGGCATGGTCGCGATCGGCGCAATCCTGGGTCGTCGAGTCTTTGCCGTGTTCGGTGGGATCGGGATTGCCTGCTACCTGGGGCACCTGTCCTACAAGGTGTTCCAGGACAGTTTGCTGTTTCCGTTCGCGCTCACATTCATCGGCCTCGCGATTGTTGCCGCCGGAATCTGGTGGCAGCGCAACGAGGCTCGTATCAGTGCGGCGCTACGCAGCAGCCTTCCGGCAGGCTGGCGTGAACTGCTCGAGACGCGCCATCAAGCGCTCGGCATCAACGCGGAGCGCGCCTGAGGCTTCGGAGCAAGCGGGCGCCGGCGTCAAAGCCCTGACAAACCCCGGTGGCGATCACGCCGGTGACGGCGAGCATCGCCGCCGTGTGGACGCCGACCGCCGCAAGCGCCAGCACCAGCGAGCCCGATGCAGTGATCTGCCGGGCCGACGCGTCTCCGATGCAAAGCGGGATCAGCGCCGGCACCAGCATCAATCCGGCGCCGTGCGCGGTGGACATCATGAAGGACCAGAGCGCGAGCCCGGCATGTCCCGTCGGCGCGCGAGCGCGCTTGGGTGTGCGGCCCGACAGGTGAACGATCGCGACGACGACAAGCAGCCCGCCCGCCACGGCTTGCAGCGCAACGCGATCCATCGCCAGGCCGAGTGCGACCGCGGCGGCCACAAGCGCGACCGATGCGCCGTGCCCGACCGCGATCGGCATCAGGGCCCGCAGCGCCCGCGACCGATCGCGCGACTGCACGCCCCAGGCGGCGGCGAACATCCAGCCGGTGGCAGGGTTCAGCCCGTGCAGGGCGCCGAGCCCTGCGACCGCGAGCCATGGCCAAAGGCTTGCCATGACACGTGCGTCAGCGCAGGCCGCTCGCCCTTCAGGCGTGCGCCGCGCAGCACGAACTGGCCGCCGCGCGGCTTCGCGGCGGTGCCGGTTCGTAGCGGTCGTGGTGGCGCACCCATGCCATGCGCCGCCCGGTCGTCTCGTCGCGGCCCTTGGGCGTGAGGTCGAGCAGGTTGTACGTGCCCATCATCACCTCCACGCCGCGCCTGTAGGTCGAGTAGGTGTGGAAGACCTCGCCCGCGTCGTCCTTGTAGAACACGCTGATGCCGGGCAATTCCTCGCGACTCGAAGGGCTGCATGCCGTAGTTGTAGTAGACCTCGCCCTTGGCCTGTTCTTCCGGCGTGAAGCTCACGTGCGAAGTCGTAGTTGAAGTCGCTGCCGATTCGAGGACACCCACTTGAACTGCCAGCCCATGCGCTGGCGAAAGCGCTCGATCTCGGCCAGCGGCGCGCGCGAGATCGCGACGAACGTGACGTCGCGATGCGCCAGGTGCACGTTCATGCCGTCGGTGTGGTCGGCCATGAACGAGCAGCTCGGGCAGCCTTGCTCCCACCCCGGGCCGAACATGAAGTGCTGCACCAGCAGCTGGCGGCGGCCTTCGAACAGCTCGGCGAGCGTGCGCCGGCCCTCGGGCGTGTCGAAGACGTAGTTCTTCTCGATGCGCACCCACGGCAGCGCGCGGCGCTCGCGGGCGATCTGGTCGCGCAGGTGCGTCAGCTCCTTTTCGCGCGCCAGCAGCGCCTTGCGCTCGGCGATCCATCGGTCCCTGGACACGACGGGATGGTTCACGGTGCTCGCTTCGGCAATGGCGGTGTTCATGGTGTGCTCCTTGGCTCGAAGAGCCGTTTGGTTTCGTCGGATGCGACGCCGCTCATGCGGTCACGTTTCTCGTTTCGGACGTCGCACGGCGCGGACCTTGCCGCTCGGTCCGCCGCCGCAATAGAACAGGTCTGCCCCGTCGGACTCCATCCCGCTGACGGCGGTGCCGCGCGGCATCTCCAGCCGCTCGAGCACGGCGCCGCTCTCCGGGTCGATGCGGCGGATATCGCTCTCGTCGCCTTCCCAGGTGCCGTGCCACAGCTCGCCGTCGACCCAGGTCACGCCGGTGACGAAGCGGTTGGACTCGATGGTGCGCAGAATGGCGCCCGTCTCGGGATCGATCTGGTGGATCTTGCGATCGCGGTACTGCCCCACCCACAGGCTGCCCTCGGCCCAGGCGAGGCCCGAGTCGCGGCCGTGGCCGGGCGCCGGGATCGACGCCACGACGTCGCCGGTGGCGGGATCGATCTTGTCGATGCGCGCTTCGGCGATCTGGTAGAGGTACGTGCCGTCGAAGGCGGTGCCGGCGTCGCCGGCGCGGTCGAGCGTGCGCGCGAGCTGGCCGCTCTCGGGATCGAAGGCGACCAGCTTGGGTCCGGTGGCGGCCCAGACGCGGCGGCCGTCGTGGGTGACGCCGTCGATGCTGGTCGGCGCCGGCGAAGGGGCCGTACTCACGCACGATCTCGGCCGCGCGCGCCGGTGCTTGCGGTCTTGCCTGTGCCTGCCTTGGGTGCTGCGTCATCGCCTGGCTCCTTGTGGCGCGCTTCGGAACGGCGCCGTGAGAGCCAATCTACCCGAGCGGCAGCGCAGCAGGGAGTAACAAGATCGTCGTGAATCCGGCCAGCGGCGGCGACAGCCAGCGCTGCGCGCGCGCGCGCCCGATCGAGCGCACCCGTCCGGCGGCCTCCAGCTCGACGAGCGCGCGCTGGACCGTGCGCTGGCTGGCGCCGAGGGCCAGCGCGAGCGCCGAGGTGGACCAGGCCGCGCCGTCGGCGAGCAGCGCGAGCAGCGACGCCTGATCGCCATCGATCGGCGGCACCAGCACGACGACGGCGCGCTCGCCCTGCGGCGTGAGCGCGAAGCCGCGCGCGCTGGCCTCGATGCGCGCCAGCGGCGCGGCGAGCGCGCGCAAACGGCCGATCTCGACGCGCAGGCGCGCGCGGTGCGACTCGTCGGGGCGGCGGGTGCGGAACGCGCGCGCGATCAGCGCGTTCCGATCGACGTCGCCGGGCCACGCCTCGGCGAGCGCGCGCGCCAACGCGAACAGCACCGGCCGGCGCGCCAGCGGCCGCCAGGTGGCGCCGGCGCGCAGGCCGCGACGGCAGGCGTCGACCACCAGCGCGCCCGAGGCGAGCAGCGCTTCGACCTCGTCGAGGCGCAGCGGCTGCTCGTGGCCGGCGCGGACGCGCCGGGCGGCGGGACGATCGAGCGCGGCGCGCGCCTCGGCCACCTCGGCGAGGAGCGCGGGCACGCGCGCGCGTTCGGCCGCCTCGTGGGCGCGGGCGAGCGCCGCCTGCGCCGGTGCTGTGCGCAGCGAGCGCAGCGCCACCTCGGCCGCGGCCAGCTCGGCCACCGCCAGCAGCGACGGTGGCACGCCGCGCGCGTCGCGGAGCCGCGGGCCAGCGCGGATGCGGCCTCGTCGAGGCGGCCGAGCAGGAGCAGCCGGCGCACCGCGATCAGACGTGCATGCAGCGCGTTGGCGCGATCGGCGCGCGCCTCGAGCGTGGCCGCACGCGGCCGCCAGCGTGCGCGGCGAGCCGCGGAGGTCGCGCATGGCGAGCGCCACCTCGGCCTCTGCGACGACACAGCGGGCGCGCGCCAGCTCCTCGTGGGCGCCGAAGCCGCGGGCGGCGCGCCGCAGGAGCTCGCGGGCGCGCGGGTGCTCGCCGAGCTGGGCCATGGCGATGCCGCGCAGGGCGAGCGCCGGCGGGTCGTCGCGCAGGCCGACGCGCTTGAGGGCGCCGAGCGCGTCGCCGGCGGCGAGGGCGCGCGCGGCGGCGGCGATCAGGGAGTCCATCGCGACAGGCTACTGCGCGGCGCCTGGCCGCACCCGCAGCCTGTCATCTGGCGTAGGCGACGTACCGCTTCTAGGCCAGCAGCGGCCCCGCGGTCGGAGCGCCCGCACCGACGCGATTCCGCAAAGCTGGTACGGGCCGAGGTCACGTCTGGAGGTCGAGTCGCGTCGCAGAACTCCGGCCGACATCCAATCGGCTCGAGTCGCCCGTACAGCAGTCAAGACGCTGATCCCGGCAGTGCCTGCCGGGGGCGTTGCGGCCGGCCACGTCTACCGGGGCCGAACCAAAAATCCTCAAGCGGAGAGCAACCATGCCCATGATCACGCAGCCGCCCCGACTCGCACTGATGGCCGGCGCATGCGCCGCTGCGCTGCTGGTGCAGCCGGCGGCCCAGGCCTCGAGCCATCGCGAAGCTCCCTTCATCACGACGCAACCCAAGGTCGACGGGACCGACCTCTACATGTTTCGCAGCTACGAAAACGGCCGCAGCAACTACGTGACGCTGATCGCCAATTACATCCCGCTGCAGGACCCCTACGGCGGCCCCAACTACTTCGCGATGGATCCCAACGCGCTGTACGAAATCCACGTGGACAACAACGGCGACGCGGTCGAGGACATCAGCTTCCAGTTTCGCTTCAAGAACAACCTTGCCGACATCGCGCTGCCCGATCGGCGGCAAGAGCATCTCGATCCCGCTGATCCAGGCGGGGGGAATCAGTGCCAGCAGCAACGCCGCCTTGAACCTGAAGGAGACTTTTACGCTCGACGTCGTGCGCGGCGATCGCCGGGGCGGCAATCGTTCCGCGGTCACCAACGCGGCCGGTGGGGGTCGCGAGTTCACCAAACCGGTCGACTTCATCGGCACGAAGACCTTCGGTTCGATCGCCGGATACGAGGCGTATGCCGCGCAGTACATCTACACGGTCAACATCCCCGGCTGCAACGGGCCGGCCCGGGTGTTCGTCGGCCAGCGCAAGGATCCGTTCGTCGTCAACCTTGGCCGCACGTTCGACCTGATCAACCTGAATCCGCTCGCCTCCAGCGGCGGCACCGACGACCTGGCCGACAAGAACGTCACCACGCTCGCGCTGGAAGTCCCCGCGTCCTGCCTGACGGCCGGCAATGACCCGGTGATCGGCGCATGGACGACGGCCAGCCTGCGCCAGGTGCGACTGCTTGGACGGCACTCCGAAATCGGGCCATCAGACCACGGAAAAAAGCGGCGGTGCCTGGGTTCAGGTGTCCCGCCTCGGGATGCCGCTGGTCAACGAAGTGGTGATCGGACTGAAGGACAAGGATCGTTTCAACAGCTCCAAGCCGCGCGACGATGGTCAGTTTGCCGATTACGTGACCAATCCCACACTGCCTGCGCTCGTGGAGATCCTGTTCGGTTCCGCTGGCGTCAAGGCGCCTACCAACTTTCCGCGTACCGATCTGGTGACCGCGTTCCTGACCGGTGTTCCCGGGCTCAACAAGCCGGCCAACGTGAAGGCCGCGGAGATGCTGCGGCTGAATACCTCGATCGCACCGACAGTCAAGGGCAGCCAGAACACGTTGGGTGTCCTTGGCGGCGACAACGCCGGATTCCCGAACGGCCGTCGCCCGGGCGATGACGTGGTGGATGCGGCACTGCGCGTCAGTATGGGGGTGCTATGCACGCTGAACGCGCCCAGTGCCTTCGGCTGCGTTCCGTCGGATGCGCCGTCGGGTGGTCTGGCGCTTACCGATGGTGGCGCGAACATCAGCGATGCGATGTTCAATGCCACTTTTCCCTACCTGCTGACGCCGATTCCGGGCGCGAACTAGGGGGCCGCCATGATCAGCCGAAATCTCATTCGGTCCGCCGTGGCCGCGGCGCTGGCCGCCACACTCCTGGCCGCCTGCGGCGGCAGCGACTACACGCAGCCGGCCGCCGCACCACCACCGCCCCCGCCCAGCGATGGCTTGACGCAGATGCAGCGCGAGGACCGCGACGCTTCCGCAAGCATGTCCGGCCTGCTCGCTCTCGCTACTGCGATGCTCGCCTCGATGACGGGAGAAAGTGGACGAGCCGCGCGCGATTGACGGGATCACGCCACCGACGTCGGAGAGCACAGAACCGTCCGCGATGCCGTAAGCGGCAGAACCGCTGCGCGAGCTGGATCGCCGAGCGGGCCCTCCGGGGCCCGCTCGGCTCACCGAGCACAGTGAGGTAGACATGCGTGTTGCGCTGGTTCTTGTGATGCTGCTTGCCATCGGCGCGGCGGATGCGCAGCCGGCACGCGATGAGATCGTCGCGCGCAATCTGCTGCCGCCGGCGGTGAAGAAGTCGGTCGCCGCCCTGGTGGCGCAGAGTCCCGTCGACCAGTCAACGCGCATCAAGCGCGCGCAGGCATTGCTGACGACCGGGCGCGTCGATGGCGATCCCCGGGCTCTGGGTTACGCCGAATCGCTGCTGGCCGGCGCCGAGCAGGATGCCGACGTACTCGTACTGCGTGCGACGATCGAACAGAGCCGCCATCGATTTGCGGAAGCGGGCCGACTTCTCGACCAGGTGTTGTCACGCAATCCGCGTCATCCCCAAGCCTTGTTGACGCGCGCCACCGTGGCGACCGTCACCGCGAACTACGAACGTGCCGCGGCCGACTGTCGAGCCCTGCAGTCGCTGCATGCCGACGCGGGTGCGATCTGCAGCGCGCAGGTTGCTGCGGTGACCGGCGGACAGGACCACGCCGCCCGCGTGCTGGAGATCGCCGGGCGGCGAACCGATGGTCCGCTGCTCGCCTGGGCGTTGGCGCTGCAGGGTCAGTTGGCGGAGCAGCGTGGCGACAGCGACGCGGCGGTCGGCGCCTACCGAGCGTCGCTCCAGCAGGCCAACGATCTGACGACGCGGCTGGCCTTGGTCGATGTCTTGCTCGCGAGGCGCGAGTTCGGCGCTGTCGCGGATTTGCTGCGCGACGCGCCACCTGTCGACGGTGTCTTGGTGCGGCGCTGGCTGATGACCCATGGTGTCGGAGAACGCGCGACCCTGCTGGAGGAGCAGTTGGCACAACGCTTCAACGAAGCGCGCGCGCGAGGCGAGTTTCTGCATGCACGCGAAGCGGCCGACTTTGCGCTGGCTCGGGGTCGTCACGACGAGGCCTTGCAATTGGCGCGCGACAACTGGCGCACGCAGCGGGAGCCTGCCGACCTACTGGTCCTGGCGCGCGCAGCACGGGCAGCCGGGGACACGGCTGCACTGAACGAGGTTAAGGCGACGCTGCGACGGACAGGGCTGAAGGACGTCCGGATCGAGCGGGTGCTGGGCGCCGGCAATGGAGTAACGGCATGAAGCAGGTGATCCTGCTGCTGGCGTCGCTGCTGCTACTCAGCGTCGCGCGGGCTCACAGCAGCAGCACCGCCTATCTGGAGATCGATTCGACCGGCGCCGCGCCGATGCTGGTCTATCGGCTGGCTTTGCGCGACGCCGACGCGCTACTCGATCTCGACCGCAACGCAGACGGCATGCTGACGTGGGGCGAAGTGGAAGACCGGCGTGCCGACCTCGATGCACTGGTGCGCCGAGCCGTGGTCGTTCGTGTGGACGGGCGCCAGTGCACGCTCGACTTCTCGCGTCCGACCTATGCACCGGACAGCGCCAACGGCGACAGCGGCTTCGTGCTCCTCCGGGCCCCTCTTGACTGCGTCGGATCATCGACCGCGCTCACGATCGACTACCACCTGTTCGAGGGGATCGATGCCTCGCATCGAGCGCTGATGCGTGCAGCCGCAGGCAGCCCGGTCCTGCTGGAGCCCGGCAGCCGTACCTCGGTTTCTTTCGCGCAGGGCGGCAAGTCGGCCAATCCGGCAGGTTTGCTGGCGCAAGGGGTCACCCACATCTTTGGCGGACTCGATCACCTGCTGTTCCTGATCGCTCTGTTGCTTCCGGCCGTCCTGACTCGGGCAAACGGCGCGTGGCAGGCGCGGCGAGATCTTCGCTCGGCGCTCGTTCAAGTCGCCTGGATTGCTACAGCATTCACCGTCGCGCACTCGCTCACTCTCGCGCTGGCGAGCTTCGGAATCATCAGGATTGCGACCGAGATCATCGAGCCTCTGATTGCGCTAACGGTGCTGCTCGCCGCGCTGAATAACCTCTGGCCGGTCGTGCAGCGGCGCTTGGCTTGGGTCGCTTTCGCATTCGGCCTCGTCCACGGATTTGGCTTCGCCGAGGTTCTGATACCGCTGCAGCTGCCACCGATGCAGCTCGTTACCGCGTTGTTCGCTTTCAACTTCGGAGTTGAAATCGGCCAGTTGATCGTCGTCGGCGTCAGCTTCGCCTTCCTGGCTACAGTGCGGCTGTGGTCCGGCTACGCGCGCTGGATTCTCGGCGCCGGGTCTACGGCCGTCGCGATCATGGCTTCCGTATGGATCGGCGATCGCGTTCTTGGCACGCAGATCATTGGGTACTTCGGGCTGGCGTGAGGCAAGCCGCGCCTGCGGCAACCAGTCCGATCCGCGGATAGACTTGAGCAAGGGGAGGGTGTGCTGTACCCATCATTCGAAGGAGGAGAAGCCATGCCAAATTCGATGACTGACCAGTATCTGGCGAACAACGAGCGTTACGCGACCGGACAGGCGGAGCTATCCGGGCCGATGGGATCGATAGGCTGACGCTCCGTGGCTGGCTCCGCGGCAGTGGCACTGCCTCGATGCTGCTTGTCGCTGAGCGCTCGCCGCCACGCCGCAGGCGGCATGCCAACGAGCCGCTTGAAGGCGCGCGCAAATGCCGCCTCCGAGTCGTAGCCGACTTCGAGCGCGATCGTGGCCACGGTCGAGTTCGAGCTGCGCAGCAACCCGGAGGCGAGCTGCATGCGCCAGTGTGCGAGATACTGCATCGGCGGCTGACCGACGAACTGCACGAATCGCTCATGCAGCGCGGAGCGTGACAGGCCGACCTGCCGTCCCAGTTCATCGATGGTCCAGGCCTCCGCTGGCTTCTCGTGCAGCAGCGCCAGTGCGCGGCCGACGAAGCGGTCGCGCAGTCCGGCGAGCCAGCCCGTCTCCTCCGGCGGCAAGATTTCCACGTAGCGCCGCACCGCATCGACGAACAACATCTCGCTCATGCGCGCGAGCATCGCTTCGCTGCCCGGGCGGCTCGCGTTGCGATTCAGAGACCGCCTGCTGCAGGAAGTGCGCGACCCAGCCGCCGGCGTCGCTGGCGCGCAAGTGAAGCATGCGTGGCAGGGTGGCGATCAGCGGATTGAATGGCTTCACGTCGTAGCTGATGAAGCCGCACACGATAGTCGTCAACCCGCTCTGACCCGGCTCTGCAGGTGTCGGCCCGCTGGTGCCGTCGTAGGCGATGCGGATCGGCAGCTGGTCGATCTTCGCTTCGTAGTACCACGCGACATTGGGCTCGGCTCGCATACCCGGAGCGCTGGAAATCACATGCGCATCGCCGAGCGCAAACAGCACGATGTCTCCCGCACTCAGCCGAACCGGCGGCTGACCGACGATGCCAGCCCAACAATCGCCCGCGATGACGACGTGATACTCCATCACGTGCTCGGCGCCGGGCATCACCGCAGGCGCGATGTCCTTCGCGGCGGGCGACTCGGCCGCCCACTCGCGCCCGCCGCTCACGTAGAAGAAAACTGCGCCCCGCAGACGCACGGTCCGCAGCACGTCGGACAACGTGTCCTGGCTCATATTGATCTCCTCGCCGGAGTCCTGATCAAGGCGCGCGGACGGGCGAGCAGGTCGCCATCGACCAATCCTGCGGATAAGGACGAGCGAGCAAATCTGAACGATGCCGGGTGAAGCGTCAAGGCGCAAGGACCGCCAAGAATCCGCCTGTCGTATCAATCGACATCAATCACCAGGAGAGACAAATGACACAGGTTGAAGTCCGTTCAATCAACGAGAACGCGGAAGTCGTCACCGCACGATTTCGCGGGCATCAAGCAGAAGCAACAGATCACATGGGCCAGCGGCGACTACGCCGTCATCGGAACCACGCTACAGATCGTCGGCGAGTCGCTGGCCGAAGCCGTCGACGTGCGCGCCGGTGAGCGCGTGCTCGATGTCGCCGCGGGCAACGGCAATGCAACGCTGGCCGCCGCGCGGCGCTTCGCCGACGTCACGTCCACCGACTATGTGCCAGCCCTGCTGGACAAGGGCGCGAAGCGTGCCGCTGCCGAGGCACTGGAGGTGAAATTCCAGGTCGCTGACGCCGAGGAACTGCCGTTCGACGACGAAAGCTTCGACGTCGTGCTGTCGACGTTCGGCGCCATGTTCACCCCGGACCACACGCGGACCGCACGCGAGATGCTGCGCGTGGTGCGCTCCGGCGGCCGCATCGGGCTCGCGAACTGGACGCCCGAAGGCTTTATCGGTCAGCTGTTCAAGATCGTCGGCACCTACCTGCCGCCGCCCGCCGGGCTCAAGTCGCCCGCGCTGTGGGGCACCGAACCGCACATCGTCGCGTTGTTCGGCGCACAGGCTGTCGACATCAAGGCTGTGCGCAAGATCTTCAACTTCCGTTACCGCTCCAGCGCGCACTGGCTGCAGGTTGTTCCGCGACTACTACGGCCCGACGCACAAGGCGTTTGCGGCACTCGACCCCGCGCAGCAGAAGTCGTTCGAGGTCGACATCGTTGCGCTGCTCGATCGCCTGAATGTCGGTGGCCAGCATTCGCTCGTCGTGCCGAGCGAATACCTCGAAGTCGTCATCACGAAACGCTGAGATCAAAGGAATGAAAATGGCAACGACGCAAGAAGTTCTGAACAATCACTTGAAGTGCTTTGGCGAGGGCGATCTCGAAGGCATCCTGTCGGACTATGCTCCCGGCGCAATCCTGTTCACGCCGGACGGGCCGCTCACAGGACGTGAACAGATCGGGTCGCTATTCACGGCGATGCTTGCAGAGTTCGCAAAGCCCGGCGCTGCCTTTAGCTTGAGGCAGCAGTTTGTCGACGGCGACTACGCCTTCATTCTGTGGACGGCGGAGACCGCTGACAACGTGTACGAGTTCGCTACGGACACGTTCTTTGTACGAGACGGCAAGATCACGGTTCAGTCATTCGCGGGCAAGACGACTGCCAGGAACTGAAGGACACCCTTCCCGCCGCCGGGGCGCGTTGATCGATCGTCTCGCCGAAACACCGTCCAGCGGCGAGCGCCCGCAAGGAAGCTCCTGACCTCGCGTTCTCAGTCGCGTCCCGAGCGCCAGATCGAGATGATGATCCAAACGCTGTTGACGAAGGCGAGCAGGTAGCCGAAGAGTCCGAGCACCGTGAATATCGGTATGCCGAAGAGTTGCGGGCCGGAGGAGACGGTCATCACGATCGACGATCCGATTACAACCGACGCGGTCATGATGCCGATCGTGCTGCGGTCGATCGTGGTGTGCAGCCTGCGGCCGAAGCTGTCGAGCCGCTTCAGGTCCAGATCGACGCGCATGCGGCCACGACGCGCGTCCTTCAGCAGCCGCCCAACATCGCGCGGCACCGAGCCGATCAGGCCAAGAAACTGGCTGAGGCCTGCGCTGCCGCGGCGCCCCACCTCCGCGGGCGCGTAACGCGCCGCGATCGCGCGTTCGAGAAACGGCTCGAGTCGGTCCGTGAGGCGGAACTCCGGGTCGTACTTGCGGCCCAGCGCCTCGAGGCTGATGAAAGCCTTGAACAGCAGCGTGAGGTCGGTGGGCAGCACGATGCCGTGTTCGCGCACGATCGCCGTGATGCGCTCGATCAGCGCGCCAATGCGGAGGTCCTTCAAGCGGCAAGTCGGCGAAGCCGACGACGAGCTCATCGACATCGGCAGCGAGCCGTTCTTCGTCGACCGCATCCTCGCCCGCCCAGTCGAGCAGCACTTCCAGCATTGGCTCGTTGTCGCGGTGGGCGACTCCGGAAAGCAGATCGATGATCTGGTTGCGTCGCGTCGACGACAGCCGTCCCGTCATGCCGAAGTCGATCATTGCGATCCGGTTGCCGGGCAGATAGATCACGTTGCCCGGGTGCGGATCGGCGTGAAAGAAGCCGTCCACCAGCATCATCTTTAGCACCGCATCGACGCCGCGCCGCGCGAGTTGCTTCGGATCGAGGCCGGCGCGTTCGATCGCCGCCACATCTTCGCCGCAGATGCCGTCGATGTGTTCCTGGACGTTCATCACACTGCTCGTCCACTGGGTGAACACGTGCGGGATCAGGATGTGGGGGTCGTCCCGGAAGTTGCGCGCAAAGCGCTCGATGTTGCGCGCCTCGGCGGCCAGATCGAGCTCGCGCATCAGCGAGCGGCGAAACTCCTCGACCACGCGCGTCGGCCGGTAGCGGCGCGCCTCGGGCATCTCGCTTTCGACGAACTGCGCGACGATACGAAAGCAGGCGTACATCGGTTTCGACCTTGGTCTCGATTCCCGGGCGGCGGACCTTCAGCACGACCGCGCGGCCGTCGCGCAGGCGGGCGCGGTGCACCTGCGCGATCGATGCGGAACCCGAAGATTCGCGCTGCAGGTCGACAAACACTGCGGAGGGCGAGCCGCCGAGCGCATGCTCGATGACGGGCAGGATCTCGTCGAACGGCACCGGGGCGGCGCTGCTGCGCAACTGCGCGAGTTCTTCGGTCCACTCGGGCGGCAGCAGATCCTCGCGCAACGACAGCATCTGGCCGAGCTTGACGAAGGTCGGGCCGAGTTCCTCGAAGGCCAGGCGCAGCCGTTGCTGTGGCTCGAGCCGCGCGCTGCGTGACACCTCGCCCCAATGAAGCATGGCGCCGGCGCGCTCGAGGATCGACGCGACTCCGACGCGACGCACGAGGTCGCCGAGCCCGTGCCGAATGAACACCCGGCTGATCTCCTGCAGGCGCGGCAGGTCGTGCACTGCACGGAGCGCCCGCTCGGCCACCGGTGGACCTATCTTGTCTTCTTCGACTCGGACTGCTGGCGCAGCGCGTCGGCGAACCCGGCCAGCAGTCCGCTAGTGAGCATTGTCATGTTCGCTCCGTATTCGCGTACTGCATTGATCCCCGGGGCGGCCTGTCCGCGGTACGCGCCCGTCATGCGGCTAGCAAACTCGCTCATCATTTGCGCGATGCGCACGCTCGCGTCGGCGCCGACCCGTTGCGCGTGCAGTGTCAGGTCGACGAGTTCGCGGCGGATGTTGCCGGTGGTGGCGTCGGCGATATGGTTGGCCGTGGCGACGTAATCTTCTTGCAGCTTCTGCAGGGCCGCGAAGGCGTTCTTCAGATCGTTGTCGGAAAAGTCCTTGCCGCGCGCTGCGAGCGCTCTGCAAGGTCTCGTGCGCCGCCTGTGCCGAACTCTGCAGCGCCTGGTCGAGTCCGTTGATCGCCGCCGCGAACGCCTCGCGCGCCCGCGCATCGTCCAGCGGCGGCTTGAACACGGCGCCCCCGCTCATGGTCCGCACGACTTCCTTGACGCCTTCGGTGTTCAGCGGACCGCCGGCCAGCATCTGGGCGGTAAGTTCGCGCACGCGCTCCCGGATTGCCTGCTCTTCGACAGGCACGGAGGACGTGTTCGCCGACGCTGAAGGATCGGTCATCTCGTGTCTCCCGTGTATCGATGGGGAAGTCAGGATAGTCCGATTCGCCGCCCGCTGGCCACAGTCTCAGACGAAGTCCGGCAAGGAAGTTCGGATCGCTTCAATCGTTGCGACGCTGCGCCTCCGACATGGCGGTGATGCATGTGTGAAAGATGAAGGTTCGGACGTCGGCCAGTTCGGCGCTCAACGCGAGTGCGAGCTGCAGGTAGAAGAAGGGTGTAGAGCGCCATCGATGGCGCTGTGCCCCGGGGCATCGCTTTTCTCAGCCGGTTGAGCCTATCGGCAGCACCAATAGGGCGCGTCCACCGAGCAAACGTTCCTCCCGGAGCGCGCACTAACCGCTGCCGCGGTATTAGGCTCGCGCCCACCTCGCAGCAAGGCTCTCGTCACGCCAATGCGACGAGTGACCCGCTGCGTCATAACCGATATTGCTGACCCGAGGAGGCAATCGATGAAGGCAACCGCTCCCACCCTGCGCTCACTGCTCGCCGCGCTCGTGCTCGCCACGGCGTCGACAGCGTTTGCGCAGAACATATTCAGAGACCTCGACACCACGGCGGGCGGGTATACGACGTGGGACTCCGACCTGATCAACATCGAAGCGGTAACCCAGACCGGCAGCGGAGTCTACGTGGCGGTGCTCGACACCGGCATGGTTCCGAACTGGCGCGACTACTTTCCGGACGCGCGCGTCGCGACGAATCTGGGGACCGGGTTCCACCAGCCGGTGACCTTCAAGGCGAAGAAGGACGCCTGCGGGCTCGACGTCGAAGGTGGGAGCGCTGCGCACGGATACCTGGGTCGGTTCGCTCGGTTCGCTCGCGACGCACGGCACGCACGTCGCCAGCACGATCCTCGGCTATTTCTACCGTTCGAACTTCGATGCGGTCGCCGGCTTTCCGTTGCCGCCGATCGTCGTGCGCGGCATCGCGCCGGACGTGACGGTGATCCCGATCAAGGTGCTGGCCGACTATCAGGTCCCGGCGCTGCCCAAATGCAGCCCCGCCCGTCCCGCCACCACGGAAGTCTTCGGCACCGATGAGATGGTCGCCGCGGGCATCCGCTACGCCACTGACCTGAAGCTCGCCGGGTTCAGCCCGATGGTGATCAACATGAGCCTCGGCGGATTCCAGCGCTGGCGCCGGTTGATGAAGGCGGCGATCGACTATGCGATCGCCAACGGCGTGATCGTCGTGGCAGCCGCCGGCAACGAGGGTGAGGCCGGTATGGGCTATCCGGGCGCCTACGCGCCGGTGATCTCGGCCGGCTCGGCGGGCTGGGTCCGCGAGTGGATCGACGCCGACGGGCACGCCGCAAGCGGGACCCCGCTATCGGATGTGGTGGCTGAAGAACGGCGCGCCGTCGCTGGTGCCGCCGCTGCTGGCCGGCTCGGGCGAAGTGGCCGACCCGACCACCGTCGACGATGTCTACGTTTCCGACTTCAGCAGCCGTGAGTTGCCGGGCCAGCAGCTCGACGTGCTCGCGCCGGGCTCCTGGGTACGCGGCCCGTTCCCCGGCGATCCCGGCTACAACCACTTGCCCTGGTGGTCGAAGGGCATCGGCGACCTGGTCGGCGGCAACAGCGGTAACTTCCTCTACGTCGGCGGAACGTCGATGGCCACACCGCACGTCGCGTCGGTGGCAGCGCTGATGCTGCAGAAAAATCCGGCGCTGACGCAGGCGGATGTCGAAACCATCCTGAAGGCCACCGCGTTGCCGATCCCGGCGACCGGTTCACGGACCATCTTCGACTTCATGATGCCGAACGTCTACGATCAGCTGGGACACCGACTGCGGCGGCACCACCTGCAACGCCGTCGGTTCCGGACTGATTCGGGCCGATGCCGCGCTGGCGGCGACCCCCTGAACGAGCGACCGCACGAGGGAAGAGCCACGCGCCACGCGTGGCTTTTTTTTACACGAAGACGTTAAGCGCTTGTCACTCCAGAACCGGCTCTGCGGTGCGCAGGCCCAATCAACCCGAAGCTTGGATTCATCGCAGCGAGACTCACCTCGCCGGCTACCAATTAATCGACTGCGGCCGCACCAGAGAATTTCGATGCGGCATCTCGTTCGTCGGACGGTCAACGGCCGACGCCATGGTGGCGCGGTGGTGGCGTGGTCGGCGCCTGACGGTGTACGGTCGCGGTCCGCGACGGGGGACTCGCTACGCTGACCAGCAACGCCGCCATCGCGGCGAGCCCCAGGGCGATGTGCACCCCCGCCACGCCGCGCGCGCCCGCCTGTTCGACGACCAGCCCGAAGGCCAGCGTCAGGACGGCATAGCCCGCAGCTGCGGTCAACGGCGATGCATTGCGCTGGCCCCTCCGCGCCGGTGCCCACAGCTGACCGCCCCAGGCCAGGCCCCAGGCGGCGCCGTGCGCAATGACCAGGCCGAGCAAATCGAACGGCGTCGCGGCCCACGCCGCGAACGCCGCGCCTGACACCAGCAGGATCGCGCACACCATCGACAGCGTGCGCAGCGACCAGCGCGCGATCGAATGCCGGAGCAGGAGCGCCGGGCCGAACATCGCCGCCAGATGCAGCAGCACCATCGCCTGCGGCGCGATGGACTGGCCGCGGCACCAAGCCGCCATCAGCGGCAACGCGGCCATCATCGGCAGCATCGCGAGGCTCGCGAGCAGCACCGGCCATTGCAGCGGGTCGCGCCACGCACCGGCCGGCCAGGCGGGCAGCGAACAATCGAACAGGCCTGCGCGGCAACCTGTCGCGCGGGGACGGTCCTCGATCCTGCTGCTGCAGAATCACCAGCACGAGGTCGTCGCGCAGACGAATGCTGCAAGCCGCACTGAAAGCGCCGGCAGATCGCCCAGATCGCCCAGCACCAGGCCCGCGCAAAGCGCGCCGAGGCTTGCGGCGCCGATCGGCGGCGCGGGCGCGGCGGCCTGCGCCAGCCGCAGCCTGCGCACCACTCCCGAGGCCAGGGCTGTCAACGCGGCCCAGCCGAGCATGGCCGCAGCAGGGCGGGCAACCCCTGGCCTCGACCGTCTCCAGCAAGCCGATGCCGGTGATCGCGGCAGCGACGCACAACGCCAGGGCGCGGGTCCACGGACGCATGCCGCCGCGCGTGCTGACGGCGGCGGCCGCGCCAAGCGCCAGCAGCCACAGGCAACGAGCGCAAAGCCAACGCACAACACCGTTGCCCACCGCGGGAGCGAATTGCAGCGCCAGGCTGCCGATGCCGATCCAGCCCGCGATCAGCAGTCCCCATGCGCAGGCGCGCGCCAGCGTCAGGCGCAGCAGTCCCGCGCGGGCGGCGTCGATCATCCGACCGCCTCGCGCGCAAGGCTGGCGGGCCACTGCAGCGTGTGGCCGGTGGTGGCCGCGAAGCGCTCCAGGTCCTCTGGCGTGTCGATATCGATGCGGTAGCGCCGGTTGTCGGTATCGAACCAGTGCACGCGCTCGGGATGCGCGAGGCGCCACTTGCGGCACGCGAGGTCGGCACTGCCGGCGAGCCATTCCTCGCGCAGCGCGGCGTCGAAGATGACCGGGTTGCCCGGCAGTCGCTCACCATCGTCGCTCGCCACGCGCGGCACCACCATCGAAGCATCGCCGCGTTTCTTGAACGCGCCGATCAACGCGGTGATGTCCTGCTCGTTGATCAGCGGCTGGTCGGCGAGCGCGACCATCACGGCGTCGAGCTTGGGCGACAACGCCTGCAGCCCGATACGCACCGACGAGGGCTGACCGTCATCGGGCGACGCGTTGTGCGCGAGCGTGATCGGGAATGGGCGCACGGCGGCTTCGATCGCCTCGGCGTGATGACCGGTCACGACCACGACTTCATCGACGCCGGCGCCGGAGAGCGCGACCAGCTGGCGCAGGATCAGCGGCACGCCTCCCAGTTCGAGCAGCGCCTTCGGACGTCCGCCGAGGCGCGATCCGGCGCCGGCCGCCAGAACGACGGCGCCGACCGTCATGCGGCTGTAGAGCCCGTTGGCTTTCAGCAGACAACCCATGCCCAGTCTCCTCCGATCACCTCGCGCTCAACGCAGCGCCTCGATGAGCTTAGGCAACACCGCGCGGATACTGTTCAAGTCCGCCCCAGGTGCGAGCAGGTCCAGATGCGGCAGCGCGGCCTGCATGCCCTGGCAGATCGGTGCGTAGCCGGGACGATTGCACAACGGGTTCAGCCAGACGATACGTCGCGCGCGGCGCCTCAACTGGACGAGCGCGTCCGACAAGTGCGTCGGATCGCCGGTGTCATAGCCGTCGCTCAGGATGACGATGGCCGTGCGTGAGTGCACGACGCGCGGCGCGTGCTCGCGATTGAACTGGGCGAGGCTTTCGCCGATGCGCGTGCCGCCAGCCCAGCCCTGCGCGATCAGGTGCAGTCGCTCCTGCGCGCGCCATGGGTCCGGATCATGCAGCGCCTCCGACACGGCGGTGATGCGTGTGTGAAAGATGAAGCTGCGGATGTCGGCCAGTTCGGCGCTCAACGCGCGTGCGAGCCGCAGGTAGAAGAAGCTGTAGAGCGCCATCGAACGGCTGACGTCGATCAGCAGCACGAGGCGCGGCCGCACGCGCCGGCGATCGCGCCAGGCGAGGTGGAACGGCGTGCCGCCGCTCGCCACGCTGCGCCGTATCGTCGCCGGCAGATCGAGTCGGCGGCCGTGGCGCACCCGCGCCTCTCGACGCAGCCGGATGTGTCTCAGCTGGCGGGCGAAGCGCCGCATCAGCGCTTCGATATCGAGCGCATGCTCGCGCTCGGTGAGCGCACGGAAATCGGTCGAGCTCAGCACCTCCTGGCGGCTGGCCGCGTGGCGCGGGCGCACCTCGTCGCGCTCGTCGGTGGTGTCGCTCTCCTGCGAGCCGTGCGGCTGGTCGCCGCTCGGAACCACGCCATCGGCCTCGCGCCGTTCGGGACTCTGCCACGTATTGGCCGGCAGGAACCACGCGTCGAACAGTTCGTCGAAACGCGACCATTCATCAGCGCGACCGCACAGCAGCGCCTGCAGGCTCCAGCGCAGCACATCCGGGTCGAGCACGCCAACCCGTTGCGCGGTGCGGAGCACCGGCACACCGTCGGCGCCGCCCACCGCAAAGCCGTTGGCGCGTAGAAAGCCGGGGAAGCCTGCCAGCCGTGCGGCGGCCCGGGTTTCCAGCGTCGGAGCGAGCGCGGTCAGCATGCGGCGGCCAGCCGCGCGACGACCTCGCGCGGAAACGCCGCACGGTCGTCGCGTGTCTTGATCAACGCGCTGAGCGTTTCCATGATGCGCTCGCTGCCGTCGATATCGATCACCGAAATGCCCAGCCGCAGCAGCGCGGCGGTCCAGTCCAGGGTTTCGGCGATCCCGGGCTTCTTCTGCAGTTCCATGCGGCGCACGCTCTGCACGAAGGCGACGATCTGCTGCGCCAGTTCCGCGGCCACCCCGGGAGCCTTCTTGCGCACGATCGCGAGTTCCTTCTCGAAGTCGGGGTAGTCGATGTACTGGTACAGGCAGCGTCGACGCAGCGCGTCGGACAGTTCGCGGGTGCCGTTCGAAGTGATCACCACCATCGGCCGGCTGGTGGCAACCACGGTGCCGAGTTCCGGGATCGAAAGCTGGAAGTCCGACAGCAGCTCGAGCAGGTAGGCCTCGAAGGCTTCGTCGGCCCGGTCGACCTCGTCGATCAGCAAGACCGGCGGCTGGTCACAGGTGATGGCTTCGAGCAGCGGGCGCTTGAGCAGGTAGCGCTCGGAGAAGATGTCCTGCTCCTTCTGCGCCAGACTTTTCTCGCCGGACGCTCGTCGTGCTCGAGCAGCTTGATCGCCAGCAACTGGCGCTGGTAGTTCCACTCGTACATCGCCGCGTGGGCGTCCAGGCCTTCATAGCATTGCAGTCGGATCAGTCGCGCGTGGCGCACCGTGGCGAGGACCTTCGCCACCTCGGTCTTGCCGACACCGGCATCGCCCTCGAGCAGCAACGGCCGGCCGAGGTCCTGCATCAGCAGGAGCGCGGCCACGAGCCTCGGCTCGGCGATGTAGCCGGCGCGCGCCAGATCCTGCTGCATCGCAGTCAGTTCCAGCATGCGCTCGGCACTCATGTTCTCTTCGCTCCGAACAACGAGCGCAGCCAGTCTTTGATCACTGCCCAGATCAGCGCCAGTGCGTTCAACTGCTTCGGCTGCGACGCAACCGTCGGCGCGGCGGGAGCGGGGCGCTTGCCTGCGCCGCCGGCACCGCCGACTCGCTGGGCTGAGCTTGCTTCGCCTGCACCTGGGCAGCAAAGTTGGATGCAAACTGCTTGAGCAGCTGATCGGCGACCGAATCGATCATGCGTCCACCAAAGGCGGCCGCCTTGCCGCTCATCGACACTTCGCTCGTGCCGATCAAATTGCACGAAGCGGCGTCGATCGCCTCCACGCGCGCCGTCAAATCCATCGATGCGCCCGAGCTGCCGGTGCTGTCAGTGCCTTTGCCAACGATGTGCAGGGTCTTGCTCGCTGGTTCGAGCGACACGACTTCGACCTCACCCCGGAACGACATGCTCGCCGGGCCGAACTTCACGGCGACCGTACCCTTGTAGAGCCGGTCGTTGACGCGCTCGGTGATCTTCGCGCCGGGCATGCAGCCCGCCACCGCCTTCGATGTCCTGCAACAGAGCCCACGCGGCGTCCGCCGACGCAGGCACGGCGAAGGTCCTCTGAAGCGCGACCTTCACGTAGGCCCTGAGTCGCGCGCCGGCCCGCCGCGATTCATCGCTTGTTGATTCCCAGCGCGTTGCACTGCTGCCAGACCCGGTACGCGCTGTGCGGCATGTCCATGTGGGTCACGCCCAGATGCGCGAAGGCGTCGATCACCGCGTTGCTGAAGCACGGGATGCCGCCGACATGCGGCGACTCGGCGACGCCCTTGGCGCCGATCGGGTGGTGCGGACACGGCGTCACCGTGTGGTCGGTTTCCCAGCGCGGCGTCTCCATCGCGGTCGGCAGGAAGTAGTCCATCAGGCTGTTGCCCAGGTGATTGCCGTTCTCGTCGAACGGGATCTGCTGCCCCATCGCCACCGCGAAAGCCTCGGTCAGTCCGCCATGAATCTGGCCTTCGATGACCATCGGGTTGATCCGTGTGCCGCAGTCGTCGAGCGCGTAGAAGCGCCGCACCTTGACCTCGCCGGTGAACTTGTCGACGTCGACCACGCACAGGTAGGCGCCGAACGGGAAGGTCATGTTGGGCGGGTCGTAGTACGCGACGGCGTTCAGGCCCTGTTCCATGCCAGCGGGAATGTTGCTGGTGTGCGCGACCATGCAGATCTCCTTCATGGTCTTGCTCTGGGTCGGGTTGCCCTTGACCTTGAAGCGGTCGATCTCCCATTCGAGGTCGCCCTCGGCGACCTCGAGCAGGTGGGCCGCGATCTTCCTGGCCTTGTCCTTGATCTTGCGCGCGGCCTGCGCGGTGGCAGCGCCGGAAACCGGCGTCGAGCGCGAGCCCCAGGTGCCGGCACCGTAGGGCGCCTTGTCGGTGTCGCCTTCCTCCACGACGATGTCGCTCGCCGGCAGGCCGAGTTCGGTGGCGATGATCTGTGCGTAGGTGGTCGCGTGGCCCTGGCCCTGCGTCATCGTGCCCAGGCGCGCGATCACGCCGCCGGTCGGATGCACGCGAATCTCGCAGCTGTCGAAGAGGCCGATGCCGAGGATGTCGCAGACCTTGGTCGGGCCGGCGCCGACGATCTCGGTGAAGGTCGAGATGCCGATGCCCATCAGAGTCTCGCTCTTGGGATCGGCGCGCTTGGCGGCTTGCTCGCGCCGCAGGCCGTCGTAGTCGACCGCCTTCAGCACCTTGTCCAGCGCCGCGTGATAGTTGCCGCTGTCGAGCGTCCAGCCGAACGAGGTGGTGTAGGGGAACTGCTCGGCCTTGACGAAGTTGCGGCGCCGGATCTCGGCCTTGTCGACGCCGACCTTCAGCGCCAGCACGTCCATCATGCGCTCGATCAGGTAGATCGCCTCGGTCACCCGCAGCGAGCAGCGGTAGGCGACGCCGCCCGGCGCCTTGTTGGTGTAGACCGCATCGACGCGCGCATAGGCGTTCGGGATCGCATACGAGCCGGTGCAGATCGAGAACAGGCCCGCCGGCAGCTTGGTCGCCGACACGTGCGAATTGAACGCGCCGTGGTCGGCCAGCGCGGTGAAGCGCAGACCCTTGATGACGCCGTCCTTCGTCGCCGCCAGTTCGCCGACGCCGTGATAGTCGCGCGCAAAGCCGGTCGTCGAAATGTTGTCGATGCGCGATTCGATCCACTTGATCGGCACGCCGGTGACGATCGAAGCGACGATCGCGACCACATAGCCCGGATACACCGGCACCTTGTTGCCGAAGCCGCCGCCGATATCGCCGCCGACGACGCGGATCTTGCTT
>CAVPPW010000053.1:0-13052 GCA_963707445.1 uncultured beta proteobacterium | reverse complement strand
CCCGGCTGAAGTTCACCCGCGCGAGCGCAACGGCGGTGTCATCGGTGCCCGGCGCGAGCGTTGCACTGAAAGTTTCCGTGATGCGCGAGAAGTGCGCTTGCTGATCCGCTTGCGGATCTACCGCCTCCACCACTGGGCCGCACGGCTGCTCCGCGTAGTGCAGCAGCACCAGCAGCGACTTGCCTAGAGCGGGTAGCGGCAACGAAGTGGGCACGCTCACCTCGATCTCCTTGCCGCACGGGTCGAACGCGAGGCCTGGCGCGATGACCACCTGTGCGTTGCTGCCCGTTCGCTCGACCGTGACGCTCAGCCCCGTCACGACGCCGGTGCCGTGCAGCGCGCGGTTGCGGCGGTGGATCTTTCCCAGGAGGTAGTTCTGCTCGGTGGTGAAGTCGTCGACGCTAAGCGGCTTGCCGTAGAAGTAGTTCACGCGCTGCAGCCCCGGTGGGCAGTCGTCCGTGCCGGTCGCGCCGGCCAGCGCATCGGCCAACTGCGCCACGTGCCGAGCCAGCGCGCGGCCATTCGCGTCGATGGTGTCGCTGCGGTACTGCAAGTCGGTCAGTGCATACGAGAGCAGTTCGAGCACCGTGATACCGGGGTCATGCGTGTTGTGCGCCGTCCAGTCGGGTACCACCCGTGTCATTGCACGCCCCAAGTAACTCGCCAGGGATCGCCACTGCTCTTCGCTGAGCTTCCGCATGTCGTCGCCTCTCGCGTCGCCTCCGACCGGAGTGATTGTGCTCGTCCCGATGTATGTCGAATGCCACGGAGAACGGCCGCGACGGCAGCCTTCGCGCCAGGCTCGGGCAAGCCTGCTCACGATCCCGTAGGCGCGCGCTAGAACTGCTCGCCGCCTGCGATGCATAGTGCACGCGGCCGACGTGGCGGACTGCGCTTTGCAAGGGGGCGACATGAAGCAATTCCTCGTCCTGTTGTGCTCATTGATCCTGCTCGCCTGTGTTGTGGTGCCGGTGCCGCCCAACCTGGGCACCGAGTCCGATGTGCCCGCGACCGGCGCGCAGGAGGCGCTGGTGGGCTTCGACGACAAGACCAATGGCATCGTCGACCAGGCGACCTTCGACGAGGACCAGGCCGCGTTCAACGACGTCGAGGTCATCGCCGACGGCCTCGGCCCGCTGTTCAATGCAGCGTCGTGCCTGTTCTGTCACCAGAACCCGGTGTCCGGCGGTGGCAGCCAGGTTTCCGAGCTGCGCGCTGGCGTGCGCGATGCGTTGGGCCGGTTCGAGCCGGCGCGCGTTCCGATTGCGCACGGCAAGGTGGTGATCGAAGGTCGCACGCTGATCAACGATCGCGCGATCTGTCCAAATGCCGCCTATCCCGATACCGAGATCCAGGAGCACGTGCCGGACAACGCCAACGTGCGCACGTTCCGCGTGTCGGTAAGCGTGCTCGGTGACGGACTGGTCGAAGCGGTCGCCGACGAATCCTTGCGCGCGTATGCGGCGCGCCAATGCAAGGAGACACAGCAAACGATCTGCGGCCGCGCGTTCGAGGTGCCGGTGCTCGAAGCGCCCGAGACCAACCGCGTGGGCCGCTTCGGCTGGAAAGGACAGCAGGCGAGCCTGCTGTCGTTCTCGGCCGACGCCTACCTAAACGAGATGGGCATCACGAGCCGCCTGCAGCCCGATGAAGTGACGACGCTGTGCGACACCGTCGCCGATCCGGAAGATCGGCCCGAAGCTCCTGAAGCCGCCGTGCGTGCCGTGCGCCGCGCGCAAGCGCGCGTGCGTGCGGCGAAGGCAGGTCGCCCCGTCCCCGCGCCGGAGGAGTTCGCCGATATCGATCGCTTCGCTCGCTTCATGCGTGCCACCAAGGCGCCAGCACGCGACACGGTCATCGCGCAGACCGATGTTGCGCGCAAGGGTTCGGGTCTGTTCGACAGCATCGGCTGCGCGACCTGCCATGCGCGCAACCTGGTGACGGCGCCCGCGGGCACCAAGATCAACGGCGGAACATTCACCGTCCCGCCGGCGCTCGGCAATCGCCTGTTCCATCCGTTCAGCGATTTCCTGATGCACGACGTCGGCACCGGCGACGGGATCGAGATCGCGGTGGTCGAGCACTTCGGCAAGCGCTTCGCACACATGCAGAGCCACATGTCGCCGACCGCAAACCGGATCCGCACGGCGCCTCTGTGGGGTGTGCGCCTGCGCAGCCGACTGATGCACGACGGCGAGTCGCTGACGTTGCGCGATGCGATCGGCCGCCACTCCGGCGAGGCCAAGGCCGCGCGCGACCGCTACGCGTCGCTCACCACCGTGGAGCAGGAGGCACTACTGACGTTTCTGCGTTCTCTCTAGCGAAACTCGAGCATGACTTCCGACCACACCTCGACACCGCCGCCGGATCTCGACCGATCCCTGCCAACAGTGCGTCCGGATCCAACGCACGATCAAGTGCGCGATACGCCGGCCGCGCGCGCCGTGGCGAGCGGCCCGGCGCCATCGGTGGCTGAGCCGCACATCGAGATCCTCGAGGTCCATGCGCTGCGCATCGATGCCAGCGGGCGCGTCGGCCGCCTGCGCGTCATCGGCGTCGCCGATCGTGATGATGAGCGAATCGAGGTTGACGTGTGCGTGGATTATCTCGATCGGACCGGCGCGGCGTGGGTCGCGGAGGACCAGCAGGCCTCCGGGCTGGCGCGGATCGTCGATCCGCAGCGCACGAAGATGGGGTCGCGCGCAGTGCAGTTCCGGGACATGAGGCACTTCGGCCGCCTCGCTTATCAGTGGGTCGCCGAGATCGACGTGTTGCTCGCCCCGGGCGTGCCGCCGCTGATCGTCGGCTTGCAGCGGGCACCGCTGCATGCGCGCGCGTACTACCTCTACGAGATTGCGGCGTCGATGGCGACACTGCGCGTGCTGGAGCTCGCGCCAGTGATCGAGTTCGATGCCGGCGTGCTGCTCGTGCACGGCATCGGCAAGCAGCGGCGGTCGGAAACGCTGTCGCAGTGGAGCGCGCCGCTCGCGCGCTGGATCACCGCATGGCTAAGGGGCGCGACCGACGAGATCGCCCGCCAGCTCCAGGGTGTGCCGCTGGAAAGCTGGCGGAAGAGCCTGGTGGATGTCGCCGGCTTGCATCAGATTGATGCCGACTACGTCGACCGGACGACGTATGTCAACGCGCTGGACCGCAAGGCGAGCGAGCCGGGGATGGGCGGTTGGCGCGCCGAGCCCAAGGCGATGAGCGCGCACGCAAAGCGCACAGACGAAAAACGCTCGCCGACCGATGCCGAGCGCGAGGCGTGCGAAGACGTCGTGTGCCGCATCGAGGAGCAGATCAAGGCGAGCGCCGTCGGCGGCGCGGCCGAGTTCCGCGAGGCCTACGTGCTCGACGTCGGCACGCACGGCTTCGAGCCGTCGTCGGTCGAGATGCATGTGGAAGCGATGGCCGCCGACGGCTACATGCTGCGCTCGCGCTGGATGCTCGCCGAGTCGCACTGGGCCGAAACGTTCTGGGCGCCGTCGTTCTTCGGCTTTGGCCGCTGGTGCCTGCTGACCGCGCCGATCCTGCTGGTGCACTACATCAAGATCGCAAGTCTGCGGCACAAGGCCTGGCTGCGCTGGTTCGTCACCGCGTTCGGCTTTGCGGTTGGCGTGACCGTGGCGCAACTCGCGTTTGCGCTGCTGACCGTCCTATGGCTCGTTCCGTGGCAGCGCCTGCGCAAGTTTGTGCTGCAGATCCAACTCGGTCTGGCGGGCATCGTCGGCGACAGCTACGTGCTGCTGCAGGATCCGGTACAGCGGCGCGCGATCATCGATCGCGTGCAGCGCGACCTCAACTGGCTACTGCAACGCTGCCGCAGCGTGGTGGTGATCGCGCATTCGCAGGGCGCGTACGTGGCGGAGCAGGTGCTGGAGGGCCGCAACGACATCGGCACCGGCAAAATCCATTCGTTCGTTACGCTCGGCTCCGGCGTGCAGACGCTCGCGGCGATCGAGAACATCGCGCGCAACCCCAAGGTGAACTTCGCCGGCTGGATGTCGATCGGCTGCATGCTCGCGCTCGCGGTGTCCATCGCGATCGCGCTGGCGGGTGCGTTGCCCACAGCTGCAGTGATCGGCATTCTTGCGCTGGGCGCGTTCGTCTTCGCGGCCGAGCGCGCCCGCAACGCGCACGAAGGCCGGCGGATCGTGCTGCCGGCGTGGGCGCTGTTGCGCGACTGGTTCGACTTCTATGCATCCAAGGACCTCGTGCCGTACGGGCCGCTGCTCGACCCGGAAAACAAGCTGAAGCAGCGCTACCACGCCAAGGAAGTCAAAAACCGCGATTCGTTGCTCGGCGACCACGTGCTTTATTGGCAGAACTTCGAACAAGTGGTCGGCCCGCTGGCGCGCCAGATCGGCAGCGCGGCCGGTTTCAAGCCGCTGACCGACCTGCTGCCGGACGACGATGCCGTGTTCGCCCGACTCGAACGCGCACGACTGTCGCGTCTCGGCTATCTCCGCATCGCACGTGCGGTGGTTGCACTCGCCACCGCGCTGCTGCTTGCAGCCTGCTGGTGGGCGTGGGGCGAGATCGGCAGCTGGGCGTTCGCGTGGCTGCAATCGAAGCTGGCGTCGGCGGCGCCCGTTGCTCGGCCCGGCCTCAGGGTGTGGCTGCAGGCGGCGCTGGTGCTCGTGCCATTCGTCATCTACAAGACGCTGATCAACGCGACCTTTGACGCTTGGACCACGGCCGAAGTCGAGCGGCTACTGCGCCGTTCGGCGGGTGCGCCCCCGAGGCATTGGAAAGTGCTCTTCGTCACGCTACTGGTGCTCGTGCTGGGCGGAACGATCGCGTTCGTCTGGCCATGACTATCAATTAGAAGGCTTTACCTTCAATGCAGCGGCACTGACGCAGGACATGTGCCGGCGGCCAGGGCTGGCCAGTATGGAAACGTCCGGCGCAGGTTGGCGTCGGATGCCGCACCGATTCAAAGGAGGAACCATGGTCAGGCGTCAAGGCAGGATGAAGGACACAACAACCCGTCGGCGGGTTGCGCGCCCGGTCGCAGCGCATGTGCCGACCGGCTTCACCGGTCCACCGATGACGATGTCGATGATGAAGGCCCGGATGGAGACGGTGGGACGCAGGCTGCGGGCCACAGGAAATGTGATGGGGCGATTCACGCGCAGCTCGATGCGCGAAATGGCCGGCGCGGTGAAGGCGTCGCGCGAGCCGATGACGATGCTTATGCGCAACGTCAGGCTGGCGAGCCGCCGGATCATGCGCGACGCGACCGCGGCGTGGCACGAGGTCGCGCCGGCCCGCACCGAGGTGATGAAACTGCCTGTCGCGCGCTCGGCGCGTCGCCCGGCGGCGTGACCCTCACATAGGGCAACACCCGCGGCGCTGGCGCTAGCGGTCTTCCCGCGAGTTGGGAAACCGGGACGCGCCTGTGCCGCGGTCGACCTTCCGGCGCGCGGGCGGGGGTGCCGTTGCTGTGCGCTGCGCGCGTGTCGACTACGATCCGGTTGCGTCCGTGCGACGCTCCATTGCGCAAGCAGTGGAGCGCCGGCTGCGGGCATCGCACCGGACCGCGCGCGCCGATGCGGATTCATCGCGATCGCAATCGCGCAGACCGCGCCGCACTTAGACACTTGCCGGAAGGCCGCATGTCGCTGACCCACATCATCGTCGACTTCGACAACGTCAAGCCAAGCGCCGCGGACATTGCGCTGGCGCACGGCAAAAACCTGCGGCTGGCGATCGTGCGTGGGCCGCAGCCGACGCGCTATGAGGCTGATCTCGCCGAAACGCTGCACGCGCTCGGCAACCAGGTGAGCTTCAGCCGCTGCGTCAAGGCCGGCAAGAACGCGGCCGACATGCAGATCGCATTTCACGTCGGTGAACTGGTCGCGACATTGCAGCCGGGGGCGTACAAGGTCACGCGCTTTATCGTGATCTCGCGCGATCGCGGCTTCGAGCCGCTGATGATGTATTTGAGAAGCAAGGGATTTAACGCGACGCTCGCCGCCAACTTCAAGGCCGCGCTCGGCAGCGAAGCGACGGAGGACGTGAAGCCCGCGCGCAAGCGCACGACCAAGGTGGCACCTGCGGCGAAGAGCGACGCTGCGAAGGGCGATGGAGCGAGAGCGCCTGCCGCGAAGGGCGCTGCGACGAAGCCGGTGGCCGCGAAGAAGTCGCCGGCCAGAAAGTCGTCGGCGCAGAAAACGGCGAAAGCGCCGGCGGAGCGAAAGCCCGGGCACGTCGCGGCGAGAACCTCGAGCAAGGCCGAGGCGCCCGACGCGGCCGCCAAGGTCATCGACAGCCTGCAACGGATGCGCGACAAGCGCCCGGCGAAGCGCAAGGGCCTCGAACGGCACATCGAGTCGCACCTGGGACGCAACCTCGCAGCCGGGCAGCTCGAGGCGCTGATCGATCAGCTCACGCGAGACGGCGTGCTCGCGTTCGACGGCAACAAGGTCGATTACCGTCTGCCGAAGGCAAAGCGCTAGCGGCCGAGCGGGGCTGCAGTTACCGAAGGTTACGAGTTTGCGGTCGGCCGGCCGCCGCGGCGGCCCGTTGCAGGGACAAGCGCGCTCATCGCGTGCCCACCAAGGAGCCCTGAATGAACCGCAACCTGCTTGCGCTGGCCACCGCCGCAGCGGCGACCGCAATGCTGTCCGCCTGCGTCGTCGTGCCAGAGCCGGCGCCGTATGCCTATGGTCCGTCGCCGGTGTACGGCCGCGTGGTCGCGCCGCCACCAGCCGCCGTCGTCGTCGTGCCGCCGCCGCGGCGCTACGGCTGGTACGGGTGGTACGGGCGGCGCTGGTAGTCATTTCGAAGTTTTCAACCGCCGCAGGCTGCAAGCCTGCCCACCGACTTCAGACCGCCGGGATCTACTGACTCAAGACGCGGCGCATTGAGTCTCGCTCGCCAACTCGCTGCGGTCGAACGCGGCGCGGTGTAGATTCGTCCGACTTGATCTCGGCACGAACAATGGCGGCACGGCCCTTCGATCTGGTGCTTTACGGTGCGACCGGTTTCGTCGGGCGGCTTGCGGCTGCCTACCTCGCGCAGCGGCGCGCGCGCCCAAAGCTGCGTTGGGCGATCGCCGGGCGCGACGCCGCAAAACTTGCCACGCTGCGCGAGCAGCTCGCCTCGCGCACCTCGGTGCACCTGCCGGCGATCGTCGTCGCCGACAGCGGCGAGATTGCGGCGGTCGAGGCGATGGCCGCGTCGACGCGTGTGCTGATCAGCACCGCCGGACCGTACGCGCTCTACGGTGACACGGTCGTCGACGCCTGCGTACAACAGCGCACTCACTATGCCGACATCACCGGCGAGACGACCTGGGTGCGGCGGGTGATCGATCGCCACCATGCTCGCGCGCAGCGCGACGGCACGCGCATCGTGCCCTTCTGCGGCTTCGACTCGGTGCCTTCGGACCTCGGCACGCTGCTCGTCGTGCGCCACATCGAGGCCGAGCTGGACGCGCCGTGCGTCGAGGTCAAGGGTTACTTCCGCATGATGGGCGGCTTCAATGGCGGCACGCTGGCCACGAACGCGCACAGTTACGAAACGGGTGAGTTCAAGACCGGCCGCGATCCGTTCCTGCTGAACCCGCGCACGCAGCATTCGGCCGCGGATCTGGTGCGCAACCAGGACCCGCGTGACGCGCGTTACGACGCGGCGATCGGCGCGTGGGTCGCGCCATTCATCATGGGCCCCATCAATACGCGCGTGGTCCGGCGCAGCGCGGCGCTGATGGCGGCTTACAAGGCTCCGTATGGTCCGCGCTTCCGCTACCAGGAATACTCGACCTTCGGCGGGCCGCTCGGCGCGGCGAAGGCGACTGCACTGGCCGTGGGCTTGCGCGGATTCGATCACGTGATGAAGCGCGGCAGCGCGCGAGCGCTGCTGGCGCGCGTTCTGCCCGCGCCCGGCCAAGGCCCGTCGGAGCTCGCGATGGCGCGCGGCTGGTTCAGGATCGACCTGATCGGTCGCACTGCAGACGGCCGCACCGCACGCGCGCGGATCGCCTACGGCGGCGATCCCGGCAATCGCGCGACGCTGCGAATCCTGTGCGAAGCCGGCCTGGCGCTCGCGTTCGACGGGCCGAAGCTGCCGGGTGCGCCGCATCGTGGCGGCGTGCTGACGCCAGCGACCGCGATCGGCGAGGCGCTGGTGCCGCGATTGCGATCGGCCGGGTTCGAAATCACGGTCAGTGCGGTGCCCTGACACGCCGACATCGCCGCGCAGTCGCGCGCGGAAGAACTTCGACGCGGCTTCGGAGCAGCGCGGGTTCAGGCTGCGCGGCGCGCCTTGCTCGCGCCCGTGCCGATGGCTTCCGCCAGCGCCTGCACGCGCGCCGACGGAAAGTCGCGCCGCCACACCAACAACGTGCGGGCACTGCGATAGCGGCCCGTCATCGGATACACGCTCAGCTGGCGCCGCTCGGTGAACGTGTCGAGCACGATCTTCGGCAGCAGCGCGATGCCCATGCCGGCGACCGCGCAGCCGAGAATGGCGTGGTACGAGCCCATCTCGATCACGCGGTCCACCTGCACGCGGTGCTCGGCAAACCATGCCTCGAGCCGCATGCGGTGCGGGCAGCCGTGTTCGAACACCAAGAGCGTGCGGCCCTGCACGTCCTTCGGTGTGCGGATCGGCGGATGACCGGGGCCCGCGATGATCACGTAGTCCTCGACCCAGGCGAGCTCGAAGGCCAGCCGCTCGTCATCGATCGGCTCGGCCACCAGCACGGCGTCGAGTTCGCCGGCGATCACGGCCGGAATCAGCTGGCGCGGCGCGCCGGTGCGAAGTTCGACCGTGATCGCCGGATGACGACGTGCGAGCAATGCCAGCGGGCGGGGCAGGCGCGCGGCCGCGGTGCTCTCCATCGAGCCCAAGCGCAGCACACCGCGCGGGCCGGACTCCTGCAGCGCCTCGCGCGCCTCGGTCGCCAGCGCGAGCAGGCGCTCGGCATAGCCGAGCAGCACGCTTCCCGCCGGCGAAAGCTGCAGCCGCCGGCCCTCGCGCAGGAAGAGTTCAACGCCGAGATCCTCTTCCAGCTTGCGCACGCGCGTCGTCACGTTGGACTGGACGCGATGCAGCCGGTCGGCGGCGCGGGTAACACCGCCGGCTTCGACCACCGTGCGGAAGACATGCAGGTCCGAAAGTTCCATCGCTCGCTCCGTGGTGTCTGCGCCTGGCAGCGAGGCCAAGCCGGTGCGCCGCGCGCCGTTCAGGGCGCGCCGTCCCGGAGCCCGGCGGCTCGACCTTATTCATCTCAAAACAAGATGACTCGTATCCGAATAATTCATTTTTCAGGAACAGCATCTTTGCATAGATTGGCGGCATCGTCATCTCTGTGGGAGACCGCGATGAGCTTCAAGGACAGCTACGAAGTACATCTGGAAGCGCGGCGGGCGCGGGCCGCCTTGCAGGGCGAACTCCTGGCCCGTCTGGCCCGCGCGGTCGTCGAACGCGCGCGCTGCGGCTGGTTTGCTGCGGCGGTCAGCGCGTGCCGCCGGCGGCTGCGGGAGTTCGGCATTACCGAAGCCTGAGCTTTTGGCGGTCCAGCCACGGCGGGCGGCACGAGCCGCACGCCCAATAACGACACTGGCTCCGCGGGATCGATCCACCCAGTCGCGCAGTGGGAACCTCCACGTCGCGTGCCCCGCTGCAACCGACACCGACCGCCAGAGCGCGCCGGGAACGGCGCTTGCGTCCGCCATGGTCGTCGTTGAGTCCGCGCGCGCGGACGCACGCACACGATCCGGCACCGTGCGGCGAGCGTATTCTGACCAGCGACTCCCCTGAGGGCGATGTTGGGCGGTGACTGGAGTGAAATCACGGGCGGGCAAGGCTGCCGCGCGGCACAAGGAATCAGCCGCGGCGGACCACGCGGAGCGGAACCCCGACGAGGGCAACCCCGGTGAGCGGGACCTCGGCGACAAACCGCACGGCGCCGTTGAGCCACACGCCACCGCCTCGCTGCCGATCGTCGGCCTCGGCGGGTCCGCGGGCAGCATTCCGGCGCTCCAGTCGTTCTTCCGCACGATGCCGCCCGACTCGGGCATGGCCTTCGTGGTCATCCTGCATTTGTCGCCCGACCACGAAAGCACGCTTGCAGAAATCCTGCAGCGATCGACGCCGATGCCGGTCGTGCAGGTGCGCGACAAGGAGCCCGTCAAGCCGAACTGCGTCTACGTGATCCCGCCAGGAAAGGCGCTCGCGTCGCTCGACGGCCAGCTGCGGCTCGAACCGCTGAACCCCCAACGCGGAAGTCGCGTCGCAGTGGATTTGTTCTTCCGCACGCTGGCGGACACGCATGGGCCGCGGGCGGCGGCGATCGTGCTGTCGGGCGCCGACGGCGACGGGGCGATCGGCGTCAAGCGCATCAAGGAGCACGGTGGGCTGACGATCGCCCAGGATCCCGACGAAGCCGAGCACCGCGAGATGCCGAGCACGGCCATCGCCACCGGCATGATCGACTGGGTGCTGCCGGTCGCGCAGATGCCGGCACGGCTGAAGGCGTATCGCGGCCTCGACGGGCGGCTCAAGCTGCCGCCCGAAGATGAGCCGAAGCCGAGCGAGGTCTCGCGGGCCGAGCGCGAGGAAGCCGAACTGCGCGAGGTGCTCGCGTTCCTGCGCACGCGCACCGGCCGCGACTTCTCGTACTACAAGCGCGCGACCATCCTGCGCCGCATCGGCCGCCGCATGCAGGTCAATGGCGTGACCGACCTGCCGTCCTACCTCGCGTTTCTGCGCACGCATACCGGCGAAGCCGGTGCGCTGCTGCAGGACATGCTGATCAGCGTCACCAACTTTTTCCGCGACGCGGATGCCTTCGACGCGCTCGAAAGCCACCTCCCGCGGCTGTTCAATGACAAGTCGGTGAGCGACACGATCCGCGTCTGGGTGCCGGCGTGCGCGACCGGCGAGGAGGCCTATTCGATCGCGATCCTGCTGTGCGAATACGCGCGCCGAATTCCGGCGCCACCGCGCATACAGATCTTCGCGACCGACCTCGACGAGGACGCGATCCGCGTCGGACGCGAAGGCGTGTATCCGGAAATCATTGCGGCCGACGTGTCGGAGGATCGGCTCAAGCGCTTCTTCACCAGGGAGCACCACGGCTACCGGGTGCGTCGCGAAGTGCGCGAAACGGTGCTCTTTGCGCTGCACGACGTGATGCGCGACTCGCCGTTTTCGCGACTCGACCTCATCTGCTGCCGCAATCTGCTGATCTACCTGAACCGCGACGCGCAGCAAAAGCTGTTCAGCATCCTGCACTTCGCGCTGCGCCACGAGGGTCTGCTGTTGCTCGGCGTGTCCGAGGCCGTCGACGACGACAGCGGACTGTTCGCGCCGCTCGACAAGAAGAACCGGCTCTACATCCAGCGGCCGGCGTCACGGCCCGGATGGCCGGTACCGGCCGGCGCCAGCGCGCTGGCGCGAATGCTGGACCAGCGTGATCAGCGCGAGGCGCAGGCCGAGGTCGAGCACGTCAACGCCAAGGCCACCGAGCGCGACTGGCCGCGGCAGCGCGCCGTGTCCTGGGGCGAGATGCACGGCAAGCTGATCGAGCGCATTGCGCCGCCGTCAGTGCTCGTCAATGCCGAACACGAGATGCTGCACCTGTCGGAGAACGCCGGACGCTTCCTGCAGTTTGCCGGCGGCGAGCCGACGACGAATCTGCTGCGCGCGGTGCACCCGATGCTGCGCATCGAGCTGCGTGCCGCGCTTTACCGCGCCGCGCAGAGCCGCTCGCCCGCGATCGTCTATCAGGTGCCGGTCGAACTGGAGGGCCGGCGTTTCTCGGTCGACGTGCACGTGACGCCGGCGGAGGAAATCGCGCCCGACGTGTTCCTCGTCGTGTTCGAACACGAGCAGGCCGCACCGGTCGCGGCGGACACCGGCCCGCGCCCCGAAACGACCGACGCCGCGCGCCAGCTCGAGCGCGAGGTCGAACGGCTGAAGGCGCACCTGCGCGACACCGTTCAGCAGTACGAAGGCTCGACCGAGGAGCTGAAGGCGAGCAACGAAGAGCTGCAGGCGATGAACGAAGAGCTGCGCTCGGCGACCGAGGAACTCGAGACCAGCCGCGAGGAGTTGCAGTCGATCAACGAGGAGCTTTCGACCGTCAACGCCGAACTGAAGGGCAAGGTCGACGAACTGGCGCACGCCAACGCGGACCTGCAGCAACCTGATGGCGGCCACCGCGATCGCCACCGTCTTTCTCGACCGCGAGCTCAACATCATGCGGTACACGCCGCCGGCGGTGCCGCTTTTCAACCTGATCCCGACCGATATCGGACGGCCGCTTTCCGACCTGTCGCAGCGGATCGACTATCCGCAGATGCTCGACGACGCCAGTCATGTGGTCGAGCAGTCTCGAGCAGTCACAGCGCGAAGCGCGCGCCGGTGACCACTGGTTCCTGGCGCGCGCGCTGCCGTACCGCACCATCGAGGACCGCATCGGCGGCGTGGTCTTCACGTTCCTCGACATCACGGCGCGCAAGCACGCCGAGGATGCGCTGCGCGAGTCCGAGCAGCAGTTCAGGGCGATGGTGAGCCAGGCGTCGGCGGGCGTCGTGCATATGGATCTGGAGGGGTGCATCACGCTGACCAATCGCCGCTTCGGCGAATTCACCGGCTTCAGCGACGAGGAGCTGCACGCACGGCATCTGCATGACCTGATGCACTCGGAGGACCGGCGCCGCGAGAGGGAGTTGTTCGACCGGCTCGTCGGCATCGGCACCCCATTCGAGATGGAGAGCCGACTGCTGCGCAAGGACGGCGGCGAGGTCTGGGTGAAGGCCTCGGTCACCGGCTTGCGTGACGCTCAGGACAGGGTGAGCTCGGTGGTCGCGTTCATGCTCGATGTCGGCGACGCGGTCGCCGCACGCGAAGCGCTCGAAATGAGCGAGGGCCGCCTGCGGCTGATCATCGAGAACGCGCGCGAATACGCGATCGTCTCGATGGACCTGCAGCGACGCGTCACCAGCTGGAACTCGGGCGCGGAACGCCTGCTGGGTTACCGCGAAGACGAGATCCTCAATCAGCCGGCCGACCTGATCTTCTCCGCCGAGGACCGT
>CAVPPW010000052.1:0-166766 GCA_963707445.1 uncultured beta proteobacterium | reverse complement strand
ATGCCGATGCGCAGGTGCAGCTTGCGCTCTGGTGCAACGTCGACATTTGCGTGCACCGCTGCTTCCTGCATCGCGAATGCGATGCCGATCGCCGTGTTGACTCGCGGGAACTCGAGCATAAGTCCGTCACCCAGGCTCTTGACGAGACGGCCTTCCTGTCCTGGCAACAGCCGATGAACGACGTGATCGACGAACGCGCGCCAGCGCTGGACGGTGCCAGCTTCGTCTTCCTGCATCAGGCGCACGGACTCGACCACATCGACGACGAGCACGGTGCGCACGTACGCGCGTGGTCCCGGTCTCTGGCAGGATTTCGGGGATCACGTCCTTCTTCCGCGGCTCGAGTCCAGTCAACGACGCCCGCCTGAACGCGCGTGCGTCATCCATCGGTGTCAACGCTGCCAGCAACGTCGTTCTCCCCGGAATCACGTAATCGCCCGATTTTGGGCGCCGCAGATTCCCGCCTCACGTGGCAATTCGACAGTTGCCGGCCGGCGTATGCAGCATTGCACTGCCGGCAAATTCACACAAGCCGTGTCCGGGTATTAGAAATCCCGATCGTCAGCGCGAAACTTCGGCGCGCGGCCGGTATCGGCCACCGACCACCTCGAACCGAAAGAACCGGCACTCGAGCGCACCGTTGTAGAGCACCGGCTTGCGTGTCTCGGCCAGCCGCATCTGCCGCGGCAGTTCCCGGTCGGAGGTCAGGAACCAGGCGTGCCACGCCCGGAAATGACGCCTTCAGGTGATCACCGACGTCGGCCATCATCCTGGGGACGGTGGCCGAACGCGGGGTGCTCTGTTCACCATAAGGCGGGTTGGAGATGATCATGCCGTGCTCCGCCGCGCGGCGCCGCGGTGCGGGCATCGCCGGCTTCGAGGCGCAGGCGCCCGTCGGCGAGCTGCGCGCGCAAGGCCGGCCAGTCCCGCGTTGATGCGGGCCTGATCGATCACTCGGGTCGAGATGTCCGAGCCGGCGATCAGCATCGCGGCGCCGTCATCGATGGCGTCACGAGCGCGCTGCTGCAGACGCCGCCATGCGCCGCGGTCGAAGTCGCCGAGTCGCTCGAAGGCAAAGCCCCGATCTAGTCCCGGCGCGCGGCTGGATGCGATGCAGGCCGCCTCGATGACGATGGTGCCGCTGCCACAGAACGGGTCGAAGAGCGGCACCTGCGGCTGTCCAACCGGAGAGCGCCAGCAGGCCGGCAGCGACGTTTTCCTTCAGCGGTGCCTCACCCTTGTCGGCGCGCCAGCCGCGTTTGAAGAGGGCTTCGCCGCTCAGGTCGAGGTAGAGCGTGACCGGTGCGTTCGTCGAGGTAGGCGAACACGCGCACGTCGGGGTTCTGCCGGTCGATCGATGGCCGTTCGCCTTTAAGTGCACGCAGCCGGTCGACGATGCCGTCCTTGATCCGCAGCATCGCGAACTCCAGGCTCGCGAGCGGCGATCTCGACGCCGTGACGTCGACCCGCAGCGTCTGCTGCGGCGACATCAGGTCCTGCCAGCGGACTTCCTGTGTCGCGTCGTACAGGTGCTGTTCAGTTGTGTAGCCGCGGCGCGCAACCTGCCAGAGGATTCGGCTGGCGAGCCGCGAATGCAGGTTGGCGGCGTAGCCGAGTTCGCGCGGTGCCGGAAGATGACGCGCCCCCGTTGTCCGGCCGAACGTCGCGAGCTCCAAGCGCCTGCAGTTCGTCGGCAAGGGCGGCTTCCAGGCCGCGTGGACAGACCGCGAAGTACGACTGCTGGCGTGCTGCGCCATGGGGCGTCAGCCGGCCGGGCCGTCGACCCGAAGCTCAGGCACGGGCCAGCGCGCGATCGAGAAAGTCGAGCCGGTCCTGTCCCCAGAAGATTTCGTCGTTGTATACATAAGTCGGCGAGCCGAAGATCCCTCGCGCGATTGCTTCCTGCGATTGCATCACATAGACCGCGGCGATCCCGGCCGACGCGGCCTGCGCCAGCAACGCTTGCGCGTCGAGCCCGCGCGCGCCCGCGATGTCCCGCAGCGTATCGCGCGAGGAGATGTCACGGTCTTCGGTCCAGATCGCGCGCAAGCAGTCTCCGGCCACGTCCAGCGCTGTTTCCGTGCCGCGCTGTTCCAGGACCGCGAGGATCAGGGTCGCCGCTGCCTCGGCCGGCACCGGGAAGAACTTCGGCTCCAGCGTCAGCGGCATGCCGAGGAAGTCGCGCCAGCGCTTGAGCTCCATCATCCGATAGGCGCGCCGTTGCGGCGCGCGATCCTTGAGCGCCAGCCCGCCCGAAACCGGGAAGACCTTGCCCAGGTCCATGACCTTCAAATTGATCTCGGCGCCGCGGTCGCGGCAGATTGCGCGCAACCGCTCGTGTCCAAAGTAGGTGAACGGCGAGACCGGAGTCATGTAATAGTCAACAGTTGCAGCCATCGCAGTGTCCTCGCCCGAGATCAGAACGGTTTGCCGACCGCGAGTGCGACGATCGCAAACAGCATCAGCACGGGCATTTCATTGAACCAGCGAAACCAGACGTGGGAGCGCGTGTTCGTCGCGGTCGCAAAGTGCTTGTACAGCAACGCGCACCATACGTGATAGACAACGAGCCCGAGCACCAGTACCAGCTTGGCGCTCATCCAGCCGCTCTTGCTGCCCACGCCGTAGCCGCTCCAGAGCACCATGCCGAAGCAGATCGCAAGGAAGCCGAGTACGGTCATGAATCGAAGCAGCTTGCGTGCCATCAAAAGCAGCCGTTCGCGCGTGGCAGCGTCCGTCGTGTCGGCGAGGTTGACGAATATTCGCGGCAGGTAGAACAGCCCGGCGAACCAGCTGATCACGAACACCAGATGCAGCGTCTTGACCCAGGCGTAGCCGGTCATGACGGCGGCGCAGCCTCGCCGCGTACTTCGCCGTGGCCGAACACGACGAATTTCAGCGAAGTCAGCCCTTCGAGGCCGACCGGGCCGCGCGCATGCAGCTTGTCGTTACTGATCCCGATCTCGGCGCCGAGCCCGTACTCGTAGCCGTCGGCGAAACGCGTCGAGGCATTGACGATTACCGAGGCCGAGTCGACCTCGCGCAGGAAACGCATCGCCGCAGCATGGTCGGTCGTCACTATTGCATCGGTGTGACGGCTGCCGTAGCTATTGATGTGCGCGATCGCCTCGTCGAGGTCGGCGACGACGCGGATCGCCAGGATCGGCGCGAGGTACTCGGCGCGCCAGTCCTCCTCACTCGCGGCGATACAGGCGATTCCCGCCTGCTGCAGCAGTGCGCAGGTGGTCGCGTCGCCGCGCAGTTCGACACTTTTCGCGGCGTAGATACGTCCGAGCCTTGGCAGTAACTCAGCGGCGACACGCTCGGCGACGAGCAGCGTCTCCATCGTGTTGCAGGTGCCGTAGCGCTGGGTCTTGGCGTTGTCGGCGATGCGCACGGCCATGTCGAGGTCGGCGGCCGCGTCGATATAAACGTGGCAGACGCCATCGAGGTGCTTGATCATCGGCACGCGGCTTTCGCGCATCAGCCGTTCGATCAGCCCCTTGCCGCCGCGCGGCACCACGATGTCGACGAATTCGGGCATCGCGACCAGCTTACCGACCGCGTTGCGGTCGGTCGTGTCGACGAGCTGTACCGCCTCGCGCGGCAGCCCGACTGCGGCCAGAGCGTCCGCCACGAGTCGCGCCAACAGGCGATTGCAGGCAATCGCTTCCGATCCGCCGCGCAGGATCGCGGCATTGCCGCTCTTGATGCAGAGAGCGGCGGCATCGACGGTCACATTCGGCCGGCTCTCGTAGATGATGCCGATGACGCCGAGCGGCACGCGCATGCGGCCAACATCGATGCCGCTTGGCTGCGAGCGCACGTCGACGATCGCGCCGATCGGATCCGGCAGCCGCGCCACCTGTTCGGCGCCGTCGGCCATCTGCTCGATGGTCGAATCGTCCAGCGTCAGGCGGTCGACCAGTGCCGGGGCAAGCCCAGCCGGACCTCGCGCGCTCAAGATCCTGCCGGTTGGCCGCCAGCAATTCGGCTTGCGCCGTACGGACGCGCTGCGCCAGCTGCAGCAGGGCGCCGTTACGCTGCGCCGTCGTCGCCCGTGCCATGGCCGGGGCCACGGTCCGGGCCGTCTGGCCGACGTGCCGCATGTAGGCATCCAGGTCACCGCCGAAATCAGAGTGCACGCGATCATCCTCGCCAGCGGCGGTCGCGATGCTGCGATGCTCGGTGCGCACGTTCACGGACGATTCCCAGCCCTCGAGGTCATGTCGCAACGTCGAGGGCGATGTCGGTCAATTCTAGCCAAGGGTCGCTGTCGGCCTTTGGCGCACGCAACCCCTTGGCCAACCGGTCGATGTCGGCGATCCGCGCCACGGTGTGCTCCAGGCGGTCGAGATCGAGGCGTCCCAACGCGCGCTCGAACAGTCGCTCGCGCGGGCCCCAGATCCGGCTCTCGCGGGCCGCCGCTGCAAACGGTCGGCCGCTGGCGACCAACGCCTTGACCCGGATCAGCGCACGTAATTCCTCGGCGATGGCCCAGATGATCAGCGGCAGCGCCTCACCCTCGTCGCGCAGGCCGGCCATCGTCTTTGCGACCCGCTTCCGGTCACCGCCGACCATTGCGGCTTGCAGCTGCGAGACGTCATAGCGCGCGACATTCAGCACCGCGTCGCGCACCTGATCGAGCGACAGTTCGCCGGCCGGATACAGCAGCGCAAGCTTGGCGATCTCCTGATGCGCGGCGAACAGGTTGCCTTCGACTCGGTCGGCGATGAATTCAAGCGCGTCGGGCGGCGCGCTCTGCCGCTGTCGCGCCAGCCGCTCGCCGATCCACTGCGGCAAGCGGTCGCGCTCGATCGTCTCGATGTCCAACCAGGTGCCCGCGCGTGCGAGTGCGCTGGCCCAGCGCGCCTCGCGGGTCTTGCGGTCGAGCTTCGGGAGGGCGAGCAGCGTCAGCGTGTCTGCGGGCACGGATTCGGCCAGCGCCTCGAGCGCCGCGGCGCCGGCCACGCCCGGCTTGCCGGTCGGCAACCGGACCTCGACGATGCGCCGCTCGGCGAACAGCGACAGTCCCAGAGTGGCCTGCGTCAGCTTTGACCAGTCGAAACGCGCGTCCGCATTGAGCACCTCGCGCTCGGTGTAGCCGAGTGCGCGCGCAGCTCTGGCGCAGCGCGTCCTGGGCTTCCAGCGCGAGCAACGCCTCGTCGCTGCTGACGACGACCAGCGGCGGCATGCGCCGCTCGCGTTCGGCGCGGGCCAGCACGCCGGCAAGCCCGTCGGACCTCGTCTGCATCAAGTGGCTTCGGCCCGCATGCCGGCGAGGCGGCTCACCATCTGCCGCACCAGATCGCTCTGCATGTCGCGATACAGCAGTCCTTCTTCCGATTCCTTCGCCAGCAAGTCAGACTCGTTGAAGGTGATGTCGCGTCGGGCCATGAGGTCGGTCGGCCCGATCAGTTCGCCAGCGCTGTGATCCAGCACACGGAAGCGGATGCGCAGGCGAATTTGATATTCGGTGGCGCGACCCTGCGAATTGATCGCCAGCACTTCACGTTCGCGGGTTTCGCCAAGCAGTTCGAACACCGCCTGTGCGGCCTGGCGATCGGTGACAACCTTGGCGTTCGTGGACGAACGAAGCAGTCGGGACATCTCGGCACCGATCGGTGAATTGACCGGCAGTGCGAGGTAGATCGTCTCGACCGGCAAACTCTGCGTGCCGCGCAGCCGGAAGCCGCATCCCGCCAGAGATGCCGCACCGATTGCAAGCAGCAGTTGCCGACGCCGCATCAGACGACCACGTTCACCAGCTTGCCGGGCACGACGATCACCCGCTTGACTGTTTGCCCCGCGACGAACTTCTGAACATTGACATCGGCCACCGCTGCGCGCTCGATCGCGCCGTTGTCGGCCGCGGCCGGCACGCGAATCGAGGCGCGCAGCTTGCCGTTGACCTGCACGACGAGTTCGATCTCGTCCCGCTGCAGGGCCGCGGGATCGGGCTGCGGCCACGGTGCATCGATGATCTCGGTGCCAAACGCAGCTGCATAACCCAGTTCGTTCCACAGTGCGTGCGAGATGTGCGGTGCGATTGGGTAGAGCGTGCGCAGCAGGATGCCGACCGCCTCGGTCAGCAGCGCCGCATCTGCCGAGGCGGGGCCGAGCCGCGCATCCTCCAGCGCGTTCAGCATCTTCATCGCCGCGGAAACGACGGTGTTGTACTGCAGGCGCGCGTAGTCGAAGTCCGCCTGCTTAAGGTTGGCGTGAATGTCTCGCCGCAGTGCCTTCTGCGCGGCATTCAGGGCCCCGACATCGAGCTTCGGCTGCGATTTCAGCGCGGCCTGCCGCTCGCTGCAGTAGTTCCACAGGCGCCGGAGAAAGCGATAGGTGCCCTCGGCGCCCGAATTGCTCCAGGCCGCGCTCTGGTCCGGCGGGCCGGCGAACATGACGAATGCACGCGCGGTATCGGCGCCGAACCGGTCGATGATGTTGCGCGGCTCGACCACGTTGTTCTTGCTCTTCGACATCTTCTCGATACCGCCGAAGCTGACCGGCAGCCCGTCCTCGAGGGCCGTCACCTTGAGCGGCCGGCCCTTGTCGTCGTACTCGATGTCGATCTCGGCGGGATAGAACCAGCGCTTCCTCCCGGCCGCGTCCTCGCGGTAGTAGCACTCGTGCGTCAGCATGCCTTGCGTGAACAGGCGCTGGAACGGTTCGCCGAACTTCACCAGCCCCATGTCGCGCATCACCTTGGTCCAGAAACGCGCGTACAGCAGGTGCAACACCGCGTGCTCGATGCCGCCGATGTACTGGTCCATCGGCATCCAGTAGTCGTTGCGCGTGTCGACCATCGCGTCGGCCGCGTCCGGCGAGCAATAGCGCATGTAGTACCAGGCCGAGTCGACAAACGTGTCCATCGTGTCGGTCTCGCGCCGCCCCGGCCCACCGCAGCGAGGGCAGGTGCACTTCAGGAAGGGCTCGTACTTGTTCAGCGGGTTGCCGCTGCCGTCCGGTATCAGGCCCTCGGGCAGTACGACCGGCAGGTCCTTTTCCGGCACAGGCACCGGACCGCAGGACTCGCAGTGGATGATCGGGATCGGTGTGCCCCAATAGCGCTGGCGCGAGATGCCCCAATCGCGCAGCCGGTACTGCACCTGCTTGTCGCCGAGACCTTTGGCCTTCAGGTCAGCGGCGATCGCATCGGTGGCAGCCTCATAGCCGAGTCCGTTGTACTTGCCCGAGTTCACGCAGATGCCGCGCGCCTTGTCGGCGTACCACTCCTGCCAGTCCTCGAGCGAAAACGTCTCGCCCGGCACGCCGATCACCTGCTGGATCGGCAAGCCGTACTTCTTCGCGAACGCAAAGTCGCGCTCGTCGTGCGCCGGCACGCCCATGACCGCGCCCTCGCCGTAGCCCATCAGCACGTAGTTGCCGATCCATACGGGCACGGCGGCTCCGGTCAGCGGATGCGTGACCGAGAACCCGGTCGGCACGCCCTTCTTTTCCATCGTCGCGAGGTCGGCTTCGGCAAGGCCACCTTTCCTGCACTCCTCGATGAACGCGGCGATCTCCGGACGGCCACGCGCGAGTCGCTCGGCGAGCGGATGCTCGGCCGCAATCGCCATGAAGGTCACGCCCATGATCGTGTCGGCGCGGGTCGTGAAGACTCGCAGCAGCTTCTTCTCGCCGTCGAGCTTCGTAGGGAAACCCGAAGTTGACGCCGACGCTTTTGCCGATCCAGTTCTCCTGCATCGCTTTGACCTGCGGCGGCCAGTCGAGCTTCTCCAGGTCGGCGAGCAATTCGTCCGCGTACTGCGTGATGCCGAGGTAGTAACCGGGGATCTCGCGTTTCTCGACGATCGCGTTCGAACGCCAGCCGCGGCCGTCGACGACCTGTTCGTTGGCAAGAACGGTCTGGTCGACCGGATCCCAGTTGACGACCTGCGTCTTGCGGTAGGCGATGCCCTTGTCGAGCATCCGCAGGAACATCCACTGGTTCCACCGGTAGTACCCGGGCTGGCAGGTCGCCAGTTCGCGCGACCAGTCGAAGGCGAGCCCGAGCGGCTGCATCTGCGCCTTCATCTCGGCGATGTTGCCGTAGGTCCACTCCGCGGGCGGAACGTTGTTGTCGATCGCGGCGTTCTCTGCCGGCAGACCGAACGCGTCCCAGCCCATCGGCGTCATGACGTTGTACCCGCGCATCCGCAGGATGCGATACATCACGTCATTCAATGTGTAGTTGCGCACGTGGCCCATGTGCAGCTTGCCGCTGGGATACGGCAGCATCGAGCAGACATAAAACTTGGGCTTAGGCCTGCCGCGCGCGTCCTTCGCGTGCTCGACCGCGCGATACGCCTGCGTGCGCGCCCAGTGGGCCTGTGCGGCTCGCTCCACGGCCTGCGGGTCGTACTTCGGTTCCATCGCGCTCGTAAGTATTTGATTCAAAGGCGCGATTATAGGGGCCGCTACACTGCGATCCGCTCATGAATCTGTTGCAGAACCTGAACGAGCAGCAACTCGCTGCTGTCACGCTTCCCAATCAGTCCGCCCTGATCCTCGCCGGTGCCGGCAGCGGCAAGACCCGCGTGCTGACGACGCGCATCGCCTGGTTGATCCAGACCGGACAGTTGTCACCGCAGGGCGTGCTCGCGGTGACCTTCACCAACAAGGCGGCGAAGGAAATGCTGACGCGGCTCGCCGCGATGCTGCCGATCAACGTGCGCGGCATGTGGATCGGCACCTTCCACGGGCTGTGCAACCGCATGCTGCGCGCGCATCACCGTGACGCCGGACTGCCGTCGACGTTCCAGATCCTCGACTCCGCCGACCAGCTCGGCGCGATCAAGCGCCTGCTGAAGGCCAACAACATCGACGATGAGCGTTATCCGCCGCGCAACCTCCAGCACTTCATCAACAGCTCCAAGGAAGCCGGACTGCGTGCGAAGGACGTCGAGGTCAACGACGACTACAACCGCAGGTTCGTCGAGCTCTACGCGCTGTACGACGCGCAGTGCAATCGCGAAGGCGTCGCGGACTTCTCCGAGCTGCTGCTGCGCTGCTACGAGCTGCTCGATCGCAACGAGATCCTGCGCAGCCATTACCAGGACCGCTTCCGCCACATCCTCGTCGACGAGTTTCAGGACACCAACAAGTTGCAATACGCCTGGCTGAAGCTGCTCGCCGGCGCGAAAAATGCCATTTTCGCAGTCGGCGACGACGACCAGTCGATCTACGCATTTCGCGGCGCCAACGTCGGCAACATGGCCGACTTCGAGCGCGAGTTCCGCGTACAGAACCTGATCAAGCTCGAACAGAACTACCGCTCGGTCGGTCACATTCTGAACGCCGCCAACGCGTTGATCGCCAACAACGCACGCCGGCTTGGCAAGGAATTGTGGACCGATGCCGGCGAGGGCGAGCCGGTGCGCATCTACGAAGCGCAGACCGACGGCTACGAGGCCGCCTGGCTGGTCGACGAAGTCAAGGGACTGATCGCCGAAGGTCACGCGCGCGCCGAGATCGCCGTGCTGTATCGCTCGAACGCGCAGTCGCGCGTGATCGAGCATGCGCTGTTCAATGCTGCAATCCCGTACCGGGTCTACGGTGGCCTGCGGTTTTTCGAGCGCGCCGAGATCAAGCACGCGCTCGCCTACCTGCGGCTGATTGAGAACCCGGCCGACGACACGGCCTTCCTGCGCATCGTCAACTTCCCGCCGCGCGGCATCGGCGCGCGCTCGCTCGAGCAGCTTGCTGATGCGGCGCGCGCCGGCAACACCAGTCTTTACGCGGCGGTCGGCGCCATGACAGGCAAGGCCGGGAGCAACCTCGGCGCGTTCGTGAAGCTGATCGACAGCCTGCGCTTCGAAACCGCCCACCTGCCGCTGTCGGAGATCGTCGACGCGGTGATACAACGGAGTGGTCTGATCCAGCACTACCAGAGCGAGCGCGAAGGACAGGAGCGCATCGAAAACCTGAACGAGCTGGTCAACGCCGCAGCCGCGTTCGTCTCAGAAGAAGGCTACGCGCAGGATGCGCCGGCGACGCAGGCGAGCGCCGAGGAAAGTGCGACCCAGATCCCTTCGCCGCTGGCCGCGTTCCTCTCGCATGCATCGCTCGAGGCCGGCGACAACCAGGCTGAGGCGGGCCAGGACGCGCTGCAGCTGATGACCGTCCACTCGGCCAAGGGACTCGAATTTTTCGCGGTGTTCATCACGGGTCTGGAGGAAGCGCTGTTCCCGCACGAGAACAGCCTGAACGAGCTCGACGGTCTCGAGGAGGAACGCCGGCTGATGTATGTCGCGATCACGCGTGCGCGGCGACGGCTCTACGTCAGCTTCGCGCAGAGCCGCCTGCTGCACGGACAGACGCGCTACGGCATCAAATCCCGCTTCCTCCAGGAGCTGCCGGACGCGGCGGTAAAGTGGCTGACGCCGCGGCAGCCCGTGGGTGGCGGCGGCCGCTTCGGCCAGTGGCACGACGCCGGCGTGCGTCCTGCAGTCGCCAAGCGTGCCGCCAGCCCGGGCTCCTTCGCATGGAGTGCGCATCGGCCAGTCAGTGCGTCACGCGCGCTTCGGCGACGGCGTCGTGATCAATCTCGAAGGCAGCGGCGACGATGCGCGAGCCCAGGTGAACTTCGGTCCGCTCGGCGTCAAATGGCTGGCGCTGGCGGTAGCGAAGCTGACGCCGGCCTAGTGCACTGTTGCAGGCGGTGTGTCCTGCGCGTCGGCGCCAGGATCGAGCACGCTGCGATAGATCGGGTACTGCGTCGAATAGGCGACGCTGGTGAGCAGCAGCGCAACCGGCGCAAGCATCATCGAGCCCACCTGCGGCGAAGCGCCCGCGATGTTCAGCAACACCGATGTCAGCCATGACACCGCGAAAATGAGCGCGGCGAGCGCGATACCCAGCACCAGGAACGGCCAGCGGTTGCGCCAGCAGGCAAACAGAGAGAAGAACATCGCCTTGCCGACCGGATATCGGTGCCAGGCGATCAGCTGCGGCGCGAACCAGGTCAGCATCAGGATCGGCGTGTAGACAAGCGCCGCCACAGCGATCGCGTCCCACGGCACGTTGGCCGCGACCGTGCTCGAGTCGATCTGGCCCTCGACCACTTTCCAGTTTGCGAGCTCGTCCTGGGCGAACAACGCAGTGAGCATGGTCATCAGAACGACAAGGCCGGCGTGGATGACACCGAGACGCACCAGCGCGTTGCGCTGGGGATGCCTGAAGCCTTCGAGCAGCAGCGATGGCATCGGCACGACGTTGCGTTCCGCATCGCGTCCGGCCGCAGTGATCCCGACCGTTCCGAATGGCACCAGGACGGCCGCGAGTGGCAGGCCGACGAGCGGAACGTTCGCGATCAGCATCAGCGCCATCGAATACAGGATCACCAGCGCGGTGAACGCGAACGCCTGGCGCCGGTAGAGGGAAAGGCCTTCGCGCAACCAGCCCCAGCCGGCTGCCGCCGGCAGCGTTCTGACTTGCATTCCGCAATTCTATCGGCGTGGCTCACCCGGCCGCGCTTGCCCACGGCAAAGTCGCGTCGGCGATCCGATGCTCCAGGATGCGCTCGAAGTGCGTGGGATCGTGCGGCGTCAGCACCTCGGCCGGACGCGGCAGGTAGTAGTCGTACAGCCGCGAAATCCAGAATCGCAGTCGCCGCGGCACGCAGCACCGTGCGCCAGGACTCATGCTCCTCCTCGTGCAGCGGTCGCACCGCGTGGTACGCATCGATCAGCGCCTGCGCCCGCACCATGTCGAACGCTCCGGTGGCCAGGTTGATGCACCAGTCGTTCATCGTGACGGCCAGGTCGAACAACCACAGCGAACAGCCGGCGAAGTAGAAGTCGATCAGACCGCCGATCGCGTCACCAGCCGCGGTCTTGACCATCAGCACGTTGTCGCGGAACAGGTCAGCATGGATCGGCCCGGCCGGCAGGCGCTCGAAACGGGCGCTGCGGAAGAAGGTGTCCTGGTAGATCAGTTCATCGGCGAGGCGATGGAACAGGTGATCGGGGACGTGCGGCTCGAGCTTCGGCACCGATTCTTTCCACCAGCCGATGCCGCGCAAATGCGGCTGGAACAACGGGAAGTCCGACGCCGGCGACGTGCATTCTCGCAAGCACCTCGCCCACCAGTGCGCAGTGCGATGCGCTCGGCTCGGTGACGGCCTTGCCTTCGAGTCGCGTGACGATCGCCGCGGGCTTGCCCTTGATTTCCGACAGCAGTGCGCCGCTGCGGTTTTCCTGTGGCGCCGGCACCGGCAGACCGCGGCGCGAGAGGTGCCGCATCAGCTCCAGATAAAACGGCAGTTGCTTGAAGGTCAGTCGCTCAAAGATCGTCAGGACGTAAGCGCCCATCGGTCGTCGTCAGGAAGAAATTGGTGTTCTCGATGCCCGTGGCGATGCCCTGCAGGTCGGTCAGTTCGCCGATCGCGAACTGCGTCAGGAAGCTCGCGGCTTCGGCGCGAGTGATCGCGGTGAAGACGGCCATCGGTGGCTCGGGCCGAAGGTCTAGCGGGACTGGGACGAGGGCGGGGGTGGCAGCGGCGGGGCGGGTCGTTCGGTCGGTCGGCCGAACTCGAACGTGAAGAACTTCGGAACCGACAGCCCCGACAGGCTCTCGGTCGCCGAGATCGGCTGCTGGCCCTCGCGATTCGTGATCGTGTAGGTGCGGCCGGTCAATGCGGGGGTCACGCGGATTTCACTGATGCGATTGTCGGTGCGGATCTGCTCGATCCGCGTCACCGGTTCCTCGGGGGGAGGTGCCTTCGCATCGGCGTCGGACGGCACCAGTTCGTCACTTGTTGCAGGAGCCGGCGGCGGCGCAGCGTTCGCACGCGCATCAATCGCCTGCTTCTCTGCGGCCGGCAATTCGAGACGCTGCCGGGTCGCGGGCTTGGCGGCAGGACGTGCCGGTGCGGCATTGGCCGGAGTGCGCGCGTCGGGGTTGGCCGGCGCATTCTGCGCCGCGGCCGGCCCGATGGTCGCGAGCAGCAACAGCACCGCGCCCGGCAGGCTGCGTCGGAACGCGGGCGGAAGCGAGCGACTTCCCATGTGATCCATTCTAGTCGCCTATCGCGAAAACAACATTCAGATGATCCCCGAAACGGGCCAGTCTCAAAGGTAGAGGAGCTGCTCACGCTCGGTCGCGCTCTGCTCGAATCCGCGTGCGTCGTAGAACTCGAAGAGCGCGTTGACTACCGCGTCACTGTCGTCGACGACCCGCATCATCGCGAGGTCGGTCTCGCTGATCATGCCCTCCGCTGCAACCGTGTCGCGCAGCCACAGCAGCAGTCCGCTCCAGAACGCGGATCCGACCAGCACCACCGGCATCTTCCTGCCCTTGCCGGTCTGGATCAGCGTCAGCGCCTCGGAAAGCTCGTCGAGCGTGCCGAAGCCGCCGGGCATTACGACGTACGCGGCGGCGTACTTGACGAAGGCGACTTTGCGGGCGAAAAAGTGCCTGAAACGCAGCGAGATATCCTGGTACGGATTGCCGTACTGCTCGAACGGCAGCTCGATGTTGAGCCCGACCGAGGGCGATGCGCCCTCGAAGGCGCCGCGGTTGGCCGCTTCCATGATGCCGGGGCCGCCGCCGCTGATGACGGCAAAGCCGGCATCTGACAGCTTGCGCGCGATCTCGATGGTGAGGTCGTAGTTCGGCGTTCCCGGCAGCGTGCGGGCGCTGCCGAAGATCGACACCGCCGGGCGGATCTCGGACAGCCGCTCGGAGGCCTCGACGAACTCTGAAATAATGCCCCAGAGCTGCCACGACTCCCTTGCCTTCTGGCTGGTGGCGCGTTCCGGCATCGTGACTGCGCGCAGGCTGGGTATGTTCTTGCGTTGGTCGAGCACGGCGTATCTCCCATGAAAACTCTGTTACTGCTCGATGGGTCGAGCTACCTGTATCGCGCGTATCACGCGCTGCCCGATCTGCGCACGGCGGCGGGCGAGCCGACCGGAGCGCTGCGCGGGTTCATCTCCATGCTGCGCGTGCTGCGCCAGCAGGTGACGGCCGACTACATCGCGTGCGTGTTCGATGCCAAGGGTAAGACCTTCCGGGACGACCTGTACGCCGAATACAAGGCCAATCGGACCGCCATGCCGGACGATCTGGTCGCGCAGATCGAGTCGATCCATGCGGCAGTGGACGCCATGGGCTGGCCCGTCGTCGAGATCGAGGGCATCGAGGCCGACGATGTGATCGGGACGCTCGCACGGCAGGCGTCGCACCATGGCCTGCGGACGGTGATCTCGACCGGCGACAAGGACCTGGCGCAACTGGTCGACGAGCACACGACGCTGGTCAACACGATGAGCGGCGAAACGCTCGATGTGCCGGGCGTGTCGGCCAAGTTCGGAGTGCCGCCCGAGCGCATCGTCGACTACCTCACGCTGGTCGGCGACAGCGTCGACAATGTGCCGGGCGTCGACAAGGTGGGGCCGAAGACCGCTGCCAAATGGCTGCAGACGTACGGTTCGCTCGATGCGCTCGTCGAACACGCCGACCAGATCACCGGCGCGGTGGGCGAAAACCTGCGCAAGGCGCTGCCGTGGTTACCGACGGCGAAGGCGCTGGTCACGATCAAGACCGACTGCGACCTTTCCACGCACGTCCCGTCGCTCTCTGCGCTTGAAGTGCGTGACGAGGACGCGGCGCGCCTGCGCGAGATCTACCAGCGCTACGAGTTCAAGGCGTGGTTGCGGGAGGTGGATGCCAGTATGGCGCCGGCCGCGCCCGGTGCAGCGGCCGCAAGTGCTGCGCCCGAGCGCGAGACTGGGACCGAGTACGAAACGGTCACGACGCGCGTGCAGCTCGACGCATGGTTGCAGCGCATCGGCGCCGCAGACCTCACCTGCATCGACACTGAAACCACGTCGCTCGATCCGATGGCGGCGCGCCTGGTCGGCATCTCGCTGTCGGTCGAGCCGCTGAAGGCCTGCTACATCCCGCTCGCGCACCGCTATCCCGGAGTGCCCGAGCAGCTTGACTTCGACGCGACCCTTGCCGCATTGCGGCCGTGGCTCGAGAGCCCGCACCATCGCAAGGTCGGCCAGCATCTGAAGTACGACATGCACGTGTTCGCCAACCACGGCCTGCGCCTGGCCGGCGTCGCGCATGACACGTTGCTCGAGTCGTATGTGCTCGAGGCTCACCGCAACAACGACATGGATTCGCTGGCCGAGCGCCACCTTGGCCGCAAGACGCTGACCTACACCGAGGTCTGCGGCAAGGGCGCCAATCAGCTGTGCTTCGACGAAGTGGCGATCGATCGGGCCACCGAGTACGCGGCCGAGGACGCCGAGGTGACGCTGGCGCTGCATCGGCAACTGTGGCCGCAGATCGAACCGAACGAGCAACTGCGCGCGGTCTACCAGGACATCGAACTGCCGGTCTCACGGGTGCTGTTCCGCATGGAGCGCACCGGCGTGCTGATCGACGCCGGGTTGCTGCGTGAACAGAGCCGACAACTCGCGCAGCGGATCGCCGACCTCGAGCGCCAGGCGACCGAGATTGCGGGGACGACGTTCAACCTCGGCAGCCCGAAGCAGATCGGCGAGATCCTGTTCGGACAACTGAAGCTGCCGGTGCTGAAGAAGACCGCGAGCGGCGCGCCGTCGACCGACGAGGAAGTGCTGGAGAAACTCGCCGAGGACTATCCGCTGCCGAAGCTGCTGCTGGAACACCGCGGGCTGTCGAAGCTGAAGTCGACCTACAGCGACAAGCTGCCGGCCAGCGCCGACGCGAACGGCCGTGTGCACACGAACTATGGCCAGGCAATCGCGGTCACCGGCCGGCTGTCGTCGTCGGACCCCAACCTGCAAAACATCCCGATCCGCACCGCGGAAGGCAGGCGCATTCGCGAGGCGTTCATCGCGCCGCCCGGCCACTGCATCGTCTCGGCGGACTATTCGCAGATCGAGCTGCGCATCATGGCCCACATCTCCGAGGATGCGGGCCTGCTCGACGCGTTTTCCAAGGGCGAGGACATTCATCGCGCGACCGCCTCCGAGGTCTTCGGCGCGCCGCTCGGCGAAGTCTCGAGCGAGCAGCGGCGCTACGCCAAGGTCATCAACTTCGGACTGATCTACGGCATGAGCGCCTTCGGCCTGGCGTCCAATCTCGGCATCGAGCGCGAGGCGGCGCGCAGCTACATCGATCGCTATTTCATGCGCTATCCCGGCGTCGCGAAGTACATGGAGTCGACGCGGGCGCTGGCCAAGCGGCAGGGCTATGTAGAGACGGTTTTCGGCCGCCGGCTGTGGCTGCCCGAGATCAATTCTCCCAATGGCCCGCGGCGAGGCGGCGCCGAGCGCGCCGCGATCAACGCGCCGATGCAGGGCACAGCCGCGGATTTGATCAAGCTCGCGATGATCGCAGTCGACCGCTGGATCCAGGAGGACTCGCTGGGCACCCGGCTGGTGATGCAGGTGCACGACGAACTGGTGCTCGAGGTTCCTGACGCCGAAGCGGACCTGGTCCGCAACCGACTGCCGGCGCTGATGGCCGGTGTTGCGCAGTTGCGCGTTCCACTGCTGGTCGAACTCGGTGTCGGCGCCAACTGGGACGAGGCGCACTGAGCACTGACGACGATGAGCACTGCGTTCCGCGGGCGCGGCATTCTTTTGGGCCTGATGCTGGCGCTCTGCACCGCTGCTGTCCATGCTGACGAGCTGGACGAGTGTTTGCCGCGGCGAGCCTGCAGAACGCGCTGGAGGAAGCTGGAAAGCTGTTTCAGCACCGGACTGCGCACCGCTCCGCTTCTCGTTCGCGGCGTCGAGCACGCTGGCCCGGCAGATCGAGCAGGGCGCGCCGGCGGGTGTTTTCGCCAGCGCCGACGAGCAGTGGATGGACTATCTGGCCGAGCGCAGGCTGATCGCTGCCGACACGCGCGCGGCCATCCTCGGCAACCGCCTTGTCCTCGTCGTGCCGGCCGACAGTCCGGCGAGAGTCGATCTTGCGCCCGGCTTTGATTTCGCCGCGCTGCTCGGACCCGACGGGCGCTGGGTCACGGGCGATCCGAGCAGCGTGCCGGTTGGCCGTTACGCGCAACAGGCCCTGACGGCGCTCGGCGCGTGGAACGTTGCCCGGACGCGTCTGGTGCGTGCCGAAAACGTCCGCGTCGCGCTGGCGTTCGTCGAACGTGGCGAGGCTGCGGCCGGGATCGTCTACGCGACGGATGCGGCAATCGCGCCGCGCGTGCGCGTCGCCGGCGTCTTCCCATCGGGACCCATGATCCGATCCGATATCCGTTTGCGATCGTCGCTCGCAATGATTCACCGCGGCGCGCGAGTTCCTGAAGTTCGTCGCTGGTGCGGAGGCGGTTGCGGTGTTCCGCAGGTTTGGATTCAGTAGCCCCTGACGTGATCGTCGGGCCGCGGGCCGTCACATGAAATGCGTTAGCCTTGCGCGCCATGCTGACGCATACCGAAATCGTCGCGCTGAAGCTGAGTCTGCAGGTGGCGCTGACGGCGGTGGCGATCAGCCTGCCGCTCGCGATCCTCGTCTGCGTGGCTGCTCACGCGCGGCCGCTTCGTCGGCAAGTCCTTGCTCGATGCACTGGTGCACCTGCCGCTGGTGCTGCCGCCGGTCGTGATCGGCTATTTTCTGCTGGTGCTGTTCGGCACCCGAGGACCGATTGGGCGCCTGGCTCAACGACGTACTCGGCGTGCGCTTCGTCTTCACGCGCTCCGGCGCGATCCTGGCGGCGGCCGTCATGTCGTTCCCGCTGATGGTGCGCGCGATCCGACTCGCGCTCGAAGCCGTCGACACGCGGCTTGAAGCCGCGGCCCGCACGCTGGGTGCGTCGCGCTTCGATGTCTTCCGTAACGTAACGCTGCCGCTGATGCTGCCCGGCATCGTGTCCGGCGGCATCCTCGCATTCGCCGCCGCGCTCGGGGACTTCGGCGCGACGATCACCTTCGTTGGCAATGTCGAAGGCGAAACGCAAACGCTGTCACTGGCGATCTATAGCCTGACACAGACGCCCGACGGCGAGGCCGCCGCGCTGCGCCTGGTGGTGATCTCGCTGCTGCTGGCGCTCTCTGCGCTGATCGCTTCCGATGCGCTGGCACGGCGGGTGCGTCGCTACATCGGGCGCGAATGAGCGCGGCCGAGAAAGTGCCAAAGGATGCGGACGGGCGTTTGCAGCTTCGTGCGGACAAGCGTCTCGGCGTGTTCGAATTTCGCTGCGATGTCGATCTGCCGCTTGACGGAGTGACTGCGCTGTTCGGAGCGAGCGGTGCTGGCAAGTCGACATTCATCGCGCTGCTCGCGGGGCTGCTGCGGCCGGACCACGGGCGCATCGCCCTCGGGTCGCAGATGCTCTTTGACAGCGCTGCGGGGATCGACGTTGCGGTCGAACGGCGCGCATTGGGGGTCGTCTTCCAGGATGCGCGTCTGTTCCCGCACCTGACCGTGCAGCGCAACTTGCTCTTCGGACTGCGGCGCGCCGGACCGCGCGCGCTGGCGCCGGTGGCCGCCCCAGAGGCCGTGATCGCATTGCTCGGCCTCGAGCCATTGCTCGAGCGCCGGCCCCATACGCTGTCGGGCGGGGAGCGCCAGCGGGTTGCGATCGGCCGGGCGCTGCTGGCGCAGCCGCGGGCGTTGCTGCTGGACGAACCGCTTGCATCGCTCGATGCGCCGCGCAAGGCCGAGGTTCTGCCGTACATCGAACGGCTGCGCGACGAGTTCGCCGTTCCGATCGTCTACGTCAGCCATGCGATCGACGAGGTACTGCGACTTGCACGTCACCTGATCGTGCTTGACGCCGGCGCCGTGGTCGCCGCCGGACCGGTCGACGACGTGCTGCAGCAGGCACCGGTCGCTCGGCTGTTTCCGGCGGTGGAAGCGGGCTCGCTGCTGCACGGAGTCATCGCCGCGCACGACGCGCACTACGGTCTGAGCGTGCTGCAGATCGACAGTGGCCCTGCATTGCGCATTCCGAAGGTGGACCTGCCGCCGGGCAGCAGACTGCGGGTGCGCATCCCGGCGCGCGACGTCGCACTGTCGCTGTCACAACCGGTGGACGTCAGTACGGTGAACCGCCTGGCTGGCAGTGATCGTCACGATGCAGCCGCTCGATCCGTCGCATGTCGACGTCGAGGTCGAGATCGCGTCCGGCGTCCGGTTGCGCGCGCGCGTGACGCGCGAGGCATGCGACCGGCTTGCGCTGGCCGAAGGGCGCGAGGTGTGGTGCCTGATCAAGTCGGTCGCGCTCGACCGCGCAACGCTGTTGCTGACGCCCGAGGCCGCGGCCAGGGAATCGGTCAGCGCGCGCGCTAGCGCAGCAGATAACCGATCGGCCGCCAGGCGCCATCCTGATAGGCGAGCGTGACAATCTCTTCGGCGTTCGCATTCTTTTCGAACTCGCTGATAAAGCGCAGCGTCACGTATTCGCCCTCCGGAGCGCCGGGCAACGCGGTGCGACGGTAACCGCCGGCGTCGAGCTTGCGCGACTTGAAGCTGCCGTACTCCGCCCGATTCTTCGGCAGGCCGTCGACCCACTGCTGGCGCTGCACCTTCTGCTTGAAGAGCGGCGAGCACTCGTCCCACGCCTTGCCGTAGTCGCCGGCGTCGATCAGCTCCAGCCACTCGGTCGCGACCCGGGCGGCCGCGGCTTCCTTCGCCATCGTCGCAGGGTCCGTGGCCGGCGTCTTGGCGCTGCCGACGTGCCAGGCTGTGGCGGCGCACGCGGGCGTGCTCGGAGTGGCGGGCGCACCGCTTGCGGCGCTTGAGCTGAGCCTGGGCGACGCCTGCGGCGAGCGCGAGGACGACCAAGACGATTCGTGCGTGCATGGTGATCCTTGAGCGAGATCGGTGAAGATGGAGCAGCGGCATGCCCGGCGGCGGAGGACGAGGCTAGCCGGCGTTCAGGTCGGCGTATACGCCAGCCTCACGTAGATCGGCGCAAACGGCGTGGCCTGCGTGATTTCGATCAGCGCCTCGCGCGCAAGTTCCAGCAATGCCAGGAAGTGCACGATCGCGACAGGTAGGCCACGGGTCGGGATCGAAGAAATCGCCGAATTCGACGAAGCGCGTGTTCTGCAGGCGGCGCAGGATCAGGCTCATATGCTCGCGCACCGACAGCTCCTCGCGCGCGATTCGATGGTGGGCGTTCAGTTCTGCCCGCCTTATTACCGCCGCCCATGCCTCGCGCAGATCGACGACGTTGACGTCCGGAAAGCGCCGCTCGATCGACTGCTCGATCGTCACGATCGCGTGCACGAAGTCGCGGCCGATGCGCGGCAGTTGGTCGAGCTGCTGCGCGGCGAGCTTCATTCGCTCGTACTCGAGCAGCCGGCGCACCAGTTCAGCGCGCGGGTCCTCGGCTTCGTCGCCGCTGTCCGACTTGCGCGTCGGCAGCAGCATGCGCGACTTGATCTCGATCAGCAGCGCGGCCATCAGCAGATACTCGCCCGCAAGCTCCAGGTTCTTCTCGCGGATCTGGTCGATGTACGCCAGGTACTGCACCGTCAGCGGCGCCATCGGGATGTCGAGCACGTTGAAGTGCTGCTTGCGGATCAGATAGAGCAGCAGGTCGAGCGGCCCCTCGAAGGCTTCGAGAAAGATCTCGAGCGCGTCCGGCGGGATGTAGAGGTCGTCAGGCAGACGAAACAGCGGCTCGCCGTAGAGTCGGGCGAGCGCGACGCCGTCGATCGTGTCCGGCGTCGAGTCAGCCGCGGCGGCGAGCGCGCCGACGGCGTCGTCCTGCGGAAGCGGCTCGTGCGCGTGGGCCGTCGTCGGACTCAACGACCGGCCTTCGGCTGATAGACGTAGCCCGGCTGCGGCACGCCGGACTGGCGGAAGCGCGCGTACATGTCAGGATCGATGTTCTTGTCCCACCAGATCGCGCGGCCCTGCTTCTGGCCGGCCTCGATCGAGGGATCGCGCTCCTTCATCTCGCGCAGGAACTGGCCGAGTTCGGATTCGTAGGGTCTGGGCATGCGTGCGTGCGGTGGTCGTGTGCTGTCTCGAGAGCCGAAGTTTACGCGAGCGTCGACATGGAGCCGCGGTGGTCGCGGTTTTCGGGCTACGCCCGCCATGAGCACCGAAGATCGCGCTTCTGCGCCGGCCTGTAGCGTCTGCCTTCGGCAAATCGCTAAGGTCCGCCTATAAGTCGAAAGCTTGTGGACGTAGGAAACTATGGCTTGTGAGAAACCAGTTCACTCAGGCGGCAAGCGCGCCACGGTATGAAGGACGCTCGTCCGCAGTTATCTTGAGAGCCAACAAGTGAGCGAACCCCTCGTCGTGCATCTCGTCGACGGCACGTACGAGCTGTTTCGGCACTTCTACGGCGCACGCCGCTTCAATGACGGCAAGGATGCGCCGCTGGGCGCTGTGGCCGGCGTGCTCGGCACGGTTCTCGAGATGATCGAGGGCGGCGCGACGCACATCGGCGTCGCCACCGACCACGTGATCGAGTCGTTTCGCAACGATCTCTGGGCGGGCTACAAGACCGGTGAAGGCATCGAGCGAGCGCTGGCTTCGCAGTTTCATCCACTCGAAGAAGCGCTGACGGCGATGGGCGTCGTCGTGTGGCCGATGGTCGAACTCGAAGCGGACGACGCGCTCGCGTCGGCAGCTCATCTAGCGGCGCGCGATGCGCGCGTCGCCAAGGTCTGCATCTGGACGCCGGACAAGGACCTTGCGCAGTGCGTCGTCGACGAGCGCGTGGTCCAAATCGATCGACGCACGAAGGCGATCCGCGATGCGGCGGGCGTGCGCGCCAAATTCGGCGTCGATCCGCCGCTGATTCCCGATTACCTCGCGCTGGTCGGTGACAGCGCTGATGGCTACCCCGGAATCCCGGGCATCGGGCCGAAGGGCGCGGCACAGTTGCTGAACCGGCATGGAGCGCTGGAGCTGTTTCCGCTCGGCGTGCTGGGCGAGCGGCACGCCGCTGCGCTGCTATTCAAGCAGCTTGCGACGTTGAAAAGCGACGCGAAGCTGTTCAAAGGAGTCGATGCGTTGCGCTGGAACGGGCCGACCGACGCCTTCGCGACGTGGTGCGATCGCATGGATCGGCCGCGCCTGCTGCAACGCGCGGCCAGTGCTGCCACGCGCACGTAACGCGCGCGGAGCCTTGTGAACGGATCTCGAAAACGGCCCGGGGCAACAGGATCCTGCGTCGGCACGGTTTACAGTCCGCCACGTCGTGGCAACGGAAGCCCCTTAAATCGTTGATTCAATACGGGATACAGATCTCGGCGGCGTTTCTGCTTTGCTGCTGTCGCTTGCTACGAGGTAGTCGAACGACAAGCGCGGGTGTAGGCAGTCTCTTTAATTGGAATTCCGTCACAGTTAGTGAAATTTCTAGTCAGAGTTATTGGGAAACTTTGACGCTCTTTAGACTGCTCTCGGCCATAACCAGGCACCGTTAGGTCTACTTGTCGACCGACGTTACAGCGCCGCGCTGATCGAAAACCCTCCTTCCGTTAAGTCGCTGTTTCGCAATGAATTAACAGGCAATGGCACGATTGCTGCTTAAGTGTAAATTGTACGTATTGCCGAAGCGAACCGAACCGATCGGGACCATGATGAATCTGCGAGCAGCACTGACGACAGTAGTAACTGGATGCGGGCTGGCCCTTGCCAGCGGGGCAGCAATGGCAGTGCCGTGCTCAGGAATTTCCACCATTGGCCAGTGGGAAGCTGCCGGCTCGTGCGACCAGGTCGACAAAGTGTGGACGATAGGGCCCAACACTTTGAACGATAGCGTCCTGGTGTTGTTCAGTGGCCCCAGCGTCGCTAGGCGTGCCATGCAGATCATCGGTTTCGACAACTCGGACCTCGCCGGTGCCTGGTCGATCGACTACTCGATTTCGGTGATCGACCCGAACTTCGTGATCAGCGCCATGTTCGCCGGTGCAGATAACCCAGGCGGCGGATCGCTGCTGACAAAGGACGTTACGGGCGATGAAGTTTTCAGCCTGAGCGTCGTCAACGGCGTGGAAGGTCCGGCGTCACAGCGGCTCGGTCTGTCGGCCACCACCCTCAACATCAGTGAGGATTTCAGCGTCCTCGCGGGTGCGGACCTTCTGAGTGTTTCCAATACCTATACACAAGGACGTCTCATTCCGGAGCCCGGCCCATTGGCGTTGATGGGGCTCGCGCTTGCCGGATTGGCCGTGGTTCGTCGACGCCGCTAACGAGCCAACGTCCCGAAAAGAGCCGGCCTCGCGCCGGCATTTTTCTTTTGGGTGACGCGGCGTCCTGGCGTACTACCCGATCCTCTCACGTCAAACGTTGAACGCCGCTCTCCCCCAAGCCAAGTCCGCTTTGACTAAACGGCAGCCGTCGATTGGTTTGCGACACATCCCGCGGCCGATCGGCCTTCCCGGCACTGAGTGCTAACCCGTCGATCAGCCCTTGCGGGTCGATATCGCGGTGAGGATTCCGCGGAGGATCTCGAGCGGTGGCGGCGGGCAGCCCGGGATCGCAACATCGACCGGGATTACGTTGGCGACTCGGCCGCAGCTCGCGTAGCTCTCGCCAAACACGCCGCCGGTGCAGCCGCAATCGCCGACGGCGACGACGAGCTTCGGCTCTGGCGTGGCCTCGTAAGCGCGCCTGACCGCAATCTGCATATTGCGCGCGACCGGACCGGTCACCAGCAGCATGTCGGCATGGCGCGGGCTGGCGACGAAACGGATGCCGAGACCCTCGATGTTGTAGTACGGATTGTTGAGCGCGTGGATCTCGAGTTCGCAGCCGTTGCACGAGCCGGCATCGACCTGACGAATCGTCAGCGCCCGGCCCAGTAGCGCGAGCACGTCGGCCTGGATCCGTTCGGCCTCGACCCGCCAGTCATCGTTCGGCTCGGGTGTCGGCTCGGTGCAGATGCCGGCTCTGAGAGCTTGTCGGATCAGGAAGAGCATCAGAGGTCCTGTCCCGAGTAGCTCAGGTTGAACGACTTGTTGATCAGCGGAAAGTCGGGAACGATGTTGCCGATCACCGCATGCTCGAGCAGCGGCCAGTTCTGCCACGACGGGTCGTGACAATGGCAGCGCCGGACCGTCGGCGGCGCGGTCGATTTCCAGTGCGACGAGCACCTCGCCGCGCCAGCCTTCGACCCAGCCGATGCCGAAGCGCTCCGCGTCGATTTGCGCGCACTCGACGCGGCACGGGCCTGCGGGCATGCGTTCGACGATCGTGCGAATCAGCCGCAGCGATTCGGCGATTTCGTCGAAGCGGACGCCGACACGAGCGGCGACGTCGCCGCGGGTGTCCGTAGCGATCGCGACCTGCAAGGTGTCGTAGGGAGTGCACGGCAGATCCACGCGCAGGTCGCGCTTCGATGCCGCTGGCCCGACCGGCGAGCCCGGTCAGACCGAGCTGCGCCGCCAGCTCGGGCTCGACGATTCCAGTGGTCTGGAATCGGTCCTGCAGGCCGGCGTGCTCGTCGTAGATCGTTCGCAGCCGCCGGACTTCGGTTTCGAACTCGAACGTCTGCGCGCGCAGGTCATCCAGCGCCGTGCGGTCGGGATCGATGCTGAGGCCGCCCGGCACGATGCAGTCCATCATCAGTCGGTGGCCGAACACGCGGGCGTTGGCGCGCAGCCAGAGCTCGCGCAGGCGCGAGAACTGCGCCAGGCCGAACCCTAGCGCCGCGTCATTGCCGAGCGCGCCAAGATCCCCGAGGTGATTCGCGACGCGCTCGCGTTCCAGCAGCAGCGCGCGCAGCCAGGCCGCGCGCGACGGAATCGCGGTGGTGGTCGCGGACTCGGCGGCGATCGCGTAGGCCCAGGCGTAGGCGACCGTCGAGTCCCCAGAGACGCGTCCGGCGAGCCGATGGCCCTCATCGAGCGGCATGCCCTCGAAGCGCTTCTCGATGCCCTTGTGCGCGTAGCCGAGCCGCTCTTCGAGCCGCAGCACCTTCTCACCGACGACCGAGAAGCGGAAGTGTCCCGGCTCGATGATGCCGGCGTGGATCGGGCCGACCGGAATTTCGTGCACACCGTCGCCGCTGACGCTGACGAACGGGTAGCGCTCCTGCTCGATCTCGAAGGTTCTCGCGCCGTCGCTGTCGCGGCGAAGCGGAAAGTAGTCCGACGGCCAGGCGCCATGGCGGAGCCACGGGCGTCCGTCGGCGGCACCTTCGGCACGCACGCCGATCAGGTCGAAGGCGGCGCGCTGCATGCGGTTGGCCGCGGGAAAGTGTGCCGACAGGTCCGGATACGACGTCGCATTCGCGCCGAGCGGCAGTCGCACGCAGGCCAGACTGTCGGTCAACGCATACGCTGCATGGACGACGAAGCCTTCATCGAGGTCGCGCCGATCCGACGCCCACAGCGCGACGAGCCGATCGCCGGCACGCGCGAACGCCTGCGCCGCCTCAGACCATTGAGCCGCGTCCGAAGTCGCGACGGCGACCGGCAGGGCGCCGGGAAGCCGGTTGAACGCGAGCGGGGCTTCGTCGATGCGCATGGCTCAGCCGCCGGAAACCAGGCGGGCCGCCTTCTGGTACCAGCCCTCGAGATAGGGCGGGATGTAAAGACCGAGCAGCAGCGCAAGGCCGAGGTGGACGAACACCGGCACCAGTGCCGGCGGATGGCGCAACGGCTTGACCGTGGTCTCGCCGAACACCATCGGTTGCACACGAGACAGGACCGCCGCGAAGGCCACGCTCAGCGCAAGCAGCAGGAACGGCGTGGTCCACGGGAACTCGCGCATCGCAGTGGTCAGGATCAGGAACTCGCTTGCGAACACGCCGAACGGCGGCATGCCGAGAATCGCGAGCGAGCCGATCATCAGTCCCCAGCCGACGGTCGGATTCACGCGGATCAGCCCGCGGATCTGATCCATCACCTGCGTGCCGGCCTTCTGCGCCGCGTGCCCGACGGTGAAGAAAATGGCCGACTTCACCAGCGAATGGACCGTCATGTGCAGCAGGCCGGCGAAGCTCGCAATCGGGCCGCCCATGCCGAAGGCAAACGTGATGAGCCCCATGTGCTCGATCGACGAATAGGCGAACATCCGCTTGATGTCGCGTTGGCGCGAGAGGAAGAACGCCGCGAGCACCACCGACAGCAGGCCGAAGCCCATCATCAGGTCGCCGGCGAAGCGCGTTCCCAGCGCGCCGTCGGCGAGCACCTTGCAACGCAAGACCGCGTAGAGCGCGACATTCAGCAGCAGGCCCGAAAGTACCGCCGAGATCGGCGTCGGGCCTTCGGCATGGGCGTCGGGCAGCCAGTTGTGCAGCGGGGCGAGCCCGACCTTGGTGCCGTAGCCGACCAGCAGGAAGACGAAAGCAAGCGAGATCACCGTGGGCTCGAGCTGCCCTTTGGCCGCATCGAGATAGGTCCACAGCAGGCCGCTGCCTTCGGCGCCGATCACCCGCTCCGCGGCCAGGTAGAGCAGGATCGTGCCGAACAGCGCCTGCGCAATGCCGACACCGCAGAGGATGAAGTACTTCCAGGCCGCCTCGAGGCTGGCCGGCGTCCGGTAGACGGCGACGAGCAGCACCGTGGCGAGCGTCGCCGCCTCGAGCGCGACCCACAGCAGCCCCATGTTGTTGGTCGTCAGTGCCAGCAGCATCGTGAAGCTGAACAGCTGGTACATGCTGTGGAAAAGCCGCATGCGCGGCGGCGTCATCTTGCCGTGGTCGCGCTCGATGCGCATGTAGGGCCGCGCGAAGAGTGCCGTCGTGAAGGCGACCAGCGCGGTGAGCGCCACCAGGAAGACGTTGAGCGAGTCGACGAAGAACTGCTCCTTCAGCACGAGGATCGGGTCCTTCCGCGATGATCTGGACGGTCAGCACCACCGAGGCCAGAAAGGTCGAAAGGCTGAAGGCGACGTTGACCTCCGGGGCGCTGTCGCGCTGCCCCATGATGCCGAGCACCGCCGCTCCGGCGAGCGGAATGGCGAGGATCGCCAGCAGTGCTTCCATCGACTCAATCTCTCCTTCAGGCTTTCGAGATGGCGGATGTCGAGGCTGTCGAACTGCTCGCGGATCTGGAACATGAAGACGCCGAGGATGATCAGCGCCACCAGCACGTCGAGCGCGATCCCGAGTTCGACGACCATCGGCATGCCGTAAGTCGCGCTGGTCGCGGCGAAGAACAGCGCGTTTTCCATTGCGAGGAAGCCGATCACCTGCGGGATCGCCTTGGTGCGGGTGATCATCATCAGAAACGACAACAGCACGCAGGCGAGCGCGATGCCGAGCGTGCCGCGTGCGACCGACTGTGACAGGCCGGAGATCGGCAGCGCCAGGTTGAAGGCGAAGATCACCAGCACGATGCCCAGCAGCATCGTCGTCGGGATGTTGATCAGCGTCTCGACGTCCCAGCGCACGTTGAGTCGTTCGATCATCCGGTGCAGCAGCCACGGCATCAGCAGCACCTTCAGCGCGAAGGTGATCGCCGCCGACCAGTACAAATGCGGCTGCCCGGTGAAGTGCGCCATCACGGTCGTCGATGCCGCGAGCACCAGGCCCTGCAGCGTAAACAGGTGGATCAGCGTCAGAACGCGGCGCTGCGCCAGCAGTCCGAACGACAGCAGCAGCAGGACCGCCGCAAAGAGGTTGATGATCTGCGTGACCAGACTGGGCATCGCCTAGGCTCCCAGCAGGAAGTGCACGAGGATGCCGATCACGCCCAGCAGGAACGCGCCGGCGAGGAATTCCGGCACGCGGAAGATCCGCATCTTGGCCGACAAGGGTCTCGATCAATGCCAGCGCGGCGCCGCCGACCATGAGCTTGGCGACCAGCGCGGGGGCGGCGAGCAGCATGCCGACCGGATCGTTGACGTGGGCGATGCCCCAGGGAAAGAAGATCGCCAGTCCGATGCAGGAGTAGGCAAACAACTTCAAACTCGCTGCCCATTCGAGCAGCGCGAGGTGCCGGCCCGAGTACTCGAGGATCATCGCCTCGTGGATCATCGTCAGCTCGAGGTGCGTCGCCGGGTTGTCGACCGGCACGCGTGCGTTTTCCGCGAGCGACACCATCGTGAAGGCCACGCCGGCGAACGCAAGGCTCGGGTAGATCGCGGTTTCCTGCGAGCCGATGGTCTCGACGATGTTCGCCAGCGAAGTCGACTGCGTCAGGAAAGCCGCGGTGAACAGCACCATCAGCAGCGCCGGCTCGGCGAGGAACCCGATCAGCATTTCGCGGCGCGCGCCCAGCGTTCCGAAGGCCGTGCCGATGTCCATCGCCGCCAGCGCGATGAAAGCCCGGGCAAGCGCAAAAACGCCGACCAGCGCGATTGCATCAGCCGCGGAGGCGAGCGGAAGATTGGTCGACAGCGTCGGCACGATGCTGCACGCCAGAACCATTGCAGCAAAGACCACGTAGGGAGCGACGCGGAACAGTGGACTGGCGTTCTCGGCGACGATCGACTCCTTCCAGAACAGCTTGTGCAGCGTGCGGTAGGGCAGCAGCAGCGGTGGCGCGCTCTTGTTCTGCAGCCACGCGCGGCACTGGTTGACCCATCCGGTCAGCAGCGGCGCGCCGAGCACCGCGACCAGGATCACCAGCAGTTGGGCAGCGACGCTGTACAAGCTCATCGGAACACCAGCACAAGCATCACCAGCAAGGTGACGAAGCTGTACATCAGGTAGGTGGAGATGCGCCCCTGCTGCAGCCGACCGACGACCCGCGACGTCGCCTCTGTCAGGCGCGCGATCGGCAGATAGAGCCAGTGCCAGAGATGGTCGCTGGCCACCAGCCGGTACGACGGCTGTGCGTCAAATGGGGTCGGCAGATGTCGCTCGATGCGGAAGAACGGTTCAAAGACCTGGCGGATCGGCTGGCCGAAGCCTTCGGCAGTGTCCTGCATGCGCGCGTTGAGCAACGGGAAACCGCAATCCCACGGCGCCGCGCGACGCACTCGACCGTGGTAGAGCCCGCGCACCAGCACGAACGCCAACGCGTAGCACGCCGCAAGCAGCAACAGGAACAGCAATGGGCTGTAGCTTGCGCGTTCCGCGGCGACGGGCGCGAGGAACAGCCAGCTGTGGGCGACGACCTGCGGACCGATGCCATCGCCGACCAGCACTCGCGTCACCGGATCCAGTAAGGCGATGACCTGCACCGGGAACAACCCGAGCAGGATGCAGCCCGCTGCAAGCCAGATAAGGCCGGCGCGTTCCCAGCGGACCGCGTCGTGCGAGTCAGCGAGCCTCGGTTCACGCGGCTGGCCAAGGAAGACCACGCCGAAGAACTTGACCATCACGTAACCGCCGAGTGCGGCGACCAGCGCGACGCCGGCTGCAACGACGGGAACGAGGTTGTTGACAAAGGTGCTCTCGAGTCCGAGCGTGAACAGGAAGCTCTGCAGCAGCAGCCATTCGGAAACGAATCCGTTCAGCGGCGGCAACCCGGCGGCCGCCAGCGCGCCGACCAACGCCAGCCAGCCGACCCAGGGCATGAAGCGCAGCAAGCCGCCGAGCTTGCCGAGGTTGCGCTCTCCGGTCGCATGCAGCACGGACCCGGTGCCGACGAAGAGCAGGCTCTTGAAGAACGCGTGGTTGAGCGCGTGGTACAGCACCGCGGTCAGCGCGAGTGCCGCCATCGGCGCCATGCCATAGCCGAAGAACAGCAGCGCGAGGCCGATGCCGACGATCAGCAGGCCGATGTTCTCGATCGATGAGTAGGCCAGCAGACGCTTCATGTCGGTCTGAATCGCCGCGAACACGACGCCGAAAAGCGCAGTGACGAGGCCGACCGCCAGCGCAAGCACGCCCCACCACCAGAGCTGCATCGGCAGGATGTCGAAGCTGACGCGCAGCAAACCATAGATGGCCGTTTTGAGCATCACTCCACTCATCAGCGCCGACACCGGCGACGGTGCCGCCGGGTGCGCTTCCGGCAGCCAGATGTGCAGAGGCACGATCCCGGCCTTGGCGCCGAATCCGATGAACGCAAGCAGGAAGGCGATTGAGGCCCAGAACGGCGACAAGTGCTGGGCGCGCATGTTGGCGAAGGTGTAATCGCCGGTATTCGCCTGCAGCACCCCGAAGCAGAGCAGGATCCCGAGTGCGCCGATATGCGCGATCAGCAGATAGAGATAGCCGGCGCGGCGAATCTCTGGAATCAGGTGGTTGGCCGTCACCAGGAAGAACGACGACAGCGCCATCAGCTCCCACATCACCATGAAGGCGTAGGCATCGTCGGCCAGGACCACCATCGCCATGCTGGCGAGGAACAGGTGATAGAGCAGGCACAGCAGCCCGGGTGGCGTGCCTTCGCCCTGGCGGAAGTAGCCTGATGCGAACGCCGAGACGCCGGTACTGGCGGCGCCGAGCAGCAGCAGGAAAAAAGCCGACAGCGCGTCGAGCCTCAGGTGAAACGGCAGCCCCGGCAGGCCGAGCGGCAGCACCGCGGTCTCCGGCCCAGAGGCCAGTGCGCACACGGCGACGCCGGCCACGACCAGGCTGACCAGCTGCGCCCAGCGGAAACAGCACGCGAGCGACGACGTAGAAGTTGTGTGGCCGCAGCATGCCGACCATGCCGATGGCAATCCACGACGACGATCGCCGCCAGCATCCAGTCGATCGCGAGCCAGTTAGGCGCAGCCGTCAACGCTTGAGTCTCCATCAGCGCGGCGGCTTCCGACGCGAGGCCGCCAGCAGCCAGGCCGGCAACGCGCGCTTGCCAGCGTGCTCGATGATGTACTCGCGGATCAGCTGCCGCACGACCTGCGACGGCGTCAGGTCCTGTTCGGCGCAGATTTCCTCGAACATCGCCTTCTTGCGCGGGTCGAGCAGCAGTGTGAAGCGCGCGGTCTTCGACTCGGTCTTCGCGGGCATCGGTGGCGGTACTTGGTCGTTAAGCGCGCACATGTTAATCACATGTGCATCAAACACCAATATGCCGATTGTCGCGCCACCGGCTCCGCGATCCCGTGCACGCTCCGCCGCGCTTGATCAGGATCAATGGCGAGACTCGAGTCTCAATGGCGGTCACTGAGGCGGCCGGCCAGATGCGCGCCAGCCTCCGTTCCCTGAGACGCGGCCGGCGGCCATAACCGGACATTGGTCTGTCCAGTCCGCGATGACGCAAGCTTCGGGGCGACGCCATGCTCGTCCGCTGGCCCAATGGCCGCAAATATGTCGCTACTCACGGTACTTCCAGAAGGACGCAACAGCCCGTATCTTCACGTGCGTTCCGGCTTGGCCGGGTCCTTTGGCAAAGAGATCGCTGGCCAACTCGAAAGGATGCCAATTGAACACGAGCGAAATCACGCGGCGACTTTCTGCGGCGGGGCCGCGCTCTTGATGGCCTCGTCGGTTCACGCCCAGGCATGGCCATCCAAACCGATCAAGGTCATCGTCCCGTACACGCTGGGCGGATTTACCGACATCACCGCGCGATTGGTCAGCCAGAAACTGCAAGACCGACTTGGCCAGCCGGTCGTGATCGAAAACAAGCCAGGCGCCAACAGCATCATCGGGGTCGACGCGCTCGCCAAGTCGCCACCGGATGGCTATACGTTCGCGGTGGTGATCGCCGCCTACGCCGCCAACACCACGCTGTACCCCGATCTTTGATGACGCTGGCGCGCTGCGCCAGCGTCGATGCGAGATCGAAATTGACGGCGTCGTCGGCGAAGACGAGAGCCGCCTTGCGCGTCGATTGAAAACACTACACATCCACTCATTGCGGGACGCTCGAATACGCGACGCCTCCGCGGGCGATGTGCGGCGACGAATAGATGATGGGATCGCGCGGAAGCGGCGCGCATAGTCCTCGCACTCTGAGAAAACGTCCGGGCGGCGGTCCTGCGCTGCTGCCCCGAGATCAATCCGCGGAGGCCTCATGCGCGTTCAGCGATCGCGCCGTTCGCTGTTGTGTGCAGCAACGGCACTGGCTCTGATACCAATCGTTCCCACACGGGCGCAGCCGGCAATCGAAGGAGTGTGGTCGGCCTACGGCCCGCGCTTTCGCGACGCCAACAGCGCGCCGAGGCGCCGCATCCGCTCGGGGCGCCCGCGCGCGACGGACGGTTTGCGTGAATGGCATGCAATCGCGCTCGAGTGCACTGGACTCGACCACACGCCACCCGCGACCGACGAGGCGCGCGTTTTCGGCGAGCAACTTGGACCCGGTCGATCGTCGCGCGCAATGGCAATCGTCCACATCGCGATCTTCGATGCGCTTAACGCGATGGCGCATCGGTACCGCGGCTATTTGGAAATGGACGCGCCAATCGGGCACGCATCGGCCGAATCGGCCGTCGCGCAGGCTGCGCATGACACTCTCGTTGCGCTTTTTCCGTCGCAGCGCGCCGATCTCGACGAAGCGCTGATGCAGGACCTCGCGTTGGTGCGCGATCCTTCGGCGCGCACACGCGGCATCGACCTTGGACAGCGCGCCGCGGCAGCGATCCTCGCCGATCGCGCCAACGACGGCTCCAACCATCGCGAACCTCGCATCGGCGTCGATTACTTTCCCGGCGGCGGTCCAGGCCAGTGGCGGCCCGACCCGATCAGCCAGAGCCCGATCGCGCTTGGTGCGCGATGGGCCGAGGTCAAGCCGTTTGTGCTGCGAGCAGCGGACCAGTTCCGCACGCCGCGTCCGCCTGCGCTCGACAGCGCGGCTTATGCAACCGCGTATGAGGAAGTGAAGCGGCTCGGTGGCGATGGATCACAGACGCCGACGGTGCGCTCCGAACAGCAATCGCAGATCGGCATCTACTGGGCTTACGACGGCATGCCGAGCCTGTGCGCGCCGCCACGTCTCTACAACCAGATTGCGCTGCAGATTGCGGAAACACGCACGCCCAGGCCGCTCGAGCTCGCGCGGTTACTTGCGCTCGTCAACATCGCGATGGCCGACGCCGGCATTGCCATCTGGGAATCGAAATACTTTTACAGCTTCTGGCGACCAGTGACCGGCATTCGCGAGGCGCAGTCGGCGTCCTTGATCGCGGATCCGGGCTTTGTTCCACTCGGCGCTCCAGCCAGCAACCTGACCGGTCCGAACTTCACGCCGCCGTTTCCAGCGTATCCGTCCGGGCACGCCGGCTTCGGCGCCGCGCTATTCCAGGTGCTGCGCGAAATCTACGGTACCGATCGCATTCCGTTCCGCTTCGTGTCGGACGAGTTGAACGGCGCAACGCTAGACAACCTGGGCCACGTCCGGCCGCGTGTCATGCGCGAATTCAGCCGACTCTCCGACGCCGAAGAAGAAAACGGCCAGAGCCGGATCTATCTCGGCATTCACTGGGCATTCGACAAGACCGAAGGCATTGCGCAGGGGCGCCGTGTTGCGCGGTTCGTCGTCAACAAGACCCTGACTCCTCTTTAAAGAGCTGGCTTCGATCTATGGGGCCAGTAATGGCACGTCACGGAAGGGGCTCGACCATGAAGATCGGAATTCCACTCGTCGTGGCAGCTGCCGTGTCGACGCTCGTGTTTGTCGCGCAGTCGAACGGGGCGGTCAGCAAGGTCCGCGGAAGGCAGGCCGCTAGTCATCCGCAGTTGCAATTTCAACATCTGCCGCGGCCCGAACGTTTCCGGCCGCGTGGCACGGTGGCCGACGAGGATCGCGCGGCGATCGACGAAGTCGCCGCCGTTTCGGGTGGACTGCGCGGGTCGTCGCAAGCAATGTTCACCGAGGCGCCGGCGGGCTTTGACAACCAGACCAACGGCTTCATCGAACAGGGCCCACCGTTCGATTCGCTGAATGAGGACAATGTCGTCGCGCTGCGCTCGTTCAACGACAACCGTTTCATATTCGAGGAGGTCGAAACGGTCGTCGACGGACTCGGCCCAACCTACAACGCGCAGAGCTGTCGCGAATGCCACCAGAATGTCGTGACCGGCGGTGCGAGTCAGGTCGCCGAGTTTCGCTCGGGCCGAACCAAAAACGGCCAATTCTTCGAGTCGCTCGGCGGAACGCTGATCCGTCGCGCGCGACGCACCCGGAAATCGTCGAGCACGTACTGCCGGGCGATGCGGTTCGCACATTCCGCATTTCGACCAATACGCTCGGCGCGGGATTCATCGAGGCGATCGCGAATTCGACGCTGTTCGCGATCCGCGACGGTCAGCCTGCTTCGATGCGCGGCACCGCCGTTCTAGTGCCGGTGCTCGAAGCCAACAGTGCGCCGCGCGTTGGACGATTCGGCTGGAAGAACCAGCACGCGAGCCTCGTCTCCTTCGCGGCGGACGCATACCTGAACGAGATGGGAGTCACGACACCCCTTTTCCCCGAGGAGAACACCTCGGGCAACCGATATATCGGCTTCGGGTCTGAATACGACCTCATCCGGGAGCCCGAGGACGATGGCGTCGACGTCACGGCGTTTGCCGATTTCATGCGTTCGACCAAAGTGCCGCCGCGCGGTCCGATCACGCCCGAGGTGCGGAGCAGGAGAGGCGCTGTTCACGCAGGTCGGCTGTGCGGTGTGCCACGTTCAGACGATTCGCACCGCGAGCCCCGGCACGCGCATCAACGGCGGTGCGATGACGGTTCCCCCCGCGCTCGGCAACAAGATCATTCATCCCTACAGCGACTTCCTGCTGCACGACATTGGCAGCGGTGACGGCATTCCGATCCAGCCGACCGCCGAGTTCGCGGGTACCGCGAACCAGATTCGCACTGCGCCACTGTGGGCGCTGCGGACGCGTAACCGGTTGATGCACGATGGCATGTCGTCGACCAAAGAGGATGCTATCGCGCGACACGGCGGCCAGGCAGCGACCGTTCGCTCGCGCTACAACGGGCTTTCGGCCGGCGAGAAGCGACAACTTCTGACATTCCTCGAGTCGCTGTAGTCGTTGTAGTGGTGTGATTTGCGCGAGCGGGCTTCGTTCGAGATCACAAGAACTTCCCGAGCGAGATCGCGTGCCTTTGACATTTCTCCAAGAGGGATGAAAACGCGAGCAAGGTTGTCGCAGGTGACTGTAATACTGAGAATGTTTTCCTGCTTCCGTGCCAGCGCAAGGGCTTCCTCGTACAGCGGTTTCGCGGCCGCTGCATCTCCCATTCCTCGGTGCACCTCGCCCATCGAATTCAGTGCGCTGCCGAGAGAGCGCTCGGACCCTGCGGCTTAGCGAAGGCGTCTCGTGGCTTGGGGAGCGCGGGAGTAGAGGGCGGCCACGGGCTGCGACGGTCCGTAGGGCTGCATCATCGATGAGCCGCGGAGCGGTTCATCCTGATCGACTCCTCCGTCTCTGGCCAAGATCACACACGCGGCTACGTTTTTTGAATTTCAGTGGCGCTGGCGCGCCAGTTCGTCGAGCCGTGCAATCACTCGCGACCATGCGGTCGCAGCGGGTGCCGCCGAACTCGTACAGGTCACGCTCCACGATATCGAGAGGTCACGGACCCACGCAGGCCTGGCATCACAACGACTTCAGATACTGAGTCAAGTCATCGATCTGCTGCTCGTTCAGGCCGAGCGTCCGCCGCGTGTTGTAGGTCCGCACCACGTCCTCCAGCGTCGCCGCCGATCCATCGTGGAAGTACGGGGCGTGCTGCCAGACACCCTTCAGCGGTGTCGTGCGATAGAGCTTGGTTGCGGAGCGCGCGGCATAGCTCGGGGACTCAGGTTCCGCCATCGAGTCGGACGGAAAGTGCAGCGTCAGATTGGCGTCGGTAAATTCCGGGCCACTGTGACAGCTGGCGCATCTGCCGGCACCTTCGAATATCAGCTTGCCGCGCGCCGCCGCCGCTGCGTCAAAGCTACCGGTTGGGGGCGGCGGTGCCGCCAGTGATAGCTGGTACGCCTGTAAGGCCGGCAGTTTGTCGCTGACCAGGTCGACCGAGCCGTTGCTGACAATCAGGTTCAGGCGCGGTTCGCTGAAAGTGCCCAAGCCACCCATCTGTGTCACGGCGACATACCGGTTCCAGTAAGCGACCTCCTCGCCGTCTCCGGTGAAAGTGATGCGATGAATGCCGGCGAGCCCGAAGGCCGGAGGAATCACGACCGGCTTGTTCAGGCCGTCGATGTTGAACCGCGGATCGTACTTGCCGGCTTTCCACGAGTTGTAAACGACCTTTGTCGCGGCATCGAGCGCCGGCGACAACGCGATGATGGCGCCGGGATCGAGATCGCGATTCGGCCATCCGTCGAGCCGCTTGCCGATACCGGGAGCGAACGAGTTGTCGACGGTGGAGTGACACAGCGCGCACGTGATTCCCACTCGCGTAAGAGTGTCGACGCCGCCGACCGACTCGACCGTGCCCTTCAGCCCCACCACCGCATCGAGCTTCAGCAGCGCGACGGTAGTCGCCGGGCTGCTGAGGTCGACGCTTCCGTCCTTGATGCCGTTCACGACGGCGGGCGGCAGCGCGTCGGCGTCGACTTTGAGTCCAACCTTGAGCGCGGTGACAGGATCGACCGCTGTGCGGATGACTTCGTGCATTCGCAGCTGATCGGTCCACTTGGTTTCGTCGCCAAAGGTTTCGAAGCGGAAGATCTGCTTTCCCTGGGCGGCAAGTGCGGCCTGCTGCGCCGCCATCTGCTGCGCCGCGCCATCGTCCGAGCCTCCACAACCCACCGCGAGTGTGGCCGTCGCGAGTGCTACCACTGTAATTAGTGCACGGTACATCTCGATCCTCCAATGCGCATTCCGTCGACCGTACGTATCGATGAACGAGCGGTCTCTATGGCATTGGACGTCACGAGCGCGTCGTGCGTTACAACTTTCGCGAAACAGCGACTGCAACGTCTTCGGCGACGCGACTTTTGATTTCCTCTTCCATAGGCGCAGGCTCGGCTGATCCGAACGATTACCTTGGCCGCGAGCCTTGACCCGAAAAAGGGGATCTGCAGCGGCGATTGAAGGAGGTTGGATCTAACTTCTGCCGGCCATTGCAGAAGGTCCGTCAGACGAGTATGCCGCGGACGCGGCTACTGCCATCTTTTTCGGCCAGCAGGCGCGAATCGCATTGGGCCGGCGCACTCAGAGGGCATGCGTCGTTCAAGAGTCGGCCCGGGGATCGGGCGGCCGCGCTTGCGTTCTATCGTCTGCAGCGCTGCCGCCCGGGTGAACAATTGCAACTGCCGATCAGCTCTTTTCCTTCTTGCGTGCGAGAAAGAACCACAAAAGCGCCAGGCCGATCGCGATCAGGATGTACCAGACCCATGGCGTTTCCGGAGTAGCTGGCGGCGGCGCGGGCGGGACTGCCCGGCGGGGTTGCCGCGGGCGCTGAGCTGGCCGGCGGGGCAGTATCCGGTGGTGCGGCGGCAGCGGCTTTTGTTGGAGCGGCGGCGGGCATCGGAGCGGGCGCCTGGGCGAGCGTGGCCTGTACCTCCGTTTCCGTCACGACCACCGGCGGCGCTTCGGAAATGAACGTTGCGGTGATCTGGTCACCTTTCTGCAAGTCTCGGATGTGGATGACGCGGCCGTCCTTGAGAATCTGCACTCCCCGGTCGTCGAGCTGGCTCTGGGTGAAGCGCCTCACGCCGTCGGCACCCCGCACGTTCACGGAATGCTCGGTCGCGCTGACGACCGTCCCCTCCTTGATTTCGGTCACTGTCACCGGTGTGATCGTCGTCTTGGTCGTGACTTTCGCGGTGCCCTTCATTCCGGGCTTCAGCTCCTTTACGGACAACTTGCGGCCGTCGACCGTGAAGCGGAAGTCATCCGGTACCGAGTACCTGCTCGTGCCGTTCTCGTTGCGAACAACCAGGGTGTTGCCATCGACGGCAATCACCTCGAACTTGCGCACTTCAGTTTTCGTCGTCGTCTGCGCCTGAGGCGCCCCAGCGACCGAAAATCCCAGGACTAGTGCAAGCAGGACCCCAGACCACCATCTTTGATTCGTTTTCATTCGATTCCCTCCGCATGTATTTGCGATTCATGGCGCGGCGACTGTGCAACCCTGTGCAACCAATGGCCGGCAGCAGTTGTGTCGTTTCAGGCCCTCCTCTGGCTGAGATCGTCGATTTTGGTGGCGCGACTCGGAAAGTGCAACGGGCCGTCAAGGAGCGCTGAACGCTCAGTAGCGGTCCTCGTAGTGCTGCGCGAGAATCGCTCTAAAGCTCACATCGGACGCTGGGACCGGCAAGCGCACAAAATCTGGAGGTGGCTGAGATGATCGAAGGCACCTGCCACTGCGGCGCAGTTCGCTGGCGGTTCAGCGGGATTCCCGAGTCAGCGACCGCGTGCAATTGCACCGTGTGTCGTCGCTACGGAGCGCTGTGGGCCTACGACTTCGAAGGGGAAGGGATCCACGTTTCGGGTCCGACCCAAGCGTACGTTCGGGGCAAGGCGATTGAGTTTCATTTCTGCCCAAGATGCGGCTGCGTGGCGTATTGGCGCGGGCTTGAACCCAACAAGGAGGGGCGGCGTCGAATCGCCGTGAATCTGCGCATGACCGAACCGGCGGCTGTCGCGCATCTGCCGATTGACCATTTTGAGGGTCTCGACACCTTCGAAGACCTGCCGCGAGACGGACGATGCGTTTCGGATTATTGGTTCTGAACCTCCGATTCTTCCCGCTCGGCAGCAGTCTCGTACGCCGGTCCCGATCTGTCAGCCTTCGGACCGGATTACCACCTCACCGCCTTGGAACGCATCGATCACCAGGCCCGCATGGCGCTCGCGCATTTCTGACGGCAAGCGCGACATGTTGAACCAGCCTGCATCCTCGATTTCTTCGCCCGCTTGCACCGCCTCCGTCGGCACGCTGCACGCAAACGTCAATACAAGGTCATCCTTGCTGCGGATGTAGTACAGGCCACGGACTCCAAGGACCCGCACCTCGACACCCACTTCTTCCCGCACCTCGCGCACGACAGCATTCCACGGCGCCTCCGCGGGGTCCGCGTGCCCGCCCGGCAGATTCCACTTCCTGTCTTTCTTCCGCCGGCAAAGAAGCACACGTGACTGCTCGTCGATGATCAGCGCGAATGCGCACAGGCTTGTCATAAAGGGCGATCAGCATGCGCTGTGCCCTGAGCCTACCGGGACGCAGCAGCAGCTCCGTGTTCGCATGGATCTGCGCAAGCGCGACGCCCAATGGTTGGATCGCGCGGCCGCTGCCGCGGAGAAATCTGTGCGTCGGGGCAATGCCGCAGTTGTAGGTAGCTACAGTGCGGCAAGCGCCGCCTGGCACCGCTCGTCCGCCTGGTCGCGCCCCGGCACGGTCAGAAGGTCACGCACCAGTCCGTCCTCGAGGCCGTACACCCAGCCGTGCACGGACAGCGGCTGGCCGCGGTCCCATGCGTCGCCGCACGATCGTCGTCTGGCAGACGTTGGCGACCTGCTCGATCACGTTGAGCTCGCACAGGCGGTCGATGCGTCGCGCCGCATCTGCCAACGCCGCGATCCGCGCCTGGTGCTTGTGGTGGACGTCCTGCACGTGGCGCAGCCAGTTGTCGGCGAGGCCCACTCGGCGTTTCTCGAGCGCCGCGCTCACCCCGCTGCAGCCGTAATGGCCGCACACGATGATGTGCTCGCACCTTGAGCACGTCGACCGCGAACTGCATCACGGACAGGCAGTTGAGGTCGCTGTGCACCACCACGTTGGCGACGTTGCGGTGGACGAAGAGCTCGCCGGGCAACAGGCCGACGATCTGATTGGCCGGCACGCGGCTGTCGGCGCAGCCGATCCACAGGTAGTCCGGAGACTGCTGGCGCGAGAGGCTCGTGAAGAAATCGGGATCGCTGCGGCGCATGCGCTGCGACCACGCGCGGTTGTTGTCGAATAGCGCCTGCAGCGGATGCATGAAAGGCATTCTAACTATCGGCGGAGAGGGCCCCGTCGTTCGCGTTCTGGCCGGATGGCCTGCAGCGTGGAAGGCGTGCCCGACACCCTTGCGGGCTGGGCCAGCGCGGCTGCGCCACGCAGCCAGCTGACGAAACGCTCGACCTTGCTCCACTTGCCATGCGCTTCCGGATAGACAAGGTGGTGCGCGTGAACCAGGATGCCTTTGCGATCGGCAAAAACGGGCACCAGGTCACCGTTCTTCAAGGAGGCCTCGGCGAGGCGTGCACTCTCCAGAGCAAAACCAAGCCCTTGCACGGCTGCCTCGATCACCAGGTACGCGCGATCGAACCGCAGCGCGTAGGTTCCTGGACTCAGCGGGACACCGTGGACCGCAAACCAGCGCGGCCACTGCAGGACGTTGACGTCGGAAAAGATCAACGGCTGTCCCAGTAGCTGATCGGCACTGCGGACCACTGCCCGCTTCAGCAACTTAGGGCTGACCAGCGGCAACATCTCCTCCTCGAAAATCGTTTCGACATGCAGGTCGCCCCAGCGGACCGCGCCGTAGCGGATATCGAGGTCGACTTCCCCACGCGAGAAATCGGAATGCATATGTGAGGCCGAAAGCTGGATGCGCAGGTCCGGGTGCTCCGCGAGGAACGCCGGCAACCGTGGCATCAACCAGAGACTGGCGAAGCTCGGCGATACGTGGATGCGCAGCACCTCGACGCCCTCGGAACTGCGCGCGGTAAGCGCCGCACTGGCGATCAACGCCAGCGCGCCAGTCAGGTCGGTCCGGAAGCGCTCCCCCACCGGCGTCAGCACGAGGCCGCGCGAGGTGCGCTCGAACAGCTTGCGCCCGACGAATCCTTCCAGGTTGTTGATCTGATGGCTGACCGCCGACGCGGTGACGTTCAGTTCGTCGGCCGCCTTGTTGATGCTGCCGAGGCGGGCAACGACTTCGAAGGAGATGATTCCCTTGAGCGGAGGCAGGTGCATCGGGGGTATCGAAAAAATTCAACGCAGCCTGAGGCGAGCTAGCTTGCTGGCATTTGGTCGCGAACGCAACATGCGTCCACTTTCAAACCGCGTGGGAGTTCGCAATGCTGCTGAAGGACAAGGTCGCCATCATCACCGGAGCCGCCTCCGCGCGAGGCATCGGCAAAGCCACGGCACGGCTGTTTGCTGAGCATGGTGCCCGGATCGCGATCCTCGATCTGAACGCCGAAGCGGCCGCAGGCAGCGGCGGCCGACATCGGCCCCGGCCACATCGGCGTCGCCTGCGACGTCACGCGCAAGGCGGACTGCGACCGCGCCGCGGCCGTCGTGATCGAGAAGCTCGGCAAGGTCGACATCCTGGTGAACAACGCGGGCATCACCCAGCCGCTCAAGCTGATGGACATCAAGCCGGAGAACTACGAGGCGGTCACCGACGTCTCGCTGCGCGGCACGCTGTACATGAGCCAGGCCGTCATCCCGCACATGCGCTCGCGCAAGGCCGGCTCGATCGTCTGCCTGTCGTCGGTGTCGGCGCAGCGCGGCGGCGGCATCTTCGGCGGCCCGCACTATTCGGCCGCCAAGGCCGGGGTGCTCGGCCTCGGCAAGGCGATGGCGCGCGAACTCGGCCCGGACAACATCCGCGTCAACTCGGTCACGCCCGGCCTGATCCAGACCGACATCACCGGCGGCAAGCTCACGCCGGAGCTGAAACTCGAAATCCTCAAGGGCATTCCGCTCAACCGGCTCGGCGATGCCAACGACGTCGCGCAACTGCTGCCTGTTCCTCGCCTGCGACCTCTCGAGCTACCTCACCGGCGTCACGCTCGATGTCAACGGCGGCATGCTGATCCACTGAGCGCAGCGTTCATCAAATCACCACTCAAGGAACCCAAATGACGGACAAGCTTTCCGCACTTGCCGACTGCGCCTACCGCATCCGCCGCTACGCGCTGCGCATGGGCGAGGTGCAGGGCCAGGGCTACATCGCCCAGGCGCTCGGCATGGCCGACGTGCTGGCCGTGGCCTACTTCCATGCGCTGAACCTACCGCGCCGGACGATCCCGAGTGGGAGGGCCGCGACCGCTTCCTGCTGTCGCACGGCCACTACGCGATCGCGCTCTACGCGGCGCTGATCGAGGCCGGCATCATTCCCGAAGAGCGAACTCGAGACCTACGGCAGCGACGACAGCCGCCTGCCGATGTCGGGCATGGCGACCTACACGCCGGGCATGGAGATCTCCGGCGGCTCGCTCGGCCAGGGCCTGCCGATCGCGCGTCGGCATGGCGCTCGGGCTGAAGCAGAAGGGCAACCCGGCCTTCGTCTACAACTGCATGTCCGACGGCGAACTCGACGAGGGCTCGACCTGGGAAGCGGCGATGTCGGCGCAGCCACTTCGAGCTCGACAACCTGATCGCCCTCGTCGACGTCAACAACCAGCAGGCCGACGGTCCGTCGACGCAAGGTGCTGGCTTTCGAGCCGCTGGCCGACAAGTGGGCCGCGTTCGGCTGGCACGTGCAGCGCGTCGACGGCAACGACCTCCCCGCGGTGCTCGCCGCGTTCGACGAGGCGCGCAGCCTGGCGCAGCCGCGGCCGCGCGTCATCCTCTTCGACACGAAGATGGGCAAGGGCGTGCCCTTCCTCGAGGCGCGCGAGAAGAACCACTTCATGCGCGTCGACTGCCGCCGAGTGGCAGCAGGCGCTCGAAGTGCTGGACGCCGACGCGACGCGGCAAGGAGTCTCGAACGATGAGCACCCCGTTGCAGAACGAAGCCGCGGCTGACCACCTCGGCGATGATCGCCTCGATCGCCGCCGAGGGACAGCGCACGAAGCCCGGCGCCGTTCGGCCACGCGCTGGTGGAGCTGGCCGCAACAGCGGCCCGAGATCGTCGGCATGACGCGCCGATCTGGCCAAGTACACCGACCTGCACATCTTCGCGCAGGCCTATCCCCGAGCGCTTCTACCAGATGGGCATGGCCGAGCAGCTGCTGATGGGCGCGGCCGCCGGCATGGCGCAAGGAGGGCTTCATGCCGTTCGCCACCACCTACGCGGTGTTCGCGTCGCGCCGCGCCTACGACTTCATCCACCTGGTGATCGCCGAGGAGAACCTCAACGTCAAGATCGCCTGCGCGCTGCCCGGCCTGACCACCGGCTACGGTCCGAGCCACCAGGCCACCGAGGACCTCGCGATCTTCCGCGGCATGCCGAACCTGACGATCATCGATCCGTGCGACGCGCTCGACATCGAGCAGGCCGTGCCGGCGATCGCCGCGCACAACGGCCCGGTCTACATGCGCCTGCTGCGCGGCCACGTGCCGCTGGTGCTCGACGAGTACGACTACCGGTTCGAGCTCGGCAAGGCCAAGCTGCTGCGCGACGGCGAGGACGTGCTGATCATCTCGACCGGCTTCATGACGATGCGCGCGCTCGAGGCGGCCGAGAAGCTGCGTGCCGACAGCGTCGACGTCGGCGTGCTGCACGTGCCGACGATCAAGCCGCTGGACGAGGAGACGATCCTGCGCGAAGCGTCGCGCAGCGGGCGGCTGGTGGTCGTCGCCGAGAACCACTCGATCGTCGGCGGCCTGGGCGAGGCGATCGCCGGCGTGCTGCTGCGCGCGGGCGTCACGCCGCCGTTCCGCCAGATTGCGCTGCCGGACGCGTTCCTCGACGCCGGCGCGCTGCCGACGCTGCACGACCGGTACGGCATCTCGACCGCCGCCATGACCCAGTCCATCAAGGGCTGGCTTTGAACTGATTCCCAGAGGCGACATCGCCGGACTGGTGCAGTCGCCCACCACTTATATCAATCAAGGAGACTTTCGATGAAACTGACTTCGCTGCTGGCCGCCACCGCGCTGACGCTTGTGGCCGGCACGACGTTCGCCCAGACCAAACTCACGCTCGGCCACGGCGCCGCGCCGGGCAACCCGCGGCACGAAGCCGCCGTCGCCTTCGCCAATGCGGTCAAGCAGAAGAGCGGCGGCAGCATCGAGGTGCAGGTCGCGCCGTCGGCGCAGCTCGGCGACGACGCCGCGATGCTGACCGCGCTGCGCATCGGCGCGCTCGACATGTCCGCCAACAGCCAGGGCGCGATCGCCGACTGTCGTGCCCGAGTACGCCGCCTTCGGCATGCCCTTCCTGTTCACGGACGCCGGCGCAGGCCTTCAAGCTGCTCGACGGTCCGCTCGGCAAGGAACTCGCCGACAAGTCCGCGGCCAAGAACCTGGTCGTGCTCGGCTACTGGGACAACGGCATCCGCCACATGACCAACAGCAAGCGGCCGATCGCCACGCCCGCCGACATGAAGGGCCTGAAGATCCGCACGCCGCCCGACGCGGTGACGATCGACATCATGCCGCGCTCGGCGCCGAGACGCAGCAGATCAAGTTCGCCGAGCTCTACGTCGCGCTGCAGCAGGGCGTGGTCGACGGGCAGGAGAACCCGCTCGACGAACATCGACGCCATCAAAGCTGTACGAGGTGCAGAAGTTCATCTCGCTGACCAGCCACAAGTTCGAGATGACGCCGTTCCTGATGAGCAAGCGCACCTGGGACAAGCTGTCCGAGGCCGACCGCAAGATCATCACCGAAGCGGCCGATGAAGCCACCGCTGTCCAGCGCAAGCTGTCGAAGGACGCCGACGACAAGCTGGTCGGCGAGCTGAAGGCCAAGGGCGTGCAGCATCGACAAGGTGGACACAGGCCCCGTTCGCCAAGGCCACCGAGTCGGTCACTGCGAAGTGGACCAGCGGACCCATCGGCGAGTACGTCAAGAAGGTGGTTCAGTCGGCGCGCGGCAAGTAGAGCGAATCGAAGTGAGGTCCGGCGACAGCGGATGTCCCGGCCACCAACGGAGGAGACAAACATCATGTGGAGCGCGTTCTCCGGCCTGCTCGAACGGGCCATCAGCTGGCTGTGCCGGCATTCTGTATGTGACGACCGGCGTGATCTTCGTGATCCTGTGCGCCAACGTCGTCGCTGCGCTACACCACGGGTAGCAGCCTGCAATGGGCCATCGAAGTCCCGGAGCTGCTCTTTCCGTGGCTGGTGATGGCGGGCGTCGTGCTGGCGGCGCTGCACGGCGCGCACATCTCCGTCGCCATCCTGATCGCAGCGGCTGCCCGCTGGGCGTACGACGCTGGGTCCTGGTCGCCGGTGGCCTCGTGGTCGTGGCGCTGTACGCGGCTCTGGCCGCTGCGGCCTGGACGCTGATGCCGATCGTGCACGACGAGCTGTCGCCGATCCTGCAGATTCCCGGTTCCGTCACCTAGGCTGCGCTGCTGCTCGGCTTCATCCTGATCGCGCTGCTCACGCTGCTCGAGGTCCGAAAGGTGTGGTCTGGAACTCCGGCTGCGGTACCGACCACCGTAACCACCTAAGCGGGAGACCATCATGAGTCTGATCATCATCTCTTGTCTTCCTGATCGCTGGCGTGCTGGCGATCCCGATCGCACATTCGCTTCTGCTCGGTTCGGTTGGCAGGATTGCTCGCTTCCGATCGCCTGCCGCTGCATCTGGCGATCGAGCAGATGGTCACTCAGGTGCAGAGCTTCCCGCTGATCGCGATCCCGTTCTTCATGCTGACCGGCGCGCTGATGATGGGCGGCCGCCTCGGGCAGCACCTGATCGACCTGCTGACGACGCTGATCGGCCGCTTCCACGGCGGTCCGGCGCAGGTCGGCGTGCTGTCGTCGACGATCTTCGGCGGCGTCTCGGGCTCGGCGGTGGCCGACGCCTCGGCGATCGGCTCGCTGCTGATTCCGTGGCACAAGAAGCTGGGCTATCCGGCGCCGTTCGCCGCCGCCACGCTCGCCGCCGCCGCGACGATCGACATCCTGATTCCGCCGTCGATCCCGATGATCATCTACGCGCTGGCGTCGAACGCGTCGATCGCCGCGCTGTTCGTCGCCGGCATCCTGCCGGGCCTGCTGATGTGCGGCGGCTTCATGGCGGTGCTGCTACGTCGGGCACGCCGGCGCAACTTCCCGCGCGACGTGGCGCCGTTCAACGGGGCCGCGTTCTAACGCAGCTGGGCTACGCCTTCCCGGCCCTGGTGCTGCCGGTGCTGATCATCATCTTCCTGCGCTTCGGCATCGCCACGCCGACCGAGGTCAGCGTGATGTCGACGCTCTACGCACTGGTCGTGTCGCTGGCTGGTGTACCGCGACCTGAGCTTCAAGCGCCTGCACGCACGTCGGTCATCGAGGCCGGCATCTGCCACCGGTGTCGTGCTGCTGGTCATCATGGCTTCGAGCGTGATCGGCTGGCTCATCACCTACGAGCAGCTGCCGGCCGGCCTTCGTCGAGTACGCGCAGAACACGCTGCGCGAGCCGTGGCTGATCATCCTGGCGATGAACCTGATCATGCTGGTCGACCGGAATGTTCATCGATCTGCCGGCAGCGGTGCTGCTGCTGACGCCGATGTTCGTGCCGCTGGCCACAGGCGGTCGGCATGGACCCGGTGCAGCTCGGCATCATGATGATCGTCAATCTGTCGATCGGCCTGTACACCCGCCGGTCGGCACGACGCTCTTCATCACCAGCTCGATCGCCAAGGTCACGCATGGGCGACGTGGTGCGGGAGCTGATTCCGTTCTACGTCGTTGCCTTCGGCCTGCTGCTGCTGATGAGCTTCGTTCCCGCGCTGACGATTCACTGAACCCCGCCTCGAGGAAGCCAGACACATCATGAACACATCGGCAGAAGCCGTCGTCGCTGAATCGCGCACCGTCGATCTGCAGCGGATGGCCCACGCCATCCGGTTCCTCTCGATCGACGCCATCGTGCGGGCGACCGAAGGTCACCAGGGCGTGCCGCTCGGCATGGCCGAGATCGCGACCGCGCTGTACACGCGGCACCTGAAGTTCGATCCGGCCGATCCGACCTGGCCCGACCGCGACCGTGTCGTGCTGTCCAACGGCCACGGTTCGATGCTGCTGTACTCGCTGCTGTACCTGACGGGCTATGAAGCGATCTCGATCGACCAGATCAAGACCTTCCGCGAGCTCGGATCGCGCTGCGAAGGTCATCCGGAGTACGCCCCGGAGCGCGGCATCGAGGTGACGACCGGGCCGCTGGGGCAGGGCATCGCCAACGCGTTCGGCATGGCGGTGGCGGAGGCCTACCTGAACGCGCGTTTCGGCGCGGGCCTGGTCGATCACTACACCTACGCCTTCGTCGGCGATGGTTGCCTGCAGGAAGGCATCGGCCAGGAAATGATCTCGCTGGCCGGTCACCTGCGGCTGGGCAAGCTGATCCTGTTCTGGGACGACAACCGCATCACCGACGACGGCAGCACGACGCTGTCGATCAGCGAGGACGTCGCCGCGCGTTTTCGCGTCGCCGACTGGCACGTCGTCGAGGTCGACGGCCACGACATCGAAGCCGTGTCGGCGGCGATCGCGCAAGCGCGCAAGGACCCGCGGCCGTCGATGATCGCGTGCCGCACGGTGATCGGACGCGGCATCGCGCGGCTGCAGGGGCAGCGCGGCGGCCACAGCGCGCGGCTCTATCCGGAAGACGCCGCAGCGGCGCGACGCGATCTGGACTGGCCGTATCCGTCCTTCGAGATACCCGATGACGTGCTCGGTGCGTGGCGTGCCGCCGGCCGTCGCAGCGAATCCGAACACGTCGCGTGGAAGAAGCGCGTGGCCGCGCTGCCGGCAAGCCGACCGCGCCGAGTTCGAGCGCGTGGTCCGCGGCGAGCTGCCCGCCGGCTGGCGCGACGTCCTGCTCGAGTACAAGCGACGTGCGGCGAATCAGGGCAAGCCGCAGGGCGGGATCATGATCTCCGCCGAGATCAACGACCTGCTGACCGATGTGCTGCCCGAGCGCATGGTCGGCTGCGCCGACCTCGAGGCGCCGACCAGCCACAAGCGCCGTCTGCAGGCGTTCACCGCAAGCGACCGCAGCGGCGCCTACGTGCACTGCGGCGTGCGCGAGCACGTGATGGGCGCGATGGCCAACGGCATGGCCGCGCACGGCGGCGTCATCCCGCTCGCGGTCACCTACCTGCCGTTCGCCGACTACGAGCGCCCCGCGATGCGAATGGCCGCGCTGATGGGGCTGCCGGTGAAGTTCGTGTTCAGCCACGACTCGATCGGCGTCGGCAAAAATGGGCCGACCCATCAGCCGGTCGAGATCCTCGCGTCGCTGCGCGCGATGCCGAACATGCTGGTGCTGCGACCGGCCGATGCCGTCGAAGCGGCCGAGTGCTGGGAGATCGCGCTCGAGCATCGCACGGGGCCGGTCGAGCATGGTGTTCGCCCGGCAGGAACTGCCGCTCGTTCGCAGCGCAGGCGGGGATGAAAACCTGTCGCGTCGCGGCGCCTACGTGCTGGCCGAAGGCGAGGGCGGCCCGCGGAAGGTGACGCTGCTCGCCACCGGCTCCGAAGTCGCACTCGCCGTCGAGGCGCGCTCACGCCTGCAGGCGGAAGGGATTTCGACCGCGGTCGTGTCGATGCCGTCCTGGGAACTGTTCGAGACGCAGGACGACGCCTATCGCGCAGCAGGTGCTGCACCCCGGCGCCGTGCGGGTGGCGGTTGAGGCCGCGCTGCGCTTCGGCTGGGACCGCTACCTCGGCGAGCGCGGCGGGTTTGTCGGCATGACGGGCTACGGCGCGTCGGGACCGGCCGTTGAGCTGTACGAGCATTTCGGCATCACACCGGCGGCGATCGTGGCCGAGGCGAAGCGCTGCCTCCAGGCTCGCCGCTGAGAGCGAGGCCAGCCATGCGCAAGATCGTCTTCCTCGATCGCTCCACGATTGCTCCGCAGATCCGGCTGCGTCGGCCGAACTTCGAGCACGAGCTGGTCGAGCACGCGAGCACGCGTCCCGAGCAGGTCGTCGAGCGGCTGGTCGGCGCAACGGTCGCGATCATCAACAAGGTGCCGCTGACCGCCAACGCTCTGGAGCAACTGCCCGATCTGCGGCTGATTGCCGTAGCGGCAACCGGTACCGACTGCGTCGATAAGAAGTACTGCGAGGCGCACGGCATCGCTGTCAGCAACATCCGCGGCTACGCGGTCAATACCGTGCCGGAACACGCCTTTGCGCTGATCCTTGCGCTGCGCCGGAACGTCGTTGCGTATCGCGAGGACGTGATTGCCGGTCGATGGCAGCAATCGGGCCAGTTCTGCTTCTTCGATCATCCGATCCACGACCTGGCGGGTGCGCGGCTGGGGATCATCGGCGAAGGCGTACTCGGTCAACGGGTCGCGGAGCTCGCCCGGGCGTTCGGCATGGTGCCGATGTTCGCCGCCCACAAGGGCCGCAGCGGGCTGGGTCCGCTGTACACCCCGTGGAACGAGGTGCTGGAAACGAGCGACATCATCACGCTGCACTCGCCGCTCACTTCGGAAACCCGCGGCATGATCGCCATGCCGGAGTTCCGCTCGATGAAGCGACGGCCGCTGATCATCAACACCGCGCGCGGCGGTCTGGTCGATGAAGCGGACCTGGTGCGGGCGCTCGACGCCGGCCTCATAAGCGGCATCGGCTTCGACGTTGTCACCGGTGAGCCACCATCGTCCGACAATCCGCTGATGCGTGCAGCCGGGCGACCCAATGTGATCCTGACGCCGCACGTCGCGTGGGCTTCCGACGAGGCACAGCAGGCGCTGGCGGACCAGCTGATGGACAACATCGAGAACTTCTTCGCCGGTCGATCCGCCAACCTTGTCCAGGGGGCGTACTAGAGCGGTCCGCTTCGACTACCTCATCGATGGAAACGGGTTCACCGGGCCGCAGAGCCTGGAGTCGGCAATTTGCGGACTACGCGGGACGGGACCAGAATCACCTGAAAGCAGAGGGTGGAGAAAGCCCAACGCAAGCTGCGCACGTTCTAATTCGGCGGCGTCCTGCGAGTAAGTTTCTGTGCCTCCGCGTACGGTTGCCGCTCAGCCCGGAGTTGACCAGTATCCGACCCCAGGAGATGACAATGATTAGAAGAATCCTCTTTCTCGGGCTGCTGGCCGTGTCCGTCGCGGCGCCCGGAGCCTACGCCCAGGCGCCCGCCCAGGCGGGCGCGCCGCCGCCGGCGAATGCTGTCGATCCTGCATCGGTCCAGGCGCTGAAGGACATGGGCGCGTTTCTGCAGACGCTGAAGCGCTTCGCAGTGTCAACCGAAGTGACCGGCGAGCGTGTCCTGACTGATGGACAGAAGTTGCAGCACACGGCGACGGCGAACCTGGACGTTGTCCGCCCGAACAAGCTGCGCGCTGTGATGAGGAGTTCGCGTTCAGACCGTGAGCTCGTCTATGACGGCAAGAAAGTCACCTTGTACGCGCCCGCCCAGAAGTACTACTCGACGGTTGAGTTCAGCGGGTCGCTTGGCGACCTGATCAATCGGCTCGAAGAGCGCTATGGCGTCCAGATTCCGCTATCGGACGTGTTTCTGTGGGGGACGCCCGCCGCTCAGCTCGACAAGTTCGAATCGGCGTTGAATGCCGGTCAGGACATCGTCGCCGGCGAGATCTGTGATCACTACGCCTTCAGGCAAGCGAGCATCGACTGGCAGATCTGGATCGCGACCGGTGCCAAGCCGCTTCCGCGCAAGATCGTGATCACGAATCGGGGCGACGAAGCTCGACCGCAGTCAGTCACCAGGATCAGCTGGAACCTGAAGCCGGCCTTCACCGACTCAGCGTTCAACTTCGCGCCGCCGAAAGGATCGACGAAGATCGAAATTCTTCCGCGCAAGACCAATTGAGGAGCGCCAACATGAACAGGTCGTTCAGCAAGCCAGTTCTTGCGGCGGTCGCCGCGATCGCCGTCAGCATGACGCTGGTTCCGCTCGCCGATGCCGCTGGTGGCGGCGGTGGACGTGGTGGAGGTGGCGGCGGCGGCAAGGCGGCATCACAGTCCTCCGGAGGAGGTGGCGCGCGCAGCAGCAGTGGCGGCGGAGGTAACCGGCAGGCCGCGCAGGTGAATAACACCAAAGCCGATGCGCGCACAAATGACGTACGAAACACCAGCGTCAACAACGTCAACAACACCACGAATGTCAACGTGAACCGCAACGTCAATGTCCAGGCCAGCGGCGGCGGCTGCTGCAACAACAACGGCTGGGACAATGACTACCACCCGGTTGCGACGGCTGCGGCGGTGACGGCGACGGTGGCGGTCACATCGGCAATCGTCGGCTCGATCGTGAACAGGCCACCGCCTGGATGCGTTCCGGTCAACGTGAGTGGCATGGTGTACCAGCAGTGCGGCAGCACCTGGTATCAACCTCAAGGGTCGCAGTACGTCGTCGTGAATCCGCCCGTTTGAGTCCCGAATAGAACGGGGCCGCGGCAAAGCGCCTCTGTCTGCCGATAAGCTGTTAGTGCAAGCGCAGGGGCCGGACGCGGCCGCGGCCCGACATTGAGATCTCCCCGCTGACCCGCCGATAGCGGTCACCTTCTGTCTTTGCTGCACGCCGGCCGTTACGCGACGCGCGTTTTCAGTGGAGAACCTTGGCGAGCTCGCGAGCCTCGCGCGCGGTGGCGACGCGCAGATGCGGTCGCGGCGGGTGGCGCAGCGAACCGCGCGCGAGCAGAGCGCGCAGTTGCTCGTCACTGAGCTCGGAAGCTGCGAGGCGTCGCAGCTCCCCGCCTTCGAGCGCGGCGACCGCGAGGCCGTCCTTGAACAGTAGACGATTACCTTGGATTGCCGGCACGCGCGCCTCGGGCGTGAGGACACCGACCAGGTTGAGCGGGTCGGCCGCGCTCAGCACGACGAGTTCGCCGATCTTTTCCATCTTGCGCACCGCGCGCAGTCGGCCGACGGCGTCGGCCGCGGCGAACTGCTCGCCGCCGAAGCCGGCGACGAAGCGCCCGCCGCGAATCTCGCCGCGCGCTTCCAGCCGCCGATAGACGCGCGCCAGGTCGCGCCACGGCGGAAGCCGCGATCTCCCGCTGCAGCAGCGAGCGGAACACGACACCGTAGCGCTTCAGCAGCGTGCGCGCGATGGACTCAATGTCGTCGACTCCGTCCGCAGCCAGCAGCGACCAGCGGCCCGCGGTCTCGATCAGCCGCCGGCGCTTGTCGGGCGGCGCCAGCAGCGCACGCAGGCCCGCAAAGCTGTCCGCGGTGGCGACGCCGGCACCGGCCAGCTCGGCGAGTCCGCGTTCGACGAAGGCCGGCACCAGTCCGGTCGCGGCGACGAGTTCGTAGAAGAACGATGCGCCCCTTGTTGATCAGCGCCTCGCGCACCGCTGCCGCTTCGGAGCCGAGCGAAACCGGATCTCGATGGCGAGGACCCCCAGCGCGACGCGTGCTCGCGCAACAGCAGCGCAATCGGCGAACTGCGCAGCGGCGCCTTGCTGCCGGGCGTCAGACGACCCCAGGTCACCCGGCCGCTGAAGCACAGACCGTCGAGTTGTTCGGCCGCGTAGTCGGCCACCCGCGCCGGCAAGACGTCGCTTTCCCAGGCGGCCGCGGCAATCTCGAACCCTTCGAGTTGCTCGACCACCGCGGCCAGTCCTTCGGCGCCGCGCACCTGATCCTCGCCCGACACGTGCTGCCAATGCAGCAGGAAGCGCAAGAAGTCGGCGGCGCTGACCGGCTCGATCTCTGCGCGCAGGCGGCTCAACGTGTAGCGATGGATGCGCGCGAGCAGGCGGCGGTCGCACCACTCGAGCTCGGCGGCGCCCGGCGTGAAGCGGCCGCGCAGGATCCGTCCCTGTGCCTCGAGGGTGAGCAAGATAGAGTCGACTTCCGGACCGCCGAGTTCCCGCGCGCTGACCGGACCCAGCACTTCCATTCGGCTCGCGATGAGCTCCAGCGGCGCGTCGTCCTGGCGCTCCAGCGCAAACCACGAGTCGCCGACTTCTTGACCGCGCGCTCACCGAGTTGCTCGATCAGCGAGGGCCAGCCTGGGTCAAGCTCCGATTCGCGGATGTAGCCCGCGACCATCAACGCGTCGTACATCTCGTCGGCGGTATTGGCGATCGGCCAGGCTTCGTGGCGCACGCGCTCGATCGCTGCCGGATCGAGCGCGCCGAGATCGTCGGCGCTGCGCACCTCGGTGGCGCGCCGCGTATAGACGGCGTGCGTGCGCCGCTCCTCGAGCGGCGCGTCGTCGAGGAACGTGTAGACGGCGGAGTTGAGGATCTCGTGGCTGAGCACCGACGGCTCGGGCGTGTCGCGCGCGACGCAGGCGATGCTCGCCGCGCATGGATCCGCTGCAGCACGGCGCTCGAGGCCGTCGAAGTCCATCGCTTCCTCGAGGCAGTCGCGCACCGTCTGGTTGACGAGCGGATGGTCGGGAATCTCGCGAGCGCCCGGGATGTTCTCGAGGCAGGCGGCCGCGTCGGGGAACACCGACGCCAGCAGATCGTCGGCGTGCATGCGCTGCAGCTGGGGCGGCACCTTGCGCGCCGCCGCGATTGCGCGGCACCGCGAGCGAGATCGTCGTGTTCCAGCGCCAGCGCGTCTCGAAGATCGGCGCGTCGAGGAACGCCTGCACCAGCGTCGTCGCGCGCGGTGCTCGGGTGCAGATAGCGGAAGACGTCGGCGAGCGGAAACGAATGCTGCGGCGCCGAGCGACAGCATCAGCGCCTCTTCGGTCGCCGCGGCCTGCAGCTCGAAGTTGAACTGCCGGCAGAACTGCTTGCGCAGCGCGAGGCCCCACGCGTGGTTGATGCGGCTGCCGAACGGCGCGTGCAGCACGAGCTGCATGCCGCCCGATTCGTCGAAGAAGCGCTCGAGCACGAGCGCGTCGCCGGTGGGAACGACGCCGAGGCTGCGCTTGGCCTCGGCGAGGTAGCCGGCGATCTGCTCGGCCGCCGCAGCGCGACAGGTCGTAGCTCGCTTCGAGCAGGCGAGTCGCCGGCTCGAGCTCGCCTGCGCTGCGCGGTGCCTCGGGCCCGGGCAATTCGGCATCGACGGCGGCGCGCAGGCGCGAGACCGCGCGCTCAGCTCGTCGCTGCGCGCCGGCGCCTCGCCGAGCCAGAACGGCATCGTCGGCGGCTGCCCTTGCGCGTCGGCGACGCGCACCACGCCGTTGCCGACCTGCAGGATGCGCCACGACGCGTTGCCGAGCTGGAAGATGTCGCCGGGCAGCGATCTCGATCGCGAAGTCCTCGTTCAGCGTGCCGATGAAGTGTCCTTCGGGCTCGAGCACGCACGCGGTAGTCGGCGACCTCGGGGATCGCGCCGCCGGATGATCGCGGCCATGCGCGAGCCCTTGCGGCGCGCGGATCTTGCGGTTGAGCGCTGTCGCGGTGGACCAGCGCCGCGCGCCGGCCGCGCCGCGTCGCGAAGCCGCGCGCCAGCATGTCCACGACGTCGATCGAACTCGCGCGTTTCGAGCTTGCGATACGGCCAGGCGCGGCGGAACGAGCGCGAACAGCGCGTCCTCGTCCCACTCCTCGCCGGCGGCGGCCTCGGCGACGATCTGCTGCGCGAGCACGTCGAGCGGCGCGTCGGGCACGACGATGCGATCGAGCTCGCCGTCGCGGACCGCGCGCAGCAGCGCCGCGCATTCGATCAGATCGTCGCGCGTCAGCGGGAAGATGCGGCCCTTCGGCATGCCCGTGATCGTGTGGCCGGAGCGGCCGACGCGCTGCAGGAACGTGGCGATGCGGTGCGGCGACGAGATCTGGCAGACGAGATCGACGTGGCCGATGTCGATGCCGAGCTCGAGCGACGCCGTGGCCACGAGCGCCTTGAGCTTGCCGTCGCTGCAGCCGCTGTCTCGGCGTCGAGGCGCATCTCCTTCGACGAGGCTGCCGTGATGCGCGGTGACGCGCGTCGTCGCCGAGGCGCTCGCTGAGAGCTGGTGCGCCATGCGCTCGGCCAGCCGCCGCGTGTTCACGAAGACCAGCGTCGTGCGATGCGCCTCGATCAGCTCGCGCGAGGCGGTCGTAGATCTCCTCCCAGACCTCGTGCGACATCACCGCCTCGAGCGGCGAGCGCGGCATCTCGACGCCGAGGTCCATCGCGCGCCGGTGGCCCTGCGTCGACGATCGCGCAGCGGCGGTCGCCGCCGGTCAGGAACCGCGCGACCTCCTCGATCGGCTTCTGCGTCGCCGACAGCCCGATGCGCTGCAGCGTGCGCCCGCACGACGTGATCGAGGCGCTCGAGCGACAGCGCCAGGTGCGCGCCGCGGCGCGACTGCGAGCACCGCGTGGATCTCGTCGACGATGACCGACGCGCGCGGTCCGCAGCATCTGCGCGCGAGCGTTCGGCGGTCAGCAGCAGGTACAGCGACTCCGGCGTCGTGACCAGGATGTGCGGCGGCGTGCGCAGCATCGCCGCGCGCTCGGTCTGCGGCGTGTCGCCGGTGCGGACCGCCGCCGTGATCTGCGGCGCGGCGCAGCCCCATCGCTTCGGCGAGCGCGCGGATGCCGCGGCGCGGCTCGGCCAGGTTCTTGTGGATGTCCGCGCGACAGCGCCTTCAGCGGCGAGACGTAGATGACGCGCACTTCGTCGGGCAGAGCGGCCAGATCGGCCGCCTCGCGGAACAGCTCGTCGAGCGCGGTCAGGAACGCGGCGAGCGTCTTGCCCGAGCCGGTCGGCGCAGCGATCAGCGTGTGGGCGCCACGCCGTATCGCGCTCCAGCCCTGGGTCTGGGCGGCGGTCGGCTCGCCGAAGCGGCTGTCCCACCAGCGCCGAAGGACGGGATGGAAATCTTGGGGCAACAAAGCGGTTACTCGATCGGTCAGCTTTGGCAATGTCGAGCTTAAGCCCGGACAGACCCGGGTGCGTCATCCGAGCAAGTTGCGGGCGCAGCGGGCGATTGACAAGCCCGCGAAGCGGAGTGCCCTCGCTGTCACCGACGCTGGGTTTCTCGGCGCGAAAAGGGCCGGCGTCGCCATGACCCTTCGCAGTTCTGTTGATCAGGCGGGCCTGGTGTCTACGCCCAGCCCCGATATGTGGCGCCAACTCACTCGGACGCAGTCGCTTGACGCTTCCCTGAGAACTCTGGTTAGTCCTAAGCTTTCCATCGAGCTGCAATCTAAGGGCGACCGTCGAAGATGGCTGACGTCTTCATTTCCTACAAACGCGCGGATCGCCGGTCGTCGAGCGACTTGCGGGTGTCGTGCTTTCTGCCGATGGCCGGATCCTGAGCGCGGGACTCTGGAAAGATGACAAGCTCGACGCGCCGTTCAAGCCCCTGACTCAAGGGGATAGAGTGCGCGATTGGCATGAAAACGCTCTTTCTCATTCGTCACGCCAAGTCCAGTTGGGACGACGCCACCTTGGCCGACAAAGACCGGCCGTTGAACGATCGCGGCCGGCGCGACGCACCGAAGATGGGTGAGCGGTTGGCGAAGCGCGACGTGAAGCCAGATTTGATCCTGTCGAGTCCCGCCGTGCGCGCACTTAGCACGGCAGAGATCATTGCCGAGAAGCTCGACTACCGGCGCAAGGATATCGTCGTGACGGAGCGGCTGTACGCAGCCGACGTGGACGACCTGCTCGACGTGATCCATCAGCTTGGCGACGAGGTGGAGTGCGTGATGTTGTTTGGCCACAACCCCGAGTTGACCGAGCTCGCGCATCGACTCTCGGGCGAGATAGCCCGCATGCCGACATGTGCCGTCGCCGAGTTCACATTCGACGCGAAGTCGTGGTCAAGAATCGACACGATCAAGCCCGCAGAAGTGCTGCTCGACTATCCGAAGAAATCGTAAGGGGTCGCGGCAGCGTCGCTAGGACGGAGTCGCGACCGCCCTTTGGGCAGCTTTGCCTTCTTAATTGCGGACCTGCTCCTTCATGCTGCAAGGGCCGAAGACGCGGCTGCAGCGGCTTCCGAGCAGCGAGCGGACTGCGCGCAGTAAAGCGGTCCGCTCGTTGATCCGCGCAGCGGCCAGCGTGTCGAATTCGGCGCGCCGGCTCGCCTCGATCAGTGTCTGGTCGAGCAGGCCACGCTGCGCATAGCTGCCGCCGTGGCGTCGTTTTCTTAGGTTATGGGAGTGCGGGGAGTGCGTCCGGTGACTAGGTGGATCACCAGCAGTACAACGCCGATCAAGAATAGGACCCAGGCAATCTGGCCCGCGATCGCAGCGAGTCCAAAAAGCCCTAAGGCTCCGGCGATCAATCCCAGAACAAAGAACACCAATGCGTAATACAGCATGTGGGGGCCTCTTAGGTAATGAAGCTATTGTTGTTTGCAGCAATAAGCGTTCCGGGGTCTGCCAATTTTCGGTTGTGGGGTCGACGGAATTGCTATGAAGTGTTCGTCTGCGACTCGTCGATCTCCTCGCCTGATGCGCGGGCGAGTCGACCAAAGTGACCCGGCGGCCGCACGCGGCCAGTTGCGGTCATTGACGCTATAACCGCGCTTAGCACGAAAGCGGACGTCAACGTCATGCGCTCTGAAGTCCTTCGTCTTCGAGAACTCGGACGACTACCCCCTGAGCGAACGGCTACGGTCGATCAGATCCGAGAAGTTGAAGATCTGGTGAAGGGTTTGTCGAAACCCGCCACGGACGAGGAGGCTCGCGAACTTGTTACCTTGTTCGGTTCAGACAGCTGCTTTGGGCTCGCTTGGCGCGTACTCCACTTTGTTGAATCTGCGCCTGGCTGGCCGTTGCCCGATTGCCTAAAGGACGACGCCAACGAGTGGGTTGTGGAGTTGCGAGAACGCGCAGCTCGCGATGGCCGCTTGTGAACCTCGGCCTGCGTTGCGACTGAAGCGGTCGGCCGCGACCGTCTGCTTCAAGGCAGCCTAGTTCCTTTTGCGGGGCGGTGCGATCAGCGTATTCACGCGTGCCAGCGCCAGACCGACCTCTGAGGTGGGACCGGCGCCGACCTCGGCGGCGATGGCCGACGCGGCCGCGAGGGATGCGGTCGCAGCCACGGCATCACCGGCCAGGTAGTGAGCCTCGGCGCGGCTGGTCAGTAGCACGCCCAGTCCGAATTGGTCCGACCCGCCTCGCAGCATTGCCTCACCCGAGTCCAGGCAATCTCGCGCTTCACCCTGCCTGCCCTGCCGCGCATGCAGCAGACCCAGGTAGCCCAGGAACTGGCCCTCCAAGAGCGGATCGCCGAGCGCATGCGCCAGGCGCACGGCCGCCTCGAAGTGTGCTTGCGCTTCGCCCGGGCGGCCCAGGCGCTCGTACACGATGCCGAGGTTGCACAGCACGATGCACTCGAGCCGCAAGTTGCCGAGCTCGCGCCCCACGACGAGTGCGGCTTTGGACGCCGCTTCGGCGTCGGAAAGGCGCTCCTGAACGAAGCACACCATGCCCAGGTTGCACAACATATTGCCTTCGAGCCGACGATCGCCGGTGTCGCGTGCGATCGCCAGGGTCTCCGCGCATCGGACCAGTGAGTCGTCCATACGCCCGAGTGCGGCATGTAGATTGGCGATATTGCCCAGAATGCTGCCCTGCAATTGCCGGTCACCTGTCTCGCGTGCCAGCGCGAGCGCGCGCTCGTACTGCAACAACGATTCGTCCGTGTGACCGATGACATGTGCCACATTGCCCAGTAGATTGATCGCCGAGCATTCCAGCCGGCGCTCGCCCAGTTCCTGCGCCATCTGCATCGCCGCAACGCAATGCGCGCGGGCTTCGTCCATTCGGCCCTCGTCGAAGTGCAGCACCCGAGCCGGAACATCACCCACGCCTCACAGAGCCGATCGCCGGTGGCGAGGGCGCACGCGAGTGCCCTGTCGAAAACCGCGCGCGCGGGGCCCGAACGGCCGCAGACCACCAGTGCGTGGCCCAGCACCGACTGCGCCTGCGCCGCCGCACGGTCATTCAAACCCAACATCGCACACACCGATTCGGCAAGTTCGACGCCGGTCTCGAAGGGCCCTCGCAGGCTCAGCGCATCCCACGCGCCGTCGAGCGCGCCGGCAGCCGAGTCGCCATCGCCAAGGGCCACCGCACGGCGGCACGCCGTCACGAGGTTGTCGAGGTCGGCGCAGCGGCCTTCAATGGCGCGTATCGGCCCCAGCGCGGCGAACCATGCGATGGCTCGCATCTGGGCCGCAGCCATCGCCTGCGGTCCGCTGCCGGCATAGCGTCCTTCGGTCTCCAAGTGTTCGGCGGCGTAAACCTGCACGCTGACGAGCAGGTCGAAACGGCCGTCGCCACGCGGCCGCACGAAGGATTTGTCGACGAGAGCGTGAACCGCATCCACGGTCCACGGCGCGTCGTCGAAGGCCGTGAGGTCGATCACCGCCTCGGCGGCCTCGAGGGTGAAGCCGCCTTCGAACACCGATAGTTGCGCCAGCGCAGCCTTCTCGTGCGGCGGCAAGAGGTCCCACGACCAATCGAATGCGGCGCGCAGTGTCGATTGACGATCGACCCGGCCGCCCTTGGACACGAGCAGCTTGAATCGCTCGCTCATGCGCTGCAGCAGCAGGCGCGGTGGCATCACACGCACGCGCGCCGCGGCTAGTTCGATGGCCAGCGGCAAGCCGTCGAGCAGGTCCACCAGCGGAGCGATGGCCGACTGGTCTTCCATACCGGGATGGAAATCGAATCCCGCGGCTTCGGCACGCTGCACGAACAACGCGACACCGTCGGCCGGCGGCAGCGGTGGTAGAGCCAGAACGTCCTCGCCGGGAAGGCCCAGCACCTCGCGCGTTGTGACCACGAAGCAGGCCTGCTCGGCGCGGTCCAGCCATCGGCCCAGGGTCGACCGGGCATGCCGCGCCACCTGCTCGAAGTTGTCGAGGATCACCAGACAGCGGCCGCGCCCGGCGATGGCATGGCCGAGCTGCACCACCGGATCGTCACGGCCGAGCGGAACGTCGAGACCCAGGGCGACCGCGCTCACGACGCCGTCGAGACTGCGCGCGGGCGCCAAATCGCAGAACCAGACGCCGCCCGGAAACTCGCCGAGATTGCTGCGGCCGTAGCGCGTCACCAGGCGCGTCTTGCCGGTGCCGCCGAGGCCGAGCACCGACACGAGGCGCGCGCCCGACTGGATGCGCTGGGACAGCCCGTCCAATGCCTCGGCGCGCCCGACGAAGGTGTCGCGCTCGGCTGGCAGACTGTGCCGGATCTCGCGCACAGGCGCTTCGCTGTTCGTCTCGGCAACCGCCATGGCAAACCGATAGCCCCGTCCGGGAACAGTGGCCACGGCCTGCGCACCGAGCAGCTTGCGCAGCGCCGAGACGTGGACGGTCAAGTTGTTTTCCTCGACCACCACACCGGGCCAGACCAGCTCCAGAAGTTCGCTCTTGTTGACCACCCGGTCGCGGTGCTCGATCAGGCACAGCAGAAGATCGAAGGCGCGCGAACTCAGCACGACCGGCGCCCCCCCGCTCAGCACGCGGCGTTCGTCGGGCCGGACCTCGAACTCACCGACCGTGTAGCAAGGAGCCAAGTTCTTTCCCTCGACGTGGTGCCGGTCTCGGCCCGAGACCCCTCGGAAGCCTCAGTCTAGCGAGCGCCGACGATCGTCGGCAGTTCGGCACCCGCGGCACAAACTTTTGGAAGGCTTAGCGCTCGCCTAGGAACGCTTAAGGACGAGGCGGCACACCGACGAGCACAGTCTGGTCATCGAATCCGCCCCGCGAGGCACTACCTGAAAGGACCCTTGAAATGAACGCCAGCACCCTCCAGCCTGTCGCCCGGAAGATCGTTGCAGCCGTGCAGCGAGTGCTGCCCGCTCGCCACGCTCTGGCCATCGGTCTGGCCGGCACCGTGGCCGCCCTCGGCATGGCCATCGTCACGCCGGTCGTTCAGGCCCAAAGCTCATCGACCGTGGAGGTGAAGGACTGGGACGTCTACGTCGACCTGCCGACACGATTCGCCTTCGTCAAGACGCCGACACGCTGGGTGTTTGTCCGCCAGCTCGACGAGGAACAGATGACCCGCCTGCCGCCGAGCACGCTGACCAACTTGTTGAAGGTCGACGACAGCGAGATCCGCTACGCCCACCCGGCGCTGGAGCCGTCGCCGCGTGTGCAGGCGCTGCGCGCTGCCGAAACCCTGCAGGCCCGCAGCGCCGCAGAGGGGCCGGTCGCTGCCGTGCTGCCATAGTGCCACGCATCCTGAGCGTCGGCCTGATCGTTCTGGTTTTCGGCGCACTCGGCAGCCCTTCGGCGGCTCGGCCGCTGGACGATCCAGAGGTGGCCTCGGCATGGCGCACCTTGCGCGCCATGGATTGCGCTCGTTGTCACGGCGGGTCGTATTTGGGGTCATCGGGCCCGTCGATCGTCGAATACGCACGAACCCAGACTCGCGAGGCCTTCCTGCGTGCCGTGCTCGACGGCGAGCCGGCCCGCGGGATGCCGGGCTACCGCGGCAACCCGCTCGTTCAGCCCGCCATCGACGGCATCTATCGCTACTTCAAGGGGCGAGCAGACGGCGTGATCAAGGCCGATGACCGGCCTGATCGGCCTTGAGCCACTGGGCTGGACCCACCCGTGCCCTCGACACGACAGGCCATCCATTTGCGGCTTGCCAATGACGGCTGTGGGTCGGCTTCTGCCGGTCAGCGAATCTCAGTAGCGGCCATTCGATTGCACGACTGCTTTCGGTTCTGAGAACACGTCCGCTTTGCGGCGAACGCTACGTCAGCAACGGGTCGGAAGTCGACTCTCGCGTTGCTCTGAGGCCGCAAGTTCTCAGTCCATCCTCGCAGTGCTACAAGAGCGATCTGCGCGGGCTCGCTTAGTGTAAATTGGTGTTTATCGACGCTGCGGCGGGACTGAAAATCCTTGTGTCGGTGGTTCGATTCCGCCCTTGGCCACCAATTTCCGCGAGCGCGGTCGCATCAGTTCAGTCCTTGCCGACCCGTCAACGTTGTCAGCGCGCGAGCAGCGTGAGCTTGTTCTTCGCCTGCGACTCCTGATCGCGACATATCGCGAGGCCTGCCGCGTTCACGAGCTGTGTGAGTTCGGCGCGCCGCGCGAGCGCCACGCTGCGCCGCGTCTTCTCGGAAAGCTCGACGAATTCCTGCCCGGCCGGACAGTGTCCAAACCTCGACGACATGCGAAGCGTTCCGATTGCGATAAGTGCGTACGGTCGATGGGCCGAGGCGCGAGATGTCCGACGGCAGCGGCTCCGCGCCGCCCGTCAGCTGAGCGGCGCTCCGCCAGCAGCGTGCGTTGGCTTGGCTCCATCGCTGCCGTCAGTGCCGCGGCCAGCGGTGCTCCACGCGCGGTATCCGACGCCAGAAGCCTCTCGCGGCCTGACTTATCGAGGCGGCGCGAAAGTGAAATGACGTCGTCCAGCGCATCGCCGTGAAGATCCGCTTCGCATTTGCCATTAGGTTTCAGCAGCGCAGGATTTACTTGTTCGCAGTTCTGGCCCGCCACCTTCAGGGTCAGTTCCGATCCCTTGCGATGTTCCCGCAAGCGGAGTCGAAGTCCTGCACGATTCAGCTCAAGTGTTGGTGAATCGAAGAGCCAGATTGTCGTTGGCTTTCGGTCTCCCACAAGGGCGAGTGTGCTGATCACCTGCGCCGGGTCGCTGCACAGATTGATCTGGATCTCGGCCTGCGATTCGACGCTGCGGGTGTCAGCTGCGGCGAAGGCGGCCGCCAAGGCACAGACCAGCCGCGACGTCGATGCAAGTGGCGTCATGGCGTTGCTGCGGCTCAAAGACGGTTCGGCACGTGGAGCAGGAATTCGGGAACATCGGGCAGCCCTTCGATGAAGGTGCCATTTTTCTTGCCTTCGACCGTGAAACGGCGCACGCGCTGCTCGAAGCGCTCGGCCACATAGAAATCACCGTCCGGGCCGATGGCGAAGCCCGCTGGCGCCTTGAGCTTGCCGTCGATGACGACGCGCGCCTTCAGTTTGCCGCGCGGAGGCTCCTGCGGGATATCGTAGGCGAGGATGCTGCCGGTGCCGGCCGCGCCGATATAAAGCGTCTCGCCGTGCAGGATCAGATGGACCGGCTTCCTGATGCGCTTGCCACGGATGCGCGCGATCAGGCGCCCGGATGCGATTTCGAAAATCTTGACAGCGTCACCCGCTTCGTCTGCGACGTAAAGGTATTCGCGGTGAACGATGATGCCGCGAACAGAGTGGCGGGGCTTGCCGTGGACGTCGAGGACAACTTCAAGCCCTTGTGGCGCCGGTACGTCTTTCGGTGGCTCGCGCCCCGCATCCGGCAGTTGCCCGCGGGCCGATGCCACCAGCGTCCCGGGGAGGAAGCGGCCGCTGGGAAATTCCTCACGCAGATGCGACGCGACCGGAGCGGGCCTGCGGGTCTTGGGCATGACCGCGATGACGGTGTTCGTGTCCTGGCACGAGATGTAGAGCCGGCCATCATCGCCCAGCTCGACGTCGAAGGGATGGACCATCGCCACCACCTGCGCCGAGGTCACGAGGTTGTCGACAAAATGAAACGAGTTTCCATGCCGGCGATACCGTGCGACGTGACTGTCGTGCCGCCACGCACTTGCGATATAAAGGTCTTCGCCGACCAGCGCGAAACCGCGCGGAATATGCAAGGGATGAGCTTTCGGCGCAGGATCAAGCAGCAGCGGATGGTCCTTCAGAGCCCTGCCGTCATCCGTGAACACGCCGATGTTGTCGAGGCCGTGCCGGCCCTCACCGCGGTAGCTGATCCACCACACGATTCACCTGCCTTCCCGCCGTGTGACTACGCCTTGTCGCCGTCGTCCTTCTTGTGGGGTTCCCGCAGCTCGAAGTCCGCCTGCATCCGCTTGAGCTTGACGATCCCATGCCACACCAAAGCCGCCATGCCGAGAACGAGCAGACTGCCGGCGGCCCGCTCGATGTCGTAGGAGCCGTTGCGGTTGGCGACGTAGGTGACGACGATCAGTACCACGATCGCAATATTGATCGCCCAGCTCGCCGGCCGGGCGAGGGTGTAGTTCAGCGTGCCGAATCCTGTCAGCTGGTACAGCATGAAGGGCAGGATCGCGATCGCCGGCAGCAGCTCGGAGGGTCCGAGCGTGACGTCGACCGCACTCGGCGCTCTCGCGTGCAGCAGCGTGCTGTTGGCAAGCTCATGGAACAGGGTCGGCACGGCGCACAGGAACGGCACAACGCCGAGCAACTCGAGCACGAGAGCACCGCTCGAGACGCCGTTCCTCGAAGCGACATCTGCCCCCTTGCCCTCGGACTGCGAGGCGATGAAAAGCCCTCCGACGACGGCAGCGGCGCTCGACAGCATCAGCAGTTCAACGGTAATACCGAAGCCGGTCGGCTCACCGGCCTTGAGCAGCAACAGGGCGAGAAAGCCCGGCGTGTAGAACATGACACGCACCAGCCGTGCCCAGACCCGTCGCATCGCGTTCCGGGGGAAGGACTGGGAGCGGCTTGCCGTCCGTTCCGACGGTAGGTCTTTGCTTGGCCATTCCCTAATCTCCTCGCGTACCGCTGATTTTGTCTTGATATTCAGTCCTTGTCTTGGGTCGGCCGACGCCAGGGACTCCGTCGTGCGGCCGCAAGGACACGTGCAGTGTGCGTTCGCCTGACGCCAGACCTGAAGCAGGGTCAGCCAGACAGTGCGCATTGCGGATGATGCTACGGTTCGCGTGAAAGAGGCTCGTATACTCAATTCGAGTCCGCGATCTCCGCGGAATTTCCATCGGGCATGAGTGAAGTGAGCAGTATCGACGTCGACGTCGACGTCGCCGTTGTCGGTGCAGGTGTCGTCGGCCTGGCGGCGGCGCTGGGCCTGGCGCAGCACGGATTGAAGATCGCGCTGATCGGGCCAAGGGTTCGCGCGCACCAGGCTACGGACGCGGCACCTTTTGACGGTCGCATCTATGCGGTGGCGCCGGCAACCGTTGCACTGCTCGAAAAACTCTCCGTCTGGAAGCGCGTTGATCTCGATCGCATCACAGCGGTCGAGCGGATGCGCGTCTTCGGTGATCGCGGCGATGCATTGACGTTTGATGCCTACTCGGCGGCCGTCGAACGGCTCGCGACCATCGTCGAAGAATCCGAGCTGCTGCGCGTGCTCGACACGGCGTGCGATTTTCAGCCCGGCATCCGGCGGCTGGCGGCGGAATTCGAGACGCTGGTCGATTGCGGCGATCGCGTACGCGTGCGGCTGAGCGGTGGCAGCGAGGTCTCGGCGAGGCTCGTCGTCGGCGCCGATGGGTCGCAATCGGCGGTGCGCGCAGCGAGCGGCTGCAATGCTCGCGTCACCGACTACGGCCAGACCGCGGTCGTGACCAATCTGGCGTGCGAGCGACCGCACTGAATACCGCCTGGCAATGGTTCACCGACGAAGGCGTCGTCGCATTGCTGCCGTTGCCGGGCCAGCATGTCTCTCTCGTGTGGTCGGCGCCGACCCCGCTCGGAGAGGCACTTGCCGCGCTGAATGCGGATGCGCTGGCCGAGCGGGTGACGGTGCGAACCGATCCGCGCTCGGCGCGCTGATGCCCGCCGGACGGACGGCTGCATTTCCGCTGCGACTGGTCGTTGTCGAGCGGCTCGTCGGCCCACGCGCTGCGCTGTCGGCGATGCGGCCCACGTCGTGCATCCGCTTGCCGGTCAGGGCCTGAACCTCGGGCTGCAGGATGTGGCCGCATTGCTGGAAGTGGTGCGCGGCCGCGAGCCATTTCGCGATATCGGGGACGCCGTGCTGTTGCGACGATACGAGCGCGATCGGGCCGAACCGGTCGCCATGATGCGCGCCGCCACCGATGGCCTTGCGCGCCTGTTCAGCATCGACGATCCGCTCGCGCGGTTTGTCCGCAACACGCGGCATGGCGGCCGTCGACCGCATTGCTCCGCTGAAGAACCTGCTGATTCGGCAGGCACTCGGCTGAACTAGATCGGGCCGCCCCGGTCTCAGGGTCTTGCGCTGCGCGGCTACACTCCGCGCCCGTTTTCAGGAGATCGCAATGAAGTCTGTATTACGACGTACCGTCACGATGCTGGCCGCACTGGCGTGCGCCATGACGGGCGCCGCGGCGCTGGCGCAGGGCAAGGAGGCGACGCAAGGCGCCCGCTGCCGGCACACCCGAGGCTCAGGTCGCAGCGCGTTTTACCGAGCGCTCGGGCATGAAACCGGACCAGGTGTTCCGCGGGCCCGGCGGCCTGTACGAAGTGCTGGTGCGCGGCGAACTGTATTACGTCGATCCCGCGGTCACGGTTGTCATCATGGGGCGGATGTTCGATGCCCGCACGCGCGAGGATCTTTCGCAGAAACGTCTGGACAGCGCGCTCAAGGTCGACTTCAAGTCGCTGCCGTTCGACCGTGCCGTCAAGATCGTGCGCGGCAACGGCTCGCGCGTGCTGGTGACGTTCGAGGACCCGAACTGCCCTTACTGCAAGAAGCTGTGGCAGAACATGCAGCAACTCAACAACGTGACGATCTACACCTTCCTGTATCCGATCCTCTCGCCCGACTCGCAGGAGAAATCGAAAGCGATCTGGTGCGCGAAGGAGCGTGGCGCCGCCTGGGAGGAATACATGGTCCAGGGCAAGACGCCGGCGGCCGCAGCGGCGGATTGCAAGACGCCGCTCGAACAGAACCTCGCGCTCGGGCGCGATTTCGGCATCAACGGCACGCCGACGATCATCTTCGCGGACGGCACGCGTGGTGCCGGGGCGATGCCGATGGAAGTCCTCGAGCAGCGGCTTGCCGCCGCGCCGAAAAAATAGCGGTCGTCAGCGCTTGAGCAGCGAGTCCGGGGGCGCGCCCTTCGGCACCAGCAGCCAGGCGCTGGCGTCGCGCCTTCTGCCGACCGGCGAGCTGACCGGCTTCGGCGCCGAAGCCCCAGAAGAAATCGAAGCGCAGCGGTCCGCGGATCGCGCCGCCGGTGTCCTGCGCCAGCATCGGGCGGATCAGCGCAGTTCCGCTGCCCGGATCGACCGTCGAAATCACCAGCGGCGCCCCCAGCGGAATGTGACGCGGATCGGCCGCAAGCGAAGCTCCCGGCGTCAATGGCACGCCGAGCGCGCCGACCGGGCCGGCCGCCGGATCGCCCAGAGGCAGTTCGCGGAAGAAGACGAAGCTCGGGTTCTGGTCGAGCAGTTCCTTCGCCCGTGAATGATTGCGTGCAATCCACGCCTTGATGCCGGTCATCGACGCATCGTCGAGTGTCATCTCACCCTGATCGACGAGCCAGCGACCGATCGAACGATACGGATGCCCGTTCTGGTCACCGTAGCCCAGACGCACCATGCTGCCGTCTTCGAAACGTACGCGGCCCGAGCCTTGCACTTGCAGAAAAAATGCGTCGACCGGGTCGTCAACCCAGAGCAGTTCCTGGCCCGCAAGCAGATTGCTGCCGGTGATCTCGCCACGGCTCGGGTAAGGTACGACACGCTGCCCCTGCAACTTGCCGCGCAGGCGCAGGTTTGACAGTTCCGGATGAACGCTGCCGAGATCGATCACGAGCAGGTCCTGCGGCACGCGGTAAACGGGCGTTGCAAAGCGCTCGCTGCGCGCGCGGCTGCCGCGCAGCAAAGGCTCGTAGTAACCGGTCATCAGCCCGCTGTCGCGCGTGTCCAGTTCGCGATCGCCCTCCACGCGTCGCGCGAGCACGCGGTATACGTCGAAGCCAGCTGCGAAGAACGATCTGACAGAGGCGGCGCTGCGTCCATCGACGGTTTCGGCACGGCTGCAGACTTCGCGCCACTCGGCGCGCTTCCCGACTGCACGGCAGCTCTGCAGAAATGCCGGCCAGGCAGCGACCCAATCATTGGCCCGCGTGGCAGGCAGCATTTCGAAAACGACCGGCTCATAGAGCGCGCGGGTCTCGGCCGCAGGCGCGCTCGGCGGTGCCGTCGGCGGCACAGGCGGCGGCACAGGCCGTGGCGGCGGGGTCGGACGGACGGCGCAGGCGGTGAGCGCCGCGATCGTCACCGCCGCCGCGAGGAGACGGATAGAATTCGCGGGCAACGAGGGTGTCGACATGTGGTTGATTTTGCTCGAGGTGGCGCTCGCACTTGCGACGCTGCTGTTCATCGTCTGGTGGACGATGTTCGACAAGCCGCGCCGCAGGAGTCGGCGCGACCGCTAGTTCAGTGCAGCGCCCTCGGCATCGACAGCACGAACTCGGGTATCGGTACGTCGAATGCGGTGCCGTCGTCGGCGATGCACTGGTAGCTGCCCCGCATCGACCCGACTGGCGTCGGCAGTGGGCAGCCGCTGGTGTATTCGAACGTCTCGCCGGGTTTTAACACCGGCTGCTCACCCACGACGCCTTCACCGCGGACCTCTTCGACCTGGTTGTTTCCGTCGGTGATGATCCAGTGCCGCGACACCAGCTTGGCGGTGTGCTCGCCGGTGTTGCGGATCGTCACCGTGTAGGCGAAGACAAAGTGCTGCTCGTCCGGATTGGAATGAGCTTCAAGGTACTTCGGACGGACATCGATCGAAAACTCGTAGGTCGCCATGGAGGCAGCATCCGCAGCGTCGCGTCGGCGCCGGGCCAAGTGGAAACGACCCTTAGAATAGTCGCGACCCGGTAAGTTTCCACAGCCACCACGCCGAGCCGCCATGTCGTCGAGCTTCCGAATCGCGCCGAGCATCCTGTCCGCCGACTTTGCGCGGCTGGGCGAGGAGGTGCGTGCCGTCGTCGCGGCCGGCGCCGACTGGATCCACTTCGACGTGATGGACAACCATTACGTCCCGAACCTGACCATCGGTCCGCTCGTTTGCGAGGCGATACGGCCGCATGTCGAGGTGCCGATCGACGTGCATTTAATGGTGAAGCCGGTGGATCGGATCGTCCCGGACTTCGCCAAAGCCGGTGCAGACGTGATCACCTTTCATCCCGAGGCGTCCGAGCATGTCGATCGGACGCTGGCGCTGATCCGCGATTCGGGGTGCAAGGCCGGGCTCGTCTTCAACCCGGCGACTCCGCTCGCCTGGATGGACCATGTGATCGACAAGATCGATGTGGTGCTGCTGATGTCCGTGAATCCCGGCTTCGGCGGCCAGAAGTTCATCCCCGAAACGCTCGCCAAGCTGCGGACGGTGCGCGCGCGTGTTGATGCCCATCGGCGCGAGACCGGCCGCACGATTCATGTCGAGGTCGACGGCGGCGTCAAGATCGACAACATCCGCGCGATCGCCGAAGCCGGTGCCGACACCTTCGTCGCCGGCAGCGCCGTGTTTGGAGCCCGCGATCCGGACGGTGGCTACCGCGGCGTCATCGGACGCCTGCGCGAGGAACTCGCGGCAGTCGCACGGCCCGCATGACGGTCGCGTGGCCGGCGCGCGCGGTCCTGATCGATCTCGACGGCACGCTGCTCGACACGGTTCCTGATCTGGCCGCTGCCGTCAACGCGATGCTCGGCGAGCTCGGGCGCGCGCCGCTCGCAGCGGCCACCGTCGCTGCGTACATCGGCAAGGGTGCGGAAGTGCTGGTGCATCGTGCGCTGACCGGTGCGCTCAACGGTCGCGCCGATGAGGCGATCTTCGCCGAGGGCCGCGAGGCGTTCTACCGGCATTACCGGCGGGTCAATGGTCACGCTGCTCTCGTCTACCCCGGCGTGCCGGAGGCGCTCGTGTCCTTCCGCCAACGCGGACTCAAGCTCGCCTGCGTCACCAACAAGCCGCGCGAGTTCACGCAGGAACTGCTCGCGCGCGTGGAACTGCTCGCGGCGTTCGACAGCGTGATTTCCGGTGACGATACGGTCGAGAAGAAGCCGCATGCCGCGCCGCTGCTCGCCGCCTGTGCACAGCTGGAGGTGAGCGCGTTCGACGCCGTCATGATCGGCGACTCCGAGAACGACCTGCTCGCGGCGCGCGCGGCCGGCTGTCGCGCGATCCTGGTGATGGGCGGCTACAACGAGGGGCAGCCGGTCGCTACGCTGCCGGCCGATGCTATAGTCGAAACGCTCGCCGATGCGGTCCCCCTGATCGCGCCGCGCAGCTTCAAGAGCCTGCAGTGAATCTGTTCGACCCACGTGATCTTGTTTCCCTCGGGGCATGGCGCAAGGCCTGGTGCCGGTTCTGGCACGCCCAGGGAGCCTGGTCCTGGCGCCGCTAGGCGCAGACGGCCGCGAGTCGCGGCCACGTGGTGTCATTTAACGCGCGGTAACTTCCGCGTGACTCGGCAGGTGAACCGTGACGGAACTTGAATTCAAGGCCCTGGCAGCGCAGGGCTACAACCGCATCCCGCTGATCGCGGAGAGCTTTGCGGATCTTGAGACGCCGCTCTCGCTGTACCTGAAGCTCGCCAACGAGCCGAACACGTTTCTGCTCGAATCCGTTGTCGGCGGTGAGCGTTTCGGGCGCTACTCCTTTATCGGCCTCGCCGCGCGGCGATCGCTACGGTCGTTCATCGGCGATGCCGGCAGCGTGACCGAATTCCTCGAGGACGGGCAGGTGCGGGAGTCGGTCTCCGGCGATCCGCTCGCCGCAATCGGGCGCTACTTCGACCAGTTCAAGGTCGCGCTGCGCCCCGGCCTGCCGCGCTTCGCCGGTGGTCTGGCCGGCTACTTCGGCTATGACACCGTGCGCGTCATCGAGAGGAAGCTGGCGCGCACCAAGATCGACGACCTCGGCGTGCCCGACATCCTGCTGCTGCTGGCCGAAGAAGTGGCGGTCATCGACAACCTCGCCGGCCGCATCTACCTGATCGTCTATGCCGACCCGCACCGGCCCGAGGCCTACGCGCGGGCACGGCAGCGGCTGCGCGAGCTGAAGACACGGCTGGCGCGGCCGATCGAGCCACCGCATGCGCGCGCCAGCGTGCGGCGCGAGGAGTACCGCGAGTTCGCGAAATCAGACTACCTGGCGGCGGTCGCGCGCGCGAAGGAGTACATCGCCGCGGGCGACGTGATGCAGGTACAGGTCGGCCAGCGCATCCGCAAGCCGTACGCAGACTCACCGCTCTCGCTGTATCGCGCGCTGCGGACGCTGAATCCGTCGCCCTACATGTACTTCTACAACTTCGGCGACTTCCATGTGGTCGGGGCCTCGCCGGAGATCCTGGTGCGCAGCGAAGACCGCGCTGGCAAGCGCATGGTGGCGATCCGTCCGATTGCGGGAACGCGCCCACGCGGCAACACGCCCGAGCAGGACGCGGTGCTCGCCGCGGAACTCGCGGCCGATCCGAAGGAACGCGCCGAGCATCTGATGCTGATCGACCTGGCGCGCAACGACATCGGCCGGATCGTCGAGATCGGCAGCGTCAAGGTCACCGAGCAGTACGTGATCGAAAAGTATTCGCACGTGCAGCACCTGGTGAGCCACGTCGAAGGCGTGCTGCAAGCGGGCATGACCAACCTCGACGTGCTGCGTGCGACATTTCCGGCCGGCACGCTTTCAGGCGCGCCCAAGGTGCGGGCTATGGAGATCATCGACGAGCTCGAGCCGGTCAAGCGCGGAATCTACGGTGGCGCGGTCGGCTACCTCTCGTTCGCCGGCGACATGGACCTCGCGATCGCGATCCGCACCGGCATCATCAAGGGCAACGTGCTCTATGCGCAGGCCGCGGCCGGCATCGTCGCCGATTCGGTCGCCCGAAAACGAGTGGAAGGAGACCGAAGTCAAGGCGCGGGCGGTGCTGCGCGCGGCCGAGCAGGTGGAGGACGGCTTCGATGCCGACGCATGAACCTGCGGTACGCCGAACCCTTCGCCGCGGGCTAGCTGTCGGGTCCGGTCAGACGGCGTGCGTAGTTGATCGCGGGCAGCTCGACGGCGACGTACACGAGCGAGGCGAGCGCGATCGCGCCCGCGGCAAGGACCAGCAGCAGCGTGCCGGCGCCGATTGGTGCCGGCACGTGCCAGGCGTAGGTCAGCAGCCAGATCATCGCGTACAGCACGACCGGATGCAGCAGATACAACGAATAGCTGATCGTTCCGAGCCAGACGATGTAGCGGTGCGGTCGCGCCCACGCCACGACCGTCACGACAAAGGTAACGATGCCGATCAGATAGGCGCGCGCGAACAGCTGCGACTCGACGTTCTTGCCAAATATCAGCGACCCGACCGCCGGCAGCGTCGTCAAGCCGACGGCCAGCAGCGCAAAGAGCAGTGCGTCCCGCACACCGCCGGCACCGGTGGTGCCGCGCCGAACCGCGTCGTGCGCCTGGCGCACCAGCGAGCCGGCGAACATCAACGACAGGTTATAGGGCAGCAACTTCCACTGGGCCAGTTCCGGCGACGGCAGAACGCGCGCCTGCATCGACAGCATCAGGGCGACCAGTACGCCGACCAGCAGCAGCAGCGCGGCGCGCTGCCGCAGCAGCCCGACCACAAAAAGCGCGACACACAGCGTGTAAAAGACGAGTTCGGCTTCGAGCGTCCAGTACAAGCCGATCGTTGCCTCTCGCCCGAAGACCGCGGGCAGCATGGTCGCGTTCGCAATCACGTCGGCGAGATCGAAGCCCTTGCCCCAGGGCAGCCACAGCAGCAGATAGCCGAGCGGGATCGAGAGCCAGTAGGCCGGGAACAGCCGAAAGAAGCGGCGCACGAGAAACCGGCGCGTTCCGTCGGCCAGCGGTCCTCGCAGCGTCGGCGGGATCACGTAGCCGCTGATCATGAAGAACGCGACCACGCCGATGCGCCCGAAGTCCACCGCGTGCGCGATGTCGTACCAGATCTGGCCGCGTCCATCGATGCCGGGCAGGCGGACGAAAAGCTCAGCGCCGTGCAGCCAGACAACGAGCATCGCCGCGATGCCGCGCAGCGCGTCAATGTTTTCGTACCGGTGGCCGGGAATCAAGGCAGGCAGGGCACAAGGGGGCGCGCCCGTGTGGCGGCCTCGACGAGGGCGCCATGTTACTGATGATCGACAACTACGACTCGTTTACCTACAACCTCGTGCAGTACTTCGGGGAACTGGGCCAGGATGTGCGTGTGTACCGCAACGACGAGATCGACGCTGGACGAGATCGAGCGCCTCGCGCCCGAGCGCATCTGCATCTCGCCCGGGCCCTGCTCGCCGAACGAGGCCGGCATTTCACTGGGCATCTTCGATCGCTTCGCCGGCCGCATGCCGATCCTCGGCGTCTGCCTCGGCCACCAGGCGCTCGGCCAGGCCTTCGGCGGCCGCGTCGTGCGGGCGCAGACACTGATGCACGGCAAGACCTCGCCGATCGCACACACCGGCGTCGGCGTGTTCAGCGGCTTGCCGAGCCCGTTCGAGGCGACCCGCTACCACTCGCTTGCGGTCGAGCGCGCGTCGCTGCCCGACTGCCTCGAAGTGACCGCGTGGACCGCCGATGGCGAGATCATGGGCCTGCGGCACCGGTCGCTGCCGGTCGAGGGCGTCCAGTTTCATCCCGAGTCGATCGCGACCGAGCACGGTCATGCGATGCTGAAGAACTTTCTGCAGCCTCGGAGCCCGTGAAACGGATGCGGGCTGCCGAGGTACTTGCGCTGGAGGTGCGGCTGACCGCAGCCTGGCGCGCCACCGTTAACGTGCAAGAGGAAAGCGCGATGCACGATGCCTACGCTTTGCGCGGGGAGCCGCCATGTCGATAACCCCGAGCGAAGCGCTGGTCCGGTGCATCGAGCACCGCGAAATCTTCCAGGACGAGATGCTGTCGCTGTGGCGGCGGCTCATGAGCGGCGAACTCACGCCGGTGCAGATCGCCGCGCTGACGATGGGTCTGCGCGTCAAGAAAGAGACGATCGGAGAGATCGCCGCCGCGGCACAGATCATGCGCGAGTTCGCGACGCAGGTCGAACCGGCAGACCGATCCAACCTCGTCGACCTCTGCGGCACCGGCGGCGACGGAGCGCATACCTTCAACATCTCGACCGCGGCGATGTTCGTCGCCGCGGCCGCCGGTGCCCGCGTCGCCAAGCACGGCGGGCGCAGCGTGTCGTCGGGATCGGGCAGCGCCGACGTGCTCGAGTCGCTCGGGGCCAACATCCTGCTGAGCCCGAAGGCGGTCGCCGACTGCATCGCCGAGACTTCGATCGGCTTCATGTTCGCGCCGAGCCACCATGCCGCAATGAAGCACGCGGCGCCGGTGCGCAAGGAACTCGGCGTGCGCACGATCTTCAACATCCTCGGGCCGCTCACCAATCCCGCCGGGGCGCCGAACCAGATGATGGGCGTCTTTCACCCGGACCTCGTCGGCATCCAGGTCCGCGTGCTGAAGCAGCTCGGTGCGAACCACGTGCTCGTCGTGCACGGCAAGGACGGCATGGACGAAGTTTCGCTCGGTGCGGCCACGATGGTCGGCGAACTGAAGGATGGCGAAGTGCGCGAGTACGAAATCCATCCCGAAGACTTCGGTCTATCGATGGTCTCCAACCGCACGCTCAAGGTCGCGAGCCCGGCCGAGTCGCGCGCGATGCTGCTCGAGGCGGTCGACAACGTGGCCGGCACTGCGCGCGAGATCGTGATCTTCAATGCCGGAGCGCGCTGTACGCGGCGAACGTCGCCGATTCGATCGGCGAGGGCATCGCGCAGGCTCGCTCGGCGATTGCCAGCGGCGCGGCGCGGCGCAAAGCTCGACGAATTCGTCGCTGCGACCCGGAGACTCGCCGGTTGAGCGCAGCGCGCGTCCGAGGGCCGCTGTGCCGAGTCGTGCGGATTCGACGGCGGCTGCATCGTGCTGCGCGCGGCCACGCGGCGCGACGTAACGCGTGTCGTCGGCATCGAGTCGGCCGCCTCGCTGACCGAGCATCGGCTCATTCCGGACATCGCCCCGCGTCGGCACGACTGCAGAGTCTCGCGCCGGACCTGGCGCCGCGCGATCGATAGCCCGCGCCGGCGCCTGTTCGTCGCGGTCCGTAATCAGCCAGGTGCTGGGCCTGCTGGGGGTTGACCTGATCATCGCCGGGCACCGCCTGGCGCACGTGCGGCGGCGCATCTATCTGCACTCGCTGTTCATCGTGCCATCGGCGCGTCGCCTGGGCCTGGCGCGGCGCCTGACGCGGCTGGCACTCGACTGGGGTCGCGGCCGTGGCGCCACACAGGCGCGGCTCGAAATGGCCAGTCCGAACGACGGCGCGCGTGCACTGTACGAGTCGCTCGGCTTTCAGCCGCGCGAGATGATGTTTGCCCGAGCACTGTAGGCACGGCGGTGAGCGACATCCTGCAACGCATCCTGGCGACCAAACGACGACGAGGTTCGGCATGCGCGCGCGCGCGTGCCGCTGCGCGAGGTCGAGGCCGCGGCGCGCGCCGCGCCGCCGCCGCGCGACTTCGCCGGGGCGCTGCGGGCGCGCATCGCGGCGGCTGCGCCGGCGGTGATCGCCGAGGTGAAGAAGGCGAGTCCGTCGCGAGGCGTGCTGCGCGAACGACTTCGACCCGGCTGCGATCGCGCGCAGCTACGCCGCCGGCGGGGCGGCCTGCCTGTCGGTGCTGACCGACGTGCAGTATTTCCAGGGTGCGCCCGAGTTCCTGCAGCAGGCGCGCGCGGCCGCGGACCTGCCGGTGCTGCGCAAGGACTTCGTCATCGACGAGTACCAGGTCGTCGAGGCGCGCAGCTGGGGCGCCGACGCCATTCTGCTGATCGTCGCTGCGCTCGATGCCGCGCGACTGCGCGAGTTCGAGGCCGCGGCGCTGGAGCTCGGCATGGCGGTCCTGGTCGAGGTCCACGATGCCGCCGAACTCGATCTCGCGCTCGCGCTGGCGACGCCGCTGCTCGGCATCAACAACCGCAACCTGCGCACCTTCGAGACCCGCCTCGAAACGACGCTCGACCTGCTGCCCCGTATCGGCGCCGACCGGCTGGTCGTGACCGAGAGCGGAATTCTGGCGCCGGCTGATGTCGCCCGTATGCGCGCGGCCGGTGTCAATGCGTTCCTGGTGGGCGAGGCATTCATGCGCGCCGCCGACCCCGGTGCGGAGCTCGCTCGGCTATTCGCGTGATCGATCTCGAGCCGCTGGCGGCAGGCTGGCGCCGCCTGGTCGATGAGTTTTCTGTCGGATGCCGATGGCCAAGCCTTGCAGGCGTATCTCGCCGAGCGCAGCGCCGCAGGCGCCCGCATCTTCCCGCCGCGACCGCTGCGTGCGCTTGAACTGACGCCATTCGACAGCGTGCGCGTCGTGATCGTCGGCCAGGATCCATATCACGGTGCGGGGCAGGCGCACGGCCTCGCTTTTTCGGTGCCCAGCGGACAGCGGTTGCCGCCGAGCCTGCGAAATATCTTTACCGAGCTGGCGCGCGAATTCGGTGCCGCGCCGCGTTCGGGCAACCTCGAAGGCTGGGCGCGGCAAGGAGTGCTGCTGCTGAACACGGTGCTGACGGTCGAAGAGCAGCGACCGGGCGCGCATGCGGGGCGCGGCTGGGAAACCCTGACGTTAGCAATCCTGCGCGCTGTAGCGCACGACGCGCGCCCGAAGGTGTTTCTGCTGTGGGGCACTCAGGCGCAGCGCAGCCGCGCCAGTGTCGACCATGCGCCGCATTGCGTGCTGCAGGCGAATCATCCGTCGCCGCTGTCGGCACGGCGACCACCGCTGCCTTTCATCGGCTGCGGCCACTTCGCTGCCGCCAATGCGTTCCTCTTAGCGAGCGGCCAGCCACAAATCGACTGGCTGGCCCAGGCCGGCCTCTGATCAGGCCTGCCCGAGCCAGCCCTTGCGCAAGCGAATCGCCGCGGCCGTGGCCCGGGGGTCCATCACCAGCGTGGTCTTCACCGGTGGCCGCTGTGCCAATGCGACGTTGAAGTGCGTCAACTCGTCGCGGCGGAACCCGGCCAGCTCGACCCGGTCTCCCGGCGAGTAGCGCAGCAGCAGCTTGTCGAGGTTGCCGGGCGTCGCCCGCAGTCCGCCCACCGCAATCACGACATCGCCTGCAGAAAGTCCGGCCGCCTGCGCCGGTGTGCCGTCGTGCACGTACGCGAGGCGGCAATCGGCGCCTGACGCAAGCTGGACGCCGAGCAGCGCGAAGGCAGCCGACTCGACCGCCGGCCGCTGCAGCACTTCGATGCCGAAAGGCTTTAACAGGCGGGCGAAGTCCGGATCGCGCGTTCCTTCGGTCCATTCACGGACCAGCGGGGCGAGAACGAGGCCGCTCGCCTGCTCGGCCGCGACGATGAACTCGTCCTCTCCAACCCCGCGGTAATCGGATGCCCGCTTGAATTGCTGCCACAGCAGGCGCATTACGTCGTCGAGCGACCGGCGGCCGCCAGTTTCGGCGCGGATCACCAAGTCCAGCGCCAGGCCGATCAGCGCGCCCTTCTGGTAGTAGCTGACGACGCTGTTCGGCGCGTTCTCGTCCTGACGGTAATACTTGATCCAAACATCGAACGAGCTTTCGGCCACGCTCTGCTTGAGCCGGCCCGATCGCTGCAGCACTGTCGTCATCGTCTTGCCGAGCGTCTCCAGGTACTGCGCTGACCGTCAGCAGTCCACAGCGCGCCAGCAGCAGCTCGTCGTAGTACGAGGTGAAGCCTTCGAACGCCCACAGCAGGCGCGTGTAGTTCTCCTGCGTCAGGTCGTAGGGGACGAACGCGGTCGGGCGGATGCGCTTGACGTTCCAGCTGTGGAAATACTCGTGACTGGCCAGCCCGAGGAAGTTGCGATAGCCCTCGGTGGCGTCCTTCATACCGGTAAACGGCAGGTCGTCGCGCCGGCAGATCAGTGCGGTCGAGTTGCGGTGCTCCAGCCCGCCGTAGCCCTCGCCGACGGCGAGCGTCATGAAGCTGTAGCGTTCAAACGGCGCCTTGCGACGGCGCGGCTCGAACAGGCGGATCTGCTGCTCGCAGACGCGGGCGAGGTCCGCGGCGAGGCGGTCCATATCGAGCTTCGGGACGCGGCCCGGTGACTGCGAGCTCGTGCGGCACGCCGAGGACGTCGAAACGGACGTGCTCGAACTCGCCCATCTGCACCGGACAGTCGATCAGTTCGTCATAGTCATGCGCCTGATAGGTGCCGAAGCCGAGCCGCCGCACGCCTCGCTCGGGGCGAGTCCGGTGATCGACGCGCCACTTCGCTCCAGCGGCCGGCGGCAGGATGTCGACGCTGCAGGCCTCGTGCTCGCGGCCGATCGGCAGCAGGAACACACTGGTGCCGTTGAAGAAACCCTGGGTCTGGTCGAGGTACGCAGAGCGCACCGACAGATCCCACGCATAGATTTCGCACGCCACTTCGAGCGGACCGCGGCACGGCGCCGCGCGCCAGGTGTGCTTGTCGAGTTTTTCGATTGCGACCTTGCGTCCGCGCGCAAGCGCGCTGATACGGACGATGTTGCGGGCGAACTCGCGAATCATGTAGCTGCCCGGAATCCACGCGGGCAACATGAAGAGCTGACCGCCGGGATCGGGCCGCTCGACGCGGCAGACGACGTGAAACAGGTGCGCAGCCGGATTCGCCGGCCGGATCGCATAGTGCAGTGTCATGGAAGGAAAGCGAGACGTTGCCGACGCCGGCGCTAGTGCCGCAGCACGTCGAGCACCTCCGAGCGGAACTCGCGCTGGTACAGCAGATAGACGATTCCGGCGGTCCCGACGCCGAACGCGAACGGCGAGAAGAACCAGAGCACCACCGCGAACGCCATGTAGTACGCACGCAGCCCGTCGTTGAAGGTTTCCGCCGCCATGCCGACAACCCGGCCGGCGCGGTCGGCGAATTCCTCCCGCGAGGCCTGACCGCTCGCGAATACAGCGGGCTCGGGCGCCGAGGCGATCAGCAGCGCGCCGAACGTGTACTGGCGCATCGACCAAGTGAAGCGAAAGAACGCATAGACGAAGACCGCGGTCAGCACGAACAGCTTCAGATCGATGACGAACGACGTGGTGCGCGCCGCAAACGGGAGTTCCCGGACCACCTTCGCCGCCTCATCAGTGGCGCCGAGCAGCGCCAGCAGCCCGCCGATGATCAGGATGGTCGTCGAGGCAAAGAACGACGGGCTGGTCGAAAGGTTTTGCACGACGACGCCATCGATGACCCGGTTTTCGCGCCACGTCGTCTGCATCATCCACAGCCGGCGTATCCGATTTGTCGTCGCCAGCAGTGAACCGCTGCTCGCGGCGCGGCGACGCGCAAAGGCGGCGTAGCCCCACCACGCCGCGATGAAGCCGCCGAGTGCAAGGCCGTCGATAAGACTGATCTGTCGCAGGAGTTCGAGCACGGGTAGCGCTCCGGAGCCGAATAGCATAGCGGCCCCGACGGCGCCCGCGGTCGCTACCGGCGCTTGCGCAGGCGTTTGGCGTTCGATTTGACGCGACGGCGCATCGGTTGCAGCGCGCGTCGAGCGAGCAGTGCGGAGTCTCGCAGTCCGCGCGCCGCGGCGGCAGCCGGCGTCACCGCCGGTCCAACGCCGACCGTCCATAGTCGCGCCCACGCCTTTTGCTGCGACATCATCGCGTGCTGCCACATCGCGTACTGCGCCTCCTGTAGCGCCTCGACTTTTTCGGTCACCATGCGCGCTGCCTCGCGTCGGTTGGAGGCGTTGTTCGCGCGGGGCGCGACGAGCAAGCGCGTATAGCGCTGCTGGATCACGAACGGAGCCGTCCACGCCACTTCGCTGGCCTGCAGTGCGAGCTTCCACCAGGCGGATAACGCGTCACGTCGCATTGCGGGTCTCCATGGTGTCGATATCACTTAAGGCTGCGCCCGCTCGGGTCGCAGCGCGTGCTCCGGCCAGCTGTGAGCAGCAGTCCGGTCGGTTCATCTCTGGCGCGCGCGCCCGCCACCCAGCAGGCGCGTGGCTCCCCACGCCAGTACGCCAGCGCCCATCACGTAGAACGCCACGTGCACTGCGTTCTGCGACTGCGCGTAGGTCACGCTCGAATACAGCAGGTACGCACAGGTGAGCACGAAAACGATCGGCAGGACCGGGTACATCGGCACCTTGAACGGTCGTGCCGTATGTGGCGCGCGAAAACGGAGCACGAAGAGCGCGACGCCGGTCAGCAGAAAGAAGAACCAGAAGACCGGTGCCGTGAACTCGACCATCGCCGTGAACCCATCCTTTTGCAGCGCGCCGAAGGCGATCAGTGCGAGCGCGATAGCCGCCTGCACGAGGAATGCGACCACCGGGACGTTGCGCTCGCCATGCCATGCGCTCATGAAGCCGAGAAGCGGCCAGTCGCGTCCGAGCGCGTAGTTGGTCCGCGCGCCGACGATCATCGTGGCGTTGATCGACGTCAGCGTGGCGACGCCGACGATCGCGCCGATCAGCTGGGCGCCGACCGGCCCGAACGCGGCCTGCATCACGTCGGCGCCGACCGCGCTGCTCTTCGCCATTCCTGCGAAGCCCAGGCCCTTGAGTACCGCCAGCACGAAGACGACATAGACGATCGTGATGATCAGCAGCGACAGCACGAGCGCGCGCACGATCGCCCGCGGGCCACCGTGCACCTCGGCCGATATGTAGGCGGCCTCATTCCAGCCGCCGTAGGTCAGCAGCACGAACACCATCGCGAGGCCGAACAACGGCGGCACGCCCGCCGCTGGAGCGGCCGGTGCCGCTACGGTCGCCACCTGCGGGGCCAGCAGCCCCGCGAGTGCAACCAGCAGCAGTCCGCCGACCTCGATCGCGGTCAGCACGTTCTGCGTGCGGGCCGACTCGCGCAAGCCGATGAGATTGACGACGGTGAGCGCGACCACGGTCAGCGCGGCATAGATGGCTGACGACTGCGGGCCGAGCGAGACGACCCGGCTCATGTAGTCGCCGAACACGAAGGACAGCAGCGCAATCGAGCCCGTCGTGATCACGGTCACTCGCGCCCAGGCAAAGAAGAAGCTGGCGTCGCGCCCGTACGCCCGGGTGATGAAGTGGTAGTCACCGCCGGCGCTCGGAAAGGCGCTGGCGAGTTCGGCGTAGCACAGTGCGCCGATCAGCGAAAGGACACCGCCCGCGACCCAGGCGATCAGCATCCAGTCGACGGAGCCGGTGACTCCGGCGACCATCGAGGGCGTCTTGAAGATGCCGGCGCCGATGACGATGCCGACCGTGATCATGACGGCGTCGAGCACCGAAAGCGCCGGCTTCGGCGCGGCGACCGGCGCGAGCGCCGCGTGCCGGTCGGCCGCGAGCGGCTGGATTGCTTCGCTCATCGAGCGTCCTTTGACATGAAGAGCCCCGCTTCAGCGGGGCTCGCAGAGGCTTGTTCGGCGCCTACTTGCCGTAGAAGCGGCCGCATTGCGGCAGCATCTCGGCCCAGGCGGCCGCTCGCAGCGGCCCCTGCAATGTGCCGGTCGCCTTCGTTTCCGCGGTTCCGCTCTTCAGGGTGCCGACGAGTTCCGTACCTCGCACCGTACCGGTGAAGGTCCGCGTAGTGCCCTTGTCGTCGTTGAACGCAAACTTCAGCTGGTCGCCCCGCAACGACGCTCCGACCAGCGGTTGTCGGTTCGAGCCGTTCACGACTTCGCCGCTGAGCTTCTGGAAGTTCTGTGTCAGGTTGATCGTCGTGGCCGACCCACTGGCGTCACGCAGTTGCCAGGTGCCGTCGACCCGGGCCGGAACGATCCACAGGTAAGCGGTTCGGTACTCGATTTCCGAAGTCTCGTCGGCGTCCCAGTCGCCCATCGTGAACTGGTGCGACGTGACTCGCGTCCCGGGTTTCATCGCCAGCAGGCGGTGGCGCACGCAGAGATTGAGCTCCGGCAGCAGGTACATCGTGACGACGGTGGCCTTGCCGAAGTCTTCCTTGAAAATGTCTCCCTCGACGATCCTTGTCTTGTTGCCGACGCCTTCGGCATCGACCATGCAGGTAGCCAGCTTCGCCATGTCCGTGGTTGTACTCGATGCCGACCGACTGCGCCCCGATCTTGCCGGCCGCAATCGCGATCTTGCCGTCTCCGGCGCCGAGGTCGTAGACGACGTCTTGCGAGCCGACCTTGGCCATTTGCAGCATGCGTCGCACGAGTTCGTCGGGCGTCGGTACCCACACGACGTCCTTGCCCGACTGCCCCACCTGCGGCTTGTAATCGCGCTCGCAGTCCTTGCGATCGCGTGCGGTCGCCGTGCCGAGCAGGGCGGTAGCGCACATCAATGCTGTGCCGAGGACCAGCGGGCGCATCGGATACCGGAACGTCATGTCAACTCCTGCACGGGGGAGGGGCGGCCATTCTGCCCAAAGTCGACGCTGCCGTCAGCCGCGGATCGGGCGGGCCTTTGGAAGGCAGGTTTCGGGCCTGCGGCCGCTTCCGCGCCGGCCCGCGTGTCCAAAGATCAGCGATTGACGTCGACAACGACACGACCGCGTATGCGCCCGGCGAGGATCTCGCGCGCGACCTCGAAAGCTCCGGCCAGCGGCACTTCGTGCGCGATGGCGGTGAGCTGGTCGCCCGGCAGGCTCGCGAGCATGTTCCATGCGGCCTCGCGTCGCTCGAGGGGGGCCATCACACTGTCGATGCCGACGAGCGTCACGCCGCGCAGGATGAAGGGCGCCACCGTTGCCGGGAAGTCCATGCCCCCTGCGAGGCCGCAAGCGGCGACGGTGCCGCTCCGGCGCGTCTGTGCGCAGACATTCGCGAGCGTGACACCACCGACCGAGTCGATCGCGCCGGCCCAGCGTTCCTTCTGCAGTGGCTTGTCAGGCGTGGAAAGCACGCTGCGGTCGATCAGCTCCTTCGCGCCCAGGGCTCGCAGGTAGTCCGACTCGCCGACCTTGCCGGTCGACGCAACGACGGTGTAGCCCAGCGACGCGAGCAGCGCGATCGCAACCGAACCGACGCCGCCAGTGGCACCCGTCACGAGAATTTCACCGGACGTTGGAGTAACGCCGTGGTCACGCAAAGCGAGCACGGCCAGCGCCGCGGTATATCCCGCAGTGCCGAACATCATCGCTTCGCGCGCACGCAGCGGTGCGGGGATGCGTACCAGCCAGTCACCTTTGGCCCGCATGCGCTGGCACAGTCCGCCCCAGTGGGACTCGCCGATGCCCCATCCATTGAGGACGACAAGGTCGCCCTGACGCCAGCGCGGATGGTCACTGGCGACCACTGCGCCCGCGGCATCGATGCCAGCCACCATCGGCCACTTGCGCACCACCGGCGACGTGTTCGTCAGCGCCAGGCCATCCTTGTAATTGATCGTGGAGTAAGCCACATCGATCGTGACGTCGTCGCCGGGCGTGGCAGCTTCGAGCTCGGCCTGACCGACCTCCCGCACTTCGGCGTGAAACTGGTCGTTCTGTTTCGAAAGCACGATCGCTCGATTCATGGCAGCGGCCCCGAACTGAGAAACAAGCTGGATTGCAAATCATAGGCCGGCCGCACCTCACGGCGACGGCTTGCGCTGGCGCAAGACCGCAACGATGCGAAGATGGCCGAGTCGGCGACCGCCGTGTCGCAGCGCGAGACTACGGCCGCAGAGAAATTCGCTCGTCGCACGCTTGGGGCAGAAAGATCGCATGTCGTTCGATGTGGCGGTGGTCGGCGCGATCGGCGACTGCATCGGCAAACGGGATGCGCGACAGCCGAACGGCTGATACGCGAGCTTGCCGCACGGGCCTCGTGAGCGGCCCTGAGAGCCAGCGTGCAGAAGCGGTAATCCGGGTGTCTTTGCCGCATTTCGAGCGATTCGGGTCGCTCGGCGTGCGCTTCACATGGCAAAATCGTGAGCGAAGACCGCGTCCGTCACCGAGCGTACCGGTCCGAGAGGTCCACGCTGAGTTCGACCGTCATTCCCCTGCGGCAGTCGGCCGTCGAACGTTCGCTGAAACAGGCGAGCTTCGACACGGCAGGCGTGCCGATCATCGCCGTTAATCACAGCGGACAGATCCTTGCGATCAACAGCGAGGCGATGGCGCTCGCCGGTGGTGATTCGGCGATCGGTCGCAGCGTCGCCGAACTGCTCGGATTTCTCAGTCATCGCGCGTTTTCGCGGCGCTGGCAGCGACTCTGGTCGCGACTCACCGCCGATGGGCGCTGCGAGTTCGAGGCCAAGCTGCCGCTGCGCAGTGGCAGCCGCTTGAGCGCTCACTTCGTCGTACGTCTGTTCCGGTTTGATCAGGACGACTTCGCATCGATATCGATCATCGACACGTCGGCCGAGCGGTCGGCGCGGCGCCGGGTGCGAGCGGCCGAAACCCGGGCGCGGGCGCTGGCGCAGCATCAGAGCGAGCTCACCATCGTATTGAACGCCGATCGGCGCGTGATCTTCGCCAGTGCGGCGCTGGAGCCGATCACCGGCGAGCACGAGGCGGATGTGATGGGCTCGCCGTTCGAGTTCATCCTCGATCAGCCATCGCGTATCGAATTTCGTCGCGCTGTCGACCGCCTGCTGCGCGAACCTCCGGGAGACCGTCAAGCGACCTCGCTGCACCTGCGCACGCGGGCAGCGCTGGCCGGCAACGGCCGCAGCCTCTCGTGCGTGCTGGCAAACCGCCTCGACGACGCCAGCGTGCGCGGGCTCGTGCTCACGGCGCGGGACCTCGGACCTGCGGAGCGCGCCCAGGCGCGACGGCTGCGTTTCCGCGAACGACTGCTCGAGATCGCGATCCAGCCCAAGTCGGACTTCACGCAGACGCTTGCGACCGTGCTGCGTTCCACCGCCGAAGTCCTCGATGTCTCCTCGGCCAGCTTCTGGCGCCTGTCACAGCCCCCGACGGGCTGCGCTGCGAGGCCCTGTTCGATCGGATCGCGGACCGTTTCCTGCGCGACTGGGTCGGGCGCGAGTTCCCGGCGACGCGTTTCGCCGCGTACTTCGCGCAGCTGATGAACCGGCAGCCGGTCGTTGTCAACGACACGCGCACGTCGAGGCTTACGACGATGTTCGCCGGCGACCGCGGCTGGGCCGACGTGCGTTCCTTGCTCGACGTTCCGGTCCTGGTCGACGGCAGCCATCGCCGGCGTGCTCTGCCTGCAGCACCGCGACACGCGTTACTGGGACGAGGACGACGTCGGCTTCGCGAACACGACGGGCTTGATGCTGGCGCTTTCGATGGAGGCCGCGCAGCGCCAGGAGGCCGAGTCGCGGATCGAGCACCTGGCCTGGTACGACGCGCTCACCGGACTGCCGAACCGCAACCTGCTGCGCGAGACGATGCGCGACATGATCATGACGGCGTCGAATCGCAAGCGCCGCATGGCCGCGATACTGATCGATCTCGACCGATTCAAGGATGTGAATGACACGCTCGGGCACCTGGTCGGCGATGTCGCTGATCAAGTCGGCGTCGGAGGTGCTGCGGGAAACGGTCGGCGAAGACGGGACTGTCGCGCGGCTCGGCGGCGACGAGTTCGTCGTGCTGATCAGCGAGTTCGTGCATCGGCAGGAGGTCGCGCTGCTCGCCGCCCGCATCGCGCAGGCCCTGCACCGGACCGATCTCGTGCCCAACATCGACACGCAGGTGTCGGCATCGATCGGCGTGGCGCTGTTCCCGGAGCACGGGCGCGACATGAGCACGCTGCTGAAGAACGCGGACGCCGCGATGTATCAGGCGAAGCGCGACGGACGCAACCAGTTCAGCTTCTTTCAACCCGATCCGCTACGAACGTGCGGCCCGTGAAGTGCAGCTCGGCATCGAACTCGTCAAGGCCGTGCAGAGCGAGAACCCTCAGTTCGTCTGCGAATACCAGCCGCAGATCGAGATGGCGAGCGGCCGCGTCGTCGGGCTGGAAGCGCTGATTCGCTGGAACCATCCGGTGCACGGCATGCTGACGCCCGATCGCTTCATCGGCGTGGCAGAGGTCAGCGGACTGTCCGAGCGCATCACGCGCTGGGTGCTCAATGAAGTCTGCGGCCAGATCAACCGCTGGCGCCAAGTGCGGCCGCATTTCGACGTTCCGGTCGCGATCAATGTCGCCGGCCGCGAAATGGGCTCCACCGCTCTGCCGATCCTGGTTCGCAGCGCACTCGTGCGGCACGACGTCGATCCGCGACTGATCGTGCTGGAGATCACCGAGCGCACGCTGGTGAGGGAAAGCGAAATCAACAACGACGTCCTCGCCGAACTCGCGTCGCTCGGTGTCGGGCTCGTGCTCGACGACTTCGGCACCGGCTACTCGATGCTCGGCTATCTGAAGCGCATGCCGATCCACGCACTCAAGATCGATCAGTCGTTCATCGAGGGCATCCCGGCGGACGCCGACAGTCGTGCGATCGTCCACGCCATGCTCGCGGTCGCCCGGCACTTCCGTCTGAAGGTCGTGGCCGAAGGCGTTGAATCGCAGGACCAGGTCGACTACATGCGGGAGATCGGCTGCGAATTCGCGCAGGGCTTTTTCTACTCTCGGGCGATTTCCGCCGACACCATCCTCGACTACCTCGCGCGCGACGTGCCTGTGGCCTAGAGCGCCGTCCGGGCCGCTACACTGGCCCGCAGTACGCGAGGAGATCTCCATGGAGTACCAGAACATCCTGGTCGAGACGCGCGGCCGTGTCGGTCTGGTCACGCTCAATCGGCCAAAGGCGCTCAACGCGCTCAATGACGTGCTGATGGACGAGTTGGGCGCGGCGCTGCTCGCCTTCGACGCGGACGACGGAATCGGCGCGATAGTCATCACCGGGAGCGAGAAGGCCTTTGCGGCCGGAGCCGATATCGGGGCGATGAAGGACTGGTCCTACATGGACGTATTCAAGTCCGAGTACATCTCGCGCAACTGGGAAACGCTGCGCCGGGTGCGCAAGCCGGTCATCGCGGCCGTCGCGGGCTACGCACTCGGCGGCGGCTGCGAACTGGCGATGATGTGCGATTTCATCATCGCGTCGGACAGCGCCAGATTCGGGCAGCCTGAAATCAAGCTCGGCATCATTCCGGGGGCTGGGGGCACCCAGCGGCTGCCGCGCGCCGTCGGCAAGGCCAAGGCGATGGACCTCGTCCTGACGGCGCGAACGATGGACGCAGCGGAAGCGGAGCGGGCGGGCCTTGTCTCCCGCGTCGTGCCAGCGGCTGCCTTGCTCGACGAAGCGCTCGCCGCGGCGACGGCGATTGCGGGCCACTCATTGCCGGCCGTCATGATGGCGAAGGAGGCGATCAACCGCGCGTACGAGTCGCCGCTGAGCGAAGGGATCTTGTTCGAGCGACGGCTGTTCCATTCGCTCTTCGCCACCACTGACCAAAAGGAAGGCATGGCGGCGTTTGTCGAGAAGCGGCCGCCGCGCTTCCAGCACGGTTGATTGCGCGGCGCGCTCGCGTCCGAGGCAGCGGCGCGTTAGAGCGAAGCACCTAGTGCGGCCGGGCGCGCAACTGTCCAAATTGCGCTCGATCATCACGGCGAGCCGATAGCCTGCCGGGACAGTCACTTGTAGGCAGTCGTGCGGGCAAGCGAGCTGCGCCCGAGACGGCGCACTAGCATCGCCGCCTTGAGTCGGCTTGACACTACTTTTGGCGAGCCTCATAATTCCGCTTCTTCGCTGCTGCGGTTGCGTCGCAACAAGTTTGTCGACGTTTTCTGCTGCCAGCACGCTCTTTAACAACGAAACAGCCGATAAGTGTGGGCGCTTGGTGAAAGGCGCAACCAGCACGATGAAGGACGTCGAGGTCTCACGCCGAAACGTCTCCGATCGCGCTGGCTGAACTCAAATCATCAGTGCTCACGCAATGGAAGAGGGAAATGATGTTGACTTCGGTGGAAACATCAGTCACCTCGATTCCAGCGAGTGAGTAATCAATCGTGCTCAGCACGATTGCGCAAACAGTATCGAACTGAAGAGTTTGATCCTGGCTCAGATTGAACGCTGGCGGCATGCCTTACACATGCAAGTCGAACGGCAGCACGGGGGCAACCCTGGTGGCGAGTGGCGAACGGGTGAGTAATGCATCGGAACGTGCCCAGTAGTGGGGGATAACCCGGCGAAAGCCGGGCTAATACCGCATACGACCTACGGGTGAAAGCGGGGGACCGCAAGGCCTCGCGCTATTGGAGCGGCCGATGTCTGATTAGCTAGTTGGCGGGGTAAAAGCCCACCAAGGCGACGATCAGTAGCTGGTCTGAGAGGACGACCAGCCACACTGGGACTGAGACACGGCCCAGACTCCTACGGGAGGCAGCAGTGGGGAATTTTGGACAATGGGCGCAAGCCTGATCCAGCCATGCCGCGTGCGGGAAGAAGGCCTTCGGGTTGTAAACCGCTTTTGGCAGGAACGAAACGGCGCGAGCGAATACCTCGCGTTAATGACGGTACCTGCAGAATAAGCACCGGCTAACTACGTGCCAGCAGCCGCGGTAATACGTAGGGTGCAAGCGTTAATCGGAATTACTGGGCGTAAAGCGTACGCAGGCGGCTTTGCAAGACAGGTGTGAAATCCCCGGGCCTAACCTGGGAACTGCATTTGTGACTGCATAGCTAGAGTCTGTCAGAGGGGGGTGGAATTCCACGTGTAGCAGTGAAATGCGTAGAGATGTGGAAGAACACCGATGGCGAAGGCAGCCCCCTGGGATGAGACTGACGCTCATGTACGAAAGCGTGGGGAGCAAACAGGATTAGATACCCTGGTAGTCCACGCCCTAAACGATGTCTACTAGTTGTCGGAGGGTAACTCCTTCGGTAACGCAGCTAACGCGTGAAGTAGACCGCCTGGGGAGTACGGTCGCAAGATTAAAACTCAAAGGAATTGACGGGGACCCGCACAAGCGGTGGATGATGTGGATTAATTCGATGCAACGCGAAAAACCTTACCTACCCTTGACATGCCACTAACGAAGCAGAGATGCATTAGGTGCCCGAAAGGGAAAGTGGACACAGGTGCTGCATGGCTGTCGTCAGCTCGTGTCGTGAGATGTTGGGTTAAGTCCCGCAACGAGCGCAACCCTTGCCGATAGTTGCTACGAAAGGGCACTCTATCGGGACTGCCGGTGACAAACCGGAGGAAGGTGGGGATGACGTCAAGTCCTCATGGCCCTTATGGGTAGGGCTTCACACGTCATACAATGGCTGGTACAGAGGGCTGCCAACCCGCGAGGGGGAGCCAATCCCAGAAAACCAGTCGTAGTCCGGATTGCAGTCTGCAACTCGACTGCATGAAGTCGGAATCGCTAGTAATCGCGGATCAGCATGTCGCGGTGAATACGTTCCCGGGTCTTGTACACACCGCCCGTCACACCATGGGAGTGGGTTTCACCAGAAGCCGTTTGCCTAACCGCAAGGAGGGCGGCGACCACGGTGAGATTCATGACTGGGGTGAAGTCGTAACAAGGTAGCCGTACCGGAAGGTGCGGCTGGATCACCTCCTTTCTAGAGTACGCGCCGCTAGTCAGGCGTCCACACTTATCGGTTGGTTTCTTGCAGCAGCGAGTGGCGCAGGGTGGCGCAGCAGTGGGTTGATGATGGCGTCGCGCAGCGCCGGGCCCTGACGAGAGTGATCTTCGGAAGGGTCTGTAGCTCAGTTGGTTAGAGCACCGTCTTGATAAGGCGGGGGTCGTTGGTTCGAATCCAACCAGACCCACCACACTCGGTGCCGGTGATGTGCCGGGGGTGTAGCTCAGTTGGGAGAGCGCCTGCTTTGCAAGCAGGAGGTCATCGGTTCGATCCCGTTCACCTCCACCACTTTCTGAGCAAACGTCAAACGAAAGTCCGTCGTCGCGGATTTCCGTTTGACCTTTGGTCAAATCGCTGTTTCGATCTTTAACAATTCGGAAGAAGCAAAGCGTTTCAATCCTGCGCCTGGTGATGAGCCGGGAGAGGGTTGATAACGGGTTGTGATTGCATTCGAGCTCTCAGCAACAACTGAGAGCAATGGCAACGCGGTCGCTTGTTAACCGTGCCTGGCAAAAGGCGGCAGGGTTATAGGATCAAGCGACTAAGTGCATGTGGTGGATGCCTTGGCGATCATAGGCGATGAAGGACGTGGCAGCCTGCGAAAAGCTGCGGTGAGCTGGCAAACAAGCGTTATTAGCCGCAGATGTCCGAATGGGGAAACCCACCCGCAAGGGTATCCCGCGCTGAATTCATAGGCGCGTGGAGGCGAACCTGCTGAACTGAAACATCTAAGTAGGCAGAGGAACAGAAATCAACCGAGATTCCGAAAGTAGTGGCGAGCGAAATCGGATCAGCCTGTGCGTTTTAGCTGTCGATTCTAGCGGAACGGTCTGGAAAGTCCGGCCATAGCGGGTGATAGCCCCGTACGCGAAAGATCCGGAGTGGAACTAAGCGCACGACAAGTAGGGCGGGACACGTGAAATCCTGTCTGAACATGGGGGGACCATCCTCCAAGGCTAAATACTCGTGATCGACCGATAGTGAACCAGTACTGTGAAGGAAAGGCGAAAAGAACCCCGGGAGGGGAGTGAAACAGATCCTGAAACCGCATGCATACAAACAGTAGGAGCCCGCAAGGGTGACTGCGTACCTTTTGCATAATGGGTCAGCGACTTACATTCTGTGGCGAGCTTAACCGTATAGGGAAGGCGTAGCGAAAGCGAGTCCGAATAGGGCGTCCAGTCGCAGGGTGTAGACCCGAAACCAGATGAGCTATCCATGGCCAGGCTGAAGGTGGGGTAACACTCACTGGAGGGCCGAACCGACTACTGTTGCAAAAGTAGCGGATGAGCTGTGGATAGGGGTGAAAGGCCAAACAAATCTGGAAATAGCTGGTTCTCCCCGAAAACTATTGAGGTAGTGCCTCGCGTATCACTCCAGGGGGTAGAGCACTGTTATGGCTAGGGGGGCATGGCGCCTTACCAAACCATGGCAAACTCCGAATACTTGGAAGTGTCAGCGCGGGAGACAGTGCACCGGGTGCTAACGTCCGGACACGAAAGGGAAACAACCCAGACCGCCAGCTAAGGTCCCTAATACCGACTAAGTGGGAAACGAAGTGGGAAGGCTAAGACAGTCAGGAAGTTGGCTTAGAAGCAGCCATCCTTTAAAGAAAGCGTAATAGCTCACTGATCGAGTCTTCCTGCGCGGAAGATGTAACGGGGCTAAGTCGGTAACCGAAGCTGCGGATGTAGACGCTTCACTTCAGTTCGCTCGCACTCTCGACGCATTGCCGTCGAGCATCTGTGCGCAGCGAAGTGCAAATCCACTTCAAGGATCGAGCGCCTGTCCAGGTATGCGGGCAGCGACTCTGTCTTTGTCAGGTTTGTCGATGCGGCTGCGCCGTCGTCGACAACCGAGCGAACTGAAGCGAAGCGTCTACGTGGTAGGGGAGCGTTCTGTAAGCCTGCGAAGGTGGCTCGAGAGGGCTGCTGGAGGTATCAGAAGTGCGAATGCTGACATGAGTAGCGTTAAAGAGGGTGAAAAGCCCTCTCGCCGTAAGCCCAAGGTTTCCTGCTCCACGTTCATCGGAGCAGGGTGAGTCGGCCCCTAAGACGAGGACGAAAGTCGTAGTCGATGGGAAGCAGGTCAATATTCCTGCACCGATTTCCAATGCGATGGGGGGACGGACTGTTGAAGATCATCCGGGTGTTGGATGTCCCGGTTTCCGATCGTAGGTGGCCAGTAGGCAAATCCGCTGGCGTATCACCGAGGAAAAGGATCGAGTGGCGTAAGCCGCGAAGTGATTGGATGTGGTTCCAGGAAAAGCCTCTAAGCTTCAGTTGGAAACGACCGTACCGAAAACCGACACTGGTGGGCGAGCTGAATATGCTCAGGCGCTTGAGAGAACTCGGGAGAAGGAACTCGGCAAATTGACACCGTAACTTCGGAAGAAGGTGTGCCTTTGTAGCGTGACGGGAGAAACACCCGAAGCGTGAAGAGGTCTCAGAGAATCGGTGGCTGCGACTGTTTATTAAAAACACAGCACTCTGCAAACACGAAAGTGGACGTATAGGGTGTGACGCCTGCCCGGTGCTGGAAGGTTAAGTGATGGAGTGCAAGCTCTTGATCGAAGCCCCAGTAAACGGCGGCCGTAACTATAACGGTCCTAAGGTAGCGAAATTCCTTGTCGGGTAAGTTCCGACCTGCACGAATGGCGTAACGATGGCCACACTGTCTCCTCCCGAGACTCAGCGAAGTTGAAATGTTTGTGATGATGCAATCTACCCGCGGCTAGACGGAAAGACCCCATGAACCTTTACTGTAGCTTTGCATTGGACTGTGAACCGATCTGTGTAGGATAGGTGGGAGGCTTTGAAGCGGGGCCGCTAGGTCTCGTGGAGCCAACGTTGAAATACCACCCTGATTTGTTTGCGGTTCTAACCTGCGCCCGTCATCCGGGCGGGGAACAGTGCATGGTAGGCAGTTTGACTGGGGCGGTCTCCTCCCAAAGGGTAACGGAGGAGTTCGAAGGTACGCTAGGCACGGTCGGAAATCGTGCTGATAGTGCAATGGCATAAGCGTGCTTAACTGCGAGACCGACAAGTCGAGCAGATGCGAAAGCAGGACATAGTGATCCGGTGGTTCTGTATGGAAGGGCCATCGCTCAACGGATAAAAGGTACTCTGGGGATAACAGGCTGATACCGCCCAAGAGTTCATATCGACGGCGGTGTTTGGCACCTCGATGTCGGCTCATCTCATCCTGGGGCTGTAGCCGGTCCCAAGGGTATGGCTGTTCGCCATTTAAAGAGGTACGTGAGCTGGGTTTAAAACGTCGTGAGACAGTTTGGTCCCTATCTGCCGTGGGCGCTGGAAGATTGACGGGGGCTGCTCCTAGTACGAGAGGACCGGAGTGGACGCACCTCTGGTGTACCGGTTGTCACGCCAGTGGCATCGCCGGGTAGCTATGTGCGGAAGAGATAACCGCTGAAAGCATCTAAGCGGGAAACTTGCCTGAAGATTAGTCTTCCCGGAGGCTTGACCTCCCTAAAGGGTCGTCCGAGACCAGGACGTTGATAGGTCGGGTGTGGAAGGCGTGTAAGCGCTTAAGCTAACCGATACTAATTGCCCGTGCGGCTTGATCCTATAACCGTGCTGCCTCCTCAGTGAGTTGAGGCGCGAACGCAAGCACGATCGCTACGACTCAGTAGCCTTTGCTTCTTCCGATTTGGATCTCTTGATGGCTGCTGCCTCTGGCGGCGGTTGTTCAAGAGGTCGTCTGTTTTGCCTGACGACCATAGCGAGTTGGAACCACTCCTTCCCATCCCGAACAGGACAGTGAAACGATTCAGCGCCGATGATAGTGGGATGTATTTCCCGCGAAAGTAGGACATCGTCAGGCTCGCATAACTAACGCCCCGGTGCTTCAAAGCATCGGGGCGTTTTTCTTTGAGCCGCGGTTCGCGGCAGGCTGCCTCCTATACTGACCAGCTTCACCGGAGGCGCGCATGGAACGGTTCACGATCTCGCTTGACGATCAGCTCGCACACGAGTTCGATGCGCTGATCGAGAGCCGCGGTTACAGCAATCGGTCGGAAGCCGTGCGCGACATACTGCGTGCGCACCTAGACCGTTTGCGCGAACACGCCGACGCCGAGGCGCATTGCGTGGCCAACCTCTCGTACGTCTACAACCACCACGAGCGCGACCTGGCCGAGCGCCTGATGGGCATCCAGCATGACCATCACGACCTGACGATCTCGACGATGCATGCGCACCTCGACCATGAACACTGCATCGAGAGCGTGATGCTTAAGGGTCGCTCGCGCGACGTGCGCCGGTTTGCCGATGCGATTTCCGCCGAGCGTGGCGTCCGCCACGGCCAGCTCAACCTGGTCACGGTGGAGGTCGAGCACCCTGCACGCCACGTGCATTCGCACCTGACTCCGAATCACTGAAGACCCACAGCCGACAGCCGCGCTTGATCCCCGACAAGACCTCGGTATGAACAAACAGGATAAAGTTCATACGTCGAGGAAATGTCGATGCACGAACTGCCGACCGAATGGACGGCGCTTTGCGCGCTGGTGTTCCTGCTCGGACTCAAACATGGTTTCGATGCCGATCATCTGGCGACGATCGACGGCCTGACTCGGTTCAATACGCGGCAGCGGCGACCCTTCGGGCGCTACTGCGGTGCGCTGTTCTCGCTGGGCCACGGTGTCGTCGTGCTGCTGATCGCCGCCGGTGTCGGTGTCGCGAGCGAGCGTTGGGACGCGCCCGAGTGGGTCGAAGCCTTCGGCGCATGGACTTCGATCGCTTTCCTGACGCTGATCGGCGTCGTCAATCTGCATGCAGTGCTGAGTGCCGCTCCCGGACGAGGTCGTCGCGCCCGTCGGGCTGAAGGGCCGCCTGCTGGGGCGGCTGCATCACGCCGGGCACCCGCTGACCGTGGCGCTGGTGGGCGCGCTCTTCGCGGTCTCGTTTGACACGATCAGCCAGTCGGCGCTGTTCGCGCTGACGGCGATCCAGTTCGGTGGTGTCGGCCACGCGCTGCTGTTGGGCCTGCTCTTCACCCTCGGCATGCTGGTCACTGACGGGATCAACGGGCTGTGGATCTCGCGGTCTGATTGCGCGCGCCGACCAACTCGCGTGCATTGCTTCGCGCGTGATGAGTCTCGCGGTTTCCGGCGTCAGTCTGCTGGTGGCGGCTTCGGTGCCGCGAAACTTGCGATGCCCGCGATCGACGCATGGAGCGAGGGCAAGGAACTCGTCTTCGGCGCGACGGTGATGTCGCTGATCGGCGCCTCGTTCGTGATGAGCCGCGCGCTCGCGCAGAGAGCCACGCCCTCCAGCTGAGCGCAGCCTGCTCCGACGGCGCCCGCCTTCGCCCCGCAGCGCCTTTTCCCGCACAATCGCCGCCATATCGGATCTTGGAGCCGGGGTGCGCGCGGTTCGCTGGATTGCATGGACTGGCCTCGCCATCCTTGTCGCCACGGTGGCGACAGGGCTGTGGTATCGGCAGGCGAGCCAGCCGCTGCACGAGGGAACGCTGCGACTGGAAGGCCTCGACTCGACCGTCGAAGTCCGGCGCGACGAGCAGGGCATTCCGACGATCGTCGCAAGCAACGAGCGCGACGCGACGTTCGCGCTGGGCTTCCTGCACGCGCAGGATCGGCTGTGGCAGATGGAATTCAATCGCAGGCTGGCCGCAGGCCGCCTGTCCGAGTTGCTCGGCGCGGCCGCGCTGCCCACCGACAAGTTCCTGCGCACACTGGGCGTTCGCCGTGCCGCGCAGCGAAGTTATGAAACGCTCGATGAGGCGAATCGTCTGCTCGTCGATGCCTACGTCGACGGCGTGAACGCGTTCCTGGCCTCGAGAAGCGGGCCGCTGCCGCCGGAATTTTTGCTGCTGCGTGCGCCTGCGCCCGAACCATGGACTGCGGCCGACTCGATCGCGTGGTCGCTGATGATGGCGTGGGACCTAGCCTCGCACGGCATGCGCATGGAACTTCGACGGCTGCGCCTCGCGCAGCGGTTTAGCCGCGCCGAGATCGACGATATCTATCCACCGTTGCCGGGCGAGTCCGCCCCAGGAGTCGGCGACTATGTCGAGATGTACCGCCTGATCGGTGCATTCGCTACGGTGCCGGAGGCAAAGCCGCCGACACGGGCCGAAATCCCGACCGGGGTCTTTGGCAACGGCGAATCGGTCGGCTCGAACAATTGGGTGCTGTCGGGCCAGCGAACCGTCAGCGGCCGTCCGCTGCTCGCGAACGACCCGCATCTCGCGCTGACCACGCCACCGGTCTGGTACTTCGCCGCGATGCGGCTTCCCGGCCTCGAGTTAATTGGCGCGACGCTGCCGGGGCTCCCGGGCATCGTGCTGGGACGCAACGATCGAGTCGCCTGGGGCATGACCAACACCGGCGTCGATCAGCAGGATCTCTATCTCGAACGGCTCGTCGGCGAAGACGAAGACGAGTACGAAACGCCGACGGGTGCTCAGCCCTTCGAAAAGCGCAAGGAAACGATTCGAGTCCGTGGGGCGGCCGATGTCGAACTGGCGATACGCGCGACCCGGCACGGTCCGGTGCTCAGCGGGCTGGAGTCGATTGACAAGGCCTTCAGTCATCGGCGCCTTGTCGTTGCACTGCGCTGGGCCGCGCTCGATCCGGGCGACCGGACGTGGGCGGCCTTGCACTCGCTCAATCACGCTCGCAGCGTCCAGGCGGCCGAGCGGGCGCTTGCGGACTTCAACGTCGTGACGCAGTCCTTTGTGCTGGCCGATGTCGAGGGCAACATCGGTATGGTCGTCGCGGGGAGGATTCCCAGGCGCAGGGCGGACAACGATCTGCAGGGCATCGCACCGGCACCGGGCTGGGACGACCGCTATGACTGGCAGGGCTACCTGGCCTACGACGAAGCACCACGCCGCATCAATCCTCCTGAAGGCTTCATCGCGACAGCCAATAACCGCATTGCGCCGCCAGACTATCCGCATCACCTGACCTTCGACTGGTTTCCGTCGTTCCGCGTGCGCCGCATCGCCGAACTTGTGGGCGCTCGCGAGAAGCACGATGTGGCTTCGACCGAGGCGATCCAGCGCGATGTGAAGTCGCTGGCTGCGCTCGAGCTTCTGCGACTACTCGCAGCAGCCCAGCCGCTGACGACAGCGGGCCGCGATGCGCTCGAGCGCCTGAAAGCGTGGGACGGGACGATGGCACCGGGGCGTCCGGAACCGCTGCTGTTCCATGCGTGGCGCAGGGAACTGGCCTGGCGCGTATTCGGCGACGATTTTGGCGATCTGGCGACGGACTTCGTCGTTAACGAGGAAATGATGCGACCGCTGTTGCATGTGCTGAGCGGCGCGGCCCGCGGTCGCAATTGGTGCGACGATCGAAGCACCAAAGAGCGCTTCGAAACCTGCACGCTGCTGATGTCCGACGCACTCGACACCGCAGTCGCTCGACTGGCGGAGGTGTCAGGACGCGATGTCGCCGGCATGCGCTGGGGCGACCATCATCTGGCCGTCGCCGAGCATCGGCCGCTGTCCAATGTGCCCGTGATCGCGCGTCTCTTCGAACTCAGAACACCGTATCCGGGCGACACCTACACGATCAACGTCGGCGCTCTATCCAATCGGCCGGAGGCGCCCTTTACGACGCGTCACACCGCCAGCTTGCGGGCGATCTACGATCTTGCAGCGCCGGAAAAATCGGTTTGGGTGCAATCCTCCGGACAGGTGGGCAATCCATTGTCGCCCTTGTACGCCTCGATGGTGCCGTTGTGGCAGGAAGTGAAGTACCTGCCGATGGTGGCGGCGAACTCCGGCCAGGTGCTTGTTCTGGCGCCGGCGCGATAGCGGGCTCAGTCCGTCGTCTGGACGGCGCGATGCGCGGCACCGTGCATCGATGCCGACGAGATGATCGGTACCGCGTCGGGCGCAAGCGCGGCATCGATCATTGACTGCGCCACGTCTTCGACGTCGACCGGTCGGATGAAGTCGGGCAGCAGCAAAGCGCACGGGACGCGTCAGCGCCAGTGCAAGCGCTTCTCCGGGTCTGCGCTCGGCGCGCGGGCCGTCGAGCAGACTCGGACGCAGCACCACGAGCGCATTTCCGCTTAGTGCTCGCAGCGCGTCCTCGGTTTCGCCTTTGACGCGGTTATAAAGAACGCCGCTGCCGGCCGCGGCCCCGATGGCACTGACGACGACGAGGCGGCGTGCACGGCGCTGCATTGCCCAGCGGGCAAAGGCAAGAACATAGTCATGGTCGACGCGCCGAAACTCAGCTTCGGATCCGGCGGCTCTTATGGTTGTGCCAAGGCAGCAATAAGCGTCCACGACGGCCGTGCCGGTCACGGGCGTGAGCACGGTTTCGAGCGCATCGAAGCGTGCCGGAACTTCGACCAGGTGCGGCGAAGTTGCCGATTGGGCGACGCGTCAGCGCGACGACACTTCGGTACGCCGGCGTCTGCAGCAGGCGGCGTCCGAGCGCGCGTCCGACGAGGCCGCTTGCTCCGGCTACGACGGCGATACGCGCGGCGACCTCAGCTTTGCGTGTCTTTTTCATCCGTGCGCTCCCAAAATGTCCGCCGCAAGTTGGCGCGCAACGTGCTCGTCAAGCTCGGCGAACTGCTCCAACAGCCTCCGCTCGGTGTTTGCTGGCATCCTAGGCGGCAGTGGTCGCGTCCACGCCTTGCGAGCGGCGCTGGATGAACCTAGCATCACCGAGCCATGCGCGCCGCCATCGCCCTGTTCGCTGCCGCCTTATCGGGCTGTACGAGCGTGCCGCCTGCAGAGGCGCCGGCGGCTGCCGTGGCGGCATTTTCGGCCAACACCGCGCTCGACGGGTTCCCGCGGGGCTGGAAGCCGTGGATCATCAACCGCGCCAAGAAGCCGACCGAATACCAGCTCGTCCGCGACTCGACTTCCGGCGTCGTCATCCTGCATGCACAGGCCGATGCTGCAGCCAGCGGCCTGCGCCAGCTGCTCAGCGTCGATCCGCAGATCTATCCGATTGTGCGCTGGCGCTGGCGGGTCGTGGAACTGATCGTCAGTGCCGACAACCAGGACCGCTATGCGGAAGACTCGCCGGTGCGGCTGTTGCTGTTCTTCGACGGCGACAAGCGATCGCTGGCGCTGAAGGAGCAGCTGCTGATGGAAACCGCGCAGCTGCTGACCGGCCAGGTGCCGCCCTACGCGACGCTGATGTACATCTGGGAGAACCGCCTTCCGGTGGATACCGTGCTGAGCAACAGTTTCAGCAGCCAGATCAAGCTGGTTGTTGCCGGCAGCGGGCCGAATGCCAGCATCGGTCGCTGGAAAAGCTTTGAGCGCAACTATGTCGACGACTACCGACGCGCATTCGGTGCCCCGCCTGGACAGCTGATCGGCGTGGGCATCATGACGGACACCGACAACACCGGAGAAAGGATCGAGGCCTACTACGGCGATATCGAACTGGCGCGCGGGCCCTGACGTGTCGATGACCGTCCGTGCGCCCACTTCAATGAGGGCACAATTGTGAGTCGCGGTCGTGTCCGGGCTCAGTGTCCGGCGTGTCCACTGGTCCGATCCCCACCATGTTGCGGTTTCTCCTGACCCGGGTCTCGCTGCTCGTGCCGACCTTCTTCGGCATGACGCTGCTGGCGTTCATCCTGATCCGGCTGGTGCCGGGCGACCCGATCGAAACGATGGCGGGCGAGCGCGGCATCGACCAGGCGCGGCACGAGATGCTGCTCAAGGAGTACGGCCTCGATCGTCCGGTCATCGTGCAGTACGGCATCTACATCGGGCGTGTCCTGCAGGGCAACCTGGGCAAGTCGATGATCACGCACGAGTCGGTGCTGAGCGAGTTCCTGACGCTGTTCCCGGCCACGATCGAACTTGCCAGCTTCGCAATCGCTGTTTGCGCTGCTGATCGGCATTCCGGCCGGCATGCTGGCCGCGGTTCGGCGCAACTCGATCTTCGACCACGGCGTGATGGGCGTCTCCCTGACCGGCTACTCGATGCCGATCTTCTGGTGGGGTCTGCTGCTGATCCTGCTGTTTTCGGTGCAACTCGGACTCACGCCGGTGTCCGGCCGGCTCGACGTCAAGTACTTCGTCGAGCCGGTCGACCGGCTTCCTGCTGATCGATTCGCTGCTCGCCAAGGATTTCGGCGCGTTCCGTTCCGCGGCGCTGCATCTCGTGCTGCCGATGATCGTGCTCGGCACCGTGCCGCTGGCCGTCATCGCACGCATGACGCGCTCGTCGATGCTGGAAGTCATGGGCGAGGACTACATCCGCACCGCGCGCGCCAAAGGGCTGGCGCCGCTGCGCGTCATCGCGCTGCACGCGTTCCGCAACGCGCTGATCCCGGTGGTGACCGTGATCGGCCTGCAGGTGGGCGTGCTCTTCACCGGCGCGATCCTGACCGAGACGATCTTTTCCTGGCCCGGCGTCGGCAAGTGGCTGATCGAGGCGATCAACCGGCGCGACTATCCGGTGCTGCAAGGGCGGGCTGCTGCTGCTGGGGCTGATGGTGATGATGGTCAACCTGATCGTCGACATCGCCTACGGATTCATCAACCCGCGCATTCGGCATTCGCGCTGAGCCGCTCGATGACCGCACGATGAGCGATCCGATCGTCACTGCAACACTGACCGACGCCGAGCTGGCGTCACTGGCGCAGATCGCCGACACCGGCGGAGCAGCCGACGCCGTTCGCCGAATTCTGGCGGCACTTTTCCGCGAATGCCGGCGCAGTGGCGGGCCTCGCAATCGTCGTGGCGGTGCTGCTGATCGCGGTGTTCGCCGGCGTGCTCGCGCCGCACTCGCCAACCGCGATCGACAACGCCGCGTACCTGAAGCCGCCGGCCTGGGCGGCGGGCGGCTCGTGGACGTATCCGCTCGGTACCGATGCGATCGGCCGCGACATCCTCTCGCGCCTGATGTATGGCGCGCGGCTGTCGCTGTCGATCGGCGTCGCAGTGGTGGCACTGTCGGTGATCGTCGGCACCTTCCTCGGCATGGCCGCCGCGTTCTTTCGCGGCGTGACCGAGATCGCGATCATGCGGCTGATGGACGTGCTGCTCAGTCTGCCGAGCCTGCTGCTCGCGATCGTGATCGTCGCGATCCTCGGCCCGGGATTGATGAACGCGATGCTGGCGGTTGCCGTCGTGGTTTTGCCGCATTACGTGCGGACCGCGCGCGCCGCCGCGCTGACCGAACTTTCGCGCGACTACGTGACCGCGGCGCGAATGGTCGGCGCCAGCAATTTCCGCCTGATGTTCCGCGAAGTGCTGCCCAACTGTCTGGCGCCGCTGATCGTGCAGGCCTCGCTCGGCGTGTCGACCGCGATCCTCGATGCGGCCGCGCTCGGCTTCCTGGGCCTCGGCGCGCAGCCGCCCTCGCCAGAATGGGGCACGATGCTGGCCGACGCGCGCGAATTCGTGCTGCGGGCCTGGTGGGTCGTGACCTTTCCCGGCCTCGTGATCCTGATCACCGTGCTCGCGTTCAATCTGCTGGGCGACGGGCTGCGTGATGCGCTCGATCCGAAACTGAAGCGATAAGAACGATGCCGCTGCTCGAGATCGAATCGCTGGAAGTCGAATTCCCGGTCGGCGGCCGCGTGCTGCGCGCCGTCGACGACGTCAGCCTGTCGGTCGACGAAGGCGAGGTCCTCGGCATCGTCGGCGAATCGGGGTCGGGCAAGAGCGTCACGATGCTCGCGCTGATGGGCCTCATCGGCTATCCGGGCCGGGTCAAGCGCGCGCCGCGTGAGCTTTGCCGGGCGCGATCTGCTGACGCTGAGCGATCGCGAGCGGCGGCAGATGACCGGGCGCGACATGGCGATGATCTTCCAGGAGCCGGCGACCAGCCTGAACCCGTGTTTCTCGGTCGGGTTCCAGCTCACCGAGACGCTGCGTCAGCACACGCGGCTCTCGCAGAAGGCGGCCACGGAGCGCGCCGTGGAGCTGCTCGGCCAAGTCGGCATACCCGATCCCGCGCGCCGGTTGCAGGACTATCCGCACCTGCTCTCCGGCGGCATGAACCAGCGCGTGATGATCGCGATGGCGATCGCCTGCAATCCGCGCCTGCTGATCGCCGACGAGCCGACGACAGCGCTCGACGTGACGATCCAGGCGCAGATCCTCGACCTATTGCGCCAGCTGCAGCGCGAGCGCGGCATGGCGCTGGTACTGATCACGCACAACATGGGCGTCGTCGCGGAAATGGCGCAGCGCGTCGCCGTGATGTACGCGGGCCAGGTGGTCGAGGACCGCCCCGCGCAGGCACTCTTCGCCGCGCCGGAGCACCCGTACACCGCGGCGCTGCTCGCCGGCGCTGCCCGAGCGGCACGCCGACGACGGCGATCGTCTGGCGACGATTCCCGGCATGGTGCCGGGTCTGTACGACCGGCCGCGCGGCTGCCTGTTCAGCCCGCGCTGTGCGGATGCGACACTGCGCTGCCACCGCGAACAGCCGGCGCTGATCGCGATCGATCAGGGCCGAGCGCGCTGCCACTACCCGATCACGATGGCCGGCCGCGAGGCCGCGATCGCGCGCGACCGTCATGTCGGTGCACTCGCGGCACGCGACGAAGCGGAGGCGGTCGACCGATGAGTGGCAAGAGCGCGCCTGTTGTCGAGGCCAGTGGCCTGCGGCAGGTCTACACCGTCCGGCGCGGCATGCTGCGCGAGGCGGCCGCAGTTGCAGGCGGTCGGCAACATCTCATTCACGCTCGAGGCCGGGCGCACACTCGCCGTCGTCGGTGAATCGGGCTGCGGCAAGTCCACGCTGGCGCGGATGGTCGCGCTGATCGAGAAGCCGACCGCCGGCACGCTTGCGCCTCGGCGGCATCGACGCGGTCGGGGCCGACGCCGGCGTCCGTGCGCGACTGCGGCAGACGGTGCAGCTCGTCTTCCAGAACCCGTACGGTTCGCTCAATCCGCGCAAGACGATGGGCTCGATCCTGGCGGAGCCGCTGGCGATCAACACGGAGCTGAATGCCGACGAGCGCCGCACCCGCGTCGACGAAATGATGCGCAAGGTCGGACTGCGTGCCGAACAGGTCGGCCGCTATCCGCACATGTTTTCGGGCGGTCAGCGGCAGCGCATCGCGATCGCGCGAGCGCTGATGCTGCGCCCCGCGGTCGTGGTCGCCGACGAGCCGGTCTCCGCGCTGGACGTCTCGATCCAGGCGCAGGTGCTCAATCTGCTGGCCGACCTGCAGCGGGAATTCGACGTTGCCTACCTCTTCATCTCGCACGATCTCGCGGTCGTGCGCCATATCGCCGACGACGTGCTCGTCATGTACCTCGGGCTCGTGATGGAGCAGGGACCGAAGGCCCGCATCTTCGGCACACCGCGACACCCGTACACGCAGGCCCTGCTGGCCTCGACCCCGGGCATGGGTCAGGACCGCAGCCGCGCCGTGCTGAAGGGAGAATTGCCGTCGCCGCTCGCGCCGCCGCCGGGTTGCGTGTTCTCGACCCGCTGCCCGCTACGCGGACGACCGCTGCCGCGCCGAGCGTCCGGAGCTGCGGCCGCTGGACGGTAGACTCGTCGCCTGCCACTATGCCGAGTTGATATCCGGTGTCGAGCCCGTCGCCGGATCCCCGTTTCATTGAGTCGCGCGCGATGGCGCGGTAAACAGGAGGCTGGAAGCATGACGCACGCCCTGAAGTGGGTCGCAGGAAAACCGGCGCGAGCCGCAATGGCCTGCGCGGCACTTGCGCTGATCGGCAGCGCATCGGCCAAGACATTGGTGTTCTGTTCCGAGGGCAGCCCGGAGAACTTCTACCCCGGCATCAACACGACCGGCACGTCGTTCGACGCCAACAGCCAGATCTACAGCCGCATCGTCGACTTCGAGCGCGGCACGCACGAAGGTCGTGCCCGGGCTGGCCGAGAAGTGGGACATCTCGCCCGACGGCAAGGTCTACACCTTCCACCTGCGCAAGGGCGTCAAGTGGCACGAGAACAAGAACTTCAAGCCGACGCGCGACTTCAATGCCGACGACATCATCTTCGCGTTCGAGCGGCAGTGGAAGGAATCGAATCCCTACTTCAAGGTCACGAGCTCGAACCACTCGTACTTCAACGACATGGGCATGCCCAAGCTGCTGAAGTCGGTGGAGAAGGTCGACGACTACACCGTGCGGGTCACGCTCGAAAAGGCCGAAGCGCCGTTCCTGTCGAACCTGGCGATGGAATATGCCGGCGTGCAGTCGAAGGAGTACGCCGACGCGATGCTGAAGGCCGGCACGCCGGAGAAGATCGACCAGGAGCCGATCGGCACCGGGCCGTTCTACCTGGTCCAGTACCAGCGTGACGCGATCATTCGCTACAAGGCGTTCCCGCAGTTCTGGGGCGGCAAGGCCAAGATCGACGACCTCGTGTTCTCGATCACGCCGGATGCCTCGGTGCGCTGGGCCAAGCTGCAGAAGGGCGAATGCCACGTGATGCCGTATCCGAACCCGGCCGACCTCGACGCGATCCGCAAGGACCCGAAGGTGCGGGTGCTCGAGCAGCCGGGACTCAACGTCGGCTACCTCGCGTACAACACGACCAAGAAGCCGTTCGACGACGTGCGCGTGCGCAAGGCGCTGAACATGGCGATCAACAAGAAGGCCATCATCGACGCGGTCTACCTGACGACCGGCGTGCGCGGCGAAGAACCCGATCCCGCCGACGCAGTGGTCGTACAACGATTCGATCAAGGACGATCCGTATGACCCGGCGGCCGCGAAGAAGCTGCTGGCCGAAGCCGGCTATCCGAACGGCTTCACAACCGACCTATGGGCCATGCCGGTGCAGCGTCCGTATAACCCGAATGCGAGGCGCATCGCCGAGCTGATGCAGGCCGATCTGGCCAAGATCGGCGTCACGGCCGAGATCAAGAGCTTCGAGTGGGGCGAGTATCGCAAGCGCATGCAAAACGGCGAGCACCAGATGGGGATGCTCGGATGGACCGGCGACAACGGCGATCCGGACAACTTCCTGAACACGCTGCTCGGCTGTGACTCCGCCAAGAGCAACGGCAGCAACGTCGCGAAGTTCTGCTACCAGCCGTTCGAGGAACTGGTGCAGAAGGCCAAGACGACGTCGGGGCAGGCCGCGCGCACGCCGCTGTACGAAAAGGCCCAGGTCATCTTCAAGGAGCAGGCGCCCTGGTTCACGATCGCGCACGCGGTGCAGCTGAAGCCGGTGCGGGTCGAAGTGGTCGACTTCAAGCTCTCGCCGTTCGGTCGTCACACATTTTACGGCGTCGACATCAAGGAATGAGCGCGCCGTCCGTCTGAAGCGTGCAGGGCCGGCTTCCGCCGGCCCTGTTGTTTTGCGGGTGCAGCGCAGCGAATGAGTGACGTATCGGCGCTGGGCCGCGCTATATTTCCAGTCCGTGTCAGCCCGGCCCCATGGGTCGGGCGTTTTCTTGTCCACGGATGCTCGCTTCCATCATTCGCCGCCTGCCGCACGCCGTACTTGTGATGACGACGGTGGCCTTCGTCTCGTTTGCCGTGGCCCAGCGCCTGCGCATGAACCGCGCAGCCGCGACCCACTAGGAGGCGCGGCAAATGGGAACCTATCTCGGTGCGGCCCTGCGTGGACCGCTGATGTCGATCCTGGGTCACCACGAGGGCCTGACGCAACTGCGTCGTGACCTGCATGCGAATCCCGAGCTGGGTTTCGAAGAGCACCGCACCGGCGCACTGGTGGCCGAAAAGCTCCGCTCGTTCGGTGTCGACGAAGTTCACACCGGAATCGCGCGCACGGGGGTCGTCGGCGTCATACGCGGTCGCGGCCGGACCGGGCGCGCGATCGGTCTGCGCGCCGACATGGACGCGTTGCCGATCGTCGAAGAGAACGAGTTTGCGCATCGTTCGACCCGCTCAGGCCTGATGCACGGGTGCGGCCACGACGGCCACACGACGATCCTGCTCGGCGCGGCGCAATATCTCGCCGCGACGCGACGATTCGACGGCAACGCTGTGCTGATCTTCCAGCCTGGCGAAGAAGGCTATGCCGGTGCCAAGGCGATGATCGACGATGGACTCTTCGAGCGCTTTCCGGTCGACGAGATCTATGCACTGCACAATTGGCCGGCGCTCGACCCGGGTCAGATCGGGCTGAATCCGGGGCCGATGATGGCGGCGGCCGACCGAATCGAGATCACCATCTGCGGCAAGGGCGGGCACGCCGCGCATCCGCATCGTGCGGTCGATCCGGTGGTCGTTGCGGCGCACATCGTGACGGCAGCGCAGACAATCATCTCGCGCAACGTCGCGCCGCTGGACTCGGCGGTTCTGAGCCTGTGCTCGATTCAGGCCGGTAACCCTGGCGCCTTCTCGGTCATTCCCCGCGAGGCGAAGATCGTCGGGACCGTGCGCACGTTCAGCGCGGACGAGCAGAACATGATCGAGCAGCGCCTGACCGAGCTCGCGGAGGCGATCGCGCGGGCGCTGGGCGCCGAGGCGAAGGTGCTCTACGAGCGCATCTATCCGGCGACCATCAACCATGTTGCGCAGGCGCGCTTTGCGGCCGACACCGCGGCGCAGCTTGTCGGCGAGGACCACGTCGTGCGCAACCTCGAACCGTCGATGGGTGCGGAAGACTTCTCGTTCATGCTGCGCGAAAGACCCGGCTGCTATGTGCGCCTCGGGCAGGGCGGCGGCGCGGATGGCTGCTTCCTGCACAACTCCAGATATGATTTCAACGACGCCGTGATCCCGCTGGGGGCGGCATTCTTCGCGGCGCTGGCGGAGCGCGGTATGCCGCTCGCGGCAGCTCAGACATCGAGGGAATCTTGATGATCATCGCTCGCGCGGGCATGCGTCCTGCAGAGGAGTGCACCATGAACAAGAATTCCGCAGTTGCTTTATCGCTGATCGCTGTCGCAGCACTGACGTCCGGATGTGCCACTTCATTCAATGGTTCTTACCTTGTCGGCGAGCGCTGGTTCAGGACCAACATCGACACCCAGCCGGTTATCATTCTCGGAGTCGACAACTGGGACACGACCGAGAAGCGCGTGCTGGTCGAGCCCGGCGAGCACGTAGTCCGGGTGCAGGCGCTGCCGGTCCCCGGGGCACCGCAGGAGACGTCTTCACTTAAGCTCGATGTCAAGCCCTGCTTCACGTACTACATCGTCGCCGTGCGTGAAAACCGGATCACCGCGGAGTTCACGCCGCGGGTCGACTACGCCGAACCGTTGGCCGGCTGCAATCCGAGCGGGGCGAAGAAGTCGTAGCCCCGCTTCGCCTGTGCGCGGATCGACAGGCATCAATGACGTGGCCTGTTCGGCGGTCGCGCTGCGGTATATCGGAGCCTGTGTCGTCTCAGCGTCCTCAGCGGAGCGTCGCCAGCAGCTTCGGCTCGACCGAGACTGCTGCCATCAGTCCGCCCATTAGCGCGCCGGTGACGCCGGGGCAGCAGGCATCCTGCCCGGCGAGGAACAGTCCGCCGATAGGTGTGCGTGGCCGCAGTGCGTCGTTGAGGAAGCGCTTCGGTGTGGCGGCCAGCCCGTACATGGCGCCGTGTTCTGCGCCGGTATACGTCGCCAGTGAAACCGGCGTCGACGATGTGACGTAGCGCACCAGAGGCGCCAGCCGCGGATAGTGGCGGCCGAACTGTGCCAGCAGGTTCTGCTCGAGTCTGCTGCTTCAGTTCGAGGTAGCGGTCGCGCGACTCGCCGCGCTTCATGCCTTCGTGTTCCCACGGCGTGAACGCATCCGGATCGACGTACGCGACGATCTCGCAGGTGTGGCGCTGCGCCGGGCCGGGGTCGTGACGCGGATCCTTCAGCGACGGGAACGAGACGAAGAGCAACGGCGCGTCGGCTTCGACGATCGGGTTGCGCCAGATCCGATCGACGTCCCAGCTTTCGTAGATCCAGTCGTTGGCGGTGCTGGCGCCGTTCGCGGCAACGTCGCCTTCGAGGCCGAGGTAAAGCCCGACGTAGCCAATCGAGCGCTCGATCTGCAGCGCGTCCTGGGCCCAGTCGTAGTCGATCTCTTCCGACGGCAGGAGCCGCAACGTGTTGCGCAGCCCCGCGTCGGAGATCACGCAGGGCGCGTCGATCTCGGCGCCGTTTTCGAGGACTACGCCCTGCACGCGACCTTCGCGCACGCGTACCGAGGCCACGGGCATTCCCGCTCGCAACTCGCCACCGCCAGATACGATCGTCTCGGCGAACGCCTCTGCGAAAACGCCGGAGCCACCGATCGGGTACCACGCACCGTCGAAATAGTTCGACATCACGACCGCGTGCATTGCGAAGCTTGCTTCGCTGGGACGTGCACCATGGTCGCCCCACTGCGCGGCGAGCACCGCCTGAAGCTTCGGATCGCCGACGCAATCGCGGATGACCTCGAGCAGCGTACGCCCGACCCACCGCTGGATTTCGTCATCCTTCCACCACATCAGCCCGCGCGAGACGATCTGCGGCATCGAATTCGCCGCGAACACGGCCTCGAGCGCCTTGCGCGCGGCCCGCATGCTGTCGAAATAGCGGTCGATGCCAGCCGCCTCTGCCGGGAACCGGGCCTTGAGCGTCTGCATCAGCCGTGCCACCGGGTGCTCGAAATCGATGGTCATGCCTGGAAAGTGGACGCGGTCATAGACCGACCCCATCGAAGCCATCGGCACGCCATGCGGTGTCAGCGCGTCCAGCACTCTCTTGGCGGCGCCCGCACGACCGTCGGATTCGCCGGCGCCACCGATGTAGTGGACACCGACGTTGAATCGGTAGCCGTCACGCTCGAACGACTGCGTGAGCCCCCCAAGTTGCGTGTGCCGTTCGAGTACCAGCACGCGCTTGCCTTCGCGTGAAAGCGCAGCGGCAGCGGTCAGCCCACCGATGCCGGAACCGATGACGATGACGTCCCAAGGCGCTGAATTTCCTGTCGTGTGCATGGCGACACCTCAGTCGCATCACACACGCGCGCGGTCCATCGCGCGTTGATGCCGATCAATGCGCCGGACTCTGGCGCTCAAACCGCGGCTGCGTGAAACGCGACCTACGCGATACACAACACTGCGCAGGACCCAAGCCGCTTGCGCCTACTTCTTCTCGGGAGGCATCTTGCAGAACGGGATCGTCTCGGTCCGGCCGACTTTCACGGAGATGATGCTGCCGATCGGGTCGAAGCGCTCGCCGACGAGCCAGTATTGAACACAGCGCTTGATCGACTGCTCCATCGTCGATGAGCTGTCGACGCGTTTGATGCCACTTCTCAAAATGCCGGCAGCACGACGGAGATAGCCGACTGGGTTAGTTCCCGTCAGCCCGACGCGGCGCTGCACTCCGAGCCGTCTAGTCCGAGCTTGTCAAATCCGAACACGGGCTTCCGGATGCTCGTCCAGCGCGAGCAGCGCGAACGAAGCCAACCAATGCGTGCCGACATAATCTCCCGCGGTCGCAGCGGACAGCGACGCCGCGAGATGGGCATCAATGGCGGCGTCGATCGCCGGGTGCAGGTCGTCCGGCATCGCGGTGCGTAGCCAGGCCCAGCACCAGGTGCGAGTCAGGTTCATGCCGTGCAGGTGCACGATCCTCGGGTCGGACGCGTCGCTGACCCGCGCCGGCTGCAGCCAGTTGGCCAGTCCGTCGCTGCCGGGCTGGAACTGCTGCCACCAGTCGTCGAACGAACAGCCGTCGACGACCTGCTGCATCAGCACGGCCTCGACCAGGCCCGCGGACAGGAAATCGTCGCCGCCAGGCTCGTATTCGGCGGGATAGCGGCGGTCGCGTGCAAACCACCGGTTCGCGCGCTCGGCTACCACCTGTCGCAATGCGCGGTGCGCGACGGCGTCGCACCAGTCCAGCGCAAGGCGCAGCGCAAACGCGCTGTTGCCATGGGTTCCGGCCCGCGTCGGATAGTCGGCGCGCGGCAGGAAAGCGAGGAAGAGATCGGCGATCTCCTGCGCGAGCGGGCGCAGCGCATCGCGCCACCGCGTGGCCTCGGCATCGAAGGCTGCCAGCGCTTCGAGTTCGGCCGCCAACTTCAGCAGCCACGCCCAACCGTACGGCCGCTCGAACGCCTGCCGGTTCGGCCCGTGCAGCGTCGTTAGTTCACCGGCAATCGCATCCGTCGTTAGGCGTGTGGCCAGCTGCGCTCGACTCTCGTGGGCCCGCGAGTGATCGGGAAACCGGCGCAGCACGCGCACCAAGGTCCAGTGCATGTGGACGCTCGAGTGCCAGTCATAGCTTCCCCAGAAGGCCGGATGCAGTCGCTGCGGCGCGGCGAGATCGCTGCTCGCGGTCAGCAACTGGTCGAGTTTGTACGGGTATGCGCGCGTGGTGCTGCCGAGGGCAGCACCGGCCAGGGCCTCGGCCAGAGGGCGGGTCAACATGCTGCGAGGCTACCCCGGCGCCGCCGGCGCAACCAGCAGTGGCTAAGGCCTGTTCACGCGTTAGCGCGAACAGGCCTAGTTGAGCCTGCGGATCTCGCCCGACCCCGCGATGCTCTTGCGGATCACCGGAGAACCGCGGTACAGGACATCCCCAGAGCCGGCGATCGCAACATCGAGCATCTGCTCCGCATGGACGCGGACGTCGCCGCTGCCGGCGATGCGGACTTTGACGGTTTGACCGATCAACTCGCCGGCCGTGACGTCGCCCGAGCCGCTGATGCTGTAGCCCTGCTCGGTCGCGCGCCCGGCAGCCGTGAAATCGCCGCTGCCGCTGATCGAAACGCCGAGCGTGTCGACATCGAGGTGGTCGATACGAACGTCGCTACTGCCGGCCATGCCGATGGCCAGCACCGTGCCCTTGACTCGGTCTGCACGCACGTCGCCCGAGCCGCGCAGAGAAAGCGCGCCGAGCGTCCGGAACTCGACAGTGACGCGCGGCGCCTTTGAACTGCGAAATGCCGCCGCTGGACTGATGCGAATGTCGAGCGTTGGCACTGAGTCCGGCACCACTTTGGCTTCGATCAGCGCGGCTAGGTTGTCATCAAAGTGCACGGTCACCTGCTCGCGGTCCGAGGCTCGCAGCACGATGTCAATTGGGCCCGAGGCGCGCACGGCCGAAAAGGTGCCGACCGAGCGCACATCGTCGATCTGGCGGCCGGAGCCATCGATCCTGCTACCGGACGAGCCAACCGTCACCGTAGCCGCCAACGGCGCGACCGCTGTCTGGGCCAGCGTCCCAGTGGCGAACAGGGGGCCGATCAAGCCGACGGCCAGAATCAGTCCGCGGATCGTCGATTTCGGGGTGTCCATGTCGACATCGTGCCGTGGCGCCGCGGTGCCTGTGCCGGGGATGCGATGCACTGTCAGGAGCGTGGAACAGCCGGTCGTTTTGGCGGATCGGTGGCGGCAGCTTCGCTATCGCGATCCGCCCGCGGGCTTGGCGGGCGGGGGGCCAGCACCCTCGCGGGCGCTGTTGAGCAGTTCCTGGGCTTCCTTCTGTCCACGAACCGCTGCGCGGGTGACCCAGAGCACGCCTTCGCGCCGGTCCGGGGGAAAACCGATCTCGCCGGAAAGCAGCGTCAGTCCGAGCTGATAGGCCGCGCCGGCGCTGCCCCGCTCGGCCGCCCGCCGCAGCAGGGCCAGTGCCAGCGCGGTGTCCTTGGGTACTCCGCCTCCGCGCAGATAGAGCGTCCCGAGCATCCACTGCGCGTCCGCGAGGCCGCGCTCCGCCGCAGGCTCGAGCAGCGCCTTGATGCGGGTGCCAGCGTCGGGTGGCGCCGGCACTGCCCGCTGAATGATCTGTGCGAGGAAGTATCGGGCCCAGGCGGCGTCGGCGTCGATATAGGGCTTCAACAGGGCTTCGGCCTCCTGCGCCCGGCCGCTGCGAGCGACTTCGGCCGATGTCTGCAGCGCCTGCTCCGAATAGCGCTGGAACCCGAGGCTGGCCATCACCGCTTCGCTTTGCCGGACTACCGCTTCGCTCATCGCGTTGCGCGCAGTGCGCTCGGAAACACCCACCTCGACCAGCAGTCGCGGTTCTGTGGGATGCACGCACGACAGACCGGCCACATGCAGGTACTGGCGCGTCGCCGCGGCCTTGGCAGGTTTGTTGCGCGGCGAACGGTCTTCCGGCTCGCGCGCGATCATCTGGTGCCGCGCGCAGCGCGCGCCGGCATGCCGGACCAGTGTTTCCTCGTGCTTGTCGAGTGTCCAGCGTTCGCCAAGTCGCGCATGCCGATCACGCGCAACGGTCAGCAGCGCGGTGTCACTGGAGGTCGGCTGCTCGAGCAGCTCGCTGGAGATCACGAGCGAAGCGTCACCGTCGCCGCCTGCGCTTGCTGCGCGCCCCATCGTCGCGCTGCGCGGCGTTCCGACCGAGACCATCCACGCCGGGTCGGTCGGCGTCACGATGCCAAATCCTATGAAGGACCACGGCGTGCCAGGTGCGGTCTGCGGCAGCAGCCCGACGCTCTCATCGCCGGTATTCGGCTGGGCGGCGACTGGAGCTGCATGCAGCGCTACGCTCAAAACGAGCAGGGTCGAGAGAAGTTTCATCGGACCGGCCAAGTGACAGCGGGTCATCATAGCGACGCGGATGTCATCGCATGCGCCGAACTGCGCCCACCGATGGGTTCATCGCAGGGCTTTCGACGGGCGAAACCTGCCGATGCGTTCCATTTCGCGCTCGTGTACCGATCGTTCGCCCGCGCCGCCAGCGTCGATGCCACAGCGCTGCGCCCAGCGGATCGCGCATCTCGGAGCGCAGTCACTCCGCCGCGTCGGCTGCCGCGGGTTCGGGTGCGGATGTCGGTCGCTGGCCCTCGGTCGCGCGCGAGTCGATGAATTCGCGCAAAGACCGTGCCGTCGGCGTCGACCGCGTGATCAACTCTTCCGGCGCGCACTGCGCGACGAGCAGGCCGCCGCCACTGCCGCCCTCGGGTCCGAGATCGATCACCCAGTCGGCCTCTGCGATGACGTCGAGGTTGTGCTCGATCACGATGACGGTGTTGCCGCCATCGACCAGACGGTGCAGCACATCGATCAGGCGACCCACATCAGCCATGTGCAATCCGACCGTCGGCTCGTCGAGCACGTACAGAGTCGACGGCGCCTTCTGTCCTCTACGCGTGATGTCGTCGCGAACCTTCGACAGTTCGGCGACCAGCTTGATGCGCTGCGCTTCGCCGCCGGACAACGTTGGCGACGGCTGTCCGAGCGTCAGGTAGCCGAGGCCGACGTCCTGCAGCAGTTTCAGGCAATGTGCGATCGAGCGGTGCGCGGCAAAAAATGGGGCCGCCTCGTCGATATCCATTTTCAGCACATCGCCGATCGACTTGTCGCGCCATTTGACTGCGAGCGTCTCCTCGTTGAAGCGCGCGCCGCCGCAGACGTCGCACAGCACCTTCACGTCGGGCAAAAAGCTCATCTCGATCGTTCGCACGCCCTGGCCCTCGCATGCCTCGCAGCGGCCGCCTGCGGTGTTGAACGAGAAGCGGCTGGCGCTATAGCCGCGCGTGCGCGCTTCCAGCGTGTCCGCATAGAGCTTGCGGATCGCGTCCCAGAAGCCGACGTAGGTGGCGGGGCACGAGCGCGGCGTCTTGCCGATCGGTGTCTGGTCGACTTCGAGCACGCGGTCGACCGTCTCCCAACCTTCGATGGCCGCGCAACCGGTCCAGTCGGGACGCGGTCCGCGTCGGCCGACGACACGCTGCAGGTTGTCCAGCAAGACCTCGCGGGCGAGCGTCGATTTGCCGCTGCCCGAGACGCCGGTGACCAGGGTCAGGCGCTCGAGCGGAAATCCGGCATCGACTCCGCGCAGGTTGTGCATGCGGGCGTCGCGGACCGTCATGCGCGCAGTCGCGCGCACCACCGGGCGCCGCGCACGCATTCGGTGGGCGAGCGGCGCCTTGAGAAACGCGCCAGTCGCAGACTCCGGTGTCGCCATCAGGTCCGCGACGCTGCCCTGTGCAACGACGCGGCCACCGCGCACGCCCGCAGCCGGGCCGATGTCGATCAAATGCGCCGCGCGCCGGATCGTGTCCTCGTCGTGCTCGACGACGATCAGCGTGTTGCCCTTGGACTCGAGCTTCTGCAGCGCGTCGAGCAGGATGCGGTTATCGCGCGGATGCAGGCCGATCGTCGGTTCGTCGAGAACATAGGCGACGCCCTGAAGGTTCGATCCCAGCTGCGCCGCGAGGCGGATCCGTTGCGCTTCGCCGCCTGATAGCGTCGGCGCCGCCCGGTCGAGCGCGAGATAGCCGAGCCCGACTTCTTCCAGAAACGACAGCCGCGAGCCGAATTTCGGCCAGCGCGTCACGCGCGATCTCGGCGTTGCGGCCGGTGAGCGAGAGCTTGCGGAAGAACTCACCGGCTTCGGTGACGGACTGGCGGGCGAGCTCAGCGATCGAGCGGCCGTCGAACTTCACGGCCAGTGCGGTGCGGTTGAGGCGCTGGCCGTGGCAGGCGTCGCAATCCGTCGCTTCGCCCTCGTACCACGCGTTCCACCAGACCTCCTCGCCGGTCTGCTCGGCATCGAAGCCGTTGAGCCTGAGTCCGGTGCCGTAACAGGCCTCGCACCAGCCATGCTTGCTGTTGTAGGAAAAGAGGCGAGGGTCCGGCTCGGGAAAGCTCTGTCCGCACGACGGGCACGCACGGCGGGTCGAAAAGCTCCTTTGCGCGAGCGCTGGTCCCCAGTCGCCGCGCGCGATCGACTGCTGCAGCGCCTGCAGCGGCGAGATCACCGTGGCCACGCCGTGGCCGTGCTCCAGCGCGGTGGCCAGCGCGCCGCGCAGCCGGGCCTCATGCTCTGGCAAAACCTCCAGGTCCGCGACCGGCAACTCGATCGTGTGTTCCTTGAAGCGCTCGATGCGCGGGAACTTCGCGGTCGGCAGAAACACGCCGTCGACGCGCAGGTGCGAGTGACCGCGTGCGGCGGCCCACTTGGCGAGATCGGTGTAGACGCCCTTGCGGTTGACGACGAGCGGTGCCAGCACGCCGACGTGCTGGCCCTTCGACTCGCGCATCACCTGCGCGACGATTGCATCGAACGACTGCGGCGTCACCGGCACCTTGCAATCGGGGCAGTGCTGCACGCCGAGCTTGACGTAGATGAGGCGCATGAAGTGATACAGCTCGGTCAGCGTGGCGACCGTCGACTTCCGGCCGCCGCGCGAGGTGCGTTGCTCGATCGCCACTGTCGGTGGAATGCCGTAGATCGCGTCGACATCGGGCCGTCCCGCCGGTTGCACGATCGAGCGCGCGTAGGCGTTCAGCGACTCGAGATAGCGGCGCTGTCCCTCGTTGAAGATGATGTCGAAGGCGAGCGTCGACTTGCCGGAGCCGGAGACGCCGGTGATGACGGTGAACGTGTCGCGTGGGATGTCGACGTCGATCGACTTCAGGTTGTGTTCGCGCGCATTGCGCACCTCGATCGCGTCACTCAGCATTCGTCTGCTGCCTGTCAGCGTCTGCAGCGGCCGGCCGATCTCGTATTGCAATCGAGGCTCGTTGACGCGCGGTGCGTTGTCCGCCAGCGCGTTCCTGTAGGCCGCCAGCTCGCGACCCGTGTGTGAACGCTGGACCCTGATGACCTCGTCCGGAGTGCCGGTCGCGACGACTTCGCCGCCGGCATCGCCGCCTTCGGGCCCGAGGTCGATCAGCCAGTCGGCCGCCGAGATCACGTCGAGGTTGTGCTCGATCACGATCAGCGAGTGGCCCGCCGCCTGCAGTTTGCGGAATGCGCGCATCAGCTTGGCGACGTCATCGAAGTGCAGGCCGGTCGTCGGCTCGTCGAACATGAAGAGCGTGCCGCGCGTCGGTGGTTTGCCGCTCGCCGCATCGGCGAGAAAGCCGGCGAGCTTCAGTCGCTGCGCCTCGCCGCCCGACAGCGTCGGTACCGGCTGGCCGAGCTTCACGTATTCCAGCCCGACGTCCACCAGCGGCGTCAGCACACGCGCGACCTCCGTATCGTCGCGGAAGAAAGTCAGCGCCTCATTGACCGTCATGTCGAGCACGTCGGCGATGCTGGCGCTGCGGCCCGCTCTTTCGACGGTGACTTCCAGCGTCTCCGGCCGGAAACGCTTGCCGTCGCAGTCCGGGCAGCGCAGGTAGACGTCCGACAGAAACTGCATCTCGACGTGCTCGAAGCCGTTGCCGCCGCAGGTCGGGCAGCGTCCGTCGCCGGAGTTGAATGAGAACGTGCCAGGGGTGTAGTTGCGTTCCTTGGCCACCCTTGACTTCGCGAAGATCGTGCGGATCGCATCGAACGCGCCGACGTAGCTGGCGGGATTGGAGCGCGTCGTCTTTCCGATCGGCGACTGGTCGACAAAGGCGACGCCGTCGAGCCAGTCGCCGCCGAGCAGCCGGTCGAACGCGCCGGCGGACTCCGCCGACTTCCCCTTTTCCTTGGCGAGCGCCGGGTACAGCACGTCCTGGATCAGCGTTGATTTGCCGCTACCCGACACGCCGGTCACACAGACCAGTCGTCGCAGCGGGATTTCGAGGTTGTCGACCTTGAGGTTGTGTTCGCGTGCGCCCTGCAGCACGAGCCGGGGTGCGTTTCCGGCCACGGGCAGCGGCCGCACAGTGTCGACCGCCTGGCGCCCGCCGAGATAGCGGCCGGTCAGCGTCTCAGCGTCGCGCAGTTCCGCTGGCGTGCCGTTGAACACGATCCGTCCGCCGCGCTCGCCCGGGCCCGGGCCCATGTCGAGCACGCGGTCGGCCGCCAGCATCACCTGCGGGTCGTGCTCGACGACGACCAGCGAGTTGCCGGCATCGCGCAGCCGGTGCATCACCGCGACGACCCGATGCATGTCGCGCGGGTGCAACCCGATCGACGGCTCGTCGAGCACGAACAGCGTGTTGACGAGCGAGGTGCCAAGCGCTGTCGTCAGGTTGATGCGCTGGACTTCGCCGCCGGATAGCGTCCGGCTCTGCCGGTCCAGCGTCAGATAACCGAGGCCGACGTCGACGAGGAAGGCGAGCCGTGCGCGCAGCTCATCGAGCAGCATCTCGGTCGCCTCGTCAAGCGGCGGCGGCAGCGTGATCGCATCGAAGAAGGTTTTCACCCGTTCGATCGGCAGCAACATCAGGTCGTGCAGCGCGAGGCCCGGAAGCGTGTTCAGTTGCTCGCTCGACCAAGACGCATGCACGGGCCGGAAGCGCGCGTACCGCCCCTGCGGCGGCATTACCGCTTCGGCTTCTTCTCGCGCGCCGGCTCGCCACAGCGTCGCATCTGGCCGCAGCCGACTGCCCATACACGCCGGACACGGGGTGTACGAGCGGTAGCGCGAAAGCAGCACACGGATGTGCATCTTGTAGGCCTTGCTCTCGAGCCACGCGAAGAAGCGCTTGATCCCGTACCAGATACCCGGCCAACTCTTGTTCCAGTTCTTCCAGCCGGCACCGCCGCCGATGACCCATTCGCGCTGCTCCGCCGACAGATCGCGGAACGGCACATCGAGCGGAATGCCGTCCTTGGCCGCGCACTTCTCGAGGTCGCGCTGACTCTCGATGAAGGACTTCGACTGGAACGGCTTGATCGCGCCCTCGCGCAGCGTCTTGCGCTCGTCGGGAATCACGAGGCCGTAGTCGACGCCGATCACGCGGCCGAAGCCGCGGCAGGTCTCGCAGGCGCCGAGCGGGGAGTTGAACGAGAACGTCGACGGGTGCGGAGTCTCGTAGTGAATGTCGCAGTCGGCGCAGTGCAGGTCGGTCGAGTAGCGCCAAGTTTCGCTCGGACCCTCCGCCTCGCTCTGCGCGTGGATGTCGACACGCCCTCCACCCAGCCGCAGTGCACGCTCGACAGCATCCGCGATGCGCGACCGCTCCGTGCCCGCGAAGCGGAAGCGGTCGGACACGACGTCGAGCACCTTGACCTCGGCCAGCGCCCGTTCGGCGTGGACCTTGGTGTAGCCCTGGGCTTCGAGGTGCGCGCGGACCTCGTCCTCGCCGAAATTCTTGGGCACACGGACGGGAAAGGTCACGGTCAGGCGCGGATCGCCGGCCAGAGCGGCGCGCGCGGCGAGGCTTGCGATGATGCTTGCGGTCGAATCGCGTCGCACCGGCTGCGCGCAGCGGCGGCAAAAGAGCTGCGCGGCACGCGCGAACAGCAGCTTCAGGTGATCGTTGAGCTCGGTCATCGTGCCGACCGTGCTGCGCGAGGTGCGCACCGGATTGGTCTGGTCGATCGCGATCGCCGGCGGCACGCCCTCGATGCGGTCCACCGCAGGGCGATCCATGCGATCGAGGAACTGCCGGGCGTACGGCGAAAACGTCTCGACGTAGCGGCGCTGGCCTTCGGCGTACAGCGTGTCGAACACCAGCGAGCTCTTGCCCGAGCCGGAGACCCCGGTGACGACGACGAGCTCGCCGGTCGGAATGTCGACGTCGAGGTTTGCGAGGTTGTTCTGGCGCGCGCCGCGAATGCGAATCGCGCGCCGCGCGTCCTCGGACACGGGCTGGGAATCGTCAGGCATGGGAGATGCGGTCACAGTCCAACGGTGCCGCTCGCAGCGATGTTACGCGCGGGCCGACTCAGCCGAAGTCGCAGGAGCGTCGCAGTATAACTGTATGGAATGACAGTATCACGTCCGAGCATTCCGGCGAGTCGATGACCCTCAGTACAAGGGGGCGATCAACATCAGGGCAGCGCCAGGCACTGCCTCCGGCAGAAGCGCGGGCGCGTCGGTGCGGCGTCAACCACGGGTGACGGCAGGAGGCGCGAATCTATCGCGCTTGTAGGCGTTGGAGCTAAGCCGACGCGCTCGTCGTAATCGCGACCGTGGCACGCGGGGCGCCTCGGGCGCCGCGTTGCAGGTCAGTGCGTGGCTGGGGAGCTCTCCGCATAGCGCACGAAGTCGTCAAACTGCCGGGTAACGAGGCCCGGCGTCGGCCCGCGGTCCTTTTCGTCGCGTCGGTCGAAGACCATGTCGGTGCCAACCTGCAGCCGTACCCAGCGCGGGTACGCGTACATGTAGCCGGTCAGGTGATCGAGCACCATCATGCTGCTGCCGCCTGGCAATAGCAGTTGCAAGGGTTGCATCTCGACGGCCCGCGAAACCACGACGGCGCGCGCGAGCGCAAGGCCGTCGCGGCGGCATTCAACGACCAGCGGCGATGACGACCGCCGGACCCGCATGTCGAACATCGGCGTGACGCCGACGTAGTCCGCCGATGCATTGCTGACGTGACAGCTCATGCCTTCGACGATGCGGCCTTCGGCATCGACGGTCTGGATATTGAGCTTCTGGGTCGATTCCCCGGCCAGCGTGGCGCAGCCCGACACCATGCTGATCAGCAGCAGCATGCCGAGGAGGCGGATCGACGTGTGCGTCATGCGGGCTCGGCCTGCAGGCAGGCTTCTACGGCGGGTGGAGCGACCCAGAGTAACCACGCCGGTCCGCCGACCACCCTCCGGCAAATGGATTACCGGCCAGCCGGGTCAAGTCATCCTTTGGGGTAGAGGCGGACCGGTCTGACCCCGGTCAACCGGCGCGATGGCGCGTCGCGCAATATCGGCACAGCCCGCGATGAAAAACCTCGTCCTGCTTGCCCCGATCGTGAGCCTGCTGCTGCTCGCTGCGCACTTCATGCGGGCTCAGGCGTGGGTGCCCGTTGGAGTCTGTCTGGCGCTGCCGGCTCTGCTCCTCTGGCGTTCGCGCTGGGCGGCGCTGGCGGTTGAGTGCGCGCTGCTGCTCGGCGCGATCGAATGGCTGCGAACTCTGGTCGCGCTGGCTTCGGCGCGAATCGCGCTCGGCCAGCCCTATGCGCGCATGGTGCTTGTCATCGGTTTGGTCGCTATAGCGACGCTGCTGAGTGCGGCAGTCTTTTGGCTGCCGGCCATTAGGCGGCGCTACGGCGCGAGCCTGGACCTCGCAACGCCCGACTAGCGCCCGAGGAATTTCTCGACCAGCCGGATCCAGTAGGTCGCGCCGAGCGGAATCAACTCGTCGTTGAAGTCGTAGCTCGGGTTGTGCAGCATGCACGGGCCGAGCCCGTGGCCGGCGGCACGATGATCCCCGTCGCCGTTGCCGATGAAGACGTACGCGCCGGGACGCGCCTGCAGCATGAAGGCGAAGTCCTCCGAGCCCATCGTCGGCTCGAGGCCGCGCAGCACGTTGTCGGACCCGACGATGTCGTCCATCACGGTAGCTGCGAACTCGGCCTCGACCGCGTGGTTCACGGTCGGCGGATAGTTCCAGCGGAACTCCACATGCGACTCCGCCCCGTGGGCGGCGGCGGTCATCTGCACGATGCGGCGCATGTGCTCTTCAACCTGCGCAGTCACCGTATCGCTGAACGTGCGCACGGTGCCGGAGATTTGAGCGCTTTCCGGTATGACGTTGGTCGCGTCGCCGGCGTGGATCATCGTCACCGACAGCACTGCGGCATCGATCGGCTTCTTCACGCGGGTGACGATCGCCTGCAGTCCGTTGACGACCTGAACCGCGACGAAGACCGGATCGATGCCGAGATGCGGCATCGCGGCGTGCGCGCCCCTGCCGGTGATGCGGATCACGAACTCGTTCGCCGAGGCCATCGCCGGCCCCGGCGCGACGCCGAACTGGCCGACCTTCAGGTTGGGCCAGTTGTGCATGCCGAACACGGCGTCGCACGGAAAGCGTTCGAACAGCCCGTCATCGATCATGCGCCGCGCGCCCGCGCCGCCTTCCTCGGCCGGCTGAAAGATCAGCTGAACCGTGCCGTCAAAGGGACGGGTCTCGGCCAGGTAGCGCGCCGCCGCCAGCAGCATCGCGACGTGCCCGTCGTGGCCACAGGCGTGCATCTTGCCGGCGTGCGTGGAACGATGCGGAAAGGCATTGAGTTCCTGGATCGGCAGCGCATCCATGTCGGCGCGCAGCCCAACTGAACGGCTCGATGTCCCGTGCCGCAGCGTGCCGACAACGCCGGTGGTGCCAAGTCCACGCGTCACCGCATAACCCCAGTCGGTGAGGCGAGCGGCGACCAGATCGCTGGTGCGGTTTTCCTCGAACCTCAGTTCTGGATGCGCATGGATGTCGCGCCGGAGCTGCTGGATCTCGCTGCGGAACTGCACCACACGGTCGATGAGCTGCATGAAGGCCTCGTAAAGGAAGGATCATCCTACTCAAGCCAGCCGCCACTGCACGTGCACAGGCACTAGAATCGACCCCGACTGCGAGGTGCGCATGGATTCACCGCTGCCCCGGGCCGCGCGGCCGTCAGCCGCTGCGCTGGAGATGATCGATCGGCTGATCGCCTTTCCAACGGTCAGCCGCGACTCGAACAGCTGCGCCAGCGCTGCTGTCAGCATCCGCAAGGTCGAGCCGCTGCGGCGCGCGCTCGCCGGCAAGCGAGCCTGGGTCACCGGAATGCGCCGCGCGCAGTCCGTCACGCGCGCGCCGCGCTGACGCCGCAGGAATACGACGCCGCACACCGGCTGTGGAAGTTCAATCCGCTCGCCGACTGGAGCGAAGACGAGGTCTGGGCACTACATCCGCGAGCTCACGACGTCCCCTACAACCCGCTGCACGACCAGGGCTATCGCTCGCATCGGCTGCGCGCCCTGCACGCGCGCCCACCGCCGCCGGCGAAGATCGTGCGCGCCGGCCGCTGGTGGTGGGAACACCCCGAGATCGAGCGAATGCGGCCTGCATGTAGCGACCCGCATGGCCGACTGGCAAGCACGAGGGAGGTTGCATCATGAATCTGAGCAAGCAGAGGCGGCGTCGATGAAGGCTCAAAGAACGGCACGATGCGCGACGCGGTCCAGTCGCCAACACGCGGTCCGCGGCGCAGCCATCTCGACTGGCTCGAGTCCGAAGCGATCTTCATCCTGCGCGAAGTGGCCGGCGAGTGCGCGCAACCCCGCGCTGCTGTTCTCCGGCGGCAAGGATTCCGCTGGTGCTGCTGCGGCTCGCCGAGAAGGCGTTTCGCCCGGCGCGATTCCCGTTCCCGTCTGCTGCACATCGACACCGGGCACAACTTTCCCGAGGTGATCGAGTTCCGCGACCGCCGCGTGGCCGAGCTCGGCGAGCGACTGGTCGTGCGCTCGGTCGAGGAATCGATCCGCCGCGGCACGGTGCGGCTGCGCCGCCCGACCGACAGCCGCAACGCCGCGCAGTCGGTGACGCTGCTCGAAGCCATCGCCGAATTCGGTTTCGACGCCTGCATCGGCGGCGCGCGGCGCGACGAGGAGAAGGCGCGCGCAAAGGAGCGCGTGTTCTCGTTCCGCGACGAGTTCGGCCAATGGGATCCGAAGAACCAGCGCCCCGAGCTGTGGAATCTGTACAACGCGCGCGTGCACCGCCGGCGAGCACGTGCGCGTATTTCCGATCAGCAACTGGACCGAGCTCGATGTCTGGCAGTACATCGAGCGCGAGCAGCCTCGACGTGCCGTCGATCTACTTCGCGCACCGGCGCCGAGTCGTGCGCCGCAACGGCCTGCTGGTGCCGGTCACCGATCTGACGCCGCCGCGCGCGTCGGAGAAGTCGTCGAGCAGATCAACGTGCGCTTTCGCACCGTCGGCGACATGACGTGCACCTGCCCGGTCGCGTCCGATGCGGCACGATCGTGGCCGCGATCATCGCCGAGACGGCGCTGGCACGCATCACCGAGCGCGGCGCACGCGCATGGACGATCAGACGCTCGGACGCGTCGATGGAGCGGCGCAAGAAGCGAGGGATACTTCTGATCGTGCAAGCACAGGAGCTGGGATGACGACTCGGAACGACCGCACACTTCGCGAGCGGGCTCACGGCGAGCGATTCCAGCGTGCTGCGCTTCATCACCGCCGGCAGCGTCGACGACGGCAAGAGCACGCTGATCGGCCGCCTGCTGCACGACTCGACGCGCGCTCCGCGAAGATCAGCTCGCGTGCGGTCGATGCGCGCTTCGTCGCCGACGCGGCGCAGGCGTGCTCGACCTGTCGCTGCTCACCGACGGTCTGGAAGCCGAGCGCGAGCAGGGCATCACCATCGACGTGGCTTATCGCTACTTCGCTACGCCACGGCGCAAATTCATCATCGCCGACACGCCCGGGCACGAGCAGTACACGCGCAACATGGTCACCGGCGCGTCAGCACCGCCGATGCTCGCGGTCGTTCTGATCGACGCGCGCAAGGGCGTGCTCCCGCAGTCGCGGCGCCACGCGACCTCGCCTCGCCTGCTCGGCATGCCGGCATCTGATCGTCGCCGTCAACAAGATGGACCTGGTCGCGCTATCGACAAGACGTCGTTCGTCGCGCATCTGCCGCGAGTTCAACGCGTTCGCGGGGGAACTCGGCGCAATCGCGCGCTCAACTCATTCCGGTGTCGGCACTGTGCTCGGGCTGATCGAGTTTGCGCGCGATCATCTCGCGCACCTCGGCGTGCGCTCGCACCTGGTGTATGACGTGTCGGGCCGCAAGGCGAACCTGTTCGCGACGCTCGCCGACGATCCAGATGCCCGACGTTCCGGCGGCATCGTGCTGTCGGGTCACACCGACACGGTGCCGGTCGACGGGCAGGACTGGTCGAGCGACCCTTTCAGCGCGCACCACGCCGACGGTCGCATCCACGGCCGCGGCACGGCCGACATGAAGGGCTTCATCGCGATCGCCCTTGCGTGGGCGCCGCGCTTCCTCGAAGCGCAGGGACACATGCCGATCCACCTGTCGCTGACCTACGACGAGGAGACGACGTTCCTCGGCGTGCGCGGACTGGTGGCGGACCTTGCCGAGCGCGGCGTCCGTCCGGCCGGCTGCATCATCGGCGAGCCGACCGACATGCAGGCGATCGTCGCGCACAAGGGCAAGCGCGACTTCTGCTGCCGGGTGCGCGGTCGCGAGGCCCATTCATCGCTGACGCCGACGGCCGTCAATGCGATCGAGTACGCCGCGCAGCTGATCGCTTACATCCGGTCGGTGGCTGATCGGCAAGCACGCGAGGAGCCGCGCGACGCGCGCTTTGCGGTGCCACATTCGACGCTGCAGACCGGCGTGATCCATGGCGGGATCGCCGCGAACGTGGTGCCGCGCGACTGCGAGTTCCAGTTCGAGATGCGCAACATTCCGGCCACGCCGCACGATGCGATGACGCAGCCGATCCTCGATCACGCGCGCCGCGAACTGGTGCCGCAGATGCAGGCCGTCGCTCCCGAGTCCGGCATTGCATTCGAGATGGGACTCGATTTGCCGGCGTACGGCATTGCTGCCGAAGCGCCGCTCGTGCGCTGGGCGATGGAACTCGCGCAGACCACACGACTCGGCGTCGGCGCGGTCAGCTTCGCCACCGAGGCGCCGATCTTCCAGCAGGCCGGCATTCCGACCGTCGTCATGGGCCCCGGATCGATCGACCAGGCGCACAAACCGAACGAATACATTGCGCTCGAACAGGTGGCGGCCTGCGAGCAGTTCTTCGAGCGGCTGGTCGCGAGCCGACCGCCGGTGGGCTGACGATGGCCGAGCAGGATCCGGGCCTCGAGGTCGTCCGAGCGGCATGCCCGCACGACTGCCCCGACACGTGTGCAATGCTGGTCACCGTTCGCCGCGAGAGCGGCAAGCGGGTCGCCATCAAGGTTGCCGGCGATCCGACACATCCGACGACAGCCGGGACGCTGTGCACCAAGGTCAGCCGTTATCTCGAGCGCACCTATCACCCGGATCGGCTGCTGCACCCGTTGAAACGGGTCGGTCGCAAGGGCGAAGGTCGATTTGTTCGTGCGACCTGGGATGAGGCGCTGGCCGAGATCAGCGAACGGCTGAAGTCGATCGCAGCGATCGATCCGCAGCGCATCGTTCCGTACAGCTATGCCGGCACGATGGGCATGGTGCAGGGCGAGGCGATGGCGCAGCGCTTCTTCCACAAGCTCGGCGCGAGCTTCCTCGATCGGACGATCTGCGCCACCGCCGGCGGCGAGGCGCTCACGGCGACGCTTGGTACGCGCGACGGCACCGACATCGAGCAGTTCCAGAACGCGAAGCTGATCGTCTTCTGGGGCACGAACGCGATTACTTCGAATCTGCATCTGTGGAGCCGTGCGCAGGAGGCCAAGCGCCACGGCGCAAGGCTGATCGCGATCGATCCGTATCGCTCGCTGACAGCGGAGAAGTGTCACCAGCACATCGCGCTGCTGCCAGGTACCGACGGCGCGTTCGCGCTCGGCGTGATGCACGTGCTCGTTCGCGAAGGCTGGCTGGATCGCGATTACATCGAGCGCTACACGCTGGGGTTCGAAGCGCTGGCCGCGCGGGCGGAGGAGTTCGATCCCCGCGTGTCGCGGCGATCTGCGGCATCACTGCGGCGGAGATCGAGCAGTTCGCGCGGGAATACACGGAGATACGGCCGGCGGCGATCCGTCTCAACTACGGCATGCAGCGCGCGGCCGGCGGCGGTAACGCGGTGCGCGCAATTGCCTGCCTGCCAGCGCTCGCCGGTCATTGGCGCGATCCGGCCGGCGGACTGCTGCTGTCCACCAGCGGCAACTATCCCGTCGACGCAACGCGGCTCTATCGGCCGGAGCTGCTCGCGGGGCGAACACCACGCACGATCAACATGTCAACGATCGGCCGCGACCTGCTTCATGCCGTTCCGCCGATCGATGCCCTGATCGTCTACAACAGCAACCCGGTCGCGGTCGCTCCGCAGTCGCGTGAGGTCGCGGCAGGCTTCGAGCGTGAAGACCTTTTCACCGTCGTGCTGGAGCACTTTCAGACCGACACGGCCGATTACGCCGATTTCGTTCTGCCGGCGACGACTCAGCTCGAGCATGTCGATGTGCACAAATCGTATGGGCACCTTTACATGCTCGCGAACAATCCGGCGATCGATCCGCTCGGCGAAGCGCTGCCGAACAGCGAGATCTTCCGCCAGCTCGCCGCCAGGATGGGTTTTGACGAGGCGGCGTTCCGGGAGTCGGACGACGAGCTTGCCGAGCAAGCGTTTGCGCGCGTCGGGCCGACGGCAAACTATGACTGGTCACGGCTCAAGGCGGCCGGGTGGGAACGCCTCGACCTGCCGACGCGCTACGCGCCATTTGCTGCGGGCGGTTTTCCGACGCCATCCGGCAAGTGCGAGTTCTACGCGGAAGCGCTGCGAGCGCATCGGAGTCGATCCACTGCCGGACTACGTGCCGCCGAACGAAGGCCCGACGTCGAATCCGGATCTGGCGCGGCGCTTTCCGCTGGCGATGATTTCGCCACCCGCGCGCAACTTCCTCAATTCCAGCTTCGTCAACGTTGTCAGCCTGCGGCCCGTCGAAGGCGAGCCCACGCTCGAAATCCATCCGACCGACGCGCGCGCGCGCGGCATCGTGACCGGACAGATGGTGCGGGTGTTCAACGATCGCGGCAACTTGTCGTTGCGCGCGGTCGTCAGCGATCGCGCGCGGCCGGGCTGCGTCGTCGCGCTTTCGATCTGGTGGAAGAAGCTCGCCGCCGATCGGCGCAATGCCAACGAGGTCACCGGCATGGCACTGACCGACATCGGTCGCGCCCCGACGTTCTACGATTGCCTGGTGGAGGTCGCTCCCGCCGACTGAAGCCCGACTCCCATTTGCGTCATGACGCACACACAGTGATCGGCCACAATCAAGGCGTGCATTTCATGAGGGGTGGGCAATGCGGCTGGGGCGTTCCGTGTTCAACCTGCCCGTCGCGCCGGAGTTCGATCCGGCGCGATGGGCGGAAGCCGCATTCGATGTCTGGCAGGGATCCGGCCTTTCCGCACAGGAAATCTCGCGTGCTGCCGAGCGACGCACGCACGCGTTGATCGCTTATGCGCGGGCCGCTTCCCCGTACTACGCACAGCGCTATCACAAGCTTCCTGCGGACGCTGCGCTGACGGATCTTCCGCCGGTCACCAAGTCCGATTTAATGGACCACTTCGATGAGGTGGTCACGCGGCCTGAATTGACGCGACGCGACGTCGAGGCGTTCATCGCCGCACCGGATCGCATCGGCCGCACGCTGGCGGGACGCTACACCGTCTGGACCAGTTCGGGCACCACTGGAGAGCCCGGGCTGTTCGTGCACGACCCGGATGCACTCGCGGTCTACGATGCACTTGAGGCGCAGCGTTTCCGTGGCCTGCGGTCACCGACTGACTTGCTGCGGCAATTGATCGAGGGTGACCGCTATGCGATGGTCGCCGCGACCGATGGACACTTTGCCGGTGTTGCAACAGTGGAGCGCATGCGTCACTGGGCGCCGTGGATGGCCAACGCAGTTCGCGCCTTTGCGTTGCTGCAACCTGTGCGGACAGCTGGTCGAGCAGCTCAATGCCTATCGCCCGACGATCCTCGCGACCTATCCGACCGCTGCCGAAATGCTGGCCGAGGAGCAGGAGGCGGGCCGCCTCCGCGTGCGACCGCGCGAGATCTGGGCCGGCGGTGAAGTTCTGTCGGAGCCGACGCGCCTGCGCGTTCAGCGCGCATTCAACTGTCGTGTGCGCAGTGCCTACGGCGCATCGGAGTTCCTCCCGATCGCCTGGGAGTGCCCACACCGTCGTCTGCATGTGAATTCCGATTGGGTCGTGCTCGAACCGATCGACCGCCAGGGCCGTCCAGTGCCGGCGGGATCGCGCTCGGACTCAGTGCTGCTGACGAATCTGGCCAATCGGATCCAGCCACTGATCCGTTATGACCTTGGCGACGGGGTCACTGTCGCTGCCGATCCATGCCCGTGCGGCAGTCACTTCCCGACGGTCGCCGTCGAGGGGCGCTGCGACGACGCGCTGCGGCTGCCCGGACGCCGCGGCGGCGAAGTGACGGTCGTGCCGCTGGCGCTGGAGACGGTCCTGGAAGAGAGCGCCGGTGCTCATGAGTTCCAGGTGGTGCAGCGACGCGATGGCGCGCTCGCAGTACGGCTCGGAACGCAGGAGCGCGTGCGGGGCCGGCAAGTGCGCGATGCGCTGCGCAGTTTCTTCGAGACCTGCGAAATTGGGCCTGTCGAAATCCTGCTGTCACGCGGGGGGCCGAAGCGCGACGCGGCGAGCGGCAAACTGCGCCGGGTCGTCTGCCAGCTGCCGCGCTGATCACGGCCGGCCTGCCGGTCGGCCGTCCCGGCATTCGGCAGAATGACGGGCATGCCCACTTCACGCACCCGCGTCATGCGCCGCTCCTGGTGGCTCGTCGCCGTTGTCGGCGCCACGCTCGCGCTCGCGCTCGGTGCAGGCTGCTCGACGCTCGAGTACTACGCGCAATCGATCCACGGGCATTTTGCGATGCTCGATGCGGCGCGTCCGATTCCGGAGGTCATCGCTGACCCAGCGGCCGCAGCTGCGCTCAAGGAGCGGCTGGAACGCGCGCAGCAGATGCGTGTGTACGCGACCAGCGAGCTGGGCCTGCCGGACAACGGCAGCTACACGCGTTACGCGGATCTCAAGCGACCCTACGTTGCGTGGAACGTGTTCGCAACGCCCGAGCTTTCACTTGAGCTGAAGCAGTGGTGCTACCCAGTGGTGGGCTGCGCCGGCTATCGAGGCTACTTCGACAGGGCTGACGCAGAAGCCGCGGCGCAGGCACTGCGCGCCGAGGGCTACGACGTCAACGTTGCAGGTGTGCCCGCATACTCGACGCTGGGCTGGTTCGCCGACCCGCTGCTGAACACCTTCATCGGCGGGTCCGAAGGGCAGCTCGCAGCGCTGCTGTTCCACGAGCTCGCGCATCAGGTCGTCTTCGTTGGCGGAGACACTACATTCAACGAATCCTTTGCGACGGCGGTGGAGCGCGAGGGCGTAAAGCGCTGGCTCGCCAGCCATGGCGATGCGGCTGCGCGTGCCGCGTATGCGGAGTTCGCGCAGCGGCGGGCGCAGTTCCTCGATCTGTTGTTGAAGTATCGGACTCTGCTGCAACAGAATTACACCAGTGATGCGAGCGACGCGATCAAGCGGGAGCGCAAGCGCGAACTCCTTGCCGCGTTGCAGACCGACTATGCGGCGCTCAAGCAAAGCTGGGGCGGTTATGTCGGCTACGACCGCTTCTTCGCGACTGCACTCACCAACGCTCATCTGGCGGCGGTGGGCGCATACAACGACCGGGTCCCGGCGTTCGATCAGCTGCTGGCGGAACAACGGCGCTGAATTCCCGGCGTTTTATGCGGCGGTCAAGCGGCTTGCGGAGTTGCCCAAGGACCAGCGCGACGCCGCACTCGAGCAGCTGCAGCGTCAGCGTTAGCCCGCGCTGCGTGCGCCGGCTCGAAAGACTATGATTTCCAGGCTGTCCGATCCGCAGCCGACCCGACCGGCGCGATACGAGAAGCACGTCCCATTGAGCAGCGCGCGCAAGGCGGACGCAGCAGAACTCAGGAGACCTGCATGGACCGGTTCTGGTTGAAAAGCTATCCCAAGGGCGTGCCCGCCGACATCGACTACCACCAGTATGAATCGCTGGTGCAGCTGCTCGAGGAAGCGTTCAGGAAGTACAGCTCGAAACCCGCGTACGGGTTCATGGGCAAGGATCTGACGTATCACCAGCTCGACGAGTTTTCGTCGGCGCTCGCCGCGTGGCTGCAGAGCAAGGGCTTTTCCAAGGGCAAGCGGGTCGCCATCATGATGCCCAACGTGATGCAGTACCCGGTCGCGCTTGCCGCGGCGCTGCGGGCGGGCTGCACCGTTGTCAATGTGAACCCGCTCTACACGCCGCGCGAGCTCGAGCACCAGCTCAAGGATTCCGGGGCCGAGGCGATCTTCATCCTCGAGAACTTCGCACACACGCTGCAGCAGGTCTACGCGAAGGTGCCCACAAAAACGGTCGTGGTGTGTGCGATGGGCGACATGCTCGGCTTCGCCAAGGGGCTGCTGGTCAACTTCGTCGTTCGCAACGTGAAGAAGATGGTGCCGGAGTTCACCATTCCGAATGCGGTGCGTTGGAACGAGGCGCTCGCGGACGGCCTGCGCATGACGCTCAAGCCGGTCAACGTCGGCCATGACGACATCGCCTTCCTGCAGTACACCGGAGGAACGACCGGAGTTTCGAAGGGCGCCACGCTGACCCATCGCAACATCATCGCCAACATGCTGCAGGCAGAAGCGTGGTATCAGCCGGCGCTGTCGAAGCTCAAACCCGGAGAGGTGCCGACGACGGTGACGGCGCTGCCGCTGTATCACATCTTCGCGCTGACGGTGTGCGCAATGATGTCGATGCGCGTCGGCGGCAAGTGCCTGCTGATCGCGAATCCGCGCGACATCCCGGGATTCGTCAAGGATCTGCAGAAGACAACATTCCACGTCTTCCCGGCGGTGAACACGCTGTTCAACGGGCTGCTGCACAACGCGGAATTCAAGAAGCTGGATTTCTCGCGCCTGATCCTTTCGGCTGGCGGTGGCATGGCCGTGCAGCAGGCGGTCGCCGAACGCTGGCTCAAGGTGACGGGCTGCCCGATCGCCGAGGGCTACGGCCTGTCCGAGACTTCTCCGGTCGCCACGGCGAACCGCACCGATACCGACAAGTTCACGGGCACGATCGGTCTGCCGGTGCCATCGACCGAGATCGCAATCCTCGACGATCAGGGCAACCGGCTCCCGGTCGGACACGTCGGCGAAATTGCGATCAAGGGTCCGCAGGTGATGGCCGGCTACTGGAACCGTCCTGACGAGACGGCAAAAGTGATGACACCCGACGGTTTCTTCCGCAGCGGCGATATCGGTGTGATGGACGCCGAGGGTTACACCCGCATCGTCGATCGCAAGAAGGACATGATCCTCGTGTCCGGCTTCAACGTGTATCCGAACGAGGTCGAAGGGGTCGTCGCGTCGCATCCTGGTGTGCTCGAGTGCGCCGCCGTCGGTGTCCCAGACGAGAACTCGGGTGAGGCCGTCAAGCTCTTCGTCGTCAAGAAAAACCCGGCGGTCACCGAGAAGGAAATCATGGAGTACTGCAAAGATCAGCTGACCGGTTACAAGAAGCCGAAGTACATCGAGTTCCGCAGCGACCTGCCGAAGACCAACGTCGGCAAGATCCTGCGGCGCGAACTGCGCGACGACAAGAAAGCCGCCTGAGCTGCGTGCAGCAATGAGCCGAAGGCCGCCGCGAGCGGCCTTCTTTATCAATGAAGGCAAATATGCGCGCTCGATGCAGCGCCGAGGAGCCAGTGATGAAGGAGCGTGACAAGAAGGACCGCGGCGGCCCACCCACCGGCAGCCGCTCCGGCCCGCGCGCGCGCGCCTTTCAGCAGCGCACCTATGGTGATCCGTACAAGCGGGCCGAACGGCCGGAGCGCGGCGGGTTCAGCGAGCGGCTGCAGGCCCCGGTCAGCATTCGACTCGATGCCGATGTCGCCCGGGTGTTCCGGGATTCTGAGTCGGTCAACGAGGCCTTGCGGCTGGTGATGCGGCTGGCTCGGCTGGGCAGCGGCCGGCCGCCAGGCCCGCCGCGTGACCGCGCGCCATCGTCCCGCGACCGCACGGCGCCGCCCCGCGGCCGTTCGGGGCCGCCCCCGGTCCGAACGGGGCCGCCGCGCGACCGTTCCGGCGCGCCACGCGATCGCCCCGCCGGCGGTCGCCCGCCCCCACGGCGCCCGCGCTTTGAAGAGTGACGTCGCAAATTTGCGACGCGCGAGCCCTTACTTTCAGGCGTCAGAACGAGTGCAAGATCCCGTTTTCCTGCACTGGCCTGATTTAGGTCCGCATTTACGTGAATCCTCGACTTTGCAGCCGAGCGCCATCGGCCTATGGTTATGGCGCGGGACGGATCACGGCTTCGAGGGAACGATGACGCGCGCGCATGTTTGGGGACTGGCCTTGCTGCTGGTCGGCGGCATGGCACACGCGCAGGTCCAGGGGCCTGGACTTACGCTTCCACTGTCAGACGAGCGCTCGCTCGAACTGAGTCCCAGTATCGGCCTGCGAGGTTGGGTCGGAGGTCGGCCCGGCCTGCTGGCCAGCGATGGTCTGGTCGCAAGCTCGATGGTGCTGGCCGACTGGCATCCGCTGTCCAACGGCTTTCGCCTGACCGGTGGACTGGCGTATGGGTCCTTGCGCCTGGATCCTGCGACCTCGGATCTGATCAGTCGATCGACGGCGGCGGCATCGGGCTTCGACGCGCGTACCTGGCTGCTGCGGGGAAGTCCCTACGTTGGACTGGGCTGGGGCATCGGGACACCCAGCCGTTCCGGCCTGTACCTGACAGCCGATCTCGGGGTGATGTATCAGCGCGGCAACCTTGCCGCTTGGGGCTGCCCGGGTGGCATTCCGGCGGCGCCGTGTTCGAGCGAGTTGCGCACGGCTGACAGTGCTGCCGACGACGCGCGTCTTGCGCCAGTGATGTCGTTCGGCGTCGGCCTGCGCTTCTAGGCCTGGCCCGCCGCTTTAGGCGGCGCAGCGTCGCGCCGAGCGTGCGGTGCCGTTCTACCAGCGCGCGCCGAAGGCAACGGTACAACTGGGTCACGTCGAAGTGTTCGCCTGATCGCGCGCGTAGCCGCACGTGCATCGCATCCGCCCGCGCGCGCACCGACAGCGATTCCATTTTTTCGCGCTCGAAAGTCGGCTCGCTCGCTGCAGTGCTGCCGCTCAGGACCTCGAGCACGGCATGTTGGCGGCCCGCGAGTCGGCTCAGCTGGATCTCGACTTCGTTGTTCCGCTCTCTCACTCGCATCTGCATGACCGCCTCCGCAACGCATTATCTGCGTGCAATGTGACAGTGAGATTTTTGTACCGCAGGCGCAATCCGCTAAACAGCGGATTACGACAATAGCCTGTCGACTATTCGGCAGCCGTGTCGGCTAAAGGTGCGCTGCAACCGAGGAGCCGAGCCGGCGGCCCGCGGCGAGCCGACCGATCTGCCGGTCATGCAGACCGGAGAGAGTGCCGAGTGATGCGATGGCGCCAATCAGCGCCATCAGCATGTCGGACTGCGTGTCCCACGGGTCGCCCTGGGTGCCGAGGAACTCATCGGCGCCCTGGCCCAGCGCAACCGCGGCGGCCCATTCGATCAACTCGTACGTCGCACTGATCGCGAGCGCCACGCAGAGGCAGAGAAACGCCGTCATGCGGCGCCCGCGCACATAGCCTCCGCGTACGAGGATCTCGCGCGCGAGCATCGCCGGCACGAAACCCTGCATGAAGTGGCCGAGCTTGTCGTACGGGTTGCGATCCAGCGACATTGCCTCCTGCACCCAGGCGCCCAGTGGAACGCGCGCATAGGTATAGGCCCCGCCGATGATGAGCACGCATGCATGCGCAAATATCAGCAGGTAGAGCAGCGTCGTCAGCGGGTAGCGCGTCCGCGTTGCGACGAGCAGAGGCAGCGCGATCAGCACCGGCGCGACTTCCATCAGCCAGGTGAGACGGTCGTACGGACGCCATCCCGATACCAGCAGTGCGATGATCGTGGCGACGAGCAGCGCGACGAGGAGAGGTATGCGGCGGTCGGATTCGGTCATGCGGTGTCTGTCGCCGGTGCGCCGTGACGGCGATGGCGGCCGTGGCGATGGTAGCCGCGGCGGCCGTCGAAAGGCTGCCCGCGCTGGGCGCGGACGGCGACCGCATCACGGTCTCCGGCCTGTCCTCCGGCGCCTACATGGCGGTACAGCTCGCGGTTGCGCATTCGGCCCGCGTGACCGGGGTCGGCGTGTTCGCCGGGGGTCCGTACTACTGCGTCGGGCTCAATCCGGCGCGTGCCGAAAGCGTCTGCATGCAAGGCAGTCCAGGCGCCGACGGCTCGATTCGGGATGCCGAACGCCTTGCCGGCCTGCGGCTCATCGATTCGACCGAGCACCTGCGCCGCATGCGCGCATGGCTGCTGGCGGGCGAAGCCGACACCAAGGTCGTCAGTCCAGTCGTTCGCGCCAGTGCCGAGTTCTTCGCGCACTACAACAAGGCCGGCACGCGGTTCGCACTGCAACCCGGCCTGGGCCATGGCCTGCCGACGCCGACCCACGGCGTCGCTTGCGATACCAGTGCACGCCCTACATCAACAAGTGCGGTGCCGATTTCGTCGGCGCGATGCTCGACGCGTTGCAGGCCGGAAATCCCGCGACGAGCGCCGGCAAGGGGCGGCTCTTGACGTTCGACCAGACCGAGTTCGTGCCCGCATGGCGCCGCTGGTGGTCGCTGTCTTCACTCGGGCCGCGCGGTTACGTCTTCGTGCCGGCCGCCTGCGCGGATGGCACGCGCTGCCGCATCCACGTCGCGCTGCATGGCTGTCATCAGGGCGAGACCGAACTCGGCGATGCGTTCGTGCGCGAGTCCGGCTACAGCGAGTGGGGCGCGATGCATAACGTGATCGTGCTGTTTCCGCAGGCGCGGGCCAGTTCGCCGACGCCGTTCGCATGGTGGCTGCCCTTCAACCCGAACGGCTGCTGGGACTGGTGGGGCTACACCGGCACCGATTACGCCGTGAAAACCGGCGTGCAGATCAAGGCCGTCATTGCGATGGTCGATCGGCTCGCCGCTGCGCGCTGAGGACGTCAGCGGCGCACGCCGCCGGAGGCAGGCGCTTCGATCGCTGCGAGCAGCGCGTTCAGCTCGGAGGCGAGCGAGGCGACGAGACGTCGCAGCTTCGCGCCGTCGCTGACAAAGCTGTGTCGCGCGATCAGCTCTCGCGCGGCTTCCGGAAGTTCGCGGTCGACATAGCGCCAGCCGAAGTCGAAGCGCTCGGGTCGATGCCGGATTCCGAGCAGTTCGATCAGGAAGCGCAGCATCGTCTGATAGAACCCGAGCGCCTCCAGGCTATGGCCGCGCGCGAGTTCCTTTTCGACGAGCATCGAGTACACCGGAATTGCGCCACGCAGTTGTTGCAGACGCTGTTCGCGGCGTTTCGCCAGTGCCGCGCGATCTGCGCGACGCGGCACAAGCAGACGCTCGGGATCCGACCAGGCGACGAAAGTGCCGTGCCGCTCGCGCTCGAGGAACGGTGCCAGCCCGGCCTTGCTGACGATCGAGCAATCGATCGCGAAGTAGCGGGGTGCGCCTTCGACGAAGTAGAAGCGCTGCGCCATGTCCGGAAACCCGGGAGGATCGACGCGCCAGACATGGCTGATCGGCGCCACCGTCCTGATCGTGCGCTCGATCTGCGAGAACAGTTCGTCGGCGTCTTCGAGCGGCGCGACGATGACGAGGTCGAGATCCGAAAACTGATCGGCGCGGCCGCGGGCGGCTGCGCCGCCTTCGCCGATCGCGCGCACGCGCGGATGGCCCTGCAGGTCCGCCGCTATCGTCGCGGCGAGCCGCTCGCGATAGGCGGCCGCGGCCGAATCCCGGTGCGCAGGCTCAGTCGACCTTGGCATTCGAGAACTTGACGACGCGCGTCCACTTGTCGCTCTCGGCGCGAATGAAGGCGGCAAATTGTTCCGGCGTGGTGCCGCCGGGATCCGCGCCCTGCGCGACGAAGCGCTCGCGCACCTCCGGATTCGACAGTGCCTTCGCGACATCGGACTGCACCTTGTCGACGATGGCGCGCGGCGTACCCGCGGGTGCGAACAGTCCGAACCACGACGAGGCCTCGAACCCCTTCAGCCCGGCCGCCTCCTCGACCGTGGGCACGTTGGGCAGCGCCGGTGAACGCGAGCGCGACGTGACCGCAAGCGCCTTCAGCCGGCCGCTCTTGATGTGCGGCAGCGATGTTGGCAGGTTGTCGAACATCACGTTCATGGTGCCGGCGATCAGATCGGTCAGCGCCGGCGCGGAGCCGCGATAGGGAAAGTGCACCATGTAGACGCCGGTCATCGTCTTGAACAGCTCGCCGGACAGGTGGATCGATGTCCCGTTGCCGCTCGACGCCATGTTGAGTTGCCCGGGATGATCCTTGGCGTAGGCAATGAACTCCGTCACCGTGTTCACCGGCAATTTCGGATTGATCACCATGACGTTCGGAACGCCCGCCACCAGCGTGATCGGAACGAAGTCGCGCACCGGATCGAACTGCATCTTGCTGCCGCTCTGCGTGTAGAGCGCCTGGTTGATCGCGTGCGTGCCGACGGTTCCCATCAGCAGCGTGTAGCCGTCGGGCGGACTCTTGGCGACCAGGTCCGCGCCGATGTTGCCGCCCGCACCTGGCCGGTTCTCGATGACGACCGGCTGCTGCCACATCCGCTGCAGCTCGACGCCGATCGACCGCGCCACGATGTCGGTCGTGCCGCCGGGAGGGAACGGAACGATGACCCGCACGGGTTTTGCGGGCCAGGTCTGCGAGTGAGCCGGGGTGACGACGGCCAGCGCCAGGGCCGCTGCCGCCAGCAGGCGACGCAACATGCTGTCTCCTTTGATCTCAGTTGTGGTTCGAGTGTGCCGGGCGTCGCGGCGTTCGTCTATGCTGGCCGCAAAGACGAACAACCGGCAATCGCGCATCGAAACGATGGATCACGTGCTGGCCCTCGATCAGGGCACGACGAGTTCGCGGGCGATCCTGTTCGATCGGGCTGGTCGCATCGTCGCTTCGGCGCAGAAGGAATTCCGGCAGCACTATCCACAACCGGGCTGGGTGGAGCACGACCCCGCGGAAATCTGGGCGACGCAGCTCGACCTGTGCGCAGACGGCGCTGCGCAACGCGGCGATCGGACCGGCCCGGGTCGCGGCTATCGGGATCACGAACCAGCGCGAGACCACGTTGCTGTGGGACCGGACGACCGGCGTCCCGATCGCGCCGGCCATCGTCTGGCAGGACCGCCGCACTGCCGGCGAATGCGCAGCGCTGCGCGAGCAGGGGCACGAAGAACGGGTCCGCGCGAAGACCGGCCTGGTGCTCGATCCCTACTTCTCGGCGACGAAGATCGCCTGGCTGCTGGATCACGTGCCGGGGGCGCGGGCGCGCGCCGACCGCGGCGAACTCGCCTTCGGCACCGTCGACAGCTGGCTGATCTGGAACCTGACCGGCGGGACCGTGCACGTGACCGACGTCAGCAATGCCTCGCGCACGCTGCTCGTCGATCTGGCAACACTGCAGTGGGACGACGAACTGCTCGCGCTGTTCCGGGTGCCGCGCAAGCTGCTGCCGCGGATCACATCGTCGAGCGAGGTCGTCGGCCAGTCGCGCAGCGAGCTCTTCGGCGCATCGATGGCGATCGCCGGCAATGCCGGCGACCAGCAGGCCGCGACCTTCGGGCAGGCCTGCTTCGCGCCGGGCATGGCCAAGAACACCTACGGCACCGGCGCGTTCATGCTGATGAACGTCGGCGCCTCGCCGCAGCACTCGGAAAACCGCCTGCTCGCCACCGCAGGCTGGCGCATCGCCGGCGACGCAGCGGCCTACATGCTCGAAGGCAGTGTCTTCGTCGCAGGTGCGGTCGTGCAGTGGCTGCGCGACGGACTCGGAATCATCGAACGTTCGGAGCATGTCGAAGCGCTGGCGCGGCAGGCCGCCGACAACGGCGGCGTCTTTCTGGTGCCGGCGTTCGTCGGCCTCGGAGCGCCGCACTGGGACCCCGACGCGCGCGGACTGATGATCGGCGTGACGCGCGGCACGACGCGGGCCCACCTGGCGCGCGCAGCGCTCGAATCGATCGCGTTCCAGTCGACCGATGTGCTGCATGCGATGCAGACTCGATGCGCACCGGCCGATCAGCGAACTGCGTGTCGATGGCGGCGCGGCACGCAACGATCTGCTGATGCAGTTCCAGGCCGACATCATGGGCGTGCCGGTCGTGCGGCCGGAGATCACCGAGACCACCGCGCTCGGCGCGGCCTATCTCGCCGGCCTCGCCACGCGGAGTGTGGTCGGCGACCGACGAGCTCGCCGAGCCTGTGGCGCGTCGACCGCCGCTTCGACCCGCTGATGGGCGACGACGAACGCGACGCGCTGCTCGCGCAGTGGCGCCGTGCGGTCGAGAGGTCGCGGCAATGGATCGAATGAACGAAGCGATAGCGGTACCTCGCATCGAGCGCGCGAACCTGCTCGCTGCGCTGCGCGAGCAGCGTCCGTGGGACGTTCTCGTGATCGGCGGCGGCGCGACCGGCCTCGGCATCGCGGTCGACGCCGCCGCTCGCGGGCTGCGCACCGCGCTGCTCGAAGCCCGGGATTTCGCGAGCGGCACCTCGAGCCGCAGCACCAAGCTGATCCATGGTGGGGTCCGCTATCTCGCGCAGGGCAACGTCAAGCTGGTGCGCGAAGCGCTGATCGAGCGCGCATTGCTGATCGCCAACGCGCCTGAGCTCGTGCATCCGCTGGAATTCATCGTGCCGAGCTATCGCCCGTTCGAGCGCGAGCTGCTGCGGGTCGGCCTCGGAATGTACGACGCGCTCGCCGGCGCTCGCGGCATCGGACCGACCCGCTGGCTGACGCGGGACGAGACGCTGCGGCGCCTGCCGACGCTGCGGCGCGAAGGCCTGCAGGGCGGCGTGTCGTACTGGGATGCGCAGTTCGACGATGCGCGACTGGCGATTGCGCTGATGCGCACGGCGTGTCGGCTCGGCGCCACCGCGATCAACTACCTGAGCGTCGAGGGCATCGACGTGCGCGACGGCCGTGTCGCCGCTGTGTCCGCGGTCGATGCCGAGACCGGCGAGGCGTTCAGCCTGAAGCGCGACGGGTCGTGTTCAACGCCACCGGCGTCTGGGTCGATCGGCTGCGCATGCCCTCGCCGATTCCGCCGTCGCGACCGGTCGTCGCCGTCAGTCGCGGGTCACACCTCGTCGTCGGTTCGCGGTTTCTGCCGGGCGCGCGCGCACTGATGATCCCGAAGACGTCCGACGGGCGCGTGCTGTTCGCGATTCCGTGGCTCGGCAGCCTGGTCGTCGGCACGACCGACGTGCCAACGAACGACGTCGACTGGGATCCGCAGCCTTCGCCGGCCGAGATCGATTTCATCGTCGAGACCGCACGCGGCTACCTGCGCGATCCGATCAGAGGCGAGGACATCACCAGCACTTTCGCCGGACTGCGTCCGCTGGTGGCGGCCAAGGTTCCTGGCGCGACCAAGACCCTGTCGCGCGAGCATTCGATCTTCATCGAGCACCGCAACCTCGTCACGGTGACCGGCGGCAAGTGGACCACGTATCGCCGCATGGCGGTGGACGCGCTGGCGCAGGCAGCTCGCTGCGGCCTGATACCGGCCGCAAGATCGACGACCGAGACGCTGCGCATCGACGTCAGCCCGGCGCTCGAAGCGGCGCGCGCGGCGGCATTCGATGCGCGCGACGGCCAGGCAGCCGCGCTGCTGCGTTACCGTGATCTGGCCCGCGCCTGCGAGCAGGCGCGGACCGCGAGCGATCTCGTCGACCGCCGGCTGCGCATCGGGCTGATCGACCGGCAGCGCGCGGCCAAACTGATCGCCGCGCTCGCGTAGTCCGAGTCTCTCCGGACTTAGAGGCGAAAAAAAGGCCGCTGCAAGCAGCGGCCTTTGATACTGCGTCGTCGCCCGGTTTAGAACAGGTGACGGATACCGAGCGTGAATTGCTTCGTGTCGACGATCTGCGCCGCGTTCGCCAGCGGGCCAGTAACGGGTACGACGACGTTAGTGATATTGCCGTCCCACTTACGCTGGCCGTAGGCGACGTACATGTTGGTCCGGCGCGAGAACGGGTACGTGTAGCCGACACCCCAGACGTTGTAGTCGGGCTCGAACGAGAAGCGCGAGTCGTGTCGATGTTCTTCGCATCCGACCACTGGTACGAGCCGAAGAGGCTGCCGCCGAACAGCGGAACCGTCAGGCCAACCATGTAAGCCTGGTTGTTGTAGTTGCCGACGCCCACCGGGATGATGCCGGCCGGCAACACGGAGCCGATGCCCCCAGTTCGCCACGGCTACCGCACTGATGTTGTTCTGGTCGGCGTACGCGGCGTGCACCTTCAGGAACTTGAAGTCGAACACGCCGCCGACCTGCAGCATCTTCTGGTCGGGGTTGCCAGCGTTCACACGCACCGCGTTGTCAGCCGTACGGCGATCACGTCATAGGTGGCAGCGAGGAACAGCGGTCCCCACGTCCAGTTCGCGCCGAGGTTGTACGCCTTGGTGTTGGTGTCCTGCGGTGCGGTCTCGGCGGTGATCGACGTTGGCCGAGTACTGCGCGCCAAACTTGAACCCCGCCCAGGTCGGCGACGCCCAGGCCACCGAGTTGTCTTCACGCAGCGTAGCTCGACGGGATGAACGTCGCCTGCAGGCCCAGGATGCCTGAAGCCGGTGCCGAACGGGTCGACGGCGCCGAACAGGTCGAAGTCGCCGGTGCCCGACGACGGCGTCGCGATGCGGCCGAACACGAACGTACCGAACCTGTCGTGTGGCGCAGGCCACCATAGGCCTGGCGGCCGAACAGGCGGCCACCCTGCAGCGACGTGCCGGTGGAGACGTCGAAGCCCATCTCGAGGTCGAATACCGCGCTCCAGTTGCGGCCGAGGGCTTCCGAACCGCGCACGCCCAGGCGGCTGCCCGACTGGATGCCACTGTCGATGCCCCAGTCGCTTTCCTGCGTAAAGATGGGCGCTGCCGTCGTGCCGATGTTGACGCCCTGCTCGTTGTACTGCGACGCCGACGTCGACGATGCCGTACATCGTCACGCTCGACTGCGCAGAGGCGGCGCCGGACACGGCGCCGAGCACTGCGAGTGCGATCAGACTCTTTTTCATTCAGAGCTCTCCTAGCTAGTGTTGAAATTCTTTGGGCGCGTCGGCCTTGGACAGCCTCACGAACCTCGAATTACTTCCCCGCAGGAAGTTGAGTGGATTGTTTCAGAGGGGCGGGACGAGGCAAAGCTTCGAGAGCAAAAACGGTATGGAAAAGGCGCTTTTGTTGCCTCACAGCAACATGAAAAAGGGCGCCGCGGCGCCCCTTTCCATTTCGCAATCCGAAAAGATCAGAAGGCGTGGCGCATGCCCAGCTGATAGGCCGCCGTGTCCGCGCCGAACTCGGTCGCAAAGCCGGAGGTGTAACCCGCCGAGCTGGGTGTCAGGCGGCCCTGGTCTTTGTTGGCCATGAACGCCACCGCGGCGTACAGCGAGGTCCGCGGCGACATCTGGTACGTGTAGGCCACGCCGTAGTGATTGACGATGGCGTCCTGCGTCGCCCACACCGAGCGTGCATCGTCCTTCGCGTAGTTGTAGACGGCGTACAGCGTGTTCTTCGGCATGAACTGCCATGAAGCACCGAGGTGGTAGGCCTTCGTATCGTAGTTCCCGACCAGGCCGCGCATCGTGTCCAAGTCGAAGGCCTGGAGCTGAATGCTGGCGAGCGCTGCGCGCGACCGCCGCGGCGCCCCCGGCGACGAGCAGGTTCTGCAGGTCGAGCGGCGTGATGATCGGGTTGTCGTTCTTGCGCTGGACGTACTGGCCGTAGACCTTGAAGTTGCCGAAGCCGACCCAGGCGCCGGCGTTGAACATGACGAGGCCGTCTTTTTTCTCCGGCGTGCCGGCGGCCTGCGTGGCGTACGGCACCACGTAGTTGTGGTTGTAGCCCGCACCCACGCCCCAGTTGGACGCGTTGTACATCAGGTTGAGGCCCCACATGTCGTCGCCGCTCACCGGCGGCGTCATGCGCTCGTTCCGCGCCGACGCCGGGGTCTCGGAACCGCCGAAGCTGTACATCGCCGATGCCGCTGAAGCCCTTCAGCTCGGCCCGGTACACGACCGCATTGTTCATGCGGATGCCCGGCGTGTTGTAGCCCTGCCCGAACGACAGCGCCGAGGCATCGCCCATCACGTTGAACCGGTTCAGGATCTCATAGCCCGGCGTGTACTGCCGGCCGAGCAGCACCGCGCCGTAGGGCGTGACCATGCCGACCCACGACTGCCGGTCGAAGATCGCGCCGGCGCCGTTGACCGTCGTGATCGCCTGCAGCAGCGCGTTGTTGAGTGGCGTTCAGTCCGCCGAGAACCGCCTGGTAGGTCGGGCTGGTCGGCGGCAGCGTGGCGATCGCCGTTCCGGGCACGACGGTCACGCCGGGACACACCGGAGCGCGTCGTCGCGCCGGACAGCCGGCACCAGTTCACGGATTCGTTGTAGGTGACCGAGCCGGTGTCGAGCGAAAAACGGCCTTCGAGCGTGAAGATCGCGCTGTAGCCCCCGCCCAGGTTTTCGCTGCCGCGGATGCCGAAGCGGTTTCCGGACCACATTCCGGATCCCTGCAGGCGCGTCACGCGGTCGTGTTGCCCGCATCGAGCGCCTCGAAGCCGGCATCGAGAATGCCGTAGACGCGTGACGCTGCTCTGTGCAAACGCCGCCGGAAACGCGCATGCGAGCGCGATGGCGACCAGGCTCTTCCGCATCGGAGTCTCCGTCTGTCTCTTTTTTGGTCAGAGATATTGGCCGCGCGGCGCTCCCTGCCGAGCAGCAAACGGGTGGGAGAATAACGCCGGCAATCCGTGGACATTGAGCGTTTCTCAAGTCCTATGCATCGGCGTTTCATTTCCGCAACAGCATGAGTCGCGCGCTGAGCCTTCCCCGACCTTTTGCTGGTCGCGCTGGACCGTGCTCTCCGCACTGTCGCCGCACGGCCAGTAGCGTCTGCGCCCGACCCGGCCGCGAGCTGCGCAGGACGACGAGCTATCAGATTCCGAGCGCCGGCACTCGGCCGCACTGATGCGCGTCAACCATGTCGGCGAGGTGTGCGCGCAGGCGCTCTACGACGCGCAGGCGCTCGCGACCGCGCGATCCGGAGCTGCGCGAACTTTTCGAGCGTGCCGCGCGCGAGGAAGGCGATCACCTCGCCTGGACGCAGCGAGCGCATCGAAGAACTCGGCGGGCGCACGAGCCTGCTGAATCCGCTCTGGTACGGCGGCGCCTTTGCGATCGGGCTCGTCGCGGCGCGGGCCGGCGACCGCATCAGCCTGGGCTTCATGGCCGAGACCGAGCGCCAGGTCGAGCATCATCTTGACGGTCATCTCGAACGGCTGCCGGAGGCAGACTCTGCCTCGCGCGCGATCGATCGAACAGATGAAGAACGACGAAGTCGGGCATGCGAGTGCAGCGCTCGAGCGCGGCGGCGCTGTGTTGCCGTGGCCTGCGCGCCTGGCGATGAAGCTCGCCGCGAAGGTGATGACGACGACCGCGCACCACATCTGAGCGGGCGCTGATACGTCGAGCTTCGCTCAGGCGGGTTCGATCGTCAGTTCGTGGCGTATTGCAGCAGTCTTGGCGAGCATCGCGGTCGCCGAGCAGTACTTTTCGTGCGACAGCGTCACCGCGCGTTCCACCGCGTTGGTATCGAGTCCGCGTCCACGCACCCGGTAGCGCAACAAGATGTCGGTGAAGACCTTGGGGTCGGTCGCGGCGCGCTCCGCGTGAACGTCGACGTCGCAGCCGCGGACATCGTGCCGTCCCCGCTTCAGGATCAGCACGACGTCGTAAGCGGTGCAGCCCGCCGCGCCGATCAGCACCATTTCCATCGGGCGCGGCGCCAGATTGCGGCCACCGCCGTCCGGCGAGCCATCCATCGCGACCAGATGACCGCTCCCCGACTCCGCGGTGAAGCTCATGCCCTCGCCGGTCCAACGCACGATGCAGTCCATCGTCGGCCTCCGAGACTTGCTCGAGAACGCGCAGCGCAACCATATTCGAATGATCGCTCAAGTTTACGGTCGGTCTGCTTAGAGCGCTTGAAGTGAAAGAAGTTCCTACGCCGATTCGAGCTGAGGCGGCAGCCGGAAGAATTGCCTCGTGCCTCGTGAATCGGCTGGCAGACTCGTTTCGGAGTTAACGGCTCTGGACGCTATCTGCTCCAGCGTGTTGGTATTTTGGCCCGAGGCCTCTGCCCGGGCCGATTTTGTGCGCTTGCGAAAGCAGCCTCAAAACGCTTAAAATTTAAGGCTTTCCGCGACTTCCGACTCGCGGCCTCGGCATGCCTTCGGGGCGAGTGCGAAGCCGCTGGAGCGACGAGAGCGACGCGACCAGACTCGGATCCCGCTGCCCGGGGCGCTGACGCGGTGCCGGGACAAACCGACGCCGCCCGCGCGGCAAGATCCAGAGCCAGGACGATTTCGAATGAAAACTTATTCTGCCAAGCCCCACGAGGTCAAACGCGACTGGCTGCTGGTCGACGCCAACGACAAGGTGCTGGGCCGGCTCGCGAGTCAGATCGCGCTGCGCTTGCGCGGCAAGCACAAGCCCGAATACACGCCGCATGTGGATACCGGCGACTTCATCGTCGTCGTGAACGCGGCGCGCCTGAAGGTGACCGGAGCGAAATTCGAAGACAAGAAGTATTACCGTCACACCGGTTACCCCGGCGGCGTCTATGAAACCAACTTCCGCAAGATGCAGGAGCGTTTCCCGGGACGCGCTCTGCAACTCGCCGTGCGCGGCATGCTTCCGAAGGGGCCGCTCGGCTACGCGATGATCAAGAAGCTCAAGGTCTATCCGGAACAGCAGCACCCGCACAGCGCACAGCAGCCCAAAGTCGCTCGACATCTGAGGTCTCCATGATCGGTAATTACAACTACGGAACCGGCCGTCGCAAGAGCTCGGTTGCGCGCGTCTTCATGAAGCGTGGCAAGGGCGCCATCGTCATCAACGGCCGCCCGATCGAACAGTATTTTTTCCGCGAGACGGGGCGAATGATCGTTCGTCAGCCGCTCGAACTCACCAAACATGCCGAGACGTTCGACATCACGGTCAACGTCATCGGCGGCGGCGAGTCGGGCCAGGCGGGCGCGGTGCGCCACGGCATCACGCGTGCGCTGATCGACTACGACGCCACCCTGAAGCCGGCACTGTCGAGCGCCGGGCTCGTGACGCGAGATGCGCGCGAGGTCGAGCGCAAGAAGGTCGGTCTGCGCAAGGCGCGTCGCCGCAAGCAGTTCTCGAAGCGCTGAGTGCGCGCGATCGCATCCCGCGATCGCGTTTCAGCTTTCCGAGGGTCCCGTTTCGCGGGATGCCGCAGGACCAGTCAATGCACTGCGCGACGGCGACCCCACTCCTATACTTTCGCGCACTAAAAACAACAAGAGCCGCTCGCCAGCCCGGTAGCGGCTTTTTTGTTGCGCCCGGCAGTGCCGCTCCATCCGAACGTCGACCGCCGATGAAGCTGAAGCTATGGCTGCGCAACCTTTCGGTCAGCGGACCTCATGTGGCCGTCCGGACCCGGCTTCCGTGGACGCGTCCGGGCGGCGCTGTCGCTGGTCGTGCTGGGGTTTGCGGCGGCGGGCCTGGTGCTCGTCTATCACTATGCGCGCAACAGCACCGGCGGCCTTCCCGGTGGTGACGAACCTTCTCGGCGAACTGCAGCAGACGCGCGATCAGCTGCTCGCGGATGACCGCAGAACGCGACCGCCTGGCTGCGGAGGCGGTCGCAGGCCGAGAACCAGCTGAAGGTGGAGCGCGCGACGCAGCTGCAAATTGCAGCCCAGCTACGGTCGCTCGAAGAAGACAATGCGCGGCTCAGGGGCGACCTCGCCTTCTTCGAAAGTCTGTTGCCGGCGCAAGGTGCGCAACGCGGAGTGGTGATACGAAGCTTCAAGCTGCAGCCGGACGTCGACGACGGGCGCATGCGCTATCGGCTGCTGGTGCAGCAAAGCGGCCGGCCCGATCGAGACTTTGTCGGTGCGGTCGAGCTGCAGGTCACCCTACAGAAGGACGGGTCGCCCGTCGATGATTCAGTTGCCTGACCCGGCGCTGGCGGACGCCGGACCGACGCCGCTCGCGTTCCGTCACTATCAGCGCGTCGAAGGGACCTTCGCGCGTGCCCTCGGGCGCGACCGTCCGCTCGGTTCAGGTCACGATCACCTCGGGCGGCGAAACACGTGCACAGCAGACTTTTGCGATGTAGGAGGGACCATGTTCGGGACAAAGGGCAACATTCCGAAGACGATCGGGACGCTGGTTGGATCGGGCACGACGATTGAAGGCACGCTGTCGTATTCGGGCGGACTTCGCATCGACGGTACGGTAAAGGGCGACGTCCGCTGCGTCGACGGCGAAGTCGGCATGGTCATCATCAGCGAACTCGGTCACGTCATTGGCGAAGTTCACGCGGCGCACCTGGTGGTTTCGGGCAAGGTCACCGGGCCGCTTTACGTGACCGATGTGCTGGAGCTTCAGCCAAAGGCGCAGGTCGAGGGAGATGTCCACTACCGCGCGCTTGAAATCCATAATGGCGCCGTGGTCGAAGGGCGCCTGATTCATCAGTTGCCCGAGGCCCGACCGGCATTGAAATTGGCAACCGGCGGGTCCACTTCGGAATCAGTCTGAATCAAACCCGATGGGGAGCCAGCCCCTATAATCGGGACAACATCGCTAGGAGAACCGCAATGAACGCTGCTGTCGAAATGCCGGCCCCGCTGCTCTTCACCGACGCGGCAGCGATGAAGGTCAAGTCCCTGATCGACGAGGAAGGCAACCCGGCGCTGAAGCTGCGGGTATTTGTCCAGGGCGGCGGCTGTTCCGGTTTTCAGTACGGCTTCACCTTCGACGAGGTCATCAACGAAGATGACGCGACGATGGAGAAAAATGGCGTCATGCTGCTGATCGACTCGATGAGCTACCAGTATCTGGTCGGCGCAGAGATCGACTACAAAGAAGACCTCGAAGGCGCACAGTTCGTGATCAAGAACCCGAACGCCACCACGACTTGCGGCTGCGGGTCATCGTTTTCGGCCTGAAGAAGTCAGGCTTGGTGTGATGCGGGGGCGCTCAGGCGCCCCTGTTGCTTTGGTGCTCTCGCTGCGGCCGCGTCAGGCTGGATATAGCGCCCCCAGCACTCGGCCCCCGCGCGCACCGGTGACTGCCGGTGCCGCGCCGGGTTCGCGCCGGACAAAGCACCGAGCGAGCCAGGCAAAGGCGAGGGCTTCGACCTGATCGGACGGGATTCCAAGCTCATCTGAAACTCGCAATGCGCGGGGAGCGATTGCTGCGCCAAGCGCGCGCATGAGCACCGGATTGCGCGTGCCACCGCCGCAAGCGACGACCTCCGCGGCCGTGGCGCACCAGCGGTCGATCGCATCGCCAATAGCTCGTGCGGTCAGTTCGATCAACGTGCGCTGCAGGTCGGCTGGCGCAACAGCTGTTGCGGGTCGCGGCATCGAGCCACGTGGCCGAAAAGAGCTCGCGCCCGGTGCTTTTCGGCGGGGGCTTCGCGAAATAGGGGTCCGAGAGCAGCTGCGACAGGAGAGCCTCGTCGGCGCGACCCTGCTCGGCCCACTTGCCGTCCCGGTCCATCGGTGTGCCGAGGTGGCGTGCCGCGTTCAGGTCGAGCAGGACGTTGCCGGGCCCGCAATCGAACCCGAGCGTCGGCTGGGTCCTGGCCGGCAGAAACGTGATGTTGCTGATGCCGCCGATGTTGACGACCGCACGCGGTGCATCCGCGCCGAATACGGCGGCGTGAAAGGCGGCGACCAGCGGGGCACCCTGGCCGCCCGCGGCAAGGTCGCGGCTCCTGAAATCGGCGATCACGTCAATGCCGGTGGCTTCCGCCAGATGCGCTGGCGCGTTCAGCTGAACCGTAAAGCCGACATCGGGGCGGTGCCGCACTGTCTGACCATGCGCGCCAATTGCACGGACGTCGGAGGCCGTAAGGCCGGCGGCGCCGAGCGCCGATCGCACGCATCCGGCATAGGCCTCCGCGAGCCTTCAGCGAGGCGGCGCCGGCAAGTTCGATTTCGTCGGCGCCGGATGTGCAGAGTTGCAGCAGTTGGGCCCGCAAGTCGGCGTCGAACGCCTGGTAGACATGCGCGAGGACCTTCGGGCGGCCGCTTGAAAAGTCGGCGAGCACGGCATCGACACCGTCGACACTCGTGCCTGACATCAGCCCGATATAGATCTCGGATGCTTCGGGTGTCGGAGCGGCCATGCGGCCGTCAGCGCGCGCTGGAGGCGAGGCGAATGCGCTCGAGCAACGCGAGCTGCTCGCGCAATGGTGCTGCGACCGCTGCGAGCGCCGGTCGCTGCGACACCGCAAGCGGTTCAGCGCCGGGGAGTTCGGCCGTCAAGGGATTGACCTGCGTCCCGTGAACCTTGATCTCGAAGTGCAGGTGCGGACCGGTAGCCCAGCCCGTGGCACCGACGAATCCGACCAGATCTCCCTGGCCGATGCGCGCGCCCTTGACCATGCCAGGCGCGAAGGCCTGTAGGTGCGCGTACAGCGTTGAATGGCGCGCGTCGTGGCGCACCTCGACGACGTTGCCGTAGCCACGCTGCCAGCCGGCGAGTTCAATCGTGCCGCCTGCCACGCTGCGCACCTTGGTGCCACTGGGCGCGGAATAATCGACCCCGCGATGTGCGGCGTCGTATCCGAACACCGGATGCGAGCGGTTGCTGCTGAACCCGGAACTCATCCGCGTGAATTCGAGCGGCGATTTCAGGAAGGCTCGCTTCATGTTGCGGCCGCCCGGCGCGTAGAAGCCACCGTTCTTGCTGCCGTCATTGAACCAGTAGGCCTCGACGGCCTTGCCCTGGTTGACGAACTCGACGGCGAGCAGCCGGCCAGGGCGCATGTACTCGCCGCCGGCATACAGCGCTTCGTAGATCGCCCGGAACGTGTCGCCGCGCTGCAGATTGCGATGGAAATCGATCTCACTCTCGAGGGCGTCGACGATCTGCTGTGCGACCGAATCCGGAACCTCGGCGGCGTCGGCAGCTGCGAAAAATGAAGCCTGAATTTCGCCTCCGCGCAGCTCGACACGACGTTCAAGCGCAACCTGGGATTCAGTCACGCGAAAGTCGCCGCCGGCCGGGTCCCGGTCCAGCGTGACGACACGGACGCTTGACGATGCGCCACTGTCATCGCCGCTGTACGCGCGCAGCCAGTTCAGCCGGCCATCGCCGTCGATATTCGCCTGGACCAGACGTCCCACCGGCGCCAAACGCACCAGCGGCCGCGCCTGCGTTTCCGTCCGCAGGAAACGCGCTGCGGCCTCGTCGTCGATGCCCATGCGCGCGAGCAGGGCGTTGACCGATTCACCACGCTGGACGCGTACCTCGCGCAAGAATGACTCGTTGCGGCGGCCGATCTGTTCGACCTGTTCCGCAATCGACGGCGTCGCGATCGCCTGCACGATCGGTTGCGACTGCAGCGCGTCGAGATCGAGCGCCGACGGGGCCGCCGCCACGGCCGCGATGGTGGCCGAAAGCGGCAGCAGAGAGAACACCGCGCCGAGTTCGATCCGGCTGCGCGTCGTGCGGTCGATCCGTTTCCAACGACGCATGACCAGCCGGGCACCAAGGCGCACGTCGGCAGCGAGGCTGGAGAATGAGTTAGATAGAATCCGTGCAGACATCAGCAGCTTGTCATCAGGAAAAAGCGCACCTGGGTGCGCTTTTTTACGAAGGCTGAATTATAGCCCGGGGGTCCCTGATTGATCGGCGCAAGAAAGCCCTTAGAGCGATGGATCCAGCGGCCGCAAAAACCGACCCGATTACTCGGGAAATCGAGCAGGCCCTTGCGTTGGTCCGGCGCGGTAGCGACGAACTGCTGGTCGAGTCCGAGTTTGCCCAGAAGCTTGCGCGCGCGCACGCGAGCGGCCAGCCACTTCGCTGCAAGCTCGGCCTGGATCCGACCGCGCCGGACATTCACCTCGGTCACACCGTGGTTCTGAACAAGCTGCGCCAGTTGCAGGACCTGGGGCACACGGTGATCTTCCTGATCGGGGACTTCACGGCACTGATCGGAGACCCGTCGGGGCGCAACACGATGCGGCCGCCGCTGTCGCGCGACGAGATCGAGACCAACGCCAAGACCTATTTTGAACAGGCCGCGCTGGTGCTTGACCGTGAACGGACCGAGATCCGCTACAACTCCGAGTGGTCGGAACCCCTCGGCGCCGCGGGAATGATCAAGCTGGCCGCGCGCTACACGCTGGCGCGACTGCTCGAACGCGACGACTTTGCCAAGCGCTTCCGCGAGAACACGCCGATCGCGATGCACGAGCTGCTTTACCCGCTGATGCAGGGCTACGACTCCGTCGCGCTCCGCGCCGACATCGAACTCGGTGGCACCGATCAGAAGTTCAATCTGCTGGTCGGGCGTGAACTGCAGCGGCACTACGGCCAGGAACCGCAGTGCGTGCTGACGATGCCGTTGCTCGAGGGCATCGACGGTGTCGAGAAGATGTCCAAGAGCAAGAACAACTACGTCGGTATCACCGAGCCGCCGTCCGAGATGTTCGGCAAGGTGATGTCGATTTCCGACGAGCTGATGTGGCGCTGGTACGACCTCGTCTCGATGCGCAGCAATGACGAGATCGCGGCGTTCAAGCGCGAAGCCGCCGAGGGCCGCAACCCGCGCGACATCAAGCTGCTGCTGGCGCGCGAGATCGTGACGCGGTTCCACTCGACCAGCGCTGCCGACGCGGCCGAGCAGGACTTCATCGCGCGGTTCAGCGCCGGCGCGGTACCGGACGACATGCCGGAATTCAAGCTCGATGCCGACGGCCCCCAAGGGCTCGCCATCACGACGCTGCTGAAGCAGGCCGGCCTCGCGCCTTCGGCAAGCGAGGCAGTCCGCAACATCGAACAGGGTGGCGTGCGCATCGACGGCGTGAAGATCAGTGACCGGACCCTCAGGCTGACGGCCGGTCGCTACGTCGTTCAGGTCGGCAAGCGCAAGTGGGCGCGCGTCACGGTCCGCTGACGGCGAGACGATCCAGTGTGCTGCCTCCGCAGCGCGAGGCGATGAGGGCTGCAGCGTGCGACGGATCGAGCATGCCCGACTAAAATGCCCTGATGATTGCCCTGATCCAGCGGGTGACCCAGGGGCGCGTGACGGTTGACGGCGCAAGCGTCGGCGCCATCGGCGCAGGGCTGGTGGCGCTGGTGTGTGCTGAGCGCGATGACGGCGAAGCCGAAGCCGACGCGCTGGCTCAGCAAGGTCCTCGGCTATCGTGTGTTCGAGGACGACCGCGGCAAGATGAATCTCAGCGTGCGCGATGTCGACGGCGGCCTGCTCGCGGTGCCGCAATTCACGCTCGCGGCAGACACGCACAGCGGCACTCGGCCGAGCTTCAGCCCCGCCGCACCGCCCGAGCGCGGCGAGCGCCTGTTCCATCGGTTCGTCGAGCACGCGCGCGCGCAACACGGCCGCGTAGAGGCGGGACGTTTCGGCGCAAGGATGCAGGTCCAGTTGGTCAATGACGGCCCGGTGACGTTCTGGCTGCAGACCCGGGCGAAGGAGGACAGCAAATGAAGGTCTGGAGCGACTCTTTCAGCGATGGCAGTGCGATTCCGGGAGAGTGTGCGTTCTGCATCATCGATGCGTCGCATCACGTCAAACTGTCGTCGAACCGTAACCCGCACATCGCCTGGTCGGAGGTTCCGGCCGGTACGCGCGCATTCGCGCTGATCTGCCACGACCCGGACGTGCCGAGCAAGCCCGATGATCTGTTCAAGGAGGACCGCGAGGTGCCCGCGTCGCTGCCGCGAGTCGACTTCCACCACTGGGTGCTGATCGACATCCCCTCGGCAACACGCGCCGTCGAAGCCGGCACCTATTCGAAGGAAGTGACCCCGCGCGGCAAGAACGGGCCCGCCGCCATCAACGGCACGCGGCAGGGCATCAACGACTACACCGGCTGGTTCGCAGCCGACCATGACATGAACGGCGACTACTTCGGCTACGACGGGCCCTGCCCGCCGTGGAACGACGCGATCGTCCATCACTACATATTCACGCTCTACGCTCTCGACGTCGATCGCGTCGCGGTCGAAACCAAGTTCTCCGCCGCCGATGTGGGCAAGGCGATCGAAGGCCATGTGCTGGCAAAGGCTTCGGTCACTGGCACTTACACGCTGAATCCGCGCCTCGCGTGACGGCCACCACGCTGCTGCTGGTTCGCCATGGCGAAACCGCGTGGAATGCCGAGCATCGGATCCAGGGTCATCTCGACATCCCGCTGTCGCCGAGCGGGATCCGGCAGGCGGCTCGGCTCGCCGTGCGGCTCAGCGGAGAGCCGATCGATGCCATTTACTCGAGCGAACTGGCGCGGGCCTGGCTCACGGCCGAACCGCTGGCGGCGCGGCTGGGTGTCCCGATCGTGGCGGAGACCCGGTTGCGGGAGCGCAATTTCGGCATATTCGAGGGCCTCACGCTCGACGAAATTGCGAATCGCCACCCTGATGGTTTTCGCCAATGGCGCGAACGCGAACCGAACTGGGCGATCGACGGGGGTGAAAGCGGCCAACAGTTGATCGACCGCGTGCTCGCGGCGCTGCACGACATCGTCGCTCGTCACCGCGGCGGTACGGTCCTCGCCGTCACGCATGGCGGCGTGCTCGACGTGGTGTACCGGGCGGCGCGTCAACTCCCGTGGAACGCGCCGCGCGAGCACCAGATGCTGAACGCCGGAGTCAACCGGCTGAGCGCGCAAACGCCCCCGCTGGCGCTCGGCATCCTGACGTGGGGCGACATCGACCATCTTGCGCATGCGCAGGATGAGTCGTTGACCTGAGCACCGGCGCGTCTTGCACGCCGGTCTCGCGCCGGTCCGGGCGCATTCGCGCCGATAGACCAGAATGCAGAATGGGCCATGAATGAGTCGCTGTCGCTGGTCCTGACCTTTGCGCTAAGCGCCGGCGTCGGCCTGCTGGTGGGCCTTGAGCGCGAACGCAATCCGAGTGCCAAGGCCGGCGTCCGCACGTTTGCGTTGATCGCGGTCGCCGGCACGCTGTCCGGCCTGCTGACTGATGCGACCGGTTCGGCCTGGCCATTGGCGGCCGGGGTGCTGTGCATTGCAGGGACGCTTGTCGCCGCATACCTCCATGATCGCGACACGGTGCGCGATGACTCCGGCACCACGACGGTGGTCGCCGCGATCGTCGTCTTCCTGCTCGGTGCAATGAACTTTTACGGTTACCGGACTCCGGCGGTCGCGCTCGGCGTCGGTATGACCGTGCTGCTTTACTTCAAGTCCGAACTCGAAGGGTTCAGCCAGAAGCTGACCGGCCAGGACATCCGCTCGATGTTGCAGTTTGCGGTGCTGACCGCGGTCATTCTGCCGTTGCTGCCGGACCGCTCGTTCGGTCCTTATGACGTGCTGAACCCGTTCCAGATCTGGTTGATGGTCGTGCTGGTCGCCGCTGTCAGTCTTTCGGGATACATCGCCTGGCGTCTGACGCTGAAGCAGCACGGGCTGCTGCTGAATGGCGTGCTGGGTGGCATCGTCTCGAGCACCGCGACAACCCTTGTCTACGCGCGGCAGGCAGCCGCGGGCGCGCAGGCGATGCCGGCAGCACTGCTCGTCATCCTGCTCGCGAACGCGACGATGCTGGTGCGGGTGCTCGTGCTCGTCGGCATCGTCGCGCCGACATCGCTGCTGCTCGCGGGCCTCGTCGTGCTGCCCGCCCTGGCTGGCGGCGCTCGTGGGCGTCGCGCTGCGCTGGCGCAGCGCCGCGAAGGCACCACCGAAGAATGAAGCCGAATACCGGAATCCGGCGCAGCTGAAAACCGCGCTCACCTTCGGCGCGATCTACGCGGTGATCCTGCTCGCGACGGCGTGGGCCAATGACCTGCTCGGCGCGCGCGGCGTCGTCGCGCTGGCTGCCGTTTCGGGGCTGACGGACGTCGATGCCATCACGCTGTCGTCGCTGCAGCTGCTCGACAACGGCGCACTGACGCAGGCCACGGCGCTGACCGCGGTTGCGGTCGCGGTCGGTTCGAACCTGGTCTTCAAGGCGGCAATGGCCGCCGCCGCAGGCGGGCCGAAAATGCGCGGGCCGACGCTGCGGTCGTTTGTTGGACCGCTGTCGGTTTGGCGGTCGGAATCGCCGCGCTGCACGCACTGGCATAATTTCGCCGCCATCTTTGACCGCTCCCGGCTGGTTTGGGAGGGGTTCAGTCTCGCGTGACTGGCGAAAGGGTGAGTACACCCGGGGAGCGCGAGACTTGAGGGGATTATTCCCCTGCCGTTCGCCTGGGCCCGATGGCAAGTGAATCCTGATTCCACTTGCGAGGTCCTCATGTTCAGCCGCCACACCCACACCGTCGAAGCGATCGATCCGGAACTCTGGTCCGCCATCCGCAAGGAGAACACGCGCCAGGAGCAGCACATCGAGCTGATTGCCTCGGAGAACTACGCCAGCCCCGCGGTCATGGCGGCGCAGGGCAGCCAACTCACCAACAAGTACGCCGAGGGCTATCCCGGCAAGCGCTACTACGGCGGCTGCGAGTACGTCGACATCGCCGAGTCGCTGGCGCTCGAACGGCTCAAGCAGCTGTTCGCTGTCCCGGGGGTCGAGTTCGCCGCGAACGTGCAGCCGCACTCGGGCGCGCAGGCGAACACCGCGGTCTTGCTGGCCCTGCTGAATCCGGGTGACACGATCATGGGTCTGTCGCTCGCGGAAGGCGGACACCTGACGCACGGCATGGCGCTCAACATTTCCGGCAAGTGGTTCAAGGTCGTGAGCTACGGCCTGAACGACCGCGAAGAGGTCGACTACGACGCGATGGAGCGCCTTGCACACGACCACAAGCCGAAGCTGATCATCGCCGGCGCCTCGGCCTATTCGCTGCGCTTCGACTGGGCGCGCTTCGCCAGGGTTGCGAGGGATGTCGGTGCGTACCTGATGGTCGACATGGCGCACTATGCCGGGCTGATCGCTGCCGGCGTGTATCCGAGTCCCGTTGCCCACGCCGATGTCGTCACGAGCACCACTCACAAGACGCTGCGTGGGCCGCGTGGCGGCCTGATACTGATGAAGCCGCCGCTGGAGAAGGCGATCAACAGCGCGGTGTTCCCAGGCATCCAGGGCGGACCGCTGATGCATGTCATCGCCGCCAAGGCCGTGGCATTCAAGGAGGCGCTGGAGCCGGAATTCAAGAGCTACCAGCAGCAAGTGATCACCAACGCGCGCGTGATGGCCGAGACGCTGGTGCGGCGCGGTTTGCGCATCGTCAGCGGCCGTACCGAAAGCCACCTGATGCTCGTGGACCTGCGGGCCAAGCACATCACCGGCAAGGAGGCCGAAGCGGTGCTGGGTGACGCGCACATTACGATCAACAAGAACGCGATTCCGAAGGACCCGGAAAAGCCGATGGTGACCAGCGGCATCCGCCTCGGCTCGCCGGCGATGACCACGCGCGGCTTTCGGTGACGCCGAGGCCGAGCAGACGGCCAACCTGATCGCGGATGTCCTCGACAATCCCAGGGACTCGGCCACGCTCGCCCGCGTTCGCGGCGAAGTCGAGATCTGACGTCCGCTTCCCCGTGTACGGCGTCTGACCCTAGGACCGGCGCAGCGGCCCACTACGCGATGAAGCGGTCTGCCAGCTTGCAGTTGATCCGGGCCGCTCGCCCGGCCGCTCCGAAGAGCGGCCCGCTGACTTTGTCGCGCGAGGTGCACGTGCGACCCGCAGGGTCGCGTACACCGAGCGCGCCTATCCATGAAGTGCCCCTTCTGCCAGAGCGCGGAAACGCAGGTCATCGACTCGCGTGCGTCGGACGAGGGCGCGACGATCCGGCGGCGCCGCAAATGCCTCGGCTGCGACAAGCGCTTCACGACCTACGAGCGCGTGGAACTGGCGATGCCGACGATCATCAAGCGCGGCGGCGGGCGCGCCGACTACGACCGTGACAAGCTGCGCGCCAGCATGCAGTTGTCGCTGCGCAAACGGCCCGTACCTCGGGAAGCCGTGGACGAAGCCATCGCCCGCATCGAGGACAAGCTGCTGTCTGCGGCGCAGCGCGAAGTGAAGAGCGAAAAGCTGGGCGAACTGGTGATGCGGGAACTGAAGCGCCTCGACAAGGTCGCCTACATCCGTTTTGCGTCGGTCTACCGCAGCTTCGAGGACGTCGACGAGTTCGCGGAGGTCGTCAAGGAAGTCCGGCCGGCGCGCCGTCCGCGGCGCCGGGGCGCCCGCGGCGGCGCCTAGCACCCGTTTCGGTCGGGTCTTGAAACCGGAGGCGCAGTCCCGAACTGAATAGCACCGCAGGCTCGACCTGCCGACTGCTTATCGGAGGACTGTATGAATCACCTTGCTGTGCGTCGTGGCGACCCGTTCGGTTCGCTGGTCGACGATGTCTTCAACGATTTCTTTCAACGTTCCCTGCTTCCCGCCTACCGCGGCGACGGCAGTTCGACCGTTGCGCGCGCCCGGATGGATGTGATCGATAAGGGCGACAAGTTCGAGATCAAGGCCGATCTTCCTGGCGTGAACAAGGACGACATCAACGTCACGGTCGAAGGCGCCCGCGTGGCGCTGCAGGCCGAAAGTCGCAAGGAAAAGGAGACCAAGAACGGCGAACGCGTGCTGCACAGCGAACGCACTGTGACCAGCTACGCGCGAACCTTCGAACTGCCCGTCGAAGTCACCGAGGACGGCGCGGACGCGAGTTTCGAGAATGGTGTGCTGACGTTGACCCTGCCCAAGCGAGCAACGGTCACGAGCAAGCGTCTCGCGGTCCGCTGAGCGTATTGCGGCTTCGGCCGGATTCGGCCGTCGTTGCCGTGAGGCAACGACGGCTGATGTCAGGCGCCACCGAAGCGCGCGTCGTAGTCGGCAAGAATCTGATGAACGGCTGATCCGGCCTGCGCTGCACAAGGGCGCACGTCCGAAAAACCCCACCGCTGTCACCAGGGCCGCTGCTTCGGCAGCGGCCTTTTTTCTGGTTTCTCGCCTTCAGGGCGCCCCAAGACGCCGGGCGCCGTCACGAGGCGAACTCCGTAGAATCTGGCGCATGATCGCGTCCCGGTCCTTCTGGGCTGCAGCCGTCGTGCTGGCCCTGTCGCTGCCGGCAGGCCCTTCGCTCGCGGCGCCGCTGTTTCAGCGGATGCTCGGGCAAGGTGCGAAGGTCGAAAAGCCACCTGCCGAGAATCTTTCGCCGGCGGAACGGCGTGCCGAACTCGAGAAGCAACTCGCCGTTGCCCAGGCGGCGGTCGAGCGAGAGCGCGCGGGCAAGTATCCAATCCCGGCCGGCGCCACCCCGACCGAGGTGACCGAACTCGGATGGCTGCTGGGTCGCATTCCGGTTCTGCTGCAGGCCCAGCTCGACTCGCTGCAGGAAATCGAGGCTGCACGTGCAAACCGGGCCGCGGCAGACGACGCGCTCAAGGGCTGGAAGGGCCTGGATCAGCCCGGCCCCTATTCGCTCTCGCAACTGGATCGTGTGCTCGACGAACTGGACGCCGAACGAGTCCGACAGCACTCGTTCGAGTCGGTCGCCGAACTCCAGCAGGGCGAATTGCTGCGGGCGGAAGGCCAGCTCAAGGCGGTTCAGGCTGCGGAGCGCCTCGCGTTGGAAAAGGCCACTGACGGTGTCGGCGCTCCGCTCGAGCTCGCCCGGCTGCGCACCCGCCGCGCGAGTGAGCAGCTGCAGCTGCTGCGGCTGCAGGGCGACCTGAACGGCGAGCTCAGGGCGACATCCCAATTGCGGGCGCAACTGCTGGAGCGCGAGGCCGCGGCCATCGCCGCGAACTACCGGTTCAGCGAGCAGGAGCTCGAGCGCACGCTGAAGTCGCTGCAGGCCCAGCAGAACTCGCTCGATCGGCGCATCGAGGACGCCGCCAATGCCCGCAGCGGCGCCGCGCAGGAACGCGACCAGGCCAGACGCGCTTTGGCCGCCTTGCCGATCGCCAAATCGGTCGACCAGGTGCGTCAGCAGGCCGAACAGCAGGCCCGCGTCGATGCCGCCGACGTCAAGCTGGAGGCCCTGCGCACGGAGCAGAGCGCGCTGACGACGCTGCGTGGACTGGTGCCGCTCTGCGATGGAGGCCTGGCGACAGCGCTACACGGCGCTCAGCAGTCCGGATCCCGAAGCGCGCCAAGTTGCCGAAAAGGCGCTCGAGGCCTCGCTGTCGCGGGTCAATACGCTGAAGTCCTACGCATCCGACCTGGGCAACCTCTCGGACGCGGCCGTGCAGACCCAGCAGCGCCGTGTCGAAGCACTCGACACCAACGCCCCCGGTCGTCGCTACGAACTGGCGGCGCTGGACGCCACGCGGCAGGCGGCCGACGCCGTCGATGAGGTGCAGGCCCTCGCGCAAAGGCTGTCGACCGCGCAGCTGCGCTGGAAGCGCGAATACCGCGACGCGTCCAGCCAGCGGACGCCCGCCGAACGATTGCAGGAGTTCTGGGTGGGAACCAAGGACCTCGTGCGTTCGCTCTGGAACTTCGAGCTCTTTGCGGTCGAGGACACCGTCGACATCGGTGGCAAGCCGGTGACGCTGTCGCGCGGCGTCACGGTCGGCAAAAGCATCGGTGCACTGCTGATCTTCGTGATCGGCTATGTCGTGGCGCGTGCCATTGCACGCCGCGGCGAAATGCTGATGGTGAGCCGCTTCGGCGTCGCTGAACCGCAGGCGAAGGTGCTGCGGCGCTGGCTGCTGATCTTGTGACGTTTGTGCTGGCCGTCATCACGCTGAATCTCGCCCGCATCCCGCTCACGGTATTCGCCTTCATGGGCGGTGCGCTCGCGATCGGCGTCGGCTTCGGCACGCAGACCCTGCTGCGCAACTTCATCAGCGGCATCATCGTCCTGTTCGAGCGCAAGGTCCGCGTCGGCGACATCGTCGACGTCGACGGCGTCCAGGGCATCGTCACTGCGGTCGACGTGCGTTCAACCACAGTGCGCCAGTTCGACGGCATCGAAACAATGGTGCCGAATTCGCTGCTCCTCGAGAACAAGGTGACCAACTGGACCGGCGAGTCGCCGACGATGCGCCGCGTCGTCAAGGTCGGCGTGGCGTACGGCTCGCCGACTCGCCAGGTCGCCGACATCCTGCAGCAGGCGGCTGCCGAGCACGGGCTGGTGCTCAAGGATCCCGCGCCGATGGTGATCTTCGAGGACTTTGGCGATAACGCACTCGTATTCGCGCTGTACTTCTGGGTCGATATTGCCAAGGCGAGCGGCATGCAGATCCAGAGTGATCTGCGCTTCATGCTCGAAAAGCGCCTGGCTGAAGGCGGGATCTCGATCGCCTTCCCGCAGCGTGACGTGCACGTCGACAGTTCGCGGCCGTTGCAGGTCGAGGTTGTCTCGGGCGCGGCTTCGCTGTCGCGTGCGGCCTGATGTACGACGAGTCCGACCGGGAATTCATGACCCGCGCGCTCGGCCTCGCTGCGCGGGCGATGAACGACGCCGCGCCGAATCCGCGCGTCGGCTGCGTCATCGTCCGCGATGGCCGCGTGCTGGGGGAGGGGTGGACCCAGCCGCCCGGCTCCAATCATGCGGAGATCGAGGCGCTGCTCGACGCGCGCCGGCACGGACACGACGTGCGCGGCGCCACGGTGTACGTCTCGCTCGAGCCGTGCAGCCACTTCGGCAAGACGCCGCCGTGCTCGACGGCGCTGATCGAAAGTCACGTCGGTCGGGTGATCGCCGCGGTCGAGGATCCGAACCCGCTCGTGGCGGGGCGCGGTCTCGAGATGCTGCGCAGTGCCGGCATCGACGTGCGCTGCGGACTGCTCGAGCAGGAAGCGGCGGAGATGAACGTCGGGTTTTTCTCCCGGATGCAGCGGGGTCGGCCCTGGGTCCGCATGAAGATCGCGGCCAGCCTCGACGGCAAGACCGCGCTCGAAACCGGCGTCTCGAAGTGGATCACGTCCGAGGACGCGCGCCGTGACGGCCACGCCTGGCGCGCGCGCGCCTGTGCGGTGCTGACCGGGCATCGGCACCGTGCAGGCAGACAACCCTCACCTGGACGTGCGCCTGGTCGACACGACAAGGCAGCCACTGCGCGTGCTGGTGGACAGCCGGCTCGAGGTACAGCCCGGCGCACAGTTGTTCGAAGGCGAGGGGCCGGTGCTCGTCGCCACCGTTGCCCGCGACGCGGCGCGGCAGGCCGCGCTGCGCGCCGATCGGTGCCGAGGTGATCGAGCTTCCGGCCGATCAAGGCAAGGTCGATCTAACGGCTCTGATGAAGGAACTCGCCCGCCGCGCGATCAATGAAGTCCATGTGGAGGCGGGGTTCCGCCTCAACGGCTCACTCGTACGTGCCGGCGTCGTCGACGAACTGCTGGTCTACCTGGCGCCGATGCTGATCGGCGAGGCCCAGGGCATGCTGCATCTGCCGGCACTCTCGGATCTCGCCCAGGCGCGCCCGCTTGAATTCGTCGAGGTCGCGATGATCGGCGGCGATGTCCGCCTGCGTGCACGGTTGCACTGACGCATGTTCACGGGACTGATCCAGGGCATCGGCCGGATCGAGCGCGTCGAACGACTGCCGGCACCCGGTGGCGTGCGGCTGACGGTCGACGCCAGCACGAGTCGGCGGCTTCTCGGCGCGGGCTGGGGACAGCATCGCTTTGAACGGTGCCTGCATGACGGCGACCACCATCGATGGCGCGCGTTTCAGCTGCGACGTCTCGACCGAGAGCCTGGTCCGCACGACCGGACTCGATCGGCCCGGGGACATCAACATCGAGACCTCGCTGCGGCTGGGAGACGCGATAGGCGGTCATCTGGTGGCCGGCCACGTCGACGGCGTCGGCAGGGTACGCACGATGCGGCCGGTCGGCGAATCCTGGGAACTCGTCATCGTCGCGCCGCGGGAGCTGTCGCGCTTCATCGCGGTCAAGGGTTCGCTCGCGGTCAACGGCGTCAGTCTCACCGTCAACCGCGTCACCGACTCCGCTGACGGATGCGAGGTCTCGATCAACATCATTCCGCACACGCATTCGATGACCACGCTGGGGCAGCTTGCGCCGGGCGATGGTGTGAATCTCGAGGTCGACCTGATCGCCCGCTACGTCGAGCGGATGCTGCCGCACGGTCCTGACGATTCGCGTGATCGACGACCGCACCGCGGGCTGGCTGCTCGCGCTGACCGGGCGGAGCTCCCGCCTGTGATCGCCGGCGCAGGCGGCGCACGCCGAGCGCTTAAACTTTCTGCTTTGCATGGCTGGCAAGGGAGCTCGCATGAATGCACTGTCACTGGTGGCCCGGGCCGAAGGCGCCCCGCCGATCGCGAGCGTGCCCGAGATCCTCGACGATCTGCGGCGCGGGAACATCGTCGTGCTGGTCGACGACGAGGATCGCGAGAACGAGGGCGATCTGATGTTTGCCGCCGACTTCGTGACCGCCGAGAAGATCAACTTCATGGCGAAACATGCGCGCGGCCTGGTGTGCCTGACACTGACCGAATCGCATGCGCGTCAGCTCGCGCTGCCACCGATGGCGCGCGACAACGGCACAGTTCATGGTACGAACTTCACCGCTTCGATCGAGGCTGCTGAAGGCGTGACGACCGGCATCTCGGCGGCCGACCGTGCACGCACGGTCTGGGTAGCGACGCGCCCGAATGCGCGGCCCACGGATATCGTGCAGCCAGGCCATGTCTTCCCGGTCGTCGCGCAGCCGGGTGGTGTGCTGATGCGGGCGGGGCATACCGAGGCGGGCTGTGATCTCACGCAGCTCGCCGGGCTGACACCGGCCGCCGTCATCTGCGAGATCATGAATGATGACGGCACGATGGCCCGACTGCCGGATCTGATTCCGTTCGCGCAGCAGCACGGACTGAAGGTCGGCACGATCGCGGACCTGATTCAGTACCGCGCCGCCAACGAGTCGATCATCGAGCGCATCGGCAGCCGGCGCGTGCAGCTGCCGGCAGGCGAGTTCGAACTCGTCGTCTACCGCGACAAGCCGAGCGCTTCTCCGCACCTTGCCCTGGTCAGGGGCGACATCAGTTTCGAGCGCGAGACGCTGGTCCGAGTGCACGAGCCGGTATCGGTGCTCGACTTCGTCGATGCCGGCGCGACCGCGCATTCCTGGCCGATCCCGCGAGCGCTCGCGGCCATCGCCGCGTCACCGGCCGGCGTGCTGGTGCTGCTCAACTGCGCCGAGCCCGCCGACCGGCTGTTCGCGAAATTCGAAAGTCAAGCTGCGCGGGACGCCGGCGAAGAGTTCGCGCGTCAGTCGCGCGTGGATCTGCGCACCTACGGCATCGGCGCACAGATCTTGCGCGACCTCGGCGTCGGCCAGATGAAGCTGCTGGCTCGCCCGCGCAAGATGCCGTCGATGGCCGGTTTCGGACTGCACACCACGGGCTTTGTCGAGGCCTAGTCCGCCTCGCCGCGTCATGGCGCGAGGGCCGCTCGCGTACACTGACCGGCATGGCGATCGACTATCTGGCGCCGGACTTCGACGGCGCCGACCTGCGTGTCGGCATCGTGCAGGCTCGCTTCAACGAATGGGCCGGCCGCGCGCTGCTCGAAGCCTGTGTCGCCGAACTCGTCGTGCTCGGCGTCGACGAGGACGACATCACACATGTTTCCGTTCCCGGCGCGCTGGAAGTCCCGGTCACGCTGGCCAAGCTGGCTGCCAGCGAGGACTTCGATGCACTGATCGCGCTGGGCTGCGTCATCCGTGGCGAGACCTATCACTTTGAAGTCGTCGCCAACGAGTCAGCGCGTGGCGCGGCACAGGTGGCGCTGACGTACGGCGTGCCGGTCGCGAACGGCATCATCACGACAGAGAACGACGAGCAGGCACGCGCGCGGGTCGGGGACAAGGGCCGCGATGCCGCCCGCGTTGCGGTGGAGATGGCGAACCTGCTGTTGGCGCTGGACGAGGATGGTGCCGAAGCCACCGAATGAGTCGACCACCGCAGTCCGCGGTTCGAGTCGCAGCGCCCGCCGCCGGGCCCGCGAGCTGGCGGTGCAGGGGCTGTACCAGTGGCTTGTCGGCGGGCAGGACGTCGCCGCGATCGAGGGACATTTGGCCGAAACGCGCGGGCGCGACGGACTGGACGAACTTGCCGCGCGGGTGGACATGGCGCATTACCGCGAACTGCTGAACGGCTCGATCGAGCGCGCCGATGATTTGCGGGCCGGATTCTCCCCGCATCTCGATCGCAGCGTCGATGCGCTGTCGCCGGTCGAACACTGCATTCTGCTGCTGGCTACCTACGAGCTGAAGCACCGTGCCGAGATTCCCTATCGCGTCGTCATCAATGAAGCCGTGGAACTGGCGAAGAGCTTTGGCGGCACCGAGGGCTTCAAGTACGTGAACGGTGTGCTCGACCGGGTCGCTGCACAACTGCGTCCCGCCGAAGTCGCGGCCCGCGGCTGATCGCAACGACCTCCAGCGCAGGTGCCGATGTCGCGGCCTCCCGGCGAGTTTGATCTGATCGCTCGCTACTTCAGCCGCCCGCGGCGCAGCGACGGCCTCGATGCTTGGCATCGGTGACGACTGCGCATTGATCGATGGCGGCCCCGCGCGGACCTGGGCGGTGACGACCGACATGCTGGTCGAGGGCGTGCACTTTCTGCCGGACATGGCGCCCGAAGCGCTCGGCCACAAAGCGCTTGCGGTGAACCTTTCCGACCTCGCGGCCTGCGGGGCCCGGCCGCGCTGCTTCTTCATGGCGATCGCGCTGCCGCGCGTCGACGAGGCATGGCTCGGCGCGTTCACCCGCGGCCTGTTCAGCCTCGGCGATCGCTTCGATTGCACATTGGCCGGCGGCGACACGACGCGTTCGCGCTCCGGCGTGACCATTTCGATCGCGGCCGTCGGCGAGGTGCCGCCAGGGCAGGCGCTGCTGCGCTCCGGCGCGCAGGTCGGTGACGATGTCTGGGTCTCCGGCCAACTCGGCGACGGCGCGCTCGGCCTTGCGCTGCGACGGGATGGGCTGACAATAGGCGCGGCCGAGCGGTCAGCGCTGATCGATAAGCTCGAACGGCCGATCCCGAGGGTTGAACTCGGACTGGCGCTGCACGGAATTGCGTCAAGTGCGATCGACATTTCCGACGGACTGGCCGGGGACCTCGGCCACATCCTGGAGCGGTCGCGTGTCGCGGCGACGCTGGAGTGGTCGGCGATCCCGGTATCACCGGCATTGGCGCGCATGCCGCTCGCGTTTCAGCAACGTTGTGTGTTCGAAGGCGGCGATGATTACGAGTTGCTGTTCACTGCGGACGCCCGCAAAGCGCGCTGCGGTGCAGTCCGCGGGGCGGGCCGCACAAGTCGGCGTCAGCCGAATCGGAGCGATCCTGGCGGGTAGCGGTCTGACCGTGACCGATGCTCATGGCCTTCCGGTGGACATCGAGCCGCGCGCGTTCGATCATTTCCGCCCATGAGCGAGCCGCCGCAGCCGGCATTGGTTTCTGTGCCCGCGCCTGCGCAAGCCGCGCCGGGCTGGGCATTCCTGCTGGCCCATCCGGCCCATGGGGTGGCGCTCGGCTTCGGCAGCGGCTTGCTGCGGCCGGCGCCCGGAACCTGGGGCACGCTGGCCGGATGGGCAGCGTTCGTCGTGCTGGACGGCTGGCTCAGTCCGGTCGGCTGGCTGGTCCTGCTGCCGCTCACCTTCGTGCTGGGTGCGCTCTGCGCGCAACGCACCGGCGCGGATCTCGGACGCGCCGACCACGGCGCGATCGTCATCGACGAAATCCTCGCGATTTGGGTGGTCCTGCTGCTGCTGCCGCCGACCCTGCTGGCGCAGGCGTTCGGCGTCCTTGCCTTTCGCGCCTTCGACATCGTGAAGCCTCCGCCGATCGGCATCATCGACCGCCGCTACAAGAACGGTTTCGGCGTTATGGTCGATGATCTCGTGGCCGCGTTCTATGCGCTGCTTGCGGCGGCCGTGCTTGTGCGGGTGCTGCGATGAAGCGAGTCCAATGAGCGACGGCACCGAACAACAGCTCGAACGGCTGGCCGCCGCTCTCGGTCAGGCGCTGCTACGACAGCATCTGGTTCTCGCGACCGCGGAGTCCTGCACCGCAGGCGGAATCGCCTTTGCGGTCACGCTGATCCCGGGCTCGAGCGAGTGGTTCGATCGCGGCTTCATCACGTACACCGACGAGGCGAAGACGCAGATGCTCGGCGTCTCGCCGGCGTACCTGCGCGACTTCGGCGCGGTCAGCGAGCCGGTGGCGCGCGCGATGGCGCTCGGCGCGCTGTCGCAGAGCGCGGCGCAGGTGTCGGTTGCGGTCACCGGGATCGCGGGACCCGGCGGCGAAACGCCGACCAAGCGCGTCGGCACGGTGTGCCTGGCCTGGGCGCTGCGGCGCGATCCGGCGCAGGCCGCCTGGGTCAAGACCGAAACCCGGCGCTTCGAAGGCGACCGGGCTGCCGTGCGTACGCAAAGCATTCTTTTGGCCATCGAGACCCTGATCGACCTGCTGAACTCTCGGCAGGACGTGCAGGTGACCTGAGTCCAGGGCCATGTCCGCACTCGTTCGGCCCGGGTCCTCCAACAGCGATGCCGTGAGCATCATGCTTCCGGCGCAGCGGCGAGGTGCCCGCCGCTGCTGCTGCATCGAATCCAGCAGCCGATGTCGGGCACGTCGCGACCGCACAACGAATGCGTACTGGCAATGCGCACACGCGCATCGACGATGCGCCGTCACAGCCGGTGCTGATGCAAATCTGAATCGCCTACTGAGCCACGGACCGCCATGCCTACCGAAGTCCTGCTGTTGTTCGTGCTGATCCTGATCAATGGGGTCTTCGCGATGTCCGAAATCGCGCTGGTGACGGCCCGTCGTGCCCGGCTTCAGGCACTGGTCGAACAGGGTGACAGCGGCGCGGCCGCGGCGCTGGCGCTCAACGACGAGCCAACGCGCTTTCTGTCGACGATCCAGGTCGGTATCACATCGATCGGCATCCTGAGCGGCATCGTCGGCGAGGCTGCCTTCGCCGAACCGCTCTCGCATTGGCTGGTGGCACTGGGCGCCGAGCCCAATGCGGCCCGCATCGGAGCCACGGCATTGGTCGTCGTCGTCGTCACCTATTTTTCGATCGTTCTGGGCGAGTTGGTACCGAAGCGGCTCGGACAGATGTCCGCCGAAGCGATCGCGCGCCGGGTCGCGCGACCGATCGCGTGGCTGGCGCTGGCCGCGAAGCCCTTCGTCCGTCTGCTTTCGGCTTCGACCGATCTGATGCTGCAGCTCATTGGTGCGCGTTCCGACGGCAGCAACGCCGTGACCGAAGAAGAGATCCACGCGCTGATAAAAGAAGGCTCGGAAACGGGTGTCATCGACGAGCAGGAGCGCGCGATGGTTCGCAACGTGTTCCGGCTGGACGATCGGCAGATTGCCTCGCTGATGACGCCTCGATCCGAGATCGTCTATCTCGATGTCGCCGACGACCTGCAGGACAACCTGAAGCGCGTGCTGGACATCGAACATTCGCGCTTTCCGGTGTGCCGCGGCGGCCTGCGCGACGTCGTCGGCGTCGCGAGCGCACGCCGACTGCTCCAGCAGGCGATCCGCGGTGACAAGCTCGACCTCGAGAGCGCCGCCGTGCCGGTCGTGTACGTGCCGGAGTCGCTGACCGGCATGGAGCTGCTCGAGAACTTCCGCGCGAGCTCGGGCCATATGGCGCTGGTCGTCGACGAATACGGCGAGATCCAGGGGTTGGTCACCGCCCAGGATCTGTTCGAGGCGATCGCCGGCGAGTTCAAGCCGCAGCGCACCGAGGATGCGTGGGCGGTGCAACGCGCCGACGGGTCCTGGCTGCTCGACGGGCTGATTCCGATCCCTGAACTCAAGGACCGCCTGAACTTCGGCGCGGCGCCCGAAGAAGAGCTCGGCCGCTACAACACACTCTCCGGCATGGTGATGCTGCTGCTGGGACGCGTCCCGGCGACCGGCGACATCGTCGAGTGGCACGGCTGGCGCTTCGAGATCGTCGACATGGACAAGCACCGGATCGACAAGGTGCTCGCCAGTCACATCGGCCCGCGCGAGGCGGAAGAGTCAGCCGGCGACTAGTGCGCGTCGGTGGTGCCGCGGCGGTGACGATTGATTTCGTCGCGCGTCGCACGCGCCACAGCGCGCGCCTGCTCGGCGAAATCCGGGCCTTCGCCCGCATACAGGATCGCGCGAGAGGAATTGATGACCATGCCCGCGCCGACGGACGTTTGACCGGCACGAACGCTGGCCGCGACGTCGCCACCCTGCGCGCCAATGCCCGGCACGAGCAGCGGCATATCGCCGACCAGCGCCCGTACCGTGGCCAGTTCGGCCGGATAGGTCGCTCCGACGACGAGTCCGAGCTGGCCATCACGATTCCAGTCGCCGCAGGCCAGCCGCGCCACACGCTGATACAGCGGCTCGCCGCCGACGTCGAGCATCTGCAGATCGGCGCCGCCCGGGATTGCTGGTCCGGCACAGCAGAAAGGCGCCGCGGTCGGCGTAGGCGAGAAAGGGCTCGATCGAATCGCGGCCCATGTAGGGCGAGAGCGTCACGGCGTCGGCACCGTAGCGCTCGAAGGCCTCGCGTGCGTAGTGTTCCGCGGTCGCGCCGATGTCACCGCGCTTGACGTCAAGGATGACCGGGACCTCCGGATGCCGTTCACGCAGGTGCGTCAGCAGGCGTTCGAGCTGCGCTTCGGCGCGCGCCGAGGCGAAATACGCGAATTGCGGCTTGAAGGCGCAGACGAGGTCGGCGGTCGCGTCGACGATCTCGCGGCAGAAGGCGTAGATCGCTTCTGGCGAATCACGCATCGACGTGGGCAGTCGCTTCGGATCGGGATCGAGTCCGACGCAGAGCAGCGACCCAGCCTGCTCCCAGCGCCGCGTGAGCCGATCGATGAAGCTTGCCCGAGTACTCAAGTGAAGACTCCGGCGCGAATCTTACGCAAAGACGCGGGGCAGCCTTGGCGGCACGCGCTCGCGTGAAATGCGCGCAGTACGGACTCAGCTGCCGAGCGGTCTATGTATCCGCGTTGTCGAGGTCGTCGGCGGTGTCTTCGGCGGCTTCCCCGGCACCGACGTTCGCCGTGCAAGCCACCAGACAGTCGCACCCGCCGCACCTGCGAGCAGCAGCCAGCGCAACGAGCGGATTCGAAGCAGGCGCGCGGCGACGCTGCCGACGGCCGGCAGGACCCATGACTGTCGTCGCATAAAGCCGATCGCGGTGGCGGCGAAGTTCAGTACGCGATTCGACGATCGTTGCCGACCGAACATCGCGCTGGCGACGCCGCGAACTGCGCGGGTTCGGCCGTCGATCGAATCCAACTGCTGCAGCAGCTGCATCCGCTCGACCTCGGCCCGTGTCCGCAACAGTTCGATGCGGAGTGCGCTCAGTTCGTGGTCAGCCCGTGACGTCATTGGCGGAGCCCGCTTCACTGGGCGCACTGGCACGGCCGCGCAACGCGTCAACGTCCTTTAGCAGCTCGGCTCGCGTGAAGCTGAGCAGTGCGGGGCTGCCCTTTACCGAGCGCTGCAGCGCGAGCAGCAACGCGGCCGCCAGCGCCAGATACGCGAGAGCCAGCAGCCCCAGACCCAGCCGCGCGGACCGTCCCAGAAGACTGCCGCCACCCAGACAGAAACGGTCATCAATCCCGCGAGAGCGAGGACTGCGGCGAGCACGATCAGCACGGCCCAGTGCACGACGCTCGTGCGCAACTGCTGCAACTCGAGCGCCGCGATTTCAGCCCGCGTCGCGAGCAGCACGGCCGCATGGGCCAGCAGTCGGCGCAGTGTCGCCACCAGGCCCGGCGGGGGTCCTTCCGAGCTCATGTCATCGTCGACCGGCAACCGGCCGACGGCGATCATCTGCGGTTGACGACCAGACCGATAAGTACGCCGATTCCGGCGGCGATGCCGACCGCGGTCCACGGATGCTCGTGCACCCAGCCATCGGTCGCGCGTGTGGCTCTCTTTGCCTGGTCGACGACGCGGTGCTCGGCGTCTACCAGCCGGTGCTTCGCACTTGCAATGGCCGACTGCGCCCGACGCCTTAACTCGGAGGCCTGCTCCCCGCTCGCTTGAGCCGCCTGGCGCAGCAGTCCTTCCGCGTCAGCGAGCACGGTGTTGACGTCAGCCATCAGCCCCTCCTTTGTCGCCTGTTCCATCATCTCTCCTTCGCGTTGTCGCCGA
>CAVPPW010000051.1:0-21279 GCA_963707445.1 uncultured beta proteobacterium | reverse complement strand
GTTGCGGGCGGCCGACTCGATTTGCGCGGACCTCATGCCGCTGGCGTAGGCCGCGCCGACGACGGCACCAGCCGACGTGCCAACGACGATGTCGGGTTTGATGCCGGCTTCGTCGAGTGCACGCAGGACGCCCAAGTGTGCAAAACCACGCAGGCCATCGCCGCCTAGCACCAGCGCAACAGTCGGTCCTGTGTGCGCCGGTGGCAGCAAGCGGAGCCGGGCGCTGGACCTCGGCAAGCAAGCGCGGCGTCAAGTCCGGCGATCCGCCTTGAAGGGTGTTGGCGCACCCGTTGATCACCATCACGAAGAGCCCAGCAACAACGGCGCTCAAGACTTTGGCGTCGAGCGGCTTCATGATGCGCATCCCGACTGAGCCAGCGCCACCGCGTCGGGACCCGCCGGGAAGCGGAGCTGCCCGGACGCGTCGTTCGCGGCGCGCCACACCGCCTCGGCCACGTCGGACTCCGTCGTCACCGCCGCCGGCTGCGCGAACGCCGCGAAGATGGGCTGCGCGAACGGCGCGTAGGCCTCGGGAATCAGCCCTTCCATGCGCGCTCCGCCGTTGCTCGTAAAGCGCGTGGTCGGGCCGTAGCCCGGCTCGACCAGCTTGACGCGCACGTTGAACGCCGCGAGCTCGTGCGCGAGCGATCCGGTGAACCCTTCGATCGCCATCTTGCTCGCGGTGTAGACCGCCACCAGCGGCATCGGCGCCAGCGTCACGCTCGAGGTCACGTTCACCACCACGCCCGACCTGCCGCGCGCGGAACTGCGGCAGCACCGCCTGCGTCATCGCCATCACGCCGAAGGTGTTGGTCTCGAACACCTCGCGCACCGTGGCCATCGGCGTGGCCTCGAAGGCGCCGACGACGCCGATGCCGGCGTTGTTGACGAGCACGTCGATGGGCCCGCTCGCCTCGAGCGCGGCGGCGATGCTCTCGGGCTTCGTCACGTCGAGCGGCAGCACGCGCAGGCGCTCCGATCGGGGCAGAATGTCTTCGCGCGGCGTGCGCATGGTGGCGATCACGTTCCAGCCCTGCGCGTGGAAGTGGCGCGCGGTCTCGAGGCCGTAGCCGGACGAGCAGCCGGTGATGAGCACGGTCTTCATGGCGGTCTCCTTCGTGTCGGTTTCGATGGATCGCCGACGATAGCGGCGCGCAGTCCGGACGATCTACAATGTGAGAGTCCGATATTTCATTTGCGATAGTCCAGACATGAACGATCCGCTCTCGGAAGTCATCGCGCTGCTTCAGCCGCGCACCGTGTTCTCGAAGGCGCATCAGCGGCGCCGGTCGCTGGGGTGTCCGCTACTCCGACTTCGGCCAGCCGAGCTTCTGCGCCGTGCTCGAGGGCAGCTGTCGTCTGGCCGTCGACGGCCACGACGCCGCTCACGCTCGAGGCGGGCGACTTCGTGCTCCTGCCGGCGACGCCGGGCTTCACCATGTCGGGCTTCGAGCCGGTGACGCCCGAGCGCATCGACCCGCAAGTGACGCCAACGGCGACGGGTGAAGTCCGCCACGGCACGCGCGGCGGGCGCCCCGACGTGCGGCTGCTCGGCGGCTACTTCGTCTTCGACTCGCCCGATGCGGCGTTGCTGGTGTCGCTGCTGCCGGCGCTGGTGCACGTGCGCGGCGTCGAGCGGCTCTCGATGCTGGTGCGCCTCGTCGGCGAGGAAGCGAGCGAGCGGAGGTCGGGCCGCGACCTCGTGCTCACGCGCCTGGTGGAGGTGCTGCTGATCGAAGCGCTGCGGTCGACGCCGGGTGAGGACGCGCCTCCGGGGCTGCTGCGCGGGTTGGCCGATGCGCGGCTCGCGCCGGCGATCCGGCAGATGCATGGCGATCCCGCGCGTTCGTGGACGGTGGCCCAGCTCGCGAAGAAGGCCGCGCTGTCGCGCTCGGCGTTCTTCGATCGCTTCACGCGCGCCGTGGGCCTGCCGCCGATGGAGTACCTGCTCGCCTGGCGCATGGCCGTCGCGAAGGACCTGCTCCGCCGCCACGACCTCGGGATCGCCGAGGTCGCCGAACGCGTCGGCTACGGCTCGGCGAGCACCTTCAGCACCGCGTTCAGCCGGCACGTGGGCCAGCCTCCGAGTCGCTACGCGCGTGAAAATGGAGCGTCGCGCCGGTCCGCGTCGATGTTAGTCAGAGCAAGGACGTAAACGGCGGCTCTTGGCCGCGCTCGCACGCTCGCCTCAGCGCGGTGCATCCCCGAAGAACCCGACGCCAAGCGTTCGCGTTGGATTCTGCACTGCAACCATCAACTGCCGGCGGGTCGCCGACAGGAGAGTAACGACCGCGACGCCCGATGTCGGACCGGAGACGTCGCATACGGCCAGGGGCAGCGGCGGACCGAACACAAGCTCGGCGTTGAAGACGTTCTTTCCACCTGCGCGCGGAGTAAGACTGCCACTTACCTGACATCCCGCCAGGCTGCCGCCAACGACTCCTGTCGCAAAGACAGTCATGTTCGATCCCCCACGCGGTGTCACCACGGCCCAATCACCGGCGATCGTGGCAAGTTGCGCAGCCGATTCGTAGTCGTACGTTATTCGCAAGACACGGGTCGTGGAAAACGCCCAAGGGGCGACTGGAACGGGCGGAGGCAGGCCCGGCAGAAAACCCGTGAAGGTGTCAGCGGCCGTGTACGAGCCCAGTATCTGGCCGGACACGCCGCCACTGTTGTGGAAGTAATTCCGACCGTCCGGACTTCCAACATAATTTCCCGTGACATTGTTGCGAACGCCGGCGCCCTGCACGACACCAAACGCAACTGGGGGATCAACGCGCGACGAGTAGACGCCCCAAATGGTCGCGTCATCGAGCACGAGCAGCGCAATGTTGTAATCGGGTTGCGTGATTGCTCCGGAATAGAGTCCCTCGAGCCGCAATAGAGGCGGAGGCGGAGGCGGCGGCGGTACGGGATTAGTGTCGCCAGGGGCGTCATCGCCGCAGGCGGTAACGCCCAGGGCGACGATGCAGGCGGCAAACAACTGCTTTGCCACCCGCGGCGGGCCAGAAGTCGCTCGGTGATGCACGGCGGCCTCCTTCAGAGTTGGGCTGCTCGCTCGGAACACGGTAACGCGTCCGCTTTCAGGCAATTTTGACCACGTTCGGCGACGGCGGCAATTGGCCGCGCTCCGCCTGATCGTTAGGGGTGCCGTAGTCAAGCGGCGGCGGGACCTTCGTCAATTGAAACGGCTACGACGCGGAGGTAGGCGCTCAATTCAGCGGGTTGTGCGAAGACTCAGGATCGCTTGGGCCCGTGCCGGGTGATTCCCGGCTCGTGTACGCGGCAAGCTCCCATTGGCCGCTCGGCTCGTCGTGGCGGACGATGTAGGTGTCGCCGCCCTCGGTCTCGACCTTAAACCACCGCTGTGATGGCGAGTACCACCTGTCCACCACGGCGAGTACAGCGACGCGCCGTTCGCCGAACCGGAGAGCCAGGGGTTCCTGCTCGCCGCGATAGCCGGCGTAGCACTCGACGTGGACAGGCATGCGTTCACGATACGCCGCTGCTCCAGCAAGCGAGGTGCGCTGGCGCGGCCGTCGGATGCAACACCGCGACCGCTCAGCAGCGGCTGATTCGTCTCGCGAAGGACCTGCTCTGCCGCGAGGATCTCGGTATCGCCGAGGTCGCCGAACGGGTTGGCTACAGCTCGGCGATCACCTCCAGCACCGCGTTCAGCCAAAGATCAGGAATCGATCAGGGCGAGGGAAGGACGTGCTCTCCGCAGCTACCTAGGCTGCCTCCAGTGGTTCGACACCCAGCGCGATCCACGCCCCGAGTCGGTGATTCCCACAGCCCGCCTCGGCGGCACAGATTCCCTGTGGACTCAAGGAAGTTTCATCATGCAAACCTACGTTGTTCTTCGCCCCGGCATTGCCTCTAACGCGGCTGAACTCGACACAGCATTGACGCGCCTGCGAGCCTTCGAAGACGAATCCTCTGCGCTCAACGCGCGATGGATGCATTCGTACGCCCTGCGAGAAGCCGACCGTCGCTTCGGATTGGCCTGTGTGTTTCAAGCTGACAGCGTGCAGACGCTCATGCAGCACGCCGCGCGGACCGGAGTCAGAGCACAGGAAATCCTGCCTGTCGCTACCACGGTGCTTCGTGCGGCCGTTCGCACCGACGATGGTGTACCTGATCCGGCGCCGCAACTTCTGGAAGACCGCGGCCGAACTCGAAAAGAGCGCTGCGGTCTCGCGCCGCGTTGGCGAAGAAGAAATGGCGCGCGCCGTGAGCTGGCTGCGAACCTACGCCGTCAAGGAGAGCGACGGGACCCTGGGCACGGTGTGCATCTACCAGGCCGTCGACTCCGACGCCTTGAGGCAGCACGCCGCCCGCGTTGGGATGCCGGCCGACGAGATCATCCCGGTACTCGGTCGGATCGTCTTTCGCGAAGACGCTCCGCAGCAGCAGCCTGCCTCATCCCTCGCCATCGCTGGCTGAGCCGTCATTCAAACTTCTTACAGGACTTTCCGATCATGAACACCGACCGGCTTCATCTCGTGCGCACGCCCAACCGGTATGGCGCTGCGATGTCGCTGGTCGAGGTGCACGTCCGGCGATTGGTCATCGCGACAGGTTTGAAGCGCTGCAGGAATGAATCAGGAAACGATCAGCACGCGCAGAGGACTCAGGATGGTTCGCCTCCTACGATTTCGGTGTGGCGCGACAGATGCAAGAACGCAGCTGGCAACGCGCCACACCGACTGGTCGTCCGATTCCGCAGCGCGACCCCGAGGTAAATCCTTGCTGCGGGAACTCTTTCTAAAGGAACAATGAAATGAAACGCTATGTGATCGAACGTGACATCGCCGGTGTCGGCGGCTTGAACGACGAGCAACTCAAGGGGGCGGCGGCGACATCGAACGCTGCACTCGCGAAGCTTTCGGGCAAGGCGCAGTGGGTGCAGTCCTTCGTCGTCGACGACAAGACCTTCTGCATCTACCTGGCAGAAAATGAATCGACGGTGCAGGAACACGCGAAACTCAGCGGATTCCCGGCTTCCAAGGTGACTGAAGTTCGCAGCATCATCGACCCGATGACGGCGGTATGACGGTCCGGCGGCGTCGCGTGCTCGCACGCGACGCCCGCTCGGCCCCAACCACGACTCCTAAGTTCCACGACTCCTACGCCCGAAGGACCACCCGTGCTAAGCCTGCATCGACCGCTACCAGGAGCATTCTGCTGGCTCGACCTTGCCGCAGCTGACGCCGCCGTCGCGAAGGCCTTCTACGCTCGGGCGTTTGGATGGACTTTCCGCGATGAGCAGGCTAACGGCGGCCACTACGCGCGACTGCGGGCCGGTGGCCAGGACGTCGGCTCGCTTTACCAATTGCGGCGAGCCCAGCTCGAGCACGGAGTGCCGTCGCACTGGACTCCGTACATCCGTGTGGACAGCGCGGATGCCACTGCGCGCCAGATCACGGCTCTGGGCGGCCGTCTCGTCGTGGCGCCGTTCGACATGCCGGGGACGGCGCGCATCGCGCTGATTCAGGACGCGGTCGGCGCACTCGTCGGCCTGTGGGAACCGAAGCGCAGTGACGAGCACGACGATTGAGTTTCAGCGGACTAGCTCCTCCGACGGAGCGCTGACGCGTTACACCGCGGGCAGCCGCGGCAAGACGCGCGCAACGGCCTCGACTGCGGGCCTTCGCGGCCCGCCGTGGTATGGTGAAAATACGTCATCCTTCCGATTGGCAGTTGCATGGTGCCGCGTGACAAACGCGACGACATACCGCTTCGGACCGTGTGAACTCGACGAGGCGCGGCGCTCGCTGTCAGCGCGCGGGCGCGAGATCAAGCTGCAGCCGCGCGTCTTCGACCTGCTGTGCTATCTGGTCCGGCATCGGGAACGCGTCGTCTCCAAAGACGAATTGCTGGACGCACTATGGCCGGGCACCGTGGTGGTGGACAACGCGTTGCAACGCGTCGTCAGTCTGGCCCGCGGCGCGTTGGCCGAAGTGGGCATGGGCGATGCGGTGCGCACCTATTCCCGCCACGGCTATCGCTTCTGCATCGACGACTGTGCCGAGGCGGCGCCCGGCGGCAGCGGCTGGCACATCCGGACGCGTAGCCGAGGCGCGCGCGGCGTGCGACCGCAACGACTGGGTGGCTGCTTGCGAGGCCTACGCGGCGGCGGATGCGCTGTCGCCTCTCCCGCCGGACGACGTCGAACAGTGGGGCCGGGCCGCCATATGCGCCGGTCTTGGACCGACGGCCGTCAGCGCGCTCGAGCGCGCCGTCGCACAGCGCGACGATGACGGCGATGTATTGGGTGCGGCGCGCGCGACGCTGCTGCTGGTGCAGATTCGCATCGATCACAAGCAAGGCGTGATGGCCCGCGGCCTGCTGCAGCGCGCATCGCGCTACCTGGACGGCAAGACGAGCGTCATTGAACGAGGCCATCTCGCATGGTTGGCCAGCCGAATGGCCCTCATCGACGGCGATGCCAAGGTGGCGCTGGAGATGGCCGACGAAGCGTGCAAGCTCGGACGCGCGTTGCGCGACCCCGACGTGGAATGTCTCGGTCTGGTGTACCGGGGCCATGCATTGATGGCGTGGGGTGATATCGCGAAAGGGCTGGCACAGCACGAGGAAGGCGCCGCCGTGATCCGCCTCGGCGGTGTGCGCTCGTGGGTGGCGGGATGGGCGCTGTGCTCGATCCTGTACGCCGCCCGCTATCGCTGCGACTGGCTGCGCGCAGCGCAATTCGCCGATGCATTCAGCGAGTGGAGCCGCGCATGCAGGATGCCGGCGTTTCCTGGGACGTGCCAGTTGCATCGCGCCGCAGTGCTCGGTGTTCAGGGCGAGCTGGAACGCGCCGCTTCCGAAGTGCGATCGGCCGCCGCATTGCTTGCGCAGGCAGCGCCGTGGGCAGAAGGGGACGCCTATTGCGTTCTGGGTGATATCCAGCTCAGCGTCGGCGACTTCGAAGACGCCGAGACGTCGTTCAAGCACGCTCATGCCCTGGGATGGGACCCGCAGCCCGGACTTGCGCGCCTGCATCTGTTGACGGGCCGACCCGAACTGGCGCGGCGCGGACTCGAGCGCGCGCTGGAAGAAGGAGACTGGTCTCTGCGAGAGCGGCGTGGCCAGCTGCTGTGCCTGCTCGTGCACGCGTCGCTGGCCGCGGGAGACGTCGAGCGGGGTCGCGAAGCGCTGCAAGTCCTGGCCACCGATCCTCAGATGCTGGCCACCGACGCACTCAAGGCGATGCATTGCTGCGCGCAGGCTGAACTCGCGCTGCACGATCGCGAGTTCAAACTTGCAGCTCAGCACCTTAGGCGCGCCATACGGTATTGGCGCGAGATCGGGTCCCCTGTCGGCGAAGCCGAGGCGCGCATGCGATTGGCCGAGTGCCTGCTTCAGGACCGGGATACTGCAGGCACCGAGCTGGAATTGCACGCCCTGGAGTCGAACCTCGCCCGCGTCACGACGGTTCATCGTGCCAGGCTTGACGCGCTGCGCGTCGCACTGCGCGGCTAGAGAGCACCGCGATCGTCAACGCGGTCGAGGCGATCGACGCGGCAGGCATGGCAACCTCGGCGCGCGTTGTGCACATGTCGGTACGCCACCACCTGTGGGATCGGCGAAGAAGCGCTCGATCAGCATTTCCAGCTCGGATCCGGGCGCGACCCTCGGCGACCGATGATCGTCACCGCCGCACGCGGTCGCCTGTATCCGTTGCTTGTCGCCTTTTTTCGTCCGTTTTCGATCTATCCGGTAGAGGCCGCGAATTCGCGCCCAAAGCCTGGAGACCACGATGGCCAACATACTGCACCTGCAGCACACGCGCCGGCCGATCCTCGAGGGAGTTAATGCAACGATACGTGCCGTCGCGCGCGCCGTAGCCGCCGAACACACGCTGGCGTTGCGTGCCGCGACCACGGCGGCCTCGCCGCACCAGCGCCTGGCCGAGGTGCGCGCGATGTATGTGCCATCGCCTGACTCACATCAGGAAAGCGACGCTGTCGCGCCGTCCGACTGCGCCGTAAGGACTTAGGAGCCGGCCAGCGCGCGCGCTTCGCGCGTCAGCGAATGATCGTCGCCAAATCCGCCGGCTAGGGTCTGCGCCGCGCGTTTGGCGGTCGCGATCAGACGTAGCGGATTCGCCGTTTAAGCGCTGTGCCTGCGCCAGCAGCAGCAACGCCTCGCCGACGTCGGCGCTCTTCGCCGGATCGCGTGCCACGCGTTCGGACACTGCGAGCGCGTCGGCTGCTCGCTGCTGCGCTCGCTCGGCGTTCCCGGACGCGAGCTGCACGCGTGCCGCCACGCGCAGCGCGGTGGCGAGCGGCGCAGAGTCCTTCGCCGTCGGAAAGCCGATCGCGGCGAGTTCATCCTCGATCACCTGCGCGGCTTGCGGCGAGCGCACGCTGCGCCAGCAGCAGCTCTGCCCTTACCGTCTGTCGTCGTGACGAGCGAGGACCGCATCGTGCGCGCGTCCCCGCGGCCTCGATCGACGCGAGCAATCGTTCCGCCTCGTCGGTTCGCCCGAGATCCAGCAGCACGCGCGTCAATGCGAGCTCAATACTGAGTGCGCGCTCGACGCTGCCCTGCGCCCGCGCTCGCGTTGCAGCGGCCGCGAGCTCGCGCTGCGCACCTTGCAGATCGCCGAATCTGTGCATCAGCACGCCGCGCGAGTTGGGAGAGCCACACCGGGACCGAATCGTCGCCGGTCAGCGCGGACCATCGCGTCACGATCGACTCGATGATGGCTCTGCGCTTCGACGTACTCGCCGAACGCCATCAGCAGGACGGCCTCAGCGCGACGTGAGCTCAGGTAGTCGGCGGTCTCGGTGCGCCCCAGCTGCTCCTCCAGTCGCTGCTCCTTCTTCAGCGTGTCGTAACTGGCGACGAGATCGCCGCGTTGCTGCTGCACCGCGCCGAGGAACGACAGCAGCTTCGGATACATATTGCCGCGCGTCCGGCCCGCGCGCTCAGCGCGATCGATCGCTTCGCTGACGCGGGCGATCGCCAGGTCGAAGTCGCCTTGCTTGCGCGCGAGATCGGCTTCCGCTTGCATGCACGCGAGCGTTGTTCCCAGATCGGGCCGCTGCATCTGCGTCAGCGCCTGCTGGCCGGTCGCGAGCTGCGCCTGCGCAAGATCGATACGATCGCGCACCAGCTCGGTCTCAACCGTGCCGCACGCGACGTCGGCAATCAGCGCCGGATCACCGCTCGCGGTCGCAATCGCAGCCGGCGCGCTGCATCACCGCGTATTCGCGTGCGGTATCGCCGAGCGTGAAGTATTGACCCGCGATCGGCAGCAGCAGATCGACGGCGATCCGCGGATCGCGCGTGAACTGTTTCTCGATCAGCGTCACGCTGCGCTCCAGGATCTCGCGCTGCGTCAGCGGATGGTCGGCATCGCCGATCGCTCCCAGCATTAGGTTGACCAGGTTGCCCTTGGCGAACGCGCGCTCGGCCTGAAAGAGAGCGGCGTCGCGCTCGCGGCGCGCCTCGATCGCCTGCCAGGTCGTGCCGATCACACCCGCGAGCAACGCCAGCAGCGTCATCGAAGCTGCACCGACCGCGACCCGGTAGCGCCGCACGAACTTGCTGGCGCGATACGCGAGCGAATCGGCGCGCGCGCCAACCGGCTTGTGATCAAGATAGCGGCGCAGATCGTCGGCCAATGCGGCGACCGTCGGATAGCGCTCGATCGCCTGCTTCTTCAGCGCCTTGGCAGCGATATTGTCTAGATCACCGCGCAAGGTGCGTGCGAGCTTGTGCGCAACGGTGGCGCGCGCGTGCGCGGCGGTGTCATCCGCTTTCGCCGCCGCATCCGAAACACGCATCGGCTCTTTGTCGACCACGGCGCGCACGCGATCAACCGCCGTATGCGTTGGCAGCGCCGTCGGATGTCGGCCCGCAAGCAACTGGTACAGCAGCACGCCGAGCGCGTACACATCAGTGGCTGTCGTCACGTCGCCGCCCTGCACCTGCTCGGGCGCGGCGTACTCGGGCGTGAACGCACGCCCGGCAAGTTCCGTAAGTTCGGTGGCTGGCGCGGCCGTATTCTGCTCGGCGAGCAGTTTGCCGATGCCGAAGTCGAGCAGCTTCACCTGGCCCTGCGTTGTCACGAGGATGTTCGACGGCTTCAGGTCGCGGTGCAGGATCAGGTTGTTATGCGCGTGCGCAACAGCGGCGAGTACATCAAGGAAGAGGCGCAAGCGCTTTTTGATCGTCAGCCGATTGCTGTCGCAGTAGCGATCGATCGGCACCCCCTCGACGTATTCCAGCATCAGATAGGGTTGCCCGCCGTCGACGATGCCCGCGTCGATCAGACGCGCGATACCTGGGTGCACAAGCTTCGCCAGCAGCTGACCTTCACGCCGGAAGCGCTCGGCACCACCGTGTCCCATGAGCGCGAGGTTCAGGAACTTGACGGCGGCCTGACCTTCGAAGCGGCCGTCGCTGCGATGCGCGAGCCAGACGCTGCCCATGCCCCCTTGTCCCAGCAGGCGGTCGACGGTGTAGCTGCCGATGACCTTGCCGGTCAGCGTCGCTTCTTTCGGCAACGCGCTGCCCTCGAGAAACGCCTCGCGATCGATCACGGTCTCGCGAGCGAGCAATATTTCCAGGTCGGTGGCGAGCTTGGGATCGGTGCGCCGGATCTCCGCGAGCCGCGCCACGCGCTCGCTGGAATCGGCGTCCAGCAGATCGTCGAGTAATGGGCCGACGACTCGCCAATGCGTCTTAGCGATGATCGCCATTTTTACTTTGCGGTCGCCGCGGCCGCAGCCCCGGCTTCGACCTGCTCAGCGCGCGGGCATGCGCGGCACAGCAGTCTCTCCGTCCCCTTTAATCGGAATCGACGCCGAAAACCCGACATCGTATTCACGTCACTCGGCGCTTCAGCTCGCCATGCAGCAGCAGGCGCGCCTTCTGCCAGTCGCGTTGCACAGTTCGCTCCGACACGCCCCGCATAGCCGCGATCTCGGCAAACGAGAAACCGCAGAAGAACTTGAGCTCGACCAGTTCGGCGAGCGCGGCATCGGTCCCCAGCAGCCGGTCGACCGCCTCGCTTAGCCGAACCGTGTCGTCAACTTCTGGTATCGACTCGGCAACCCGGGTATCGAGTGCGGTGAGGTGGAACTCGCCACCGCGCTTCAGCGCGCGACGTTCGCGGATGTAGTCGACGATCAATCCGCGCATCGCGTGTGCCGCGTACGCGATGAACCGGTGCTGATCCGGGAATGCCGCAGCGCGGCCCGCCATGTCGAGGTAGCACTCGTGCAACAGCGTCGTGGCGCCGAGCGTTACACCGGCGCTGCCCGCTCGCAGCTGCCGCCGCGCGACGCGATGCAGCTCGTGATAAAGAGTCGTGAACAACGCCTGCACCGACGCGGCATCGCCACGATCGGCGGATGCAATTAGGCCGGCAATCGTCGCGACATCGGCGGAGTCATCGGTAGACACGTCGAGCTCGGATTTCGCGCGCTATGCGTTGGCAGTCTCAGCAGGTAATTCTCACTTTAGTAACGAATTGGGAGGGCGCCTATCCCTCGATGTGACGCGTGACTGAGGGCAGCAGGCGGGTCGAAGGCCCGAGTGCACGGCGCGGCTGCATTTTCGGCTTGCGTGCGGGCCTACAACGGGCGTCTGGCGAGGAATCCGCCATGCGCACCAGTGCGCGAGGCGCAATTGAACAGTTCGCGTCGACCGTGCCGGCGGATCATCGCCGGCGGGCCGAGGCGCAAGCGTTGCTGCGCTGACGAATGCAGAGCTGAGCGCTCCGCTGATCTCGGACAACGCGCAATATTTACACGGTCGGTGTGGTCTTTCCTCTCTCGGAATTGAAGTCGCGGTCAGTTATGGCGAGCGCTCGCGTAAATCACTGCTGATTCCGCGGCCGCCGAAGCCTCCCCGCACTCAGCGCCGTTGAGATCCATTCCGCCACCCGCGCCGCCCGAGCAGAATGCTTCCGATCCGGCCGCAGTCTTTGCGGTCTTCGCAGGACACGCTCGGACGGCACCGCAGCCCGAAGCTTCCCGCTTGCCGGCACTGCCCTGGCAGTCGGCGCCGAATCTTGACTCGACGTCTTCACCAAACGAATCGCAGGGAGCGCTGCCGAGGCCGAGGCCCAAACGCTGCCCATCTTTGGTGATTTGTGTCGTCGGCGGGGCGATCGCTGAACCGGCTGCGAAGGCCGCGACCTCAGTAAGCGTGCTGCACTGGTTGCCAGTGGCGTCCATCCCGCCATCGTTGCCGCCCGAACACCCTTGGGCGTACACAGGTCCAGCCAGAACTGCGGCCAGTGACAATGAGAACATCTGAATTTTGTTCATTGAATCTCCCGGATCCAGTTGGATTGAACGGCCGAGAACAACGCAGGGGTGCGTTCCGTGAGGGTTCACGCCAAATTCGCGGCCTCTATCGGATGAATCGAAAACGGACGAGAAAAGGCGACAAGCAACTGATACAGGCGGCCGCGTCCTGCGGTAACGATCACCGCCGCAGTCATTGATCGAACTCGCGCTTATCGTCGTACGGTACTGACGCGCGCGCCGCCCGCCGCCTTGACCTGCTAGCTGCGAGCTTGAGGTAGGTAAGTTTGGATGACGGCCACGGGAGAACAAAAATTCCGAGGCCAACGATGATCAACGCAATCGTGATCGCGCCGGCAGTTATACCAGTTATACCGAGAGCCGATTCGTGATCATGTGTTGCTAGTCTGCCCAATTGCGGCACGCACATCCGGTTCGTGGGGCCGCAAGCGCGAATATTCCGCACTCAGAGTGTTGCGAACCCTGCTGCAGACCGCTAGCGGCAGGGCCAAGATGACGTCGAGTTGGCAATGGCAGCGGCTCCATGCACCGATTGACGCGAATAGTTCTTGTCGCAATGGCTGCAGCGATGATCGTCACCGCCGCACGCGGTCGCCTGCATCCGTTGCTTGTCGCCTTTTTTCGTCCGTTTTCAATTCATCCGCTAGAGGCCGCTAATTCGCGACCAAGCCAGGAGGCCACGATGGCTGACGCATTGCACTTGCAGCAGACATACCGGCGGACCCCCGGCAGAGTCCGTGCAGCGATCCGTGCCATCTTGAGCGCGGTGACCGCTGAACACACGCTGGCGCTGCGCGCGGCCACAAAAGCGGCGTTACCACGGCAGCGCCTGGCCGAGGTACGCGCCATGTATGTGTCACCGCAGGAGCCGCGTCGGGAAGACGACGCTACTGCACAGAGCACGAAGTCCGAATCCTGATACGACCGATCCCCGCTTTGGGGTCACGCCGTTGTCATCGACGACTGGCGGCAATCGCCCCGCAAGCGGACTACTTCGACGCTGCAGGCGCGGGCCGCGAAGCAATCTTTGCGGCCGCGCCTGCTCCGACCGATCGCGACGCTTGCACCCAATGCTGCAGGTCCGAGCTTTGCCCGCAAAATCACTGCGCACGAGCGCAACACCGTTCTGGTGTCGGATCAATCAGCAAGGGAGTCTGACCGATGATCAGCAAGGACCAGGTACGAGAACATATGGAAGTAGTGGGTTCCGACGGCAAGCACGTCGGGAAAGTGGACAAGTGCGAAGACAACCGCATCAAGCTGGCCAAGAATGATCCGGATGCGAAAGGCCAGCATCACTACATCGATCTGTCGGACGTCGATAGCATCGATAACAACAAGGTCTGCTTGAGCGTCCCGGCCGACGAGGCCATGCAACGCTGGCAGCCGGCCTGACAGGCCTTTCAGAAGTCGACGCGGTGCGCGCCCGTTCAGGCGCGCGCCGCGCTTTCCCGCTGCCAACCTCCGCCGGGGCGCGGCTTCGTCTTCCGTCGGCTGGCCGTCGCTAGAACAGGACCTCGAAGCGATAGCCGCGGAAGCTGAAGATGGCGGCTCTCAGCTTGATCTCCTCCAGCGAGAGCTCTTGCGTCAGGCGGTCCCTTTCCCGGTACAGCTGGCCGTTGACGATCAGCGAGCGCGCGGTCGGATCTGGCGAATAGACATTGCCGCCGATCGCGAACTGCGGCAATGCTGCGCGGATATCCGGCGGCAGCTGTTCGCGTGAGTAAACGGGCGCCTGCGCCGGCGGCACGTTGCCGAGCGTTATCACCTGCGTGTCGCCCTTCGCGTCAGCGCGCGGGGCCTTGCGCTCTTCGGGCTGACGCCAGGGCGCGGGCTCCGCGACGGTCTGCGCGTCGGTGGAAGCGGCGGCAGGCGGCGGTGGGACGCTCACCGCGGCCGGCCTCGCCGGAGTGGCCTCGAGCATGCTCGGCTGCGCGGGCGCCAGGTTCGTGGTCGCCGCGCTCGGGGCTGGCGCATTGCGCCCGATCATCACCCACGTCGCGGCCGCCACCAGGCCGAGTGCGACGCCGATCGCGATCCACAGCCAGTTCGGACGCACCTTGGGCGTCGGCAGTGTTCCCACCGAGGGCGACACCACCGGCTGGGAGTGCAGGCTCGGCACCGAGCCGCGCTCGCGTTCCGCGTCCGCCTTGCGCAGGGCGTCGAGGATCAGTGACATCGCTAGCTCGCCTTCTGCAGGCGCGGCTCGTCCACGCCGTTCGCGCGATTGAGCTGCATCAGCGTGATGGGTCCGGCGCTGCCGTCCGACGGCAGCCCCTGGGCGAGCTGGAAGCGATGGATCCAGCTTTGCAGCTTGGCGTCGTCGAGCCGCGGACCGACCGGACCGGTGTCGCCCAGCGCGGTCGCGAGCTGCTGTGCGAGCCATTGAGCGGCGGGCCCTGCGCGGCTGTCCACGATCGTGCCCGCGTAGTTCGGCGGCGGGCGCCAGAAGGTCGCGAACTCGCCGCGCCAGTAGTCGGCCAGCACGACGAGCGCGACAGTCTGCGTCGACGCCACCAATCGTCAACGTCGCACTGTCGTTCGACAGTCCGCTGATCATCACGTAGGCAGGGCGGTTGGCTGCGTCGCGCAGCGTCAGCACGCCCGGACGGTCCAGCTGCCGGATCAGCGCCAGCGTCGCGTTGCCGGTGCGGTAGCAGCGGACCTGCTGCTTCTCCGCCGCCGCGCAGGGATCGCCATCGCCCGGAGCGATGTTCCACACGCGAGCCAGCTCCTGCCACGCTTCCTTGTCGGCGCCGACGAGCGACGCAAAGCCCGTGCGCAGGTCGAAACTCGCCGGCTTCGCGGGCTCCGGCGCCACGGTTATCGGCTGCATCGGCGTCGGCTCCGGCACCGACGCAGCCGCGGGTGCTGCGGCCAGCGCCGTCGGCGCGGGGCTCGCGTTGGCAGTCAGCGGCGCCGGCGGCGCGCCGCGTTCGCCGCGCTCCAGCGAGAGGCCGACCACTCCGACCAGCGTCGCGCCGACCGCCAGCCCGATGCCCACGAGGGCCGCGCGCTCGTAGCGCGCGCGCCGGATCTTGCCGAAATCGGCGGCATCCAGCGCTTCCTCGGCCGCCTTGTCGATGATGCGGCGGTCGACGGTGGGCTTGCTGTCCGCGTAGGCGCCAAGCAGCGCGCGATCGCACAGCAGGTTGATGCGGCGTGGCACGCCGCGCGAATAACGGTAGACGCGCCGCATCGCGCGTTGATCGAAGGGATTGGCCTGGCGCAATCCCGCGACGCCCAGGCGATGGCTGACGTAGTGCGTGGTCTCCTGTTCCGTGAGCGCCTCGAGGTGGTAGCGGGCGATCACGCGCTGTGCGAGCTGCTGCATGTCGGGCCGTGCCAGGATCGCGCGCAACTCCGGCTGCCCGATCAGGATGATCTGCAGCAGCTTGCGCTCATTGGTCTCGAGGTTGGTCAGAAGGCGCAGCTGCTCCAGCACGCGGACCGACAGGTTCTGCGCTTCGTCGATGATCAGCACGGTGTTCTGCCGCACGGCGTGCGTGCGCAGCAGGAACTCGTTCAGCGCGTCGACGTAGTCCTTGACGGTCGGCACGCCCGGCCCCTCGTGCTGGTACGGGATGCGGAGCTCCGCGCACACGGTCTTCAGCAGTTCCTCGACCGTCAGCTTCGGGTTGAAGATGTAGGCGACGTTGCAGCGCTCGGGCAGCTGCTCGAGGAAGCAGCGGCACACGGTGGTCTTGCCGGCGCCGACGTCGCCGGTCAGCAGCACGAAGCCGCCGCCGCCCTGCACGCCATAAAGCAGGTGCGCGAGGGCCTCGCGGTGCCGCTCGCTCATGAAGAGGTAACGCGGATCCGGTGCGATCGAGAAGGGCCGTTGCTTCAGCCCGAAGTGGCGCTCGTACATCGCCGGCAAGGATACTGGCCCCGAGCCGGGCGTGTTTGCGGGTGAAGACGCGCCTCCGGCGCTGCTGCGCAGGTTGGCCGATGCGCGGCTCGCGCAAAGCGATGCGGTCACGCCCAGGGCGCGAGAGGAAGATTCATCGACGCCGGCGTAATACTCGACAGCTGACGGTGTACTGTATGCATTCACAGTCCACTACCAATCGCCCCCGTGCCGCCCGATTCGATCGCCGCGCCTCCGCTTCACCTCTCTAATCGCTCCGTCCACCGGCCTCGACCGCCTGCTCGCACGCCTGAACGCCGAGCAGCGCGCGGCCGCGCGCCACGGTCTCGACGGCGCGGACGGTTCCGACGGCGGCCCGCTGCTGATCATCGCCGGCGCCGGCACCGGCAAGACCAACACGCTCGCGCACCGCGTCGCGTGTCTCGTGGAAAGCGGCGTCGACCCGCGCACGATCCTGCTGCTCACCTTCTCGCGCCGTGCCGCGGTGGAGATGGCGCGGCGCGTGGAAGGCATCGTCGCCGGCCTCGGCGAACGCTGGGCGCGCGTCGCGCATTCGGTGCTGCCGTGGGCCGGCACCTTCCACGGCATCGGCGCGCGACTGCTGCGCGAGTACGCCGAGCGCTGCGGCATGGACCCGGCGTTCACGATCCTCGACCGCGAAGATGCCGCCGACCTGATGAACCTGGTGCGCGACCGAGCTGCGCCTGCACGAGAGCGCCGAGCGCTTCCCGCTGAAGAGCACCTGCCTCGCGATCTACTCGGCCGCGGTCAACACTGAGAAGCCGCTCGACCACGTGCTGGCCGACGACTTCCCGTGGTGCTGCGCGTGGGAGCGCGAGCTGCGCGGACTCTTCGCCGCGTACGTGGAGGCGAAGCAGCGCCAGGGCGTGCTCGACTACGACGACCTGCTGCTCTACTGGGCGCAGCTGATGGCCGAGCCCGCGCTCGCCGCCGACGTGCGCAGCCGCTTCACGCACGTGCTGGTCGACGAGTACCAGGACACCAACCGCCTGCAGGCGACCATCCTGCTCGCGCTCAAGCCCGACGGCCGCGGTCTCACCGCGGTGGGCGACGACGCGCAGGCGATCTACGCGTTCCGCGGCGCCACCGTGCGCAACATCCTCGACTACCCGGCGCAGTTCACGCCGCCCGCGCGCATCGTCACGCTCGCGCGCAACTACCGCTCGACGCAGCCGATCCTCGACGCCGCCAACGCGGTGATCGGGCTGGCGGCCGAGCGCTTCACCAAGGACCTGTGTCAGCGACCGCGCTTCGACCGAGAAGCCGCGCCTCGTGACGGTGGCCGACGAAGCCACGCAGGCGCGCTACGTCGTCGAGCAGGTGCTCGAGCGGCGCGAGGCGGCGATCGCGCTGCAAGCAGCAGGCGGTGCTGTTCCGCGCGTCGAGCGCGAGCGCGGTGCTGGAGCTGGAGCTCGTCCGCCGCAACATCCCGTACGTGAAGTTCGGCGGCCTGAAGTTCCTCGAGGCCGCGCACGTGAAGGACGTGCTCGCCTTCCTGCGCCTGCTGGAAAATCCGCGCGACCGCGTCGCCGGCTTTCGCGTGCTGCAGCTGCTGCCTGGCGTCGGGCCCGAAGACCGCGGCGCGCGTGCTCGACGCGATGGCCGGCGCCGATCCGTGCGAGGCGATCGCTGCACATCACGCCGCCGCACGCCGGCACCGAGGAGTGGGCCGCGTTCGCGGAGTCGTTCCGCTTACTGCGCAGCGAATCGCCCGGCTGGCCGGCTGAACTCGAACGCGTCTGCGGCTGGTACGAACCGCACCTCGAACGCCGACACGACAACGCCGACGTGCGCGCGCGCCGACCTGCGCCAGCTCGAAGCCATCGCCGCCGGCTACCCGTCGCGCGAACGCTTCCTCACCGAACTGACGCTCGATCCGCCCGGCGCCACCAGCGACGAGGCCGGCGCGCCGCTGAAGGACGAGGACTACCTGATCCTCTCGACGATCCACTCGGCGAAGGGGCAGGAGTGGAAGGCGGTGACGCTGCTGAACGCGGTCGACGGCTGCATCCCGTCCGACCTCTCCACCGGCACCACCGCCGAGCTCGAGGAAGAGCGGCGCCTGCTCTACGTGGCGATGACGCGCGCGAAGGACCACCTGACGATCGTCGTGCCGCAGCGGTTCTACGTGCACCAGCAGGGCGCCGGCGGCGACCGGCACGTCTACGCGTCGCGGACGCGGTTCATTCCGGAGGCGCTGGCGGGGCGGTTCGAGCGGGCGAGTTGGCCGGTGGCTGCGAACGAGGCGGGGCAGGCCGCGCAGCGCGGCGCCGGCGGTGGATCTTGCGGCGCGGATGCGGGGGATGTGGACTTAGGCCGCTCGCGACCCGTTGCGGACATCGCACTCTCCAGACAGTGGGCGTTGCAACAGCTCCTGGAAGCGGACGCATGAGAGGCGGCCGCGGCGCCAGCCGTTGGACGTCGGTGGGGGTTGGGCAACCTGCGGAGATTGAACCATCGGGGGCACGCTGGCCTGACTCGTAGTTCTTCCACGATGGACTAAGCCCGGTGGAACCAAAACTCTATTTCTGACGATTCGACTTCAAGCTCGGCCGCATGCTCTGCGTTGGCGGCGACGTGATACTACTCACCAACCTCGAACCTTGCTGTCTTGCCCGCCATCGTAAGCAGCAGGCTGCCTTTGGTGATGATTCCAACGTTCTCAGCGTCGTGCTTGTGTGGGCGGATGACGGTTCCTACTGGATAAGAAGAAAAGAGAACGTCACAGCCTTCAGCTTGCAACTTATGTGCGTCGAAAGGCCCCGCGAACTTTGGCAGATCACTCAGCAGCTTAGGGAGAGTTGACATGGTGGTTCTCAAATTGCCTAACCGGCCGTAAAAAGACAGCGAGAAAAGCAAGCGCCCCGACTATTCGCCCGATAACGAGGAACACCAATCCCGCTGCAAGTGGTCGGTTAGATTCCACGATGCACGTTGCTCCGTCGGGTGAGATTCGGGACCCGAGCTATGTCGGGAAATGGGTCGACTATGAACCCACCCGGAAGGGCGGCTGTCGGCCGCACTACGAAGCGCTTGGCTGCGACTGAACGGCCAAGGTCGCAGTTGCATGCACGGCCAGCTTTCCATCCGCCCCCCCACAGCTTGGCTTCGAGGAACGCGAACTGCCTTCCCACCTTGAGCACTTGCGCCTCGCCGAAGCAGTCAGCAAGCTTCATAGGCGCAAGAAAGCTGCTCTTCATTTCAACGGTGGGCAGCCAAGCGCGGGTCTTGGCGTACGCAGCGACCGAAACGAGTACGTCAACCATTGCTACGGCAAATCCGCCTTGTACGTTGCCAAAAAGGTTCTTGAAGGCCGGCTGCCGCTCAAAGCGAAGTTTCACTCGTCCCGAATCAAAGCTCGGCCTCTTCGATGGTGAACGGTGTCAAGGACGCGCAGTCAGGCTTGGTCTGACTGTTCAGAAGGCGCTGTAGGGCGAGGGCGTTACTCACGTAAAGGTGACCCTCTGCTAGGTCCGGTTTCGGAGCATTCTGACGCCAGGGCGGAATGACTGCAATTGGCCGGCTTTGCCCATCGAACTTACTTCTCAGGCCATCGGCCGCGCTAATTGACGGCTCGCGGCAGTCGTATTCCAGGGTTTTTGCGTGTCCGGAATCGGTGAGCATGCACGCACCACTCCCCACTCATTCGACCACGATGCACAACCACGCTTGGATGTCCAAAGTCATGGCCGCTGACGCTCCATCGCCAACTTGGGTATGGAAGAAAGCGCAAGACGGAGTTATCAACTATGTCCACAAGAAGCCGGCGTAAACGACTGCAATCGGCCACCCTAGAACGTACGAAGGCAGTCAGCGACATCCAGACAACTACGACGCGCAGCTTCGAGCAGATCCAACGGAACGCCGCGCTCGCTCAACAAGCCGCCGTCGAGCGAGCGGAAGCGGAGAAGCGGGCCAAGGCACAGGCCGAGCGTGAACGCATCGCGATGCGTCAGGCGTCCATCGATCAGGTCGAAGCAGGAGCGGCGGCCAAGGACGCCGCATGGCGCGTTCTGTCAGCCTTCGCCGACCTGTGCGAATCCTGGCAACCGTGCGCTGATGGAATGCGCCAACGGCTACGCGAGGGCAAAGAAGGAGTTTGAGGGTAGAAAGTCCGTTTTCGCCGATCGCGGCGGTGTCGTCGCGACCGACGGCTCGGACGTTACTGGGGATATGTCACCTGAGAGGACAGCATGAAACGCCTTGTTCTAGCCACCTTACTTGCCGCGGCGGCCTCGGCCGCAATGGCCACCGATGTCGGTGTTTCGATCAGTGTCGGCCAGCCAGGCTTCTACGGGCAGATCGACATCGGCAATGCGCCGCGGCCCGTGCTGATCTACCCGCAACCGGTCGTGATCCAGCCGGTGCAGGTCGTGCAGCCAGTACAGCCGATCTACCTGCACGTGCCGCCCGGCCATGCAAAGGACTGGAAGAAGCACTGCCACAAGTACGACGCTTGCACCCGTCCCGTGTATTTCGTCAAGGACGACTGGTACAACACTGTCTACGTGCCGTACTACGAACAGGAGCACGGCAAGGGCAAGGGGAAGGGCAAAGGCAAGAACAAGTAAGTGTGAACGAGCGCGATCGCGCGCCGGAATTGCAGCGCTCACTGCGAGACTTCCAGCGACGACAGTCGCCGAAGCACAGGATTACCAGCCACGCCAACAGCGTGACGCAGCCGGGGACGCTTGAGCTGAAGTCCATCGGCAACCACATTTCGTCCTCTAAATGACAATCATCTAGCCGGCCTCCACACCGTGCTGCGAAGCACGGCGGGGATAGAGTCAAGGTGCGTTTGACTTGACGACCCTGAAGGAGGCCAGCATGCGGAAGTTTATCGGCATTGATCTGCACTCCAACAACAGCGTCGTGGTGATCGCCGACGAAGAGGATCGCGTCGTGTTTCAGAAGCGCTTGCCCAACAGCCTGGAAGCGATCGAAGCGGTGCTGGCGCCACACCGGGATGAGATCGTCGGCGTGGTGATCGAGTTCGACCTATAACTGGTACTGGCTGGTGGATGGTCTGATGGACCGCGGCTATCGGGTCCATCTGGCCAACCCGACGGCCATCAAGAAGTACGAGGGGCT
>CAVPPW010000050.1:0-252840 GCA_963707445.1 uncultured beta proteobacterium | reverse complement strand
TTTCATGGCTACGCCCCGACTGCTCAGAGCTTCAGTCTTCTTTCTTCGCTCCCTGCCAAAGTAATCGTCCGGTCTGCCGACAGCGCAGATGACGTGAATAGCCACCATGACCTTTGCCCCCATCTCCGACATCGACCAGAGGATGGGAACAGACTGTAGTGGCGGAGACCATGTCTGCCAAGCCCGGTGCCAAGGGGGAGTTCTTCGACGCGTTCGCTGGTATCCGCCGCCTGGTCCACCGACACGCGAGCCGTTCTTAGCACCGGCTCGTATCGAGGCCCTCGATCCGCTGATCGGATTGATCGCCGGCTCGGTAACAATGTCGGGTGGGCACGGCACGGGTGCGGCGTGGGGCCAGAAGTTCGCCGAGAGTTTCGGGCTTGCCGCGGCGCCGGGCATAGCGCTCGCGGCGGCGACCTTCGGTCTGATGATGGGTGGCCTCGTCGGGGGCCCGGTGGCGCACCGCCTTATAGAACGTCTCAAAGCGCGCGGTGCACCCCTCGGCGTGGCAAAGGCCGAGATACTGACGCACGACGGCGCGGAGTCCAGGGACGCGTTCACACCGCAGCGGCTGAGCGTCACGATATTGCTGATCGCAGCCTGCCTGGCGTCGGGAACGGCGCTCTCGCGATGGGCCGAGAATCCGACGTTCACGCTGCCGACATTCGTGTGGACGCTGTTCGTCGGCGTAATAATTCGCAACGCGCTCGCCATGTTCAAGCTGCACGAAATCGATGGCGAGGCGCTGACCTTCGTCGGTGCGATTTCACTGTCGCTGTTCCTCGCCATGGCGTTGATGAGCCTGAGGCTCTGGGAACTGGCGGCCCTGGCGTTGCCAATGTTCGTGATCCTCGCGCTACAGGCAATCGGCGTCGCGCTGTTCACGACACTCGTCACCTTTCGCGTAATGGGATCGAACTACGAAGCGGCGACACTCGTGGCTGGGCAGTGCGGGTTCGGGCTCGGAGCGACGCCGACCGCCATCGCCAACATGCAGGCCGTCTGCGAACGCTACGGCTACGCGTCGCAGGCATTCATCATTGTGCCTGTGGTCGGTGCATTCCTAATCGACATCGCCAACGCCATCGTCATCAGCGCGTTCGCGAGCGTGCTTCCCGCGCTGCGCTAGACTGGCCCTTGGTTTTGCCTAGCGCCGACTTCCGCTTCACCGCTAATTGGATCTGGACTCCGGCCCGCCGAATGTCTGCTTCGAGGCAATTTGTGCAGCGGCGCCTGACGGACTGCTCTAGGCCGACAACGCTACTTCGATCCTGCAGTGCCTTTTGATGCATTACTGTGCTCACGCTGCGAGTCTCGCCATTCCTGCGCCATCGTCCCCACGGATCGCCCACTCGCCGCGAGTTTCTGTCGTACCGATGCAAGTTCTCCCAGCTTCACGAGCTCATTGATCCGCGCCTCAAGCTGCTCGAGAAAGCGACAACTATGAACGTCTTCCGGTGCCCAATCCTTTCTATCGACAACGTTGATCGCGTCTTTCTCGTCGCGCAACCGTTGCACTCGATCGGCTGGCCACCCACCCCGTTCACCGATGGCAGCTCCAAGCGAATGCTCGCGAAGTGATTTGCTGCGCTCGGTCATCATCGTCGCCAGGTCAACACACAGCTGCCGGCGCGTCGAGTCGGCCATGTTGTCGGGGCTACAGGCATTACCGACCGCCAAGTACGTCGGCGCGGGCAACGCCGCGTAGATGCCCAGTAGCTGCGACAAATAGACCAATCGAGATGCTGGGGCCAGTTCGCGAGCGGCCGGATCTTCCGCCATCGCCAAAATCGTCGACCAGTAGTAGTCGGAGGTCTTCGCACGTGCCGCCCGATAAAGCGCCTCGCTCAGGGCAGCCTCGTCTTTGCGGGCGGCGGCTTCTTCGGCGAGGTGGAACCACGGTACGGCATTGTCCGGCTCCAATTGTGCCCAGCGACCAACGGAAAGCTCCGCGCACGCCCCGCTGTCCCGGTTCAGTCGGCAACCGAAGCGCGCCATGGAATAGGCGCGGGGGTCGTTCGACGCCACTGCGAGTCGTGCGAGTTCTTCAGCATGTGGCTTGGCCGCGTCGCTGGCGGCATGGAGCCGTCGCTGAACGCACGGCGCGTCCGTGCAATTCGGGTTGACACGTTGGTCCTCGTCGCCGGCGCGTCGCACGGCAGCAACCAATCTGGCGTAGAGGCCAACCGCCCGCGCCGTCGGCTGCGCTTGAGCGCTTAGCCGCTCGGCCGCGCTTGAGAAGGCACCTTCGGCGGCCCTCACCACCTCCAGGGGATAGTCGTCGGTAGTGCGAATCGGCTTGGTCTTGCCGTAGCCGCAAAGCTCGACTTGGACGGAGCCATCTGCGGCCCCGGGGGCAATAGCCTTCGGCGAGCTCGCCGTCACGTCGCCTGACTTGGTGTCGTTCGTTGATTGCTCGTTTGTGCGCGGCGCACTGCGATCCCATGGATGCCACCACCGCAAGGCGAATAAGCCAAGGAGAAAACAGGCCAACACGATGCCGACAAAGGCCGGCGTTCTGCGATTCATTCGTAGAAGGAATTGCGAAGTCCGTAGAGTAGCCCACGGGAGTCACACCCGCAGGCCCTCTCAGAACCGGACGTGAGACTCTCATCTCATCCGGCTCCTATTGCCCACCGTCCTGCGCCAAGGCCCAATGCGCGAACAGAGTCGGCCGCTGGTGTCGGATCGTGACCACCAGTTCCCGAGCCCGGCTCACCTTGAACTTCAGGCGCTTGTACTTCCTGCGCACCCACCGCACCAAGTACTGATCCAGCGTGTCGAACACCGCGTGCAACGCCGATCGATAGAAGCGGCCGTAGTAATTCAGCCACCCCTTCAGCACAGGATTGATCTCCTGCGCCATGTCCGCCAACTCGGTGGTGTGCCGACAGTGCAGCCGCCAGCGGCGCACCGTCTGCCGGATCGCCTTCGCCGCGCTGGGACTGATCGCAGGTAGGAAGCTCAGGAACACCGCCCCCGTTCGCGATCTTGCGAACCGCGGCCGGAAGCGATAGCCCAGGAAGTCGAACTGATAGACGCCGTAGGTCCCCGTGCGGTTGCCGTCGCGACAGTAGACGACTTGCGTCTTCTGCGGATGCAACACCAGGGAACACTGCGCCATCCGCTCGTCCAAGGCCGCCTTGAGCGCCTGCGCCTCATCCAGAGTACGGCAATGGCAGACCACATCATCAGCGTAACGTTCGAACGGCACGCCCGGATGGTTGCGACGCATCCACTCATCGAACACATAGTGCAGGAACAGATTTGCCAACAGCGGGCTGATGACACCGCCTTGCGGCGTGCCCGCCTCCCGCTGCTGCGTGACGCCGTCTGCCAGACTGACCGGTGCCCGAAGCCACCGCTCAACGTACAGCAGCGTCGCCCTGCACTGCGTGTGATGCCGTATCGCCTTCATCAGCAAGGCATGGTCAATGGAATCAAAGAAGCCTTTGATGTCGAGATCGAGCACCCAGGCGTAGTGCCAGCAGCGCTTGCGCGCGGCCGCCACCGCCTGATGCGCCGACCGGCCCGGCCGGTAGCCGTAGGAGTCAGGATGGAAGTGCGGCTCGAGTTGCGGCTCAAGACGCTGTTTGAACACCATCTGAGCAACCCGGTCGGCGACCGTCGGGATTCCCAACGGCCGCGCTCCGCCACCTGCCTTCGGGATCTCCACCCGTCTCACCGGTGGAGGCTGGTAACTGCCCGAGGCCAGTCGATTCCAGAGCTTGTAGAGGTTGTCAGCCAACCTCGACTCGAACTCCTCGATCGTCTGTCTGTCGACTCCCGCAGCACCCCGGTTGGCCTTGACCTTCTTGTAGGCCTCCCAGACTTCGCGCTTGGATATATCGAACGGTTTGGCATGCCGAGCCAGATCCTCCCGTTGCCGGTTGTCTGTTCCGTCATGCCGGACAACGTCGCCCCTTCGGTCCAGTCCCATTACAGGACCTTCAGCCCTACTACGAGCGACTCCGCCCCTGTGCCGCGCATCGGTACTCTGGCTCTTGCAGGGGTCGCCTGCTGGAGCTTCTCCCTTCGCATCGCGACGACAGGTTCCTACGTTCCTCATCGAAGCCTGTGCTGGCGTCACGCCACCTTCATGCCGGACGCCAGACAGCCCGTCGGCAGGCTGCGTCTGTCCTTGTCCCGGGGCATCCATACCTCCCGGTTTCGACGTCGTCATGGGGTTTCGACACGTCATCAGTGGTTCACTTGCGTTCGTCTCACCAGCACTCATCTGACGGAATCTCGCTCCGCCTTTTCCTCAACGCTCACCACGCAGACTCTTGACCCGCGCAGCTTGAGGTGATTTGAAGCCTGCTCCTGCAAGCCGACTTCGAGGGGCCTACCCTCATCTTCAATGAAGCATTGCTCACGCCTCTGCAGCGCTCGCATTCGTAGCGCACCATGGACGCCCCCGGTTTGCCAAGCTTTCAGTTCGTGATGGCTTGAAGGTAGGGATTGCACCCGTACATCCGGACTTTGGTTGCGGCATGTGCCGCTGTCCCTGATGGGATTTGCTGGTTGGCTCCCCGATCGCTTTGTCGCACTCGAGGTGCTGCGGTCATTCTTGGGTTTGCCAACCACGGTCTGACCTGTCTTGCCATCACTGCGTGATCGCCTGAGCAATCGGTGGTGGGTTCTTCTCCTGTCGAAGTCGTTGTCGTCCGTCGATCGTCTACGCGGCGGCCAGCCGCGGGCGCGTAGTCGGGCCGGAACTCGCGCTCGTGCGCAAGCAGCGCCCAGACCGTTCGCGCGTTCTTGTTGGCCAGCGCCACGGCCGCAATGTTCGGATGGCGCCGGTGAGCAGCTTGGCCAGCCAGACGTTCGGCTGTCGTCGCCTTGCGCTGCGCCGCCAGGATCGCCGAGCGCGCACCGTGGATCAGCAAGGTGCGCAGGTACACGTCGCCGCGCTTGCTGATGCCCAGCAGCTTGGGCTTGCCGCCGCTCGAGTCCTGTCGGGGCACCAGTCCCAGCCAGGCCGACAGCTGCCGGCCGTTGTCGAAGCTGTTCGCATCGGCGATCGAGGCGACCAGCGCGCTGGCCGTCAGCGGGCCGATGCCGGGGATCTTCTCGAGCTTGCGGCTCAGCTCGCTGCTGCGATGCCACGCCTTGATCTGCGCTTCCAGCTCGTCAACCTGCCGATCGAGCTCCTGCAGGTGCTCGAGCAGCCGCTCGATCAGCTGTCGCAACGACAGCGGCAGCTCGTCGGCCGCGCCTCGAGCATCGGCGGCACCCGCTGGCGCACGTTCACAATGCCCTGCGGCATCACCAGCCCGAACTCGGCCAGCAAGCCACGAATCTGGTTGGCTTGCGCCGTGCGAGCCTTCACGAATCCCTGTCGCACCCGGTGCAGCGACAGCACCGCCTGCTGCTCGACGCTCTTGATCGGCACAAAGCGCATGTTCGGCCGCGCCACCGCTTCGCAGATCGCCTCGGCGTCGGCCGCGTCGTTCTTGTTGCTCTTGACGTAGGGCTTGACGAACTGCGGCGCGATCAGCCGCACGCTGTGACCCGAACCTCTGCAGCGTCGCGGGCCCAGTGATGGGCGCTGCCGCAGGCCTCCATGCCGATCAGGCACGGCGGCAGGTTCGCGAAGAACGCGGCCATCTGATCGCGCCGCAGCTGCTTGCGCAGCACCGACCTTGCCTCGTTCATCGACCCCGTGCACCTGGAACACGTTCTTTGCCAGATCGATGCCAACCGTCGTAATCTTCATGGTGGACGCTCCCCTCGGTTCAAGTGGTTGCTCGACACTTCCACTTTGGCACATCGATGCCGTTACGGGTGGGGGCGTCCATCCCATTGCTATCAGGCGATCCGTAGCCGCCGAGCTATGACCGAAATTGGCCGTCGGCGGCGGTGCGGTATGTCACCACATCGCGGTCACTCCAACTGATCTGACTCCGCCTTATCCCGTCGCGCGCTGCACTACTCGGCATCAGACAGCGTTGTCGTTGACGTGTGTGATGCGCTGGGCCACTAGCGACTGCAGCTGCCGCAGGCCGCGGTCTTCGATGCCCAAGGCGCGCAGGCGCGTCACGGTCTCGTAGAGATAGGCGGCACCAGAACCCACGTGGCCGCAGGCGACCGCCAGGATGTCGGCAACCTGGTCGGGTGGCAGCTTGCCGACGTAGGACGGCGACTGCCGGTTGCAAACAAAGGCGAACGCCGTCACGGCACCGTGGAGCGTTCGCACACGGACCCAACGCGGCCCCTGGTTCGCCGGCTTTAACGTCACCTCGCGCCGGAGCAGTTTCTGCAGCTCGCGTTCTAGCGTGTCTTCGGCGAACCGCAGCAGCAGTCCACGGCACTCGCCACCGCGATCGAGGCACAGCATCAGCCCCGGGCAGTCCGGAGTCCCGCGAAACCGCTTCTGGCGGAAGCAGAACGAGCGGTGCCATCCGATTAGGTGTCCAGGCAGCTCCTCAATATGAGCGAAAGCCGGCTTCCAGAGCAGTGATCCATAGGCGAAAACCCAGACCGGCGACGCCGCCGGTCGGGCGAGGAGCAGCGTAGACAGGAGCTGGTCGTAGTCCTCGTCGGTCAGCGGCTGCCGATCCGGATCGGGGCCCGTGTCCTGGATGTGCCGGTGAACCAGCGCGACCAGCTCGGGGGTGAGGTCCATGACGCCAGGCGTAGCAGTTAGTCGGACAGCCGGTCCACTTCAGCAGTCGCACCAGCGCCTATATCCGAGTCGCCTCGCTGCCGCTATCGGTGGGCCGAGCGTCAGACGCGCCGGTAGTCTGCTTTCGCGCAATTTTGGCGGGGAATCGGATAGGCAGCAATTGGCCGACATCAGCTAGTAGTCCTTGCCACACTGGGCCGGGCAGCTATAGTTGCCTTCCAACAGCCGAATTGGAGAGGTTGGCCCATGCGCAAATCAATTGCAGTGATTCTCGTCGCCCTGGCCGGCACGCTTGCAACGCCGGCGTTTGCCATCACCGGCAACTGGGTGGACGACAACCAGCATCCGTTCGTCGGCCTGGTGGTGTTCTATGACTCCGCCGGCCAGTTCCTCTGGCGCTGCAGCGGGTCGCTCATCAGCCCGACCAAGTTCGTGACGGCCGGACACTGCGCCGATACCGCCGAAGGCGCCGCCTCGGCGCGCGTCTATTTCCAGCAGGACGCGGGCAAGAACTTCGACCCGGCGACGGGCGTCGACCCCGTCAGCGGCTATCCGAACACCTGCGCGCCGGGCACGCTGGGCGTCGTGTGCGCGACGTCGAGCCAGCTCTTCAACTATGGCTTCGCCGACTTCGCGGGGTTTCCGAACACGAGAGACGTCGGGCTCGTGATCCTCGACCAGCCGATCGCACTGCCGGAGTACGGCGAGCTGCCGCAGGCGGGTGTGCTCAACGGGCTCGACAAGGGGCGCGGCAAAAAGGACACCGTCTTCACTGTCAGCGGATACGGGCTGAGCCTGAGCGTGAACCAGCATTCTGCGCTATCGAATATCTCGTTTCGCGTCCGCCTCATGGCGCAATCCACGCTGGTTAACCTCGGAAGCGCGCTATACCGACGGCTTCAACCTACAGACGCAGGGCAACGGCAACGGGCGCGGCGGCACCTGCTCGGGCGACTCCGGCGGGCCGGTGTTCCTGGGCGGGCCGAGCTCCAACCTGATCGTTGCAGTGACGTCCTTCGGCCTGAACGCTCTCTGCCGCGGCACCGACTTTGCCTACCGTCTCGACCAGGTCGATGTCCTGAAGTGGATTAACAGCCACTAGCTGCGACTCGCCTGTACCGACGCGCTCCCGCAGAAATGCTGGAGCGCGTCGTTTTTTGGGTTTCCCAGGATGTCGACGGGATGGCCGAGCGCCGCCATGGCCCACATGCTGACGCCCAAGGCGCTGCACTCGCAAGCCGCAATTTGAACAGCGCTTTGGCAGTCGTGGCCCCGAAAGCGTTGGACCTGAGAATTCTGATCTTCCACGCCTTCTTACTGCGCTCGTGTTTGACTTTGTTCTCGGTAGCCTATCGACGGCCTCGATTCTGCGAACCTCGATAGGCGCAGCGGGTGCGGTTGAGGGAGGCCAATTCGACGCTGTCGACCTGCAGTACATCGGCAACGGCGTCTACATCGTGCGGGCCAGCACCAGCGCGTCGGGTGGATTCGCGGTGCGTTAGGGTCCCTCGAGATTGGGACAGGGCGCCCTGCAAAGGGCGTCTGCTCTAGGGCGAATTGCCGAGGTGTCTGGGACGGCCGGTTGTGGCCGCTTAGTGCCGCGCCTCAGTCCACCGTCATGTACTTGGAGAAGTTTTCGACATAGTCGTCGAAGTTCTCTTCGAGCATCCCCCGGTACTGATCGACAAAGTATTCGATTTCTTCCTCGCGAGCGGCAGCCATCTCGTCCGTCGTCGAGAAGCGACAGGCGCTGACCCATGCGTTGAAGCGAGCCGCTGCGTACATCATTGAGGCGCTCGCGTTGCCACGCCCGACGTCCGCTATCTGCTCATTGGAGAGGTGTATGTGCGCGTCAGCGCGCTCGTAGAACTTGTCGTCAATGTCCTTCGGCACGCAACCTCCCTAGCGGAGCTCGGACAGACTACATGTCTGCTGTGAGGCGATTCTCACCTCGACCAGTCAGGTCCGCAATTGGCCGTGTTGCGACAACCGCCCAGTCGTCAGCGCCCAACCAAACGTGTGCCTAAGCGAATCGGGGCTTGTAACGGCAGATCTGTGCTTTCACTTGAGGTGTTTACTGATCTCCTTGGTCATGCCGAACATGCTGATCGGGCTGACACCGACAACGAGCTTGAGTTTGCTGTCGGGATTGATCATGGTCTTCTTGGTCTTGTCCTGCAGATCGTTCTTCTTGATGTAATCCCACACCTTCTTGGTGACCTCGGTGCGCGGCATGGGCTGGTCGCCGATGATGGCTGAAAGTGCAGCGCTGGGGGTCATGGGCTTCATGAAGGCAGCGCTGGGCGCGCGCTTCTTGGCCGGAGCGGCCTTCTTCGCGATAGCCTTGTTGGCAGTTGCCATTTGGATGATCTCCGTGAGCGAATGAGGGGGCGCTGGATTCAGTGCAGCGCTCTTTGGTGGCAAAGGTCTACGGACTTATCTGTGTTTGTACAGCGGGTACCTGTGCAAGGAGCGAAGCGGGGTTCCGTTGCCCGCGCTCGCTGAGCAAGGGCACTTCCGCTATTGGGCAATTCTGTGGGCACAACGCTCCGTCTGCAATCGGCCGATTCTGTTGAAAAACTCCGAATTCTCGCCTCCGAACATAACCGAGGGCGTCGTCGATCCGGCCGTCTGAGAGGTCGAGTTTTCGAACTGATGCCTACTCGAGGACCTCAAGCGAGTTTTTCAACACAATGGCCGATTGTTGCCCTTGGGAGATGAGCAGCAGAGATTAAGTGGCCGTTAGTCAGTGCCAGCACAGAATTAGAATTGTCGCGTCGTCGACAGACTCGGCGCCTGCCGTGAACCTTGTCACATCGCGGTGGATCGCCTCGCCGACTTCAGACGGCCCGGTTGCACGACGGAGGCCTACAAGCAGCGTCTCGAGTCTCGCCCGCCCGTATGTGAGACCGCCACTGTTCATGGCTTCAACTACGCCATCCGTCAAGAGGCACAGCTTCTCGCCCGGGCGCATCTGATAGCACCCTGCCTCATAGCGAAAATCGTCGATCACACACAGGGGTGGCCCGTTCGCTCCGAGGAGCCGGCTCACGGGCCGCTCTTTGCCGGGAAGCAGGTACGCGGGCTCGAATCCGGCGTTGCAGTATTCGAATTGCCCGCTGCGAGCATCGAGGATTCCCGCGAGCAACGTAACGAATAGCGACTCGGAGTTGTCGCGGGCAATCTCCTGGTTCGCCTCCTGCATGACAGCCGCCACATCTCCGCCATGCCGCAACGCGGCGCTCTTGATCAACGCCTTGCTTGCGGCTGCAAAAAGGCTACTAGGCAGCCCTTTCCCCGAGACATCGCCGATGAATAACATGAGGCGATCATCGTCGAGCCGGAAGAAGTCATAAAGATCACCGCCGACCTCACGTGCCGGCTCCGTGTGGGCGAAGAGGCTAAATCGCTTCTCGTCGGAGAACACCGTCGGACTGGGAAATGTCCCAAGCTGAACCCGCTTAGCGGCCTCTAGCTCCCCATCGAGTCGGGCCGCGAGTTCCCGTTGCTGCGCGTCGTGCGAAGCCTTGTCTCGGCTTGCCTGTACGTAGGCGCGCTGCAGTCGGGTTGGCACGGGCTCCTTGTCGCCCGAATCCGCGAGCGCTTGCTCGGCAGCGGCCAGGTCATCGCCACGGAGCAGGAGACTCTCCCTACGGTCATTCTCCTTCCACTCGATGGCGCGCGTCAGAAGCCGCGTGTGCATGCGGACCCAGGCGAGATCCGTATCAACCGCTGACACAAGCCTTTGGAGAGAAGTCTTGAATTGATCGCCGTTCAGGAAAAAGATCCAATTTAGAGATCGCAGCGCCGGCGGAACCGTGGTCGCCGATACCTCGCGGCACACGACCGGAATCAACCGCTTGTTGTGCTCAACTGCGTGGGCGAGTTCGCGGTGGCAGACCTCGGAGGCTATCGAATCGGGGCTGATGATGAAGACAAACGCTTGAGCCGACTCGATCGCGGAGTAAATCGCGGCCATCCACTCTTCGGCAGGCCGAAGTTTCTCCCAGTCGACCCAGGTGTCCCGCGCTCGCTTGCGCAGCCCCCGATCGAGAAGCTGCACAAACTCCTTATCCACGCGTGCGTAGGAAAGAAAGACGTCAGCCATCTGGCTGGTTCGTTTGGCTGATGAGCTCCGATGTCAATGCAGTCTAGAACGGGCGCCGGCGAAAGTGCCCCTCGGACCGAACCGGGCCACGGGATTCGCACTCTTCAGAACGTCCGCTTTGCGGCGATTCTGAGTGCCCGCCGCTCGTCGGCAATTGGCCAGGCGGCGGCAACCGGCGCCAATCGAGCTGCCCTTCGATGAGCGCCGGAACCGGCTGCGCGTCCTCAGTCAATCGCAGCGTCAGCCACTAGACATCAATAGCCTCCGCCAACTCCAGCGCGTCGTCGACCTCGATGCCAAGATAGCGGACAGTGTTGTCGAGCTTGCTGTGACCAAGCAGAAGCTGCACCGCGCGCAGGTTCTTCGTCTGGCGGTAGATGATCGACGCCTTGGTGCGGCGCATCGAGTGCGTCCCATAAGCAGATGCATCCAGACCGCTCATCTCGGCCCAGTCCTTGACGATGCGGGCGTACTGCCGAGTACTGAGGTGCGATCCTGCGTGGGCTCGGCTGGGGAACAAGAAGTCGCCAGCTTTCAGTCCAGCTTTCTTGATCCATGCGTCTACGGCGCGCTGGGTCGGAGGCGTGATTTCGAAACGTACCGGGCGCCGCGTCTTCCGCTGTATGACGATGGCTCGGTTCGCGACGCGATCGCCGTGGCAGACGTCATTGACTCCGAGGTTGACTTGATCGCAACCCCTCAGCTTGCTGTCGATTGCCAAGTTGAAGAGCGCGAGATCACGCGTCCGACCGTCCATCTCAAGTCGAGTTCGAATGACCCAGATCTCCTTCGGCTTGAAGGGCGCCTTCTGGCCGATAGTCTTTCCTTTGTTCCACGGTTGCTTTGCGTCGGTGGCCTGTTCCAGGTTCATCGGTATCTCCTATCCCCGGAATGGGGCCGCACGTTGCACCTCTCCCTTCGACAGGTGGATCACCGAAAGCAGGACTTACGGTTTTTGGACGAGCCCTGCAAAATTCCTGATCGCTGTTCGGAATGAACGCGTCGCAAACGCCGCATTCGGCGGCGGATTCAACCGGTCGATGCAACACACTGATACACTGCGTAAGCAGAAGGAGTGTTGCAGTCGACCGGTACCGCACATCGCGCCTACTACGAGGCAGGACTGAAGGCCTCGATGTGGGAGCGATAGCGGACGCTGGACCCTCCAGAAGCGGACGGTCAACGCAATGCTGCACCTGCCCGACCCACAACCGTATTTGTCTGCCGCGTGGACTCAGAAGCGAAGGGTCGCCTTGCAGCTGTTCGGCTCAAGCAGAAGATCCAATGCCTGCTCGGAGCCGTGGATAAGGATATTGGCGTTGAGAATCGCGTCGAGCGCGCATCCTTCGCCGTTGTCGACCGCCACAGCGAGACCCCCAGCGTCGCGCACAGTCTTCAGCAGCAGCCGATCTATGGTCCCGTTGCCGAACGCCGCCACGCGCTTCGGTTCATGCCTCAGCACGAACTGTTGCTTCTCCTTGTCATTACGTCGGTCGGCGGTCAGAAAGTGCAGTTCGAGGGGCAGCCGTGCGAGTTCACGGCGTGCGCTACCGAAAGTGTCAATGGTCAGAACGTGGACCTCAACCAGCTTGCCGAGTTGTGCGAGTCGGGTTCTGACACTTTTCCTCACAATCCCTTTGAAAGAGTGCGTGCCCGTGTAGTCGGTCACGACTCGGGCTATTTCCAGCCGCCCGAAACCAGGGATGATGAGCTTGATCATTTTCGTTCTCCGACGTACGGCGCGCAGCCAGATCCCGACAAGTGCTCGCTTGGCGTTGTCAACTGAGTTGACCGTTGAGGGACATGACCTCCGGCTCAACGACGCTCTGCAGCGGATGACAGCCCAACAAAACTTCCGCTTGTGGCCGAACTTGTCCTGGGTCCATCACGAATGCCATCTCCTGAGGCACGATCACACAGCCGAAGCTGAGGAGCTCCCTTGCGCCGGCGGGTCTTCGCGGTCGGGGTTGAGTACACCGAAGCGGGCGGGAATGTCGGCATAGAAGAGGCGAATTTTCTCGGCCGCGATCAGCTCGAGCAGCTTGGCCTTTTCGGCAGGCGTCACGATGAATTCGACCTCGACGATCAAGCTGCCGCCCAGCTCGAAGAAGGTGTCCTCATGCATCATATGATGACGGCCGAAGCCAGCCATTGCGTGGAACGCCGAGCCCCCGCGGATACCCATCTGGTTCGCGGTGCGCAACAACCACTCCCACAACAGCATGTGGTGCAGCCGGTGCCCCTGGGTTACATAGAAGCGCAGGTAAGAGCCGTCCATAAGCCCGCCTCCTCAGTAGTCTTGTTTCGCCGGAATGACGCCGCGCACGCCGCCGCGCGGATTGACCATGTCGCCGCGGTAACGGGGAATCAGGTGCACATGCAGGTGCATGACTGTCTGGCCGGCGCACTCGCCAACATTGACGCCGATGTTGTAGCCGTCGGGCCGGAAGCGCGCATCGAGCAGTGCCTTGCCGGAGTCGATCAGGTCGAAGAGCGCCGCGCGTTCACCGGCAGTAACGTCGAAGTATCCGACCACGTGTCGGCGCGGCAGCACTAGCAGGTGGCCGGGATTGACCGGGTGGCTGTCGAAGCGCGCGTACGCCAGGTCGTTGTGCAGCACGGCATCGGTGAATTTGCAGAACGGGCAGTCGAGCATGTCAAGTCCCCGTAACGTCCGCTTTGGTCTAAGGGACAGTGCGGTACCAACGGCCGCCCGGGCCGGGCAGCGTCACTGGCGCGGACTTGCTCCGCGCAATGCCTGCCTAGACTGTGCTCATACTCGAAGCAAGCCGCGGAAGCCTCTGGCCGCGTAGTACGACTCGGCGCCATTGTGATACACGAACACCTTGCCGTAGCGGCGGTCGCAGAAGAGGGCTCCGCCAAGCGAGCGAATATCGGGCGGTGTCTCAATCCAGCTGGAAGTCTTCGTATCGAACTCACCGAGTGATTGCAACTCTCGGTATTGCTCCTCCGTCAGCAGGTCGATGCCCATCGCTGCAGCCATCTCGACCGCGCTGCTCTTCGGCTTGTGCTCCTTGCGCGCGTCCAGCGCTTCGCGGTCGTAGCAAATGCTCCTTCGACCTATCGGGCTCTCCGCGGAGCAATCGAAGAACGTGAAATGGTCCGTCTCCGGATGCGCACCAACTACGTCGGGCTCACCGCCGGTCGCCTCCATTGCACCGAGCGACTCCAATGCGCCGGGATTGCCTTGGAGCCTAGCCAGCACGCTTGCCCATGGGATTCGTTTGTGTCGATGCATGTTCTTCTCAAAGCGAGTTCTCAACGCTTGTAGCAAATCCTCTCGATCGCGCGCTGTCATGGCTCGTGAAGTGGGTTCAGTAGCGCCTAATATTCATGCGCTCAGTGTTCCGCTTTTGTAGTCGATTCGATCACAGTCGGATACGTCCGGTACTGGCCGAGGCCGTGCAAAAACGCGCGTGGTTGTTTGGGTTTGGTCGGCGCTGACGCGACCGATCGATATTTTTCGCATCGGAGTGTTTGAACTCGCCTGAGGCGTGTATCGCCGTTTCGCGGCGTCGGTGTGGCTGCCAGGTCACGGCGCTCGTTCGTTGAGCGCAAGACGAGCCTTGCGGCTCACGTCTGCAGGGCTCTGAGCAGTGGGGCGATGCCCAGGATGCGCATCACGCGCTTCAGGTTGTAGGCCAGCACGTGCAGGCTCATCTCGGTGCGCACACGGGCGAGCGTGCGCGTCAGGAAGTGAGTCCAGCCCATCCACTGCTTGATCGTGCCGAACGGATGCTCGACCGTACAGCGGCGCAGCCGCATCAATTCGGGTTGCCGGTCGAGCCGCGCCTGCATCGCTTCGAGCACCGCTTCGTGCTGCCAACGTCGGATGCGGCGATAGTCGCCGGTGGTGCATTGCGCCTTCAGCGCGCAGCGCGGACACGCCGAGGTCCAGTACACGTCCAACGTCAGACCGGCCTCGACGGTGGTGAAGCGTTTGATCGCACGCTCGCCGGCGGGGCAGCGGTACTCATCATCGCGGGCGATGTAGATGAAGTCCCGCTTGTCGAAGCGGCCCTCGGCCCCGGCATTGGAGGTCAGCGGCTTGGGCACGATCGGGGTGATGCCAGCCTCGTCGCATTGGCGGATCTGCTCGCTCTTGAAGTAGCCGCGGTCGGCCACCACGGTGAGCGCATCGAGGCCGGTGGCCTCCCGCGCCTGCTCGGCCATCGGTGTGAGCTGATCCCGGTCGACACCGTCGGTGACCACCTCGTGGGCCACGATCAGGTGGTGCTGCGCATCGACCGCGGCCTGCACGTTGTAGCCGACGATGCCGCCGTCGCGATTCTTCATCGAGCGGGCATCGGGGTCGGTCAGCGACACTTGCGACTCAGGGCCGGCCTGCAGCTTCTCCTCGACCGCCTTGAGCGCGCGCATCTGTTCCTTCAAGGCAGCGATCTTGCCTTGCAGGTGGCCCTTCTTCAGGGGGGCCACCTCTGGCTCGGCGCGATCAGCGCTGTCGAGCGCCGCGAGATACCCGGCGATGCTCTCGTCGATCTGCGCCAGGCGCCGCTTGAGCTTGGCGGCGGTGAAGTTCTTGTCGCGGTTGTTGACGGCCTTGAACTTGCTGCCATCAATGGCCACCAGCGCCTGAGTGAACAGATCCAGCTTGCGGCACAGCACGATGAACTGGCGGCACACAGCGCGGATGGCGCCACCGTTGTCCTTGCGGAAGTTGGCGATGGTCTTGAAGTCGGGCGCAAGCCGCCCGGTGAGCCACATCAGCTCGAGATTGCGCTGCGCTTCGCGCTCCAGTCTCCGGCTCGACTGGATGCGGTTCAGATAGCCGTAGACATACAGCTTGAGCAGCACCGCCGGGTGATAGCCAGGGCGTCCGGTGGCCGCCGGCGCGGCACCGTCAAACCCCAGCTGCCGCAGATCCAGCTGCTCGACGAACGCTTCGACGACACGCACCGGGTTGTCCTCGGCCACATAATCGTCCAGGCTCGGCGGCAGCAAGGCGGTCTGGCTTCGATCCTCGCCTTCGATGAATCGCTTCATGCGGCCGGCCTCGCAAAACGCGTTGCCGAAGTCTACGAGGACACGCTACGTTTTTGCACAGGCTCGGCCGCCTGCCGACTCGAACCAGCAGTCACTGTCCACCTGCAACTCAGCGGTAGGTGCGATCCCGCCTCGCTCAGAAAGGTTCAACGACGATGCGTTTGCCGGCGAGCTTCGTCTCCGACGTGCGCTCTTCCTTCCCGCTCGCATCAAGCACGCGCACCTTGGCCACTCCCGAGAACTCGTTGTCAGTGGGCCCCCTGGGTGATGCGAATCCCGGTCTGCTGGGTACCGATAAACTTCTTGGCGTCGTCGAATCGCAAGGCAATGTAAGTGGCGTCGTATTGACGGTCGCCGGTTTGCTTCCAAGCCCGGGCGGGCGACGACCAGGCGCGGAATAAAGGCGTGCCCAAAGAGCGGCGCAGGCGGCGGTGCCCAGTGTGACACTCCGGCAAGCTCACGCTGAAACGCGACATCAATCGATCGGTCGCCCGCCGCGCTGGAAGCGCTTCCGCACCCGCTCCTCATCGAGCTCACCGGAGAAATACGATGTCTCAAGCCACATCACATTGAGGATGCCAAACGCGAGAGCGAGACCGAGACCGAGAATCCAAGTGAAATACCACATAACGGCTCCTTCAATGCCCCAGCAAGTTCGACGCTATATTCAGCGGAAGTCCTCGGCCACGAGATTGAACCGGTGGAGCTTGTCGTAAAACGTCTTCTTCGGCAGCCCCAGCGCCTCGCTCGCCGCGGACACATTGCCCCGATACCGCCGCATCATTTCTTCAATCAGGGCCTGCTCGAACCGCGCCACTTGGTCGGCCAACGTCCGTCCAGGCGGTTGCCCGGCGTTGAGCAGCTTGAACTGTTCACCAAGCAGACCGAGTACAAAACGGTCGGCCACGTTGTGCAATTCGCGCACATTGCCCGGCCAGGAGTACGCCATGAGTTCCGACAGCTGTGCGCTGGACACGATTGGCGCCTCGCGTTCGTACCGCGTGGCCGCATCGAGCACGAAGTGCTCGAACAACGTGGGGACATCCTCACGCCGCTCACGCAGCGGTGGCAGCTCGATGACCGCAACGTTCAATCGGTAATAGAGATCGGAGCGGAAGCGTTGCTGCTTGACAAGCTCCCCGAGGTCCTCCTGCGACGCCGCTATGACTCGACAGTCGATCGGTATCAGATCGTTCGAGCCCAGCCGCTCGACCTTTCGCTCCTGCAACACACGGAGCAACTTGGCTTGCAGCGACATCGCCAGGCTCTCGATCTCATCCAGGAAAAGAGTTCCCCGGTTCGCCCACTCGAGCTTTCCGATCCGACGCTTGTTCGCACCGGTAAACGCACCAGGCTCATGGCCGAACATCTCGCTTTCGAAGAGTTGTTCCGGAACCCCGCCGCAGTTAATGGCCACGAGTCTGCGCGTCACGGCGGCTCGACTGCTCATGGAGACAGCGCGCGACGAGTTCCTTGCCGGTGCCGGTCTCGCCGATCACCACGACGTTCGCAGAAGTGTCGGCCAGATCAAGGATCGTGTGGCGGACCTGCTCCATTTGAGGAGATCGGCCAAGCAGCGAGGCTTCGATCCCGACCCAATTGCGCAGCCTGTTGCGGAGTGCTTCCACCTCGAGTGTCAGCCGGCGCTTCTCGGCCGCGCGACCTACCACTTCCACCAGCTGTTCAGACGGAAACGGCTTCTCGATGAAGTCGTAGGCACCCTCGCGCATAGCCTCTACCGCCATCGTGATGTCGCCGTGGCCCGTCACGAGGATGACCGGTAGATCTCTCTCAATGTCGACTACGTGTCGCAACAGCCCGAGTCCGTCCATGCCAGGAAGCTTGACGTCGCTTACGACGATCGCCGATATCCCCGGCTGGATACTGGCGACGACACGCTCCGCAGATTCGAACGACTCGACCGGGAAGCCGGCGAGTTGCAACGCCTGTTCGCTGCCGATGCGAACGGCGACATCGTCTTCGATAAGGAGCACCTTGATCGCGTCAGGCGTCATTCGTTTCCCTTCCCGACGCGAGGTCTATGGTGAATTCGGCACCACCGCCCGGGAGGTTCGCAGCCACGAGCGAACCACCGAACTCAACGACGATGCCCGTTGAAATCGCGAGTCCCAGCCCGAGGCCCGCGCCTGGCTCCTTCGTCGTGGCGAACGGCTCGAACAACCGCGGCAGAAAATCGGCCGCGATTCCCGAACCCGTGTCGCGAACCGCGATCGAAACCCGACCGGCCCGCTCGCGTACGACCACCTCCACGCGCCGCAGCGATGCCCCTTTGATCGCGTCGAGCGCGTTGACAATCAGATTCACCAGAACCTGCTCAAGCCGGTTAGCCTCGGCCCACACCTCCACGTCGTCAGCCGCGAGATCCTGCGTTAACACGATCTGCTCGGTGCGCAGGCGTTGTTCGAGAAGAGCCTGCACATTGCCGAGTGCGCGGCGCAGCGACACGCGGCCGAGCTGCAGGGGTGTTTTCCGCGCGAACGCCTTGAGCTGACCAGTGATCTTTCCCATCCGCTCCGTCAGCTGCGAAATCAGCGTCAGGTTCTTCTGCACATCGTCGCGCCGGTCGTTGGCCAGCAGGAGCCGGGCGTTATCCGAAAGCGTGCGCAACGCCGCCAGGGGCTGGTTCAGTTCGTGTGTGATGCCCGCCGACATCTGTCCCAGCACTGCCATCTTCCCCGCGTGAATGAGCGCGTCCTGCGCCTTGCGCAGCACCAGCTCGGCGCGTTGCCGTTCGACAATCTCGCGGGCCAGCTGCTCGTTGGCCGCAACGAGATCGGCGGTTCGTTCCGCCACGCTGCGCTCGAGTTGATCGTGTGCCTGCTGTAACGCCTCCTTCACCGCAAGGCTCGCCTGGTTTGCACGTCGCCGCTGGGACAGAAACAGGAGCAGCACAAGGAAGAACGCCGCCGCCACGGCAGTGAACGCGACGGTATTGCGGACAAGCGCATTCACCGGCGCAACGTCCTTCAGCAAAATCAACCGCCACCTGGGCTCGAGCGTTGTACGAACGAGCTCGAGATAGCGCCGGTGCGGCCCTTCGCGCGCCGCCGAGACAATCCGTGCGCCATCGACTGTCGCAGCGTCCACCGAGATCTGCAAGGGAACGAGCTCGACTCCCGCGTACTGGCGCGAAGCTTCGATGGCCTCCTTGGCGGCCGGCAGCAATGGCTCGTAGGTCCTGAATTTCCATTCGGGATCGGATGCCAGGACCACGACCCCGCTCGCATCGACGACAAGCGCCAGGTCTTCACCGCCGGACCACGCTTCCTCGACATGGTCGAGGCTCACCTTGACGACTGCGACACCTACCACCGCCTCGTGATCTCGAATGGCCTGCGAATAGTAGAAGCCCGCCTTGCCACTGGTCGTACCGATACCGTAGAAGCGCCCCGAGCCGCGATCCACCGCGTCGCGCACGTACGGACGATAGCTAAGGTCCATTCCGACGAAACTCGCTTCCTCGTTCCAATTGCTCGCGGCGAGCGTAAGGCCACGTGTATCCAGCACGTAGAGCACGGAGCTGCGGGCCTTGGCGTTCACTTCGGCGAGATACAGATTCACCGTGTCCTGGAGACCCGGAACCCCGGCATTTTTCGCAAGCGCGATAACGTCACTCCGAAGCGCGACGACGCCCGGCAAGTATTCGTACTTTCCAAGCGCGCTCTCGAGGCTCGCCGCATAGAGATCGAGCTGGTGGGCCCCCGCGTCACGCAGCCGCTCGATCCCGATCCGCTCGGCAGAGATCCAGGCTATGCCCACTGCGACCACGGCACCGGACAGCACTGCGGCCCACGCCCAGACGGATAGCCGCGGCGGACCAAGCAGCTTGCCAGGTGACATGAACTTGATAGTGCGCTCTTGGCCCATGCGGTCGCTTCAGTGCTCGTCGCGAACCGTTTCGGCCGTCACTTTGCCCCAGAGCCGCGAGTACACCCACGACGTATAGAGACCGATCAGGGGCAGGAAGACCACTGTCACCCAGAACATGAGTTGCAGCGTACGGTGGCTCGACACCGAGTCCCACGCCGTCAGGCTGCTCGCCGGGTCGCTGCTCGAAGGCATCACGAACGGAAACATCGAGAGCCCGGCCGTGAGGATCACGCCGGTGACGCTCGTCGCGCTGGCGAGCAGTGTCAGTAGTGGATGGCGCAGCGTCGCGAGCAACGCTACGCCGAGTGCGCCGGCGAAGGCTGCGACCGGCGCGGCCAGCATCAACGGAAAGCGGATGTAGTTCTCGAGCCACGCGCCGCGAACGCGCATCACGGACTTGGCCAGCGGGTTGATCACGCTGTTCGGATCCGGCATGGAGGTGACACGATAACCATCGACTCCCGTTGCGACCCATACGCCGGCCGCCCCGAACGTGACGATCAGCGCCAGCGCCGCCAGCCGCGCCGCCCTGGCCGCCCGCGCCTGAATTATCCCGTCCGTGCGCAAGTTGCAGATATGCGGCACCGTGCATGATCAGCATGGCCACGCTGACCATGCCCGCAAGCAGCGCGAACGGATTGAGCAGGCCCCAGAAAGTGCCCGTGTAAAACACCCGCAGGTCACGGTCGAACTGGAACGGAACACCGAGCAGCAGGTTGCCGAACGCGATGCCGAACACGAGTGTCGGCACGAAGCCGCCGATGAACAATCCGCGGTCCCACGTTGCGCCGCCAGCGCGGGTTTTCGACCTTGTTGCGGTACTTGAAGCCCACCGGCCGGAAGAACAGTGCGAACAGCACGAGCAGCATCGCCACGTACATGCCCGGAAAACGCCGCCGCATACACGAGCGGCCACGCGGCGAATATCACGCCGCCCGCGATGACGAACCAAGTCTGGTTGCCTTCCCAGTTCGGCTCGATCGAGCGCAGGATCACGCGCCGCTCGTCGTCGGTCTTGCCGAGCAGCGGCGACAGCATGCCGATGCCGAGGTCCCAGCCATCGGTCAGCGCGAAGGCGACGATGATGATCGCCGACGAATGCACCACCAGATCACGCTTCAGTGTTGCGTAGTCGAAGATCATCGGCTGTCCTTCGTCGGCTCCGAGGATCGCGCCGTGGATGCCACTCCGCTCCGCGAGACCGGCGCGCCGCGGCAGGCTCGCCGAAGTAGCGGCCGGTGCCGAGGCTGCCCGGCCCGAGCTGGATGTACTTGAGCATCAGGTACATCTCGATGATCGAGCAGCGCCGTATAGAAGACGACGAACGCGGCGAGGCTGGCGTAGACGCTGCGACGCCGGAATCGACTCGACACCGAGAGAAACGTCGGCAGCACGCCGCTGATCGTCCACGGCTGGCGTCCGTACTCGGCGACGATCCAGCCGAGCTTCCGCCGCAATCCATGGCAGCGGAATGCTATAGAACGGCAAGGCGCAGCAGCCATCGCTGCGCCGCGAGGTTGCGGATGGCGAGGAAGATAGAACGCCGCTGCAAAGATGAACAGGAACCATATCCCGAAGGTCACCATGATGCCGAAGCTCCAGAACAGCGGCGCCACCTTGCGGAATCGTGTCATCGGCCGCCATCCGCTTCTGCTCGGGCGTGGCGTCGACGACGTTGGGCGTGTACTTCTTGAGCAGCAGCCCGAAGCCGAGATCGTCCTTGTGTCTGTCGAACGCCGCGCGCGTTTCCGCGCTCCGGTCGCCGGCGCGGAGCTTTTGCAGCTGCGCCGTAGGCGATCATGCCGCTTTCGATGCGCGCGAGGTGCTCCTCTTTCAGGTCCTTGATGCCTTTCACTTCCTCCGTGGTGACCGTCGGGTCGCGATCAGCCCGAGCAGCCACGGAAAGTGGATCGCGTAGTCGGTCCGCTGCTCCTTGTCGTTGGGAATTCCAAACACCGTGAACGACGCCGGCGGCTTCTGCGTCTCTCCACTCGGCCTCGATCGCCGCGAGCTTCACCTTCTGCGACTCGCCGGTCGTGTAACCGGACTCGTCGCCCAAGCACGATCACCGACAGCGCCGAAGCAAGGCCGAATCCGGCGGCGACGGCGAACGAGCGCAGCGCGAAATCGATGTCCCGCGCCTTCAGCAGATACCACGACGAGACCCCGAGCACGAACATGCAGGCGGTGACGTAGCCGGCCGCGACCGTGTGCACGAACTTGGCCTGCGCGACCGGGTTAAACAGGATCTCGCGCAAAGCTGGTCACCTCCATCCGCATCGTCTCGTAGTTGAACTCGGCGCCGACAGGGTTCTGCATCCAGCCGTTGGCGATCAGGATCCACAGCGCGGACAGGTTCGAGCCGAGCGCGACCAGGAACGTCACCAGCAGGTGCTGCACCTTGCCGAGCCGCTCCCAGCCGAAGAAGAACAGACCGACGAACGTCGACTCGAGGATGAACGCCATCAGGCCCTCGATGGCGAGCGGCACGCCGAAGACGTCGCCGACATAGTGCGAGAAGTAGGCCCAGTTGGTGCCGAACTGGAACTCGAGCGTGAGGCCGGTGGTGACTCCCATGACGAAGTTGATGCCGAAGAGGAGACCCCAGAAGCGCGTCATGTCGCGGTAGATCGCGAGGCCGGTCATCACGTAAACCGACTCCATGATGACGAGGATCCACGACAATCCCAGCGTCAGCGGCACGAACAGGAAGTGGTACATCGCCGTCGACGGCGAACTGGAGCCGCGAAACGTTGACGAGCTCAAGGTCCGGCATTTGTAGCTCGCTGGGACTCCGCCGCGGACCCGGACGAATACACGACAGCGCCGACGCGCTCCGGTGCCAGCCGGCGGCTGGCCGGATCCGAGAACCAGACGCTCCAGATGAACACCATCGCGACGAGCTTTACGATCAACGCCACCACGATCTCGAGCGCGAGGCGCGGACGGCCGCGCAATCCTGAGTTCGTATCAACGAGATCAGGCACACGCAGACGCCGGCGTCGATCGATTGTCATCGGAGGCGAGCCGCAGGCGGCCCGAGTGGCGGCGGCGACATCAGGTCATCGGCAGTTGTCTTATTGCATGTGCTGACCGCCGTTGATCGCGATGTTGGCGCCGGTCACGAATCCCGCCTCATCCGACGCGAGATAAATGATCAGTCCGGCGATCTCCTCAGGCATGCCCGAGCCGTCCCACCGGGATCTGCGGCAGGATCTTCGAGTCGAGCACTTCCTTCGGAATCGCCATCACCATCTTCGTCCCGATGTAGCCGGGAGAAATCGTGTTGACCGTCACACCCTTGCGTGCCACCTCATACGCGAGCGCCTTGGTGAAGCCATGCATGCCTGCCTTGGCGGCTGAATAGTTGGTCTGACCAAACGCGCCCTTCTGGCCGTTGACCGACGAGACGTTGATGATGCGGCCCCAGCCGCGCTCGACCATGCCGTCGCACACCTGCTTCGTCATGTTGAATGCGCTGTCCAGGTTGGTCCTGATGACCGCATCCCAGTCCGCCTTGGTCATCTTCTTGAAGGTCGTGTCCTTCGTGATGCCGGCATTGTTGACCAGGATGTCCACCGGCCCCACCTCCGCCTTCACCTTCGCCACGGCCTGCGCGCAAGAATCGTAGTCGGCGACGTCGCACGGATAGGCGGCGAAGTCGTAACCCTTCCCCTTGTAGTCGCGACAGCCATTGCGCCGCTTTCTGGTTGCCCGGCGAGTGCGTCACGACCACCTTGCAGCCGGAGTCGGCCATCTTGGTACTGATCGATTCGCCGAGGCCCCCCATGCCACCTGTGATCAACGCGATCCGCTTTGCCATTTCGCCTCCGTTGTAGATTGAGTTGCCTTAGCGTTCGACTGCCAGCGCGACACCCATCCCGCCACCAATGCAGAGGCTCGCCAACCCTTTCTTCGCATCGCGGCGCGCCATCTCGTGCAGCAGCGTGACGAGAATGCGGGCGCCGGAGGCGCCGATCGGGTGACCGATGGCGATGGCGCCGCCGTTGACGTTGATCTTGGATGTGTCCCAACCCATCTGCTTGTTGACACCAATCGCTTGCGCGGCGAAAGCCTCATTGATCTCCATGAGATCGACCTCCTGATGCTTCCAACCGGCCTTGCGCAGGCACAGCTCGCTCGCCGGTACGGGCCCCATGCCCATGATCTTCGGATCGACGCCCGCCGACGAATAGGCTTTGATTTTCGCCAGTGGCTTCAGGCCAAGTTCCTTGGCGCGGGATGCCTTCATGAGCACCACCGCGGCGGCGCCGTCGTTGAGTCCCGACGCATTGCCCGCGGTGACCGACCCTTCCTTGGCGAAAGCCGGCTTCAATCCCGCCAGCGAATCGGGCGTGACACCTTGCTTCACAAACTCATCGGTATCGAACACAGTGGCGCCCTTCTTGGACGGGATCTCGACCGGCGTGATTTCCTCCTTGAACTTGCCGGATTTCTGCGCGGCCTCGGCCTTGTTCTGCGAAGCGGCAGCGAAGGCATCCTGTTCGGCACGGGAGACTTGGTACTTGTTCGCGATGTTCTCCGCCGTCGTGCCCATGTGGTACTGGTTGTAGACGTCCCACAACCCGTCGACGATCATGCTGTCGACCAGCTTGGCCTCGCCCATCCGGAAGCCATCGCGCGAGCCTTTCAACACGTGTGCCGAGGCGCTCATGTTCTCCTGGCCACCGGCGATCACGATGTCCGCGTCGCCGCACTTGATCGCCTGCGCGGCCAGATGGACGGCCTTGAGGCCGCTGCCGCACACCTTGCCGATCGTCATCGCAGGCACCATGTCGGGGAGACCGCCCTTGATCGACGCCTGGCGCGCGGGATTCTGGCCGTCGCCCGCGGTCAGCACTTGGCCAAGAATGACCTCTGACACTTGGTCCGGCTGGATGCCGGTTTTCTGCAGCAGCGACTTAATGACTTTCGCGCCCAGTTCAGCAGCGGGAATCTTGGCCAGCGAACCGCCGAATTTGCCAACGGCAGTCCGGGTGGCGGCGACGATAACGACATCTTCTTCCATTTCAAGTCTCCTTCGAGGCGGTCGCCAAAGCGGCGACGATCAGTGAAGCTTCACGTGCGGCTCCGTGCGCCGGGTAATGATTCTTGCCGCGGTATCGAGCGTCACCTTCCAGAAACCGTGCAGCGCCAGTTCATGCATCTTGTACAGCGACAGGTACATCATGCGTGCGAACCAACCCTCGATCCAAAGCTGGCGGCCGCCGAGACTGCCCATCAAATTACCGACGACGGAGTACTCGCCCAGTGAGACGAGCGAACCGAAGTCGCGATACCGCCACGGCAACGGAGGCTTGTTGCGCAATCGGCGCTCGATCTGCTTGACCATGTGCGACGCCTGCTGATGGGCGGACTGCGCACGAGGCGGCACCTGTGCGCCTTCCTTGCCGAGCCACGGACAGGCGGCGCAATCGCCGATGGCGAAAATATTCTCGTCGCGCGTCGTTTGCAGTGTCGGCAGCACGACGAGTTGATTGATGCGATTGGTCTCCAGTCCGTCGAGGTCTTTGAGAAAATCGGGCGCCTTTACGCCGGCTGCCCAGACGACCAGCTCTGCGGGAATGATCTCTCCAGTCGCCAGCCGCACGCCGTCGCGCAGGACCTCGGCCACGCGCGCCGAGGTGCGCACGTTCACATTGAGCTTCGCGAGCAACCTGCTCGCTGCATCCGACAGGCGCGGCGGCAACGCCGGCAGGATCCGGTCGGCTGCCTCGATCAGAATCAACTTCATGTCCTTTTCCGGATCGATGCGATCGAGGCCGTAGGACACCAGCGTGCGCGTCGTGTTGTGCAGCTCCGCAGCAAGCTCGACGCCCGTCGCGCCTGCGCCGATGATCGCGACCTGCAGCTGTTCCGGACGCAGCGATCCCGCCTGGGCATGTGCGCGGATGTACGCGTTGACCAGCCGCCGATGGAACCGCTCCGCCTGAACCGGCGTCTCGAGTGAGATCGCGTACTCCTTCGCGCCCGGAGTACCGAAATCGTTGGTCAGACTGCCGACCGCCATGACCAGCGTGTCGTAGGGGAACTCGCGCAGCGGCGTCACCTGGTCCCCCTCCTCGTCGATGAACGGCGCGACGACGACCCGCCGGCGCGTCGCGGTCGAGGCCGATCATTTCACCGATCCGGTAGCGGAAAAAATGCCAGTGCGACTGGGCGAGATAGTTGGTCTGGTAGACGCCGATGTCCATGCTGCCGGAGGCAAGTTCGTGCAGGTGGGGTTTCCAGAAGTGCGTGCGCGCGCGCTCGACCAGCGTCACGTGCGCCCTGTTGCGCTTGCCGAGCTTGTCGCCGAGGCGCGTCGCGAGCTCGAGCCCACCGGCGCCGCCGCCGACGACGACCACGCGGTGCAGGCCGTCGCCTCGTGCCGGCACGCCCGCCGTCGCCGCCGGAGAAGTCACCGCCCTGTCCGCGAGAGGCATTCGTGGTTCACGTGACGCGCGAATTTCCGCTCGACTACGCCGCACTGACCGGCATATGTTCTTCCTTCGCGTCGAGCACCTTTTCCGGCTCCTCCGCCTCGTCGTCGGTCTCGTTGTCGAGCACGCGTCGCATCCGTTTCTCGTCGAGCTCGCCGCACCACTTGCCGACGACCACCGTCGCGACGCCGTTGCCGATGAGGTTGGTGAGCGCGCGCGCCTCCGACATGAAGCGGTCGATGCCGAGAATCAGCGCGAGGCCCGCCACCGGCACGTTGCCGACCGCCGACAGCGTCGCCGCCAGCACGATGAAGCCGCTGCCGGTGACGCCGGCTGCGCCCTTCGACGTCAGCAAGCAGCACCAGCAGCAGCGTGAGCTGCTGCGTCAGCGTCATCGGCGTGTTCGTGGCCTGCGCGATGAACATGGCCGCCATCGTCAGGTAGATCGATGTGCCGTCGAGGTTGAACGAGTAGCCGGTCGGAATGACCAGGCCGACCGTCGACTTCTTCACGCCGAGGTTCTCGAGCTTGGCCATCATCCGCGGCAGCACCGATTCCGACGACGACGTGCCCAGCACGATCAGCAGTTCCTCCTTGATGTAACTGATGAACTTGAGTATGGAGAAGCCGTGGAAGCGGGCGATCGAGCCCAAGCACCACCAGGATGAACACAAGGCAGGTCAGATAGAACGTACCCATCAGCTTGCCGAGAGACACCAGCGAGCCGACGCCGTACTTGCCGATCGTGAACGCCATCGCGCCGAACGCGCCGATGGGCGCGACTTTCATGATGTATCGCCGACGATTGCGAAAAGAACGTGCGACATCTTCTCGATGAAGTCGAACACCAGCGTTCCGCGCCCGCCGAACTGGTGGAGTCCGAAGCCGAACAGCACCGAGAACAGCAACACCTGCAGGATCTCGTTCTTGGCGAACGCATCGACGACGCTGGACGGAATCACGTTGAGCAGGAAATCGGTCGTGCTCTGCATCTGGCCCGGCTTCGTGTAAGCAGCGATGCCCTTGGTGTCGAGCGTGGCGGGATCGATGTTCATCCCCACGCCCGGCTGCACGACGTTGACGATGATGAGGCCGACGATCAGCGCGATCGAGCTGACGATCTCGAAATAGAGAAGCGCGTACCCGCCGGTCTTGCCGACCTTCTTCATGTCTTCCATGCCGGCGATGCCGACGACGATCGTGCAGAAGATGATCGGCGTGATGATCATCTTGATGAGCTTGATGAAGCCGTCGCCCAGGGGCTTCATCGCCGCGCCCGTCTCGGGAAAGAAGTGACCGAGCAGAATGCCGATGACGATGGCGACGATCACCTGGAAATAGAGCGACCTGTAGAGCGGCTTGTGTGCGGCTGCCATTTGCATCCTCCTTCGAAATCCGGTTACAGGTGCCCTTGACGCGGCTGCGCGGCGCCGGCTGCGAGCGCCTGTCGGTCCGCGTGATAGCTGGAGCGGACCAATGGGCCACATGCCACGTGCGCGAACCCCATGTCACGCGCGAGCTGCTCGAGCCGACGGAAATTCTCCGGCGTCACATAGCGGCGTACGGGCAGATTGCCCGCGCGCGGTTGCAGGTACTGACCCACGGTGAGCATGTCCACGGCGTGGTCACGCAAATCGCGCATCACCTCGATGACCTCGTCATCGGTTTCGCCCAGCCCCAGCATGAGGCCGGATTTCGTCAGCACCTCAGGTTGCCGCGCCTTGAATGCCCGCAGCAACTCGAGCGAATGCGCGTAGTCCGCACCCGGCCGCGCCTCGCGATAAAGGCGCGGCACGGTTTCGAGGTTGTGATTCAGCACGTCGGGCGGCGCGGCCGCAAGAATTTCGAGCGCGACCGCGAGTCGGCCGCGAAAGTCGGGCACCAGCACCTCGATCCGCGTGCCGGGCGCGCGCTTGCGCACGGCACCGATACAGGCAGCGAAATGCGCGGCACCGCCATCGCGCAGATCGTCGCGATCGACGCTCGTGATCACGACGTGGTTCAGGGCGAGCATGGCAACCGTGTGCGCGAGATGCGCGGGTTCGTCGGCATCGGGAGGCTCGGGCCGCCCGTGGGCGACGTCGCAGAACGGGCACCGCCGAGTGCACAGATCGCCGAGGATCATGAATGTCGCCGTGCCGCTGCCGAAGCACTCGCCGATATTCGGGCAGGAGGCCTCCTCGCACACGGTGTGCAGTCTCTGCTCGCGCAACACCTGCTTCACCTCGCGAAACCGGGGGCTGTCGGAGAGCCGCACGCGAATCCATTCCGGCTTCGCGAGCATGGTCGCCGGCCTGATCTCGATCATCCGGCGAGCCAATATGCGGCCGGTCTTCGCTTCGCCGCGTTCGCGTTTGGGGATGGGGGTCATCGCGTCCATCGGGTGTGTCCCGTGCGCCGAGTCAATCGCCCGCCTATTGCTTTTCTCGTTGCGCACCCGCATCGGCCACCGCAACCGCCGTCATGTTGACGATGCGCCGCACGGTCGACGATGGCGTCATGATGTGCACCGGCTTGGCCGCGCCGAGCAGGATCCCGCCGACGGTGATGCCGCCGCCTGACGTCACGCGCAACGCGTTGTACGTGATGTTGGCGGCATCGACGTTCGGCATGATCAGCAGATTGGCATCCGTCGTAAGGCGCGAGTCCGGAAACTCGGCGTCGCGAATGGTCTTGGACAGCGCCGAGTCCGCGCGCATCTCGCCCTCGACCGCGAGGCCGGGCGCCTTGGCGAGGATGATCGCCAGCGCATCGCGCATCTTCTGCGCGGACGGTGCATCCGAGCTGCCGAAGCTCGAATGCGACAGCAGCGCGACGCTCGGCTTCAAGCCGAAGCGCTGCACCTCCTCCGCGGCGAGCAGCGTCATCTCGGCGATCTCTTCGGCGTTCGGGTCGCGATTCACGTGCGTGTCGCAGATGAAGAGCTGGCGACCGGGCAGGATCAGCATCTGCATCGCCGCCAGCGTCTTCACGCCGTCGCGCAGGCCGATGACGTTGCGGACGTACTGCAGGTGATCCGGCGTAGTTGCCGCGCGTGCCGCACAGCATCGCGTCGGCGTCGCCGCGGTGGACCAGCATGGCGCCGACGAGCGTCGGTCGGCTGCGCATGTCCTCCATCGCCTCGGCGCGCGACACGCCCTTGCGCCGCGTCAGCTGGTAGTACTCGGGCCAGCAGTCGCGATAGCGCGGATCGTCGAGAATGTTGACGCCCTCGCAGTTCTCGCCGAGCTTGAGCCGCAGCCCGAGCTTCTCGATGCGCGCAGCGATGATGTCGGTGCGGCCGACGAGCACCGGTCGCGCGATGCCCTCGTCGACGGCGGCCTGCGCGGCGCGCAGCACGCGTTCGTCCTCGCCTTCGGCGTACACGACGCGCTTGGGCGCGCGTTTGGCGGCCGCGAACACCGGCTCCATCGTCGTGCCGGACTGGTAGACGAACCGGCTCAACTGGTCGCGATACGCGTCGAAGTCCTTGATCGGCCGAGTCGCCACGCCGCTGTCCATCGCCGCCTTTGCGACGGCCGGCGCCATGTTGGTGATGAGGCGCGGATCGAACGCGCGCGGGATCAGGTAGTCGGGTCCGAACGGCGGCGTCGGCTTCGCCGTAGGCCAGCGCGACGATCTCGGACGGCTCGGCGCGCGCAAGTTCGGCCAGACGCGCGCACCGCTGCGAGCTTCATCTCCTCGTTGATCGTCGATAGCGCCGCAATCGAGCGCGCCGCGGAAGATGAACGGGAAGCAAAGCGAGTTGTTGACCTGGTTCGGATAGTCCGACCGGCCGGTGCCGATCAGGCAATCCGGCCGCGCCTGCCTTGGCGAGCTCCGGCCGGATCTCCGGCTCGGGATTGGCCATCGCCAGGATGATCGGCTTGTCGGCCATCTTCTTGACCATCTCCGCGGTCAGCACGCCGCCCGCCGACAGTCCCAGAAAGATGTCGGCGCCGCCGATGATCTCGTCGAGCGTCCGCGCTTTCGTGTCCTGCGCGTAGCGTTCCTTGTCGGGGTCCATCTGCTCCTTGCGACCCTTGTAGACGACGCCCTTGCTGTCGGTGACGAAGATGTTGCGTCGGTCGAGACCGAGGCTCACCTGCAGATCGAGGCAGGCGAGCGCCGCGGCGCCCGCGCCGGAGCAGACCAGCTTGACCTTGCCGATGTCCTTGCCGACGATCTTCAATCCGTTCAGCACGGCGGCCGCAGCGACGATCGCCGTGCCGTGCTGATCGTCGTGGAAGACCGGGATCTTCATCCGCTCGCGCAGCTTCGTCTCGATGTAGAAGCACTCGGGCGCCTTGATGTCCTCGAGGTTGATGCCGCCGAACGTCGGCTCGAGCGCCGCGACGACCTCGACGATCTTGTCGGGATCCGATTCGCCGATCTCGATGTCGAACACGTCGATGCCGGCGAACTTCTTGAACAGGCATCCCTTGCCTTCCATCACCGGCTTGCCGGCGAGCGCGCCGATGTTGCCCAGCCCCAGCACCGCGCGTGCCGTTGGTGATCACCGCGACGAGGTTGCCGCGCGCCGTGTAGCGCGCCGCGAGTCGCGGATCTCCTGGATCGCCGTGCACGCGTAGGCCACGCCCGGCGAGTAGGCGAGCGACAGGTCGCGCTGATTCGCGAGCGCCTTCGTCGGGCGCGATCGAAGATCTTTCCGGGCGTCGGAAACTCGTGATACTCGAGCGCGTCGATGCGCAGCTGCTCTTCAGCCATGGTGGCCCTCCGTCATTTCTTCTTCGCCGGCGGCAGATCGGTGCACACGCCCTCGAACACTTCCGCGGCCATGCCGATCGACTCGCCCGAGCGTCGGATGCGGATGGATCGTCTTGCCGATGTCGACCGGATCGCACCCCATTTCGACGGCGAGGCAGACCTCGCCGATCAGATCGCCTGCGTGCGTGCCGACGATGGCGCCGCCGATGCAGCGGTGCGTTGGCTTCGTCGAACAAGAGCTTGGTGAAGCCCTCGTCGCGGCCGTTGGCGATCGCGCGACCCGAGGCCGCCCACGGGAACACCGCCTTGCCGTACTTGATGCCCTGCGCCTTGCACTGCTCCTCGGTGAGCCCGGCCCACGCGACCTCCGGATCGGTGTACGCCACCGACGGAATCTGGCGTGCATCGAAGAACGAGCTGTGGCCCGCTGCAACTTCAGCCGCGACGTGCGCTTCGTGCACTGCCTTGTGCGCGAGCATCGGCTGGCCGACGATGTCGCCGATCGCAAAGATGTGCGACGATTGGTGCGCATCTGCTTGTCGACCGAAATGAAGCCGCGATCGCTGACGATCACACCCGCCTTGTCGGCGTCGATCTTCTTGCCGTTCGGGCTGCGGCCCACCGCGACCAGCACCAGGTCGTAGACCTGCGGCTCGGCCGGCGCTTTCTCGCCTTCGAAGCTCACCTTGATGCCGGCCGCGGTCGCCTCCGCGCCGACACGTCTTCGTCTTCAGCATCACGTTGTCGAAGCGCGCCGCTGTTCTTCTTTTCCCACACCTTGACCAGGTCGCGGTCGGCGCCGGTCATCAGACCGTCGAGCATTTCGACCACGTCGATCCTGGTGCCGAGCGTCGAATACACGGTCGCCATCTCGAGCCCGATGATGCCGCCGCCGATCACCAGCATGCGCTTGGGAATCGACGTCAAGCTCGCAGCGCACCCGTCGAATCGACGACGCGCGGATCGTCGGGAATGAACGGCAGCTTCACCGCCTGGCTGCCCGCGGCGATGATCGCCTTCTGGAACCGCACCACCTTCTTCTCGCCGCTGCTTGTCCTGCCCGCTGCCGCGTCGTGAGCTCGCACTTCGAGGTGATGCGGATCGAGGAAGCGCCCGACGCCGCGCACCACTTCCACCTTGCGCGCCTTGGCCATGCCGGCCAGACCGCCGGTCAGCTTGCTCGACCACCCTTCCTTGAAGCCGCGCAGCTTTGCGAGATCGATCTGCGGCTCGCCGTAGCTGATCGCCGTGCTCGGCCAGCGCCTTCACTTCGTCCATCGACGGCAGCTGTGTGCAGCAACGCCTTGGACGGAATGCAGCCGACGTTGAGGCACACGCCACCCAGCGTGGCGTAGCGCTCGACCAGCACGGTCTTCATGCCGAGGTCGGCGCTGCGGAACGCCGCGGAGTAGCCGCCGGGACCCGCGCCGAGCACGAGCATCTCGCACTCGAAGTCGGCGCTGCCGGCGTATTCGCCCGCCGCCGGCGCCACTGCGGGCGGAGCTCCGGATGGCGCAGCAGCAGGCTTCGCGGGCGCGGCCGCGGTCACGCCGGTGGAGAGCGTGAGAATGAGAGTGCCTTCGCTCACCTTGTCGCCGACCTCGATCTTCAGATCTTTGATCGTGCCGGCCGCCGGCGACGGCACGTCCATCGTCGCCTTGTCGGACTCGAGGCTCACCAGCGCATCCTCGGACTTGACGGTGTCGCCGATCTTGACGAACACCTCGATCACCGGAACGTCCTTGAAGTCGCCGATATCGGGCACGCGCACCTCGAGCGTTTCGTAAACGCCCGATGCCGAGCCGTAGTCCGCCACGGGCGCACCCTCGCCGGAACTGCGGCCCGCTTCCCTCACCTTCTGGCTCGGCGCGACCGCCCGCCGGCGCGGCATCGGTCTCCGACGGTCAGGATGACCGAGCCCTCGGAGACCTTGTCGCCGACCTTGACCTTGATGTCCTTCACCACGCCGTCGACCGGCGACGGCACGTCCATCGTCGCCTTGTCCGATTCGAGCGTGACGAGCGGCTGCTCGGCCTTGATCGATTCGCCCGCCTTGACGAGCACCTCGATGACGGGAACATCCTTGAAGTCGCCGATGTCCGGGACTTTGACTTCGATTGTCGCCATTGCAGTCTCCGTTACATCAGCACGCGGCGCATGTCGCGCGAGCAGTGCCGGCGAAATACGCGTTGAAGCGCGCCGCCGCCGCGCCGTCGATCACGCGGTGATCCCATGACAGCGACAGCGGCAGCATGAAGCGCCACGACGACGTCTTGCCGTCGTTGCGACACCTGTTTCCAGAACGAGCGGCACACACCCATGATCGCGACTTCGGGCGCGTTGATGATCGGCGTGAAGTAGATGCCGCCGATGCCGCCGAGGCTCGAGATCGTGAACGTGCCGCCCTGCATCTGGTCGGGCTTCAGCTTGCCGTCGCGCGCGAGCTTGGCGAGATCGCCCATCTCCTTCGCGATGTCGACCACGCCCTTCTTGTCCGCGTCGCGGATCACCGGCACGACCAGACCCTGCGGCGTGTCGGCCGCGAAGCCGATGTGGTAGTACTTCTTGAGGATCAGGTTGTCGCCGTCGAGCGAGGCGTTGAACTCGGGGAATCTTCTTCAGCGTCGCGACCGCCGCCTTGATCATGAACGCGAGCATGCTGACCTTGACGCCGCTCTTCTCGTTCTCCTTGTTGAACTGCACGCGGAATGCCTCGAGATCGGTGATGTCGGCATCGTCGTGATTGGTGACGTGCGGGATCATCACCCAGTTGCGATGCAGGTTGGCGCCGGAAATCTTCTTGATCCGCGACAGCGGCTTGGTTTCGATCGGGCCGAACTTCGCGAAATCGACCTTCGGCCAGGGCAGGAGATCGATGCCACCGACGCCCGCCGCGGCCGCGGCAGGCGCCGCCTTCGGCGGCGCGAGCGCCGCCCTTGGCGAACGCCTCGACGTCTTCCTTCAGGATGCGGCCCTTGTTGCCGGTGCCCTTCACCTTGCCGAGATCGACGCCGAGCTCGCGCGCGAGCTTGCGCACGCCGGGACCTGCGTAGGCGAGCCCGAAGGCCGCCTCGTCGACTGCGCTACCGGCGGCAGCCGGTGCAGCCGTTTGTGGCGTCGCGCCCGGCGCCGAGGGGCTGCTCGCCGCTGCTGCGCTCTGCGCCGTCACGGCTTCGGCCGCTGCTGGCGCGATCGCAGACCCGCTGCCGGTCAGCAGCGTCAGGATCACCGTGCCTTCGGACACCTTGTCGCCGACCTTGACCTTCGACTTCCTGCACCTTGCCGCCGAGCGGCGCCGGCACGTCCATCGTCGCCTTGTCCGACTCGAGCGTGACGAGCGCATCCTCCGCCTTCACCGTGTCGCCCGGCTTGACCATGCATCTCGATCACCGGCACGTCCTTGAAATCGCCGATGTCGGGCACGCGCACCTCGGCGACACCCCCCGGCGCGCTGGTCGGCGACGGCGGCGCCGAAACCGCGGTCTTCGGCGCTGCGGCGGCGTACCGCGCCGCGCGCCGGATCGAGCAGCAGGATCACGCTGCCTTCGCTCACCTTGTCGCCGACCTTGACCTTGAGTTCCTTGACCGTCCCGCGCCGCCGGCGCGGGCACGTCCATCGTCGCCTTGTCCGACTCGAGCGAGACGAGCGGATCCTCCGCCTTCACCGTGATCGCCCGCCTTGACCATGATCTCGATGATCGGGCATGTCCTTGAAGTCGCCGATGTCCGGCACTTTCACTTCGGTCACGCTCATGATCCCCTTATCCACAAGGTCGCCTACGACTCAGCGCAGCGGCGCGGCTCGACGCCCTGCGATTCGGCCTCATGATGAAACGCGCTCGTGTCAGACGGTCCACGGATCCGGCCGCTCGGTGTCGAGGCCGTACTTCTTGATCGCCTGCTCGACCACCTCCGGCTTGATCTCGCCGTCGTCGGCGAGCGCCTTCAGCGCGGCCACCGCCACGTAGTAGCGATTGACCTCGAAGAACTTGCGCAGCTTCACGCGATAGTCGCTGCGACCGAAGCCATCGGTGCCGAGCACGACGTAGCGGCGCGGAACCTGGCTGCGTACCTGATCGGCGAAGCCGCGCATGTAGTCGGTCGCCGCAACCACCGGTCCGGCGTGCCCTTCGAGCGCGGTCTCGAGGTAGCTCTTGCGGCGCGGCTTGCGACGGGATGCAGCAGGTTCCAGCGCTCGGCGCTCATGCCGTCGCGACGCAGCTCGTTGAAGCTCGTCGCGCTCCAGATGTCGGCGTTGACCTTGAAGTCGTCGCGCAGCAGATCGGCGGCCGCGATCACCTCGCGCAGGATCGTGCCGCTAGCCCATCAGCTGCACCCGCGGGCCCTTGCCTTTCGCGCCTTCCTTCAGCAGGTACAGGCCCTTGACGATCCCCTCCTCCGCGCCCGCCGGCATGCGCCGGGTGCGGGTAGTTCTCGTTCATCAGCGTGATGTAGTAGTAGACGTCCTCCTGCTCCTCGTACATCCGCCGGATGCCGTCGCGCACGATCACCACCACCTCGTAGGCGAAGGTCGGGTCGTACGAGACGCAGTTGGGAATCGTCGACGCCAGGATGTGGCTGTGGCCGTCCTCGTGCTGCAGGCCTTCGCCGTTCAGCGTCGTGCGTCCGGCGGTGCCGCCCAGCAGGAAGCCGCGCGCGCGCATGTCGCCGGCGAGCCACGCGAGATCGCCGACGCGCTGCAGCCCGAACATCGAGTAGTAGATGTAGAACGGGATCATCGGCAGGTTGTTGGTGCTGTACGACGTCGCCGCCGCGATCCACGAGCTCATCGCGCCCGCTTCGTTGATGCCTTCCTGCAGCACCTGGCCCGACTTGTCCTCGCGGTAGTACATCAGCTGGTCGGCATCCTGCGGCTTGTACAGCTGCCCGACCGACGAATAGATGCCGAGCTGGCGGAACATGCCTTCCATGCCGAACGTGCGCGATTCGTCGGGCACGATCGGCACGATGTGCTTGCCGATCGTCTTGTCGCGCACCAGCGTGCCGAGCATCTGCACGAACGCCATCGTGGTCGAGATCTCGCGCTCGCCCGAGCTTTGCAGCAGGCGATCGAAGGTCGCGAGCGGCGGCGCCGGCAGCGACGCCGACTTGCCGCCGGCGCTGCGGCAGGTAGCCGCCGAGCGCGGCGCGGCGCTCCTGCAGGTACTTCATCTCCGGGCTGTCCGTCGGCAAGCGTGATGAACGGCATCTGCGGCGATCTTGTCGTCGGGCATCGGGATGTCGAAGCGGTCGCGGAACTGCTTCAGCGCATCCTGCGTCATCTTCTTCGCCTGGTGCGCGATCATCTGGCCTTCGCCCGATTCGCCCATCCCGTAGCCCTTCACGGTCTTGGCGAGAATGACCGTCGGCTGGCCCTTGTGCTTCACCGCCGCGGCATACGCGGCGTAGACCTTGAACGGATCGTGGCCGCCGCGACTGAGCTTCCACACCTGCTCGTCGGTCAGGTCGGCGACCAGCGCCTTCAATTCCGGCGTGTTGAAGAAGTGCTCGCGCACGTACGCGCCGTTCTTGCTCTTGAAGTCCTGGTACTGGCCGTCGACGCACTCTTCCATCCGCTTCAGCAGCAGGCCCTGCCTTGTCCTTCGCGAACAGCTTGTCCCAGCCGGAGCCCCAGACCACCTTGATCACGTTCCAGCCGGCGCCGCGGAATACGCCTTCGAGCTCCTGGATGATCTTGCCGTTGCCGCGCACCGGCCCGTCGAGCCGCTGCAGGTTGCAGTTGATGACGAAGATCAGGTTGTCGAGCTTCTCGCGGCCCGCCGAGCGAGATCGCGCCGAGCGATTCCGGCTCGTCGCACTCGCCGTCGCCGAGGAACGCCCACACCTTGCGGTTGTCGGTCTTGGCGAGGCCGCGGCCTTCGAGATACTTGAGGAAGCGCGCCTGGTAGATCGCCATCAGCGGTCCGAGACCCATCGACACCGTCGGGAACTGCCAGAAGTCCGGCATCAGCCACGGATGCGGATACGAAGGAATGCCCTTGCCTTCGCTCTCCTGGCGGTAATCCGAGGAGCTGCTGCTCGGTCAGGCGTCCCTCGACGAACGCGCGCGCATAGATGCCGGGCGACACGTGACCCTGCACGTAGATCAGGTCGCCGCCGTGTCGGTCCGTCGGCGCATGCCAGAAATGCCCGAAGCCGATGTCGTAGAGCAGCGCCGAAGACTGGAAGCTCGCGATGTGGCCGCCGAGCTCGGACGACTCCTTGTTCGCGCGCAGGATGATCGCCACCGCGTTCCAGCGGATCGCCGAGCGGATCTTGTGCTCGAGCTCGCGGTTGCCGGGCGACTTCTCCTCCTGCTCGGGCGGAATCGTGTTGCGGTAGGGCGTGGTCGCCAGGAACGGCGGCATCGTTCCGGTACGCAGCGCCTCGTCCCGCAGCATGCCGAGCAGATACCTGGCTCGCTCGGGTCCTGCATGCTGCAGAACCGCGCGCAGCGAGTCGACCCATTCCTGGGTCTCGACGGGATCGTGGTCGCTCAGGATTCCCATGGACGTCCTCCTTGCTTGCGGCTACATGCTGAATCGACGCGACCGCCCAAACTCGTTCGCGTTATTGCGATCAATCCGACGGCAAGCCTTGCACGCGAAAGAGTTCTTCGAGGTGCGGGCTCATCGGCAGATTGAGGCGCGTACCCGAAGGCAGCGGCTTCTGGAACCAGCGTTCGTAGATCGCCACGATCTCGCGGCTCCCGGCGAGCCTGTGAAACGCGCGCTCGACGACCTCGGCGAACTCCGGGTCGTCCTTGCGGAACATCAGCGCGTAGTCGGCGTAGGTGAGAAAGTCTCCGACGACGCGAAAATCGGCGCGCGGACTTCGTCTCGGCCAGGATCCCGTAGAGCTGCACGTCGTCGTTTGCGAATGCGTCGGCCTTGCCCGAAGCCAGCATCTGGAACGATTCGTTGTGGTCACCGGCGAATACGAACTTGATCGCGAGTTTCTGTCGCTCAGCCAGCTTCGGGATAGCGGTCTCGTGGACCGTTCCGCGCGTGAGCACGACCGTCTTGCCCTGTAGGTTGCGGAAATTCAGGATTCCGCTCCCCCGCCGCACCAGAAGCTTGGTGCCGGTGACGAAAATCGTGGGCGAGAACGCCACGATCTTCCGGCGCTCGGCATTGTTCGTCGTCGAACCGCATTCGAGGTCGATCTGTCCAGACGTAACCAGATCGAACCGGTTCTCAGGCGTTACCGGGCGGTACTCGGTTCGAATGTCCTTCCCGAGCTCGGCGACGATCTCTTCGACGACGATCTCGCACAGGTCGAGCGAGTATCCGATCGGCTTGCTGTTCTTGTCGAGAAACGCAAACGGCGGCGAGTTCTCGCGATGGCCGATACGGACGACGCCGCTCTCGTTTATTTTTTTCAGCGTACCGTTGTATTTGATGGCGAACGGAACGTCTGCTTGCTGGGCGCTGACCGGTTGAACCAAGCACAATGCCAGTGCCGCGGCCATCGTCGCGTTGATGACTCGCGAAAGCACCGGTGGCAGGACCACGGCCCCTTGGCGCGCGAAGGCCGCGACCGACGCGGACGCCGCGCAACCATGTGCGCTCATCATTGTGTCCTCCACTACCGTACGTGGCACCGTGCATAGCGGTGCCGTAAGCCCCCTTTTGGAGCACGCTTCGTGCCATCTCAATGCAAAACCGACGCCCGTATCCAAGCCATTGATTGCGGACGGGGTTGGTGACTTGCAATGTTCGCGAGAAGGCATAGAGGGTGCGAACTTTCGCAATGTCACGCCGCGAAAAGCGCGGGAAGCCGCACAGCGCACTTCGACCAGTAATCGTGCGCTGACCCATATCGAACGACCGAGGAATCAATTCGCAAGGAGCACCCCGAGGCCGTATGTATCGAGACGGATTACATCGAGATTGACCCGGAGACGGTGCCTCCTCAGGTCAGTCCGAGCCTTGGCACAAAGGACAAAGATTGATCGAAGAGCTCTCGCGCAGGTGTTAATTATTGTTAATGATTTCCGACGGCTACGCCCTCACGCTATCGGACGGCGCAGTAAAGACAACGATACGGCTTGCTGAGGTAGATGCACCCGAACGTACGCAGCCCAACAGCCAAGTCTCTCGGCGAAACCTTGAGCAAGTGTTTCGGCACGCCAAGAAGGTCGAGGCCACGACGACAGGCATAGATAAATATGACCGAACCGTTGCGCACATTTACTGCGACGGGACACAAACTGGAGGCAGGTCGAGGCAGGATCAGCGTGGAGCTTCACTCGCTACCTCAAGCACCCTGAGCAATACCTGCCGCTTGAAACGACAGCGCGAAACGAGAAACGTGGACTCTGGAGAGACGTTGCGCCAGCGCCGCCGTGGGAGTTCAGAGCAAACAAACCAAGCGCGACACGTTAGACAGGCGCGGCGATTGCGCAACATTCCGACGAAAAGCCAGGCAAGAAAAAGCGCAGGCTCAATGCGCTTGAGGTTCTATGGATAAATAAGGGGATACGTCAGGCGTAACTTATTATTTTTCAGCCACTTACGATCGTTGGTGGCGGAGACGGACGGATTCGAACCGTCGATGCACGTTTTTGCGCGCATGCTCCCTTAGCAGGGGAGTGCCTTCGACCTCTCGGCCACGTCTCCTAGACCTTGCAGTTGGTTACTGCCAATCGCATCCGACTCGGTTGGGCGTCTGCCCGGGCCGCCGTGTCGGGAGCATTGTCCACCTACCAAAAAACCGCGCGGGTCGAAGCCCGCGCGGCCAGCGCAAGTTTAGTCTCTGCCGCGGCGCTCGGCAACGTTCAAGCGGGAACCTGCTCCAGTCCGAAGGCCTTGTGCAGCGCGCGTACCGCGAGTTCCATGTACTTGTCCTCGACGACGACCGAGATCTTGATCTCGCTGGTCGAGATCATCTGGATGTTGATTCCCTCCTCGGAAAGCGTGCGGAACATCAGGCTCGCGATGCCGACGTGCGAACGCATGCCGATGCCGACGACCGAAACCTTCGCGATCTTCGGGTCGCCGACGATCTGCTTGGCGCCGACATGGTCCTTGACCTTGCTGTTCAGCACTTCGAGCGCCTTCTGGTACTCGTTGCGATGAACCGTGAACGAGAAGTCGGTCGTGCCCTCGACGCTGATGTTCTGCACGATCATGTCGACGTCGATGTTGGCATCGGCGATCGCACCGAGGATCTGGTAGGCAATGCCCGGCCGGTCGGGCACCCGCGTCAGCGTGATCTTGGCTTCGTCGCGCGAGAACGCGACACCGGAGATGACAGCCTTTTCCATCATTGAGGCTTCCTCGAAAGTGATCAGCGTGCCGGATGAAGCTTCTTCGGCCAGCGGCAGGTCGGGTTCGGTGAGGCTGGACAGGACCCGCAGCGGCACCCTGTACTTGCCGGCGAACTCGACCGAGCGGATCTGCAGCACCTTGGAGCCGAGGCTGGCCATCTCGAGCATTTCCTCGAAGGTGACCTTCTCGAGCCGCCGCGCCTCGGGGACGATGCGCGGGTCGGTCGTGTAGACACCGTCGACATCGGTGTAAATCTGGCACTCGTCCGCCTTCAATGCGGCGGCCAGCGCGACTGCCGAGGTATCGGAGCCGCCGCGGCCCAGCGTCGTGAGGTTGCCGTGCTCGTCGGCGCCCTGGAACCCGGCGACGACGACGATCGTGCCGCGCTCGAGGTCGCGCCGGATGTTTTTCTCGTCGATCTCGAGGATCCGCGCTTTCGTAAATGCGCTGTCGGTCAGCACGTGCACCTGCGGACCGGTGTAGCTCTTGGCCTTGAGGCCCCGGTCCATCAGCGCCATCGCCAGCAGGGCGATCGTGACCTGTTCGCCGGTCGAGGCAACGACGTCGAGTTCGCGCGGATCGGGGCTCGCCTGCACTTCCTTGGCGAGTCCGAGCAGCCGGTTGGTTTCGCCGCTCATCGCGGAGACGACGACGACCAGCTGATGACCCGCCTTCTGCCACTTCTCGAGGCGGCGTGCGACATTCTTGATGCGGTCGACCGAGCCGATCGAGGTGCCGCCATACTTCTGAATGATGAGTGCCATGGCCGCGCGGGCGCTCATCGCGCCGCGTTCTGTGGTTCGAGAAAAGGCAACTCGCGATTATAGGTGCGAGGGGGCTTCGGTTCGACTGATCCGTATCAGTCTGCCGCGCAGGCACGCCCGCGCACCTCTTGCGACGAGCCGCGCTCAGTCGCTCAGCAGCGAGGCGTCGGGCTGCCACTCGATCCGGATGCGCTCGCCGTCGCGATCGGTCAGTCGTACGTCAGCGCCGAGGCCGGCGACGAAGATCAGTTCGCCGTCACGCCACAGCAGCGGCAGCCGCGCACGCTCGAACTCGGCGATGGCCGGCGTCCTGATAGAGCCGCTTGAGCGTCCGCGATGGCCGCCCCGCCCGGGGCTTGAAACGCTCGCCACCCGCACGCGGGCGCGCCTCGAGCGGCCGTGCCGCCAGCCACGCGGGGTCGAAGCCTTCTTCGTCGTTCAGCCGGCGAAAACGCAGTACGCCGCCCCAGCTCGGCAGCGCGATCTCATCCTCGCCCGACCAGCGAAACGATTCGGCGTCGCGCGCGCCACCTTCGCTCTCCTTCACCAGCAGCAGACCGCGATAGCGCCGCACTTCCTTGTCGCCGGCGCGCACCAGCAGCCGCGCGTCGCTGCGCGCCGCACGCGCCTGCTGCAGCATCTCGCCGAGCCTTGCGCGCGAGACGGCTTCGATGCCGTGGCTCGCGAGCCACGCACGCAGTGCCCAGGTCTGTCGCGCCGCCGGCAGCGTCGACAGCGCATCCAGCCGCAGCATGCCCACCGGCGCGCCCTGCTGGCACGCTTCGAGGTCATCCGCGGCGACGCTGCGCAACGCTTCGGCGGCCTCGGCGACGAGGTCCGCCGAACGCGCGGCCGCGGCGCGAAAGCCTGGTCGCAGCGCGTCGAGACGCGGGATCACGTCGAGCCGCAATGCATTGCGCAGCAGCGCCGGGTCATCGTTGCTGTCGTCCTCGACGAACTCCAGTTCATGAGCTGCAACGTAGCGCTCGATCTCGGCGCGTGGAACGTCGATGAAGGGGCGCAGCAGCAGCGGCCCATCGTCAGCCAGGGCCCGCGCCGCCGGAAATGACGCCAGACCCTCCGGACCGGCGCCGCGCATCCACTGGATCAGGAAGGTCTCGATGCGGTCGTCGCGATGGTGCGCGCAGCAGACGAACTCGGCGCCAGTTTCCTCGGCCACATCGGCGAGCGCCTGGTAGCGCGCGGCACGCGCCGCGGCCTCGAGCCCGCGGCCGGCGCGCTGCACCGACACGTGGCGTGCGATAAAGCGCACACCAACGCGGGCGGCGTGCGCCTCGCAGTGTGCGAGCCACTCGTCGGCGCGCCGACTCAGGCCATGATGGACATGCACCGCAATGACCTCGCGCAGCCCCGAGCCCCGCTGGCGCGCCAGCCTCGTCAGCACATGCAGCAGCGCGGTCGAATCGCGCCCGCCGCTGTAGCCAACGACGGCTGTGGCCGCCGCAGGCCGCGGCGGACGTCGTCGCAGTGCCGTCTCGTCAGCGTCGTGCCGGGACTGCGCTAGCGCTGCCGCGTCGCGCAGCGCCTGCGCGGCCGCATCGAGCAGCACGCGGTCGAGCGGATCAGCTTTCGTCGGTCGTGTTCTTGAAGCGGCCATAGGCGAGAAGCCGCTCATGCCGGGCGGCGACCAGCTCGCGCGGCTTCATGCCGGAGAACTGCCGCAGGGCGTCGGCCAGTGCACGCTTGAGCAGTGCCGACATCTGCTTGGAGTCGCGATGAGCGCCGCCGAGCGGTTCGGTGACGATCTTGTCGATCAGCCCCAGCGCTTTCAGTCGATGCGCGGTGAGCCCGAGCGCCTCGGCGGCCTCCGGCGCCTTGTCGGCACTCTTCCACAGGATCGACGCGCAGCCCTCAGGCGAAATCACCGAATAGGTCGAGTACTGCAGCATCAGCACCTGGTCCGCCACCGCGATCGCGAGTGCGCCGCCCGAGCCGCCCTCGCCGATGATCGTCGTCATGATCGGCACCTTGAGCTGCGACATCTCGAAGAGGTTGTGCCCGATCGCCTCCGACTGCCCGCGCTCCTCGGCGTCGATGCCCGGATACGCACCCGGCGTGTCGACGAAAGTGAAGACCGGCAGTCCGAATTTCTCGGCGAGCTTCATCAGCCGCAGCGCCTTGCGATAGCCTTCCGGAAGGCTCATGCCGAAATTGCGCAGCGCGCGTTCCTTCGTGTCGCGGCCCTTCTGATGGCCCAGCACCATCACCGACTGGCCGTTAAAGCGAGCCAGGCCGCCGATGATCGACAGGTCGTCCGCGAACGACCTGTCGCCATGCAGTTCGTGGAAGTCCGTGAAAATATCGCCGATGTAATCGAGCGTGTATGGCCGCTGCGGGTGGCGCGCGATCTGCGACACCTGCCACGGCGAAAGCTTGGCGTAGATATCCTTGATCAGCGACTGGCTCTTTTTCTGCAGCCGCTCGATCTCCTCCGAGATATCGACCGCGGAGTCGTCCTGCACGAAGCTGCAGCTCGTCGATCTTGCCCTCGAGCTCGGCGATCGGCTGCTCGAACTCCAGGAAAGTGGTCTTTGCCATTGCTGCCCTCAGTATTCGACCGGCACCGGATCGAGACTGCGCCACAGATACCAGGTTGCGACGCTGCGCCAGGGTTCCCACGACGCGGCGAGCGCGACGACCCGCTCTCGCCCCTCCCGGCCCTGGATCGGCGCGCCTTCCAAATAGTTGAGACTCACGGCCTTCAGCAGCCCCAGGTCGTCCAGCGGCAGCACATTAGGCCGGAGCAGATTGAAGATCAAGAACATCTCAGCGGTCCAGCGGCCGATGCCGCGAATATCGATCAGTTCCGCGATGATTTCTTCGTCGGACTGGGTCGCGAACTTCGTCGGGTCGACCCGTCCAGTGACGAAATGCTGCGCAAGGTCGCGGATGTATTCGACCTTGCGGTCCGACAGGCCGCAGGCCCGCAGCGTCGTCGCGCGCCGTCGCAGCACCGCGCGCGGCGCGAGCTCCCCGCAGCATGTGGCGAAGCGGCCCCAGACCGCCTGCGCAGCCTTCACCGAGATCTGCTGGCCGACGATCGAGCGCGCGAGCGTCGTGAAGGCATCGCCGCGCGATGTCAGCGCGACGCGCGGATGTGCCGCGATGATGCCTGCCATCGTCGCATCGCCGCGCGAGAGTGCGCGCCGCGCCTGCAACCAGTACGCCGGTCGCGCAGCGGCCGCTACTGTCGTCGCCACGTCGTGCCGGCCGCGCCGTCCTCGAGCACGATGCCTTCGGCCGCGAGCGCTGCGCGGATGCGATCGGCCTCGGCGTAATTCTTGTGCCTTCTTGGCGGCGGCGCGCATCGGCGATCACGCCGTCTCGACCCGCGCCAGCGTCGGTCCGCATCTCCGCCGCGCAGAGAAATTGGCCTGCGACGGCTCGCGCTGCAGCAGCCCCAGCACGCCGCCCAGTTGCCGGAGCTGCCGCGCCAGAGCCGGCGAGCGCGATGCGATTCACCTCGCTCGCGAGGTCGAACAGTGTCGCGACCGCGATCGGCGTGTTGAAATCGTCGTCCATCGCCGCGCCGAAGCGCGCCGCGTGCGGCTCGTTCCAGTCGAGCGGCGCATCATCGGCTGGCGTGTCGCGCAGCGCGGTGTAAAGCCGTGTCAGCGCCGTGCGCGCCTCGACCAGCTGGTCCTCGGTGAACTGGAACTGGCTGCGATAATGCGAGCGCAGCAGGAAGAAGCGGACGACCTCGCGATCGTGCCGCGTGCACGGCGTCGCGGATCGTGACGACGTTGCCGAGCGACTTCGACATCTTGTCGTCGCCCATGCGCAGCGCGCCGGTGTGGATCCACAGGTTCGCGAACGGCTGCTCGAATGCCCCTTCGCTCTGCGCGATCTCGTTCTCGTGGTGCGGGAAGATCAGGTCGGGTCCGCCGCCATGGATGTCGAAGGTCCGCCCCAGCAGTTCGCTCGCCATCGCCGAGCACTCGATGTGCCATCCCGGGCGGCCCTCGCCCCAGCGCGACGGCCACTGCGGCTCGCCGGGCTTGGCCTTCTTCCAGAGCACGAAGTCGAGCGGGTCGCGCTTGCTCGCGTCGACCGCAACCCGCTCGCCGGCGCGCAGTTCGTCGAGCGAGCGTCCGGACAGCCTGCCGTAGCGCGGAAAGCTGCGGACCGCGAAGTTCACGTCGCCATCGCCGGCCTGGTAGGCAAGATCGCGTGTCCTGCAGCAGCCCGATGATGTCGAGCATCTGCGGGACGTAGTCGGTCGCGCGCGGCTCGTGGTCAGGTTGCTGCATGCCCAGCGCAGCGAAATCCTCGTGCATCGCCGCGATGTAGCGCGCCGTCAACTGCGACGGCGTCTCGCCGTTCTCGGCCGCGCGCCGGATGATCTTGTCCTCGATGTCCGTGATGTTGCGCACGTAGGTGAGATCGAACCCGCGTGCGCGCAGCCAGCGCTGCATCACGTCGAAGGCGACGAAAGTGCGGCCATGCCCGATGTGAGTCAGGTCGTAGGTCGTGACCCCGCAGACGTACATGCGCAGCTTGCCGGGCTCGATCGGCCGCAAAGGTTCCTTGCGACGCGTCAGCGTGTTGTAGATCTCGATCGTCATGCGGGATCCCCGTGAACGTCCGTCGTGCGCCGGACGGAATGATGGGCGATGGACAAGGCCGCAGCAGGCTCGTCAACAGCGCCGGAGTCTCATTTCACGAGGGGGTCGGTTGTAGAATCGTTTCAGTATATCAACGCGTCCCGTTTCACCCTCCTTCCTCGGCCTGGCGCAGCGCCCTCGATGCTTGTCCGCCGCATCCTCCCCTTTGCGATCGCCGCAGCGATAGCCTGTCCCGCCTGGTCGCAGGTGTCGACGGCGCTTCCGCCGCAGACCATCGGCACGCTTTCGACGGACCGCGAGCCGCCGACCGACCTGCAGCAGGTGCAGCAGCTGATCGTATCGAAGCGGCTCCCGCAGGCACTCGCGCGCGCCGATGAGCATCTGGTCGAAGAACCCGCGCGACGCGCAGATGCGTTTCGTGCGCGGCGTCATCCTGACCGAGATGAAGCAGACCGAGCAGGCGCGCGAGGTGTTCCAGAAGCTGACGGAGGAGTTTCCGGAATTGCCCGAGCCGTATAACAACCTGGCCGTCATCTACGCGAGCGAGGGTCGGCTTGACAATGCGCGTGCCGCGCTCGAGCAGGCGATCGTCGCGGCTCCCAACTATGCGACCGCTTACGAGAACCTCGGCGACATCTATCTGCAGATGGCGGCCGATGCTTACCAACGAGCGTCGAAGCTCGATCCGGCGAACCGTCAGGCGGGAGCCAAGCTCAGTCTGTCGCGGGAAATGATCACGAAAGCGCGCGGCGTGCGCTGACTCCAACTTCAAGGACCTGCCATGAGACGTTTCGGTCTGCTGTTGCTGTTGCTGACTTTGCCCGCCCTTTCGTGGGCCCAGAAGGTCGCCCTCGACACGACACTGGGCACCATCGTGATCCAGCTCAACGCAACGGCGGCGCCGAAGACAGTCGCCAATTTCCTCGAGTACGTCAAGAGCGGTCACTATGACAACACGGTCTTCCACCGTGTGATCGGCAACTTCATGATTCAGGCCGGCGGGTACACCGCCGACCTCAACGAAAAGCCGACGCGGGCACCGATCGCGCTCGAGAGTCAAAATGGCCTGAAGAACGAGCGCGGCGCGGTATCGATGGCACGTCGTGGCGACCCGAATTCCGCGACAGCGCAGTTCTTCGTCAACGTCGTCGACAATCCGCGGCTCGACTTTCCAAGCCCTGACGGCCACGGCTATGCCGTGTTTGGCAAGGTCGTCGAAGGGATGGACGTGGTCGACAAGATCCGCGCGGTGCCGACCGAGTCCAAAGGAGCGCACGCCAGCCTGCCGACTAAGCCGGTTGTCATCAAGACTGCACGCATTCTCAAGTAGTCCACTTCTGTCCGAGTCCGGGAGCAAGCATGGTTCGCCTGTACACCACCCTGGGTCCGATCACGATCGAACTCGATCATCAGCGGGCGCCGAAGACGCGCCGAAAACTTCGAGTCGTACGTGCGCAACGGCTTCTACGACGGCACGCTGTTCCATCGCGTCATCAACGGCTTCATGATCCAGGGCGGCGGCTTCGAGGCCGGCATGCGGCAGAAGACCACCGAGGATCCGATCCCGAACGAGGCACGCAACGGCTTGCGCAACGCGAAGTACACGGTTGCGATGGCCCGCACCAGTGACCCGAATTCGGCGACCGCGCAGTTCTTCATCAACGTCGCCGACAACGAATTCCTGAACCACACGGCGCCGACGCCGCAGGGCTGGGGATACTGCGTGTTCGGCAAGGTGACCGAGGGCTTCAATGTTGTCGACAAGATCAAGGCCGTACGTACCGGACGCCGTGGCGGCCATGCTGACGTGCCCGAGGTGGACGTGCTGATCGAGCGGGCCGAAATCATCCAGTGAACGCCGCGACCGAGCCGCTGCCTCCGGCGCTCGCGGTCACGCGCGAGATCGGCCGACTGCTCGACCCGATCTTCATTTCCGACCTGCACCTGACGCCGGAGCGGCCGCGCACGCTGGCGCGCTTCCTGCGCTTCATGCGCGAGGACGCGCCCGCGCATCCGGAACTCGTGATCCTCGGCGACCTCTTCGACTTCTGGATCGGCGACGATGCGGGCGCCGCGGCTGCGCCGGTCGTCGCGGCGCTGGCTTCAGCGAGCCGCTCCGGCCAGCGTGTCCTGGTGATGCACGGCAATCGCGACCTGCTGCTTGGGCCCGACTTTGCGCGGACGACGGGTACGACGCTGCTCGCCGATCCGATCACCGTCGACATCGGCGGGTCCCCAACGCTTCTCGCGCACGGAGACGCGTGGTGCACGCGCGATGTCGCGTACCAGCAATTCCGCGCGATGGTGCGCGAGCCGGAGTTCCAGCGCGATTTCCTTGCCAAGCCTGTTTCCGAAAGGATCGCAATCGCGCGCAGCGCGCGCATGCAGAGTGAAACCGAGAAGGCGCTCAAGCCGATGGACATCATGGACGTCACGCCCGCAGGTCGTGACCTCGGCGCTCGCGCAGGCCGGTGTCCGCCGCGTGATCCACGGCCATACGCACCGTCCCGGCACGCATCTGCACGAGATCGATCATGCGCTGGCCGAGCGCTGGGTCCTGCCCGACTGGGACAGCGACGCCGCCGAACCGCGCGGCGGCTTTCTCGACTTTGCCGAAGGCCGCCCGCGCCTCGTATTCTTCGACGACTAAGCGAGGGCTCTCCACGATTGGAGAGCCTGCGCCGCTGCGTGCGCGGTCCGCGTCTACGGCTTGGCGTTCCCCTGCACCGCGATCGCGATGATCTCGACGCGGCGGTCCGGCGCCAGGCAGGCGATCAGTTCGCTGCGTGTCGCCGCCCGGCCGCTGGCCCGGCACTCCGCCTCGGTGACTTTCAATTGCGACTCGCCGCGGCCCTCGGTCTTGATGATGTTCGCCGGAAGGCCGCGGCCGACGAGGTAGTTGCGAACCGCCATTGCGCGTTCTTTCGACAGCCGCAGGTTGTTGTCCGGTGAACCCAGCGGATCGGTGTGGCCGATGATCGTGATGCTGGTCAGCCCGGTGACGCCGGCCTGCCGCATGCCCTCGATCATGTTCTCGATGCGAGACTCTCCGACAGGAGTCAGCACCGCTTTGTCAAAGGCGAACATCCCGTCGGCCGAGATATCGAAGGTCCGCGTCACCGTCTGCGGTGTGGCCACGGGCGGCGGCGGTGGCGGTGGCGCCACCGGGGTCGCGACGGCCGCCGGCGGCGGAGGTGGAGGTGGGGGTGGAGGTTGCGGAGCAGGTGGCGCCTTGGCGGCGGCCGGCTCGGTGACGGCCGGTGCCGCACCGAACGGAATCACCACGCCGACGTTCAGTACACAGTCACCGAAGGAATTCTGGCTGACGAGCGTGCCGCTGTTGCCATCCCAACGGTAGCGGCCGTCGATGAAGAAGCGTCCCCAGCGCGCCAGCGGCAACGCGACGCCGAGCCCGGCGCTGGCCATGAAGCTGGTCTTGCTGGTACCGACGCTGTCGTAGATGAGGCCGAGGCCCGCGATTCCATACGGCTGCAACCCGTCCCAGCGTGCAACGCCCTCGCGGCCGAGGAAGTACCACTTGCCGTCGACCTCTGCGGTCCAGTTGTGCCAGTTGTCCGGCGCCCCCTGCTTCGGAAGCTCCTCGTACGCGCCGCGCAGTTCGATGTCCCAGCTCGGTGCAAAGGCCTTGCCGACCGCGAGACCGAAGCCGGTGCCGTCCTTCGCCAGGCGTGCAGTATCGGAAAACGTGAATTGCACGTAGGGCGCCACGTACCAGCGGTTGTCCCACCAGGCGTCGGCCGGGTAGCTCATCTGTGCCTGGGCGCTTGCCGACGTCGCAGCAAAACTCGCCAGGAGCACCGCTCGCTTCGCGAGGCGCTTCATCGACATTCTCCACACCAGTTGCAGTCCGCCCAACCCCGGGCGCAATTTTGCACAGCGGGGGCGCTATTGCCACCCCGTCCAAACGGACGGCTCCGATTCCCCCATGCACGGCACCAGTTCGGGCGCTTACTCGTCGACGAGGCGGTTCAGCTGCCGCGGATCGACCTTCGGCGCCTCGCGCTTGGCCTCGTCGAGCGCAATGCCGTTGCGCTCGAGCGCGGCGACGAGCCGCTCGATCTCGCGCTGCTGTGCGGCCGCGTGATCGATCAGGCCGTGCAGTGCCTTGGCCAGCGGATCGTCGCCATCCTGCGCCAGGCCGTAGGCCGAGAACCCCATCTGATTGGCAGCATGCTCACGCTGCGCATCGAGTTCGCGGTGCAGGATGCGCGCCGGATTGCCGACGGCGGTCGCACCGGCGGGCACTTCCTTGATCACGACCGCGTTGGATCCGATGCGGGCGCCGTCACCGATCGTGAAGCCGCCGAGGATCTTGGCGCCGGCACCGACGATCACGTTGCGTCCCAGTGTCGGGTGCCGCTTCGATCCCTTAGACAGCGAGGTGCCGCCGAGCGTCACTCCCTGGTAAATCGTCGTGCCGTCGCCGATCTCCGCGGTCTCGCCGATAACGATGCCCATGCCGTGGTCGATGAACACGAAGTGACCGATCCTTGCCCCCGGATGGATTTCGATGCCGGTGAACCAGCGCGACAGGTGCGAGATGAACCGGCCGAGCCAGCGCAGGCCGCTGTTCCAGCACGCATGCGCGAGGCGATGCAGCGTCAGCGCATGCAGACCGGGATAGCAGGTCAGCACTTCCCAGCGCGAGCGGGCTGCAGGGTCGCGCTGGATGATGCAGTCGATGTCTTCGCGCAGATGACTGAACATGAATAGGACCGGTGAGTCCGCCGATTGTACGGACGGCGACTAGCCGCGCCGGCGCTTGCGCTCTTCGGTGTCGCGCTTGCGGCCGGCGCGATCAGCGCGTGACTCGATGACAGCAGCCAGCACGCCTCGCAGCAAATCCACCTCGGTCTGCGTCGGCCGCGCGCGGTTCAGGAGGCGGCGCACGCGGACCATCAGAGTCTTCGGCTCGTCCGGATCGTGGAAGCCGACCGCCGTCGCCGCCTGCTCGAAGTGCTCGTAGAGCTTTTCCAAGCGCCTCGACGCCGGCGGGCAGTTCATCGTCATCGAAGCGCAGCTGACCCGGATGGATCGCGGCTGTGCCCCTGAGCGCGAGTTGGCACTCGTAGGCGGTGACCTGCACCGACTGCGCAAGATTCAGCGACGCGAACTGCGGATCGGCAGGAATCGCGGCACACCACTGACAGCGGAGCACGTCGGCGTTCGACAGTCCGCTGCGCTCGGTACCGAACACGAACGCCAGGTCGCCTTCCGAAAAAGTGGCAAGCTGCGCCGCGGCCTCGGTCGCGGCACTGCGCAGGTCGCGCAGCGGAGAGCCGAATTCGCGGTCATAGCCGGTCATCGCGACGGCCAGCCGTACTCCGGCGAGCGCCGCCAGCAGGTCTTCAGTGCAGGTGCTGGCGGCGAGCACGTCGGCAGCACCTGTCGCCAGCGCGACGGCGTCAGGATCGTTGCGATAGTCCGGATCTTTTGGGTTCACGACCGCCAGCCGTGCGAATCCCATCGTCTTGATCGCCCGAGCCGCAGCGCCGATATTGGCCGGCAGCGTCGGCTCGACCAGGACAAAGCGCACGCGCTGGAAGGCGGGGTGAAAAGCGGATGGCGCTTCGGACACGGGTCGGTGCAATGGGTCGATCGACTAGACTTCGCGGTTCAGTCTAAACGCGACCGCGGTGCTGCCGTCGCGATCCATCCATCATGCATCCGATGCTCAACACGGCCGTCAAGGCCGCGCGCAAGGCGGGTTCGATCATCAATCGCGCCAGCCTCGATCTCGACAATGTCCGCGTCGGCAGCAAGGGCCGCTCCGATTTCGTCACCGAGGTGGATCATGCCGCCGAGCGGACCATCGTCGATACGCTGCTGAAGGCCTATCCGGACCACGCGGTGCTGGCCGAAGAATCCGGGGCCAGCGGCGACTCGGAATACACCTGGATCATCGACCCGCTCGACGGCACGACCAACTTCATCCACGGGTTCCCTCAGTACGCGGTCTCGATCGCGCTGCGCCATCGGTCGCTGATCACACAGGCCGTCGTCTACGATCCGACGCGCAACGAGCTCTTCACAGCAACACGCGGACGCGGCGCGTTTCTCAACGAACGACGCATCCGCGTCTCCCGCCGCGACCGGCTCGGCGAATGCCTCATTGGCACCGGCTTTCCGTTCCGCAGCTTCGAGCATCTCGACGAGTACGTGCGCATGTTCAAGAGCATCACCGAGCACACGGCCGGGATCCGTCGACCGGGTGCTGCAGCGCTCGACCTTGCCTATGTCGCCGCCGGACGACTCGACGGCTTCTGGGAAATCGGCCTGTCCCCCTGGGACATGGCAGCCGGCAGCCTGCTGATCCTCGAGGCCGGTGGACTGGTCTCGAACTTCAACGGCGAACCGGGATTCCTCGAAGACGGACGCATCGTCTGCGGCGCACCGAAGATCTTTCCGCCGCTGCTGAACCTGGTGCAACAGGTGCATCGCGGCCGCGCCTGAGCACGCAGTCACCCGTTCCGGTGAACCCGCACCGCCCATGACCAGCGGCGAAGCGCTCGGACGCCACACGCCGATGATGCAGCAGTATCTGCGCATCAAGGCGCAGCATCCGAATGTCCTGATGTTTTACCGGATGGGCGACTTCTATGAGTTGTTCTACGAGGACGCCGAGCGCGCCGCGCGGCTTCTCAACATCACACTGACCGCGCGCGGCACCTCGGCAGGGTCGCCGGTCAGGATGGCCGGAGTGCCCGTCGTTTCGGTCGAGCAGTACCTGTCTCGGCTGGTCAAGCTCGGCGAAAGCGTGGCGATCTGCGAACAGATCGGCGAGGTGACCGGCGGCAAGGGCCCGGTCGAGCGGCAGGTCGTGCGTATCGTCACACCCGGTACGCTGACCGACACCGGCCTGCTGCAAGACCGCTCTGACGCGCCGCTGCTTGCGGTCGCCGCTCCGCTGCAGCGGGGCGGGCCCTTCGGACTCGCCTGGCTGATCCTGGCCTCGGGCGAACTGCGCGCGGCGTCGGTGCCGAGCGCTGCGCTCGCCTCCGAGCTCGCCAGGATCGCGCCCTCCGAGGGACTCGTGCCCGACGCCTGGGCCGATACGCTCGGCCCCAGGCTGCGACAGGCTGGCGCAGTCGCGCAGGCTCGTCCCGACTGGCACTTCGACGCAGCACGCGGCGCCGAGGGTCTGCGTGAGGCACTGCAGGTGGCCACGCTCGAAGCCTTCGGCCTTGACGACGCGCCCGAACTGCTGGCCGCGGCAGCGGCGCTGCTCGACTACGCGCGCTCGACCCAGGGCGGGCGCCTGCCGCACATTGCGGCACTACGACGAGAGGCCGACTCCGACTACATCGTGCTCGACCCCGCCACGCGTCGCAACCTTGAAATCACGGCGACGCTGCGTGCCGACGACGGGCCGACGCTGCTGCGCCTACTCGATCACTGCCAGACCGCGATGGGAAGCCGGCGCCTGCGACACTGGCTGCATCATCCGCGCCGTGACCCCGAGGTACCACGCGCACGCCACCGCGCAATCGCCGCAATGCTGGAAGCGCCCGACACGATGCAGGCGCTGCAGCAGGCCTTGCGCGGACTGCCCGACCTCGAACGGATCGCGACCCGTATCTCGTTACGCTCTGCGCGACCGCGCGAGCTGGCAGCGCTGCGCGATGCGCTGCCGGCGCTCGAGCGGCTGGCCAGATTGCAGATTGCGCTGGCCGCGCCGTTGCTGACCGACGCGCTGTCGCGCTGCCGGGTACCGCCGGACACCGTGCGGCTGCTCGGCGCGCTGCATGCCGAGCCCGCCTACTCGGTACGCGACGGCGATGTCATCGCGGCGGGACACGATGTCGAACTCGACGAACTGCGCGCCATGCGCGACAACACCGGGCAATTCCTCGTCGACCTGGAGCAGCGCGAGCGCGCCCGCACCGGAATCGGCAACCTGCGCGTCGAATACAACCGCGTGCACGGCTTCTACATCGAGGTCTCGCACGGTCAGTCGGCGAAGGTTCCCGACGACTACCGGCGGCGCCAGACTTTGAAGAACGCCGAGCGCTACATCACGCCGGAACTGAAGTCGTTCGAGGATCGTGCGCTGTCAGCGCGCGAACGTGCGCTGGCCCGCGAAAAGGCACTGTACGAGCAGCTGCTCGACGCGCTTGCAGCCGAGGTCGCGGCAATCCAGACCGCTGCCGACTCGATTGCGGAGATCGACGCGCTCGGGTCGCTCGCGCAGCACGCACGCGTCGCACGCTGGATCGAGCCCGAGCTCGTCGAGCGCCCGGGCCTCGAGATCCGTGGTGGCCGCCACGCGGTCGTGGAAAGCGAGGTCGAATCCTTCGTGCCGAATGACTGCGTGCTGCATCCCGCGCGACGCCTGCTGGTCATCACCGGTCCGAACATGGGCGGCAAGTCGACGTACATGCGCTCGGTCGCGCTGATCGCGCTGCTGGCGTATGCGGGCAGCTACGTGCCTGCGGCGGGCGCGCGCCTCGGACCGATCGATCGCATTCTCACGCGAATCGGCGCCGCCGACGATCTCGCCCGCGGCCGCTCGACTTTCATGGTCGAAATGACGGAAGCTGCGGCGATCCTGCATAGCGCGAGCGAAACGAGCCTGGTGCTGATGGACGAGATCGGGCGCGGCACCTCGACGTTCGATGGCATGGCACTGGCCGCGGCGATCGCGCGCGAATTGGTCGAAAAAAACCGCTGCCTGACGCTGTTCGCCACGCATTACTTCGAGCTGACCCAGCTCGCCGAGCAGCACGCCGAGGTGGCCAATGTGCACGTGGCCGCGGCCGAGGCAAACGGCAAGGTCGTGTTCCTGCACGAAGTGCGCGCCGGGCCGGCGAGCCAGAGCTACGGGCTCGCCGTGGCACAGCTCGCCGGCGTGCCGGCCGCGGTCGTGCGCCGCGCGCGCGGACTGCTGTTGCAACTGGAGGAGCGCGCGCTCGGCACAAGACCGCAGCTCGACCTGTTCGCAGCCTCGACCGAGGCGGCGCAAGTTCTTCCGGAAGTCGACGCCGCGCTGCGCACGCGGCTGCTCGAACTCGACCTCGACGCGCTCTCGCCACGCGATGCGCATGCGCTGCTGGCAGAGCTGCACAGACTCGCAGGCCGCGACGCCGCAGCGTGAGCTAATGGCGAGTCTGCGACTCGCCGGCCACCGACAGGAACCCCGGCACCTCGCTCTCGTCGGCCTCCGCCAGCTCCTGCTCGGTCGCCGCGCGAACGTCGACTACACGGATATCGAAGCGCAGTGCGAGCCCAGCCAGCGGGTGATTGCCGTCGAGCACCGCCATGCCGTCGGCGATATCGGTGATCGTAAACAGGCAGCGGTCCTCGCCATCGGGCCCCGCGGCCTCGACACGCATGCCGACCGCAACCTCCTCGCCGAGTTGGTCCGTCGGCGTCAGCATCACGAGCTCCGGGTCGTAGTCGCCGAACGCATCCTCGGGTTCGAGCTGCAAGCTCAATCGATCACCGGTTGCATGGCCGTCGAGTGCTTCCTCGATGCGCGGGAAGATATCCTCGCGGCCATGCAGGTACTGCAGCGGACTGTCCGAGTGCTCCAGCAGTCTCGCCCTGAGCGTCATACATCGTGACGTCGAGACTGACCAGCATTCCATCGGCGATTCTCATCGTGTCCCTCTGCTCCATCCCCCGCGTCCATCCTCCGCGTCCATTATGAGCCGCGTGCATTCCTATAATCGCCGCATGGCTGAAGTACGGCATTCGCGGGTTTTGCAGAGGCTGGGAAACGTCCCGGTTGCAAGCTTCATGCGCGAGGCGTGGCAGCGCAAGCCACTGCTGATAAGGGCGGCACTGCCGGGATTCGATCCGCCGGTGGATCGTGCGCGTGCTGCTGCAACTGGCGCGCCACCCAGACGCCGAAGCACGGCTCGTCGAGCGACAGCGCGGCCGCTGGAACGTACGGCAAGCACCGCTGTCGACGCTGCCGTCGACGCGCCGCCGGCACTGGACCGTGCTGGTGCAGGGCGTCGATCTGCTCGACGCAGGGCGCTCATGCGCTGCTGCAGCGTTTCCGCTTCATCCCGGATGCCCGGCTCGACGACTTGATGGTGAGCTATGCGACCGATGGTGGCGGTGTCGGCCCGCATGTCGACTCCTACGACGTGTTCCTGCTGCAGGCGCACGGCCGCCGCCGCTGGCGCATCAGCCGGCAACGCGACCTGCGGGTCGTCGACGGCGCTCCGTTGCAGCTGCTCGCCGAATTCCGGCCGACGCGGGAATTCGTGCTCGATCCCGGCGACATGCTGTACCTGCCTCCAGGTGTCGCCCACGAGGGAACCGCTTTGGGCGAGTGCATCACCTACTCGATCGGATTTCGCGCGCCGACGCATCAGGAACTGCTCGAGCCGTATTACAGCGACGTGGCGGCAGCGACATTGCGGCGCGGCCGCTACCAGGATCGCGGGCTGACTGCCACCGCGCGACCGGGAGCGCTGCCCGATCTGATGGTCGAACGACTGCACGCTGCGCTGAAGGTCCACGTGGAGCAAGCCGATACGGCCCGATTCCTGCTCGGCTATCTGTCGGAGCCGAAGGCGCAGGTCGTCTTCGATCGACCCGCTCGTCCACTGCGGCAAGTCGCGTTCCGCGTGCGCGCGCAGCGTCGAGGTCTGGAACTCGACCGTCGCACCCGGCTGCATCTACCGCGGCAGCGGCATCGGCATCAACGGCCAGTTCGTCGACCTCGCGCGATCCTGCCGCGGCACGGTGCAGCGGCTGTCAGACCAGCGACGTCTGGCACCGACCAGCCTTGACGGGCCGCTGCTTGATCTGCTGCACGACTGGTACCGGTTCGGCTGGGTTCACCTCGCGCAGGCGACTGCATGAAGCCGTCCGAACTGCAGCTCGCTGCCGGAACGCCGGAGCGCGCGCTGATCACGTCGCGCGCCGAAAACCTCGAGGCTGTGCTGATCGCGCTCGGCGTCGCGCGCCGCAGCGTGCGCTGCCTGCACCGGGACATCTCCGTGTTCGAGCTCGGCAGCGTTGCGGCAACTGAGTCGCTGCACCGCTTGCTGCTCGGGCACCGGTCGGCCCGGGTCCGGTTGCTGGTCGATGACGCGGCCTGGCTTGAAACCCATGCGCCGCGGCTGCGCGCACTGCAGCGGCGCTTTCCGCACGCACTCGAAATACGAATCGCGTCTGCGGACGACCCAGTGGGCGACGATGCATACCTGCTGGTAGACGATCACGCGACTCTGGCGCTAAAGCCGACTGCAGCGGCTCGCGGTGATCTCTGGCTTCGCAACGAGCCGCACGCGCAACCCCATGCGACCGCGTTTGAGCGCCGCTGGAATGCCGGCGGCCACAATATTGCAGTGGTCCCACTCGGGCTCGGCTGACGCCATGAAGGAGGAGCGCTGAGCCGCGCGTTGGAAGCGCTGCAGCATTCGACTTATACTCACCGGTTCTGGCGGACACCGCAGTGTGGCACCGGTCTTGCCCAAGACGCTGTGAGAATCAGCACCCACCTGAAAGTCGAAAGGAAAGACATGACGAAGTCGCTGCTGCTTGCCTCCATGATGGTTGTCGCCCTTGCCGCTTGCGGCAAGAAAGAAGCGCCGCCGTCCGCGCCCACCCCTGCGCCTGCAGCTACGCCTGCTCCCGCACCGGCGCCCGCGCCGGCTCCGGAAGCGCCGAAGGCAGATGCTGCCGCTCCCACCGCCAGCCGCAACTCCGGCCCCGGCTGACACGAAGACTGCTCCGTCGTCAATGCAGTCACAGGACCCGATGAAGGCCGCCGCCGAGGCCGACAAGAAGAAGTCAAGTAACGCATCGATGCGCAAGCAAAGGGCCGGCATTGCCGGCCCTTTTTTGTTCATACGGTGCGCCAGGCCAGGCCAACCTGCTGATCAGCGATGGCAATCTCGTGCACGGAACAATCGAGCGCCGCAGCCAGCGCGATCTGCGCGAGTTCCGGGCGGTTGTTTGCCGCCGACAGGTGCGCGGCCGCGACCCAGCGCAATTCTGGGTGTTCGACGCGGGCGAGGATCTCGGCCGCCTGATCGTTGGACAGGTGTCCCAGCCCGCCGCCGATACGCGCCTTCAGGAACAGCGGATAGGCGCCCTGCCGCAACATGGCCGCGTCGTGATTGCACTCGAGCACGAGCGCGTGCAGTCCTGCGAGCGCTGCGAGGATCGTTTCCGAACATTCGCCGGCATCGGTCAGCAGCCCGGCGCGACGCACGCCGTCGGTGAACGTGTACTGCACCGGTTCGTCTGCATCGTGCGGCACCGCGTACGGCTCGATCCTCAGCGCACCGACTTCGACAGCGACGCCGTGTTCCACCCGGATCCAGGCGACGCCGAGCGCATCGAAGTCACACGCGGCAGCGGTGCCGGCGGTGCAAAAGACCGCGATGCCATGCTTCAGCGCCAGCCGCCTGATCCCGGCGGCGTGATCCGAGTGCTCGTGCGTGACGAACACGGCATCGAGCGCCGCGATGTCGAGGCCGACGCGTTCGAGGCGCCGCGACAGCTGTCGCAGATTGAAGCCGTTGTCGACCAGCACGCGGCTCGACGTGTGTCCGTCGCTCGCCTCGACAACAAGACCGTTGCCGCCACTGCCGGAGCCGAGACTACAGAGCCGCAGCACCGGGGTCTCGTCAGCGCAACTGGTCTTTCAGCAGCGCGAGGATGCGGTCGCCAGCCGGCGAGCGCTCCGGCTTGCCGTCCTTGCCGAAGACCTGGACCCAGGTGCCGGACTCCCCCGCCGCTGTCAGCTGCACCCTGTACTGGGGCGCGTCGATCGGCTTGTCTTTGCCGATCAGCTTGGTGAAGAAGCCCTGGTTTTCCTTGGCCTTCGCCTCGTAATCGGGATCGAGATAGCGCACGAAATAAACGCCCTTGGCGCGATCGCGATCCTCGACCGTGAAGCCGCCGCGATCCAGCGCCAGCCCAACGCGGCGCCAGGCGCGATCGAACGGGTCGTCGATGTCGAGGCGCTCGCTGCGGCCGTCCGTACCCTTGATCAGGTGCGTGGTATCGGGAGGCGGCGGCGGCATCGCCGTCGGTCCAGCCGTGGCGACAGTGGGCCGCGCAGCCGTGGCGGCGGCAGTCGTCGTCGGCGCGGCCGCGGACTTGTCGAAGCGCACCAGCAACCGCTGCAGCATCTCGGCTTCCATCTCGGGGTCCGGCGGACGCGGCTGCCACGCCGTGCGGTCCTGCGCCGACGAGGTGTACACCTCCATCATGCCGCGATGGCTGATGAAGATCTCCGACGTGTCCTTCTGCGTGCGCTCGATGCGCGCACGGTACTTGTCCTGCTCGCCGGTCTCGTAGACCGAACCGAGAACGCGTCCGAGCGTCCGGCGTATCAAGTCCTGCGGCAGTTTGGCCTTGTTTTCGGCCCACACGGTCTCCATCACGCCGGTCGCTTGATCCGACTTTTCGACCGCGAGCCCAACGCTGGGCCAGAACTCGAGCAGGATCGGCCACGCCTTTTCGGGCGGCATGTTGACGGCGAGCCAGCGCTGGCTGCCATCGCGCTCAATTTTGGCGAGCGCACCGGTCGGTGCGACCGTGGCGGCCACTGCGCTTGCCGGCGCGCCGGCCGGCGCGCCGGGACGAGCGGCGGTAGCGGCCGACGCGGTGACCGACTGTGGCCGCTCCGGCACCGTGAAACGTTCGTCACGAGGCAGCTGCGAAAGATCCGGCGGGATTTCCAGCGGCACGGTGCGCGTGCGCGCGGCCTGGTAGTCGACCTTGTCGTTGAACACACTGCCGCTCCAGCTGCAGCCTGCCACCAACGTGGCGCCTGCCAGCAGAACCGGCGCGATTGACTTGCTATACGTTCATCAAGACTCCTGCGGCCTAGAGCAGCCCCGCATCATTCATCGCGGCCAGCACGACCGGCTCCGCCGACGCCGACAGCGGCGTCAGCGGCAGCCGGATGCCGCCCGGGATGCGGCCCATCTTCGCCAGCGCCCACTTCACCGCGATCGGATTGGGTTCGACGAAGAGCTTCTGATGCAACGGCAGCAACTGGTTGTTGAGTTCGCGTGCGCGCGCAAAGTCGCCGGCCAGCGCAGCCCTGCACATCTCACTGACGCGCTTTGGTGCGACGTTGGCCGTGACCGAGATCACACCGTGTCCGCCGAGCAGCAGCAGCGCGAGCGCACTGTCGTCGTTGCCGCTGTAGACCGCGAAGTTTGACGGCAGCCGCTTCAGCAGGTCGATCGCGCGCGCCAGGTCGCCGGTCGCATCTTTGATGCCGACGATGCCAGGCACCGTCGGCCAGCCGCAGCGTCGTGTCGTTTGCGAGATCGGCCACCGTGCGGCTCGGAACGTTGTAGACGATCATCGGCAGGTCGACCGTCTCGGCGATCGTGCGGAAGTGCCGGTACAGGCCTTCCTGCGTCGGCTTGTTGTAGTACGGCACGACCTGCAGCGTGGCCGCAGCGCCGACCGACTTGGCATGGCGCGTCAGTTCGATCGCCTCGCGCGTCGAATTGCCGCCGGTGCCAGCCACGATCGGAATGCGGCCCCGCACCGCCTCGACCGCGACCTTGATCAACTCGCCGTGTTCCTCAGGGTCGACCGTCGGCGACTCGCCGGTCGTCCCGACCGCGACGATCGCATTCGTCCCCTCGGCCACATGCCACTCGATGAGTCGACGATAGGCATCGAAATCCAGCGCGCCGTCTTCCCGCATCGGCGAGACGATGGCAACGATGCTTCCCTTGATCATGGTGTTCTTGTCTCCGCGCGCAAGCCGGCGATTCTACCGTGCGCGGCATGCCGGACGACCCGCGTCCGGCTTCACAGCACCAGTGTTTCGACCGGCTCGATCGCGTCGGGTTCGAGCTTCACCGCGGCCAGCCGCTGAATTGCCGCCGGCGGGTCAGAGACGATGCCGTCCTCGAAGGCGAGCACGCGCAGCCCAGTGAAGGCATCGAGCAATTCGCGCGGGCGCAGAAGGAAATCGGGATTGCGCGGGCGGCCGAACCTTTCGTTGCCGACCGCAAACGTCTCGTAGAGCAGCAATCCGTTGGACGCCAGCGCTTCCGCAAGCCGCGGCAACAACGGCCGGTGCAGGTAGTGCACGACCACGACGGCATCGAACGACGACGGCGAAAATGGCCACGCATTCGCCTCCAGATCGAAGGCGATGAAGTCCACGCCGCTGACGTGCTTCAGCGACTCGCCGCAGGCCGGATCGACATCGACCGCCGTGACCCGGCAGCCCCGGCCGGCGAGGTAGCGCGCATGACGCCCATGCCCGCAGGCGACGTCGAGCACCCGGGCACCTGCGCCGAGGCGGGCGCCGAACCGAACGACCCACGGCGACGGATCGCGCGCGAGCGGATTCGAAGACCGCAGCTCGTCGCCTGCTCCGGTCGTGCGCGTTTCAGTCGTAGGCAAGGCCCATCGCACCGCGCACATCGCGCATCGTGTTTTCCGCCTCGGCACGCGCGCGCGCGCAGCCGTCGTCGACGATCGCCCGCAGCAGCGCCGGGTCGTCGAGATACGGCTGCGCCCGCTCGCGCCATGGCGCCTGCTCTGCCAACAGCGCGTCGATGACCGGCTGCTTGCAGTCGAGGCAGCCAATGCCTGCCGTGCGGCAACCGTGTGCGGCCCACGACTGGATTTCGCTGCTCGAATAGATCTTGTGCAGCTGCCACACCGGACAGCGTTCCGGCTCGCCCGGATCGCTTCGACGCACGCGCGCCGGGTCCGTCATCATGCGCCGCACCTTCTCCGTCAGCGCCTTCGGTTCCTCGCGCATCAGGATCACGTTGCCGTAGCTCTTGGACATCTTCTGTCCGTCGAGGCCGGGAAGCTTCGGTGTCTCCGTCAGCTTGGCCGCCGGCTCGACGAGGATCGTGCGGCCCGAACCCTCGAGAAATCCGGACGCGCGCTCCCGGTCTTCCATCGAAAGGCTCTGCGCCTGCGCGAGCAGCGCATGGCCCTGCTCGAGCGCCGCGGTGTCGCCCTGCTGCTGATATCGCGTGCGCAGTTCGTCGAATTGCCGCGCGGCCTTGCCGCCGAGCTTGCGCACGGCCGCTCGCGCCTTGTCCTCGAACCCGGGCTCGCGCCCGAAGAGGTTGTTGAAGCGCCGCGCGATCTCGCGCGTCATCTCGATGTGCGGCACCTGATCCTCGCCGACCGGAACCATGGTCGCGCGGTAGATCAGGATGTCGGCGGCCTGCATCAGCGGATAGCCGAGAAAGCCGTAGGTCGAGAGATCGCGGTCCTTGATCTTCTCGATCTGGTCCTTGTAGGTCGGCACGCGCTCGAGCCACCCGAGCGGCGTTGCCATCGTGAGCAGCAGGAACAGTTCGGCATGCTCGGGCACACGCGACTGGATGAAGACCGTCGCCTTCTTCGGATCGATTCCGGCGGCCAGCCAGTCGATCACCATGTCCCAGACGCTCGCTTTCAGCACCTCGGGCGTCTCGTAGTGCGTCGTCAGCGCGTGCCAGTCGGCAACGAAGAAAAAGCACGGATACTCGTCCTGCAGCCGGATCCAGTTTTTCAGTGCACCGTGATAGTGGCCAATATGCAGCGCACCGGTCGGGCGCATTCCGGAAAGAACGCGATCGGGGAACATGCTCAGACGAACAGACGCACGATGCCGACACCGAACTCGTAGAACGGCATCAGGAAGAAGCCGATCGTGTTGGTGGCCAGCAGCAGGATCAGGATGAAGAACCCGTAGGGCTCGACGCGCGACAGCGCATAGGCCAGCTTATGCGGCAGCAGGCCGACGAGAATTCGCCCGCCGTCGAGCGGCGGCAGCGGCAGCAGATTGAGCGCCATCAGTCCGATGTTCACGAAGACACCAGCTTGCGCCATTTGAATAAAAAAGGTCTCGCGGAGACCCGATGCGGCCATCAACTTCAGGCCCAGCGCCCAACCGATGGCCATCAACAAATTGATGCCCGGCCCGGCGGCGGCGACCCAGATCATGTCGCGCTTCGGATGGCGCAGATTCGCGAAGTTCACCGGCACCGGCTTGGCCCAGCCGAAGAGGAAGCCAGGTCCGCCGGCCAGTTTGGACAGCAGCACGATCGCGAGCGGCACGATGATCGTGCCGACCAGATCAATGTGCTTGATCGGATTCAGCGTCACGCGACCCAGCATGTAGGCCGTCGAGTCGCCGAACATGCGGGCGACATAGCCATGCGCCGCCTCATGCAAGGTGATGGCCAGCAGCACCGGGATCGCGTAGACGGTGATCGCCTGAATGATGCCGTCCATGGCGTGGCAGTCTATCAGCGCAGCGCGGGCGGCCGCGGCTAGAAGCCGAGTGCCGCCAGATCGCCCTTGCCCTTGCGGATCACAACGGCTTCGGCACGGGTCAAGTCGACCACCGTCGTCGGCTCGATACCGCATGGTCCCGCATCGAGCACGAAGTCGACAACATGATCGAGCTGCGTGCGGATGTCGTCGACATCGTTCAGCGGCAGCTCGTCGCCGGGCAGCTGCAGCGTCGTGCTGATCAGCGGCTGCTCGAGCACATCGAGCAGGCTCAACGCGACCGGATGATCCGGGATGCGCAAGCCGATCGTCCGTCGTGACGGATGCGATAGCCGTCGCGGCACCTCGCGCGTCGCGTTTAGGATCAGCGTATACGGCCCCGGCGTGACCTCGCGCAGCAAGCGGTAGGTTGCGTTATCGACCTTGGCGTAGGAGGCAAGGTCGGAGAGGTCGCGACACATCATCGTCAGCAAATGCTTTTCATCGATGCGCCGGATCGCGCGGATGCGGTCGACCGCCGCCTTGTCGTCGAGGTGGCACACCAGCGCGTAGCACGAGTCGGTCGGGATCGCACCAACGCCGCCGTGATCGAGAATCTGCGCGGCCTGGCGCAGCAATCGCACCTGCGGGTCCACCGGGTGGACGACAAATAGCTGTGCCATGGCGGCAATCAGGACTGTCTGGCGGAAGATCAGCGGGTGAAATTGCGGGCGCAGGATCTCACGAGAACCGATGCCACACCGGCGTCAGGCCCGCAGGCAGCGGTGCCACCGCGCCAAGCTCGACGTTCTCCGCCTCGCCCGGTCCGTGGAAATCGCTGCCGCGCGATGCTTCGAGGTCCATCTCGAGCGCGACGCGCGCGAACTGCCGCGTCTGTTCGGGCGAGTGATTGCTGGTGACCACCTCGATCGCGACGCCTCCGGCCTCGCGGAACTCATGCACCAGCTCGTGCAGCTTCAGCTCGCCGACCCGATATCGCCCCGGGTGTGCCAGCACGGCGACGCCGCCCGCCTCGCTGATCCAGCGCACTGCCTCGTCGAGATGCGCCCATTCGTGCGGCACGTAGCCTGGTTTACCGGCCACGAGATAACGCTTGAACACATCGCGCACGTCGCGGCAGATGCCGGACTCGACCAGGTGGCGCGCGAAATGCGTGCGCGATATGAGATCGGGGTTGCGCACGAAGCGCAGTGCGCCTTCGTACGCATCCTCGATGCCCGCGGCGGCGAGGCCATCGGCCATCTGCTGTGCTCGTGCCATGCGGCCGCTGCGGACGCGCGCCAGCGCCTGCAGCAGCGGGCGGTGGGCCGGATCAATGCCGAGGCCGACGATGTGCACTGTGGTCGCGGCCCACGTGACCGATATTTCGACGCCGTGCACGAACGCAAGCCCGAGCGCGCGCGCCGTGGCCTCGGCCTCGGCCAATCCGGAAACCTCGTCGTGGTCGGTGAGCGAGAACAGCTGCACGCCGCGCCCGGCCGCACGCTCGACGACCTCAGCCGGTGTCAGCACGCCGTCCGAGACGGTCGAATGCGAGTGCAGGTCGGCGTCGATCGCCGCTGCCGGATGTGTTTGTCGAGGAGGATCGCGCAGCATCGCCGCATTCTAGCGGCCAGTTGCCTAGACTCTTCGCTCGATAAAGTCGGCGATCGCCCGGGCGACGGCCTCCGGCTGATCGTGGTGCAGCATATGTCCGGCATCGTCGATGACGCACTCTTCGCAGTCGGCGATCACGGAGCGCCGACGTTCGACCTCTCGCAATGCGGCGTCGCGTGACTCGGCCACATGGCGCAGCACATCGGTATCTGCAGCACGCACCCACAGCACCGGACAGGCGATGCGGCGCCAGCAGGCGAGGACCTCGTCGAGACGATAGAGGGTCGGATTGACGACCCTATGCGCCGGATCGCCCGCCACCTCCCAGCGCCCGTCGGCGCGCGGCCGGGCCCAGTGCTGCGCGAGGAACGCCGCGCGTTCGGGACGCAGACGGCGGTTGTTGCGCGCGAGGCGAGCCGCGACTTCACCGGCGTCGGCGTAGTCGCGCAGGGTCGCGCCACTGCGCAGTTCGTCGAGCCACTGCGCGAAGCGGCCGGGCGCCTGGGACGCATGGGTCTCGCGCAGTCCGAATCCTTCGAGGTTGATCACCGCGCGCACCCGCTCCGGGCGAATGCCGGCGTACAGCAAGGCAACGTTGCCGCCCATGCTGTGACCGACCAGCAGCGCAGGCCCAGGGGATATGTGATCGAGTATGCGATCGAGGTCCGCAAGGTAGTCCGGGAACCAGTAGCAATCTGCGCCGGCGCGGTCGGTCAGTCCGTAGCCGCGCCAATCCGGCGCCACGACAGCCCAGTCATCGCCGAGCGCATCTGCGACGAACTGGAAGCTCGCCGAAACGTCCATCCAGCCGTGCAGCATCACGACCGTGCGCGGCGCCGTTGCGCGCTCGCTCCAGCAGCGCAGGTGATAGCGCAGGCCGCGGATATCGAGGGTTTCAGAGTGCGAGGGCCGGAGCATCGGACCTGATCTTGTTCCGCGGCCGCGTTGCAGCCGCACCGGGGTTCGGCGATTATATGAAGCGCGGCACCGCGTCCGAGAAAGGGATGAACTATGCGCGATCAATATCGCGCCCTGTACGAGTCGTTCCGCTGGAATGTCCCGGACGAGTTCAACATCGCAACCGTCTGCAGCCGCCGCTGGGCGCACGAGAGCTCGCGCATCGCACTGCACTGCGAAGACGCGCAGGGCGTGCGTGCTTCTTACACCTATGCGGCGCTGCAGGCCGATGCCAACCGACTGTCGAACGCGCTCGCCGCTCTGGGCGTGCAGCGCGGCGACCGGGTGGCGTTGGTGCTGCCGCAGCGTCCGGAGACCGCGATCGCGCATATCGCGATCTACCAGCTCGGTGCGGTGGCGATGCCTTTGTCACTGCTGTTCGGGCCGGAGGCGCTCGAGTATCGGTTGCAGGACAGCGGCGCCGTTGCCGCGATCATCGATGCCGCCGCGCAGCCCGCGGTAGCAGCGGCACGGGCGCAGTGCCCGGAACTGCGCCACCTGATCACCGTCGGCGAGCGCTCCAGCGACGCGCAGGAGTGGAGCGAAATCCTGTCGGCCGCCGCCGATCGCTTCGACTGCGTGACGACGCAGGCGAGCGATCCGGCAGTTCTGATCTATACCAGCGGTACGACCGGTCCGCCCAAGGGAGCGCTGATGCCGCACTCGGCGCTGATCGGCAATCTGCCCGGCTTCGTCGCGTCGCAGAACTGGTTCCCGCAGGCGGGCGACGTGTTCTGGTCGCCCGCGGATTGGGCCTGGACCGGCGGGCTGATGGACGCGCTGCTGCCCACGCTTTACTTCGGATTCCCGATCGTCGGCACCCGCGGCCGCTTCGACCCCGAACGCGCCTTCGATCTGGCTGCAGCGCTATGGCGTGACGAATACGTTTCTCTTCCCGACTGCGCTCAAGATGATGATGAAGTCGGTCGCCGCACCGCGCGAGCGCTATCGGCTGCGGCTGCGTGCGGTGATGAGTGCGGGCGAAGCCGTGGGCGAGACCGTTTACGACTGGTCCCGCGACGCGCTCGGCATCACGATCAACGAGATGTTCGGTCAGACCGAGATGAACTACATCGTCGGCAACTCGCACGAAAAGTGGCCGGCAGTCGCCGGCAGCATGGGCCGGCCTTATCCTGGCCACCGGGTTGCGGTGATCGATGACGACGGCGCGCCGATGCCGGACGGCGAGACCGGCGAAGTCGCGATCCATCGGCGCGACATCCACGGCCATGCTGACCCGGTGTTCTTTCTCGGCTACTGGCGTAACCCCGTCGCGACACAACGCAAGTACACCGGCGACTGGTGTCGCACCGGCGACCTGGCGCGCCGCGACGCTCGCGGCTATCTCTGGTACGCGGGCCGCGCCGACGACATGTTCAAGGCCGCCGGCTACCGCATCGGCCCGAGCGAGATCGAGAACTGCCTGATACGCCATCCGGCAGTGGCCAACGTCGCTGTCGTGCCGAAACCCGACGCCGAGCGCGGCGCGGTCGTGAAGGCGTTTGTCGTGCTGGCGTCGGGCCACACCGGAAGCGAAGCGCTCGTGGCCGAACTGCAGGCGCATGTGCGCGGCAAGCTCGCCCCGTATGAGTACCCGAAAGACATCGAATTCATCGATGCGCTGCCGATGACGACCACCGGCAAGGTGCAGCGTCGCGTACTGCGCGAACTCGAGGCCACGCGCGCTGACGGGCCGGCCGTCGCCTAGCTGTCGGAAACGAGCATCTTGCCAGTGGCGCTGGCCACGACAGTGCCGTCCTGATTGACAGCGCGGCAATCGGCGACAACGATTCCCCCGCCGCGGTGGGGCTTCGCAACCAGGTCGGTGACGGTCCACTGGATCGTCAGCCGATCGCCCGGACGTACCGGCGCAAGAAAGCGTGTGTTGTGCTCGAGGTAGCCGAGCGCGGTACCCGCGACGAGGTTGCCGAACGGCGCGCTCATCAGCGCCGAGGTCAGGACGCCATGCAGGATGCGGCCGCCGAACGGCGAACGGCGCGCGAACTCCTCGTCGACGTGCAGCGGATTGAAATCGCCGATTAACTCGGCGCCGCGATCCAGATGCTCGGTCGTGACAGCGAGCGTCGCGCCGAACGTTTGCCCGATGCAGGAACTCGGAAAAGCGTCTGCCGGCGGCAGCGCTCGGCCGCACGCCGGCGCTCCGGCTAGCGGCCGCGGGTGTGGGCCCAGGGCCCGCGCCGTGCCGGTACCGGTCGCAGCGTCGCGTTGGCGATCGCTGCCTCGAGCACGCGCTCGCGGTGTTCGACCGCAGCGTCTACCAGCTGGGTCACATAACCTGCCGGAAGGTCGCGATAGCGACGACGGTCAGGGCGGTAAGTGATTTCTCTCCAGCCCTGATGGACGAGCCAGCGCCACAGTGAATCGGTCATGCCGGCCTGGACCGTCATGCGCAGATCGTCACGACAGATGCGTGAGCCGATCCGCGGCTTGGTTCCAACCAATGGCATGCCGCGCGAAACGCGGACGTTGAATAACGTCCGAACCCGGTCCAGCACTGGTCCCACGAAATTCACCTCTTGTACTTCCTCCGGCCGGCTACTTTAAAGATGAAGCGGCGCCGGCGCGTACCACGAATCGGTTAATTGGACGGGCTCCGGTCGGCGCGCGCCGTCTCGCGCGGGCGGGTGGCCTCGCGAATCGCCAGCAACAGGATCTTCTGCCGGTCATCCGGTGCGACGTCGTACAGGCGGTTCACCAGTGGGCTCGACAGCGCCCGGTAGTGAAGTCGGTTCTCGCCGCCGCGCAGTTCGCGCCATCCGAGCGCCGCCAGCCACGACCACATTTCGTCGGTCAGCCCCGCCTGAACCGTCATGCGCAGGCCGGCGCAGCACAGCGTCGCGCCCATCCGCGGCTTCGGTGCCAGGGCCCGCCGCGGCGGCGCCGGCTTGCGGCGGCCCAGCAATTCGGTCAACGGCATATTCAAAATGGCGGCGAAATTCATGCGTCCTCCGGGATGCGCTGCAGACTTTATCGGCGCCGCTAGTGTTATTCGATACCACGTGATTGCGATCGCGGCTGCTAGCTAATCCGCAAGGCGGTAAAACAGCCCCGAATTCCCCGCTTTCGCAGGCTTGCAGTCAGTGTGTCCACACGCACTGTCCGACGGACGGCAGTCCGCGTTGCGTCCTCGAACGCCATTGCGACGAGAACGCCGCCCAGTGCGCCGGGCGACCGCCGTCGACGCGCGCGCCGGTTGCATCGCAGAAAACTGCGGACCAGCCGCGCACCGTGTCAGCACCGCCGAGGGACACGGTGACCGCGCTTCGCTTGCGATGCAGGTCCGGGACTTGCACCGTACAGGTCGCGCGTGGCGCAAGCAGGCGATTCGGTTCTCACACAGTCGCGTCGACGACTCCGGTTCGTCCGGCGAGCGCCTGCGCATGGCGTGACACAATCCGTCCCGCTTGTACGCCGCCCGTCGGCGCGGCGAAGTCTGGCTATGTACCCCCGACCCATCGTGATTCGCAACCCGTTTCGCCTCGGCGCGGCACCGAAGGTCCTGCGCGCGCTGACGCCTCAGGCGACGCATGCAGGCGGTCACTCGGTGAGCGACCGGTTGCTGAAGTTCCTGTTTCAGGCCGCGCCGGTGCGAGGCGGACTTGTGCGCGTCGACAGCGCGTGGCGACAGATGGTTGAACTGCATGACTTTCCGCCGGTCGTCACGCGCCTGCTGGGCGAAATGGTCGCGGCTGCGGCGCTGCTCGCCACCAACATCAAGTTCAACGGGGCGCTGATCATGCAGGTCCATGGCGACGGTCCGGTCAAGCTGCTGGTCGTCGAATGCCAGCCCGACCTGGCGATGCGCGCAACCGCCAAGCTTGGCGACGAGCCGATCGACGCGGAGGCGTCGATGCGGCAGCTGATCAACCGGGGCGGCCGCGGCCGCTTCGCAATCACGCTCGATCCGCGCGATCCGCTTCCGGGTCAGCAGCCCTATCAAGGCATCGTGCCGCTCGACGGCGAATCGATGGCTGCCGTGCTCGAGGCCTATATGCGCCAGTCGGAGCAGCTCGAGACACGACTCGTGCTCGCTGCCGACGACCGCGCCAGCGCGGGACTGCTGTTGCAGCGGCTGCCCGAGCACGGCGGGACCTCGGTGCCGACCGACACCGATGCCTGGGACCGTGCGACCACGCTCGCGGCAACGCTCAAGAGCGAAGAGCTGCTCGAGCTGCCCCCGGAAACGGTGCTGCGCCGGCTGTACGGCCAGGAGCAGATCCAGCCGCAGTCCACTTTCATGCCGCGTTTTGCCTGCACCTGCTCGCGCGAGCGCATCGGCCGCATGCTGCTTTCACTGGGTCGCGAAGAGGTCGATTCGATCATCGACGAGATGCGAGTCGTCACGGTGACCTGCGACTTCTGCAGCCGCAGCTATTCCTTTGACGCCGTCGACGTCGCGCAGCTCTTCGCGAGTGGAAACACCGAGACGACCGCCCAAGCCACCCGGCACTAGGACCCTTGCAATGACGAAGACGTCACCGTTTCAGATCAGCCTAGTGGCCGCCTTGCTGCTCGCATGCGGCGCGATGCCCGATCGCGCGTTCGCAGCCGACGCACCGTCGAAGGCTGCCCCGGCCAAACCCGCGCCGAAGAGCCGCGCCAACCTGATGACACGCGACGAACTGCGCGCCTGCATGAACGAGCAGGACCGTCTCGCGCAGATCAGCACGCAGGTGCAGAAGGAACAGGTCGCGCTCGACGGGCAGCTCGCCGAGGTCAAGAAGATGGATGCTGACCTTGCCCGCAAGCGCGACGCACTTGACCCCGCCGACGTTGCCGGCAAACAGGCGCTTACCGAAGAGGAAGCCAAGCGCGACGGCGTCGCCGAGACCTACAACACACGCCTGCGTGCACTGCGCGAACAGGGCAAGGCGTTCGACGAGGGACGAGCCGCGTGGGTCCAGCGCTGCACGACGCGGGACTACGACGAGCTGGACGAAGCCGCAATCATGCGCGAGCGCAAGAAGGCCGCCGGCGCCACGAAGTAGCGCGAGTCCCGCCGATTAGCCGCCGGCCGTTTCCATTTCGCGGCGGAAGGCGACGGCCGGCTGACGTTCGTCGATCTCCACGTCGGCCCAGCCGACCGGTTGGCCCGCCGCCACCGGACGGTGCAGGCGCACGTTGTTCGCCAGGCCCAGCGGCAGACCTTGAAGCCGCAGCGACTCAACGGCCGGCATGACGCGCCCGTAGACCGTCGATCCGCCCTCGCCGTCGAGCATCTCCCCCGGCGCGAGGTCACGTTTCGCAGTCGCGACGACGTCCGCGGTGAAGCCGATCGGACAACCGGTCGCCTCGCCGCGCAGGCCGACGCTCGCCACGCTGACGCCGAGTTCGAGCCCGATCAGGTGAAACGGCTTGTATAGCGCGGCGTACTGGCCGGACGGATCCGTGACCAAACCGTATTCCCTAAAGCAACGCTCGACGTAGTCGCTGTCAGCGGCGAAGACGACATAGACGCCCCAGCGCAGGTCACGGAACACCGGCGTGCCGTCGCGGTTCAGGCTCGAAATGACCTCGACCTGCCCGCGCTGGTGCAGCACGCCGCCTTCGGCATGAGGTCGCAGGACCTTCGGCAGATCGTCGACACCACAGGGCGGGAACGCGAGGCCATCCGGTGCGTGCAGCCCGGTGGCGTTGGCCACTGCGCACATCTCGATCGCGCTCTTGGTGCCGTCGAGAAACGAGTTGAACATCTGCGGGTTGAGCCCACCCCGGGCGGCATCGTCGGCACTGAGGCCGTAGTAGTTCCAGACCGTCGCCGGTGTCGATTGGTGGTACTCCGGCAGGTACTTCGTGCCCTTGCCGGCGGCGATCACTTCGAATCCGCAGGCCCGCGCCCAATCGACCATCTCGCAGATGAGGGCCGGCTGGTCACCATACGCCAGCGAATAGACGATCCCGGCCTCCTGGGCCCGTCGCGCCAGCAGCGGACCTGCGAGCGCATCAGCCTCGACGTTCACCATGATCACGTGCTTACGCGCCGCGCAGCACGCCAGCACGTGATCGATGCCCGCGCTCGGCGAGCCGGTCGCATCGATCACGATGTCGACGTCGGGTTCGTCGATCATGCGGCGCGCGTCGTCGTAGCAGCGCAGCGAGGCGATCGACGAATCGCTCCAGCCGACCGCCCGCAGTGCGTCGCGGGCACGCTGGAGGTCGAGGTCGGCGATGGCGACCAGCCGGACGCCTGGAGTGTGCCGCACCCGTGACAGGTACATCGTGCCGAACTTGCCGGCACCGATAAGCGCCACGCGCAGCGGTTCGCCGCGTTCCTCCCGCTGCTTCAGCAGTCGATGCAGGTTCATCGTCGGCCTTCGGGCTGCCCGGTTCGACGCTGGCGCCTATACCGGCTCATCGGTGTACCCCTAAGGTTCAGCGTTGCGGTGCAGTGGCGCTCGCGCCGGAGGGCGCGGCCGTGCGACCGACGAACTGGAACAGCACCTCGCCCTCGCGCACCATGTTGAGCTGCTGCCGCGCCCGCTCGGCGATCGCTTCGTTGCCCTCGCGCAGGCTGGCCACCTCGGCCGCAGCGGCCGCGTTGCGGGCGGCCAGCTGTTCGTTGGTGGCGCGTTGTGCGCTGAGCTGGCGCTCGAGTTCCCACGCACGCAGCCAGCCGCCCTTGCCGAACCACAACGGATACTGGATCGCAACCAGCAGGGCAGCCAGCACGATCCCCAGTGTCCGCATCGCTCAGCGCAGGTTGTAGTAGGCGCCGCGGCCCGGATAGCTGGCGATCTCGCCGAGATCTTCCTCGATGCGCAGCAGCTGGTTGTACTTCGCGATCCGGTCGGAGCGGCTCATCGACCCGGTCTTGATCTGCATCGCATTCGTGCCGACCGCGATGTCGGCAATGATCGCGTCTTCGGTTTCGCCGGAGCGGTGGCTGATGACCGACGTATAGCCGGCGCACTTGGCCATCTCGATCGCAGCGAAGGTCTCGGTCAGCGTACCGATCTGGTTCACCTTGATCAGGATGGAGTTCGCGATCCCCTTGCGTATGCCCTCGCGCAGGATCGCGGTGTTCGTGACGAACAGATCGTCGCCGACCAGCTGCACACGCGATCCGAGCCGCTCGGTCAGCGTCGCCCACCCTTCCCAGTCGTTCTCCGCCATCCCGTCCTCGATCGAGATGATCGGGTACCGGTCGCACCAGGTGGCCAGCATCTGCGTCCAGTCCTCGGCCGTCAGGCTGAGTCCTTCGCCGTCGAGCCGGTATAGCCCGTCCCGATGGAACTCGCTCGCCGCGCAATCGAGCGCAATCGCGATCTGCGAGCCCGCCGTATAGCCCGCCGCGTCAATCGCCTTGAGAATCAGCTGGATCGCCGCTTCGTGGCTCGCGACGCTCGGCGCGAATCCGCCCTCGTCGCCGACGGCCGTGCTCATGCCGTTTTCGTCGATCAGTTTCTTCAGCGCATGGAACACCTCGGCGCCGTAGCGGACTGCGTCGGAAAAACTCGCAGCACCGACCGGAACGATCATGAACTCCTGCAGGTCGAGGCTGTTGTTCGCATGAGCGCCGCCGTTGATGACATTCATCATCGGCACCGGCATCGACATCGGCCCGCTGCCGCCGAAGTAGCGGTACAGCGGCAGTCCGGCCTCCTCGGCCGCGGCCTTGGCCACCGCCATCGACACCGCAAGCAGCGCATTGGCGCCGAGCCGTGCCTTGTTCTCGGTGCCGTCGAGTTCGATCAGCGTGCGGTCGAGAAAGGCCTGCTCGTTGGCCTCGAGACCCATCACCGCCTCCGAGATCTCGGTGTTGATGTTCTCGACCGCCTTCAGCACGCCCCTGCCAAGGTAGCGTCCCCGGTCGCCGTCGCGCAGCTCGATCGCCTCGCGCGATCCGGTCGATGCACCCGAGGGCACCGCGGCCCGGCCCATGACGCCGGATTCCAGCAGTACGTCGCATTCGACGGTCGGGTTGCCGCGCGAATCGAGGATTTCGCGGCCGATCAGGTCAACGATGGAACTCATGTGTTGTTGTTCGAGGTTGGAATTCAGGCGGCCGGTACACCCTCGACCAGCACCATATTGAAATACTCGGTCGCTCCGGCGCGCTTGCCGCGCACTTGACGGTACGCGCTCGTCCTCGTACCAGTTCTTGGCCGCCGCGTAGCTAGGAAACTTCAGCACCGCCAGCCGGGCCGGTTGCCAGTCGCCTTCCAGACGTCTCCAACTGCCCGCCGCGCACCACGTATTCGCCACCCTGCGCGACGATAGTCGCCGGCGCTGCCGCCATGTATTCCTTGTACCGCTCGGCGATCGGTGACTTTCATTTCGACGATGACATAACCGGCGGCCATGAATTCCCCGATAGTGAAAGTCGCGTTTCGATGAATCCGTTCTTCTTGGCGGCGCGGTCGAGTTCGACCAGCGTACCGAGCAGTTCCTTCATACGGTCGAGCGGCACCGCGTTCGGCCCGTCGGATCTTGGCCTCCGCCGGGTTCGGGTGCGTCTCCATGAAAAGGCCCGCGACGCCGACGGCAACCGCCGCACGCGCCAGCACCGGAACAAACTCGCGCTGTCCGCCGCTCGAAGTGCCCTGCCCGCCTGGCAGCTGCACCGAATGCGTGGCGTCGAATACGACGGGTGCGCCGGTGTCGCGCATGATTGCCAGCGAGCGCATGTCCGACACGAGATTGTTGTAGCCGAACGATGCGCCGCGCTCGCATGCCAGGAAGCGATCGTCCGGCAGCCCGACTTCGCGTGCGGCATCGCGCGCCTTGTCGATGACGTTCTTCATGTCGCCCGGCGCCAGGAACTGCCCCTTCTTGATGTTCACGGGCGGTCCGGCGATCGCACAGGCGCGGATGAAGTCGGTCTGGCGGCACAGGAACGCCGGCGTCTGCAACATGTCGACTACCGCGGCGGCCGGTTCGATCTCGTCTTCGTCATGAACGTCGGTCAGCACCGGCACGCCGACCTGGCGCTTCACTTCGGACAGGATGCGCAGGCCTTCGTCGATGCCGAGGCCGCGGAAGCTCTTGCCGGAACTGCGGTTGGCCTTGTCGAAGCTCGACTTGTAGACGAAGGGCACGCCAAGCGACTTGGTGATTTCCTTCAATCGGCCCGCGACATCGATCGCCAGCGTCTCGGTTTCGATCACGCACGGTCCGGCGATCAGGAACATCGGGCGATCGAGCCCGACGTCGAACCCGGCGAGCTTCATGCAGCGGCCCGCGCCAGCGAGGCCGGATCACCGCGCGTGACGCGCTCACGCCGCGCCAGCGCGGCCTCGATGAACGCTTTGAACAGCGGGTGCCCGGCGCGCGGCGTCGACGTGAATTCGGGGTGGAACTGCACGCCGATGAAGAACGGGTGCGACGGCAGCTCCATGATCTCCGGCAGGTTCTCGCTGGGTGTGCGCGCGGAGACCTTGTATCCCACTTTTTCGAGCTGCGGCACGTAGATGTTGTTGACCTCGTAGCGGTGCCGGTGGCGTTCGTTGACTTCCCCGCCGTAGATCGCATCGGCCAGCGTGCCGCGTTCGACCGGGCACACCTGCGCGCCGAGCCGCATCGTGCCGCCGAGGTCGGAGGCGGCGTCGCGTCGTTCGATGCGGCCGGTGCGATCCATCCATTCGGTGATCAGCGCGACGACAGGATGTGGCGTGTCGGGATCGAACTCGGTCGAATTGGCGCCGCCGAGCCCGCAGACATTGCGCGCGAACTCGATCGTCGCGAGCTGCATGCCGAGGCAGATACCGAGATAAGGAACGCCATTCTCCCGCGCGTAGCGGATCGCCTTCATCTTGCCTTCGGTGCCGCGCTTGCCGAATCCGCCCGGCACGAGGATCGCGTCGAGATGGGAAAGATCCGACCACGCGCCGGATTCGATGGCCTCCGAGTCGACGTACTCGATCTCCACCCTCGTCCGCGCATGGATGCCGGCGTGGCGCAGCGCCTCGTTCAGCGACTTGTACGAATCCGACAGGTCGACATACTTGCCCACCATGCCGATCTTCACCTCGTGCTCGGGGTGCTCGAGCGCGTACACCAGCTTGTCCCAGGCGGTAAGGTCAGCCGGGCGTGACGGCATGCCGAGTGTGAAGCAGACGATCTCGTCGAGCCCCTGCTTGTGCAGCATCGAGGGCACCTTGTAAATGGAGTCGGCATCCCACACCGAAATCACGGCGTTGTTCGGGACGTTCGAAAACAGCGAGATCTTGGCGCGTTCCTCGTCCGGGATCGGCCGGTCCGCGCGGCACAGCAGCACGTCGGGCGAGATGCCAATTTCGCGCAGCTTCTGCACGCTGTGCTGCGTCGGCTTGGTCTTCAGTTCGCCGGCCATCGGGATGAACGGCACCAACGTCAGGTGCACGAAACAGCACGTCCCACGGCCGAGGCGCAGGCTCATCTGCCGCGCGGCCTCCACGAAGGGCAGCGATTCGATGTCGCCGACGGTGCCGCCGATCTCGACGATCGCGACATCGGTCTTGCCTTCCCAGGCCGCGCGCGCGCCGCGCTCGATGAACTCCTGGATCTCGTTCGTGACGTGCGGAATGACCTGGACCGTCTTGCCGAGGTATTCGCCGCGCCGTTCCTTCTTGATGACCGATTCGTAGATCTGGCCAGTCGTGAAATTGTTCACCTTCCGCATCTTGGCGGAGATAAAACGCTCGTAATGTCCGAGGTCGAGATCCGTCTCCGCGCCGTCCTCGGTGACGAAGACCTCGCCGTGCTGGAACGGCGACATCGTGCCCGGGTCGACGTTGATGTAGGGATCGAGCTTGATGAGGGTGACTTTGAGGCCGCGCGATTCGAGGATCGCGGCGAGGGAGGCGGCGGCGATCCCCTTGCCCAGGGAGGAGACCACGCCACCGGTAACGAATACGTATTTCGTCATTGTCTCCGCGCTGTCCCGTGCCGTCCGGGTTCAGGCGTTACCGGTAAAGCGGCAGTATACCGACCCGGATTCGATGCGGACGCGCCGTCAGTCGCGGCGCTTCATTCGATCGCCACGCCACGCGCGGTCAGGATCCGTCGTGCACGTTCGGGAAAGTCGGTGATGAGTCCGTCAACGCCTAATGTGATCACGCCTTCGATGTCAGCGGGGTCGTTGACGGTCCAGGCAATGACCTTCAGCCCTGCCGCATGGGCGTCGTCGACCAGCTCGCGCGTCAGGTTGCGCCAGAACGGGGACCAGGTCGAGCAGCCGGCCGCGTGCACCAGGCCGACGATCGAATCGCCGTGGTCCGCGGCGCGCAGTCCGGCGTGCCAGCGCGAAGCACCGTCGGCCTCGGGGCTCACGGTATCGGTGCTCGGCGTCTGCATCGTCAGGCACGAAGTGGCGAAGTCCGGCGCGATGCGCTTGACTTCGAGCAGCGTGCGCCAGTCGAATGATTGCACCGTGACCCGCTCGATCATGCCCGCGCGGCGCACCTCGTCGACGACCGTGCGGGCGAACGTGGCCGGATCACCAGCGATGGCCTCATCGTAGGGTGTGAGCTTGGTTTCAATGTTGAATCGCACCCGCCGCTCGCGGGCCAGCGCGAACAGCGCCGCCAGTGTCGGGATGCGCGCACCGTCGGCAGGCTGTTGTTGCGACCACTGGCGCCCATAGGACGTGTCCGGGTTGAGGCGGCCCACGTCGAAAGACGCGAGCTGATCAAGGGTCAACGCCCGGATGGCGGGTCCGCTCGCGTCCAGCCAGCGCCCGTCGGGACCGCGCGTCAGCGCAGGATTCAGGCGCGGATCGTGCGACAGCACCAGCACGTCGTCATGGGTCATTGCGAGATCCGTTTCCAGCGTCGTCACGCCAATCGCCAGCGCCTGCGCGAATGCCGGCAACGTATTCTCGGGCGCGACTCCGCGTCCGCCCCGGTGCGCCTGCAGATCGAACGCGCACGCAGGTGCACAGGCGAACAGCAAGGCGGTCAGGCAACAGAAGCGATTCACGCGCGAACGATAGCCCGATCGTAACTGCGAGGGATTCGCCGGCGAAGCCTGCGATAGACTGACCCGAAGTTGGGACCGACGATGCGCTACTGCTCGACGTGCGGCCAGCCCGTCACCATGCGCGTGCCGGACGGCGACTCGCGCCTGCGTGCCTGCTGCGGTCACTGCGGCGCCATCCATTACGTCAATCCGCGGCCTGTGGTGGGCACGATTCCGGTGTGGGGCGACGAGGTGCTGCTGTGCCGTCGCGCCATCGAGCCGCGCTACGGCAAGTGGACTCTGCCGGCGGGATTCATGGAAATCGGCGAGACGACCGGTGACGGCGCGCTGCGGGAAACGCTTGAGGAAGCCGGCGCCCGCGTGGAACTCGGCCCGCTCTTCTCGATGATCGACGTGCCGCATGTGGAACAGGTACACATCTTTTTCCGCGCGCGCCTGCTTGACCTCTCTTTCGTCCCGGGCGACGAAAGCCTCGAGGTGCAGCTGTTTCAGGAGACTACCGTGCCCTGGACGGAAATCGCCTTCCGCACCGTCACGGCAACACTGCGGCACTATTTCGCCGACCGGGCCCTCGGCAGCTTTCGGCGTGCACACGGAATCGATCGGCCCAGGCATGACAGCGCCACGCGCCAGCGCGGCATGATTCCGTGGCTCGCGCCGGGGCAGACGTTTCCTCCGGTCGATGCGGCCCTGCGCGCACCCAACGGCCTGCTCGCCGCGAGTGCCGAACTGTCGGTTGAACGGCTGCTGGCCGGCTACGCTGAAGGCATCTTCCCGTGGTACTCGGACGGCGAGCCGGTGCTGTGGTGGTCGCCCGACCCGCGCATGGTGCTCCTCTGCGCCGAGTTCAGAGTCTCACGCTCGCTGCAAAAGACCTTGCGGCGCTGCGCGCGCGAGCCTGCGATCGAAGTAGTCATCGACCGCGCGTTCGCTGACGTGGTTCGAGCCTGCTCGGCGCCGCGCGCCGACGGCGCCGGCACGTGGATCACTCCGGAGGTGATGCAGGCCTACGTCGCGCTGCACGAGCGCGGCCTGGCGCACTCGGTCGAGACCTGGGTTGACGGCGCTCTGGCGGGCGGCCTGTACGGCGTCAGCCTCGGCCGGATGTTCTTCGGCGAATCGATGTTCGCGCGTCGCCCCGATGCCTCGAAGATCGCGCTCGCCACATTGGTACGCGTCCTGCTCGCCGAGGGGGTGCCGATGATAGACTGCCAGCAGAACACGAGGCACCTCGCTTCTCTCGGGGGACGTGAGATCAATCGACACGACTTCACCGCACATGTGCGCCAGGCCGTGCGCCAGCCTCCGATCGCCTGGGCGAAGTACCGTCGGCGGCTCAACGATGCGCTGATAACCCCGTTTGTACCCGCGGTGAATTGAAGTGGCGAACCTCAAGGAGCTCCCGTTCTCGGCGCTGCAGTTCTATGCCACAGCGCCGTACCCGTGCAGCTACCTCGAGGACCGTCAGGCGCGCTCGCAGGTAGCGACGCCGGCACATCTGATCAATGCCGACGTCTATAGCGAACTCGTCAAGATGGGATTCCGGCGCAGCGGAATCTTCACCTACCGGCCCTACTGCGACGGCTGCCGGGCCTGCGTCCCGGTGCGTGTACCGGTCGCCGAGTACCGGCCCAACCGGGCGCAGCGCCGCGCGGCCCAGCGCCACGTCGATCTGGTCTCGCGCGTCGGCACCCTCGCCTTCGATCCCGAGCACTACGACCTGTACCTGCGCTATCAGGCGACGCGACACGCCGGTGGCGGCATGGACAACGACAGCCGCGAGCAGTATTCGCAGTTCCTGTTACAGAGCAAGGTGAACACCCGCCTGGTGGAATTCCGCGACCCGTCGCCGGATCCGGGAGAGCCGGGTCCGCTGCGGATGATGTCGATCATCGACATGCTGAACGACGGCCTGTCGTCGGTGTACACGTTCTTCGATCCCGATATCGCGTCGGCGAGCTATGGCACGTTCAACATCCTGTGGCAGATCGAACAGTGCCGCGCGCTGAAGCTGCCGTACCTGTATCTCGGCTACTGGATCGGCGAAAGCCCCAAGATGTCGTACAAGGCGCGCTTCCGCCCGGTGGAAATCCTGCGCGGCGGTCGCTGGGAGCGATTGCGCGAGCCTCCGACGCGCCGCTGACCGTGCGGCGGCGCGCCGGTAAGATCGCGGCGTGCTGTATTCCCTCGCGCGTTCCTTGCTGTTCCGGCTCGATCCCGAACTCGCGCACGAGTTGACGTTCGGCAAGCTGGAGTACGCGGCTGCATTCGGGCTGACGCGACTGCGTTGCGCATCGCGCCGCCGACCTGCCGGTTCAGGCCATGGGCCTCACGTTCCGCAACCCGGTGGGACTGGCGGCAGGCATGGACAAGAATGCGGCGCACATCGATGCGCTTGGGCAGCTTCGGCTTTGGCCACATCGAAGTCGGTACCGTCACGCCGCAACCGCAGCCCGGCAATCCGAAGCCGCGACTGTTCCGGATCGTGCCGGCGCAGGCGCTGATCAACCGGATGGGCTTCAACAATGACGGTGTCGAGCGCTTCGTCGCCAACGTGCGGCGCCAGCAGCGATTCCGCGCCGCCGGCGGCATCCTGGGACTCAACATCGGCAAGAACGCGACGACTCCGATCGAGCGTGCGGCCGACGACTACGTCGCGGCCCTCGAGGCGGTCTATCCGCATGCGGACTACGTGGCGGTCAACATCTCTTCGCCGAACACGAAAGATCTGCGCTCGCTTCAGGGCAAGCGCGAGCTCGTTGCGCTGCTGAGTGCACTTGCCGAGCAGCGGCGCCGGCTCGAGGATCGGCACGGTCGGCGCGTGCCGCTCGCCGTCAAAATCGCGCCGGACCTCGACGACGCGGCGATCCCGCCGCTCGCCGACGTGCTGGTCGAGCACGGCGTCGACGGCGTGATCGCGACCAATACAACGCTCCGGCGCGACGAGGTGCAGGGCCTGCCGCACGCCGAGGAAAGCGGCGGGCTTTCCGGCCGACCGCTGCGTGAGCGCGCGACCGAGGTCGTGCATCGGCTCGCCTCGCATCTGCAGGGCAAGCTGCCGATCATCGGCGTCGGCGGCATCGTGACCGGCGCCGACGCCGTGGAGAAACTGCAGGCCGGCGCAGTGCTGGTGCAGATCTACACGGGATTCATCTACACGGGACCCGACCTTATCGCGGACTGTATCGAGGCGATCCGGGCTGCGCAGCCGGCCGCGCGCAAGTCGTCGCGCGAGCGAAGCGCACGCGCGGCCTGATGCGCTGCTTCATCGCGGCCTGGCCGGACGACGCGACGCGCCAGCGCCTGCAGCAGCTGATCGACGCATTGGTGCCGCGCGTGCCGAAGGCGCGGCCGATGCAGCCGCGCAACCTGCATCTGACGCTCGCCTTCATCGGCACGCTCGATGACGCGGCCGCGGCGCGCGTGGCGAGCGCGAGTGGCGACCTCGCTGCAGGACGCGTTCGAGTGGTCAATCGACGCGCTGGGCTGGTTCGCGCGCGCGCGAGTCGCCTGGGCCGGCGGCGCCAGCAACTCGCAGCTCGACGCTGCGGCGGCCCGCGCACGCGCGCGGCTCGACGAGCTCGCCGTCCGCTACGACCGCAAGACGTTTGTGCCGCACGTCACGCTGTTTCGCGACGCGCGCCGTTTCGACTGCAGCGGCCCACTCTCGCCGCCGCTCGCCTGGCGCACCGCAGACCGTCGCGCTCTACGCCGCCGCGAGAGACGTGGCCGGACCGATCTATCGCAAGGTGGGAGCCTGAGCGCGCTAATGCGGGCTAGGTCTCGGTCCGCCGTTCGCGGCGTTCCCGATACATGTCGCGGAAGGTGCGGCCGCTCGGTGCCGGAAAGTCGCGTGTCGCGGTCCAGCCAGCGCCCAGCGGAAGGCTGCGAATGCGCCCTTCCGCTCCGCCCATCCACTTCAGCACGCGCACCGCGATACGGCTGCCCAGCGCATAGAGTGCGGGAGTCGTCGCCGCGAACGCCCATAGGCTCACTGCTGCGCGCTCGTACCACGGGCGAAGATGGCGCTCCCACTGCTTCTCGCGCAGCTTGCGCAGCAAATCCGGCAGCGGAATCTTCACCGGGCAGACCACGCTGCACTGGCCGCACAGGGTGGCTGCATGCGGCAGGTCGAGCGCGTTCTCGAGTCCGACATAGCTCGGCGTCAGCACCGAGCCCATCGGACCCGGATAGACCCAGCCATAGGCGTGGCCACCGATCTTCTGATAGACCGGACAGTGGTTCATGCACGCGCCGCAGCGGATACACCGCAGCATCTCCTGGAATTCGCTGCCGAGCAGCCCGGTCCGGCCGGCGTCGACCAGCACGTAGTACATGTGCTCGGGGCCATCGGCGTCGGCGGTACGGCGCGGGCCGGTCAGGATCGAGAAATAGTTCGAAATCGGCTGCCCGGTAGCCGAGCGCGGCAGCAGTCGCATCAGCGTCGCCAGGTCCTCGAGCGTCGGCAGGACCTTTTCGATGCCGGTCAAGAACCACGTGGACCTTCGGCGGCATGATCGTGCACATGCCCTCGTTGCCTTCGTTGGTCACCAGGGCGACCGACCCGGTCTCGGCGATCAGGAAGTTGGCTCCGGTGACGCCCATGTCGGCCGACAGGAAGTGGCTGCGCAGCACTTCGCGCGCCTCGCGCGTCAGCTCAGTGATCTCCGTCTTGCGCTCGGTCGCATGCACCTTCGCGAACAGCGTCGAGATCTCTTCCTTGTCCTTGTGGATGACCGGCGCAATGATGTGCGACGGCGCCTCGTTGTCATTGATCTGCAGGATGTATTCGCCGAGGTCGGTCTCCACCGGCTGAACGCCGGCTGCGGAGAACGCCGCGTTCAGCTGGATCTCTTCCGAAACCATCGACTTCGACTTCGTCACCTTGCGCACGCCGTGCTTCTGCGCGATCTCGACGATCAGGCGCGTGGCATCTTGCGCCGACTGCGCGTACAGCACCTGCGCCCCTTTGGCGCGCGCGTTGCGCTCGAAGGTCTCGAGCCACAGATCCAGGCGCTCCAGCGCGCGATTGCGGCGTTCGACGGCCGCATCGCGCGTGCCCTCGAAGTCGGCGAGCTCGCCGATCGCGGCGGCACGTGCGGTCACAAACTTTTCTGACAGCTTCTTCAGGTTCTTCTGCAGCCGCGCATCGGCCAGCCGCTGGCCGGCGCGCGCCTTGAAGTGCATCGACTGGGTCTGCATCGGATGCCTTAGGACGCCGAAGAGCCGACGTCGCCGGCAAGTACCTGGGCGACATGCAGCACGCGCGTGGTCTTGTCACCGGTGCGGCGCAGTCGACCCTCGATGTTGAGCATGCAGCCGAGATCGCCCATGACGACGGTGTCGGCGCCCGTCGCGCGGATGTTGCGGCATTTCTCCTCGACGATCGCGCCCGACACCTCGCCGAACTTGATGGAAAACGTGCCGCCGAATCCGCAGCATTGCTCGGCCCCATCAAGCTCGGTCAGGCGCACGCCCGGCACCAGCGCAAGCAGTTGGCGCGGCTGGCGCTTGACGCCGAGTTCGCGCAGCCCGCAGCAGGAATCGTGATAGGTGACGTTCCCGCTGAACCCTGACGGCACGCTCGTGACCTTCAACACGTTCGCGAGAAAGTCGGTGAGTTCGTACAAGCGACCCGCGAGTTGTTCGGCGCGTGACTTCAGGTCGGGATGGTCGCGAAAGAGCTCGAGGTAGTGCACGCGCACATGCCCGCCGCACGAGCCGCTCGGAATGACCACGTACTCGAATCCTTCGAACTCGCGCAGGACCTTTTCCGCGAGGGTGCGCGCCGTCGCGCTGTCGCCGGAGCTGAAGGCCGGCTGGCCACAGCAGGTCTGGCTTTCGGGCACGACGACCTCACAGCCGGCGGCCTCGAGCAATTTGATGACCGAAAAACCAATTTCCGGTCGGATAGCGTCGACCAGGCAGGTCACGAACAGCGCTACCCGCATTTCGATCCCAACCATGCCTGGTGCGAAGCAGCATCGAGCTGCGAGCAATGAAGCAGATCTTGAGCCGCCGCAAACCCGCGCCGCGCAAGGGACTTGGCCGGCGTTTCGTATGGTGGTGTAATGTCACCCACAGCAATATTGCTTTGCATCATGTCGACCGCCCACTCGCGAAAAGACCGCCATCCAAGTGATCGAGCGAATGATGAAGCTGCTCGACACGCTCGCATCGAAGTCGGATCCAGTCAGCCTGAAGGATCTGGCCGCGGCGACCAGCCTGCACCCATCGACAGCGCACCGGATCTTAAATGACATGGTGATCGGGCGCTTCGTCGACCGCGGGGAGACGCCAGGCTCGTACCGACTCGGCATGCGGTTGCTCGAGCTCGGCAACCTGGTGAAAGCACGCCTCTCAGTGCGTGAAGCGGCGCTGGAACCGATGCGCGAGTTGCACCGGAAGACCGGGCAGACCGTCAACCTCTCGGTGCGCCAGGGCGACGAGATCGTCTACATCGATCGCTCGTACAGCGAGAGATCCGGCATGCAGGTGGTCCGCGCTATCGGCGGGCGCGCGCCCTTGCACCTGACGTCGAGCGGCAAGCTGTTCCTCGCGTCGGACGATCCACGGCTGGTGCGCGCGTACGCGACCCGCACCGGGCTTGCCGGCCATACGCGCAACAGCCTGACCGATCTGGTGAAGCTGGAACGCGAGCTGTCGCAGGTGCGCGCCAGAGGCTACGCGCGCGACAACGAGGAACTGGAACTGGGCGTCCGGTGCATCGCCGCCGCGGTTCGAGACGACAGCGGTCGGTTGGTCGCGGGGCTATCAGTGTCGGCGCCGGCAGAACGGATGCAGGACGATTGGCTCGAAGACGTGCAGACCACCGCGGCGCGGATTTCGTCCGCGCTCGGCCACTCGCGGCCGGCTACCTAGCCGCGCGGTGCGGCGATCAGATCGGCTTGGCCGCTGCGGCGGCGTTTGCCACCGGCCGGGCTGGTGCCGGACTGGTTTCTGGCGGGCGTTTGGCCGCGAGCCAGTCGCGGATGCGCTGGGCGTCGCCCAGGCGTGAATACTTTCCGACGGAATCGAGCAGCACCATGACGATGCGCTGCCCTTCGACAACCGCCTGCATCACGAGGCAGCGACCGGCCGCGGAGATATAGCCGGTCTTCTGCAGCCCGATGTCCCATTCCGGATTGGCCGTCAGGCGGTTGGTGTTGCCGTAGCGAACCAACGCGCTTGCCCACCGGCAATGCCATTTCGCCGCTGATCGAGTGCTGGCGGATCACGTCGTGCTCGTACGCCGCCTTGACCAGTCGGACCAGGTCGTTCGCGCTTGAACGATTGTCGGGTGACAGCCCGGTCGGATCCGAAAAGTGCGAGTCCATCATCCCGAGCATGCGCGCCTTGGCGTTCATCGCCTCGACGAAAGCGTCGAGCCCGCCGGGGTACGTCGCGCCGAGCAGCTGCGCCGCGCGGTTTTCCGACGACATCAGCGCAAGATGCAGCGCGGTGTCGCGCGTCATCCTCATGCCCGGGCGGAGGTTGGAACGGACGTTCGCGCGCACGACTTCGTTTTGCGTGACCGTCAGGTCCTCGTCGAGCGGGAGGTTGGCTTCGACGGTGACCAGCGCGGTCATCAGCTTCGTGATCGAGGCGATCGGCAGCACCACGCGCGTGTTCTTTTCGAACAGCACTTCGTCGGTGTCCTGGTCCACCACCAGTGCGACGGACGACTTGAGATCCAGCGGGTCGTCGCCACGATGCAGGCCGGCCAGCTGCCCTTCAGAAGGACGAGCCGGTACGAACGGCTTTCGGGTACGGGTGGACTGGATGCGCGCCTTGCCGACCGGCACGGAGCCGCGGACGCGTTGGCCGCTGGCGGAGGCCGAGCTAGTCGCCAAGGCGGAGGTGCCGGCGGCCTGAGCCGAGGCTGGCGCACCCGCCGTCGCGGCGAGCGCCAACCCGAGGGCACATGCCACAGCTACCAGTCTTCGCAATTCCGCCTCCTTGTTCCTCACTGCAACTCCCGGCCACGGAGTGCAGTTGACCAAATCCCGCAGCGGCGCGATCCGCTGTTAATCGGTATAGACCCTGCCCTTCTCGAAGACCGGCCACCCCGCGGGAGTCCAGGACTTCGATTGTGACGACAAGCCTCCAGCGTGGCTTGGTCCGCAAGGTAGACCGTAGCGCCTAGCAACAGGCGGGCGAAGCGAATCACGTGCTGCCCGCTGGCCCAGCCTGTTTGAAGCGCCGCGATTGTAGCTGCGCTTCCCGCATTGTGGACAACTGACCGCCAAACGGTCCACCGGCATTGGCGCTTGGGCAACAGTCTTCATCCATCACCTTAGGTCAGTGAAAGCGGCTGTTCCGGCTGGCTCGTGAATTGGAGATGCAAAAAAAAGGGCCCGCGTCAGCGGGCCTTTGTTGCTAGGAGGAAACGATCAGACTTCGGACTTGCGACGACGCACCAGGCCGGCGATTCCCAGCAGCCCGAGCCCCGAGGAGAGCCAGCGAGCCCGGCTCGGGAACCTGGACTGGCGTGCCCGTGTCGTAGAACGACACGTGCGACAGATGCAGACGATTGGCCGCCTGGATTCGCCGGTGTAAACCACCGTCGGAATTCGGATCGCCGAGGTTGCTGAAGAGGTTGAACCGTCGGGTCCACCCTTCGCGACAAAGAAATTGATCCCCGGATCGCCCGGCCCCGGTTGTAAGTCCAAGTCCCGGTTGCCGTCGCCGATGCTCAAGTTGAAAATGAACTTGGTGCCGTCGATCGACGGAAACAGCGAATTGATCTCTGCTCGCCCGGCACATCGCTCGATGAAGTTGAACTTGATGATGATCGGGCGATTCATTCGGATCGATATTTGCCGGAATCTTGCAGTTCTCAAAGCCCTGGCCGAACACGCCAGAGCAATCGTTGCCCGCAACAGTGTCGTCGCCCGAAATCCTCGACCAAATCGGCCGACGCCATGACGAAAACGCACTCAAGGCGGTCACCACTAGCGCGCGTTTGAAGCCACGGATCCTCATCATTTCTCTCCCTGCCGCATGAATGCCTTGGTCAACCCAAGAAAAGCATGGGCCATGCCAGAGGGAAAAAATCCCATAAATTCAGTTTGTTGCCGCGCGACAATCCCATTCCATCATCATGATTTGTAAAGGAAATCGACGAAATACATCCTTCCCGGCCGCATGGAGATTTGGGCACGAAATTGGCTTTCGCGCCCGTCGTCGCCAAGTCGATCTAATGGCGCGGCCAAGTAACCCATGCCGGCCGGACGACTTCGTCGAGTGCCGCGTCGCTAACCTCAAGCCTCAAGCCAAATCGCCTGAGCCACTGGGCGCGCGGCAGCTGGACCTTTCCGATCGCGAGCTCTGGCGCCGCATGCCTTAGGAAGTACGGACGAGCACAAAGAAAAGGGCCCGCGACGCGGGCCCTTTTTTCTTGCGGGTGTCGGATTAGCGACCGGCGTTGCGCCGACGTGTCAGCCCGGCAAGGCCGAGCAGACCGACACCCAGCAGAGCCAGCGAGCCCGGCTCGGGAACCTGGGTTTCCGTCCGCCCGAGACGTCGTGTAGTGGCTGGTCCCGACGCGCCGTTGGAGATGTCGGCAAGGCTTCCGAGGAAGCCGTGTACGACGGTTCCAGCGCCGCTCTGAGTTATCCAGGAGTCCAGCATTGACGTTTAGGTCTGCACCCGATCGTTAGCAGTACTGTATGCGGCCGTCGAAGTGAAGCGTGATGCCTGCTGATCCACGACCATGACGTACGGTTCGTGCCGGTCCGAAATCCGGGTCCGGAACTGCATTCACGAATCGCAGCGTACGGAGGCGAGTCCGTTGTTAGGCCGACGCCTGAACAGGTCACCATTGGCTGCGGACGAACCCGTTCGCCGTAGCTGACCTCCCGGATCACGGATTGGAGTCACGTGGACTCCACTTAGCAGGTTGAGATAGCGCGCCGTAGACAACCCAGCGGGCAGGTCAGCGTCGGCGTCGCTCGTGTTAGTCAGCATGACGTTGAATATTGCCGGTCGACATCGACGGTACGCCGGCCGAACCAATCGCCGATGAACCGCGAATTATGACGGTGGCATGCGCGGCGACTGCGACCAGGCCCGCCGAGAGGCCAAACAGCACTTTCAGACCACTTCGTAACTTCATTTTCCCACCCCACAAGACAGATGCTTCGTCCCCGACCTTGAACAAAGCACGGGCCATGCCAATGGGAAAAAGTCCCATTTCTTCAGCCCGTTGCAACGCGGTAATCCGATCGGATGTCTTTGATTTGTAAAGAAATACGACGCCAAACGGTCGCTCGGCATGAGGTCGATCACCTCAGTTTTTTCGCGCGGATGGCGGCGGGGACGCGCAGGTGCGCTCAGCCGCGAGGCGGCGGCGCCACCATCCACACGTCGCCTGAATCGATCAGTGCACGATGCGGTCGAACACGAACTTGCCGCCCTTGAAGTCGACCGGGATGACGTCCTTCGGCCCGAAGCGGCCTTCAAGGACCAGCCGGGCGACCGGGTTCTCGATCTCCTGCTGGATTGCGCGCTTCAGCGGCCGCGCGCCATAGAGCGGATCGAAGCCGACCTTGGCGATCTCAGCCAGCGCGGCGTCGCTGACCTCGAGCTTCATGTCCTGCGCGGCGAGCCGCTGCTCGAGGCGATGCAACTGGATCTTCGCGATCGCCTTGATCTGCGAGTTGTCGAGCGCGTGGAACACGACGATCTCGTCGATCCGGTTCACGAACTCCGGCCGGAAGTGCTTGCGCACCTCGCCCATCACCGTGTTCTTGATCAGCTCCGGATCCTGTCCGGCCATGCGCTGGATCTCGTGCGACCCGAGATTCGACGTCATCACGATCACCGTGTTCTTGAAGTCCACGGTGCGGCCCTGGCCGTCGGTCATGCGGCCGTCGTCGAGCACCTGCAGCAGCACGTTGAACACGTCCGGGTGCGCCTTCTCGACTTCGTCGAACAGGATCACCGCATACGGCTTGCGCCGCACCGCCTCGGTCAGCGCACCGCCTTCGTCGTAGCCGACATAGCCCGGCGGCGCGCCGATCATCCGCGCGACCGAGTGCTTCTCCATGTACTCGCTCATGTCGATGCGGATCAGCGCGTCTTCGGTATCGAACAGGAACTCGGCGAGCGCCTTGGTCAGCTCGGTCTTGCCGACACCGGTCGGGCCGAGGAACAGGAACGACCCGTACGGACGGTTCGGATCGGCCAGCCCCGCGCGCGAACGGCGGATCGCATCGGAGACCAGCCGGACGGCTTCGTCCTGGCCGACGACGCGCCGGTGCAGGAACTCCTCCATCTTCAGCAGCTTCTCGCGCTCGCCCTGCATCATCTTGCTGACCGGGATGCCGGTCGCGCGCGACACCACTTCGGCGATCTCCTCGGCGCCGACCTGCGTGCGCAGCAGCCTCGGCTTGCCCTTCGGCGCTTCGGCCTTCTCGGCCTGCTTCAGCTGCGCTTCGAGCTGCGGCAGCTTGCCGTACTGGATCTCGGCCAGCTTGTCGTACTGGCCCTTGCGCTTCAGGTCCTCCATCTGCAGGCGCAGCTTGTCGATCTCTTCCTTGATGTGCTGCGTGCCCTGGACCGCGGCCTTCTCCGACTTCCACACCTCCTCGAGATCGGCGTATTCGCGCTCCAGCTTCTCGATCTCGGATTCGATCAGATCGAGCCGTCGCCTCGATGCTTCGTCGGATTCCTTCTTCACCGCCTCGCGCTCGATCTTCAGCTGGATGATGCGGCGGTCGAGCCGGTCCATCGCTTCCGGCTTCGAATCGATTTCCATCTTGATGCGCGCCGCCGCCTCGTCGATCAGGTCGATCGCCTTGTCGGGCAGGAAGCGGTCGGTGATGTAGCGATGCGAGAGTTCGGCCGCGGCGACGATCGCCGGGTCGGTGATCTCGACGCCATGGTGCAGTTCGTAGCGCTCCTGCAGTCCGCGCAGGATCGCGATCGTGGCCTCGACGCTCGGCTCGTCGACCAGCACCTTCTGGAAGCGGCGCTCGAGCGCGGCGTCCTTCTCGATGTACTTGCGGTACTCGTCGAGCGTGGTCGCGCCGATGCAGTGCAGTTCGCCGCGGGCGAGCGCGGGCTTCAGCATGTTGCCGGCATCGATCGCGCCTTCGGCCTTGCCGGCGCCGACCATCGTGTGCAGCTCGTCGATGAACAGGATGATGCGGCCCGCCTCGGCGGCGACTTCCTTCAGCACGGCCTTCAGCCGCTCCTCGAACTCGCCGCGGTACTTCGCGCCGGCCAGCAGGCCCGCCATGTCGAGCACGAGAACCCGCTTGCCCTTCAGCGTCTCCGGCACTTCCTCGTTGACGATGCGCTGCGCCAGTCCTTCGACGATCGCGGTCTTGCCGACGCCGGGTTCGCCGATCAGCACCGGGTTGTTCTTCGTGCGCCGCTGCAGGATCTGGATCGTGCGGCGGATCTCGTCGTCGCGGCCGATCACCGGGTCGAGCTTGCCCTGCTGCGCGCGCTCGGTCAGGTCGATCGTGTACTTCTTGAGCGCCTCGCGCTGGCCTTCGGCCTCGGCGCTTTCCACGGGCGCGCCGCCGCGCACCGCATCGATCGCGGCCTCGAGCGCCTTGCGGCTGACGCCGTGCTCGCGCGCCAGCCGGCCGGCCTCGCCCTTGTCGTCGGCCACTGCGAGCAGGAACATCTCGCTGGCGATGTAGGAGTCGCCGCGCTTCTGCGCGTCCTTGTCGGTCGCGTTCAGCAGGCTCGTCAGATCGCGCCCGATCTGGATCTGGCCGTCGCCGCCCTTGACCTGCGGCAGCCGCTTGATCGCCGCGTCGAGCGCCGTCATCAGTGAACCGACGTTGGCGCCCGCGCGTTGAAGCAGCGATCGCGCTCCGGCGTCGCTCTGCCTCAGCATCGCGAGCAGCACGTGCACCGGCTCGATGTAAGGATTGTCGTGCCCGGCAGCGATCGATTGCGCGTCGCCGAGGGCTTCCTGAAACTTGGTCGTCAGTTTGTCGATACGCATGGGTTGCCCGCGGCACGCGAAAGTTGTCCTTACTGAACGTGAGGCGAAGGTAACGCTTTTCAAGCCGTCGGGGGCGGTCCCCGCTTTGCTAGCATCGGCCGCTTCGGGCAGTGCGTATCGGCACGCGGACCCCCATGGCTTGGCTGCCACTTCCGATCCAGGTCTGAACCGTGCGCTCCGGACTGCTGGCGTTGACCGTCCTTCTGCTGTCCCTTCCGTCATTCGCCTCGGCCCAGCAGGCCGCCGAAGACGAAGGCGTGCGCCTGGTCACGCCGGTCGGGGTCAGCGGTCGGGTCGCCACCGCGCTGGAAGCGGCCCTCGCCCGCTACCGGCTCGCACCCGAGGCCGACGAAGCCGACGAGGAACGGGAACTGCGCCGCGCGGAGCGCACAGCGACCGAAGTCCTCGCCACCGAGGGCTACTTCTCGCCGACGCTGCGCTTCGAGCCGAACCCGGGACGCGTGCCCCGTTACCGCCTCGTCGTCGACGCCGGGCCGGCTCACCGTCGTGAGGTCCGTCGACATCGCTTTCCAGGGCACGCTGGCCGAACCGGCCTACGCCGATCGTGCCGAGGCATTGCGGCGCGGCTGGACCTTGCCCGCAGGAGACCCATTCCGCAGCCCAGAATGGGACGCAGCCAAGAGCCGGCTGCTTCTTGCCGTTACCGCGCGGGACTTCGCGGCCGCCACGCTCGCCGACTCGGAAGCCAACGTCGATGCTGAGTCCGCGACCGCCGTGTTGCGGGTCGTGATCGACAGCGGGCCGGCCTATCGCATCGGCGCGCTGCAGATCGAGGGGCTGCGGCGTTACGACGCGGCCCTGGTCGAACGCTTCAATCCGTTCACGCCTGGCGAGCCCTACGACCGTTCGAAGATGGTGCAGTTTCAGCAGTCGCTGCAGGAGTCGCCGTACTTCAACAATGTCGTCGTGACGATCGGTCTCGACGCGGCGACGGCCGCGGACGCACCGCTGAAGGTGCAACTGAGCGAATCACAGACCAAGCGGTTCTCCGCCGGGGTCGGTTTCGCGACCGACACCGGCGCCCACATCGAGGCGGTGTACCGGCAGGCGATCACCTTCGGCCGTCCTTACCAGCTGCAGACCGGGTTCCGCGTCGATCAGACCGGACAGTTCGCGTACACCGATCTGATCTTTCCGCCGCAGCGCGGCGGTGCACGCGACAGCGTTGGCGCGCTGGTCGAGAACTCCGAAATCGAAAATCAGCGAGTCAACCGCTGGGGCCTCGGTGCCGCGCGCTCCCTGCTGCGCGGCCCGCGCGATGGTCAGAACATCGAAACCCAGCTCGCTTTCAACTTCGAGCACGAACGGCGCCAGACGCCGCTCGATCCGCCGATCACCCTCGACGTTCTATCGTCGACCTACACGTGGACCCGCCGCCACCTCGATGACATCACGAATCCGCGCCACGGCAACATGATCCAGTTGCAGGGATCCGTCGGCATCGGCGGCCCGTCGGTCGACGACATGTTCGTTCGCGCGATTCGGCAGCATCGTCCAGTACCTGCCGGTCGGGTCGCGCGATGTGCTGATCTTGCGCGGCCAACTCGGATCGGTCGTCGCCGAAACGACGAATGCAGTGCCGAACAAGTTTCTGTTCCGTACCGGCGGGGCCCTGACGGTTCGCGGCTACGACTTCGAGAGCCTCGGCGTCGAGCAGGGCGGTGCCATCGTCGGCGGCCGCGCGCTGGTCGTGGCCTCGGTCGAGTACGTCAAGTGGCTTGAACGCTGGGGCGGCAACTGGGGCGCCGCGGTCTTCGTCGATGCCGGTGACGCCGCGGAGCGTTTCGGCGACCTGAATCCCGCGCTCGGCTACGGTGTCGGCGCGCGCTGGCGGACTCCCGCCGGTCCGCTCGCCATCGATCTCGCCTGGGGCGAGCGATTCCAGCAGTTGCGGGTGCAATTCTCGGTGGCGATCGCTTTCTAGCCCGATGAGCGAATCTCCGAAGTCCGCGCCCCGCGATCGGCCTTCCCGCCACTGGGGCCGGTCGCTGCTGCTCGTCGTCGGACCGGCGCTGCTTGCACTGATCCTCGCCAGCGGCACCGCCTGGTGGATGGTGACGACAGCGCCGGGGCTGCGCGCGGTCGCCACACTCGCCAGCTTGCTCGTCCCCGGACTTTCGATCAGCGGCGTCGACGGCACGGCTCGCGAGGGCTGGCGCGCCAACTCGATCGCGATCCGGCGCGAGCGCTGGTCGGTGCGCATCGAAGAGCTGTCGATCGTTCCTCGGCACTGGTCGGCGTCATCGCGCGAGATCGATCTCGAGGTCGCCGCCGCCCGTAAGGTGGCGATCGACTGGGTGTCGGGCGGCCCGCCGTCTGCGCCGCCTGAGTCGATCGGCGTGCCATTTGGCCTCGTGATTCGACAGGGGCGTGTCGAGTCGCTCACCTTGGGCGCGCGCGATGCGACGCCACAAGAATTTCGCGATATCAATCTGGTCGGACGTATCGATGAGCGCACGATCGAGATCGATCGGATTCAGGGCGAATTCGAGCGCACGCGAATCGAGGCGCACGGCCGCATCGATGCGACAGCGCCGTTTGCTACAGCCCTGCAGGCGAGGCTCGCGACAACAGTGCAGGATCGCAGCATCAGCGCGACGGCCGATGCAAGCGGCTCGCTCGAGCGTCTGCACGTCGCACTCACCGGCGATGACGCGGCCGCGCGCGCGCACGTCGAAGCCACACTGCGCCTGTTTGCTGCGGTGCCGGTCGAATCTCTCGACGCCCGCATCGACGCGCTCGATCCGTCGCTCTGGCTCGAGGGCGTGCAGTCGATGCAGCTGACCATACGCACGACGCTTTCGCCGACGCCGCGCAGCGATGGGCGCTGGGGCGTTGCCGGCCCGTTTGCAGTTGAAAATGCGCTGGCCGGACCGATCGACCGTAATCGTCTGCCGGTCCGCTCGGCGCGCGGCAGCATCGCGTGGGACGACGAAACGCTGACCTTCAACGTCGAGCGTGCCGAGGGATTACGCGGGTCCGCGGAGGGCAGTGTCACTTGGTCCGCCGCCCGCGGTGTCGTCGCGCAGGCGCGATTTAGCGGAATCGATGCAGCGACTCTGCACAGCGGTAGCGTCGCGAGTGACCTCAGCGGCACGCTCGATTACAGCCTGCACGATGGCGAACAGCGATTCAGCGGCAGCGCGCGCAACGCACGCGGCCTGCCGCTGAGCGCGGACTTCGAAGCGTCACTCCGGCAGAACGTGATCGAGATCGCGCAGGCACGGTTGCGCCTCGGCGATGGTCGTGCCGAAGCGCGTGGCCGAATCGAGCTCGCGGGCGCGCGTTCGGTCCGGCTCAACGGCACCTTCGGTGCGCTCGACCTCGCGCAGATCGCGCGCGGCGTCGACACGCGACTCGATGGATCGTTCGAAGTCGATGGTCGTCTTGATCCGCAGCCGGCCGGACGCGCGCGCTTCGCCCTCGCGGACAGCCGCGTCGCCGGCCGACCGATCAGCGGTCAGGGCCGCCTTGAGCTGGCCAATCGACGCTTCGACGCCGACGTCGACGTGCGGTCGGGTGAGGCACGTCTGACCGCTTCAGGCGGCATGGGCAGCGATCGAGAACTACGGATCGAGCTCAGCGTTCCCGACCTCGCCACGTTGCTGCCGGATCTCGCTGGCCGGGTGGACGCACAACTGACGCTTGCAGGCGAGATCGACGCGGTACGCGTCAACGGCACCGCTGCCGCGAGCGAGCTTCGATTCCCGGGTGGCCACGGTGTGGCCCGCGCCAGTGCGACATTCCGCGGCGGCATGCAGCCGAACGAGCCGCTCGCCGTGACACTCGACGTGACCGGACACAGCGGGCCGGGCGGACCCGAGCGCTCGCTGGCCAGTGCGTCGCTTGTCGGCCGCGGCACGACAGCGGCCGCGCAGATCGAACTCAGCGGCAAGACCGGCACCCAGCAAGCACTGCGGCTCGCTGCCAATGGCGGCTGGCGCGATGGCGCATGGCGTGGAGTGCTGCAGCTGGCCGAGGCCGGCGCACCGTTGGATCTCAAACTGATCCAGCCGGCACCCGTGGTCCTTGGCCTGGCGGAGCTGAAATTCGGGCCGGCTGAATTCCAGTTACTCGGGACTCACTTCAGCGAGTTCGAGCTCGTCCGCGCCGAGGAGCTGTGGCGCACGACAGGCCGCTTCGATGGCCTGCATCCGCAGGCGCTTGACGCGCAGGCTCGCGCACCGCGTCGCGTCGTGCGCACAGGCGCTGGTGACCGCGTGCCCTTGACGCTTGCCGGCCGCTGGGAACTCAGCTTTCGCGACAGCGTCACCGGCATCGCCGTGATCGAGCGCACCGGGGGCGATCTTTACAGCGGGATCGACGCACTCAACCCGATCGGCATCAGTGACGTCGGCGCCGCGCTGAACGTACTTTCGAACCGCTTGACCGGCAACGTCTATGTGCGCGGCCGCGCGCTGGGCAGCATCGACGCGGCCGTCGATGCGTTTATCGACCCCGCACTGCCGGGCGGTCGTGTGCTGGCGCAGGATCGTCCGTTCCGGATCGTGCTCGATGCAAGCCTGCCTGACCTTTCGTGGATCGGGCCCTTGATCGGCGACAGCGTGCAGTTTTCCGGCAATGGCTCGATCCACTCGACGATCGCCGGCACGCCGGCCGATCCGACATCGATCGGCACAATGCGCGGCGATGCGCTGCGCCTGGCCTGGGTCGACCAGGCGGTGCGCCTGGAAAACGGCAGGCTCGACGCAGAGCTCGACGATGGCGTGCTCGTCATCAACGAGCTGATGTTCTCGGGAACGCCGCGCGTGGCGCCCGGCGACCGGCGAGCACTCGAAGGTCTCGTCTCGGATCGGCCCTTCGATGTCAAGGCGGTCGGACGCATCGCGCTGCGATCGCTCACAGGCAGCATTGGCGTGAAAGCAACCCAACTGCCGATTCTGCAACGCGCTGACCGATGGATGGTGGTTTCCGGCGACGCAGGTATCACACTGACGCCCGACCGCGCCGATCTCTACGCCAAGCTGGCGGTCGACGGCGCCTACATCAACTTCAACACATTGCGCGGCGGCCGCGTGCTTCCGAACGATGTCGTCGTCAGGCGGCCGGGCGAAGACGTCAAGCCGAGCGAGCGCGCTCCCGTCGACGTGACGCTCGATGTGCAGGGCGATCTCGGCCCGCGCTTCTACATCGAGGGCGCCGGGCTGGATGCCCGGCTGGCCGGCGCCATCAACGTCAGGGGCCGGCCGTCGCAGCTGCGCGGTGAAGGCAGCGTGCGCACGGTCGACGGCGCTTACGCCGGCTATGGGCAGCGTCTGCAGATCCAGCGCGGCATCGTCACGTTCCAGGGTCCGATGGACAACCCCGCGCTCAACGTGCTCGCGGTGCGAGCGGGACTGCCGGTCGAAGTCGGGGTTGCATTGAGCGGCACCGCGCAGCGACCGATTGTGCGGCTGTACTCCGACCCATCGATGTCCGACACCGAGAAGCTGAACTGGCTCGTGCTCGGCCGTCCTCCCGGCGCCAACGACGGCAACGACCGCGCGATGCTGTCGGCGGCGGCCTCGGCGCTGTTTGCAGGCCAGATCGACAGTGCGTCATCGAGCTTGATGCGCAGTCTTGGGGTCGACCAGATCACCCTTCAGCCGGGCCAGAGCGGCGCGTCGCTGCTGCCGCGCGAGACCGTGGCGGGACGGCTGCGCAGCAGTGGCGTGTCGTCGTCGAACTCCGCCGCCGCGGACTTCGTGGCTGTCGGCAAGCGCATCAACGACGATCTTTATCTTTCATTCGAGCAGGCACTGAGCGGTGCGGAATACTTCGTCGCACTCCAGTACCGGCTGACGCGTCAACTGTCGGTCATCGCGCGCGCCGGCAGCACCAACGCCCTCGACCTCGTGTACTCGCTGGCCTTCGACTGATACGGCCTCGGCTCAAGCCGGCTGCGCGATCGCGTCACCCCTAACCCAGCGCACGGAATGTCGCGATGCCGGCGATCGTCGCGACAAGCGAACCCCCAAGATGCGCAAGCACGTGCACCAGCGCAGCCCGCCATTGCTCGCCTTGCAGCAGCACGACGCTCTCGGCCGAGAACGTCGAAAACGTCGTCAGCCCGCCGAGAAAGCCCGTAATCAGCAGCAGCCGCCAGAACGGCGGCACCGACGGATGCGCCGCGAACGCCGCGACGGCGACTCCGATGACGTAGCCTCCCAGCAGGTTCGAGGCGAGCGTGCCGAGCGGCAGATGCACCACGCGCGGATTCAGCCAGTACGACAGCGCCCAGCGCAGCCAAGCGCCGAGCACTGCCCCGAACGCCACGGCCGCAAGCACCGATGGCAGCGAACCGTCGCGCGTCATCACTTTGCTTCGGTCTCCCAACGGGCGCGCGCAGCGTCGTCACTGTCACGTGCGTCGACCCAGCGCGAGCCGGTCGGCGTCGCTTCCTTCTTCCAGAACGGCGCTTCGGTTTTCAGATAGTCCATCACGAACTCGCAGGCCGCAAAAGCGTCGCCCCGATGTGCGCTCGTCACGACCACGAGCACGATCGGGTCCGTAGGCCGCAGTTCGCCGACGCGATGCACGACGAGCACGTCGTAGAGCTCCCAGCGGCCACGCGCCTGCGCGACGATGTCCTCGAGTGCCTTCTCGGTCATGCCCGGATAGTGCTCGAGGCTCATCGTGGCGATGCGCTCGCCGTCATTGAGATCGCGCACGACGCCGATGAAGCAGGCGACGGCGCCGACGCGCGGATCGCTGGCCCGCAGTCGCTCGACTTCCGCACCGACGTCGAAGGGCTCGCGCTGAATCCGGATCACGCTCAGCCCCCGGTCACAGGCGGAAAGAACGCGACTTCGGCGCGCTCGGACAGCGCGGTCTCGGGCCCAGCCATCGTCTGGTTGACCGCGGCACGCACGCGCGGAATATCGCCAAACGCCTCCGACCACGGCGCCCCACGCGCGACGATCCAGTCCTTCAACGCGGCCACCGTCGTGATGCCGGGCGGCACGTCACAGACCTCGCGTGCGAGGCCGACGCGTTCGCGCAAGGCGGCGAAATACAGGATCGTCAGGTTCATCGCGAGTTCAGCAGATCGGCAAACGACAGATAGCGCACGACGTCGCCGCGCGCAACCGTGCTGTCCGCGGGGATGTCGGCGAGGCCGTCGGCCCAGACGGTCGACGTGAGCACCGCCGAGTTCTGGGTCGGATACAGATCCAGGCCCTGCTGCTCGTTGCGCCGCACGCGCAGGAACTCGCGGCGCCGGTCTGGCTTCGGCCAGTCGAAGTCGGCGCGCAGTGTGTACGCAGGCGGGTCGACTTCGCGTACGCCCTGGCACTTCAAAACGAACGGCCGCGCGAACAGCAGGAAGGTGACGAAGCTCGACACGGGATTGCCCGGCAGGCCGATGAAGGGCACTTCGCGCACACGACCGAACGCGACCGGTTTGCCCGGCTTCATCGCGATCTGCCACAGTTCGAGCGCGCCTTCGGCTTCGACTGCCGGCTTCACATGGTCTTCCTCGCCGACCGAAACTCCGCCCGAGGTAATGATCAGATCGGCCGTCGCTGCCGCGGCCGCGAACGCGGCCCGTGTGCGAGCACGGTCGTCTGGGACGATGCCGAGATCGGTCACCTCGCAGCCGAGCTGCTGCAGCAGCGCCCGCAACACGAAGCGATTGGAGTTGTAGATTCTTCCCGGCGCCAGCACTTCGCCCGGCATGGCCAGTTCGTCGCCGGTAAAGAACACCGCGACCCGCAACCGCCGGTGCACCGTGACGCGCGCAGCGCCGACCGCAGCGATCAGCCCTGCATGCTGCGCGCCCAGACGCGTACCGGCGGCAACGACGACATCACCTGCAGTGACGTCGAGGCCCGCGCGCCGGATCCAGGCGCCGCGGCGCGGCACTTCCTGCAGCGTGACGCGGTCGCCCTGCGCCACCGCGAGTTCCTGCATGACGATGGCATCGGCACCGGGCGGCACCGGCGCGCCTGTGAAGATGCGCGCGGCGGTGCCGGGTTCGAGCGGAGCACCGGGATGTCCGGCAGCTATGCGCTGGCTCACGCGCAGTGTTGTCCCGGCGGCCGGGACGTCGACTGTGCGCACCGCGTAACCGTCCATCTGAGAATTGTCCAGCGGCGGCACATCGAGCGGAGAGAGCACGTCCGCGGCCAGCACTCGGCCATGGGCAACGAGGGTGTCGACGGATTCGACACCGACGGGATCGGCGCGGCTCAGCATGCGCGCCAGCGCGTCTTCGACCGCAAGCATCAGACGAGTCCCAGGCGCATCGAAATGAACTCAGCGATCTTAGCCGGCGCATTCAGGTCCAGTACCGGCAGCGCCGCCTCGATCGCGTGATCCGCAGCGACTGCAATCACGTTCGGGTCGTGCGGAAACAGCGGCGGTTCGACCTGCCCGATACGGCGCACTTCGATGCGCGGCACGTGCCCTTCACTCTTGAACCCCTCGACGATGACGAGGTGGCAGGGCGCCAACAGCGCCAGCAGTTCCTCGAGGCTCGCCGGCCGCTGCGGTGTCTCGGTCAGCAGTGCCCAGCGCAAAGCGGTCGCGATCAGCACCTGCCCCGCGCCCGCATCGCGATAGCGGTATGAATCCTTGCCTTGGCGATCCATGTCGAAGCCGTGGTGCGCATTCTTGATCGCGGACACGGCCAGGCCGCGCTGGCGGAACAGCGGAATCAGGCGCTCGATCAGCGTTGTCTTGCCGCTGTTCGAATAGCCGATGATCCCGATCGCCTTCATCGGCCGATCAGCCGCCAACGGCAGCAATGCGGGCCTTGACCGCGTCGACATCGGCGGCGATGCGCTCGTAGCGCTGCGGCAGCGACTCGATACCGGCGAAAGCGCTCGGACGCTCCGGCGCGCGCCCGAGCGCTTCGATGATCGTCTCCGAAAACTTCGCCGGCAGTGCGGTCTCGAGACAGATCATCGGGACTGCGGGATCCCGGTGTTCGAGCGCGACCTTGATGCCGTCGGCTGTGTGCGGATCGACGACCACGCCGTAGCGCTGCTCGACGGTCCTGATCGTCCGCAGCCGGTCGACGTGCGTGCTGCGCCCAGACTCGACGTCACTGCGCCGCACCGCTTCGTGGAAGGGCGTGCCGGCCAGGTGAAACTGGCCACGCGTGTCGATCTCCCACCAGAGCTCGCGCACGATGTCCGGATCGCGGCCGACGATATCGAACATCCAGCGCTCGAAATTGGAGGCCTTGCTGATGTCCATCGACGGGCTGCTGGTGGCATGAGTCTCGCTGCTGCCGCGCACGCGATAACGACCGGTGCGGAAGAACTCGTCGAGAACGTCGTTCTCGTTGGTGGCGAGCACCAGCTTGTCGATCGGCAGGCCCATTTTGCGGGCGATCCACCCCGACAGGATGTTGCCGAAGTTGCCGGACGGCACCGCAAACGAGACCCGTTGCCCCGCCTCCGAAGTCGCAGCGAGATAGGCACGGAAGTAGTAGACCACCTGCGCGACGATCCGGCCCCAGTTGATCGAATTGACGCTGCCGACGTTCCAGCGCGCCTTGAACTCGAGATCACTCGATACGGCCTTGACCAGATCCTGGCAGTCGTCGAAGGTGCCGGCCACCGCCAGGTTGTGGATGTTCGCGTCCTGCAACGAATACATCTGCGCCCGCTGAAAGGCGCTCATCCGCCCCTGCGGCGACAGCATGAAGACCTGAATGCCGGCCCTTCCGCGCAACGCGTATTCGGCCGCGGAGCCGGTATCGCCGGAAGTTGCACCGAGGACGTTGAGCCGGACACCGCGTTCGCGCAGCACGAACTCGAACAGCGCGCCCAGCAACTGCATCGCGATGTCCTTGAATGCCAGCGTCGGTCCGTTCGACAGTTCGAGCAGGGCGAAACCGGGCTCGAGCCAGCGCAGCGGCGTGATGTCGTCCGCGTTGCTGCCGTCGCGGGCGTTCGCGTACACCTGCGCGCTGTACGTCGTCCGGCACAGTTCGGCGAGGCGCGCGCGCGGCACATCGGTCGCGTAGCGCGCGATGATCTCGGTCGCGAGCTCCGCATACGAAAGCCCGCGCCAGGACTGCAACTGCTCGACGGAGACCTGCGGATAGTGCGCCGGCACGTAGAGCCCGCCGTCGTCGGCCAGCCCGGAGAGCAGGATATCCGTGAAGCCGCGTTCAGGCGCGCGCCCGCGCGTCGAGACGTACGCGAGGCGCTCGGCCACTAGAGCAGCTCTTCCTGGCGAATGCGGATCACCGGCGCCAGCACCGTCGGTAGCGCCTCGATGCGGCGGATGGCGGCATTCACGTCGCGCTCGACGGCATCGTGCGTCAGCATGATGATGTCGGTCTGGTTCTCGCCTTCGGACGGTTCGCGCTGGAACATCGCGTCGATCGAGATGCGCCCGTCGGCGAGGATGCGCGTGATGTCGGCCAGCACGCCCGGCTGGTCGGCCACGCGCATGCGGAAATAGTACGAGGTCACGGTGTCCTCGATCGACAACCACGGCACGGCGGCCATCGCATCGGCCTGGAACGCGAGGTGCGGCACGTGGTTCTCCGGATCCGCGGTGTGCATGCGCGTCACGTCGACCAGGTCGGCGATCACCGCGGAAGCAGTCGGCTCCGAACCTGCGCCCGGCCCGTAGTAAAGCGTCGTTCCGACCGCGTCGCCCTTGACGAGCACCGCGTTCATCGCGCCTTCGACGCTGGCGATCAGGCGTTGCATCGGCACCAGCGTCGGATGCACGCGCAGCTCGATGCCGCTTGCCTTGCGCTTGGCGATGCCGAGCAGCTTGATGCGGTAGCCGAGTTGCTCCGCGTAGCGGATGTCCGCCGCCGCCAGGCGCGCGATACCTTCGGTATACGCCGCGTCGAAGTTGATCGGCACGCCGAAGGCGATCGCCGCCAGCAACGTGAGCTTGTGGGCGGCGTCGACGCCTTCGATGTCGAAGGTCGGATCGGCCTCGGCATAGCCCAGGCGCTGCGCTTCGGCCAGCACCGCACCGAAGGAGTCGCCGCGCGCCCGCATCTCGGACAGGATGAAATTGCTGGTGCCGTTGATGATGCCCGCCAGCCATTCGATCCGATTGGCGGTCAGGCCCTCGCGCAGCGCCTTGATGATCGGGATGCCGCCGCCAACGGCCGCCTCGAATGCCACCATCACGCCGCGCGCGCGCGCGGCCTCGAAGATCTCGTTGCCGTGCCGCGCCAGCAGCGCCTTGTTCGCGGTGATCACGTGCTTGCCCAGGCCGATCGCCTCGAGCACCAGCGCGCGCGCCGGCTCGTAGCCGCCGATCAACTCGACGACGATGTCGATGTCCGGATGCCGGACGACGTCGAGCGGTTGGGTCGAGATCGGCAGCTCGCCGCCGAGGAATGCCCGCGCCTTGGCGGCGTCACGCACCGCCACCGCGGCGATCTCGATGCCGCGGCCGGCGCGTCGCGTGATCTCATGCTGGTTGCGCCGCAGGACGCTGCAGGTTCCGCGGCCGACGGTGCCCAGCCCGAGCAGGCCGACTTTGATCGGATTCATGGTCATTGGCGCGACGCCGTGACAGGTCGTCGCAGTTCGGTGTTACGCCACGGTCCACTGTGGACGCTTCTCGCGGCATGCCTGCAGGCCTACGCCGCGGCCGCGGCAGCATGCCGTCCTTGCGGAACATCTCCTTGATGCCTCGGATCGCCTGCTTGATCCGGTGCTCATTTTCAATCAGCGCGAAGCGGACGTGGGAGTCGCCGTAGTCGCCGAAGCCGATGCCCGGCGACACCGCGACCTTGGCCTCGGCCAGCACCTTCTTCGCGAATTCGAGCGAGCCCAGCGCCCGATACGGTTCCGGGAATCGTGGCCCAGATGTACATCGAAGCCTTCGGTACGTCGACCATCCAGCCGGCCTCGTGCAGTCCGCGCACCAGCACGTCACGGCGCCGCTGGTATTCGCGCCGGATCTCTTCCACGCAGTCCTGCGGGCCTTCGAGCGCGGCAATGGACGCCACCTGGATCGGCGTGAAGGTGCCGTAGTCGTGGTAGCTCTTGATGCGCCCGAGCGCCGCGACCAGGTCCTTGTTGCCGACCATGAAGCCGATGCGCCAGCCGGCCATGTTGTAGCTCTTGCTCATCGTGAAGAACTCGACCGCGACTTCACGCGCGCCCGGCACCTGCATGATCGACGGCGCCCGGTTGTTCGGGAACGTGCCGTCGAAGGTGATGTCGGCGTAGGCCAGATCGTGGACGACATAAATGCCGTGCTGCCGTCGCCAGGTCGACGACGCGATGGAAGAAATCGAGGTCGACGCACTGCGCGGTCGGATTGCTCGGGAAGCCGAGGATCATCATCTTCGGCTTCGGCAACGACTCGCGGATCGCGCGCTCGAGTTCGGCAAAGAAATCGACGCCGCCATCCATCCGCACCGAGCGGATATCGGCGCCGGCGATGATGGCGCCGTAGATGTGGATCGGATAGCTCGGATTCGGAACCAGCACCGTGTCGCCGCGGTCCAGCGTCGCGAGCATCAGGTGCGCGAGGCCTTCCTTCGATCCGATCGTCACGATCGCTTCGGAGTCCGGGTCGAACTCGACGCCGTAGCGCGTCGCATACCACTGCGTGATCGCGCGGCGCAGCCGCGGAATTCCCTTGGAGACCGAGTAGCCGTGCGTGTCCTGCCGCTGCGCCGCTTCCACCAGCTTGTCGACGATGTGCTTCGGCGTGGGTCCGTCGGGGTTGCCCATGCTCATGTCGATGATGTCTTCGCCGCGGCGGCGCGCGGCCATCTTCAACTCACCGGTGATGTTGAAGACATATGGGGGCAGGCGCTTGATGCGCGGAAACTCGACCATCTCCCCGACCTCAGGCAATATGTTGCAAACACGCCGCAAAGCGCGGACGCGGCTGTGTTTTTGAGTGAATTGAAGCTCGCTTGTGCGGCGCAACGTGTGCCTATAATGTACCCGAAGTGTTCATGCAACGATCGGTGAACCGGTCGGTTGCAGGGAAGCCCGGAGCGAATTGAAACTGCACGCGGACTCGCCGACAGCGCTCACCACGGTCACCGCCTACGGCTCCGGCTTCATTGAAGTCAACCAGGTTCGCCATCATCGCCCCGTACTCATCGCGCCTGACCGTCCGGTCGAGCCTTGGGACGTCAGCGGCTTCGACGCGCTTACACCGGAAGTCTTCTCTGGTCTGCGCGACCGCAGTCCGGAACTGGTGCTGCTCGGCACCGGCGCGCGCCAGCGCTTCCCGCATCCGCGCCTGTTGAAACCGCTGACCGAGGCCGGCATCGGTTGCGAGTCGATGACGTCGCAGGCCGCGTGCCGCACCTACAACATACTGATGAGTGAAGGCCGGCGCGTGCTCGCGGCGATCCTGCTCGACCCTTGAGGCTGCGATGATCGTGCGCTCGACAAGAAGGTCGCCGATTTCACGGCCGCGTCCACCGGCGGTGACGTGCAGTTGTCGAAGGCTCAACGGCGAATCTGTCGTGCTGTATTTCTATCCAAAGGACAACACCCCCGGTTGCACGACCGAGGGAATGGACTTTGCTGAAAGCCATGCCAGGTTCAAGCGAGCGGGCGCCGTCATCTTCGGCGTCTCGCGCGACAGCCTGAAGTCGCACGAAGGCTTCAAGTCGAAGATGGGCTTCCCGTTCGAACTCATCTCGGACCCGGACGAGGCACTGTGCCAACAGTTCGGTGTCATCAAGATGAAGAACATGTACGGTAAGCAGGTGCGCGGCATCGAGCGCAGCACCTTCGTCATCGACGGCTCGGGCGTCCTTCGTCGCGAATGGCGCGGTGTCAAGGTGCCGAACCACGTTGCCGATGTGCTGGCATTCGTGCAGTCGCTCGCCTGAGCCCCGCACCTGCTGCAACCCTTTCCTCCCTACGGCCCTGTGCCGCCCCGCTGATGCCTCTGCCGAAAGCACCGACCAAGCCCGCCACCCTGCTCGTTGCCATCCCCTCGGAACCCGTCCGACACGATCGGACACCCGTCGCGCAGACTCCGCTGGCGCGCGGTCCGGAACCCACTCCCTCTCCGCCTGCGGCGCGGACGACGCCCGCGGCCCACCTCGCCGTCGTCGAGTCGAAGCCACGCGCCAACGGCAAGAAGCCGCGCGCGGATGAGCGCCCGAAGCTCTTCGTGCTCGACACCAACGTGCTGATGCACGATTCGACCAGCCTGTTCCGGTTCGAGGAACACGACGTCTTCCTGCCGATGATGACGCTGGAGGAACTCGACTCGCACAAGAAGGGAATGAGTGAGGTTGCACGCAGCGCGCGACAGGTTTCGCGCACGCTCGACGCGCTGGTTGCAGGCTGCAAGACGCCAATCGAGGAAGGCATTCCGCTCAACGCGCTCGGCAACAAGGATGCCTCGGGGCGCCTTTACTTCCAGACGCAGGCCGTTGAAGCCGCGCTGCCGGCGAGCCTGCCCGCGGGCAAGGCCGACAACCAGATCCTCGGCGTCGTCCGCACGCTGAAGGACCGCTACGCCGAGCGTGACGTCGTGCTGGTGTCCAAGGACATCAACATGCGCGTCAAGGCGCGCGCGCTCGGTCTGCCCGCCGAGGACTACACCAACGACAAGGTGCTCGAGGACACCGACATCCTCTACACCGGCGTTGCGCAGCTGCCCGCCAACTTCTGGGACAAGAACGGCAAGGGCATGGAGTCCTGGCAACAGGGCGGCTACACCTGGTACCGGATCACCGGACCGATCGTCGCGGACCTGCTGGTCAACCAGTTCGTCTATCTGGAAAACGGCACCAGCTTTTACGCACAGGTGCGTGAGATCCGCGGCAAGTCCGCGGTGCTCCGCGTGCTGCGCGACTACACCCACGCGAAGAACGCGGTGTGGGGAGTGACGGCGCGCAACCGCGAGCAGAGCTTCGCGCTGAACCTGCTGATGGATCCGGAATGCGACTTCGTCACGCTGATCGGCCAGGCCGGTACCGGCAAGACACTGCTGGCGCTCGCGGCCGGGCTGTCGCAGACACTGGAGACCAAGCGCTTCGCCGAGATCATCGTCACTCGCGCCACGGTGCCGGTTGGCGAGGACATCGGCTTCCTGCCGGGCACGGAGGAAGAGAAGATGGCGCCGTGGATGGGCGCGCTCGAGGACAACCTCGAAGTGCTGAACAAGACCGACGACGCCGCCGGCGAATGGGGTCGCGCCGCCACCAACGACCTGATCCGCACGCGCATCCGCATCAAGTCGCTCAATTTCATGCGCGGCCGCACCTTCATCAACAAGTACCTGATCATCGACGAGGCGCAGAACCTGACGCCGAAGCAGATGAAGACGCTGGTCACGCGCGCCGGCCCGGGCACCAAGGTCGTCTGCCTCGGCAACATCGCGCAGATCGACACGCCCTACCTGACCGAAGGCTCCTCGGGACTCACCTACGTCGTCGACCGCTTCAAGGGCTGGCTGCACTCCGGCCACGTCACCCTGCAGCGCGGCGAGCGCTCGCGGCTGGCGGATCACGCGGCGGAAATTTTGTAGCGTCGCGGGTGTACGCGATCGCTACGCGATCGCACGTGCACTCGCTCCGGTACGCGCGCTACGCGCGCGCTCAACATTGGTTGGTCGGCTGCGCTCCGGAGCGGCCGCGCGCTCCGCCGATCTACAAAGGCACAGCACTCTCCCTTCCCTCTCGCCAAGCGAGAGGGAACATTTGCACTCCTCCCTGCACCCTCCTCGCCCGGCGAGGAGGGAAAGGCAGTCCTGGCACTGCGAAGGTGCGTCGCGGGGAGGAGTGTCCGCGTTTGAGCTTCGGCGGAGCGCTCGGCCGCTCCGGAGCGCAGCCGACTGATTAGTCGTCGCGGTCTCGCGAGCGAGAGCCGTACCGGAGCAAGTGCACGTGCGATCGGCGCAGCCGATCGCGTACACCTGCGACGTCTAGATTAGGAGTGCCGCCACGAACAGGCCGATCATCGTGAATGCGATCGCGATCTTGGCGACGGTGCCGAGCAGCAGGCCGAGCCAGGTGGCAAGTCCCACCTTGCCTGCGCGCAGTGCATCGCGCTGGGCGACGAACTCGCCGATCGCCGCGCCGAGCAGCGGCATGAAGACGAGGCCCCACAGACCGCTGAAGACACCGGCGATGGTGCCGAGTGCCGCACCGACGATCCCTGGCGCGCTCGCGCCGGCGCGTCGGGCGGTAGCCGCCGCCGCGACATAGTCGATCACGACTCCAAGTGCCGCGAGCGCGCCGATCGCAGTGACGGTCCAGCCGCCGATGCGCTGGAAGTCGTCGATCCAGGCGGCGAGCAGCACGCCCCCAAAGATCAGCGGCACGCCCGGGAGTGCCGGCAGCACCGTGCCGACGAGACCCGCGAGCATGAGCAGGCCCGCTAAGAGCCACAACGCGGTCGTCATCGGCTGATTCAGAGCAGCGCCAGCGCCTGCACTTCGGCTGCCGCGTCCTTGCATTTGTCGGTGAGCTCCTCGAGCAGCTCGTAGATCGCCCTGAGCTTCACGAGTTGTCGCGTATCCGGCTCTTCGCGGAAGAGCTTCGCCATTGCGGATCGAAAGACGTGATCGGCCTGCGCCTCGAAGGTGTTGACTTCTTCGCACAGAGCCAGGAGGCCGCGGCCGTCGCCGGGCGCCTCGAGCCCAGCGACGGCACGCTGCAGAGCCTCGGCGCTGCGCAGCGCCAGTTCGGCGAGTCGACGTGCTTCCGGTGTCGTGGCGGTTACGTGATAGAGATGAAGCGACTGGGCGACGTCCTCGGCGAGATCGAGGACGTCGTCCAGCCGGTTGATCAGCGCGTGTATGCCCGCGCGCGGAAACGGCAACAGCCAGCCGCGGCGTAGCAGCGCCAGCGTCTCGGTGACGACCACGTCCGCGCGCTTTTCGATCGCTTCGACGTCGCGCACACGGCCGTGCGGATCACGCACGTCGGCCAGCAGTTCGGTAAGCGCTGTCAGACCTTCGAGGATGAGCTGCGCCTGGCGGTTGAAGAGCGCAAAGAAGCGTCGGTCCCGTGGCACCAGTCGGCGCAGCGCGGCCAGGAACGGTCGGTGGTGTTCGCTGCGGTCCGCCACGAACTTGGACGTCATGCGAACTGCGCGCTACGCGCCAGGTTTTCGAACTTCGTGAACTGGCCGTCGAAGCGCAGGTTGACGCGCCCGATCGGACCGTTGCGCTGCTTGCCGATGATGATCTCGGCGACGTTCTTGTCATTCGTGTCGGGGTTGTAGACCTCGTCACGGTAAATGAAAAGAATCACATCGGCGTCCTGCTCGATCGCGCCCGATTCGCGCAGGTCCGACATCACCGGGCGCTTGTCGGTGCGCTGTTCGACCGTGCGGTTCAACTGCGACAGTGCCACTACCGGAACCGCGAGCTCCTTCGCGAGCGCCTTCAGGCCGCGCGAGATCTCCGAAATCTCGGTCGCGCGATTTTCACCCTGGCCGCTCGCGCTCATCAGCTGCAGGTAGTCGACGATGATGAGCCCGAGCTTGCCGCAGGTGCGCGCCAGCCGCCGCGCGCGCGCGCGCAGGTCGATCGCGGTCAGCGCCGGCGTCTCGTCGATGTACAAGGGTGCCTCGTGCATCTTCTGGATCGCGGTAGTCAGTCGCGGCCAGTCTTCGTCGAGCAGCCGTCCGGTCCGCAGGCGCTGCTGGTCCAGCCGACCCACCGACGAAAGCATCCGCAGCGCGAGCTGCGAAGCACCCATCTCCATCGAGAACACCGCCACCGGCATACCCTGATCGATCGCGACGTGCTCGCCGACGTTCAGCGCAAACGACGTCTTGCCCATCGACGGCCGGCCGGCGACGATGACGAGATCGCCCGGCTGCAGGCCCGACGTCTTCGAATCGATATCGGCAAAGCCGGTCGGCACGCCTGTCACATCCGACGGATTGGCGCGCTCGAACAGTTCCTGGATGCGCTCGACCACCTTCGTCAGCAGCGGCTGGATCTCGATGAAGCCCTGCCGGCCGCGTGCGCCTTCCTCGGCGATGCGGAACACGCGGCTCTCGGCTTCGTCGAGGATCTGCTTGGTGTCGCGCCCCGCCGGGTTCAAAGCGCTGGTGGCGATCTCGTCGCCCGCGGTGACCAGCCGGCGCAGCACCGCGCGCTCGCGCACGATCTCGGCATAGCGGCGAATATTGGCCGCCGACGGCGTGTTCTGCGCCAGCGTGCTGAGGTAGGCGAGGCCGCCCGCATCGTCGGCCTTGTTCGAATTGCGCAGCGCCTCGAAGACGGTGACCGCGTCGGCCGCCTTGCTGGCGTCGATCAGTCGGCTGATCGCCGCGAAGATCAGGCGGTGGTCGTTGCGATAGAAGTCATCGGTGCCGACCAGATCGGCGATGCGGTCCCACGCGGTGTTGTCGAGCAGCAGTCCGCCGAGCACGGACTGCTCGGCTTCGATGGAATGCGGCGGCGTTCGCACCGCTGCAAGCTGGGGATCGGAAACCGGCTGGTTCACGGAGCGCGGCGGATGCCGTCAGTGCGCTGCGGACGAATGCCCGCGAGGAATCGGGAACTATAAAGCAAGGAGCGGAGGAATCCGCCCCGCGCTGCGCCGTCGCGGGAGTACGGCCGCCGCGGCCGCTCCCGCATCCGAACGCGGCGTCAGGCCTGCTCGCCGACGACAGTGACCGTGATATCCGCCGTCACGTCGGAATGCAGCGCAACGGTGATCGTGTGGTCACCGACCAGCCTTCAGCGGGCCCTGCGGCATGCGGATCTGCGCCTTGTTGACGTCGAAGCCCTGCTTGGCCAGCGCCTCGGCGATGTCGTAGTTCGTGATCGAACCGAACAGGCGACCGTCCACGCCGGCCTTGGCCGTGACCTGGACTTTGCCTCCGCTCAGCCTTTCCTGCACCGACTGGGCAGCCGCAAACTTGTCGGCCTGCGCCTTCTCGAGTTCGGCGCGCCGCCCCTCGAACTCCTTGATCGCCGTTTCGGTGGCGCGACGCGCCTTGCCCTGCGGGATCAGGAAGTTGCGCGCGTAGCCTTCCTTGACCTTGACGACGTCGCCGAGCTGCCCGAGGTTGACGATCTTTTCCAGAAGAATGACTTGCATGTCCGCCGTCCTCGCTCAGTGCGTGTCGGTGTACGGCAGCAGCGCCAGGAAGCGCGCGCGCTTGATCGCCGTATCGAGCTGGCGCTGGTAGTGCGCCTTGGTGCCGGTCAGACGCGCCGGCGTGATCTTGCCGTTCTCGCCGATGAAGTCGCGCAGCGTGTCGACGTCCTTGTAGTCGATCTGCTCGACCTTCTCCACCGTGAAGCGGCAGAACTTCTTGCGCTTGAACAGCGCGTTCTTCTGATCCGGCCGGCGGGTGCCCTTGCCCTTGCCCTTGCCGCCCTTGCCCTTGCCTCGCATCATTGCCATCGGGTGCTCCTGAATTCCGTGTGATCTATGGTCTTGCGTAATCGGTGATGTGCACGATCAGTCGATTCGAGCGGCGCGTCCGCGGAGCGATGAATCCGGTCAGCGTCAGTGCGTGCCCGAGCGGCTCACGATCCAGACCGAGTGCCACCGGTCCTACCGCGACCGTCGCGAACTCGTAGTCCAGCTGTCGCTCCGAACCCGCTTCGGTCACCGCGCCGCTGAAGCGGAAACTGCCTTCGGCCACCGCAACTCCGGCCGGCGTGTAGCGCAACGCGCTGCGCGCCACCGGAACGGCCGAAATTTGCAGCTGGTTCACCGCCGCGGCGCAGCTCGCCTTGCTCGACTGCCTAGGCCGCCACGGCGGCCTGCTCTGCCGCCGCCTTGCGTGCTTCCTCGCGCTCGACGACCTTCATCATCGGCGAGGCCGTCGTCTCGGCCTTCTTCATCTTGATCGTCAGATGGCGCAGCACCGCGTCGTTGTAGCGGAACGCGTGTTCGAGCTCGTCCAGCGTCTTGTTGTCGCACTCGATGTTCATCAGGACGTAGTGCGCCTTGACGAGCTTCTCGATCGGATACGCCAGCTGGCGGCGACCCCAGTCCTCGATTCGGTGCAGCTTGCCGTTGCCCGCGGCGATCATCGCCTTGTAGCGATCGATCATCGCCGGCACCTGCTCGCTCTGGTCCGGATGGACGATGAAACAGATTTCGTAGTGACGCATCGTGGCTCCTTATGGATGCCCGGCGCAGCGATCGAGGTCCGAGGGACTCGATCGCCGCAGCCGGAGGGTGAGCTGCCCGGAAGCGTCATTCCGGTGCAGCAAGGTAAGCCCAAGGGCTTGAAAAGCCTGCGATTCTAGCCGAATCGCGCGGCAGCGCACAAGCGCTGCTCAGCGCGCAAAGAGGCGAGGCAGCGCCACCGCCGCCGTCGCGCGGACCACGGTGTCGGCGATGCCGTCGAGGTCGCTTTCGGCCGGATTCACGACGACCACCGCTGCGCCCGCGCGGCGCGCGATCAGCGGCAATCCGGCCGCGGGGTACACCAGCCCCGAGGTCCCGACCACCAGCATGAGTTCGCAGTCCCGCGCCGCAGCCTCGGCGGCGCGTAGCCGCTCCGGATCCAGCATCTCGCCGAACCACACGACGGCGGGTCGCAGCCAGTCGCCGCAGCGCGGACAGTGGGGTGGCTCGCCCGCCGGCACGCGCGCCGGATCGTCCTCGGCGTAACCGCAGCGTGCGAGGCAGATTGTCCGCGCGATCGAGCCGTGAATCTCGATGACATCGTGCGACCCGGCGCGGTAGTGCAGCCCATCGACGTTCTGAGTCACGATGCTGAAGAGCTCGTAGCGGCCAGCGGCCAGCGCGAGCGCCCGGTGTCCTGCATTCGGCTCGGCTTTCGCGACCGCTTCGCGCCGCCAGGCGTACCAGCGCCAGACGAGCGCCGGGTCCGCGCGAAATCCTTCTTCAGAGGCGAGCTGCGCGGGATCGAAGCGCGCCCAAAGTCCGGTCTGCGCATCGCGAAAGGTCGGCACGCCGCTTTCCGCCGACATGCCGGCACCGGTCAGGACCGCGATCCGGCGTGCGGTCCGCACGCGGTCGCGCGCGTTTTCGATCGGCTCCAGTCGCACGCTATGCGGGCTGCGGGATGCGTCGATCCATCACCGCGAACCAAAGTGGCGGCACCAGCGCGAGCAGCACCATCGCCGGATATCCGGCCGGCAGCTGCGGGGCTGCCGGCACCGACTGCAGCGCTTCGTACGGCCGCTGCATGTGCACGTGATGGTCTGGGTGCAGCTGCAGGTTGAAGAGGATCCAGTTGCTGACGACCCAGTCCGCGTTCCATGAGTGCTCTTCGCGGACCGGCTCGTAGCGGCCGTCGATGCGCTCGCGCCTCAGGCCGTAGTGCTCGATGTAGTTGATGATCTCCAGCAGCGCCATCGCGACGGCGGCCTGCACCGCGAAGAGCAGCGCGGCCCGCACGCCCCATGTCGCGAACGCCGCCGCGAACATTGCGCAGGACAGGACGGTTCCCAGCAGCACCCAGTTGTGCGGGTGCCAGGGACTGCGTCCGTCGCGCTCGAGGCGCAGGCGCTCGAGAGTCCAGGCGTGGGTGAAGCTGCCGACCACCGATCGCAGGATGAAGCGGTAGACGTTCATCCCGCGCGGTGCAGTCGCCGGGTCTTCCGCCGTCGCGACGCGCACGTGATGCCCGCGGATGTGCTCGACGAAGAAATGTCCGTAGCCCACGCTGACCAGCAGGATCTTTGCAATCACGCGATCCAGCGCCGAGGACCGATGGCCCAGTTCGTGCGCAATCGTGATGCCAAGACCGCCGCTCACGGTGCCGACCGCTACGGCGAAAACCAGCAGGTCCGGCAGCGACAGGCCCGGTGCGATCCGCATCGCTTCCACGAGCAGCAGCGCCTGCAGCGGCAGCTGCAGACGAGGAATCCAGCGCGCAAGCGCCGGTACCGGCGCCTGCTGGCCCGGTGCCGGTCGACCGACGGCGGCGTCGATCAGCGGGATCAGCACGAAAGTGATGACGAGCGTCAGCCACGGCATGCCGAGCTCGACCCACCGCAACGGGCTGAGCGCGAAGAAGATCAGGAACAGCGTGCCAAAGACTGCCGCGATCATGCTCACATGCTGCTCGCCGGGGGCGCGCCTATCAAGCGCGGACGGCCGCGCGATGGGCGTGACGCTGCCGCAGGGTCTCGAAAAGGCAGATGCCGGTGGCGACGGAGACGTTGAGGCTCTCGACCGTGCCCTGCAACGGGATGCGGGCCAGCGCGGCGCAATGCTCGCGCGTCAGCCTCCGCAACCCGGCGCCTTCGGCGCCGACGACCCAGGCAACGGGCCCGACGAGTTGGAGTTCGAACAGCGACTGGTCTGCCTCGCCGGCGGCGCCGATCGCGCGTACTCCTGCCGCAGCGATCTCGTCGAGGGTGCGCGACAGGTTCGTCACCTCCACCAGCGGCACGCTCTCGGCTGCGCCGGAGGCCGCCTTGATCGCCGCCGGCGTCAGTCCCGCCGAGCGGTCGCGCGGCACGACGACGGCATCGACTGCCGCCGCATCGGCGACACGCAGGCAGGCGCCGAGATTTCTCGGATCGGTGACCTGGTCGAGGACGAGCAACAGAGTCTCCGGCCGCACGTCGGCCAGCACGTCGTCGAGCGTCACGGCGCGTTCAATGGCGCGGGCCACCGCAACAACGCCTTGATGGGGTGCGCCAGCACTCATTTCGCGCAGCACCTCGGGTTCCGCCGGCGTCATCGGCACGCCGGACGCGCGCGCGAGTTCCCGCACCTGCTGCATGCGGCCGTCTCGGCGCCGGGCATCGAAACGGATCGATTCGACCGATTGTGGAGCCGCGCGCAGGCGCGCAGTCACCGCGTGGAATCCGGCAAGTATCCGTGCCGCACTCATCGCCCGCGCCGGCGCGACCGCGACAGCGCCCCGCGCGCACCGCCGACGCCCTTCTTGCCGCGCGTGCGCGCAGTCTCGCGCTTGTCGATGTCGCGCGGGTGGCGCGCGGCCACGACGGCCCGACGCGCGCGCCGCTCCTCGACCGACTCACCCCGCTTGCGTTCCTTCGGTCGCCTCACCCGGTCGCGGCCAGCATGGCCTTGCGCGTATCGCCGCGTACCAGCCTGAACTCGATGCGACGCGCCTCGAGATCAACGCGCGCGACCTGCACCGTCACGCGGTCGCCTAGTCGATAGCGAAGGCCGGTCCGCTCACCCCGCAGTTCATGTAACGGTTCGTTGAAGAGGAAGTATTCGGAACCGAGCTCGGAGACATGCACCAGGCCCTCGACGTAAAGGTCATCGAGGACGATGAAGATTCCAAACGGCACCACCGCGCTGACCGTGCCGCTGTAGGTCTCGCCGACGCGTTCGCGCATGTAGTAGCTCTTGAGCCACGCCTCGACATCACGCGATGCGTCGTCGGCGCGCCGTTCGTTGGCCGAGCAGATGAGTCCCAGCTTCTCCCAGGCGCCGACATCTGTAGCGGCCGGCTTGCGCTCGCGCGCCGGCCGCAGTGCCGCGCGCGCGGCCCTCGGCGCGACGATGTCGGCACTGCTGGTGACGGCCGGCACATACTGCTTCTTGCCGAGGCATGCACGGATCGCGCGATGCACGAGCAGATCCGGATAGCGCCGGATCGGCGACGTGAAGTGCGCGTAGGCCTCGTAGGCCAGTCCGAAGTGTCCGGAATTGTGGGGACTGTAGATCGCCTGCTGCATCGAACGCAGCAATACGGTCTGCAACAGTTGCGCATCGGGACGCGGCCGGACCTTCTTCAGCAGCAAGGCATAGTCCGCTGGCTGCGGGTCGTCGCCGCCCTCGAGGTGCAGGCCGAGCGTCTTCAGCAGCGCCCGCACGTTAGCCAGGCGCTCCGGCGTCGGGCCCTCGTGCACGCGGAACAGCCCCGGATGGCGACTGCGCACCAGGAAATCCGCGGCACAGACATTGGCCGCGAGCATGCACTCTTCAATCAGCTTGTGCGCGTCGTTGCGCAGGCGCGGCACGATCTTCTCGATGCGACCGTTGGCGTCACAGACGATGCGCGTCTCGGTCGTCTCGAGATCGATCGCGCCGCGCGCCTCGCGTGCGGTCGCAAGCGTTTCGTACAGTGCGTAGAGGTCACGCAACTGCGGCAGCACGTCGACGCGGCGCTGCGCCGCACGGCTGTCGGGCACCGACAGCGCCTCCCACACTTCGTCGTAAGTCAGGCGCGCATGTGAATGCATGACGGCCGGATAGAACTGATAGGCATCGATCGCACCCCGCGCGCTGACGATGCAGTCGCACACCATCACCAGCCGGTCGACCTGCGGGTTGAGCGAGCAGAGCCCGTTCGAGAGCTTCTCCGGCAGCATCGGGATGACCCGGCGCGGGAAGTAGACGGACGTCGAGCGGTTCTGCGCTTCCGCATCGAGCGCGTCACCCGATTTCACGTAGTGGCCGACGTCGGCGATTGCGACGATCAGGCGCCATCCCTTCTTGCGGCCGCTGATCGGCTCGCAATACACCGCATCGTCGAAATCGCGCGCGTCTTCACCGTCGATCGTGACCAGCGGAACGTCACGCAGGTCGATCCGGCCGCGCAGATCGCGCGGTTGCACCGTGTCGGGCAGCGCTTCGGCCAGTTCGAGCACAGCCGCCGGGAACTCGTGCGGCACCGCGAACTTGCGCACCGCGATCTCGATTTCCATGCCGGGATCGTCGACGGCGCCGAGCACTTCGATGACGCGTCCGACCGGCTGCACATAGCGTTGCGGCTGCTGGATGATCTCGACCACGACGACCTGGCCGGGTTCGGCCGACAGCGAGGCACCGGGCGGCACCAGGATGTCGTGCTGGATGCGCTGGTCCTCCGGGACGACGATCGTCACGCCGCGCTCATTCAGCAGGCGTCCAACCAGCTTGTTGGTGCGGCTCTCGATGACTTCGACGATCTCGCCCTCGGGGCGGCCGCGCCGGTCGGTGCCGGCGACCCGCGCGAGGACGCGGTCGCCGTGCAGCACCTTGCTCATCTCATGTTCGGGCAGGACCAGGTCCTGTCCGCCGTCGTCACGGATCAGGAATCCGAAGCCGTCGCGATGGCCCTGGACCTGGCCGGATATCAGATTGGCGCGCGCCGCGACCAGCAGCAGTCCGGCCCGGTTACGCACGATGCGCCCGGAGCGCTCGAGCTCTTCCAGTTCAATTGAGAGTGCGGGGCGCGCCTCGTCTGCGAGGTGCATGCGCTCGGCAAGTTCGTGAGGCGTCAGCGGTGCGCGAGCCTCGGTCAGTGTCTGCAGTATCGAGTCAGGCTCGATCGTGTGGGTCTTGGTATTCAAACGGAAATTTCAAAGGAGATGAATGATCGCAACGCGCGGCACATACAAGCCCGCGCAACGTGCGCCGGCAGAGTAGCGCATTTGACATGCCTGCCCCCGCCACTAAAATCGCGGGCTCGCCTGTGCCCAGGTGGCGGAATTGGTAGACGCACTAGTTTCAGGTACTAGCGCCGCAAGGTGTGGAGGTTCGAGTCCTCTCCTGGGCACCAAAACGAAGGGCCGGCGCTGCCGGCCTTTTGATTTTGGGCCAGGGAAGCGAAGCACCTGCGTGCTTCGCGCAGTCGAAGAAAGCGCTGCGCGACCAGGTTCGTCGTCAAGTGCACTCAGCCCGACGTGCCGCTGCGAAGTCGTGCAGCGAGCTTTTCCGGACCCATGGCGTCATACACCTCGAACGGCTGGTGGATCCACGGGTTGGTCGGCAGGTGCTCGACGTAGTAGTCCGGCACGACGCTCGAACAGGCCTTGTACCAGATCACTGCGCTGCGCAGCTCAGTCACTGCCGGATAGCGCTGCCGCAGGTGAGCAATGACGCGGCTCAGCGTCACACCGCTGTCCACGAGATCGTCCACAAGCAGCAGATGACCCGACAGTTCGCGGTGCGTCATCGTGATGTATTCACCGATGTCGAGCACGCCCTGTGATTTGCCGGCCGCCTCGCGGTAGGAACTGGCGGCCAGTATCGCCAGCGGCATGTCGTAGATGCGCGAGATGACATCGCCCACTCGCAGCCCACCGCGCGCGAGGCAAAGCAGCGAGTCGAAGTGCCAGCCGGATTCGTGAATCGCGAGACTCAGCCGCTCGATCTGCCGGTGGTACTCGTCCCAGTCGACGTACAGGTCCTTCACGACGCGCGCCTCAGCGGAACGGGTGGCGCAGCACGATTGTCTGGTCACGATCCGGCCCGGTCGACACGAGGTCAATCGGCACTCCGAGCACTTCGGCCAGGCGCTCGAGATAGCGGCGCGCCGGGGCCGGCAGCCCATCCCAGGACTGCACGCCGAAAGTCGACTCCGTCCACCCAGAGAATTCCTCGTAGATCGGCTGGCAACGCTCGACCGCGTCAGCGCCGTACGGAAGGATGTCGACGTCACGCCCCTCGAAGCGATAGCCGACGCCGAGCTTCACGACAGTCAGGCCGTCGAGGACATCGAGCTTCGTGATGCACAGCCCCGTGGTGCCGTTGAGCTGCACCGCGCGACGCAGTCCGGCCGCGTCAAACCAGCCGCAGCGACGCGGGCGGCCGGTGACCGACCCGAACTCCTGGCCGCGCTCGCGTAGCTGCGCGCCGGTGGCGTCAAGCAGTTCCGTTGGGAAAGGCCCGGATCCCACACGCGTTGAGTACGCCTTCGTGATGCCGAGCACGTAATCGAGCCGCTGCGGGGCAACGCCTGCGCCTGCAGCTGCCGCGCCGGCGACCGTGTTGCTCGAGGTGACGTACGGATACGTGCCGTGATCGACGTCGAGCAATGTTCCCTGGGCGCCCTCGAACAACAGCCGATGGCCACTGGCCATCACACTGTTCGAGCCGGTAAGAGACATCGGTGATCAGCGGCTTGAGGCGCTCTGCGAGCGCGAGGGTTTCGTCGATCACGCGCGCTGGAACGACGGGCTCGGCGCCGAAGTAGCGCTCGAGCACGAAGTTGTGGAAGTCGAGCGCTTCGCGCACGCGATCGCCGAAGCGACCCGCGTCGAACAGGTCCTGCGCCCGTACCGCACGTCGTCCAACCTTGTCCTCGTAGGCGGGACCGATGCCGCGGCCGGTCGTGCCGATTTTCGAGTCGCCGCGCCTCACCTCGCGCGCCTTGTCCAGGGCCACGTGATACTCGAGGATCAACGGACAGTTGCCGCTGATCAGAAGGCGCGAGGCGACGTCAACACCGGCCGATTGCAGCTCGTCGACCTCGGACAGCAGTGCGTTGGGTGAAAGTACAACGCCGTTGCCGATGTAACAGGCGGTCTTCGGTCTCAGGATGCCCGACGGGATCAGCCGCAGGATCGTCTTTTTGCCGCCGATGACGAGCGTGTGGCCGGCGTTATGTCCGCCCTGGAACCGGACGACGCCGTCGACGTCCTCGGTCAGCCAGTCGACGATCTTGCCTTTTCCCTCGTCGCCCCACTGGGTGCCGACGACGACAACGTTCTGTGCCATGGTGGCTCCGTTTTTCAGCTCGACGTGTCGTCTCGCACGACCACACGCCAGCTCGCATCGACGTAGCGCAGCTCACGATCGAAGACGAAATCGCCCGGCTCCGCGCCCGCGACTTCGTCCGGCAGCCGCTGCACGACGATCTGGCCGCTGGCACGCAATGCACGGATCGCATCGCGAAGCTCTGTGGCCTCGCCGGCGGGCGCCAGGATCGCACCTGGAGCGTCTGTCCGCAGCAAACTGACGAGTTCGCGCAGGTAGATCGAGAACCCGACGGCAGGTCGGGCGCGGCCAAATGCTTTGCCGATATTGTCGTAGCGGCCCCCGCGCAGGACCGCGCTCGCCAGTTCGGGTGCATGAACAGCGAAGGTGACACCGGTCAGGTAGCGATAGCCGTGCAGGTCCGCTAGATCGATCGTGACTTCGTCCGCGCCGCAGCGCGCCGCGAGCATCTCAAGGCCGTCGAGCGCCGCGGCGATCGGAGTGACACTGGGCAGTGCCTTGCGCGCGGCCGCGATCGTCTGACGGCCGCCGCCGAGGCGCGCGAGCGCGATCAGACCTTCGCGTACTGGCGGCCGACACTCCCGCGATGCATTCGATCAGCGCCGGCGTGTCCTTAGTGCTCAACGCGGCGAGGATGTCGTCCTCGGCCTCCGGCGGCAATCGAGCCAGGTCGAGCAGTGCGCGGACAACGCCGGTGTGCCCGAGGTCGATCGTTACCCGAGCCAGCCCCGCGGTCCGCAGCGATGCCACGGCGATCTCGAGCACTTCGAGATCGGCTGCGAGCCCGGCGGCGCCATACAGTTCCGCTCCGACCTGCAAAGGCTCGCGCACCGCGAGTGGGTGCTGCGGCCGCGCGTGCAGGACACTGCCGGCATAGCAAAGCCGCGCAACTCCCGGACGGTTCAAGATGTGCGCGTCGATGCGCGCGACCTGCGGCGTCGCATCGGCGCGCAGTCCGAGCATGCGGCCGCTCGCCTGGTCGACCAGCTTGAACGTGCGCAGATCGAGGTCCCTGCCCGTCCCGGTGAGCAGCGAGTCGACATATTCGATCAGCGGCGGAATGACCAGCTCGTAGCCATAGCCGGCATACAGGTCGAGCAGCGCGCGGCGCGTGGCTTCGAGCCGCCGCGCCTCACGCGGCAGCACGTCGGAAATATTCTCTGGGAGCAGCCAGTGCGGCATAGCAAAGGAGGAAACTGGGCGTGGCGGACCGGCGGCGCGCCGCGCGGTGGATCGATCAGCTCAGGAACCAGAACAATAGCGCGCCACCTGCAACGGCCAGCAATCCGAAGAAGCGGATCTGCCCGTCATTGAGCTCGGTCACGCGCTGAAACATCTGGCGCCAGCTGGCCGGCGCCAGCAGCGGCAGCAGGCCCTCGAGGACGAGCATGAGGCCGAATGCGAGCCCCAGGGTCTCGAGCATCAGCGGCGGCCGGCCGGTGGGGTCTCCGGCGACTTCATGTACCTGAAGAACTCCGAAGACGGATCAACCACCAACACGTCGCTGCGATTGCGGAAGCTTGCGCGGTACGCCTCGAGGCTGCGATAAAAGCGAGCGAACTCGGGATTCTGGCCGAAAGACTGTGCGTAGATCGCCGAGGCCTTGGCATCGCCGTCACCGCGGATCTTCTGCGCATCGCGATACGCCTCCGACAGCAGCACTTCCTTCTGGCGATCCGCATCGGCTCTGATCTTCTCGCCCTCGGCCGAGCCGATCGACCGCTGTTCGTTCGCAACGCGCTTGCGCTCGGCCTCCATGCGCCGATAGACCGACTCGCTGATCTCCGGCACGAAGTCGACGCGCTTGAGTCGGACGTCGACGATTTCCACCCCCAGATTTTTGGTGCGCTCCTGGACCGCGGCGCGGATTTCCTCCATCGCCTTGTCGCGCTCGCGCGAGGTGATCTCATTGACCGTGCGCTTGTTGACGGCCTGGTTCATCGCATCGCGCACCAGCGTCGAAATGCGGTCCTCGGCCGACCGCTCGCCGGCGGGAAAGCTGACGCGGAACAGCCGCGGATCGAGGATGCGCCACTTGACGAACGAATCGACCAGCAGGTTCTTCTTCTCGGAGGTCTGGACACGGTCCGAGGAGGGCGTGTCGATCGTCAGAATGCGGCGGTCCTGGTATTCGACGTTCTGCAGCAGCGGGATGCGGAAGTAGAGCCCGGGCTCGCTCACAACGCGCTTGATCTGGCCCAGCTGGAAAACGATGGCCGACTGGCGCTGGTCGACGATGAACGTGCTGGCGCGGACCAGGAAGGCTACGACGACGAATCCGATGATGAAGGCAAGGATGCGGTTCATGGCTTCAGCGCGCCTCGCGTTCGCGGCTGCGCAGCGTGTCGCGGGTGCGGCCGTCGTTGGTTGCCGGTGCGGCCTCCTGCGCCGGAGTCGAGGGAGCGGCGCGCGGCGCCGCCATCGCGTCCTGCGTCGCCTGCTGTATCAGTTTGTCGAACGGCAGATACAGCAACTGGTTGCTGTTGCGCGAATCGACCATCACCTTGGTCGTGTTCGAAAACACCTGCTGCATCGCGTCCAGATACATGCGGTCGCGCGTGACGGCCGGTGCCCTCTGGTACTCGTTCAGGATCTGGCGGAAGCGCGAGGCGTCGCCTTCGGCGCTCTGCACAATACGAGTGCGGTAGCCCTCGGACTCCTGCATCAGCCGCGAGGCCGCGCCGCGTGCCTTGGGTACGACATCGTTGGCATAGGCCTGGCCCTCGTTGATCTGACGCTCGCGGTCCTGGCCGGCCTTGACCGCGTCGTCGAAGGCCGCCTGCACCTGCTCCGGAGGCTGGGCGTTCTGGATCGCGACCGCCGACACGAGGATGCCGGTGCCGTAACGGTCCAGCATGATCCTGCATCCTCTGTCGCACTTCGCTCGCGATCTCGGAACGCCCTTCGTACAGCACCGAATCCATCTTCCTCTGGCCGAGGACTTCGCGCATTGCGGATTCCGCCGCCTGAGTGACCGCGGCGGTGGGATTGCGGCTGTTGAACAGATAGTCGCGCGCGCCGTCGTCCTTGATCCGATACTGGACCTCGAACTGGATCTCGACGATGTTCTCGTCGTCGGTCAGCATCAGCGCCTCTTTCAGGCGTTCGGGGCGGCCGCGGGTTCCGACTTCGACCTTGCGCAGCGACAGGATGTCGACGAGTTCGCTCGACTGGACCGGCCACGGCAGCCGCCAGCGGAAGCCCGGTGAAGTCGTCTCGGTGTAGCGTCCGAAGGTGGTGACGACGCCGACCTGGCCTTCCGGCACGATGTAGAAGCCGCTGGCCAGCCAGATCAGGCCGAATATCAGCCAGCAGCGCCACGAATCCGATTCCGGTACTACGCGGACTGCCGCCGAGGTTGCCAAACCCGCCGCCGCGCGACCCCTGGCGCTTCTTGCCGAAAAGTCCATTGAGTCGCCGGTTGAAGTCCCGCCATAGTTCTTCCAGGTCGGGCGGACCGTCGTTGTTCGGGCGTTGCGGACGGCGCGGCGGCTCGCGCTCGCCTTCGCTGTTCGATCCGCCGGAACCGCTACCGCGGCCCCACTGGGGGTCGTTGAGCGACATTAAAGTCCTAGCTAGAAGTGATACGGTGCAATGCCATCGTCGTAGACGGCGCGGCTGTCATGCTAGATCACGGCCGCATTTGACCAGGCGGGAGTACTTTCGGGATTGACGGCCCCCCGGGCGCGCTGCGCGAACTCTGCGACCGCATCTCGCAACTGTTCGAGGCCCTGACCGGTCTTCGCGCTGACCGAAACCGAAACGATGCTACCACAGGGGTCTCGCTCGACCGCCGGCTGACGCCGCGAGGCGTCGATCTTGTTGTACACGATGATGCGCGGCACCGCGCCGGCACCGATGTCGTCCAGCACGCGATTGACTTCGGCCACCTGCTCAGAGCGGGCCGACGAGGCGCTGTCGACCACATGCAGCAGCAGATCGGCCTCGGCGGTTTCATCCAGCGTCGACTTGAACGCTTCGACCAGCTGGTGCGGCAGGCCGCGGATAAACCCTACCGTGTCGGACACGACGGTGTCGAGGCCGTGCTTCAGGTGAAGCCGCCGCGCGGTCGTGTCGAGCGTCGCAAACAGCTGGTCGGCCGCGTAACTATCGGCCCGGGTCAGCGCGTTGAAGAGCGTCGATTTGCCGGCATTGGTGTAGCCGACCAGCGAAACCGACAGCACCTCGCGCCGCGACCGCGCGCGGCGACGCGTGCGCCGTTGCCGTTCCAGCTGCTTCAGGCGTTGGCGCAGTTGCTTGACGCGTACACCGATCATGCGGCGGTCGAGTTCGATCTGCTTTTCGCCCGGGCCGCCGGTCTTGCCGAGGCCGCCGCGCTGGCGCTCGAGGTGCGACCATCCCCGCACCAGCCGTGTGGCCAGATGCTCGAGCTGCGCCAGCTCGACCTGCAGCTTGCCCTCGCGACTGCGCGCGCGCTGCGAGAAGATGTCGAGGATCAGCGCCGTGCGATCGAGCACCCAGACGCCGAGTGCGCGCTCGAGGTTGCGCTGCTGGGCCGGCGAGAGTGCAACGTCGAAGACGACCACGCCAACCCCCGAGGAGGCGGCGAGCGCCTTCAGTTCCTCGACCTTGCCGGCACCGACGAAGTGCGCCGGGTCAGGTCGATCCCGCCGCACGTGCAGATGCCCGGCCGGCTCGAGGCCCGCCGAAGCCGCAAGTTGAGTGATCTCGTCGACGGCGTCCGGGTCGTCGTGACGACCCTGAGCAACGCTCACTAGCAGCGCGCGCTCGGACCGTTCCGCGCGCCCGCCATCGATCTGGAAGACGGTCAGGACTCGGACTCCGCAGCGAGGTTCACCGGGCGCGCCGGGACGACTGTCGAGATCGCGTGCTTATAGACCATCTGCGTCACGGTGTTCCTGAGCAGAACGACGTACTGGTCGAAGGACTCGATCTGTCCCTGCAGCTTGATGCCGTTCACAAGGTAGATCGATACCGGGATATGTTCCTTGCGCAATGCGTTAAGAAACGGGTCTTGTAGTAGTTGCCCTTTGTTGCTCATCGTTGGCTCCAGCGGCTTGGTGCCGCTTGTTGTCATCGGTTCATAGGAGGAGAACCGACCGTCGCGGACTGCAGATGGGGACGGGGCCATGCATTTCAATTTAAAGCAAAACCCGGGCCGAGGCCAACACCGCCATCAGGCGACAAAGGGATTGCGGCCCGAACGGAATTCGACACGCAGCGGCGTGCCGTCCAGCTCAAATGCGGCCCTAAATTGGCCTTCGAGGTAGCGCCGATAGGTATCCGGCACGTGATTCAGCGAGTTGCCATGGATCACGATAATCGGCGGATTCATGCCGCCCTGATGCGCATAGCGCAGTTTGGGGCGCGAGGCTCCGGCGCGAGGCGGCTGCTGACGCGCAACCGCCGCCTGCAGCGTCCGGGTCAGCCGCGGGGTCGGCAGCTTGGCAAAGGCGGCCGCGTGCGCTTCGGACACCGAACGCATTACCGCCGAGAGTCCGGTCCGTTTCAGTGCTGAAATAGTGTGCACGCGCGCCCAGCGCAGGAAGTGCAGCTTGCGCTCGATTTCGCGCCGGATGCGATCGCGCTGGTAATCGTCGAGCCCGTCCCACTTGTTGACCGCGATCACCAGCGCACGACCGCTTTCGAGCACATAACCGGCGATATGCGCGTCCTGGTCGGCGATCTCCGAGCTCGCGTCCAGCAGCAGCACCACCACGTTCGCATCAGCAGATCGCCTGCAGCGTCTTCACGACGGAGAACTTCTCGACCGTTTCGAACACCTTGCCACGCCGGCGCAGGCCTGCAGTATCGATCAGCGTGTACGGCCGGCCGTCGTACTCGAATTCGACCTCGATCGCATCCCTCGTCGTGCCGGGCTCGTCGTAGGCAATCAGGCGCTCCTCGCCGAGCAGCGCGTTGATCAGCGTCGACTTGCCGACGTTCGGACGGCCGACTACGGCGACGCGCACCCGCCGCGGGCCGTCGTCGGTCTCCGTGACGGTGTCCGCCTGTGCCTGGTCGGCGAACGGCGCGAGCGCGAGATCGATGACGTCGCGCACCCCCTCGCCGTGCGCTGCAGAGATCGGATGCGGCTCACCGAGTCCGAGTTCATGAAACTCCGCAGTCGCCTCGGGTTGCAGGCCTTCGGCCTTGTTGACCGCGAGCAGAACGGGACGGCCCGCCACGCGCAGGCGCTCGGCAATGCGGCGGTCCTGCGCGGTCAGGCCCTCGCGCGCATCCAGCACGAACAGCACCGCATCGCTTTCGGCGATCGCCTGCTCGGCCTGCGCCGCCATCGCGCGCGCAACGCCTTCGGCATGCAGCGGTTCGAACCCGCCAGTGTCGATGACGATGTAGTCGCACGGGCCGACCCTGCCGTCGCCGTAGTGGCGATCGCGCGTCAGGCCCGGAAAATCGGCGACGAGCGCGGCGCGCGAACGCGTCAGGCGATTGAAAAGCGTCGACTTGCCGACGTTCGGACGGCCGACGATGGCAATGACCGGCTTCATCCCGCTGCTCGACCGGCCTACTCGACCGTTACCAGCGCAACGGTTCCATCCTGGGTCTGGACGATCGCACCGCCGCCGAATGCTCGCGGTGTCGCGCTGATTTCACTTCCCAGCAGAAATTCGCGCGAGGAAGCCGCCATCCTCAGGCGACAGGAAATGCAGGTAACCGGCGTAGTCGCCGACGAGAACTGCGCGCCGCAGCGCGAGCGGCGTCGTCAGATCGCGATTCAGCAGCTTTTCCTGGCGCCAGGCATTCGCCCCGGTCGTACTGGCAAAGGCTGCGACGTGTGACTTCGCATCGACTCCGTAAACACGGCTGGCATCGGCGCCGAGGCCGGCGCCGGCGGAGAATTCGCGGGCCCAGCGCAGATTGCCGTTGCCCACTTCGAAGCAGGCGATGCGGCCCTGGTACGCGGCAGCGCAGACTTCGCCACCGATGACCCGTGGCGCGCCCAGCACATCGACCAGACGTTCGACCTCGGTGGCTCCGCGTGGCTCCGCGACCGGCGCGTCCCAGCGCACGGTACCGTTGGCCACCGCCAGCATCACCAATCGGCCGCTGGGGTAGCCGACCGCAACGAATTCGCCGGCGAATGACATTTCGCTCGGTGCGCTCAGCGTCAGTGGCGGCACAGTGCGCTGATAATTCCAGCGGCGCCGCCCATTGGCTGCGTCGAATGCCGAGACGCGGTAGTCAGAGCCGCGCACGATCACGAGCCCGCGCCCGACCAGCGGTGGCGACTGGATCGCGGCTCCGACCTGCGCGCGCCAGAGTTCCTTGCCATCCGCGCCGAGCGCAATCACGTCACCGCGCGGACTGCCAACAGCGACGACGAAGCCGTCGCTGCCGACCGCGCCGGTGATCGCCGTGTTCGTCTCGCTGCGCCAGACGACTTCGCCGTCGGACCGATGCGCACCACGGTGCCGTTGCCGGCCGCCGCAAAGATCGCGTTCTCCAGCACGGCCGGCTGCAGCACCGCGCCGCCGCGCCGAGCCGACGCTGGTACGCCAGGCGACCCGCGGCGTCAACGACGGCGAGAACTCGACCAGCGGCGCCGGCTCGGCCGACTTGCTCGACGATCCGCCGAGCCACGACGGCATCCACGACTGCATCGTCGAACAGCCGCCGAGCACGAGCGCCGTGCCCAGCATTGCCAGAGGCAGGCGCATTCCCGTGACGCGCATCGAATCTCGCTGGAACGCTGTCACGAGGCGGCGGCCGGCAATGCGTCCAGCTTGAGCTGGATGATCGCGCGCAGCGGGTGCTGCGGTTCCGCCTTCGCCAGTGCGTCCTTGTAGGCGGCGCGCGCCTCTTCGGGCTTGTTCTGTGCGACCAGCACGTCGCCGCGGCGATCGAGCACTGTCGGCAGATAGCCGGTCGGCACTTCGAAACTCAGCGCCTGCAGCGCCTCGTCGTACTTCTTCTGGTCGAGCAACACGCCGGCCAGCCGTACACGCGCAATCATCGACAGTTCGTCGTGGCCTGACTTGTCGATGACCCAGCGCAACTGCTCCGCGGCCTTGGGCAGATCACCGATGTCGGCGTTGACCTTGGCGGCCTGCAGCGCCGCGATCGCCGCGTAGGTCGTGCGGCCGTAGTGCTCCTGGATCGACGCGGCCATTGTCTGCACCTTCGCTGCGTCGCGCGACTCGATCGCCTGCTCGAGCTGTCCGTAGACGCCCGCGGCTGTCTTTGCCTGCTCGCGCTCGTACCAGCGCCAGCCGTTGTACGCAGCGAATCCGAGCAGCACGACGGTGACCGCGCTCAGTATCAGGTTGCCGTACTTCTGCCACCAGGCCTTGAGCTGCGCGAGTTGTTCCTGCTCTTCGAGGTCGTAAGCCATGGTTTCCTACTGGTTGTCGTTCGTGCTCAGCGCTTCGACGAGCGCGTCGGCAATCCGGTCGAGCGGCACGATACGCTGCTCCGCAAAGGCCTCGCTGGCGCCGGCCCGCAGCGCCTTGACCACGGCCGCGTCGCGGGCAGCCTCTTCCTCGCCGACGATGACCGCGTACTCGGCGCCGCTGGCGTCGGCCTTCTTCATCTGCGATTTCAGGCTCGCCTCGCCGGCATGCAGATCACATCCAGCCCGGCATCGCGCAGCGCGTCGGCGAGCAGAAACGCACGCGTCCGCGTGGCTCCGCCCTGGTGCAGCACGTAGACGTCGGTCGTCGGCTTGACATCGACCGCGCCGGTTTCGCGCAGCAGTTCGATCACGCGTTCGATGCCGAGACCGAAGCCGATGCCGGGCGTCGGCTTGCCGCCCATGCGCTCGATCAGCGGGTCGTAGCGACCGCCGCCGCAGATCGTGCCCTGGGCGCCGAGCGCATCGGTGATCCACTCGAACACCGTCAGACTGTAGTAGTCGAGGCCGCGCACCATGCGGGGATTGACCGTGAATTCGATTTGCGCTGCCCGCAGCAGCGCCTGCAGGCCCTCGAAGTGCGCGCGCGAGGCATCGCCGAGGTAGTCGGTGATGCGCGGTGCAGCGGCGATGATGTCGGCCAGCGCCGGGTTCTTGCTGTCGAGGATGCGCAGCGGATTGGTATGCAGCCTGCGCCGGGCGTCGGCGTCCAGCGCCTGCTCGTGCTTCGAGAAATAGCCGATCAGGTCGGCGCGGTGGCGCGCACGCTCGTCGGCCTGGCCGAGGCAGTTGATCTCGAGCCGCACGCGGCCGACGCGTTCGATGCCGAGGATCCGCCACAGCCGCGCCAGCATCACGATCAGCTCGGCATCGATATCCGGGCCGGCAAAGCCGATCGCTTCGACATTGACCTGATGGAACTGGCGATAGCGGCCGCGCTGCGGACGCTCGTGGCGGAACACCGGGCCCATCGACCAGACGCGCCGCGGCGCGTCGTAGGTGAGGTTGTGCTCGACGACCGACCGGATCACCCCGGCGGTGAACTCCGGGCGCAGCGTCAGGTGCTCGCCATTGAGCTTGTCCTCGAAGGAATACATCTCCTTTTCGACGATGTCGGTGACCTCGCCGATGCCCTTCACGAAGAGCTCGGTGTACTCGACGATCGGCGTGCGGATCTGCTGGTAGCCGTAGCTGCGCAGCCAGTCGGTGACGCGCGCCTCGAACCACTCCCACAGCGGCGCATCCGCGGGCAACATGTCGTTCATGCCGCGCACCGCGGCGAGCTTCCGTGTGGCCATGGCGACTCAGGCGGGAATGCGCGCGTACTTGCGCCGGACGTAGTCCTCGACGATCGCCTGGAACTCCTCGGCGATGCGCTCGCCCTTCAGCGTCACCGTGCGCTCGCCATCGACGAACACCGGTGCGACCGGAGCTTCGCCGGAGCCCGGCAGGCTGATGCCGATGTTCGCGTGCTTGCTCTCACCCGGGCCGTTGACGACGCAGCCCATGACGGCAACGCTCATCGTCTCGACGCCCGGGTACTCGACCGCGCCAGGCGGGCATCTGCTCGCGCAAGATAGTTCTGGATCCGATCGGCCAGTACCTGGAAGAACGTGCTGGTCGTGCGGCCGCAGCCGGGACAGGCGATGACCTGCGGCGTGAAGGCGCGCAGTCCCAGCATCTGCAGGATCTGCTGCGCGACCTCCACTTCCTTCGTGCGCGACTCGCCCGGCGCGGGTGTCAGCGACACGCGGATCGTGTCGCCGATGCCTTCCTGCAGCAGCACCGCGAGCGCGGCGGTCGACGCGACGATGCCCTTGCTGCCCATGCCGGCTTCGGTCAGCCCGAGATGCAGCGGGTAGTCGCAGCGCTGCGACAGCGCGCGGTACACGGCGATCAGGTCCTGCACGCCGCTCACCTTGGCCGACAGGCAGATGCGGTCGCCCGGCAGGCCGAGTTGCTCGGCGCGTTCGGCGCTCTCGAGCGCCGAACGCACGAGCGCCTCGCGCAGCACGGCAACGCGAGTCCCAGGGCTGACTGCGCGCCGCGTTCTCATCCATCATGCGCGCCAGCAGTTCCTGGTCGAGCGACCCCCAGTTCACGCCGATGCGCACCGGCTTGTCGTAGCGGCACGCCACCTCGATCATCTGCGCGAAGTTGTCCTCGCGTCGCGCGCCCCTGCCGACGTTGCCCGGATTGATCCGGTACTTTGACAGCGCCTCGGCGCACTGCGGATACTGCGTCAGCAGCCGATGGCCGTTGTAGTGGAAGTCGCCGATCAGCGGCACGGCGACGCCCATCTTGTCGAGCTGCGCACGGATCGCGGCCACCGAGGCGGCCGCCTCCGGCGAATTGACCGTGATGCGGACCACCTCGGATCCCGCCTGCGCCAGTTCCTTCACCTGGATCGCGGTCGCGATGGCGTCGGCGCTGTCGGTGTTGGTCATCGACTGCACCATCACCGGAGCGTCGCCGCCGAGGCGCACGACGTGTTCGCCCCAGCGCAGTTCGACCTGACGAGTCGGGCGGCGGCGCGCGGTCCGCGCAGGGGCTTCGAGGCAGCCGAGCGGTTCGACGGGCTGGTTCATCGCGGTATCAGTTGATCGTGAAGCGAGCGACGTTCTGCCGGGTGTGTGGCGCCAGATCGTAGGCCTCGCCGCGAACCTCGACCGCTGGCCTTGTTCGCGTCGCCGATCACGACATAGAACGGTGGCGTGCCCTCGATCACATACTCGGACCCGCCCTGGCTGTGCTGCGAATGCAGCACCTTGCCCTCTGCGTCCTTGACCTCGGCCCACGATGGTCCGTTGAAGTGCAGCTTCAGCAGCGGCGACGGTGGCAGCGGCTCGATTTGCGGCTCGTTGCCCGGTGGCGGCGAAGGAACCGATGCGACAGCCGGTACAACAGCTGCTGGCGCAGCGCTCTCAACCGTCACCGTCGCGGGCGCAGCGGTGGGCGCAGCGGCGGCGCGCACTGGCAGGCGTCGGCACCGGTGGAATCGCCGTCGCTCCCACCGGCGCGCGTTCCCGCGTCGCATACCATCCGAGTGCGCCGAGCACGATCAGCAGCAGCACCGCGCCGAGAATCACGAAGCGCCGCGATGACTGCTCGCGCGCGGCTTCGCGCACCGGCGAATAGTCGCGCTGCTGCGCCATGCCGTCGACGACGGACGAGGTGGGCGGCACCAACTTGCTCGCGAGGTCCTCGAGCAACGGTGTCGGATCGATGTTGAGCAGTCGCGCGTAGCTGCGGATGAAGCCGCGCACATAGGCCGTTTCAGGCAGCGCGTTCAATGTCTCCTGCTCGATCGCGCGCACCTGGTTCAAATGCAGTCGCAACCGCGCCGCGACATCGGTGACCGTCAATCCCGCGCGTTCGCGTTCCCACCTCAGTCGCGCGCCGAACGACATCGGCGCCGGCCCTGGTGCAGGCGTGTCCGGCGTGACGGGATCCATCGTTCCGGCGTCCTCACTCATCGAACGCTCCGCGTGTCAGCGAGGCGGTTTCCTTGGATGTCGGAAAGCGCGTGCGCAGCTCGGTCGCCAGCCGGGTCTCAGTCCGCAGATCGCCCTGAGCGCGGGCCACCCGCAGGCCGAGCCACAGCGTTTCGGCCGACGCATCGGTCGATTTCGCGAGCAGCCCGTAGTAGAACGCCGCCCGGTCGGTCTGGCCGGTCGCCAGATACAACCGTGCCAGTTCGTACTTGGCGGTCGGGCTGGCGGCATCGAGCTCGAATGACCGGCGCAGATAGGGCTCAGCGTCCGGGTAGTCCTTGACCCGCATCAGGCAAACGCCGGCGCTCAGGCTGGCGCGCGCCGGCGTTGCGTACAGCGGATCGCGCAGGGCCCGCTGGAAATAGCCGATCGCCTCGCGCTCGCGGCCGGTCTGGCACAGGAACCAGCCGTAGTTGTTGTTGAGATCGGGATTGTTGCCGTCCAGTTGAAGCGCGCGCTGGAAGTTTTCCTCGGCGGCACGGCGATCGTCGAGATCCATGTAAATGAGACCGAGGAGCCCGTAGGCATCCGGCAGCGTCGGGTCGATCTGCACCGCGCGCTTCGCCTCTTCGAGCGCAACCGCCATCTGGCCATTGCGGTAGTAGCCGGCCGCCAGCTCGACACGCGCACGGCCCCGGCTGCGCGCGGTCGCGGCCGTCGTCGTGGAGTCGGTCTTCTGTGTCGTCGACACGATCTCGCCGCTGCTGCGGGTGGTCGTCGTCGTGCAGGCCTCGAGCGCCAGCACACACGCGAGGACTCCGATCCTTGCCAAAGCGCTGTCGCGCCAGTGGGCCTGCATGCTATCGAACCTCTGCGATCGGGATGATTGAGGCGCTCGAATCGGCGCGCTGTACGCGGCGCGTGCGGTCCTGGACTTCGCCCGCAAGTTGCCCGCAGGCAGCGTCGATATCGTCGCCACGGGTGCGACGCACCGTCGTGACGATCCCGGCATCGCCGAGCCGCTGCGCGAACGCGCGAATGCGCGGCTCCGGCGAACGCTTCAGCGACGATCCGGGGAACGGGTTGAACGGAATCAGGTTGAACTTGCACGGGACGTCGCCGACCAGCGCGATCAGCTCATCCGCAAGCTCGGGTCCATCATTGATTCCGTCGAGCATCACGTATTCGAAGGTGATGAAGTCGCGCGGCGCGACGCGCAGGTAGCGGCGGCACGCCGCCAGCAGGGCACGCAGCGGATACTTGCGGTTGAGCGGCACCAGTTGGTCGCGCAGCGCATCGTTGGGCGCGTGCAGCGATACCGCGAGCGCGACGGGGCAATCGGCCGCCAACCGATCGATCTGCGGCACCATGCCCGAGGTCGAAACCGTCACGCGCCGGCGCGACAACCCATAGGCGTGATCGTCGAGCATCAACCGCAGCGCCGGCACCAGCGCGTCGTAGTTCTGCAGCGGCTCGCCCATGCCCATCATCACGACGTTGCTGATGACGCGCTCCTCGCCAGCGGCCGGCGAAGAACGCCGCAGTGCATGCTCGGCCCACCACAGCTGCCCGACGATCTCGGCCGTCGACAAATTGCGGCTGAAGCCCTGTGCACCGGTCGAACAGAACGAGCAGTTGACGGCGCAGCCCGCCTGCGACGACACGCACAACGTGCCGCGCCCTTCTTCCGGGATGAAGACCGATTCGATCGCATTGCCTGCGCCGACGTCGAGCAGCCACTTGCGCGTGCCGTCGTCCGAGACCGAGTCGCGGACCACCGGCGGCGCGGACACGATGCGCACGCTCGGCCAGCTTCGCCGTAGCGACTTCGCCAGGTCGGTCATCGCTTCGAAGTCGGAAGCGCCGCGTTGATGGATCCAGTGCGCCAGTTGCCGCGCCCGGAACGGCTTCTCGTCGATCGACGCGACGTAGGCCGTCAGCGCGGCAACGTCGAGGCCGAGAAGATTGATGCGTTCCATCGTGGCGGCGCGCTGCGCGTCTCAGCGCGAGTAGACCGCCATCTGCGGGAAGAAGATAGGCGATTTCGACGCGAGCCGTATCAGCGCCGTCGGAGCCATGCACCGCGTTCGCATCGATGCTGGCGGCGAAGTCGGCGCGGATCGTGCCGGCAGCTGCCTTCTTCGGATCGGTCGCGCCCATGAGCTCGCGGTTCTTCGCGATCGCGTTCTCACCCTCGAGCACCTGGATCATCACCGGGCCTGACACCATGAAGTCGACCAGGTCCTTGAAGAAAGGCCGCTCGCGATGCACCGCGTAAAACCCCTCCGCCTCGCTGCGCGACAGCCACGCCATGCGAGCGGCGACGATCTTCAGCCCGTTGGTTTCGAAGCGCGAATAGATTTTTCCGATCACATTTTTCGGCGACTGCGTCGGGTTTGATGATCGACAGGGTGCGTTCCACCGCCATGACTTCAGCCTTTTCCTTTACGCATGGGACATATTGGGTCGTGCAGCCGCGCCGCGCGCGCAGCGCTCGGTGACCGAACCGTACCGAATCAAAAACCTCGACAAATGAAACACTTGCAGCGACCGAGGTCAGCCGAAAATTCTATCACGCACACTTGCAGTAATAGCCCGATCGTGCGCCCGGACGGCGGATCAGCGCGACGCGGGCTCGAGCACGGCGATCGATTCGACGTGCGATGTGTGCGGGAACATGTTGACGACGCCCGCGGACTTCAGACGTCCAACCGCCCTCGTGAACGAGCACCGCGCAGTCGCGCGCAAGCGTCGCCGGATTGCAGGAGACGTAGACGATCCGGGCAGGCCGCAAGCGACGCGGCCGCGAGCGCCCGCGCCACCGCGAGCGCGCCTTCCCGGGGCGGGTCGATCAGGACCTTGTCGACGCCACCGCTGGCCTCGACCGTGGCTTCCCAGTCGGCGAGGCTCCACTCGAACAGGTTCTGTCGCGACGAAGCGTGTGCGGTCGGCCAGATCATGGACAGGCGGCGGCGCTGCGCGCGCGCTCGATCAGCGTGGCACTGCCTTCGTAGCCGACGACATGCGCGGCGCGCCGGGCCAGCGGCAGCGTGAAGTTGCCGAGGCCGCAAAAGAAATCGATGACGCGATCGTTCGGTTCAGGCGACAGCAGGCGCACCGCCCGGCTCACGAGGACGGCGTTGACATGATGATTGACCTGCGTGAAATCCGTCGGCAAGAACGGCAGCCGCACGCCGAACTCGGGCAGCACGCAGTTCCAGGAACTGCGGCTGCGCCGCAGTCAGCGGCACCGCCGTCTGCGGGCCCCCGGGCTGCAGCCAGAACTCGACGCCACGCTCGCGCGCAAATGACTCCAGCCGACGCAGATCGTCGGCACTCGGAGGCTGCAGCACGCGCAGCACGAGCACGACCTGCAAGCCTGCCTTCGACGTCGGCAGCAGCCAGCTCGATCTGCGGCAATCGCTCGCGCACCGAGAGCTCGCCCACCAGCGCCCGCAATGGCAGAAGCAGTTCGCTGACCTGCGCCGGCATGACTTCGCACGACCTGATGTCGGCGACGAAGCTGCTGGCCCGCTCATGGAAGCCGACGAGCACACCGCCCTTTTTCGCGACGTAGCGCACGGTCAGCCTTGCGCGATAGCGGTAGCGCCACGGCGGACCGGCAAGCGGACGCAGCATGGTGCTCGGCGCGCACTCGACCGATATGCCACAGGCTGTCCTCCAGCACCCGTTGCTTGACCGAGACCTGCGCGCGTGCGTCGAGATGCTGCATCGAGCATCCGCCACACGCGCCCGCGCCGAGGCCGAAGTGCGGGCAGCGCGGTACCGTGCGCAGCACGGACGCGCGCTCGATCGCGATGATGCGCCCGACTTCGTAGCTGGGCTTGTCGCGGCGGCGCTCGTAAAGCACCGACTCGCCCGGCAGCGCGCCTTCGACGAAGACGGCCTTGCCGTCACGATGGCCGACACCGCGGCCTTCCTGGTCGAGCGACTCGATCTCGACCCGGAACGCTCCCCCGGGCTTCATGTCAACTCGTCCAGGCTGCCAGGTATTCGCGCCAGTGAGGCAGGTCGAGACCGGTCAGTGTCTGCCGCACGAAGTCTTCTTCCGCGCGACAACCGGCGTCATCGAGCACGCCGCGCATGCGCTGGAAGCGCGTGTAGACGAGATAGGTGTTCACCACATCGGTCTCGCAGTAGTTGCGGATCTGCTCGATGTGTCCGCGCCTGATAGGCGTCCCAGACCTTGCTGCCGTCCATGCCGAGCTTGCCGGCGAAACCGCACAGTCGGGCGAGATCGTCGAGCGGAACACTGGCGCGCGGCTGGTACATCGCCAGCAGGTCCATCAGGTCCGTGTGGCGCAGGTGATAGCGGCTGATGTAGTTGTTGTAACGGAAGTCGCGATCATCGTCGCCGAGCTCCCAGTAGCGTCCCGCATGCACGCGGTGCATCAGTCCGCGATAGTGGAGCACCGGCAGATCGAAGCCGCCGCCGTTCCAGCTCACCAGTTGCGGCGTGTAGCGCTCGACTGTGGCGAAGAACGCCTGGATCAGGCGAGCTTCGTCATCGTCCGGCTGTCCGATCGAGCGGACGCGGAAACCCTGATCGTCGCGGAATGCACACGAGATCGCGACGACCCGGTGCAGATGCAGCGGCAGGAAGTCCGATCCGGTCTTCTCGCGCCGCTCGTCGAACAGGCGCTGAGCCACCTCGCCGTCCGGCAGGCTCGCCCAACCCGGACGCAGCCGGCGAACTCCGGCCACGTCGGGCACCGTCTCGATGTCGAATACGAGGATCGGCGTCATCGGCCGCGTGCACCGGCCATCAGCGCGCCGGGAGGTAACGCAGCGGATCGACCGGCTTGCCCTGCCGGCGGATCTCGAAATGCAGTTTCACGCGGTCCGCATCGCTGCGACCGAACTCGGCGATGCGCTGCCCGCGCTTGACCGCCTGCCCCTGCTTCACGAGGATCTGGCGATTGTGCGCATAGGCGCTGATGAACTCCTCGTTGTGCTTGACGATTACGAGGTTGCCGTATCCGCGCAGTGCGCTGCCGACATAGACGACTTCGCCATCGGCTGCGGCACTGACCGGGTCACCGTCGTTGCCGGCGATGTCGATGCCCTTGTTGCGCGTTTCGTCGAAGGTCTCGAGAACCTTTCCCGGTGCGGGCCACTGCCATGGCACCGACAACTCGGGCACGACCGGCTTGGCCGGCCTCGGGTTTCGCATTCGGCGCCGCTGCAGGCGGCAGTGTGGCGTGGCGGGCGGCGGAGAAGTGCTCTACGCCGGGAAGTGGCAGCGGCCGGACTTCTGCCGTGCCCGAAGGTGTGACAGGAGTGACGGTTGCGGTGGCGGGCGGCGGCGTTACGCGCAGCGCCTGCCCGACGGTCAGCACCGCCGTTTCGCCAATACCGTTCCAGCGTGCCAGTTCGCGCGCATCGACGCCGAACGACGAAGCAACGCTGTACAGCGTGTCCCCGCGCTGCACGGTGTAGACGCCATCCTTGGCCGTGCGTGCCGGCGTTGCCGGCGCAGCGGTGGCCGGTTTGTCGCCGCGCGCGGTCGGCCGATCCAGACCGGTCGACAACCGGCGCCGGACGCTGCGTGCCGCACGATGCCAGCAGGCCAAGCGCGACCCATACCGCCCTGTACGCCCAACCCTTCATCCGCTCTCCTAAGCGAGGCCGCCACGCAGTGGCACGAACCGAACCGCTTCTTTGCCTGTCCGGACCAGCTTGCCGCTTTCGTCCTTCATCGCGACGACCAGTTGCTGCTCGTCGATTCCCAGCGGCGCAACGATCCGCCCGCCGGTCTTCAACTGCTCGACCCAGGCGGACGGTATCGCATCTCCCGCGGCGGCCGCGACGATCGCGTCGTACGGCGCCGCCTGCTCGACACCGCGTGAGCCATCGCCGAAGACCAGCCGCACATTGGGCAGACGCAGCGGCCGCAGGTTCTCGCGCGCCCGCTCGTGCAGCGCGCGCACGCGCTCGACGCTGACCACCTCGCCGAATAGCTGCGCGAGCACAGCGGCCGCATAACCGCAGCCGGTGCCGACCTCGAGCACCCGCGCGCGCTGCGGGTCAGACACTCCTTCGAGCGCAAGTTCGATCGTGCGCGCGACGATGTACGGCTGCGAAATGGTCTGTCCGTGACCGATCGGCAGCGGCGTGTCTTCGTAGGCGCGGCTCGCCAGCGCCTCGTCGACGAAGAGGTGGCGCGGCACCGAGCGCATCGCATCCAGCACGCGGCTGTCGCGCACGCCGAGTTCGCGCACGCGGTCGACCATGCGGTCGCGCACCTTGGCCGAGGCGAGGCCAGCGTGCATGCCGGACGGATCTCGCGACGAGCTTCCGGGACGATTCATGTCAAGCCCGCTGCAGCCAGGCGCGCACGCCGTCGAGCTGCTGCTGGTGCGTCAGGTCGATCTGCAACGGCGTCACCGAAACGTAGCCGTCGGCCGTGGCATGAAAGTCGGTGCCGGGTCCGCCTTCCTTGGCGCCTCCGGCCGGGCCGATCCAGTAGATCGGCTCGCCGCGCGGGTTCTGCGTCCGCACGACCGGCTCCGACGGATGGCGCTTGCCGAGGCGCGTGGCGACGATGCCCCTGATCTCGTCGAGCGGCCGGTTCGGCACGTTCACGTTCAGCAGGAACGGGCCAGGCAGCGGCCGCTCGACATGCCGACGCACGACCTCGGCCGCCATTGCCGCCGCGGTATCGAGGTGCTCGTAGCCCTTGTCGACCAGCGAAAAGGCTATCGACGGAATGCCGAACAGGAAGCCTTCCATCGCCGCGGCAACGGTTCCCGAATAGATCGTGTCGTCGCCCATGTTCTGGCCGTTGTTGATCCCTGAAACGATGAGATCAGGGCGTTGTTCGAGCAGGCCGGTCAGCGCAACGTGAACGCAGTCGCTCGGCGTGCCGTTGATGAAGATGACGCCGTCCGGTGCGGTGCTGACCGTCAGCGGCCGCGAAAGCGTCAGCGAGTTGCTGGCACCGCTGCTGTTCTGCTCGGGCGCGACGACGGTGATCGTACCGAAGGGGCGCATCGCACCGGCAAGCGCGGCGAGGCCCGGAGCGAGGTAACCGTCGTCGTTGGAGACCAGGATGCGCATAAAGAAATAGCCGGTCGCGGTGTCGCGCCGGCTACCTCGGCTGGAAATGGTCGGGGCGGCGGGATTCGAACTCGCGACCCCTTGCACCCCATGCAAGTGCGCTACCAGGCTGCGCTACGCCCCGAATGGCCGCGATTATAGCTGCGGACTGCCGCGGGCCCGGAGGATTTAGTCCGGAGCGAGCAGTTTGCGAATGGCAGCGAGTTCCTCGTGCAGTTGCGTCGCATCGAGTTCCACGGGCGCGCCGTTGCCGTTCTTGCCATCGTGCCGCGCGTGCCGGTCGCCCTCTTCCAGACGATTGCGAGCGCCGCTGATCGTGAAGCCCTGTTCATACAGCAGTTCGCGGATGCGACGGATCAGCAGGACTTCGTGGTGCTGATAGTAGCGGCGGTTGCCGCGCCGCTTGACGGGGCGCAGCTGCGTGAATTCCTGTTCCCAGTAGCGCAGTACATGCGGTTTGACGCCGCACAGCTCGCTCACTTCACCGATCGTGAAGTAGCGCTTCGCCGGGATCGGTGGGAGCAGCTGGGACACTTCGTGGCGTTGCATCGAGCTCGTCCGCGGGTCGGCTGCTCAGACGTAACGACTGGCGCTCAGTGCGAGCCCGCGATCCGAGCCACCGCCGCCTTCAGTTTCTGGCTCGCGTGAAACGTGACGACGCGGCGTGCCGTGATCGCGATCTCTTCACCGGTCTTCGGATTGCGGCCCGGGCGCGTCGGCTTGTCGCGCAGCTGAAAATTGCCGAAGCCCGACAGCTTCACGGATTCCCCGCGCTCGAGCGCCTGTCGAATCTCGTCGAAAAACCCGTCAACCATGTCCTTGGCCTCTCGCTTGTTGAGTCCGAGTCGGTCGAAAAGTGCCTCGGCCAGTTCGGCCTTCGTCATTGTCTTGACGCCGCGATCGCCCGCGCGGCCACCGGCCCCTGTGGTCGGTAGCTCAGGAAACTTGAATCCCGTCGTCATCTGTCGATCGTCTCGCATGGTCTTTATTGCCGTAGGCGGGCATCGAACCGCCGCGCGAGTTCTTCGACCACGGCAGCGACTGCCCCATCGGCGTCAGTATCGCCGAGCGCTTTTTCAGTATCTTGCAGAACAATCCGGATGGCAAGGCTTTTTTCTTTATTTAACAATGCGTTAGCGACCGCTTCGGCGGCACTTGATACCGCTTGTCGGGGACGATACACGTCGAACAGTCTGACTTCGGCCAGTGCCGACAACCGGCTATCCTCGCGCGACCGGGCGCCGATGGCCGCTTCGATGTCGGCGTATTCCACCCGATCGTCGACGACGATTGCTATGTCTCGCTGCAGCGGCTGGAACTTCGGAACGTCTCGCACCGTCGGCAGCGCACGCATCAGCAGGCTTTCAAGGTCGACCTCGAAGACGACCGCCGGTTTCGGCAACTCGTATTCCTGCTGCAGACGAGGATGCAACTCGCCGACGACGCCGACGGTCTGTCCGTCGACGACGATGTGGGCGGCGCGCCCCGGATGCAACGCTGGATGCCGGGTGCGTTCGAATCGGATGCGGCGCGGCGCAAACAATCGTTCCACGTCGCCTTTCACGTCATAGAAGTCGATCCAGCGTGTAACCGTCGCCCACTGTTCGTCATCCGCCGGCCCGTACGCCAGTCCTGCGACCTGAAGCGGCTGGGCCACTCCCCGCACGGTGAGTGGGCCGTCCGCGGTGGCGCCGTCGCGTCGATAAACGCGTCCGACTTCGAACAGTCGCGCTCGTGCGGTCTTGCGGTTCAGGTTGTATGCGAGCGTGCTGACCAGGCCACCGAGCAGCGTGCTGCGCATGACCGACATCTGCGCCGCGATCGGATTGAGCACCGAGATGGGCTCCGGGTTATCGGAGAAATCGGCTTCCCAGCGGGCATCGACGAAGGAGTAGTTGATCAACTCCTGGTAACCGAGCGCGGCCAGGAGCGTTCGGACCGTATGCGGCGACCGCCGTTCCTCAGGCTCCGCCCGCATGCGCGTCGGGGCGAGCGGTGGCTGCGACGGGATGCAGTCGTATCCGTGCAACCGAGCGACCTCCTCGATCAGGTCCTCCTCGGAGGCCAGGTCGAAACGATAGCTCGGCGGCATCACGACGAAAGTGTCGCCGGACCGCTCCCAGGTAAGCCCGAGCCGCGAGAAGGCCGCGGCGATCTGCTCGGCGGCGAGTGGCATGCCGAGTACGCGCCGGCAGCGTTCAATACGAAGGGCTACGGGCTGTCGTTGCGGCAGCGCGACCACGGTGTCGTCAACCGGACCGGGATCGCCGCCGCAGATGTCCAGCACCAGTCGCGTGATGTACTCGATGTGCGCGACCGTGGTCGCATAGTCGACGCCGCGCTCAAAGCGATGGCCGGCATCGGTCGAGAAATTGAACCGGCGCGCACGGCCGCGGATCGCGTCGGGCCACCAGAACGCGGCCTCGACGTAGATGTCACGGGTATCGAGGCTCACCGCAGTGGCTTGCCCGCCCATGATCCCCGCCAGCGCTTCGACGCCGCGATCGTCGGCGATAACTCCGACGTCCGCATCGACTTCGACGGTCTCGCCATTCAGCAACTCGACCGACTCGCCGGCGCGACCCCAGCGCACCCTCAGCGACCCGACGACCTTCGCGAGATCGAAGACATGCGAGGGGCGGCCGAGTTCGAGCATCACATAGTTCGAGATATCGACCAGGGCCGAGATCGGTCGCTGCCCGCTGCGCAGCAGCCGCTGCTGCATCCAGTCCGGCGTTTGCGCACGCGCGTCGACGTTGCGGATAACCCGCCCCGAAAAGCGTCCGCACAGATCGGCCGCTTCTACGGTCACCGGCAGGCGATCGCCGATCGTGGCGGCCACCGGCTCGAACAGCGGCGCCCGCAGCGAGGCGCCGGTGACCGCAGCCACTTCGCGCGCAATCCCGAGCACGCTCAGGCAGTCGGCGCGATTCGGCGTCAGCTTGATCGTCAGGACGTGATCGTCGAGCGCGAGTGCCACCCGCAGATCAGTACCGATTGGCACCCGCGACGGCAGCAGCATCAGTCCGCTGTGCTCGTCGGACAGACCGAGCTCGCGCGCCGAGCACAGCATGCCTCGCGACTCGACGCCTCGCATCGTGGTCGCCTTGATGTGGACTCCGCCCGGCAGCACCGCTCCGGGCAGTGCGCACGGCACGCGAATGCCGGGCGCCACATTGGGAGCACCGCAGACGATCTGAAGCAACGACGCCTGACCGGCATCGACCTCGCAGACCGTCAGCTTGTCGGCGTTCGGATGACCTGCGACCGATCGGACTTCGGCCACGACGACCCCACTGAACGGCGGCGCCACCGGCCGCCGCTCTTCGACTTCGATGCCGGCCATCGTCAGGCGCTCGGCGAGTTCCTCGCCATCGATCGCCGGGTCGGCGTAGCTGCGCAACCAGAGTTCGGAGACGTCCATGGTCAGTCGAACTGCCGCAGGAAGCGCAGGTCGCCTTCGAAGAACAAGCGCAGGTCGTCGACGCCGTAGCGCAGCATCGTCAGCCTTTCCAGGCCGGAGCCGAAGGCGAAGCCGATGTAACGCTCGGGATCGAGCCCGAAGTTGCGCACGACCGACGGATGCACCTCGCCAGCGCCGGAGATCTCGAGCCACTGGCCCTTGCGCGGACCGGTGGTGAACATCATGTCGATTTCGGCAGAAGGTTCGGTGAACGGGAAGTACGAGGGACGGAAGCGGAGGACGAGATCGTCGGTCTCGAAGAAGCAGCGCAGGAAATCCGTGTAGACCGCCTTCAGGTCGGCGAAACTCACGTTCTCGTCGATCCAGAGGCCCTCGACCTGATGGAACATCGGCGAGTGCGTCGCGTCGCTGTCCACGCGGTAAGTCCGGCCGAGCGCGATCACCTTGATCGGCGGGGCGTGCATGCGTGCGTAGCGGACCTGCATCGGACTGGTGTGCGTGCGCAGCAGCAGCGGCCGGCCGTCGGCGTCCTGCACGTCGACGTAGAACGTGTCCTGCATCGAACGGGCCGGATGATTCTCCGGGTTGTTCAACGCCGTGAAGTTGTACCAGTCGTTCTCGATTTCCGGCCCGTCGGCCACGTCGAAGCCGATCGAGCCGAAGATCTCCTCGACGCGGATCCAGGTACGCAGCACCGGGTGAATGCCGCCACCGCTGCGCAGTCGCCCCGGCAGCGTGACGTCGATTGCCTCATTGGCGAGGCGCTCGTTCAGCTGATCCGCGGCGAGTTCGCGCCGGCGCGCCTCGAGCAAGGCTTCGATCGCTTCCTTCGCGCGATTGATCGAGGCGCCCTGCTCACGTTTCTGCTCGGGCGCGAGCCGGCCGAGACTCTTCAGTCGCTCGGTAATCGCACCTGACTTGCCGAGGAATCGCGCCTTTTCGTTCTCGAGCGCGGCGGGCTGGCGGGCCGCTGCAAACGCGGCGCGCGCCTCATTGACCAGTTGTTCGAGTTCCATTTACAACCCGAAAAAAACGGGGCCGCGTGCGAGGCCCCGTTCACGATGCTGCCGGTCTAGTGACCGGTTTCACGCGCTCAGGCCGCGAGCGTAGCCTTCACCTTGTCGACGACCGCCGCAAAACCCGGCTTGTCGAGCACCGCCATGTCCGCCAGGACCTTGCGGTCGATGCCGATTTCGGCCTTGCCCAGTCCATTGATGAACGCGCTATAGGTCAGGCCGTGCTCGCGCACCGCGGCGTTGATGCGCGCGATCCACAGCGAACGGAACACGCGCTTCTTGTTGCGGCGGTCGCGGTACGCGTACTGGCCCGCCTTCATCACCGCCTCCTTGGCGACGCGGAAGACGTTTTTGCGGCGGCGGGTGAACCCTGCCGCCTGGGCCAGGACCTTCTTGTGCCGCGCGCGGGCGGTCACACCACGTTTGACTCGAGGCATGTCGATCCTCCCTCAGGCGTACGGCATCATGCGCCGCACCGACTTCACATCGGCATCGGCAATCTGCACCGGGCCGCGAAGATGGCGCTTCGCCTTGGTGGTCTTCTTCGTGAGGATGTGGCGCTTGAACGCCTGTCCCCGCTTGATCGAACCGCTGGCGCGGACCTCGAAGCGCTTTGACGCGCTCTTTTTCGTCTTCATCTTCGGCATCGTGGCCGTCCCTTTCATTTATGGCGGTTGGCGCCCCGCATACGGCCGGGGACTTTGAGCCTGACGCCACTTGTTGAGCCGCCGAAGGCGGCTGTTACTGCAACCCCGGGCGCCTCGCGCCCGGGAACTTCACTACTTCTTCTTCTTTGGCGACAGGATCATCACCATCTGGCGGCCTTCCAGCCGCGGCATCGACTCCACCTGCGACAGCGTCGTCAGATCGTCGCGCACCCGCTCCAGCAGCTTGTACCCGAACTCCTGGTGCGCCATCTCGCGCCCGCGGAAGCGCAGCGTGATCTTGGCCTTGTCACCTTCCTCGAGAAAGCGCGTGAGGTTGCGCAGCTTGGTCTGGTAGTCGTTCTCGTCCGTCTGCGGCCGAAACTTCACTTCCTTGACGATGACCTGCTTCTGCTTGAGCTTGGCCTCGTGCGCCTTCTTCTGCTCCTGGTACTTGAACTTGCCGTAGTCCATCAAGCGACAGACCGGCGGCTCAGCCGTGGGAGCAATTTCGACCAGATCAACCTGGGCTTCTTCTGCGAGGCGGAAAGCCTCGGCCAGCTTCACGACCCCGAGCGCCTCGCCTTCGATTCCGGTCAGGCGGACTTCCGGGGCGCTGATTTCACCGTTGATCCGGTGCGAGCGATCCTGAGCGATGGTTGGCTTCTCCTGGTATCCAAATAATCAAGCCGTACCACCCACGTTGCGGCGCTCGGCAACGTCTTCTGCAAGACGCTGCGCGAAAGCCGACAACGGCATCACGCCGAGGTCGGCTCCGCCGCGGGCACGTACGGCCACCCGCATCTCATCCAAGCCCGCCTGCTTCTCCTTGTCCCCGACGACGAGCACATAGGGAATTTTCTGCAGGCTAAGCTGGCGGATTTTATAGGTGATCTTTTCGTTGCGCAAATCGCTGTCAACTCTAAAGCCTTGTTTTTTCAGCCTTTGCGCAACAGCCTCCGCGTAATCGATCTGCCCTTCCGAGATGTTGGCGACGGCGACCTGCACCGGCGCGAGCCAGGGCGGCATCGCACCCGCATAGTTCTCGATCAGCATGCCGATGAATCGCTCCATCGAGCCGATGATCGCCCGGTGCAGCATCACCGGGGTCCTGCGGCTGTTGTCCTCGGCGACGTACTCGGCGTCGAGCCGGCCCGGCATAAAGAAATCGACCTGCATCGTGCCGCACTGCCAAGGCCGGCCGATCGAGTCTGTCAGGTGGTACTCGATCTTGGGGCCATAGAACGCGCCCTCGCCCGGCAAGGTCGATGAATTCGACTCCGGATCGTTGCATCGACTCCATCAGCGAGTGCTCGGCCTTGTCCCAGCTCTCGTCCGAGCCGATGCGCTGCGCCGGTCGTGTCGACGACCTTGTAGAGGATGTGCTCGAAACCGAAGTCGCGGTAGACCTTCTGCAGCAGCGTCGTGTAAGCGACGCATTCGTCGAGGATCTGCTCCTCGGTGCAGAAGATGTGGCCGTCGTCCTGCGTGAACCCGCGCACGCGCATCAGCCCGTGCAGCGCACCCGACGGCTCGTTGCGATGACAGGCGCCGAATTCGCCGTAGCGCAGCGGCAGCTCGCGGTAGCTGTGCAGATTGGCGTTATAGATCTGGACGTGACCCGGGCAGTTCATCGGCTTGAGCGCGTAGTACCGGTTCTCCGACTCCGTCGTGAACATGTTCTCGCGGTATTTTTCCCAGTGGCCGGACTTCTCCCACAGCGAGCGGTCCAGGATCTGCGGCGCCTTGATCTCCTGATAGCCGTTGTCGCGATAGACGCCGCGCATGTACTGCTCGACCGCCTGCCAGATCGCCCAGCCCTTCGGGTGCCAGAAAATGAGGCCTGGCGCCTCCTCCTGGAAGTGGAACAGATCCAGTTCCCGGCCGAGCTTGCGGTGGTCGCGGCGCTCCGCCTCTTCCAGCATCTTCAGGTAGGCGTCCTGCTCTTCCTTTTTCGCCCACGCGGTGCCGTAGATGCGCTGCAGCTGCTCGTTGGCGCTGTCGCCGCGCCAGTACGCGCCGGCGACTTTCATCAGCTTGAAGACCTTCAGCTTGCCGGTCGACGGCACATGCGGACCGCGGCACAGGTCGATGAAATTGCCTTCGCGGTAAAGTGAAATGTCCTCGTTGGCCGGGATCGACGCGATGATCTCGGCCTTGTACTTCTCGCCGATCGATTCGAAGAACTTGACCGCGTCGTCGCGCTTCCAGACCTCGCGCACGACGGGCTCGTCCTTGCGCGCGAGCTCCGCCATTTTCGTCTCGATCGCTGCGAGATCGTCGGGCGTGAAGCCTCGCGCGAACGAGAAGTCGTAGTAGAAGCCGTTGTCGATCACCGGCCCGATCGTCACCTGCGCCTCGGGAAACAACTCTTTCACCGCATAGGCGAGCAGATGCGCCGTCGAATGGCGCAGCACCTCGAGGCCGTCGGCATCGCGCTCCGTGACGATCGCGACATCGGCATCGTGGTCGACAAGAAACGACGTGTCGACCAGCCTGCCGTCGACACGTCCGGCGAGCGCCGCCTTCGCCAGGCCGGGACCAATGGCAGCGGCGACGTCGGCGACGCGCACCGGCGCATCGAAGGACCGCTGTGAACCGTCAGGCAATCGAATCGAGATCATCGCAATCTCCAAGGCAAAAAAAAGTGCGGGCGAGCCGCACTTTCCTTGCAAAGGCGCACTCGTCCCGGGAATCAACCGTCCGTGAATCGAGTTCGAAGCATTTCTCCGCGTCCTTTGAGTCTCGAGTTTGCTGGTAGGCGCGATTGGACTCGAACCAACGACCCCCACCATGTCAAGGTGGTGCTCTAACCAGCTGAGCTACGCGCCTGGAGAGGCGAAAGTATATCAGCGCGGCGACATCGTCTCGGCGCGCGAACGGTTGCACCCGATTGACACCGCACGTCCTGTTACGCAACATGCGCCGAGGTCGGGGACGGGATTCGCGCCGGTGTCATGGAGGAGGCGTAGCCTGCGCGGCCCAACACATTCATTCCAACATCCATGGCACGATCGGACAGCCCATCGGGCGTGGCATCCCCCAGCGCGGGTCCCGGCGAACCTCGCCTGAGCGTTGCACTGGCCCACTCGCCGGCCGACCTCGAAGACGCCCAGCGCCTGCGCTATGAAGTCTTCGCAGAGGAAATGGGCGCAAAAGTCGGAGACGCAGACACCGGCATCGACGCCGACGACTTCGATCCCTACTGCGATCACCTGATCGTCCGCGACCTCGACACGCTGCGCGTCGTCGGCACCTACCGCATCCTGGCACCGCACCGCGCGCGCGAACTGGGTCGGCTGTATTCGCAGGGCGAGTTCGATCTGTCGCGGCTGCACCACATCGCGCCGCGGATGGTCGAAGTGGGTCGTTCCTGCGTGCATCGCGACTACCGCTCCGGCAGCACGATTCTGCTGCTGTGGGCCGGCATGGCGCACTACATGAAGTCCGGCGGCTACAGTCACCTGATCGGGTGCGCCAGCGTGCCGCTCGGCGATGGCGGCCGTGGCGCCGCGCGTATCCGGACCGAACTGCAGAAGTACCTGACCGATCCCGAATACCGGGTGTTCCCGCACCTGCCGTTTCCGTTCGAACGCATTGAACCGGCGTCGACGAGCGAAATGCCGCCGCTGCTGAAGGGCTACCTGCGGATCGGTGCTCGCATCTGCGGCGAGCCGGCGTGGGATCCCGACTTCAATACTGCGGACTTCCTTGTGTGGCTGTCGCTGGCCAACCTGCACCCGCGCTACGCGCGCCACTTCGAACTGCTCGCTGCGCAGGGCGACGCGGCCGAGAAGGCGTCGACGCCCGAGTGACCGTCGTTCTGCGCGGCTCAGCGTCGCCGTACCGCGATCACGCCAGACACCTCGCGCAGCAGCGCACTGACGCGCGCAATGTCGGCCGCGCTGCCGACTTCGACCGTGAATCCCATGCGCGCCTCGCCGCGCTGGCTCTGGGTCGCGACTCCGATCACGTTCAGCTTCTCGCGCGCGAAACACCTCGGAGATGTCGCGCAGCAGGCCCGGCCGATCCTGCGCGACGACGAAGACTTCGACCGGATAAACCGCGTCGGCCTGCCGCCCCCACGCGACCTCGACCACGCGCTCGGGCTGTCTGCGAATCAGCGCCAGCAGATTGGAGCAGCCGGCGCGGTGGATCGACACGCCGCGGCCGCGCGTCACGTAGCCGCCGATCTCGTCCGGCGGTGCCGGGCGGCAACACCGTGCCAGCTGAGTCAGCAGAGAGTCGACACCGACGACGAGCACCTTGCCGCGCCCGGCCGGCGCTTCGCGCGGCTTGCCGACCAGCGGACGGCGCTTCGTCGAGCGCCGGCGCCGGCACGAGCGCCTGCTCGATCGAGCGCAGGCTGAATTCCTCCTTGGTCGCAGCCGCGCACAGATCATCGACCGTGTCGAATCCGAGGCGTCGCGCCAGGTCTTCCAGCTTGACTGCGGTCTTCCCGAGCCGCTGCAGTTCCTTCTCGACGATCTCGCGGCCGGCCGTCACAGACTGCTCGAACTCGAGCGCGTTGAACCACTGCCGAACCTTGGCGCGCGAGCGTGCACTGCGCAGGTAACCGAGCTCCGGATTCAGCCAGTCGCGGCTCGGTCCGCCGGTCTTGGCCGCAACGATCTCGACGGTCTGGCCGCTGGCGAGCGGCGTATTGAGCGGCACGATCGCCCCGTTGACGCGCGCGCCGCGGCACCGATGTCCCAGTTCGGAATGGATGTGGTAGGCGAAGTCGATCGGCGTGCCACCGACCGGAAGCTCGACCACACGCGCCTGTGGGGTCAGCACGTAGATGCGCTCGTCGCGGGCCGGTCCGCTGGCCGGCGGCGCGTCGACTTCGGCCCGCCACGCCAGCAGCTGGCGCAGCCAGGCGACGCGCTGCTCGTCGTCTTCGCGGCCCTTGGCGGCCCTCTTTGTAGCGCCAATGCGCAGCGACGCCGAGTTCGGCGTGCTCGTGCATGCGTCGCGTACGGATCTGCACTTCGAGCGTGCGGCCGGCGTCGTCGCGCACGACCGTATGCAGCGACTGGTAGCCGTTCGGCTTCGGGCGCGCGATGTAGTCGTCGATACTCGCGCTCGACCGGCGTCCAGGCCGAATGCACCATCGAGAGGACCTGGTAGCACTGCGCCACCTCGTCGACGATGACGCGCAGCCCGCGCACGTCGTAGACCTGTTCGAAGGCGAGACCCTTCGCGCGCATCTTGTTCCAGATGCTGTAGATGTGCTTCGGGCGACCGCTGATCTCGGCCCGCAATCCGGCCTCGTCGACCATGCGGCGCAGGCGCGTCAGCGCCGCGTCGATGAACGACTCGCGCTCGACGCGCCGCTCGTCGAGCATGCGCGCCACGGACTTGTAGGTTTCCGGCTCCAGGAAACGGAACGACAGGTCCTCGAGTTCCCACTTCAGCTGCCAGACGCCGAGCCGATTGGCCAGCGGCGCGTACAGATCCAGCGTCTCGCGCGCGAACGGCTCCGCGCCTGGCCGCCGGCTGACCGCGTAGAAGCGCAGCGTCTGCAACCTCGATGCGAGCCGCAGCAGCACGACCCGCAGGTCGTTCGCCATCGCCAGCAGCATCCGCCGCAGCGCCTCGGGCTGGTCTTCGGCCTGGCTCCGTCCCTTGGCGTCCTCGCGCGCTCGTGTCAGTTCGGAGAGCCGCATCAGCTGCCGCAGGTCCGACGACCAGTTGCGCAACCGCCGCACCGAAGCGCGAGCGCAGCCACTCGTCGGGATCGCGCAGCACGTCATGAACGCCGAAAAGCTGCGCTGCCACGAGCAGGTCCGGATCCGGTCGCATCGTCGAGACGATGGCGGCAATGCCGTCCGCGTGCGCCGCAAACGATTCGCCGGTGCGCAGCGCCTTGCCTTCGTACAGCGGCCGCACCAGCGCGCGCGTGTCCTCGACGTTGAACGGACGTGCGACGCCTTCCGTCGACGCGAGGCGCTCGGGGTCGAAGCGATCAGCCGTCATGTCGCAATTATCCCGCCGCGACGCGATCGAATCGTTGCGGCACAATCGACGCATGCTGAGAACCCTCTTCGGCCGCGGGCAGAAAATCCCGGTCGACGCTGCCGGATGCGCAGTGGGCAGCGGCGCTGACCGCGCTGCCGTTTCTTGCGCGCCTGCAGTCGCGGACGAACGCGGTCGGCTGCGCGAACTCGCGGGTCGCTTTCTTGTTGACAAAGCAGATGTCGGGCGCAGCCGGGCTGCAGCTGACGGCAGAGATCCAGCTGAACATCGCCGCCCAGGCCTGCCTGCCCGTGCTCGAACTGGGGCTGGACTGGTACCGCGGCTGGCGCGGCATCGTCGTCTATCCGGGCGAGTTCCTCGTTCCTCGCCGCATCACCGACGAGTCCGGCGTCGTGCACGAGTACACCGAGCCGATTACCGGCGAGGCGTGGGACGGTGGTCCGGTGCTGCTGTCCTGGGATGACGCGCTGAAGGAACGATCCGCGTCGGGCAGCGCGTACTCGGTCGTGATCCACGAGTTCACCCACAAGCTCGACCTGCTGAACGGCGACGCCGACGGCGTCCCGGCCTTCTCGGCGCGGCTGCATCCGCAGCTGCAGGCCGCGACCTGGCATTCCGTGCTGACCGATGTCTATCAGAGCTTCGTCGCCGAGCTCGAACTGGTCGAGAGCGAGCTGCCGTCCGACCTCGATCCCGAATCCACCGACGCCGATCGTTACTACGCGCACCTGCCGCTCGACGCCTATGCGGGCCAGGATCCCGGCGAATTCTTCGCGGTGTCGTCGGAAGCCTTCTTCGTCGAACCCGCCCGGCTGCAGGCAGCTTTCCCGCCGTGGTACGACTTGCTGACTCGCTTCTTCCGGCAGGATCCGCTGCGCCGATGAAGTCTCTGCTCGTCGTCTATCACTCGATGACAGGCGCCGCCGAGCAACTCGCGCTCGCCGCCGCCGCGGGCGCGAAGACGCAGCAGGACATCGAAGTGCGCGTGTGCCGCGCCCGCGACGCCGAGCCCGCCGACCTGCTCGCGGCCGATGGTTACCTCTTCGCGACGCCGGAGAACCTCGCGACGATGGCCGGCCTGATGAAGGACTTCTTCGACCGCGTCTATTACGCCGTGCTGGAGCGTGTGAACGGCCGGCCCTATGCCGCGATCATTGCCGCCGGGACCGACGGCGCCGGTGCGGCCCGCCAGCTGCAGCGGATCGCGACCGGACTCAGGCTGCGCGAAGTCGCGCCACCCTTGGTGGTCCGCAATGGTGCGCAGACACCCGCAGCGATCCTCGCGCCGAAGATCGTCCCGCCGGCCGACCTGCAGACTGCGCGCGACCTCGGCACGGCGCTCGCCGCCGGCATTGCGGCCGGGATCTTTTAGCGGGCTCCCCCAAGCAGGAAGTCGCGCGCCAGCGCGATTTCGTTGGGCAGCATGAACGTCGGGGCATGTCCGACCCCGGGCACTTCCGCGACTTCGGGGCGTGGGCCCGCGACCCGCCATTTCGGCCGCGGTCTCGGGCGTCAGCAGATCCGACTCGGCGCCGCGCACGATCAGCGTTCGCGCCTTGATGCTGTCGTAAAGCGCCCAGGTGGCCGCCTCGGCCGCCGCGGCGGACTGTGGTGTCGTGCTCTTGAACGGCAGCGCGATCGCCGGGTCGTAGCGAAACACCCAGCGATCGCCGTCGCGCCGCAGCGTCGGTTCGATCAGTTCGCGCCAGTCGTCACGCGACTTGAGGCCGAACGGCGCCGCCGTGACCGACTGGTAATCGATCGCCTCGTCCAGGCTCGCAAACGACACGGGCTGCCCGACGTAACCGGCGATGCGCGCGATCGCCACCGGACCGAGCCGAGGCCCGACGTCGTTGATGACCAGCTGGCGGATCGGCGATCCGGCCTGGCCGGCGAGCGCGATTCCGATCAGGCCGCCCATCGACGTGCCGACCCAGTCGACCCGCTCGACGTCGAGCCGCGCGATCAGGGTCACCATGTCGGCGACGTACTGCGGGATCACGTAATAGGCCGGGTTTCGCAACCGGTCGCTGGGGCCGCGCCCGACGACGTCCGGGCACACGACGCGGTAGCGGTCGGACATCGCCCGGGCGAGCCGGTCGAAGTCGCGTCCCATCCGCGTCAGACCATGCGCGCAGATCAATACGTTCTCATTGGCCGGGTCACCCCACTCCGCGTACACGATGCGGTGGAGGCCGGCCGGGCTCAGGCACTGCACACGCCGCAGGCGCGGCTCGGTCGTTGGGTTCAATGCTGCCTCTCGGTCTCGCGTCACGGAAGCGGCGGATTGTAGTCAGCGGGCGGTGGCATACTGGAATCAAACCAAAAGGAGATCACCATGCTGAAAGGCAAGACTGCGCTGGTGACGGGTTCCACCAGCGGCATCGGACTGGCGATGGCGCAGGCGCTCGCGGACCAGGGCGCCCATATCGTGGTCAACGGCTTCGGCGAACCGGCCGCGATCCGTGACGCCGAGAGCGACCTGCGGCGGCGCGGCGTGCGCACGCTGTACCACGGTGCCGACATGAGCAAGCCCGGCGAGATCGAACAGATGGTCCGTGCGGCCGAGGACGAATTCGGGCGCATCGACATCCTCGTCAACAACGCCGGGATCCAGCACACCGCGCCCGTGGAAAGCTTCCCGCCCGAGCGCTGGGACGCCATCATCGCGATCAACCTGACCTCGGCCTTCCACACGACCCGACTCGCACTGCCGAAGATGAGGCAGGCCAACTGGGGCCGCATCATCAACATCGCCTCGGTGCACGGCCTGGTCGCGTCGGCCGAAAAGTCAGCCTACGTCGCCGCGAAACACGGCATCGTCGGTTTGACGAAGACCGTCGCCCTCGAGACCGCCACGACCGGCATCACCTGCAACGCGATCTGCCCCGGCTGGGTGCTCACGCCACTGGTACAGAAGCAGGTCGAAGCTCGCGCGACACGCGACAACATCAGCGAGGACGCCGCCAAGAAGTCGCTGCTCGGCGAAAAGCAGCCGTCGATGCATTTCGCGACGGCCGAGCAGCTGGCGCAGGTGGCCGTCTTCATGTGCTCGCCGGCAGCAAACGAGGTGCGCGGCGTCGCCTGGAACGTCGACGGCGGCTGGTGCGCGCAATAGCCGCTCACGCGGCCACGTCGTCGAACCGGAACGACGGCGACCGCGACCTCGAGCGTCTGATCCGCGCCGCCACGGACCACGCCGCGCAGCGGCACGACGTCGCCGTAGTCGCGACCGACGGCGACCGTCACGTGGCTGGCCGCGGGCAGCACGGCGTTGGTCGGGTCCAGATCCACCCATCCGAGGACCGGGCACCAGATCGACACCCAGGCATGTGAAGCATCGGACCCCAGCAGCCGCGGCTTGCCTGCGAGGGTCGCGTCTGCAGATAGCCGCTGACGTAGCGTGCCGGCAGACCGAGTGCGCGCAGCATGCCGAGCATCAGGTGCGCAAAGTCCTGGCACACGCCGCGCCGCTGCCGGAACACCTCGACCAGCGGTGTGCTGACATCAGTGACCCCGGGCTCGTAGGTGAAGTCGTTGTGGATCCGCTCCATCAGTTCGATCGCCGCCTGCAGATACGAGCGGCCCGACGGGAAACTCGGTCCCGCATAGTCGCGCAGCGCGGAGTCGAGCGGAACATACGGCGATCCATAGACGAACTCACTCGCCGGCAGGAACTGCCCGCCGGAGGTATAGCGCATACCGGACACCACAGCGTCCCATGCCACCCCGATCGAAGGATCGGGCGGCGCAGGCGGCGCCTCCAGCCAGACGCGGCTCTCTGCCCGCACGGTCAGCGTCTCGTGAGGGACATACAGCGCGAACTCGGTGCGGACGTTGCCGAACGAATCGAGCGCGTTCGCGCTCTGCGAGGGCGGCGGGTCGATGATCAGCGCAAAGTCGTGAACACGCTGCCGGCCGCCATCGCGCGGATGCACATAGGCGCAGTGGTACGCAACTTCGACTCGCGACGTATAGCGCGTCACGGTCTGGTGCGAAACATCCAGATCGATGCCGGGGCTCATCTCATGCATGCACCGTCCGGAACTCGGCCGAGGCATGGCTGAAGTAGCGCTCACCGATGTCATCGGACAGCGCTCGCGCGCCGTCGACCAGGCGCTCACAGAGTTCCAGCAGCACCCCACCCGGGCCGATCCCGTCATGCTGACACAGCGCGTCGAGCGTCGGCCAGTCGCGCTGTGTCGGCAGGTGCAGCAGCAGTTCTCCGGCCGCGGGAGCACCGAGCCGCTCGATCTGCTCGACGGCACGGCGTGCCACACCACGCAGCGAACGCGGGTTGGCGTGCTCTTGGACCAGCAAGTCGATCAGCGGGGCGGCCTCCAGGCGGCGCTGGTACAGCGCCCGGTAGGTGATCGTGCTGTCGAAGAGCTGCAACAGCAGATCGAAGCCATCGTCGCGAGCGACCGCACCGGTCGAGAACGACAATTGCAGCGTCCTCGCCAGGACGCCGAGTCGCTCAAGCTGTCTCCCGATGGTCATCAGGCGCCAGCCGTCGTCGCGCGTCATGTGATCGATTTGTGCGCCGGTGATCGCCGACAGCTGGATGGCGAGGTGCGCGAGGATCGACACCGCTTCGTCGGGTGAGAAGTTTTTTTTCTCGGCAGCAGCGGCACAGTCGGCGCGGAAGCGCTGTGCAGTGGCGGCGATCAGTCGCCAGTGATCGGCCGAAAGCCGATCGCGGATATGCCCAGCGGCCCGCTCCAGTGCATCGAGCGCAAACGCCACACTCGGCTGTTCCTTCGCGTCGGCCAGGCCTGAGATCAGCGTTCGCTCGAAGACAGTCGCCGACTGCGACGGTGCCGGCACGCCGGCCGGCACCAGCCCCTGTTCCTCGCACATCGTCGCCAGCGCGGCCAGCACCGGGGACGGCGCCCGCATGTCGTCGCCGAGCAGCGTCAGGGCAGCACGCGCGAGACGCACCGAGTGATCGCAACGTTCCGAATAGCGGCCCATCCAGAACAGGTTCTCGGCGGCGCGACTCGAGACGGTGCGTCGCCTGCCTACCAGTTCCGCGGCCCGCAGCGGAGTCGGCAGCATCGAAAAGGTATCGACCGCTCCCGCAGTCTGCACCCAGGTGTCCTGGCTCGCGCCGCCGCGCTGCATCGACACGATCCTCTGCTCGCGCTGGGCGACGCGCGTGAGTCCCCCGGGCATCACATGCCAGCGGTCGCCATCGCGGATCGTGAATACCCGCACCATTGCCGCGCGCGGCACCAGTGCGCCTTCTCGCCACGTCGGGGCCTGCGGCAAAGGCAGGTACGCCTGCACCGTATGCGCATCCGGATCGGACTCGATGCGTTCGCGCAGCGCCCGCGATTGCGAAGCATCGAGCGAGGCACCGATCACCGCTTCCAGTCCGGGTCGTCGGCTCGATGGCGGGTAGGTGCGCTTCACCACCTTGTCCGTCAGGTCCTCGGCGACCTGGCGGAACGCTGCCTCCTCGCCGCACCACCACGACGCGAGCGAGGGCAGGCGCAGGTCCTCGCCCAGTTCGCGTTGCGCGATCGCCGGCAGGAAACCGTTGATCGCCGGTGATTCCAGGAATCCGGAGCCCAGCGCATTGGCGACCAGGACCTTGCCAGCGCGGATCGACTGCAGCAATCCGGGCACTCCAAGCGTGGAGTCCTGGCGCAACTCGAGCGGATCGCAGAAGTCATCGTCGAGACGCCGCAGGATGCCGTGCACCGGGAGCAAGCCATGCAGCGCCTTCAGGAAGACGCGGTCATCGCGCACGGTCAGGTCGCTGCCCTCCACCAGCGGAATGCCGAGATAGCGCGCCAGGTATGCATGTTCGAAGTAGGTTTCGTTGTAGGGGCCTGGAGTCAGCAGCACGAGCCGGGCCGACTCGCCGTCGCCGCATGGACTACAGCGCTGCAGCGTATCGAGCAGGCCGCGGAAGCTCGCCGCCAGCCGCTGCACCTTCATGCGTCGGAACGCTTCGGGAAACAGGCGTGAGACGATCAGCCGGTTCTGCAGCGCGTAGCCCAGCCCCGAGGGTGCCTGCGTGCGGTTGCCGACGACCCACCACTGGCCATCGCTGGCGCGCGCAACGTCGAAAGCCACAATGTGCAGGAAGGTCCCGCCGGCCGGTCGGCATCCGACCAGTGGTCGCAGATAACCCGGATGGCCGAACACCAGAGCCGGCGGCAGCAGGTTCTCGGTCAGCAGACGCTGCGGACCATAGATGTCGCGCATGATGGCCGACATCAGCGCGGCGCGCTGTGCCAGCCCGGATTCGAGTTGCGACCACTCCTCGGCATTGATCAGGAATGGCAGCAGGTCCAACGACCAGGGCCGCTCGCGCAGTCCGTCTTCGCTGTAGACGTTGTAGGTAATGCCGTCTTCGCGAACCTGGCGCTCGATGGTCGCGCGTCGGCGCGCCATGTCCCGGAAGCCGCCGACACCGAGATGCCCGAAGAACTTGCGCCAACCAGGACGCAGCGCGCCATCGGGGGCGCGCAGCTCATCGTAGTGACCGGATTGCGCCGGCGCGGCGAGGTTCGTCACCAGCCGTGCGACATCGTGGTCTGGATCTGAATCGAACAGGCTCTGCGTCACGCCTTGGGCAGGGTCGGCGTCAGTTGCGATTCAGTTCCGCAATGAACGCGCACCATTTACATACGACGAAGATCGAGCGTAAACGGAAACTCGAGATTCGGCTGTGGCGCCGATACCACCATGCGTCCGGGCGTATGGCCCATCTGGAAGAAGCGCGCCAGGCGCCGGCTTTCGGCTTCGTAGGCATTCACCGGGAAGGTGACGTAGTTGCGCCCGCCAGGGTGGGCCACGTAGTACTGGCAGCCGCCGAGCGAGCGCTCCATCCAGGTGTCGACGCAGATCGAAGCTCAGCGGCGCATGGACGCCGATAGTCGGATGCAGCGCGGAGGCAGGCTGCCAGGCGCGATAACGCACGCCGGCGACGAACTCGCCGACAAGTCCGGTCGGGTTCAGCGGAATGGCACGCCCATTGACCGTCACGACGTGGCGGTTGTCGTTCAGCCCGTTGACCTTGACTTCGACGCGCTCGAGCGAGGAATCGACATAGCGCACCGTGCCGCCGGCCGCGCCTTCCTCGCCCATCACATGCCAGGGCTCGAGCGCGCCACGGATCGTCATGCGAACGCTGCGCACTGCCATTTCGCCCAGCAAGGGGAAGCGAAACTCGAAGTGCGGCGCGAACCACGCCGCATCCATCGGGTAACCCGCCTCGGCCAACTCGACCAGCACATCGTCGAAGTCAAGCGCGACGAAAGTCGGCAGCAGGAAGCGGTCGTGCAGTTCGGTGCCCCAACGAGTCAGCTCGCTTCGAGTAGGGCGTTCGCCAGAAGCGCGCGAGCAACGCGCGCAGCAGCAACTGCTGCGCGAGGCTCATCTGCCAGTGCGGCGGCATTTCGAACGCGCGCATCTCGAGCAGCCCGAGCCGCCCGTTGGGTCCGTCGGGCGAATAAAGTTTGTCGATGCAGAACTCGGCCCGGTGCGTGTTGCCGGTCACGTCGATCAGGATGTTGCGCAATGCGCGATCGACCAGCCACGGCGGAGCATTGTCGGTGTTGCCGCCGCGTCGCCGCAGTTCTGCCAGCGCAATCTCCAGCTCGTAGATCTGGTCGTTCCGCGCTTCATCGACGCGCGGAGCCTGGCTGGTCGGCCCGATGAACAGACCCGAGAACAGGTACGACAGCGACGGATGGTTGTGCCAGTACGCAATCAGGCTGCCGAGCAGATCAGGGCGTCGGAGGAACGGTGAGTCGCCCGCGGTAGCTCCGCCCATCACGATGTGGTTGCCGCCGCCAGTACCCGTGTGCCGCCCGTCCAGCATGAACTTCTCAGTCGACAGTCGCGATAGCCGAGCTGCTTCGTACAGAAACGACGTGTGGTCGACGAGCTCGGCCCAGTTGGCCGCCGGATGAATGTTGACTTCGATGACGCCCGGATCGGGCGTGACCTGCAGCACCTTGAGGCGCGGGTCGCGCGGCGGCGGGTAACCTTCCAGCACGATCTTCAGCCCAGTTCCGCGGCAGTCGCCTCGACCGCGGCCAGCAGTGCCAGGTAGTCCTCGAGCGCCGGCAGCGGCGGCATGAAGACATACAGCACTCCGGTTTGTGAGCCCCTGGCCTCGGCGGCCGGTCCGCTGGCACGGCGCGGATCGCGCACCTCGACACAAAGCGCCGTATGCGTGATGCCGGTGGCTGATTCAAAGCGCTGCGGTGCTCGATCCGGTGTAGCGACCGCGCGGGCCTGTCCCCGTTCCTGCCGAGCGTTCGTCGGCACGCGCCTGCGGTTCGAAGCCGGCCTGCAGCGCCACCGAGCCGCCTTCGGCGAATCCACCTCCGACTGCATGCGGCGCATATTGGGCGCGGATATCGGCGTGCAGCGGAAGGGCAGCGCGCGGTGCGAACGGATCGCGTTCCTCCAGCCACGGACGATCCTCGGGAGCAGCCCATGGCAGCGAGTCGAGCGGCAGCCGATAACCCATCGGCGAATCGCCGGGGATCAGGTTCATGCGCTCGTCGCGCAGGAACCACGCACTGCTGGCCCAGGCAGGCTTGCCGCCGTTCGAACTCTCACGACGAATCGGCAGCGCGTATCCGACCGGACTCGACAGGCCGTGCTCGAAGACGCGCCGAAGGCGGGCACGCTCGAGTTCGTCATCGAGGCGCGAATCGAACGGGTCGACGTTGATCGGCAGGCGCCGCTCGCGCCACAGGTAGTACCACGAGTCCTCGTAACCGGGAAGAACGTACTTCGGATCGATGCCCAGCCGATTCACCAGCCCACGGATGAAGCGTTCGGCATCGTCTGTCACGTAAGCCGTCGGCGATCGCTCGTCCGCGAGGAGCCGCGGGTCTGCCCAGCACGGTTCGCCGTCGGCCCGCCAGATCGCCGACAGCGCCCAGCGCGGCAGTTGTTCGCCCGGGTACCACTTGCCCTGACCGAAGTGCAGGAAGCCGCCACTGCCGTACCGCTCCTTCAGCCGCAGCAGCAGATCGATCGCGCAACCGCGCTTGGTCGGTCCGAGCGCGGTCGTGTTCCATTCGGCACCGTCGCGGTCGTCGATCGAAACGAAGGTCGGCTCGCCGCCCTGCGTCAGGCGCACGTCCATCGCCTGCAGGTCGGCGTCGACGGCCTGCCCGAGCGCATCGAGTGCCTGCCACTGGTCGTCGGTGTACGGGCGGGTGACGCGCGGCGCTTCGTAGATGCGCGTGATGTGCATCGTGTGCTCGAACTCGACCTTGCAGTCGTCGACCAGCGCCGCTGACCGGCGCCGCGGTGGTCGGCTCCGGCGTGCACGCCACCGGCAGGTGACCCTCGCCGGCGAGCAAGCCCGAGGTCGGGTCCAGTCCGATCCAGCCCGCGCCCGGCAGATACACCTCGCACCAGGCGTGCAGGTCGGTGAAGTCGTGCTCGGTTCCCGAAGGACCGTCCAGCGCCTTCACGTCCGGCTTGAGCTGGATCAGGTAGCCCGAGACAAAGCGTGCCGCCAGTCCGAGGCGCCGCAGGATCTGCACCAGCAGCCAGCCGGTATCGCGGCACGAGCCGGCGGCCAGGCTCAGGGTCTGCTCCGGCGTCTGCACTCCGGGTTCGAGTCGGATCAGGTAGCGAATCTCGTGCTGCAGCCTCTGATTCAGTGCTACCAGAAAGTCGATCGTGCGTTGCTCGCTGACGTTGACCGTGGCGACAAAATCCCTGAATCGAGGTGTCAGCGACTCCTGCGCCAGATAGGGCTGCAGGTCGTGCCGCAGGTTCGATTCGTAGGTGAACGGGAACGACTCCGCAGTCGGCTCGAGGAAGAAATCGAACGGGTTGTACACCGCCATCTGCGCGACCAGATCGACCGTGACCTTGAACTCCGTCGGTCTTCTCGGGGAACACCAGCCGCGCGAGGTAGTTCGAGAACGGATCCTGCTGCCAGTTGATGAAGTGCAGGTCCGGCTCGACCCGCAGCGAGTACGACAGCACCGGCGTGCGGCAGTGCGGCGCCGGCCGCAGACGGATGACGTGCGGCGACAGCGCCACCCTGCGGTCATAGCGATACTCGGTGACGTGGTTGAGTGCGACGTGGATCGACACAGCAGTTCCGTTCAGGGTTCATCGTGCCGGCGCCGACATTGCCGGCCTGCGCGGCGCGGCCGACGCGCAGGTGTACACCATGCTTGCGTCCGCGCTCTCAGCGCGGCGCGGTGCGCGACCCGCTTTCGGCGACCAGCTGCATCGCGAAATTCGTCGCGGATTCGCCGTCAAGACTCGTCGGCAACGGAGCGCGCGGCGGCTGCGTGGGCTCGGTTTCCAGACGCGGCGAGCCGCTGTCGCGCTGCGCATCGCGCCAGGTCGGATCAGGAATCTCCTGGAACACCTGCTTCAGTCGCGCGCCCCAGGTGTTGCGGATCATCTGCATGTACTGGTTCTGCTGGTCGATCTGGACGAACTTGGTGACGCGCAGCGCGCCCTGTTCGTACACGAGCAGGTCCAGCGGGAGTCCCACCGAAATGTTGGAGCGCAGAGTCGAGTCCATCGAAATCAGCGCACACTTGGCCGCCTCTTCCAGCGAGGTCGACGGCGAGATCACGCGGTCGATGATCGGCTTGCCGTACTTGGCTTCCCCGATCTGGAAGTACGGATTCTCCGGTGTCGACTCGATGAAGTTGCCGGCGGAATAGACCTGGAACAGCCGCATCCGCTCGCCCCGGATCTGCCCGCCGAAGATGAAGCTGCAGTTGAACTCGATCCCCGCGTCCTTCAACGCCTGGCCGTCGCGATGCTGCACCTCGCGCACCGACTCGCCGACCACGCGCACCGCCTCGAACAGTGTCTTGGCGTTCCATACGCTGTCATCGTGCGGGCCCGACGCGCTCGCACACGATCTGTCGAACCGCCTGCGTGACGGCGAGATTGCCCGCACTCAGCAACACCAGCAGGCGCTCGCCGGAGTGCTCGAAGACGGTCATCTTGCGAAACGTGGAGATGTGGTCCACCCCTGCATTGGTGCGGGAGTCCGACAGGAACACGAGCCCGTCATCGAGCTGCATGCCGATGCAATACGTCATGCGGTCAACTCTTCGGCACGCGTTCGCTGCGCGCCCTCTTCTTGCCTCGAGCGTGTGCATATGAGTCAGATTGCCGTATGCGTCCGTCGTGGCGGTCAGCGTCCCCGGCACACGGATTCTCCACTGGATTACCCGCTGGTGCGCGTCGCTGCGCGGCGACAGTCGCAGCGCCTGCTGGGTCAATGCCGCGGTGCCCGCATAGCGATAGTCGGTCAGATGCTCGATGCGGTACCGCATGACTTGGCCTCCTCGATCTCGCGCCAGCGTCAGTGCGCCACCAGTGGCACCAGAAAGTCCTGGCTGATGCGGCCACCGATGTCGTTCACGCGCTCGAGGAACGACGGTCAGGAAACTCGTGCAGGCCCGCGCCAGGATGTCCTCGATCCGGCCGTAGCGCAGCTCGGCGCGTAGCAGGCCGGCACGCCGCTCGGTCTCGCCCGAGCGGCTGTTGCGGACCATTTCCAGGTTGAGGCTGACCTCGTTCACGCATGACAGCAGCGAACGTGGCATGTCGCCACGCAGGATCAGCAGTGCGGCCACGCGCGACGGCGTGATCACATCGCGGTAGACCTTGCGGTAAGTCTCGAATGCAGACACCGATCGCAGCACGGCGGCCCAGTGGTAGAAATCGAGGTACTGATCGTTCGCGCCCTCGCCGCGCGCATTCGCAGTGGAGGCTTCCGGACTGCGCCACCCCGTGGTACTTGACGTCGAGCAGTCGCGCGGTGTTGTCCGCACGTTCGAGGAAGGTGCCGAGCCGTATGAAATAGAACGCCTCGTCCTTCAGCATCGTGCCGATCGTGACTCCTCGTGACAAGTGCGATCGGAACTTCACCCACTCGAAGAACTCCTGCGGATCGCGCGCCAGCAGCCGTTCGCGCAGCAGCTTCTGCAGCCCGAGCCAGGTGTCGTTGTGCGTCTCCCATACCTCGGTTGTCAGCGAGCCGCGCACCGCGCGCGCGTTCTCGCGCGCAGCCTGCAGACAGCAGTAGATCGACGACGTGTTGTCGGGGTCTCGCACCATGAAGTCGATGACCTCCCGCGGCGACAGCATCGGATACTTCGCATCGAACTGCGGCAGCAGCTCCGAAATGCTCAGCATCGCGCGCCAGCCGCTCTCGGCGGCATGCGCCGACTGCGGCAGCAGACTGGTCGACAGGTTGACGTCGAGCATCCGCGCGGTGTTTTCCGCGCGCTCGACGTAGCGTGCCATCCAGTACAGGTGGTCGGCCGTGCGGCTAAGCACGCTCGGCGCTCCACACGTGCAGGCGGTCGCGCCCGGCGTCCTTCGCGCCGTAGAGTGCCTCGTCGGCGCGACGCACAAGCTCGCTCGAATCGCCGAAATCGGCCGACTCGCACAACCCGACGCTGAGTGTCACGACCATGCCCATCGCCCAGCTGGTTCCACGGCATGCTGCGCACCGCCTGCAGGATGCGCTCGACCACGGTGCGCGCGGCGCCGCCCTCGCTGTCGGCGAGCAGCAGCGCGAACTCGTCGCCGCCCAGGCGCGCCGCGAAGTCCATGTCGCGCAGGTTGCCGCGGATGACGCTGCCGAGCTGCCGCAGCACGACATCACCGGTGACGTGCGAAAAGCTGTCGTTGATCTGCTTGAAGCCGTCGATATCCGCGACGACGAGGCCGAAACGCAGCTGCCCGGCGCGGGCGCGCCCGCACCAGTTTTCGAGTTCCTTCGTGAACGCGCGTCGATTGGCGAGTCCGGTGAGTTCGTCTTCGAGCGCCAGCCGCTCCAGGCGCGAACGCGACTTTTCCAGGTCCTGTGCGCGCGCATGCAGCGCGGCGGTCTGCGTGCGCAGCTTCAGCAGCTCGGCCCGCGCCTCGTGCAGACGCGCGCGCTGTGTCGACAGCTTGCCGTCGAGTCGTGTGCGGACCTCGACGAAGCGCTTGTGATGAAACAGCGCCCGCTGGAAGTCTCCGCGCGCTTCGTACAGCGCCGACAGCCGTTCGTGCATGTCGGCCGGGCGCCTGAGGTCGCCCAGTTCCTCGGCCTGCAGGAACGCCGGCCGCAACAACGCCAGACCCTCAGCCTCGCGTCCTGCGGCGATCAGGTGATAGCCCTGCTCAAGGCGCGCCTGGACTTCGCGCAGGCGGAAGCCGCTGCGAGCGGCCTCGATACTCGCTTCCTCGAGATCGCCGAGGCCGCCCGGGAAAGTCGCCCATCCAGCAGCGGGCCGCGCCACGCTGCGTGCGCGCCGCGATCGCAGTCGACAGATCGGTCGTTCCCGACAGCAGTTCGAGCGCAACGTCGAAGTGTTCTTCGCCTTCGGCCATCCGGCGCGTCACGGTCTGGGCGTCGCCGGCGAGTGCCGCCTTCAGGCCTTCGTTGACATCGACCAGCCCGAACTGGAGCACGACCATGCCCTCGTCGGCGGCAGGTTCCCGACGGCAGTTCGAGCGCCGAGCGCAAGCACTCGCGCGCCGCCGTGAAGTCGCCGAGCACGGTGTGGACGCTCGAGGTCTGCACCAGCGCCCGTCGCACGGCCGCGTGGTCGCGATGCTGGCGTGCCAGCCGTTCGGCCTGGGCGAAGCCGTCGAGTGCCTCGGGGTACTCGCCGAGTTCGCTGCACGCGGCGGCGAGCTGCATGATGACCTGGCACTGCGAGGCGATGTCGTTCTGCGCGCGATAGATGTGCTCCGCGTGCGACAGCTGCCGGATCGCGCCTGACCAGTCGCCGGTCTGCGTCAGCGCCGCACCCGCGACGTAGTGCGCTCGCGCCATCAGCGCCTCGGCGCCGCGCGCGCGCGCCACGCTTTGCGCGCGCAGCGCGAACATCACCGCGTCGTGCGGATTCGTGTTCAGCAGTCGCTCCGCGCGGTCGATCAGCGCGTACGGATCGATCTGGTCGGTAACGCGTCGCGCCGTGGGCTCGCTGCCGAGCGCGTCCGCGGAAATCGAAGGATTGACGGCGCGTTTCATCGCTCGAGCACCCAGGTGTCCTTGGTGCCGCCGCCCTGCGACGAATTCACGACCAGCGAGCCTGCGCGCAGCGCGACCCGGCACAGGCCGCCCGGGGCCATCGTGACCTCCCTACCCGACAGCACGAACGGCCGCAGATCGATATGGCGCGGCGCCACTCCGCTCTCGACGTAGGTCGGGCAGGTCGACAGCGCCAGCGTCGGCTGCGCGACATAGTTCTCCGGGCTGGCGCGCAGCAGGCCCGCGAAGAGCTCGATCTCGCCGCGCGTGGCGGCCGGACCGACCAGCATGCCGTAGCCTCCCGCGCCGTGTACCTCCTTGACGACCAGCTCGCGCAGGTGCTCCAGCACGTAGGCAAGATCCTCGGGACGACGGCAACGGTAGGTCGGAACATTGTTGAGGATCGGTTTTTCGCCGAGATAGAAGTCGATCATGTCCGGCACGTAGGAATAGATCGACTTGTCGTCGGCGATTCCGGTGCCGACCGCGTTGGCCAGCGTTACGCGGCCGGCGCGATACACGGACAGCAGCCCGGGAACGCCGAGCTGAGAGTCCGGCCGGAACGCCAGCGGATCGATAAAGTCGTCATCGATGCGGCGATAGATCACGTCGACCCGCTGCGGTCCGCGCGTGGTCCGCATGTAGACGTTGTTCTCTCGCACGAACAGATCCTGCCCCTCGACCAGCTCGATCCCCATCTGCTGCGCGAGAAAGGCGTGTTCGAAGTAGGCCGAGTTGTACATGCCCGGCGTCAGCAGCACGACGAGCGGATCCTCGACGCCCTGCGGTGCGACCGAGCGCAGATTCTCCAGCAGCAGATCGGGATAGTGCGCGACGGGCGCGATGCGGTTGCGGACGAACAGATCCGGAAAGAGCCGCATCATCATCTTGCGGTTCTCCAGCATGTACGACACGCCGCTCGGCACGCGCAGATTGTCCTCGAGCACGTAGTACTCGCCTGCGCCGGCGCGCACGACGTCGATGCCGGCGACGTGCGCATAAATTGAGCTCGCGACGTCGACGCCGTGCATCTCGGGGCGGTACTGCGAATTGCGGAAGATCTCGTCGGCCGGAATGCGGCCGGCCCGGACGATCTGCTGCTCGTGGTAGACGTCGTGGATGTAGAGATTGAGCGCACGCACGCGCTGGCGCAGGCCCGCCTCGAGTTGCCGCCATTCGGCAGCCGGGATGATGCGCGGCACGACGTCGAACGGGAATCAGCCTCTCGGTGCCGCTGCCCTCCTCATCCTTCTCGCCATAGACCGCGAACGTGATGCCGACACGACGGAACACGAGGTCCGCCTCGGCCCGCTTATTGCGCATCGTCTCCGAACTCTGTTCGACGAGCCAGCGGTCGAACTCGCGGTAATGCTCGCGCACCGCACCTTCGGCCCCGTGCATCTCGTCAAACGGCTGGATCATCCGGCAGGCTGATTCGTTCTGGTTATGGCCCGGCCGCCCCCGACGCGGTGCCAAACCAGTCTAGCAAGATGTACACCAGTCCCCACGATTACGGCATCCCGAAAAACGGTTGCCCAAGGTCCCCTTCTTCGACGCTTTCATCGGCAGCTTCGACGGCCGTGCGCTGCTCCACGCCGGGACGGTTGTGCCAATAGCGCCCGGCCAGCGAGCGCCATGAGCGGAATTCGACGCGGCCGTCGGGTCTGAATCTCCACTGGGCCGCCCCGGCGTGGTCGGTGCGGGTCAGTGCGATGCCTCGCTCCGCGTAACGCGCCAGCACTTCGGCATGCGGGTGTCCGAAGCGGTTGCGGTAACCCGCCTGCGCGACGGCGGCAGCGGGCTGCACCGCTGCCAGCAGCGCCGCGCTGGACGAAGAGCGGCTGCCGTGGTGCGGAACCATCAGCAAGGTCGCATGCAGATCGGCTTCGCGCACGACCAGAGTCTGTTCCTCGCGGCCCGGCAGATCGCCGGTCAGCAGCACCGTCGTTGCACCGCTGTGCACGAGGGCGATGCAACTCATTGCGTTCGTCGTCGATCGGCGCTCGTAGTCGCTTGCCGACGGGTGCAGGATGCTCCACTGCAGATCGCCGGACGACCACTGCATCCCGGCCACACAGCGCTCGGCCGAGATGCCGCCCAGTACTGGATGTCCCGACGTGATCGAGGAAATCACGCGCCGCACCTCGATACCGCGTAGCACCGAAGCCACGCCGCCCGAATGATCCTGGTCGAGATGCGAGACGATCATGCCGTCGAGTGCGCGAATGCCTCGGCTCCGCAGGTATGGCAGCACCACACGCTCGCCCGCATCCGAATCCTGCGAGTAGCGCGGTCCGGCGTCGTAGAGCCACGCCTGCTCACGCGTCTCGAGGACGACTGCTGAGCCCTGCCCGATGTCGAGCGCTGTCAGCCACAGATCGCCTGCACCTGGACGTTCGCCGGGCCAAACCAGAATCGGGAGCAGCGCGATGGCGCCGAGCCAGCGCGCCGGCCACCCGGGCGGAGCCAGACACCATGCAATGCCGAATGCGGCCATCAGAACGGCAAAGCCGGGCGGTGCCGGCAGCGTCAGCGCCGCCCATGAGGGAGCCGCAAGGAGTTGCAACAACGCCGCAACGCCGGCGAATACAGTGTCCGCCGCTGTCAGCAGCGGACGCGCCAGTGCGTCGACGACGGGAATGGCTGCGCAGCCCGCACCAAGCAAGGCCAGCGGCGTCACGACCCAGCTGACCAGCGGAATGGCGACGGCATTCGCGAATGGCGCAATCAGCGACACCTGCTGGAACATCAGCACTGTCGCCGGCACCAGCGCCAGCGTCACGGCGATCTGCACGCGCGCGGCAGCCCGCAGCGTGCCCAGCGTCGCCCCGCCGGGCAGACGTGGTCGTCCGTGCACAACCCAGACGATCGCCGCGACCGCGCCGAACGACATCCAGAAGCCGGCGGCCGTAACCGCCCATGGATCGAACACGCAGACGATCGCGGCTGCGAGCGCAAGCGCCGTTCCGAGCCCGATCCGGGCGCGCAGCAGCCAGGCGCACGCCACGGTCAGCAGCATGATGACCGTGCGTTGCGCGGGCACGCCCCAGCCGGCCAGCAGCGCATACAGCGTCGCGGCGATCGCTCCGGCACCGATCGCCGCCGATTGCACCGGAACCCGGCGCAACAGCCACGGCACCCGGCGCCATGTGGCAGCGATGAGTCCGCCGACCAGCGCGGCGATCATCGTGATGTGCAGTCCCGAAATACTGACCAGGTGCGAGATTCCGGTGCGGTTGAAGAGCGTCCAGTCGGAGTCGGCAATCGCCTTCTGGTCACCCAGGACGAGCGCCAGCAGCACCCCGCCGTAGCGTTCGCCTTCGACGTGCGTCGCCAGCCGTTCGCGCAGCCACCAGCGACTGCGCTCGACTGCGGTCGCGGGCGTCCACACCATCGCGTCGAGGCGACGCGGCGGCGGCGTCAGGCGCACCGAACCGGTGGCACGCAGATCGCGTTCGAGCAGCCAGGCCTCGAAGTCGACGCCGACAGGATTCATCGCACCGTGCGGCCGTCGCAGTCGCACGGTGAGGCTCCACCGCTCGCCGGGTCGAACGATCTCGGCCCCATACCAGCCGAGCAGCAGGCGCCCGGGCACTGCGATCGTGCCATCGTGCGATTCGACCTCGAACTCGAATCGCTGGCCGCGCTCGAGCCGCACCGGCAGGCTATCGACGATGCCCGTCACGCGCACGTCGCGGCCTTCGTCGGCAAAGGCGAGCTCATCGGCCAGCCGCTGCTGCGCACGCAACCCGGCGTAGGAGAAACCCAGCAGGAATGCCGCCAGGCTCGTGACGGCGACCGCGGTTCCGCGCGGCCAGCGCAGAAGCAGACCACATGCGCCCATCGCGATCGCGACAGCGGCCGATCCGGCCAGAAGTATTCCGGCGGGCAGCTGCGGTTGTGCCTGCAGCGCGCAGACGCCGAGCACAAAGGCGACGAGCGGCGCCAATGGCACGGCTAGTCCGACGTCAGCAGTGCACTCAGCCGCGGCAGTGCCGCCACCGCATTGCGCTGGTTGGCGCGCGCAAGTTCCTGGCAATCGACACCGCGCAGCGCGGCCAGCTCGTCGGCAATACGCGCGAGGTCGGCCGGCTCGGTGCGCTCGACCGAGTCAGGCTTGCGGCGCCATGACGGTGCGATATACGGCGCGTCGGTCTCCAGCACCCATGCGCCTTCCGGAAGCGATGCCGCATGAGCGCGAATTCGCTTCGACCCCGAATACGTCAGTGCACCACCGAATCCGAGCCTGAATCCGAGCGCCACGAACTGGGCTGCCTGCTGGGCGCTGCCGTTGAACGCATGCACGATGCCGCCGGCGACCTCGATCCGCCGCAGATGTTTCAGCAAGAGGTCAGCGGAACGGCGCACGTGGACGATCACCGGCAGGCTGCAGTCGCGCGCAACACGCAGCTGTTCGCGAAAAAACCATTCCTGGCGGACGACGTCGCCGGGCTCGAAGCAGTCGATGCCGATTTCGCCGATCGCTACGAAATGCGGATCGGCGATCGACTCACGCGCCGCGTCGCGCAGACGTTCCACATCGAACTCGGGCACGCCGTCGATCCACAGTGGATGCAGCCCGAGGGCATAGCCGAAGCCGTGTCGATGCGCGATACCTGCGACCTTGGCACGGTCGTCGACATGGCCGGTCGGCATCACCAGCATTCCGACACCAACCGCGCGGGCGCGCTCGACCACTGCATCGCGGTCCGGATCGAATTCGTCCGCGTCGAGGTGACAGTGCGTGTCGATCCACATTTCGGCCTAGTGTAAGCAGGCCGCAGCACGCCCCACGAGCGGGACACTAGACTTCCGGCATGCCGCGCAAGTTCTTTCGGAGAGTGATCCCGAGCGTCGACAAAGTGCGCGAGGTGCGCGCGCTGTCGCTATTCGGCGAGCGGCTCTTCCATCCCGCGCTCTGGCATCTGAACCGACGCTCGGCCGCCGGCGGCGTTGCCGTCGGTCTCTTTTGCGGGCTCATCCCGGGCCCGCTGCAGATGCTCGGTGCCGGCATCGTCTGCGTGGTATTGCGCGTCAATCTCCCGGTCTCGCTGGTGACGACGCTGTACACCAATCCGCTGACGATCGTCCCACTGTACCTGCTCGGCTACGAGATCGGCAGCTTTGTGATGGGCGCCTCAGGCGCGATCGACGGTCACGTCCCCGCCGGTCTTCGACTGGTCGCGTCCGTTCGCGTCGGCGGAGGAGATCGGGCACTGGATGGTCGGTCTCGGTCCGCCGCTGGCACTCGGCGTCTTCCTGCTCGCATGCCTGCTTTCGCTGCTCGGCTACCTCGTCGTGCGCGGGCTCTGGAGCGTGCACCTGCGCCGCGCTTGGCGCGCTCGACGTCATCGGCCGGCACGCGACCGTTGAGCCTACGTCGCCTGGCGGCCGCCGTCAAGCGGCCGCCAGGCGGCCGTGTTCAAGTCGCAGCACCCGGTCGCAGCGGGCCGCCAGTTCCGGGTCATGCGTGACGATCACGACCGCGGTGCGGTGCTGCTGCACGAGTTCAACGAACACGCCGAACACGGCGCGCGCGGTGTCGCGATCGAGGTTGCCGGTCGGCTCGTCGGCCAGTACGCATGCCGGGCGCGTGACGATCGCACGCGCGATCGCCGTGCGCTGGCGCTCGCCGCCCGAAAGCTCGGTCGGGTGGTGTTGTACGCGCCCCGCGAGGCCGACGGCAGTCAGCGCTTCTCCAGCGTGCTCGCGCGCCGGTGCGAGCGCCATGCGACGGATCGTCAGCGGCATCGCGACGTTGTCGAGCGCGGTGAACTCCGGCAACAGGTGATGGAACTGGTAGACGAAGCCGAGCCGTTCGTTGCGCAGCCGGCCGCGTTCGGCGTCGCTCAAGCGCGCCAGCTCGCGCCCTTCGATCTGCACCGCGCCACGATCCGCGGCATCGAGGCCACCCAGAACGTGCAACAGCGTGCTCTTGCCGGAGCCCGATGCGCCGACGATCGCGACGATCTCGGCCGGGGCGACGTCGAGATCAGCGCCACGCAGCACGTCGACGGCGAGGCCACCTTCGCGATACGACTTGTGCAGGTCGCGCGCGGACAGGACCGCGACGTCAGTCATAGCGCAATGCCTCGGCCGGCCGCACCCGCGACGCGCGCCAGCTCGGATACAGCGTGGCAACCAGCGACAGCAGGATCGAGATGACGGCGATCGGCACGACGTCGCTCGCGCGCGGGTCCGATGGCAGCGAACTGATGAAGTAGATGTCCTTCGGGATCAGCGGGAACCCGGCGATGCGCTCGATCGTCGGGAAAATGGAGTCGAGGTTATTCGCCAGGAACAGGCCGCCTGCAACACCGAGCAGCGTGCCGAACACTCCGATCAATGCGCCCTGCACGATGAACACGGCCATGACGCTGCGCGGCGTCGCGCCCAGCGTGCGCAGGATCGCGATGTCGGGCTGCTTTTCCGTAACCGTCATCACCAGCGTCGACACGAGATTGAACGCTGCGACCGCCACGATCAGCGCGAGGATGATGAACATCATCCGCTTCTCCACCTGCACAGCCGCGAACCAGCTGCGATTCTGGCGGGTCCAGTCGCGCACCAGCAGATTCGGAGGCAGCGACTTCGCGAGCTGCTCAGCGACTTCGGGCGCGCGCTGCATGTCGGCGATCTTCACGCGCACGCCGGTCGGACCGTCGACGCGGAACAGCCGTGCGGCGTCGCCGATGTGCAGCAGTGCCATCGCGCTGTCGTATTCGAAATGGCCCGAATCGAAGGTGCCGATCACGGTGAACTGCTTCAGCCGCGGCACCACTCCGGCCGGCGTGACCTGGCCCTGCGGCGCGACCAGCGTGACCTTTTCCCCGAGCGCAACGCCGAGTGCACGCGCGAGTTCACCGCCAAGCACGATGCCGAATTCCCCGTCGCGCAGCGCTGTCAGCGGCTCGCCGCGCACCTGTGTCGCCAGGTCCGACACGCCCGGCTCGGCGGCCGGATCGACGCCGCGCACCAGCACGCCACGCACCGCGTCGCCTCGGGTGACCAGCGCCTGAGCCGCAACATAGGGCGCTGTTCCGACGACCTCGCGATTGCGCCGTGCCCGCGCTTCGACTTCTTTCCAATCGATCGGACCGTCGAGCGAGAACACTTCGATGTGCGAGACGACCGACAGCATGCGGTCGCGCACCTGGGACACAAAGCCGTTCATCACCGACAGCACGACGATCAGAGCCATCACGCCAAGCGCGATTCCGGCCATCGAAATGCCGGAGATGAAGGAAATGAAACCGTTGCGCCGGCGCGCACGGCGGCCCGCGCGCGTATAGCGCAGGCCGATGCGGAGTTCGTAGGGAAGATTCAAGGTAGGGCAGCGAAAGGCGAACGATTGTACGCAAGCACCTGTGTGCGCCTTCACAGCGCGCAGCGCGCGTTCATCCGGCACTTAGAATCGCCAAATGCAATTGACCGTGATGCTCAGCGGAGCGCAGCTTCCAGCCGACATCGCCGCGCCACTCGTCGCTCAGCTCGACGCTCCGACACTCGGGCGCACGCTCGCGCGCGGCCGCAACTGCGAGGAGTCCGTGAGCCCGCGCGGCACTGGCGTGGATGACTGGCTCGAGCGCCACGTGTTCGGAGACGGCCCCACGGCGCCGTACGCGTGGGCCGATCTCACCGGGCAGCGCGAGACAGTGCAGACGATCTGGCACGCTGATCCGATTCACCTCGGCATCGGCCGCGAAAGCGTGATCATTGGATCGCTGGCTGAAGACCCGCTGAGCGACGCCGAGGCGGATGCGCTGATTGCGGCCGCCAACGAAAGCCTGGGGGACGCCGCCCGGCTGAGCCGCGTCGGACCGCACTGGTTCCTCCATGCGCGCGATGCGTGGCACCTTGCGCCGCCGCCGCTCGCCGCCGTCATCGGGCGGCCGTTCGCGGCGCGCGGTGCGCCTTCCGACGACGAGTTGCGCTGGAATCGGCTGCACAATGCGGTGCAGATGACATGGCACACCCATCCGGTAAACGAGGCGCGCGAAGCGAGTGCGCGACCCATGGCCGGTGGCTTGTGGCTGCATGGCGGCGGGCATTGGACGCCTCGTCCGCCATTGCGATGGCCGGCCGTGCACAGTGATCGGCCCGAACTTCGGGGCGTTGCAGCGTCTGCCGGAGCCGAGCGGCGGGTCGCATCGGCGCCGGTGACGCAGGATGCGCTGCTCGTCTGGGACGAAGCGGCCGAGCCGCGTCGCCGGCAGGACTGGCACGCCTGGCTCGCCGCGATGGCTATACTGGACCGTCGGCTGGCAGCGTTGCCGCCGGCGGCTCTCAACCTCGTGCTGGCCGGCGAGGCTGGGACCCGCACCTGGAAAACCCACGCGGCGGATCGTTTGCGGTTCTGGCGTTCGCATCGGCTCGACGCTGCGCTGCGCGAGCCCGCGTCATGACGCGGCTCCTCGTCCGCGATTTCGACCCAGCCGCGGCCCGCAGGCTCGCCGCCAGCGGCCTGCCGCCCGCGCTCGCGCGATCGCTGGCGGCCCGCGGCATTACCAGCGACGCCCAGCTGCAGCTGACGCTGGAGCGCCTCGTCGCACCTGCCGAATTGGCGCATGTCACGGAAGCGGCGGTGTTGCTCGCCGACGCGCTCGAAGCGGATGCGCGACTGCTGATCGTCGCCGACTATGACTGCGATGGCGCGACCGCCGCCGCGGTCGGTCTGCGCGGACTGCGCATGCTGGCGCGGGGCACACAGGCCGAAATCGATTATCTGGTGCCCAACCGCTTCGAGTACGGCTACGGGCTGACGCCGGAGATCGTCGAACTCGCCGCGCAGCGCCAGCCGGACCTGCTGATCACGGTCGACAACGGCATCGCCAGCGTTGATGGCGTCGCGCGCGCGACCGAACTCGGCATCGACGTGCTGATCACCGACCACCATCTGCCGGGCGCGGTACTGCCAGACGCCGCGTGCATCGTTAATCCGAACCAGTCGGGGTGCGGCTTTCCGAGCAAGCATCTGGCGGGCGTCGGCGTGATGTTCTACGTGCTGCTGGCGCTGCGCGCGGAGCTGCGCGCACGCGGCCGCTTCGACGTCGCGTCACAGCCGCGCCTCGATGCGCTGCTGGACCTCGTCGCGCTCGGCACCGTGGCCGACGTCGTGCGGCTCGATCACAACAACCGCGTGCTGGTCGCGCCAGGGGCTGCAGCGCATCCGCAGCGGCCGGCTTGCATCCGGGGATCGCGGCACTGTTCCAGGTGGCCGGCCGCGACGCGCGGACGGCGCGCGCGACAGATCTCGGCTTTGCCATCGGCCCACGCATCAACGCGGCCGGACGGCTGACCGACATGACGGTCGGCATCGAGTGCCTGACCACCGACAGCTTCGAGCGTGGGCTGGCATTGGCGCAGCAGCTCGACGCACTGAACCGCGAACGGCGCGAGATCGAGAGCGACATGCAACTCGACGCACTCGCCGCGATCGACGACGTCGCGGTCGCGCGGTCGTACCACGATCTGCCTGTTCGACGAGTCATGGCACCAGGGCGTCGTCGGACTGGTCGCCTCGCGCATCAAGGAGAAGTTCCATCGCCCGACGATCGCCTTTGCGCGCAGCGACCAAGCGGAACTGCGCGGTTCCGGCCGCTCGATCGACGGCGTGCACCTGCGCGACACCCTCGATCTCGTCACCAAGGTCGCGCCGACGATGGTCAAGCGCTTCGGCGGCCACGCGATGGCGGCCGGGCTCACGCTTGCGGCCCGTCGAATACGACAACTTCGTCGCGGCGTTCGAGGAAGCGACCCGGTCGTCATGCGATCGCTCGATCTTCGAACGCACGGTCGTCACCGACGGTGCGCTCGAACCGGGCGAATTTTCGATCGGACTGGTCGAAGCCTGCGAGCAGCACGTCTGGGGCCAGGGCTTCCCGCCGCCGCTGTTCGCCAACCAGTTCATGGTGCTCGAACAGCGGCTCGTCAAGGACAAGCATCTGAAGCTCGTGCTCGACCTCGACGGCCGGCGCTTCAACGCCATCTGGTTCCGCCGAACCGAGCCCCTGCCCCGGCAGGCCACACTCGCCTACCGGCCGACGGTCGACGAGTTCAATGGCCAGCGGCGCCTGACTTTGGTCATTGAGTACCTCGGCGACGCTTGACGGCAGCTACGCTAGCCCTGAAAGTGAGCCGTATCGGCGTCAGTCGGGCCGACCCAAGAGCAATCAACGAGGAGCGGAGAAGATGAAGAACACACTGCTTGCCGGTGCGCTGCTGGCCATCGGCGCCTGGACTGCCGGCGCATCCGCGCAACCGCAGCCGGTGACAGTCACGCTGGTCGACAATCAGATTCCGGACGTGGCTCCGATCGTCGTCGAGCGACAGCATGGGGCCCAATGTCCGTCATTCGATGGCAGCTGCCGCCAGACGCGGACTACTCGTTCGATCCGACTGGCATCGTCGTCAACGGGGAGAAGACAAGCGGGAGGCGGGCTGCGGGCAGCAGGATCAACTGCCGACCTACGTGCCATCGGCGGCCCAAAACACGTGACGTGCCTCAACCAGAACACGAAACGGGGCGAGTTCAAGTACACGATCCGCCTTCTCGACCGGGGCCGCAACCTCGTCGAGCGGGATCCGCTCATCGTCAACCGGTAGCGCGGCGGGATCGGCTCGTCAGACGAGCTGCTCGAGAGCCCTGCTTCAGCGCCTGTTCGTAGCCCCACCGGGCGCCTTCGGCCTGCGCGCTGCGCAAACCGGTCGGCGCCCAGGAATGAGCGGCATTTCTCGACGCGCGGCAGCAGGAAGTCGGCGTCGGCACTGTCGCGGTGCAGTCCGGACCGCTGCGCCTGCTCTTCGGCCGCACCGAAGAATTGCGCACTATCGTCCTGACAGTCAGTGGTCAACGGCGTATCCGGCCATGACATCGAGCGCCGCTTGGCCGACGATCTGCGAGCGGGTCGCTACCGCAGCCAGCAGCGCCTCGCGCAACAACGGCCGTGCCTCGGGCACGCTCTCGCGTTCGATCGCGACGATCGCCAGATTCAGCAGCCCGATCGCCACACTTTCCTGATCGCCGAGGCTGCGGGCGATGTCAGTGGCTTCACGGTAGAGCCTCACGGCTCCCGCGTAGTCGTGCTGCTGCCGCATCAAGCTGTCCCCGGGAGACCAGCGCCGATGCGAGCTGGCGCGCATCGCCGACCTCGCGCGCCCGTTCGATACCTTCGTCGAAAAGCTCGCGCGCGCGACCGAGATCGCCGACCGCCTGACAGGCGTTGCCCAACGATTGCAGTGCGGCCGCGATGCGGTAGTGATCGTCCAACTCGCGCGCGATCGACAGGCTTTCCTCAAGGTAGCGCCGCGCTTCCTCGTTGCGCCCCAGGAAGCCGCAGAACTGACCGACGTCGGCCAGTCCGCGACAGCGCGAAACAGTGCGCTCGTCCGGACGGGCGCGCGAAAGCGCCTCAAGCGTCAGGCGGTGGCCGAGCGTCAACAGCCCGCGCTGGTACCAGTAAAGCTTCAGTGCGTTCATCAACTCAAGGCCCAGCGCGGCGCCCTCCGTTGCGTCGTCACACCAGCGATGTGCGGCAAGGATGTTTTCCCGTTCAGCATCGAGTTCAGTGAGCCAGTGCCCAGCGTCCGAACCGACCAGTCCGTCGCGAGCGCGCTGCGCCAGGGTCAGGCACCACGCCAGGTGGTGCGAGCGCGTCACCGCTTCGTCCGCCGACGCGCCGAGGCGCTCGGCCGCGTACTGTCGAACCGTTTCGAGCATGCGGTAGCGGCTGCCCTCCGCATCAAGTACGACGAGCGACTTGTCGACCAGGTTGGTCAACAGATCGACGATCTGGTCCGCGGCGATCGGGCCGCCACTGCAGACCGCTTCGGCCGCCTCGAGCGTCCATCCCCCCGCAAAGGCGGAAAGCCGCTGGAACAGCGCCAGTTCCGATGGCGCGAGCAGGTCGTAGGACCAGTCGATCAACGCGCGCAGGGTCTGCTGGCGGGGCAGCGCGGTCCGGTCGTTGGTGGTCAACAGCTTGAAGCGGTCCTTCAACCGCACCGCGATGGTCTCGACCGGAATGGCCCGCGTCCGCGCCGCGGCGAGTTCGATCGCGAGCGGAATCCCGTCGAGCCGCCGGCAGATCTCCGCCACCGCTGTCGCGTTCTTCTCGGTGAGCCGGAACGACGGCTGCGCCGCGGCGGCGCGATCGACGAACAGCCGTACCGACTCGAGCCGCAGCAGTGCGTCAGTCGACGGCTGGAGGTCGGCTCCGGGCGCCTGCAGCGGCGTGAGGTGGAACACCGTCTCGCCGGCGATGCGCAGCGAATCCCGGCTCGATGCCAGCACGCGGACCTGCGGGCCGGCCTGCAGCAGTCGCTTGGCGATGTCGGCGCACTCATGCACGAGGTGTTCGCAGTTGTCGAGGACGATGAGCAGCTTCTTGTCGCTCACATAACGAATCAGCGCGTCCAGCACCGTGCCACCCGGCTCCTCCTTCACGCCGAGCACCGAGGCCACCGCCTGCGGGACGAGGTGGGGATCCGACAGTGCGGCCAGTTCAACGAACCAGACGCCGTCCGGATAATCCTCGAGAACGACCGCGGCGACCTGCATCGACAGCCGCGACTTGCCCAGGCCGCCCATGCCCAGCAGCGTCAGCAGCCGGCTGTTGGCCAGCAGTTGCCGGACCTGCTCCATCTCGTGGTCGCGGCCGACGAACGAGTTGAGCTGCTGCGCCAGATTGTTGGGCGTGCTCGCCATCGAGCGCAGCGGCGGAAAGTCGTGACGCAGCGCCGGATGAATGATCTGGAAAACGTGCTCGGGCGATCCCAGGTCGCGCAGTCGCACTGTTCCAAGATCGCGCAGCATCGCACCCTGCGGCAGGCGACCTGTGATGCGGTCAGCCACCGCCTGCGACAACAGCACCTGCCCGCCATGCGCTGCAGCTCATGATGCGGGCGGCGCGGTTGACGGCCGGACCGTAGAAATCGTTGTCGCGCCGCTGATCGGCGCCCAGGTGCAGCCCGCACCGCACGCTTGAGCGGCGCGCGCTCGATCCGCTCGGAGCCGCGAGCGCCAGCTGCAGCTCGATGACCGCCGCGACGGCATCGGCCGGATCGTCGAACGCCGCATGCAACCCGTCGCCGGTCATCTTGACGACGGTGCCGCGATGGCGCTGTGACAACGCCGCGCGCAGAGCTCGTCGTGCCAGGCCACCGCGCGCGCAGCACGCTCGGCATCCGACTCCCACAGCCTGCGTGCTGCCCTCGATGTCCGAGAACAGGTACGTCACCACTGAGGCGGATTCGATCATCGGGCGAAGGCGCCGAGCGGGCATCACGCTGCCAGCGCCGCGAGTGTACGTGGGACGGCCGATCGGCCGCAGTCGGCTCGCGGGAGGCCCGGCTCCTATAATCCGCGCCTTTCCGCAGCGAGAATCATCATGGAAGCCGAACGCCTGAACCAGATCGAGGGCACCATCGCGGACCTGCGTGGACGCCTGGCCGAACTGCGGAGGTATCTTTGACGTCGATGTAAAGGAAGCCCGGCTCGCTGAAGTCAACCGCGCGCTCGAAGATCCGAAGGTCTGGGACGACTCCGAAGCGGGCGCAGGAACTCGGCAGGGAAAAGAAGACACTCGACCTCGTCGTGCAGAAGATGCACGCGCTGGCGCACGGCGTGCGCGACGCGGGCGAACTGTTCGAGATGGCGCGCAGCGACGACGACGATCGCCACCCTGCTCTCGGTCGAGGCCGACGTCGGGAGCCTGGCGAAGCAGGTGGACGATCTCGAATTCCAGCGGATGTTCAACAATCCGCTCGATCCCAACAACTGCTTCATCGAGATCCAGGCCGGCGCCGGCGGCACCGAAGCGCAGGACTGGGCCGGCATGCTGGAACGCATGTATCTGCGCTACGCCGAGCGGCGCGGCTTCAAGCCCGAACTGCTCGACGAGTCGGACGGCGAGGTCGCGGGCATCAAGGGCGCGACGATCAAGATCAGCGGCGACTACGCCTATGGCATGCTGCGCACCGAAACCGGCATCCACCGGCTGGTGCGCAAGTCGCCATTCGACTCGAACGCGCGGCGTCACACCTCGTTCGCGAGCGTGTTCGTCTATCCCGAGGTCGACGAATCGGTCGAAGTCGACATCAATCCGGCCGACCTGCGCATCGACGTCTATCGGGCGTCGGGCGCCGGCGGCCAGCACGTCAACAAGACCGAGTCGGCGGTACGCATCACGCACCTGCCGACCAACATCGTCGTGCAGAGCCAGAACGACCGCTCGCAGCACCGCAACCGGGCCGAGGCGATGGCGATGCTGAAGTCGCGGCTGTACGAACTCGAGTTGCGCAAGCGCCAGGCCGAGCAGAACAAGCTCGAAGAATCCAAGACCGACATCGGCTGGGGCCACCAGATCCGCTCCTACGTGCTCGATCAGTCGCGCATCAAGGACCTCAGAACCAACGTCGAGGTCGGCAACACGCAGGCAGTGCTCGACGGCGACCTCGATGACTTCATCGAGGCGAGCCTGAAGCAGGGTGTCTAGGTTCTGATGCCGCGGCCAGCCATCGAGCACCCGGAGCTGCTGCCCCTCGCCGACGGACTGTCGAGCCGCCGCGTCGTGCTGCGTCGCTATCGAGTCGGTGACGGCGCGGCGCTGTTCGCGGCGCTGGCACCGCATCGCGACGAACTGCTGCAGTGGATGGAGTGGCCGCGGCGCCATCAGCGGGTCGAGGACTCGGAGTCGTACGCGCGGCGCATGAACGCGGAATTCGCGCTGCGGCGGGCAATGCCGATGGCGATCGTCGATGCGGCGAACGGCGCATATCTCGGCGGTGCGGGCTTTCACGCGCCGGACTGGAGCACGCCGAAGGCCGAGATCGGCTACTTCCTCGTGCCGCCCGCGCGCGGCGCCGGCATCGCCACCGAAGTCGTGCGCCTGCAGGTGCACTTTGCGTTCGACCAGATGCTGGTGAACCGCGTCTGGGGCAGCTGTGATGCGGGCAACGCATCAAGCGCCGCGGTCATGCGCCGTGCCGGCATGCGCGAGGAAGGGCTGCTGCGGGCGGAGACGCGCGATCACCACGGTGAGGTCCGCGACACGCGCATCTTCGCGCTGACGATCGACGACTATCCCGGCTGGTCGGCCGCGCACGGAGTGGCTGACCGCGTCTATCTGGCGGAACCACGATGACTACTGCACGCAGACTCTATGTGCTCACCGGCGCCTCGCGCGGCCTCGGTGCCGCGCTTGCCGAACAGTTGCTCGCACCCGACGTGCAGTCTGCTCACGCTGTCGCGTCACCCGGACGAATCGCTGGCGCCACGCGCTCGCGCGATCGGAGCCCTGCTCGAACAATGGACGATCGACGTCGGACACGACATCGGTGCCTCGGCTCGCCTCGAGGCCTGGCTGCATCGGCACGATGCGGCAGGCTTCGTCGCGGCCGCGCTGATCAATAACGCCGGCCTGCTGGGGCACGTCGGACCGATCGATAGCAGTCCCGCGGACGATATCGCCGCCGTGCTGCGGGTCGATCTGGAAGCACCGATGCTTCTGACGTCCGCATTCCTGCGCGCGACTCGGACCTGGCCGATCGACCGGCGCGTGCTCAGCATTTCGTCCGGCGCGGGCAAGCGCCCGGTGGCCGGCTGGGCAGCCTATTGTGCAGCCAAGGCGGGACTCGATCACTTCTCGCGCGTGGTGGCACTCGACGAAGCGATGCTGCCGAATCCGGCGCGCATCGTCTCGCTCGCGCCCGGAATCATCGATACCGACATGCAGGCCGAACTGCGCGCCGCCGACGGCGCCGGTTTTCCCGAGCAGGCGCACTTCGTCGAGTTCAAGGCGACCGGTCAGCTCTCGACGCCGCAGGCCGCGGCCGCGCGCGTGCTGACCTACCTCCACCGCGCCGACTTCGGGCACGATCCCGTCGCCGATGTTCGCCAAGCGTAGATTGCCGACATGAACGAATCCACACCTGTGCCTGCCGCCGACGAAAACCAGATCGTCGCTGAGCGGCGCGCGAAGCTGGCCGAACTCCGCCGGCGCGGGCCGGCCTTTCCCAACGATTTCCGCCGCGAGCAGCTGGCGGGCGACCTGCACAGCCAATACGGGCAGCTTGATCGCGATGCGCTCGAGCAAGCGCAGATCGCCGTCGCGGTCGCCGGACGCATGATGCTGAAGCGGGTGATGGGCAAGGTCGCGTTCGCCACGGTGCAGGACGTCAGCGGCCGCATCCAGTTCTTCGTCGCGAAGGACGACGCCGGCGAGGCCGCGCTGGAAGAGTTCAAGCGCTGGGACATCGGCGACCTGATCGCCGCGCGCGGCGTCGTGTTCAAGACGCAGAAGGGCGAACTGTCGGTCCGAGTGAAGGAACTGCGGTTGATGGCCAAGGCGCTGCGACCGCTGCCCGACAAGTTCCACGGGCTCGAGGACCGCGAGCAGCGCTATCGGCAGCGCTACGTCGACCTGATCATGAACGAGGACACGCGCGCCGCATTTTTGACGCGCAGCAAGGCCATCGCCGCGATGCGCGAGTTCATGGTCGCCGAGGGCTTCCTCGAGGTCGAGACGCCGATGCTCCAGGTCATCCCGGGTGGCGCGGCGGCCAAGCCATTCGTGACCCACCATAACGCGCTCGACATCGACATGTTTCTGCGCATCGCGCCGGAGCTGTATCTGAAGCGGCTGGTGGTCGGCGGCTTCGAGCGCGTCTTCGAGATCAACCGCAACTTCCGCAACGAAGGCGTGAGCCCGCGCCACAACCCCGAATTCACGATGATGGAGTTCTACGCCGCGTACCAGGACTACACGTGGCTGATGGACTTCACCGAGCGGCTGCTGCGTCACGTCGCGATCGCCGCCACCGGCTCCGCGGTGCTCAGCTACCAGGGCCAGACCATCGACCTGTCGCAGCCGTTCGCACGCATGACGATCGTGCAGGCGATCCGCGCGCAAGCCCCGGCCTATTCCGATGCGCAGTTGGCGGACCGCGCGTTCCTGCACCGCGAGCTGCGCGCCCAGGGCAGCACGCACTCCGAAGAAGCGGGCCTGGGCGCGCTGCAGCTCGCGCTCTTCGAGGAAGTCGCCGAGGCGAAGCTGATCCAGCCGACCTACATCGTCGACTATCCGCTCGAGGTGTCGCCGCTCGCCCGCGCCTCCGATACCCGGCCCGAGATCACCGAGCGCTTCGAGCTGTTCATCGCCGGCCGCGAACTCGCCAACGGCTTCTCCGAGCTCAACGATCCCGAGGACCAGGCCGCGCGCTTCAACGAGCAGGCGAAGGCCAAGGCCGCCGGCGACGAGGAGGCGATGTACTACGACGCCGACTATGTGCGGGCGCTCGAATACGGCATGCCGCCCGCTGCCGGCTGTGGCGTCGGCGTCGACCGCTTCATCATGCTCGTCACGGATACGCCGAGTATCCGGGACGTGATCCTGTTTCCGCACATGCGCCCGGAGACCTGATGTTCCGTGCGGAGCGGCTGTTCGCCCTGGCTCAGCGCCTGCAGGCGCGGGCGCAGCCGCAACGTCCAGCGGACCTCGAACCCTTCGTCATCGCCGGACACGCCGTCGGCTGGGTGACCGCTGCGGTCGCCGGCGTGCTGACGCGGGATGCCGGCTTCGATCGCGCGAACGGACTGCTGCAGCTGCCGTGACGATGGCCTCGACGTTCCCGGGCGCAGCCGGCGACTCGCCGAGGCGGCAGAGCGGCTCCGCGACGCGGGCTTGCTACGCGGCTGGCGCGACGAACTGCTCGCAGTACGCGCGACGCGCGGCGGTCCGGTGCTGGCGACGATCGAGCGGGCGGCATGCCGCTCGCTCGGCATCATGACCGAGGCCGTGCACCTGAATGCGCTGGCCGACGACGGCACGCTGATCGTGGCGCGGCGTGCCGCGCACAAGTCGATCGATCCGGGACTGTGGGACAACCTGGTCGGCGGCATGGTGCCGGCCGGCGAAACGCTCGAGCAGGCGCTCGAGCGCGAGGCATGGGAGGAAGCCGGGCTGGCACTGGACCGGATCGAAGTGCATCACGGACGCATGTTCCATGTCCGCCGTCCGGTGCCCGAGGGCTACCAGTCGGAGTGGATCCACGTCTACGACGCAACGCTGGGCGCGGACACGACCTGCAGCAATCAAGACGGCGAAGTCGATGCGATCGAGCGGCGGGATCTGCCGGCGCTGCTCGATGCGATGGAGAACGACGCCTTCACGCTGGAATCAGCACTGGCGACGCTGGAGAGCCTGACGCGTCGCAGCGCATGCGCCACACCGCCGGGTCTGTACGAGTGATCCGACCCGCGTCCGCCGCGGGCGCATTGCATGACCGCTAGGCGGCTTCCTCGATCCACGCCGCCTGGATCGCCTCGAGGATCTTCTCGCCCGAGCGTTTTGGATCGTCGCTGAACTGCGGCAGCGCACAGACCCAGTGGTGCAGATCGGTGAAGCGGATCGTGTGCGGATCGACGTCAGGATGCGCTTCCGCCAACGCAACTGCGATTTCGGAGATATCGGTCCACTTCATTTGTGCCCCCTGTCAGGCGGCAGGCGCCCTGCCCGCGTACGGCGCGAGCCCTCAGTGCCCTTCCTTGGCGTAGTTGATGCTGTACTTCGGGATCTCGACCGTGAGGTCCTTATCCTGCACGATCGCCTGGCACGATAGGCGCGACACCGGCGTCAGCCCCCAGGCACGATCGAGCAGGTCCTCTTCCTTGTCCTCAGCCGCAGGCAGCGATTCGAACCCCTTGCGGACGATGCAGTGGCAGGTCGTGCACGCCGCCACCTTGCCGCACGCGTGCTCGATGTCGACACCATGATCCAGCAATGCGTCGGCGAGCGAGATGCCCGGTCCGACCTCGAATTCGGTGCCCGCGGGGCAGATCTCCTCGTGCGGCAGGACGGTGATCTTGGGCATGCGGCACTCACGTCCTTAGCGGGCGATCTCCTCGACACGACGGCCGGCCAGCGCGGCCCGGATCGAGCGATCCATGCGCGCGCGACGCGAATTCATCCGTGCCGGCGATCAGCGCCTCGGTGGCGCTGCGCAGCGCCGGCAGGTCGCTGCCCGGCAGCAACGCCGACACTGCCGCCAGCAGCCGCTCGATCGCGCTGCGCTCCTCGGTGGACAGCAGGTCGCCGTCACTTGCGAGCGCGGCGATCGTGGCTTCGAGCAGCCGCTGCGCCTCGACCTGCTGCTCGCGCAGGGCGCGCGCGTGCATGTCCTGGTCCGAGGCGCCGAACGACTCCTGCAGCATGCGTGCAATGTCGTCGTCGCTCAGTCCGTACGACGGCTTGACCGTGATCGCCGCCTCGACGCCGCTGCCCATTTCGCGCGCCGCGGCCGAGAGCAGACCGTCCGCGTCGACAGTGAAGGTCACACGGATGCGCGCGGCGCCAGCCACCATCGGTGGAATGCCGCGCAGCTCGAAGCGGCCGAGCGACCGGCAGTCGGCCACCAGTTCGCGCTCACCCTGCACGACGTGGATCGACATTGCCGTCTGGCCGTCGCGGAAGGTCGTGAACTCCTGCGCGCGCGCGACCGGTATCGTCGAGTTGCGCGGAATGATCTTCTCGACCAGTCCGCCCATCGTCTCGAGGCCGAGCGACAGCGGAATCACGTCGAGCAGCAGCCAGTCGTCGCCGGCAGCGCGATTGCCGGCGAGCAGATTGGCCTGCATCGCCGCGCCCAGCGCGACCACCTTGTCCGGATCGATGTTCGTCAGCGGCGTCTGGCCGAAGAAGCTCGCCACCGCCTTGCGCACGTGCGGCATGCGCGTCGCGCCGCCGACCATGACGACGCCGTCGAGGTCCCGTGGCTTCAAGTTTGCGTCACTCAGCGCCTTGCGGCAGGCGGTGAGCGTCTTGTCGACCAGTGGCTGCGTCATCTGCGCGAAGTCACGGCTCGTCGTCGGAACGTCCACCACTTCGCCGGTCGACAGCACCGCATTGGTGCGGATCTCGGGCTCGACCGAAAGTTGCTCCTTGACCTCGCGTGCCTTGACCATCAGCGCGCGCGAATCATGTTGCGAAAGCGGCAGCAGCCGCGCCTGCTCGATGATCCAGCAGAACAGACGTTGGTCGAAATCGTCACCGCCCAGCGCGGAGTCCCCGCCGGTCGCGAGCACCTCGAAGACGCCTTTGGACAGCCGCAGGATCGAAATGTCGAAAGTGCCACCGCCGAGGTCGTAGACCGCGTAGGTGCCTTCGGCCGCCTGGTCGAGCCCGTACGCGATCGCGGCGGCGGTGGGCTCGTTCAGCAGGCGCAGCACGTTGAGGCCAGCCAGCCGCGCCGCATCCTTGGTCGCCTGGCGCTGCGCGTCGTCGAAATAGGCCGGAACGGTCACGACCGCCCCGACCAGGTCGCCACCGAGCGCAGCCTCGGCCCGCACGCGGAGCGTCTTCAGGATCTCGGCCGATATCTCGACCGGACTCTTTGCCCCGGCGACCGTGCGAATCTGCAGCATGCCTGGCACGTCATCGGAGCGCTCGACGAAGTCGTACGGCATGCTCTCGATGTAAAGCACGTCGGAGCGGCTGCGCCCCATGAAGCGCTTCACCGAGACGATCGTGTTGCGCGGATCGAGCGACTGGTGTTTCTGTGCCTCGTAGCCCACCTCGACCGTGCCGCCGGCAAGGTAGCGCACCACCGAAGGCAGCAGCGAACGACCTTCTGCATCGTCGATAACGACCGGGATGCTGTGGCGCACCGTCGCGACCAGAGAATTCGTGGTCCCGAGGTCAATGCCGACAGCGAGCCGGTGCTGGTGTGGAGCAGTCGATTCGCCCGGCTCGGAAATCTGCAGCAACGCCATTAAGACTGCGCCTCGCGTGGATGGGCGAGCGTGTCCGCGGCGCTCTTCACTTCGTCGCGGAACTTCTCGATGAACATCAGCTGGCGCACCAGTCTGGCCGCCGCCGCGTGGTCGTGCCGCTCATCGATCGCCGTCTTGAGCCCTTCAATCAGCTGGGCACGTTCCGCCGCCATGCCGGTCTCGAGCTCGGCAAGCCGGGCGGCGTCACGTGCATGCCGGACATCGTCCAGCCGCTCGCGCCACTCCATTTGCTGCACCAGGAAGTCGCCGGGCATCGCGGTGTCGGACTCCGCGTTGATCGGCACACCGGCGCGCTCGCACAGGTAAGCGGCTCGCGCCAGCGGCGACTTCAGCGTCCGGTAGGCCTCGTTTGCGCGCGCAGCCCATTGCATCGCGACGCGGCGCTCCGCGGCGGTGCCAGCCGCATAGCGATCGGGATGGACGCGCGATTGCACCGCATGGTGCGCCTGCTCCAGCGCGGACTCGTCCACGGCGAAGCGCGGCTGCAACGCGAACAGCGCAAAGTGGTCAGGGTGGGACATCAGCGATCTGCGCGCTGTGCCGGCCGCGCGCGCCGCGGCCGGGCGGCTAGACGTTGAAGGACTCGCCGCAGCCGCAGCGGTTCTTTTCGTTCGGGTTGTTGAAGCGGAAACCCTCGTTCAGTCCTTCGCGCACGAAATCCAGCTCGGTGCCGTCGATGTAGGCGAGACTCTTCGGGTCGATGAGAATCTTCACGCCGTGCGACTCGAACGTCTGGTCCTCGGGCTGCATCGCGTCCGCATATTCGATCTTGTACGCCATGCCGGAACACCCGGTCGTGCGCACACCGAGCCGCAGGCCCACACCCTTGCCCCGCTTCTGCAGGAACCCGGCGATATGCCGGGCTGCGCGTTCGGTCATCGTGACTGCCATTGCTATTTTTCTCCCGCCTCAGGCGGCCTTGGGTTCGGCCGCCGGTTCCCGCTGCCCGTGCTTGCGGCGATAGTCCTCGACGGCAGCCTTGATCGCGTCCTCGGCCAGGATCGAGCAATGGATCTTGACCGGCGGCAGCGCGAGTTCCTCGGCGATCTGCGTGTTGCGTATCTTCGCCGCCTCGTCGAGTGTGCGGCCCTTGACCCATTCGGTGACCAGCGACGACGACGCGATCGCCGAGCCGCACCCGTAGGTCTTGAAGCGCGCATCCTCGATGACGCCGCGCTCGTTGACCCTGATCTGCAGCTTCATCACATCGCCACAGGCCGGCGCGCCGACCATCCCGGTGCCCACGCTTTCATCGCCCTTGTCGAAGGAACCGACGTTACGGGGGTTTTCGTAGTGATCAATTACCTTGCTGCTGTATGCCATGGCCTTTTCCTACCTTTGTCATCAAAAAATCATCTGGCTCCGCCAGTGATTTTTTGCAAACCGTCCGCACGAAAGTAGGTTTGTACTTTCGTGCGATTTTCAATGCGCCGCCCACACCAGCGTGTTGAGGTCGACGCCATCCTTGTACATCTCCCAAAGCGGCGACATCTCACGCAGCCGACCGACCTGTCGTGAGAGCGAGGTTCACCGTGTAGTCGATTTCCTCCTGGGTCGTGAAGCGGCCGACCGTAAAGCGGATCGAACTGTGCGCGAGTTCATCGCTGCGGCCCAGGGCGCGCAGCACATACGAGGGTTCAAGCGAGGCCGAAGTGCAAGCCGAGCCGGACGACACCGCAATGTCCTTGATCGCCATGATCAGGCTTTCGCCCTCGACGAAATTGAAGCTGACGTTGAGGTTGTGCGGCACGCGCTGCTCGAGGTCGCCGTTAAGGTAGACCTGCTCGATCTGCGACAGGCCCGCCCACAGGCGGTCACGCAGCATGCGGATGCGCTCGCTTTCCGTCGCCCATTCCTCGCGGGCGATGCGATACGCCTCGCCCATCCCGACGATCTGGTGCGTCGGCAGCGTGCCCGATCGCAAGCCGCGCTCGTGGCCGCCGCCATGCATCTGCGCCTCGAGCCGGACGCGCGGCTTGCGCCGCACGTAGAGCGCGCCGACACCCTTCGGTCCGTAGGTCTTGTGTGCCGAAAACGACATCAGATCGACCTTGAGTTGCCCGAGGTCCACGACCACCTTGCCGGTCGCCTGCGCCGCGTCGCAATGGAAGATGATCCCGCGCGCGCGGCACATGTCGCCGATCGCCGGAATGTCCTGGATCACGCCGATCTCGTTGTTGACGAACATCACCGACACGATGATCGTGTCCGGCCTCAGCGCCGCTTCGAGCTGCGCCAGATCGAGCAGGCCATCCGGCCTGACGTCCATGTAGGTGACCTCGAAGCCCTCGCGCTCGAGCTCGCGCATCGTGTCGAGCGTCGCCTTGTGCTCGGTCTTGACCGTGACCAGATGCCGGCCCTTGTCCTTGTAGAAATGCGCCGCACCCTTGAGCGCCAGATTCGTCGACTCGGTCGCGCCCGAGGTCCAGATCAGTTCGCGCGGGTCGCAGTTGACCAGCGCGGCGACATGCTCGCGGGCCGTCTCGACCGCCTTTTCGGCTTCCCAGCCGAAGGCGTGGCTGCGCGACGCCGGATTGCCGAAGTGCTCGCGCAGCCACGGCACCATCGCGTCGACGACGCGCGGGTCCACCGGCGTGGTCGCCGAATAGTCGAGATAGATCGGTAGCTTCATTCCCTGCCCTGCTGGCTACGTCAGCGCGGTTTCGTTCTTTTCGTCGGTCTCGCTCTTCGCGCGGACCCGATTATCGTGCAACACCGCGTTCCCGCTACCCTTGTCCGCCCGCGCCTTCTGCTGTTCGACAAGGTCCTGCAGGCTGACCGAATCCAGATAGTCGACCATTCGTGCGTTCAGATTGGCCCACAGGTCATGGGTCATGCAGCGCTGGTCATCCCCCTGGCAGTTCTCCTTGCCGCCGCACTGGGTTGCATCCAGCGGCTCGTCGACGGCAAAGATGATGTCGGCGACGGTGACGTCCTTGGCGACCCGGCCCAGCGTGTAGCCGCCGCCCGGCCCGCGGGTGCTCTCGACGAGTTCATGACGGCGCAGCTTGCCGAACAGCTGCTCCAGGTACGAAAGCGAAATCTTCTGACGCTGGCTGATTCCGGCCAACGTGACGGGACCGTTGTGCTCCCGGAGCGCCAGGTCGATCATGGCCGTTACGGCGAAGCGGCCCTTGGTTGTCAGTCTCATCGCTAGTCCTTTCGGGTGAAATCGTGGGGTGTGACCCACCAGCACCGCGAAGATTCCCGAGAAATTCAGTCGGAATTTTACCAATTCCGACTAATTTAATCAACTTTAGTCCTGGCGGCTTTCCAGAGGCCTAAAACGCGTGCGGCGCCCGTAGGCGCCGCACCAGAGGGCCGGAACCGGACCTAGCGATCGAGCCGGGACCGGCGCGCTCGCAATGCGAGGGCGGGCACGAGGAACAGCAGCCCGAGCCCGGGTCGAGCGCTCCGCCACCGCCGTCCTTTGGTCTGCGCCGATGGCGGCGGGCCGCTGGAGGTGGCGTTGGCGTGGCCGATGGCGGCGGGGCGGGAGGCGCCGGGGGCGCCGTGCCCGTTCCGGACAGCGTCACGGTCGAGGTGGTCCCCGCCACCCCGTCATGGGTGACGATCAAGACTGGCGCTCTTGCTGCCCGTCGACTGGGGCGTGAAGTTCACTTCAAGATCGCACGATGCGTCGACGGCCAGCATCCCGGCCGCGCCGACCGCGCAGGTCGTGCCGCCGCTGCTAGCAAACTCTGCAGCGTTCGCGCCGCTGAGCGCGACGGCCGTCAGCGACAGTTCCTTGTTTCCGGTGTTCGTCAGCGTGGTCCTCATCACGGTCGCGGTGACTCCGGTCGGAGTCGCCGGGAAGCTCAGCGTGCTTGCATCCAACCTGGCCGCACCGACCTCCATGCCCACGGCCACGCCGGGGCCGGACAGCGCAACCGTCCGCGGCGAGCCGCTCACGTTGGAGGTGATCGTGACTGTGCCGGTGCGCGCGCCGGCCATCGCCGGCGTGAACGTGATGTGATCGAGCAGATATCCCCGAGCAGCCAGGTTGCCGACGCAGTCGGTGGTCGACGCGAATTCCGTGTCCGAGGCCGACGTCACCTGTCGTCACCGAAACCGGCATCGTGCCGTGCTGTTGTTGGTCACCGTGATCTGTCGCGGCGCGCTCGCCATGCCGACGGTCTGCGTATTGAAGACGATCGACGTGGCGCTGAGGACGATGCTCGGCGTCGTGACGGCGGCCGCTGTGCCCGAGACCGTGATGCTCGGATTCGTGGCGGCGTTGGACTGGACCGTGAAGGTCGCCGTACGCGAACCGGCGTTCAGCGGCGATCAAATGTCGCGCCGATCGTGCAGGTCGCGCCGGCGTTCACCGTCACCGAGGCGCCGACGCACGCAGGTACCGGTCGCCGCGAAATCGGTCGCATTCGCTCCGCTCTTTTCGATGCCGGTGATCGTCAGTTTCTCGGTGCCGGTGTTTGTCAACGTGATGGTCGACGGCGTTGGCGTCGAATTGGTGACGAGGACTGGCGTCGAAGCGAAGCTCAGCGTCGTGCCGCTCGCCGTGATGGCCGGCTGCGCGAGCGCCGCGCATGACGCGACGGCGAGTGCAGCTCCAACAAGCGCCTTAAACATATTTGTTGTCATAGATGTCGTGGGGATGTTCATTGATTTCGCTTTCCGGTTGCAACGCACCCGATGTCAAATTCCACGCTCCCAGGCGCCTCGGTGATCTCCGGATGAGTGGAAGGATCAGCAGCCCAACGGCGGCGAGCCAGTCGAGCGCCCCGCCGCCGCCCGACGCCGGCGGATTCGCGGCGCTCGTCGGGCTTGTCGGCGCTGCTGCCGCCGCCGGCGACTGACACCGAGCCCGCCAGCGGGACCAGCGAGGTGCCGCTCGTCGTCGTCAGGCCGATCGACGCGGTACGCGTCAGCGACGCCCCCGCGGTCGGCTGGAAGGTCACGCTGATCGTGCAGTTGTCGGCGTCCGGACGCAGCGTCAGCCCGGGACAGGTCGACGCCGTGATGCGAAAGTCGGCCACGTCGCCACCGGTGGCCATCGTCACCGCATCGTTCGTGGCGATCACGAGATCCCCCGTGCCGACATTGGTGATCGTGACGGTCGCGCTCGCGGTCGCACCGACCGCGGTCGCCGGGAAGATCGGCCCGCTGGCGGGCGCATAGCGCAGGATCGGCGTCGGGCCGGCAATGCCGGCGATGAACGCCGCGAGGTCCGCACGCTGCGTCGTGTCCAGCGTGTAGAAACCGTTCATGCCGGTGACGACGCCCACCGAGGCTCGTCCCGGTCAATGCCTGATCGAACGCTTCCAGCGCCTTGGCAAAGCTCATCGTGCTGCCCCCGCCGGCCGGGGTTGCGCGTGCGGTGATCTTGTCGCGGATGCTCTTCAGCGACTTCGGATCCGCGTCGTTCGTCGTCGAGTGGCAACTCTCGCACGGCGGCGTCAGCGTCGTCGTAAAGAGCTGCTGGCCGGTGTTCGAGTTGCCGGTCGTCTGGGCCTGCACGGCGGCCGCGGCGAGCAGAAGCGCGCCGATCGTCATCAGCGACCGAAGCCCGCGCACGCGCCGTTGCAATATGATTTCTCCCCGAGATGGCGCGGCCCGCGACAGTCGCACGGGCAGCAGAAGCGGACGAGGCACGCCTCGGTGGGATTTTCTTCGAGCGGCGCCGCGCTTTCGATCCGCTTTAAGTGCTACCGCGGATCGTCGTCCGCGACGCGCGAATCATCCGAACGCACTAACGGACGGTCAGCCGGCGAGCGCCTGATCGAGATCGCGCTGCAGGTCCGAGACCGATTCCAGTCCGACGGCAACGCGGATCAGACCCTTCCCGTATGCCGGCACGCTCGCGCGCTTCCGCACTGATGCGACCGTGCGTCGTCGTCGCCGGATGGGTGATCGTCGTGCGCGTGTCGCCGAGGTTGGCGGTGATCGACATCAGCCGGACCCGGTCGATCACCGACCAGGCCTGCGCGCGCGCCTCCGCGGGCGCGCCTTCGGCGACTTCCAGTCCGATCACGGCGCCGGCCATCGTCTGCTGGCGCGCGCACAGTTCGGCCTGCGGGTGCGAAGCGAGGCCGGGAAAGTAAACACGTTTGACGGCCGGATGCCGCTCGAGCCAGCGTGCAAGTTCGAGCGCCGCAGCAGACTGTGCGCGCATGCGTACCGAAAGCGTCTCCAGTCCCTTGAGCAGTACCCAGGCGTTGAACGGCGACAGACACGGACCGGTCGTGCGAAGCACCGGCAGGACCTGCTCGCGCACGAAGCGGCGCGAACCCAGCACGGCCCCGCCGAGGACACGGCCCTGTCCGTCGAGGTACTTGGTGGCCGAATGAATTATCGCGTCGACGCCGAATTCCAGCGGACGCTGCAGCACCGGAGTGCAGAAGCAGTTGTCGACCAATGTCAGGGCGCCGATGTCGCGACCGAGCGCGCCCAGCGCGGTCGAGATCGGTGATCTCCATCAGCGGATTGGACGGCGTCTCGCAAAACAGCAGCCGTGTGCGATTGCAGACCGCCGAGCGCCATGCCGAAGGAGCCGCCGCGTCGACGAAGCTCACGTCGATGCCGAAAGCGTGCAAGCACGGTCGAAAAGAGCTGCACCGTCGCGCCGAAGACGCTGGCAGCGCAGACCACATGGTCGCCGGACTTCAGCGTCGCCAGACATGCGGCCATGATCGCCGACATGCCGGACGCGGTCGCGATGCAGTCCTCCGCCCCTTCGAGCGAGGCCAGTCGCTGCTCGAACATCCGCACCGTCGGATTGGTGAAGCGCGAATAGACGTAGCCTTCGTCGGCGCCCGAGAAGCGCTCGGCCGCCTGGGCCGCGTTCTCGAAAACGAAGCTCGACGTCAGGAACACCGCCTCGCTGTGTTCGTTGAACGGCGTACGCAGCGTGCCGGCGCGTACCGCGCGCGTGTCGAATTCGAAATCGTCAGATGTTGGATCGGCCATAAAAAAACCCGCCGGCGGAAGCGCAGCGGGTTCATCGAGCCCCTCGCTTTAGCCGCATTTGTTAAGCGCCCGCAAGCTGAGACATCAAATCGGCGCGATGCACGAATTGTATACGAGCGCGGACGCCGCGCCCACCGCGGTGTCCCGTCAGTCCGCCGAGGCCAGATTGAGGTTCAGCTGGGCGCGCGGCTCGCCGTCGGCGGTGCTGGCCGCGATACGGCTGGCTTCGAGGCGGTCCAGGTACTCGGGCGTCACGTCGCCGGTGATGTAGTGGCCGTCGAAGCAGCTGGCCTCGAAGCTCGTCAGATGCGGCCCGACTTCGGACACCGAGGCTTTCATCGACGCGATGTCCTGGTAGACGAGACCATCGGCCTCGATCATCCGCTGGATTTCCTCGTCGGATCGACCGTGGGCGATCAGTTCGTCGCGGGTCGGCATGTCGATGCCGTAGACGTTCGGGAAGCGCACCGGTGGCGCAGCCGAGGCGAAGATCACGCGGTTGGCCCCGGCGCCGCGCGCCATGTGAACGATCTCGCGCGACGTCGTGCCGCGCACGATCGAGTCGTCGACCAGCAGCACATTCTTGCCCTTGAACTCGGTCGGCAGCGCATTGAGCTTCTGCCGCACGCTCTTGCGCCGCACCGACTGCCCCGGCATGATGAACGTGCGCCCGACATAGCGGTTCTTGAAAAATCCCTCGCGGAATTCCAGACCGAGCTTCATCGCGAGCTGCATCGCCGCCGGCCGCGATGTGTCCGGAATCGGCATCACGACATCGATGTCACCGCTCCTGAACTCGCGCCGGATCTTCTCCGCGAGATGCTCGCCCATCTTGAGCCGCGAGGCATAGACGCTGACGCCGTCGATGACCGAATCGGGCCGCGCGAAGTAGACGTACTCGAAGATGCAGGGATTGAGCGAGTGCCGGTCAGCACACTGCTGCGCGTAGAAGTTCCCATCGAGATCGATGAAGACCGCCTCGCCCGGCCCGACGTCGCGCACGAACTTGAATCCGAGGCCCTCGACCGCCACCGATTCACTGGCTACCAGGTATTCAGTCCCGCTGTCAGTCTCGTTGACGCCGTAGCACAGCGGCCGGATGCCGTACGGATCGCGGAACGCGAGGATGCCGTGGCCGGCGATGTGGGCGACGCAGGCATAGGCACCGCGAACGCGGCGATGCAGGCCGGCGACCGCACGGAAGATCGTCGCCGGATCAAGCGTGTACGTCGAGCTCTGCTCCTGCAGTTCGTGCGCCAGCACGTTCAGCAGCACTTCCGAGTCCGACGTGGTGTTGATGTGTCGCCGGTCGATCCGGAACATCTCGCTCTTCAGCTGCTCGGCGTTCGTCAGGTTGCCGTTGTGTCCGAGCGTGATGCCGAAGGGCGCGTTGACGTAGAACGGCTGGGCCTCCTCCGGACTCGTCGCCGAACCGGCGGTCGGATAGCGCACGTGCGCGATTCCGGCGTTGCCGGTGAGGTTGCGCATGTTCCGGGTGCGGAAGATCTCCCGCACCATGCCGTTGCCTTTCCACATCGAGAACGTGTTGCCGGCGCCGGTGGCGATGCCGGCCGCATCCTGCCCGCGATGCTGCAGCAGCTGCAGCGAGTCGTAGAGCAGTTGGTTGACCGGGGACGCGGCGACGACGCCGACGATTCCGCACATCTCAGCTCCCCGGACGCCGCAGGGCCGGCAAACGTTGGAGGCGATGCATGCAGTTCTCTCCCGGCTAGCTGGGGTTCGAGGCGTGTCGCGCAATCGACTGCGGCAGCAACGGCGAGGCGAATCGTACGCTTGCCTGCACCCACGGCAAAAATGCGGAGGCTTCCCACCAAGGCTGGCGCGTTGCGCCCGCAGCGATCGCGACGAGCGTGGCAAGTGCAACGATGAGCGCTCCGCGCAACACTCCGAAGATGCCGCCGAGAACGCGATCTTCAAGGGACAGCTTCGCGGCAGCAAGCAAGGCCCGCAGTGCCGCTGCGGCGAGCGCCGCTGCGATCAGCGTCGCGACGATGATCAGCAATCCGATCAGCGCAGTACGCACGGGCGATGGCAGATCAAGCGGTAATGACTGTCCCAGCGGTTCGGCAAAGCGGAAGGCCAGCAGGATGCCGACGATCCAGCCGCACAGTGCGAAGACTTCACGCACGACACCGCGCAGCACGCCAAGCAGGATCGACAGCCCCAGAATCACGACGATGGCCCAGTCGATCGCGCTCATCGCGTCAGGTGGTGACCACGTTGCCACTGATGCCCATCCCCTTGAGCCGCGCGCGCGCCCGATCTGCGTCTTCACGGCTGCCATAGGGACCGACGCGCACCCTGAAGCGCGTCCCTTCGGCTCGTCTCAATGCGTTCGGTGTACGGCGCCAGACCCGCTTTCTTGAGTCGGTCGGCAAGTTCGCGTGCCGATGCTTCGTTCGCAGTCGCTGCAGCCTGCACCGCGAACTTGCCACCCTTGACTGTCGCCGGCAGTTTCTCCGCCGACGCCTTCCCCTCAAGAGCCGCGCGCGCGCGCTCCTCGTCGGTCTTCGCCGCCTCGCTTCTTGGCGCGTCCGCCTTTGCCGGTTCGGCTGGCGTCTTCTCCATTGCAGCGCCGCTCTTGGGACCTGCGATCGATCCGCCCGCGCTCTTCGTCGCCGGCGGCGCCGCGTCGGGCGGCGGCGCCAGCGGTACGTTGTCCGGGGCCGGCACCGGCGGCAATGCAAGCCGCGGCGAGAACTTCGTCTTCTCGCTTGGAATGTCGATCGGGATGTTGTCCGGCACCGGCCGCGGCTCGGGGTCGAGCACCATCGGCACGACAATTACGACGAGCAGCAGCAGCGCGGCTGCACCGATCAGGCGTCGGCGTGCGCGTCCACGCAGCGCGGCGGTCGGATCGGCACGCCCGGCGTCATCGTCGGCGGTGGAACGGGAAGAGCGGGGAGCAGCATCTACGGCCGCATGCTTGCGACGCCAGAAAGCCAGGGACATCCACGCTCCAGTCGAGATCCTCAGCCTGGTGATGACGCGCAGGACGCGCATCACTTCGGCAACGGCGAGGAAGGAACCGAAGGCAAGAATTCTATCATCGGCTGCTGCGCGCTCGCGTGCGGCGAGATAGGCAGCGCCGATGCTTTCGTGTGCCGACACCGAATAGGAATACCCGTGCGCAGCAGCCGCATCGCGCACTGCGGCGGCAATCGTGTCTGCTGGGGTTCCGCGCGGACCACCGATCGAGCCGACATGCCAGTGGTCGATGCGAGCGCCGAGCTTCGCAATAACCCCGGCGATGTCCTTGTCGTTCAGCATCCCGAACACCGCGTGCGTTTCCGGAAAGAAACCCATGCTGTCGAGGTTCTGCGCGAGGACCGCTGCGGCGTGCGGATTGTGTGCGACGTCGAGGATCGTGGTTGGTCGTCCCGGCAGCACCTGGAATCGTGCCGGAATGTCGACTGTCAGCAGACCTTGCCTCACCGCCTGCTGCGAGACCGGCAGGCGTTCGGCCAGCGCCTCGAGCGCAGCCAGCACTCCGGACGCATTCAGCAGCTGATTCGCGCCTCGCAGCGCCGGATACGGCAGACCCGTGCGGCGCGCGTGGCGTCCGGCATAGGCCCATTGCTGCCGGTCGCCCTGATAGTTGAAGTCGCGGCCGAAGCGCCACAGATCGGCACCGATGCGGTCGGCGTGTGCGAGCAGCGACTGCGGCGGTTGCGGATCGCTGCAGATCGCCGGCCGCCCGCCGCGGAAGATGTGGGCCTTTTCGAAACCGATGTCCTCGCGCGTCGGGCCGAGATAATCCATGTGATCGAGATCGATCGAGGTGACGATCGCGGCGTCGGCATCGATCAGGTTGACCGCGTCGAGCCGGCCGCCGAGACCGATCTCGAGCACGATCGCATCCAGGCGCGCGGCAGCCATCAACCGCAAGATCGCAAGCGTCGTGAATTCGAAATAGGTGAGCGAGGTCGCGCCCCGCGCTGCCTCGACCGCCTCGAACTGCCGAACCAGTTCGTCGTCGGTCGCATCGACGCCGTTGATCCGGGCGCGCTCGTTGAAGTCAAGCAGGTGCGGCGAGGTGTAGAGACCGGTGCGATATCCGGCCGCGCGCAGCACGCTGTCGAGCAGCGCGCAGGTCGAGCCCTTGCCGTTGGTTCCGCCGACGACGATGGTCGGCACGCTCAGCGCGAGTCCGAGCCGGTCGGCGACGGCTCGAACCCGGTCGAGGCCGAGATCGATGCCTTTAGGATGCAGGCGCTCGAGGCGCGCCAGCCAATCGGCCAGCCCTGAGTGGTCCAAGAAGAAAAGCGGCGCCGCCCGTCCGGCCGGCGCCACCCCGGCTAGGAGATCGCGTCGGCGGGCTGCTTCAACAGCAGCGCGAGTAGGCGCGCGATCTCGTCACGCATCTCGCGCCGGTCGACGATCAGGTCGATCGCGCCCTTGGTCAGTAGAAATTCCGCGCGCTGGAAGCCTTCAGGCAGTTTCTCGCGCACGGTCTGCTCGATGACGCGCGGTCCGGCGAATCCGATCAGCGCCTTGGGCTCCGCGATCACGACGTCGCCCATGAAGGCAAAGCTCGCAGAGACACCGCCCATCGTCGGGTCGGCAAGCACCGAGATGAACGGCAGCTTCGCCTCGGCGAGGCGCGCGATCATTGCGGTCGTCTTGGCCATCTGGAACAGCGACAGCAGGCCCTCCTGCATGCGCGCGCCGCCGGTTGAAGTGACGCAGATGAACGGCACTTTCTGTTCGATCGCCGTCTCGACGCCGCGGACAAAGCGTTCGCCGACGACCGAACCCATCGATCCGCCCATGAATTGGAACTCGAAGCAGGCCACAACGACAGGCAACGCACGGATCGAGCCACCCATGACCACGAGGGCGTCGGTCTCACCGGTCTCCTCCATCGCTTCCTGCAGTCGCTCCGGATATTTGCGGCTGTCGCGGAACTTCAGCGCATCGACCGGCAACACTTCCTGGCCAATCTCGTAGCGGCCCTCGGCGTCCACCAGCGCATCGAGGCGCGCACGCGCCCCGATCCGAAGATGGTGCGAACATTTCGGGCACACCATCAGGGTCTTCTCGAGCTCGGCGCTGTACAGCACCGCCTCGCAACCCGGGCACTTGGTCCACAGACCTTCGGGGACCATCTTGCGCGCGGAACCTTCTTCGCGCTTGATGCGCGGCGGAAGGATCTTGTCGATCCAGCTCATTGCAGAACTCCCGTCGGCCTCTCCGACATGCTCGGCCATCTATGCCGCCACTCTGATCGCGGTCGCATCAAGCGCGCTGCGAATTTCGCGCAGCAGCGCTTCGACCGCACTCACGGCGCGCTCGCGCGGAACCGACTCCATCTCTTGGATCAGGCGCGAGCCGATGACGACCGCATCCGCAACACCGGCCACCGCGACCGCGCTGGCGGCGTCGCGTATGCCGAAGCCGACGCCGACCGGCACATCCGAGTGACGGCGGATCAACGGCAGCTTTGCCGCGACACTCTCGACATCAAGATGACCGGCGCCCGTGATGCCCTTCAGGCTGACGTAGTAGATGTAGCCGGCAGCGTGGCGCGCCACGTACTCGATCCGCTGATCGGTAGAAGTCGGCGCCAGCAGGAAGATCGGATCGATGCCGGCGCCACGCATGTCGGCGGCGAACTCGGCGCACTCCTCCGGCGGATAGTCGACGACCAGCACGCCGTCGACTCCCGCTGCGCGCGCTGCGCCCGCGAACGCTTGTCGGCCCATGCGCTCGATCGGGTTGGCATAGCCCATCAACACAATCGGAGTCGTTCTGTCAGTCAGGCGGAATTGGCTGCACGAACTCGAGCGTCCGCCGCAGACCGACGCCGTTGCGGATCGCACGCTCGGTAGCACGCTGTATCACCGGCCCGTCGGCCATCGGATCGGAAAACGGCACGCCGAGCTCGACGACATCCGCGCCCGCGCGCGCCAGCGCATGCAGCAACGGCACGGTGAGCGCGGGTTCGGGGTCGCCGGCGGCGATGTAGGGGATCAGCCCTTTGCGACCCGCGGCACGGAGCTCGGCGAAGCGCTGCGCGATGCGCGACATCAGCGATCCCCACCATGGCGTTGGCGGAATTCGATGCTCGCTTCGCGGCAGGACGCGCGACAGAAGAATTCCAGACCGCCGGCCTCGGCGACTATTTGCAGGTCCTTGTCTCCGCGGCCCGAAAGATTCACCAGCAGGATCTTGTCCCGCGCCAGAGTCGGCGCGAGCCGAGTTGCATAGGCGAGCGCATGGGCCGACTCGAGCGCCGGGATGATGCCTTCGATGCGACAGCAATCGTGAAATGCCTTCAGCGCTTCCGCATCGGTTGCGCCGACGTATTCGGCCCGGCCGGTGTCCTTGAGCCAGGCGTGCTCCGGGCCCACGCCGGGATAGTCGAGACCGGCCGACACCGAGTGCGTTTCAATGATCTGACCATCGTCATCCTGCAGCAGGTAGGTGCGATTGCCGTGCAGCACGCCGGGAACGCCACGCTGCAGGCTGGCCGCATGACGCAACGTGTCGAGGCCCTCTCCGGCGGCTTCGACCCCGATCAGCTTCACCTGCTCATGCGCGATGTAGTCGTAAAAGATGCCCATCGCATTGCTGCCACCGCCGACACAGGCGATCACGGCATCCGGCTGGCGCCCGGTCAGTTCCGGCATCTGCTGCAGACACTCCTTGCCGACCACCGAATTGAAGTCCCGCACCATCATAGGATACGGATGCGGTCCGGCGACGGTGCCGATGATGTAAAACGTGTCCTCGACGTTGGTGACCCAGTCGCGCATCGCCTCGTTGAGCGCATCCTTCAGCGTGCGCGAGCCGCTCTCGACCGCAACGATCTCAGCGCCGAGCAGCTTCATCCGGTACACGTTGGCCGCCTGCCGTCCTACATCCTCCGAGCCCATGTAAACCACGCACTTCATGCCGTAACGCGCCGCGACTGTGGCGGTCGCGACGCCGTGCTGGCCGGCGCCGGTCTCGGCGATCACGCGCGGCTTTCCCATGCGCCTGGCGAGCAGCGCCTGCCCGACCGTGTTGTTGACCTTGTGCGCGCCGGTGTGGTTGAGGTCCTCGCGCTTCAGGTAGATCTGCGCGCCGCCGAGCTCTTCGCTCCAGCGTTTAGCGTGATAGATCGGGCTCGGACGGCCGACGTAGTGCTTCAGCTCCCTGTGGAACTCGGCGATAAATTCCGGATCCTGCTGGCAGCGCGCATAGGCATCGCGCAGTTCCTCGAGCGCGTGCATCAGCGTCTCGGCGACGAAGATGCCGCCATAAGGGCCGAAGTGACCGCGCGGGTCCGGAAGATCGTAGGGCTTCATGCGAGACCTTCATCGGCGGCACGTACCGCCGCGATGAACTGGTTGATGCGGTTACTGCTTTTGATGCCAGGCGACTCTTCGACTCCGCTGCTGACATCGACTCCGAAAGGTCGCAGTCGCCGGATCGCATCGCCGACATTTTCGGCTCGCAGCCCGCCTGCGAGAACCAGCGGCTTGGTCCGGCGCAGCGGCACGCGGCCCCAATCGAAGACCTTACCGCCACCGCCATGGGTTTCGCTCGGTGCATCGGCGAGCAAGGCAGCCGCCGAATGAAACTGGCGTTCGCAGTCTAACAAATCGACCGCTGCCTCCATCTGGATCGCCCGCAGATACGGACGCCCATAGCGGCTGCATGCGGGCTCATGCTCGTCGCCGTGAAACTGCAGCATCGCGTCCGGCACGGCGCCGAGCGCGTCCTCGATCAAGTCTGCTGGTGCATTGACGAACAGCAACACTGGAGTGGTGAATGGCGGCAGTTTGCTTGCAAGAACGCGCAGCCGCGCGGGCGGCACATGCCGCGGACTCTTGGGGTAGCAAACGAAGCCGACGGCATCGGCGCCCGCCGCAGCCGCGGCTGCGACATCCACTTCACGCGTCAGGCCACAGATCTTGATTCGCGTACGCATCAAATCGGTGCGGGGCGACGGCCTCGGGGGCTGGCAGTTCGAACCGCGCATCGTACTCGACCCGCGCGAGGTACAGCCCGGCAGCGCCGAGCGTCGGCGCGGCATGCGTCCGGTCGCGCGCGGTCAGCACGTCGCCCAGCCATTCGGGCGGATGACGCCCGATACCGACTGCCACCAGCGAGCCCACGATGTTTCGGACCATGTGATGCAGGAACGCATTGGCGCGCGCGCGCACGCGCACCCACTTGCCGTAGTGCTCGACGTCGAGTTGCTGCAGGTCGCGCACGGGCGAGGCGGCCTGGCACTCCGCCGAACGGAACGACGAGAAATCGTGTCGACCCACCAGCAGCCTGGCGCCTTGTTGCATCGCTGCCACGTCAAGCGGCCTGAAGACCCAGGTGGCGCGCGCGTGTGCCAGCGGCGAGCGCACCGGCTCGTTGACGATCCAGAAGTCGTAGGTACGGCGCAGTGCGCCGAAGCGTGCGTGAAAGTCCTCTCCGACGGTCCGCGCCCAGCGCACTGACACCGCATCGGGCAGGAACCGATTGGTGCCGCGAACCCATGCGGTCAGGGGCCGTTCGGCCGTCGTGTCGAAGTGGACGACCTGGTCGATTGCGTGCACGCCGGCGTCGGTGCGGCCGGCGCAGATCGTCGCGACACGATGACCGGCGAGTTCGGCGAGCGCGGACTCGAGTGCGTCCTGGACCGAACGCCCATCAGACTGAGTCTGCCAGCCATTGAAGCCGGCGCCGTCGTACTCGATGCCGAGCGCGATGCGCACGGAAGGCGCCGCAAGAGGCCGGGTGCAGCGGGCATCGCGCCCGCTGCGATCAGCCTTCGATCTGCTTGATCAGTTCGACAGCGGCCTGGCGCTGTTCACGCGTGCCATCGCGCATCACTTCGTCGAGAAGTTCGCGCGCACCGTCCTTGACGCCGAGGTCGATATAACCGCGCGCCAGATCCAGCTTGGTCGCCATTTGCTGCGCCAGCGCGCTGCCGGGTTCGGTCTCGCCGCGTTTCGTCGTCGGATTCAGACTCACCGCAGACAGGTCGAAATCGATCAGCGGCACCGTGGCCTGGTCGGTGTTGGCCGTCAGCCGCTGCGCCTGCTCATCCGGCAGGGCGCCGATCTCTGCGGTGGCCGGCTGCTTCTTGCCGATGACGGTCGGTCGCGATAGCGCCTCGGCCGCGGCATGCGCGGTCGGCATCTTTGTCGACGGGGGGATGTTCAAATCCAGATCCGGAATCGCCCCGGCCTTGGCGGTCGGCTGCCGTGCCGGTGCCATCGACGGCATCGCGATGTCGAGGTCGGCCAGCGCCGGCGGCTCGGTGCGTCCCACCTGCGGAGTCGTCGGTCGGAAGCCGAAGTCGACATCCGCCACCGTTGGCGGATCCAGCGTCGGCATCTTGGTCGGCGGATTCAGATTGATCTTCGTCGGGCCGAGGTCGAAGTCGAGCGAAGCGAAGTCGGGCTCGGCGGACGGAGTCGGCGCGCCCTTGTTGGCAGGCCCACCCTTGGTGGCCGGCCCACTCCTCGTATTCGGTCCGCCGGGCAGCGTCGCGTGGAACTGCGTCGTCGGTGCCGACGTCGTATTCGGTCCGGACATCCTTGTATCGGCCGGCATTTTCGTATCGCCGACCGACATCGTGGTGTCGGCACCAGTCATGCGCGTATCGACGACCATCTTGGTCAGTGGCGGGGCATTGCTGCCACCTTGCATGACCGAGTCGGTACCGCGCAGCCCACCCAGGTCGAGCCCGGAAGTCGGTCCACCGCCGAGAGTCGAGGGTCCGCGGCTCTTGGTATTCGGGTCCAGCCGGAATCCCGTGGTTGGGCCACGCCCGATCGAGTCTGACATCGCCGCGGCGGCAAACATCGGGTGCGCAGGGTCGAGCGAGTGGCCGAGCTTGAGCGCCTTTTCCCACTCTTCGCCGACGCTGCCTGTGCGGTCGCGCAGGTCCTCAGCCATCGCCATGAACGCCGCCTTGTCACCGCGGCGCGAGTAGATCTCGAGCAGCTTGACGCGAACCGCGTGACGGTCCGGCTGCATGCGCACCGCTTCCTTCAGGATGTCCTCAGCCTGTTCCTCGCGGCCGTAGGCTATATAGACATCGGCCTCGGCCACCGGATCGACCTCGTTGGAATCGAGTTGTGACGCGGCCGGGATGAAGCTGGAATTGAAGGTGCTGGTTCCGGTGTCGACGCTCTGACCGCCGGTGGCCCCAAACAGCGAGTTGGCCTGCAGGCCCTCGCCGGTGTCCTTGAACTTGCCGCTCGATTCGGCCCTGCGCTTGCGATACCAGCTCCAGCCGAACAGCGCCGCGAGCAAGGCAATGATGCCGGCGAGCCCGAACTGCGTCGTCGTGTTGCCAAGAATCTCGCCGATGAAGCTCGACTCTTCCGCCGGCGGGGGCGGCGGTGCCGCCTTCTTCACCGGTGCCGTCGGTGTCACAGGCGGCTGCGCTACGGCGACGGGCGCGGGTGCCGGCGTCGGCGCGACCGGGGCAGCGGCGACCGGGGCAGGCGCCGGAGTTGGCGCAGCTACCGGTGCGGGCGGGTTTGCTGGGGCAGCAGCCACCGGCGGCGGTGCGCCCTTCTTCTCTTCGGCCTGCTTCTGGGCCTGCGCGCCGGCCTTGCTCTGAACTTCGAGCGCCTTCTGAATGGCCTCGTTGGTTTTCTTCAGCTGGGCCGCGCGTTCCTGTTCTTCCTTCAGCGCACGCTGCTTGGCGGCCGCCTCGTCAGCCTTGGCAGCAGCCGCTGCGGCGGCCGAAGCCTTGTCGTCCGCACGCGCAATCTTCAGCTGATCGCCACCGGGCTTGGCCGCGGCGCTCTTGTCGTCGACCTTCGTCGTGACCTTGCCGCCACCGGCCGCGGCCGCTGGCGCTGCGGCAACCGGTGCCGCTCCCGCCGCCTGTGCAAGGCGGCTGCGATATTGAGCGAAGTCGGCGCTCTGGGCGGCGACTTCCTTGCGCGCGTCCGGCCCGGCCACGTTCGCCGCGTCCGCATCGGCCGGAATCGACAGCTGCGCTCCGGCCTTCAGCAAATTCATGTTCTTATTGATGAAGGCGTCGGGATTGGCGCGGAACAGTGCGACCAGCATCTGGTCCAGCGACGCGGTACCGCGATTCTGATTGGCGATCTTGCCAAGCGTGTCGCCCGACTTGACCGTATAGCCCCCACCCGACGCGGTCGATGGCGCAGCACGTTCCGGCGCCGGCGTCGGCAACGGAGCCGGCAGCGGCGCTGCGCCCGCGGTCGCCGGAGCGGGACTGCGAAGACGCGGCCGGTGCGGGAGCCGCAGCGCGTGGCAGCGGCACCGGTGCGGCCGCCACCGGTGCAGGCGGTGCCGCCGGCGCGACGATGTCCGGCGTGACCTTCAGCGCCGGCGGATCCAGCAGGACGGTGTATTCGCGGATCACCCGGCCGGTAGCCCAGGTGAGCTCGACCATCATGTCCAGGTACGGTTCGTTGACGGCCTGTGCGGAGGAGATGCGAACCAGATAACTGCCGTCCTGGCGTCGGTCCAGAGCGAACCGGATGTTTGTAAGTGCCGGATTGAATTCGAGATTCGCCGCTCGAAACGCCGACAGCGGCGCGAGCTTCACCTGCAGCGTTGGCGCTTCTTCGCGCCCGACCGAGGTGACTTCGAGCTCGGCTCGCAGCGGCTGCCCGAGTCCCGACTGCACCGAGAGGCGGCCAAGTCCCGCCGCATCGACGTCGATGGCCGTCAGGCCCAGACCCAATGCAAGCGAAAGCGCGCACCACATGGGCGCGCGCATGAATTTTTGGGATGGCATTCAGCCCCCTGCCGTTATTTGAAACGTTTTTCGAACATAACATCATGGACTTAGGGCAGCAAGCTTAGAAATGGCGGTAACTCACGCCTTTATGTGAGAAATGGAAAGCCGCGACAGAGTGCGCGTGTACGTCGCGCAGCGCTTGATCAGAGCTGTGCCGAGCACGATGCGTAGCATTCGACGCAGCGGCTCTGCTGCGCCCCATAACAGTTGATCGCCGACCGTAAACGCACCGAGGTACTCGGCACCGAGCGCGAGCTTGCGCAGGCGCCCCACAGGGATCGACATCGTGCCGGTTACAGCCGCCGGCGTCAGCTCGCGGATGCTCGCGTCCTTGGTGTTCGGCACCAGCTTCACCCACGGATTGTCGCTGCGAATCATCTCCTCGATATCGGCCAACGCGACGTCGCGCTTGAGCTTGATCGTCAGCGACTGCGAATGGCATCGCATCGCGCCGATGCGCACGCAGATCGAATCGATCGGCGTCGCAGCGGTGCCGAAGCCGGGACCGCGCCCGAGGATCTTATTGATCTCGGCCCCGCCCTTCCACTCCTCGAGACTGGTGCCGTCGCCGCGGTCGGCATCGATCCAAGGGATCAAATTGCCGGCCAGCGGCACGATGAAGTTCTGGGTTTCATCGTCGCCCAGCGCCCGCTGCTTGCCGATGACCCGGCGATCGATCTCGAGGATCGCACTGCCCGGGTCGGCCAGCAGGTCGCGAACCTCGGCGTTCAGCGTTCCGAACTGCGTCAGCAGTTCACGCATGTGCTGCGCGCCTCCGCCCGAGGCCGCCTGATAAGTAGTACAGGTCATCCACTCGACGAGGTCCCGCTTGAAGAGGACCCCGACCGCCATCAGCATGCAGCTCACCGTGCAATTGCCGCCGATGTAGTTCTTCACGCTGCGTGCCAACGCCGCATCGATGACGGGGCGATTCACCGGGTCGAGGACGATGACTGCGTCGTCCTGCATGCGCAGCGTCTTGGCCGCGTCGATCCAGTACCCGTTCCAACCGGTCGCGCGCAGCTTCGGGTAGATCTCCTTCGTGTAGTCGCTGCCCTGACACGTGATGATCGCGTCCTGCTGCGACAGCGCAGCGATGTCGTCCGCACGCTTCAGTGCGCGCTCGGCGCGCGGCACGGCGGGCGCGGCGCCGCCGGCGTTGGACGTGCTGAAGAAGCTCGTGTCGACGAGGTCGAAGTCCCGCTCGGTGCTCATGCGATCCATCAGCACGGAGCCGACCATGCCGCGCCAACCCACGATTCCCAGCTTCATCCAGTTCCCTTGCCTTCCGCCCTTGCCCGCTCAGTCTGCCAGCGCGGCGACCACTGCGTCGCCCATCGCGACGGTGCCGACCGTTGTGGCGCCGTCCGCGGCGATGTCCGCGGTTCGCAGCCCCTGCGCCAGCACGCGCCGCACGGCGGCCTCGATTCGGTCCGCCTGCCCAGCGCAATCCAGCGAATAACGCAGCATCATCGCCGCCGAAAGGATGGTCGCCAGCGGATTGGCCACGCCCTTGCCGGCGATATCGGGAGCGCTGCCATGAGATGGCTCGTACAGCCCCTGGCCGCGTTCATTCAGCGACGCCGACGGCAGCATACCGATCGACCCGGTCAACATGGCCGCTTCGTCGGAGAGTATGTCGCCGAACATGTTGCCCGTCACGATCACATCAAACTTCTTCGGCGCCTTGACCAGCTGCATCGCGGCGTTGTCGACGTACATATGCTCGAGCTCGACGTCGGAATACTGCATGTGCACCTCGGAGACGACATCCTTCCAGAACTGGAACGTCTCGAGCACGTTGGCCTTGTCGACGCTCGTCACCTTGTGCGCGCGCTTGCGTGCCGCCTGAAAGGCGACATGGGCGATGCGCTCGATCTCGGGCCGGCTGTAGCGCATCGTGTCAAAAGCCTCGGGCGATCCTGCGAACGGTCCGTCCGGGGCCGCGCGTCGGCCGCGCGGCTGCCCGAAGTAAATATCACCGGTGAGCTCGCGCACGATCAGGATGTCGAGCCCGGCGATGAGCTCCGGCTTCAGGCTCGACGCCTGCGTCAGTTCGGCATAGCAGATTGCCGGGCGGAAATTGGCGAAGAGACCGAGATGCTTGCGCAGTCCGAGGATCGCCTGCTCGGGCCGCAGTGCGCGTTCCAGCCGGTCGTACTTCCAGTCGCCCACGGCGCCGAATAGCACAGCATCAGCGGCCTGCGCCAGACGCAGTGTCGCCTCGGGCAACGGGTGGCCGTGGCTGTCGTATGCGGCGCCGCCGACCTCAGCGAATTCGAAATCGAAGCGCTCGTCGAGCGCGCGCAACACTTTCACCGCCTCGGCGACGATTTCCTTGCCAATGCCGTCGCCCGGCAATACAGCGATCTTCATGTAGTCCTTGTGCGGGACCGCCGCGCGCTCCCCACTGCGAAGCGCCACGGGCTTTCAGTTCGTCTTCGCCAGCCAGGGCTGTCGCGCCAGGCGCTGCTTTTCGAAAGCGCCGATCTTGTCCTTGTGACGCAACGTGAGCCCGATGTCGTCGAGCCCGTTGACGAGGCAATACTTGCGGAACGCGGCGATCTCGAACGGATGCTCGCGTCCGTCGGCTTCAACCACGACCTGGCGTGGCAGGTCGATCGTTAGCCGGTATCCAACGTGCGCGGCCACCTCGTGAAACAGCCGGTCGATCACGACTTCGGGCAGGACTACGGGAAGCAGGCCGTTCTTCAGACTGTTGTTCTGAAAGATATCGGCAAAGCTCGGCGCAATCAGCACGCGAAAGCCGGATTGCAGCAGCGCCCACGGTGCGTGCTCACGCGACGACCCGCAGCCGAAGTTCTTGCGCGCCAGCAGGATCGACGCATCCTTGTAGCGCGGCTGGTTAAGCACGAAGTCGGGATTCAGCGGCCGCATGGTGTGATCCATGCCCGGCTCGCCGTGGTCCAGATAGCGCCATTCGTCGAACAGGTTCGGGCCGAAACCGGTCCGCCGGATCGACTTCAGGAATTGCTTCGGAATGATGGCGTCGGTATCGACATTGGCGCGATCCAGCGGCGCGACCAGCCCGGCGTGCACGGTGAAAGCGTCCATGCTCCTACTTCTTCGCCTGGTTGCGGACGCATTGGACCGCTGTCCCGGCGGCTTCCGCGTCCTTGCCGAACCCGGCCACGGTATTGCGCCCCCCGACAATGAAGACGCCGGCGAGAAGCTGCCCCCAGCGCGTCATTGCAGCTTCCGCACATCGGCAAAGTGGCCTTCGATCGCAGCCGCTGCCGCCATCGCCGGTGACACGAGATGCGTGCGGCCGCCAGCCCCCTGCCGTCCCTCGAAATTGCGGTTGCTGGTCGACGCGCAGCGTTCGCCGGGTTCGAGCCGGTCTGCGTTCATCGCCAGGCACATCGAGCAGCCCGGTTCGCGCCACTCGAACCCCGCCGCGCGGAACACCTGGTCCAGCCCCTCGCGCTCGGCCTGCGTCTTGACGAGGCCAGAGCCCGGCACCACCATCGCCAGCTTGACGCTGGCCGCCACGCGTTTGCCGAGCCGCTTGACAACCCAGGCCGCCTCGCGCAGATCCTCGATGCGCGAATTGGTGCAGGATCCGATGAAGACCTTGTCGACGCGGATGTCCGCGATACGCGTCTTCGGCGCCAGCCCCATGTAGCGCAGCGCGCGCTCGATGCCCTCGCGCTTGATCGGATCCTTCTCGGTGTCCGGATCCGGCACCGCGCCGTCGATCGTCGTGACCATCTCCGGCGAGGTGCCCCAGGTCACCTGAGGCTTGATCTCCTCGGCACGCAGTTCGACGACTTGATCGAAGCGCGCACCCGGGTCCGAACGCAAGCCCCGCCAGAAGCTCGCCGCCTGCTCGAACATCGTCCCCTGCGGCGCGAACGGCCTCCCGCGCACGTACTCGATCGTTTTCTCGTCGACGCCTACCAGGCCCGAGCGCGCGCCGGCTTCGATCGCCATGTTGCAGACAGTCATCCGACCTTCAACTGACAACGCCTCGATCGCACTGCCGGCGAATTCGATCGCATAGCCGTTGCCGCCGGCCGTTCCAATGCGGCCGATGACTGCCAGCACAATGTCCTTAGCGGTGCAGCCGGCCGGCAGCCTGCCGTCGACAGACACCCGCATGTTCTTGGCCTTTTTCATCAGCAGCGTCTGCGTGGCCAGCACGTGCTCCACCTCGCTCGTGCCGATGCCGAACGCGAGTGCACCAAACGCGCCGTGCGTGCTGGTATGCGAGTCGCCGCAAACGACCGTCATTCCGGGCAGCGTTGCCCCCTGCTCGGGGCCCATCACGTGAACGATGCCTTGGCGCTGGTCGAGAAACGGGAAAGTACGCTGCCGCTCCGAACTCGCGGATGTTCGCGTCCAGCGTCGTCACCTGCTCGCGCGAAATCGGGTCGGTGATCCCGTCGTAGCCGCGTTCCCAACCGGTGGTCGGCGTGTTGTGATCGGCAGTGGCGACGATCGAGGTGACGCGCCACGGTCGCCGACCGGCTTCGCGCAGACCCTCGAACGCCTGCGGGCTCGTCACTTCGTGCACGAGGTGGCGGTCGATGTACAGGACCGTCGTGCCGTCATCCTCGACGTGCACTACGTGATCGTCCCAGAGCTTGTCGTATAGCGTGCGAGCGGACATGATGGTGAGGATCGGAGCGCTGATCGTCCGCTCTTGGCAGCGGCGTGCGCAGAACGGGAATTATGCCATCCGGGGGCACGCGATCTCGGTGCGACTCCGCGTTCAGGTGGTGGTCGTCGCAGTTCGCGGCCCATCGGTAGACGGGAACACCGCGCGTCCCGAGCAGTCTGATAACCAATTGTCGGAGGTGATCGTGAATCGGCCTGACAACCGACTATTGCTCGCGCGTCGCCAGATCGTCGCCGCGCTCGGCGGCGTGACGCTGCTGCCGATCGCCCGATCGGCCGATGCACAGGGTGGCGCGCGTCCGTCACCGACGCAGACGCTCGGACCGTTTTATCCGCGCAATACCGGCGAGCGACCCCGCTCGACCGATGCCGATCTGCTCGTCGTCGAAGGTGAGCGGGTTCTGACCCGGGGCACGCCAATCTTCCTGCTCGGCCGGGTCGTCGATCGCGAATTGCGGCCCGTGTCAGGCGCCGCCGTCGAGATCTGGCAGTGCGACGCAATGTCCGTCTATCACCATCCGGCCGGCGGGGCCGAGAGCGAACGCGATCCGAACTTTCAGGGCTATGGCGTCGACCGCACCGACGCGGCCGGCACATTCCGGTTTCGCACGATCCTGCCGGTGGCATATCCGGGCCGGACACCGCACATCCATGTGCGCATCCAGCCGGAGCGCGGTAGCAGCCTGGCGACGCAGCTTTATCTGCCGGATGCACCGGGCAACGCGCGGGACTTCCTCTTCAGCCGCCTGAGACCCGACGAGCAACAAGCGCTGCTGCTCAAGCTCGAACCCAGCCGCGATACCGCACATCCCCTGGCGCACTCGACCCGACTGACGGCGAGCACGCAGCTCGTGCTCGGGTGAGCGTGCGGGCCTATTTCGCCGCGGCCGTGCGGGTCTTCTCGTACAGCGGCATCACCTTCTGCACGTAGACCTGCAGTTCACGCATGCGCGTCTCGTTGCTCGGGTGAGTTGACAACCATTCGGGCGGCCCGCCCGCCGATGCCTGGCCCATCTTCTGCCACAGCGTCAGCGAGGCGCGCGGGTCGTAACCGGCTCGGGCTGCGAGTTCGACGCCGATGATGTCCGCCTCCTGCTCATTCTCACGGCTGTTCGGGCAGCACGAAAACCGCCTGCGACACCGTCCCCGTCAACTCCGGATCGAGATGCACGCCGGTGAAGATCTCGAGCGCGATCGAACCGACCGCGGTCGCCGTCTGTGTCGCCAGCTGCCGACCCATCCGTTCGCGCGCGTGCTCGCGCAGCGCATGCGCGATCTCGTGACCCATGACTGCCGCGAGTTCATCGTCGGTGAGATTGAGTCGCTCCAGCAGTGCGGTGTAGACGGCGATCTTGCCGCCCGGCATGCACCATGCGTTGATGTCCTTCGACGTCAACACATTGACTTCCCACTTCCACTTGACCGCGTCGGGACGAAAAACCCCGACTTGCGGGATCAGTCGAGCCGCCACCGCGCGCACGCGCTGCACCTGCTGCGGATTGTGGTTCAGCAGACCCTTTTTCTGAGCCTGCGCCAGGACCTGCGCGTACTCCTGCGCGGCCTGCTTCTCGATCTCCTCGCTGGTGATGAGCGAGGTCATCGTCTGCTTGCGATTGACGCCGACCTCGCCGCCCTGAGTCGTTTGCACGGTCGTGCAGGCACCGAGGACGCAGGAAATCAGGAGGGCCGATGCCGCGGAAACATTCAGCGTGATCGATTTCATCATTCAGGTACTCCGGCCGGAAACGAACGCGACCTCATGCGGCCCGCCATCGGCATCGAGCCGTCGTGCCCGCCGCACCGCCCACGCGCCGAGCAGCGCTGCTGCACTGCAGGCGCCGAAGGCCCACTGCGGGCCGCCGCTCGTCCACAGGTAAGCCGCGGTCAGACTGCCGGCCGTGCCACCGATGCCGTAGGCCGCACTGATATAGACCGCCTGCCCTCGCGCCGCGGCCCGGCCCGGGAACCAACGCTGAATCGTCAGCACCGATGCGCTGTGATGCACGGCAAAGGTCATGGCGTGCAGCAATTGGGCAAAGACCAGCACCCACCAGACGGTTGCAAATTCAGCAATCAGCAAGAAGCGTACCGCGGCCACCAGGAAGCTCGCCGACAGCAGCGCATAGTGTCCGAACCGCGCAAACCAGCGTCCCTGCGTGAAGAAGAAGCCGATCTCGAACACGATGCTCAGCACCCAGAAGACGCCGATCGCGCTCTTGCTGTAGCCCAGTTGCGCCAGATAGATCGACAGGTACGTGTACAGCGCGCCGTGGGCGAAGACCATCAGCCCCGCGGACAGTAGGAACCAGCGCACACGCGGCTCGCGCAGGCGTCGGCGTACCGAGACGCGTTCGTGCGCCGGCGTCATGCGTCGGCTGCTCCTCGATGCGCCATGCGGTGGCAACCAGCACCGCGCACAGCGCGAGGCCGAGCCAGAGCGCCGAGCCGATACCGAAGCGGTCGAACAGCGGACCGGCCGCCATCACGACGATCACGAATCCGGCCGAGCCCCACAGACGCAGACCGGCCATAGCGCGTCGCGGCATCATCGCGTCCGCGCAGCTGCGCCGATGCCAGCGCCTCGGCGACCGGCATCTGCGCGGTCTGGAACAGGTTGAGCAGCAGCATCACGCCGAACACGAAGGCGAAACCGCCGGGCAAGAAGAGCAGGCAGAACGACGCCATCAACGCCAGCGTCGTCGCCCGCAGGATCGGCGTGCGCCGCGCCGCGTGGTCGGCGAGATAGCCCCACAGGTTCGGACCGATGACGCGCATGCCCTGCCCGAGCGCGACGATGACGCCGATTTCGAACGCGTCGAGACCACGCGCCTGGAAGTACAACGGCATGTACGGCGCCAGCACGCCGGCCAGTGCAAAGTAGGCCGCGAAGAGCGCGCCGAGCCGCAGGTGCGAGCGATCCGGCTGCGCCGGCGATGACATCAGCGCGATGGAGCTGACGCCGGGATCGGTGGGATGCTGTGGTGCACGTCGGCGTTCTGCGCCCGCTGCAACAGCGCGTGGTCCATCAGCACCAGGGCCAGCATCGCCTCGGCGATCGGCGTCGCGCGAATGCCGACGCAGGGATCGTGCCGGCCGTGCGTCTCGATCACGGTCGGCACACCCGAACGGGTGATCGAACGGCGTGGCAGTCGGATGCTCGAAGTCGGCTTGACGGCCAGCGCGACCTCGATGTCCTGCCCGCTCGAGATGCCACCGAGGACGCCGCCGGCTTCGTTGCCGACGAAGCCTTCGGGCGTCAGCTCGTCGCCATTTTGCGAGCCGCGCTGGCTGACACAGCGGAAGCCGGCACCGATCTCGACGCCCTTGACAGCGTTGATGCCCATCATCGCGTACGCGATGTCGGCATCGAGCTTGTCGTACAGCGGCGCGCCGAGACCCGGGCGGTACCGAGCTCGCGACGACACGCAGCCGTGCGCCGACAGAGTCGCCGCTGCGGCGCAGCTCGTCCATCGCGGCCTCGAGCTGCGGAACGATGCTCGCATCGGGCGCGAAGAACGCATTGCTCTCCGCGTCCGTCCCACGACGACGAACGGGATCGACGATGTCGCCGAGCTGCTGCATGCAGCCGCGCACCTGGGTGCCGAAGGCTTCGTGCAGCCACTTCTTCGCCAGCGCCCCGGCCGCGACCATCGGTGCGGTCAGCCGGGCCGACGAGCGGCCGCCGCCGCGCGGATCGCGCACACCGTACTTGCGCCAGTAGCGTGTAGTCGGCGTGGCCTGGCCGAAACGTGTCGGCCAGTTCGGCGTAGTCGCGCGACTTCGCATCCTCGTTGCGGATCAGCAGCGCGATCGGCGTTCCGGTCGTCGATCCCTCGTAGATGCCCGACAGAATCTCGACTTGGTCCGACTCGCGCCGCTGCGTCACATGCCGCGAAGTACCCGGCTTGCGCCGGTCGAGATCGGGCTGCAGATCAGACTCCGCCAGCGCGAGACCCGGCGGGCAGCCATCGATCACGCAGCCGATCGCGGGCCCGTGCGACTCGCCGAAGTTGGTGATCTGCAGCAGGTGTCCGAAGGTCGAGCCAGCCATGGGTCGCTTGCAGCGCAGTCCAGTTGCGCGATGTCGATTGTAAGTGCAGCGGACGCTGCGTCAGAGGAAACGGTCGGCGATCCGCACGCTGGCCGAGTGGCCGACATAGTGGAGCGAGCTCTCGAGCCATTCGGTCGCCGCGCTTGCGTCCGAGCCCGTAAAGCTCCTCGAGGAAGCTGCGCGTCGTGATCGACCGGGTGCTGGCACCATAGCGGCGCAGCGCTTCCTCGGCCTCGATCATATGCAGATGGATGCGCTTGTACAGCTTGGGATCCACGCGATGCTCGTCGAGCAGCCGCTGCACGAAGTCAATCGCCCGCAGTTCGTGCAGCAGAGAAGCGTTGAAACTGATCTCGGTGACTCGTTCCAGGATCTCCTGCGGCGTATCCGGAACGTCCGTGCGATGCAGCGGATTGATCTGGACCAGCAGCAGGTCGGCGCTGCGGGTCGCGTAGAACAGCGGGTACAGCGCCGGATTGCCCATGTAGCCGCCGTCCCAGTAGGCCTCGCCGTCGATCTCGACCGCGCGGAACGACGTCGGCAGCGCCGCCGACGCGAGCAGCATGTCGCAGGTGAGTTCACTCTCGCGAAACACCCGGGCGCGGCCGCTGCGGACGTTGGTCGCGCAGACGAACAGTTTGAACGGCGATGCGGCGCGCAGCGCCTCGAAGTCGATCAGAGGCTGCAGCAGGTCGCGCAGCGGGTTGTAGTTGAACGGGTTCGCCTGGTACGGCGAATACAGTCGCGCCCAGACATCGACCAGCGTCGTTGCGCCCGCCGCAAGCGCCGGGTTGAACCACGGCGGCACGAACGCGCTGGGCAGTGCGGCGACGCCCTCCCAGAAGCGGCGCAGGTGATCGCGCGCCGCCTGGCGCGGATCGGCGCCGGACAGCGAGTCCCAGGCGCCAGCCCTCGGCCAGCACGACCGCGTTCATCGCTCCCGCGCTCGCACCGGTGATGCCCTCGACCTGCAGTCGGCCATCCTCGAGCAGCGCGTCGAGCACGCCCCAGGTGAACGCGCCGTGCGAGCCTCCACCCTGCAGTGCGAGATCGACCGTCGGCGACGCGTTGCTGTTCGCGCGATGCGTCGCGTGCGGGCGGCGCGACGTCGCCATCAGCGCTCTCCGCCGCGCAGCGCCGCGACGTGCGCCATCAGCAGTTCGGGTGTCACGTCCTGCGGCGGCACCGGCTGCGCCGACGACGAGTTCGAGCTTCGACCTGAAGCCCCGTCGCAACCGCGCTTCGACCGGCCGAGTGAACGCAGCGCCGCCGTAGCGCGAGAAAAAGGATCCCCAGAGTCCGCGCAATGCCATCGGGATCACCGGCACCGGCGTGCGTTCGACGATCCTCTGCACCCCCTGCTTGAACGGGCTCAGTTCGCCGTCGTAGGTGATCTTGCCTTCCGGAAAGATGCAGACCAGATCGCCATCGGCCAGTGCCGCATCGATCCGCTGGTTTGCGCCGCTCGAGCATCCGCGGCATCCTCGCGCGCCGGTGCGATCGCGATGGCACGGGCGCTGCGGAAGAACCAGTTGATCAGCGGAACCTTGAAGATCCGGTGATCCATCACGAAGCGGATCGGACGCGGACTCTCGCCCATGATCACGACGGCGTCGACGAAACTCACGTGGTTGCATGCCAGCACCGCCGGTCCATCCAGCGGAATCCGGTCGGCGCCGATCGATCGCACCCGGTAGATCGTGTGGGTCAGCATCCAGGCGAGAAAACGCAGCAGAAACTCGGGCACGAGCCGGTAGATATAGATCGCGACTGCAGCGTTCATCAGCGCGGTCACCAGGAAAAGCTGTGGAATCGTCAGGCCCGGACTCCAGCAGCGCGGTCGCCATCAGCGACGCCGACCACCATGAACACGGCATTCAGGATGTTGTTCGCCGCGACGATGCGCGCGACCCGGGCCCGGTCCGCGCGCGTCTGGATCAGCGCATAGAGCGGCACCGAATACAGGCCGGCGAAGAATGCCAGCAGCGCGAGATCGGCGACGATGCGCCAGCTGCCCGGGCTGCGCGAGGAACTGCTGCAGGCCGCCGTCGTGCATCGCGCGAAAGGCGGTCGAGGCAAAGTACAGGTCGATCGCGAAGATCGTCATGCCGATCGAGCCGAACGGTACCAGACCGATCTCGACGCGCCGGCCGGACAGGCGTTCGCAGGCCAGCGAACCGACGCCGATGCCGATCGAAAACACCGCGAGCAGGAACGTGACGACGGCCTCGGTGCCGCCGAGGTTCTCCCGTGCAAACGGCGTGAAGCTCGTCAGGAAGACCGAGCCGAAGAACCACAGCCACGAGATTCCGACGATCGAATTGAAGACCGCGACGTTGCCGTGCGCGATGCGGAGGTTGCGCCACGTTTCGGTGAACGGATTCCAGTTGATCGTCAGCGCCGGATCGGCGGCCGGCGAATGCGGCACGAACTGCGCGGCAATGCGACCGAGGACCGCGCAGAGCAGGCACACCGCCGCCGTGGCCACGGCGCCCGCCTGTCGCCGAACTGGCTGATCAGCAATCCACCGCCGATCGTGCCGAGCAGGATCGCGACGAAGGTCCCCATCTCGACCATGCCGTTGCCGCCGGTGACCTCGTGCGCATCGAGATGCTGCGGCAGGTACGAGTACTTCACCGGGCCGAACACGGTCGACTGCAGCCCAAGCAGGAACACGGCCAGGTACACGAGCACCGGGCGCGTGCAGCGCCAGGCCGGCACCGCCCACGCAGCATCACGCCGATTTCGGCGTCCTTGACGCGCCGGATGAACGCCGACTTTTCGAGCTTGTCGGCCAGCTGGCCGCTGGTCGCCGAAAACAGCATGAACGGCGCAATGAAGAGTCCCGCGATCAGGAAGCCCGCGACGCGCGGCTCGACGCCGCCCCAGCGCGACGCGGAGTACGTCGCCAGCAGCGTGAACGCGAACTTGAAGATGTTGTCGTTCGCTGCGCCGAGAAACTGGACCCAGAAGAGCGGTGCGAAGCGCCGCTCGCGCAGCAGGGTGAACTGGCTGGATCCGCTCACGGCAGGTCGACGGTCAGACGCATCGTTCGCGCGCAGAACTAGGGAACGGCCATTATGTCAGGCGGCCCGGCGTCCGCCGCTTTCCACGCGCGCAGGCCGTGACAGGCCTCGCACCGGGCCGAGCGCTTGACTCCCTGACCTCCTGCCGTAACCTTCTCCCACAGGCGGGTGCCGCACTGTCGTGCATCCGCCAGGGCTCACCGAAGCACAACAGCGCACCGGCAGGTCGAAAGCCTTCGCCATGGTCGCGCATCGGAGGAGACACCATGTCCGACACGCTGCGCGATGACGCGCTCGAATATCACCGTCTGCCGACCCACGGCAAGATCTCGGTCGTTCCGACCAAGGCGATGGTTACGCAGCGCGACCTCTCGCTCGCGTACTCGCCCGGCGTGGCCGAGGCGTGCAACGAGATCGTGCGCGATCCGGGCGAGGCGCACACGCTGACTGCGCGCGGCAATCTGGTGGGGGTCGTCACCAATGGCACCGCGGTGCTCGGGCCTCGGCAACATCGGTCCGTTGGCCGGCAAGCCGGTCATGGAAGGCAAGGGATGCCTGTTCAAGAAGTTCGCGGGCATCGACGTCTTTGACATCGAACTCGCCGAGCGCGACCCGGACAAGCTGGTCGACATCATCGCCGCGCTCGAGCCGACCTTCGGCGGGATCAACCTCGAGGACATCAAGGCGCCTGAGTGCTTCTACGTCGAGCGCAAGCTGCGCGAGCGGCTGAAGATCCCGGTGTTCCACGATGACCAACACGGCACGGCGATCGTCGCTGCCGCCGCGGTTCTAAACGGCCTGCGCTGCGTCGGCAAGGACATTGGCAAGGCCAAGCTGGTGTGCTCGGGCGCGGGCGCAGCCGCGATCGCCTGCCTGGACCTGCTGGTCAGTCTGGGCCTGTCGCGCGACAACGTGCTCGTTACCGACAGCAAGGGCGTGCTGCACGCCGACCGCACTGACATGGACGCGAGCAAGCAGCGCTACGCACGCCGCACGGCGGCGCGCACGCTCGCCGACGCGATGCCGGAGGCAGACATCTTCATGGGACTGTCGGGGCCGGGCGTGCTGAAGCCCGAGATGGTCAAGACGATGGCGCCGCAACCGATCATCCTGGCGATGGCCAACCCGACGCCCGAGATCATGCCGGAAGAGGCGCGCGCCGTACGGCCCGACGTGATCATCGGCACCGGCCGCTCCGACTATCCGAACCAGGTCAACAACGTCCTGTGCTTCCCGTTCATCTTCCGCGGCGCCCTCGACGTCGGCGCCACGACGATCAACGAGGAAATGAAGATCGCCACCGTGCGCGCGCTGGCTGATCTGACGCACGCCGAGATTCCCGACGAGGTGGCGAAAGCCTATGGCGCCGAAGGCCTGTGCTTCGGACCCGAATACCTGATTCCGAAGCCGTTCGATCCCAGGCTGATCGAGCGCATCGCGCCCGCGGTGGCCAAGGCGGCGATGGACAGCGGCGTGGCTACGCGGCCGCTGGCCGACCTGGAAGCGTATCGAGCGCGGCTGCGACGCTTCGTCTACCAGTCCGGCAGCACGATGGAGCCGGTGTTCGCAGCGGCCAAGAACGCGCCGCAGCGACTGATCTATGCCGAAGGCGAGGAAGAGCGCGTGCTGCGCGCGGTGCAGGTGGTGATCGACGAGGGCCTGGCCAAGCCGATCTTGATCGGCCGACCCGACGTCATCCAGATGCGGCTCGAGCGCTTTGGCCTGCGCTTCAAGCTCGGCCGCGATGTCGAGTGCGTCAACGTCCTCGATGATCCGCGCTATCGCGACACCTGGATGGAGTACTACCAGATCGCCAGACGCAAAGGCGTCACGCGCTCGCTGGCGCAGTCGGAGATCCGCACCCGCACGACGCTGATCGGCGCGATGCTGATACGCAACGGCGGCGCCGATGCAATGCTGTGCGGCACCGTCGGCCCCTATGTCGACCACCTGCGCTACGTGCGCACCGTGATCGGCCTGCGCGAGGGCGTGCACACATTCGCGGCTTTGCAGTTGCTGATCCTGCCGCAGCGGCACCTGTTCGTTTGCGACACCCACGTGAACCCCGACCCGAGCGCCGAACAGGTCGCCGAGATGACGATGCTCGCTGCCGAAGCGGTGCGCCGGTTTGGCATCGCACCCAGCGTGGCGCTGGTGTCGCACTCGGACTTCGGCAGTTCGGACCTGCCCTCGGCCGTGAAGATGCGCGAGGCGCTGGAACTTGTCCGGGCCCGCAATCCCGACTTCCCGGTGGACGGCGAGATGCAGGCCGACAGCGCGCTGTCGCAGACGATCCTGCAAGGCTCGATGCCGGATTCGCCGCTCAAGTCGGAAGCGAACGTGCTGGTGATGCCCAATGTGGACGCCGCCAATATCACCTACAACGCCCTGAGCGTGACAGCAGGCGGCGGCATCACGATCGGTGCGTTCCTCCTTGGCGCCGCCCGCCCGGTGCACATCCTGACACCGGCCGCGACGGTGCGCCGCATCGTCAACATGTCGGCGGTCGCGGTGGTCGACGCGGCCGAGCGCCGCTGACGCGTCGCCAAAAGCAAGAGCCCGGCCGAAGCCGGGCTCTGTGCTGAAGCGTGGGTTGGTCGAGTGCCCGTCGCGGGCGACGCCGCGGGACCGGGCGCAGCGCGCCGCGCGCGCAGCGCTTCAGTTGACCGGCGTGGCGCGCACCGTGACGCGCTCGAGCGCGATCACCTGGGTCGATGCACTTTCATCGTGCGGCTGCATGCCGGCCACGGTGGCGCCCAGCACGACGCTGCTGGTCAGATACGGCCACGGCGAATGCGGCCAGGCGGGTGCTCAGGGACAGGCGGAAGTCGGTGGCGTTCATCGTTCGGTCCTTTCGGTGCTGCGTTGTCGATGGACGCACTGTAGGCAGCCGACCGCACCGGCGCGAGCGCATTGCGACCGGCTGCAGAAATCGCGGCGCGAACTGCAACGGCCGTTTCGTCGCAGCGACGCCGATTCTTCCCGTTCATCCGCCGCGGCTGCAGTTCGTCGCCGCTGACGGCGTTTCGTCGCGGATTGGTGGCCGACGGCCGGCGGGAGCCGAGATCGGCCTCCTGCGGACGAACCGCGAGAGCAGTCTTCGTGACAGGGATCGGAAGACGCGCCGCCGATGCGCGACCGGCAGCGGACCGCGCGCAGGCCGGCGTTCGCTCAGAACGTGCGCGCAGTGTCCTCGGGCTCGGGCCAGTCGCGGATGTAGGCCTTCAGCATCCGGTTCTCGAAGCTTTGTTCTTCGAGCACCGCACGCGCGACGTCATAAAACGAGATCACGCCGGCGAGCGTGCGACCGTCGAGGACCGGCAGGTAGCGCGCGTGACGCTCCAGCATCAGGCGTCGCACTTCCATCACCTCGGTTTCCGGAGTGACGGTGATCGGCGCGTCGTCCATCACCTTGCGGACGTTGATATCGCCAACGCTGCCGTTATTGGCACTGCAGGCGATTGATGACCTCGCGGAAGGTCAGCATGCCCACCAGGTCGCCAAATTCCATGACCACGACCGAACCGATGTCGAGCTCGGCCATGATGGCGATCGCCCCTGTCAGCGGCGTGTCCGGCATCACCGTGTAGAGCGCATTGCCCTTGACACGCAGTATGTCGCTGACTTTCATGCTGGCCTCCGGCGGCGAGGGTTCGCAGACATCCTAGCTCCGCGCCCCGCGCGCTACAAGCGGATCAGATCCGGCGCAGCCAGCCCAGTCCCGCGGATGTGCCACCCGGCCCCGGATTCGCGGGACGGTACTCGCAACCCACCCAGCCGGCGTATCGCAGCCGGTCGAGTTCACGGAAGATCGCGCGACAGTCGACCTCGCCGGTGTCGGGCTCATTGCGGTCCGGGACGCCGGCGATCTGGACGTGCCCGATCTGCGCAATGTGCTGCCGCAAGTGGCGGATCAGGTCGCCCTGGATGATCTGCATATGGTAGACATCGAACTGCAGCGACACCGCCGCCGGCGCGAGCCGCTCGATGATCGAGACGGCCAGCGGCAGCCGGTTCAGGAAATACCCCGGAATGTCGTGCGGATTGATCGGCTCGATCATCGCAACGATGCCGTGCGGGCCAAGTGTGGCGCACGCCTTGGCGAGATTGCGTTCGTAAACCTCGAGCGCGTCCGTGTGCGGCACGTCGGCTCCCGGTACGCCAGCCATCACGTGGATGCGGGCGCAACCGGTGGCGCGCGCGTAGTCGAGCGCGCGAGCGATCGACTCGTCGAACTCCTGTTCATGTCCCGGCAGCGCGGCGCAGCCCCGCGCGCTGGCGCCCTCGCCGACCGGCGTGTTCAGCAGGACCAGCCGCGTCCGTGCATCGTCCAGAGCCCGGCGGAATTCCGCGGCAGCGACTGCGTAGGGAAACTGCACCTCGATTGCGGCGAATCCGTCGCGCGCAGCCGCAGCGATCCGCTGGTCGAGCGGGAACTCCGGATACAGCAGGCTGATATTGGCGGCGAAGCGCGGCATCGCGAGGTCAACCGAGCAGTTCCTTGAAGCGCTCGAGCTCGGCCAGCGACGGCAGCGCGCACCGGCGGCTCCCATACCGAGTGGCCGGCGTCCGCAACGATGTTGTAGCGCGCGCCCGGCCACGCCCGCGCCAGCTCGTCGGCGCTGACGATCGGACAGACCATGTCGTAGCGCGCATGCACGATCGAGGCCGGATGCTTCCGCAACCGATGCATGTTCTGCAGCAGCTCGTCCGGGCCGAGGAAGCAGCGATGCGCGAAGTAGTGAGCTTCGAGACGAGCGAGCCCAAGGGCTTCGGCCGCAAAGTGGCGCACCAGTTCAGGATTCGGCAGCAAGGTCGAGCACGATCCTTCGTACTCGCTCCAGGCGCGCGCAAAGACAACATGCACGCGCGGGTCAGGATCGAACAGGCGCTTCAGGTAGCCCCGCAGCAGGTCGCCGCGTTCCGCTTCGGGCAGCAGCCCGGCGAATTTCTCCCATGCTTCCGGGAAGATCTGTCGCAGTCCGTACAGGAACCAGTCGATCTCGCTTTGCCGCCCAAGGAAAATCCCGCGCAGCAGAAAGCCGCTGCAGCGCTGCGGGTAAGTTTGCCCGTACGCGAGGCCAAGCGTGCTGCCCCAAGAACCTCCGAAGACCAGCCAGCGCTGGATGCCGAGGTAGTCGCGCAGCAGTTCGATGTCGGCGATCAGCTGTTGCGTGGTGTTTGATTGCACCTCGCCCACCGGGGTCGAGGCGCCGGCGCCGCGCTGATCGAACAGGATTGCGTGGAAGGCATCCGGATCGAAGAAGCGCCGATGCTCGGGCGAGCAGCCTCCGCCGGGCCCGCCATGCAGGAACAGCACCGGCACCCCGTCTGGGTTGCCGATTGCCTCCCAGTACATCGTGTGCACGTCATCGAGCGCCAGCATGCCGCTGTCGTGCGGCTCGATCGGCGGATAGAGCTGAATCCGGGTGTCCATGGAAGGCCATGGAGTGTAGCGGCCGCCGATCGCGCGATCGATTGATCCGAACGCAGCGAAGCGGTCGGCCGCGCTGGCATCATCGGACTTTTGCTGCGCGTAAGGGCTTGCCATGACCGTGCGTTATCCGGGCTTCGACACACTCGCCCTGCATGCCGGCCAGCCGCCGGACCCCGCAACCGGTGCAAGGGCGGTGCCCATTTATGCCAGCACTTCGTTCGTCTTCGAGGACTCGGACCATGCGGCGGCGCTCTTCAACATGGAACGCGCCGGGCACGTCTACTCGCGCATCTCGAACCCGACGGTCGCCGTGTTCGAAGAGCGCATGGCAGCGCTGGAACAGGGGGTCGGCGCGATAGCGACCGCAAGCGGACAGGCTGCATTGCACCTTGCGATCGCCACGCTGATGGGTGCCGGCGGCCACGTGGTGGCGAGCCGGTCGCTCTATGGTGGATCGCACAATCTGCTCGCCTACACGCTTGCCGCGCTTCGGCATCGAGACGACCTTCGTCAGCCCGCGCGACCTGGCGGCGTGGCGGGCCGCGATCCGGCCGGGCACTCGACTGCTGTTCGGTGAGACGCTCGGCAATCCGGGGCTCGACGTGCTCGACATTCCGGCGGTGAGCGCGCTGGCGCATGAGCATGGCATGCCGCTGCTGGTCGACTCGACCTTCACGACACCGTGGCTGATGACGCCGTTCGACTATGGCGCCGACCTCGTCTACCACTCGGCGACGAAATTCCTCGGCGGCCACGGCGTGGCGATCGGCGGTGTGCTGATCGACGGCGGCACCTTCGACTGGCTTGCCAGCGGCCGCTATCCGACGCTGACCGAGCCCTACGCGGGCTTCCACGGCATGAACTTCGCCGAAGAAAGCACGATCGCGCCGTTCCTGCTGCGTGCGCGTCGCGAAGGGTTGCGCGATTTCGGCGCATGCATGAGTGCGCACACCGCGTTCCTGCTGCTACAAGGCCTCGAGACGCTGCCGCTGCGGATGCAGCGTCACGTCGAAAACACCCGCGAGGTGGTGCGCTTCCTGGCCGGGCACCCGGCCGTCGAGTCGGTCGCCTACCCCGAGCTCGAGTCACATCCCGACCACGCGCTGGCGCAGCGACTCCTGCCGCGCGGCGCTGGCGCGGTGTTCAGCTTCAACCTGAAGGGTTCGCGGGCGGTCGGCCGCGCTTTCGTCGAGGCGCTGCGGGTCTTCTCGCATCTCGCCAACGTCGGCGATGCGAAGTCGCTGGTCATACATCCGGCCTCGACCACGCACTTCCGCGTATCGGACGATGAGCTCGCCGCAGCCGGCATCACGCAGGGGACGATCCGGCTTTCGGTCGGTCTCGAGGATCGTGCCGACCTGCTCGACGATCTCGCCCAGGCGCTGAAGCGCGCGCAGAAGGCGGCCTGAGATGAATCTGCCGACGTCGCAGGGCTTGTACGCCTACACCGGCGGCCGCCCCTTCGACCCCGCCCGGCCCACCGTGGTCTTCATTCACGGTGCCGAGCACGATCACAGCGTCTGGAGCTTGCAGAGCAGGTACCTGGCGCACCACGGCTACAGCGTGCTTGCCTTCGATCTGCCGGGCCACATGCGCAGCGCCGGACCGGCACTCGCCTCGGTCGAAGCGATGGCAGACCGGCTGCACGACAGCATCGAAGCCAGCGGCGCCAGGCGCGTGCTCGTCGTGGGCCACAGCATGGGCTCATTGATTGCGCTCGAGCTGGCGCGCCGCCTCGGCGAACGCATGCTTGGCGCTGCGCTCGTCTCGGCGGCGTTCCCGATGAGTGTCTCGGACGCGCTGCTGGCGGCGACTCGTGACGATGCGCCGGCGGCGATGGACATGATCAACGTCTGGTCGCACAGCGCGTCGATCGAAGCCTTCCAGCGCAAACCCTCCAATCCGGGCCCGGGCTTTTCGAATGTGTGGCAGAACCTGCGGCTGATGCAGCGAATCGCCGGCCGCGACGGCCCCGAGGTGCTGGCGCTGGACTTCGCCGCTTGCAATGCCTACGCCGGCGGACTCGAAGCCGCGCGGTCGATGGCATGTCCGGCGCTCTTCGTGCTCGGCGAGCTGGACCTGATGACTCCGGTGCGATCGGCTCGGTCGCTCATCGAAGCGTGTTCCGACCCGACGGTCGTCGTTCTCGAAGGCGGCGGTCATTCGCTGATGGCCGAGCGGCCGGACGAGGTGCTTGCGGCGCTGAAAGACTTCGCGGCGCGCGTGTTTGGGCCGGCCGCCGGATCATGAACGACGTGCAGCCGCTGTGCTGACCGCAGTCAACTGGGACACGTACTGGCTGTACGTGCTCACCGAGGTCGCGCTGTCGCTGTCGCCGGGGCCAGCGGTGATGCTGGTCATCGCCTCCGGGCTGGTGCATGGCGCGCGGCGGTCAACTTGGGCGGCTCTCGGCATCCTGAGCGCCAATGCGATCTATTTCGCCGTGTCCGCAACCGCGCTCGGTGCGGTGCTCGCAACCTCGCAGACGTTTTTCACCGCGGTGAAATGGATCGGCGCGGGCTACCTGGTGTATGTCGCCCTGTCTGCGCTTTTCGGGCGCCCGTCGCCGATCACCATCTCGGCAGCGAAAGCGGGCGGCGGCTCGCGTCGCGAGCTCTACCTTGCTGGACTGGCACTGCAGCTCGCTAATCCAAAGACGCTGATCTTCTTCGTCGCAATCCTGCCGCAGTTCGTCGACGCACGGCTGCCGGTCGGTGCGCAGATGGTATGGCTCGCAGTCGGTTCGATCGTCCCGGAATTTTTCATCCTCGCGGGCTATGGATGGCTCGCCGCGCGCGCGCGGGCGATCGCGAGTGATCCGCGCTATGCCCGCTGGACCGACCGCTTCGCGGGCGCGCTGGTCCTTGGCGCCGCCGCGCTGGTGATCGGAGTAACCCGCTGATCAGCCCCTCGCACCGGTCTGCGCCGGGCGTGGGTCATGCTGGCGCAGGCGTCAGCGGCACGGAGGGCACCGAGGGGGGCGGCGGCAGGCTGCGGTCCAACGGTGCGTTGATCCAGGCATCACCGTCGAGCCAGCCACCGAGCAGCGTCCCGAGGCCTTCGCGATTCAGCGCCAGCAGCAAATTGGACGGATCGATTGCGAAGCGCTCGAAGGCCGGTCGCAATGTCACCTGCGCCGGATCCGCCGACAGCAGCCACTCCGACGATTCAAAACGGCGCCGGGGCGCGGCCAGCCGCCGGACGTAACCGAGGCGCTCGAGGGTCTCCAGCAGCCGCTCGGCATCGACCAGGTCGGTACGCGCCCGCAGCGCCAGTTGCGACGACCCGAGCGCGGGCTTGCCGCCGCGTCGCGCGTCGAGCAGATGCCGCAGCAGGGCCAACGCCGTGATGAAGGCATTGCCGGCCCGCAGTTCGTCGGAAAAACGCGTGCTGCGCAGTCGCGGCAGCGTGGCGGCGATGGCCGCGCCGAACAGCAATGCGTACCACGACAGGTACATCCATAACAGGAACAGCGGCAACGCGGCGAACGCGCCGTACATCGAGCGCACCGAGCCGCGGGCGATGAAGAACGCAAAACCGACCTTCAGTAGTTCCGACATGATCGCCGCAACGAATCCGCCGATCAGTGCGTCACGCCAGCGCACCAAGCGGTTGGGGACGAAAACGTATAGCGCCGAGTACGCGAACCCGCTCAGCAGCACCGGCGCATAGTCGAGAAGTCCGCGCAGCAGCCACGGTATGCGGCGCAGTTCCGCCTCCGATGGCGACCAGACGAACGAGCTCGCCGTCAGGCTCGCGCCGATCAGCAGTGGTCCCAACGTCAGCAGCGCCCAGTAGATCAGCATTCTCTGCCCGAACGGACGTCGGTTACGCACCTGCCAGATGTCGTTCAGCACGTGATCGACCGTCATGATCAGGGCCAGCGCTGAAAACGCGAGAAAGAGCAGTCCGACCGCGGTCAGCCGCGCCGCCTGCTGCGCGAACTCGCCGACGTAACCAAGCACCGTCGTCGAAATCTGCGGCGGCAGCGTCTTCGAAATCAGCGACTGCAGCGCCTCGCGGAAGTCCGCGAACAACGGAAACACCGAGAAAATGGCGAGGCCGACCGCGAACAGCGGGACGATCGAGAGCAGCGTCGTGAACGACAGGCTGCCCGCCACCTGTTGCAGCCGGACCTCGCCCCCGCGACGGTGCGCAAATAGCGCGACCTCGCGGGCATTCTTGAGCCACGGGAAGCGATCGAGGGCGGCGGTCAGCGGCAGCATGGAGGACAACACGCGGACGTCCTCGTACGGAATCGGGCCCGCGACAGCGGTTCCTATAATACGGCCGCGCGTTTCACCGATGGCCAGAGACGACGACGCGTTTCGCAACTGACTTCTCTGGCCAGTTCCCCGCTCTCGTGGACATCCTTGTTCTCTATTACTCGCGCCATGGCGCCACGCGCCGGCTGGCCGAGGCCGTCGCAGCCGGAGTCGACAGCGTCGACGGCGCGCACGCGCGGGTCCGCACGGTGCCGCCGGTGGCGCCGCTGACCGAGCGCGTGCATCCGCCGGTGCCGGAAGAGGGCGCGCCGTATGCAGAGCTGAGCGATCTGCAGGCTTGCGGCGGCCTTGCACTCGGATCGCCGACGCGCTTCGGCAACATGGCGGCGCCGCTGAAGCACTACTTCGATTCGACGTCGGGACTGTGGCTCTCGGGAGTGCTCGCCGGCAAGCCGGCGGCGCTGTTCTGCTCGACCAGCAGCCTGCACGGCGGCCAGGAGGCGACGCTGCTGTCGATGATGCTGCCGCTGCTGCACCATGGCATGCTGGTGCTCGGCATTCCGTATACCGAGCCGGACCTGATGACAACACGCAGCGGGGGCACGCCTTATGGTGCAAGCCACATCGCGCGGCACGGCGCACCGCCGCAGCTGAGCGACGAAGAGCGGCGGCTCGGCCAGGCGCTGGGCGCGCGGCTCGCCCGCACCGCGCTGAAGCTGGCTCGCTGACGAGCCCACGATGGGTCCGCTCCCGCAAGTTTCGTCGGTGCAGCGTACGGCGTGGTGGTGCGCGATTGCTGCGTGGATCGGCCTTATCGTGCTCGCGCTGGCATGGGAGCTCCAGATCGCGCCGCTGCGATCGGGCGGCTCGTGGCTGGCGCTCAAGGTGGTACCGCTGCTGCTGCCGCTGCCTGCACTCCTGCGCGGCGGCGCCTACGCGATGCAGCTCGCGATTTTCATCTCGATGCTCTATCTCTTCGAGGGCGCGGCGCGCGTGTTCGAGGCGCGGCCGGCGCAATCCTCGCGATGATCGAGCTTGCGCTCGCGGTGTGCTTCCTCGCCGCCGCCATCGTCTACCTGCGGCCGATGAAGCTTGCCGCGCGGCGCAGCGCCGCACGATGAGCACCGTCGAAGATCTGCGCCGGATCGTCGGTGCGCCACACGTGCTCGACCGGGCTGATGACATGGCGCCGTTCCTGGTCGACTGGCGCAAGCGTTATTTCGGCCAGGCGCAGGCGGTCGTCCTGCCGAGCAGCGCGGATCAGGTCGCGGCAGTCATCGCGTGGTGCGCGAGGACCGGCACGCCGGCAGTGCCGCAGGGCGGCAACACCGGGCTCGTCGGCGGCGCCACACCTGCGGCAGACGGGCGTGCGATCGTCGTCTCGCTGAAGCGGATGCGGCAGATCCGCGCGGTCGACGCCACCAACGGGACTCTGACGGCCGAGGCCGGCTGCACGATGGTCGAAGTGCAGGATGCAGCGCGTGCCAGCGGTCAGCTCTTTCCGCTCTCGTTGGCGGCCGAAGGCAGCGCCACGATCGGCGGCAACCTCAGCACCAACGCCGGTGGCGTGCAGGTCCTGCGCTACGGCAACGCGCGCGAGCTTTGCCTTGGACTCGAAGTCGTGCTGCCAAGCGGCGAAGTCTGGAACGGGCTGCGCGGCCTGCGCAAGGACAACACCGGCTACGACCTGCGCGACCTTTTCATCGGCGCCGAGGGCACGCTCGGCGTCATCACTGCGGCCTGCCTGAAGACCTACCCGCTGCCACGCGCCCAGGCGACCGCGCTGCTTGCCGTGCCTGCGCTGCCCGCTGCGCTGGACCTGCTGCAGACTGCCCGGGCCATCTGCGGACCGACATTGACGGCGTTCGAGTGCTTCAACGATCTGTGCCTGACGCTGGTCGAGCGCCACTATCCCGGCCACGCCTCGCCCCTTGCGAACCGGAGCCCGCAGTACGTTCTGCTCGAGATCAGCGACCACGAGAACGAACCTCACGCCAGCGGCCTGCTCGAAACGCTGGCCGGCGACGCGATCGAAACCGGTCTTGCCAGCGACGCGGTGATTGCGCAGTCAACCGCACAGCGCCGGTCGCTGTGGTCGCTGCGCGAACTGATCTCCGAAGCGCAGACGCAGGAGGGGCGCAACATCAAGCACGACATCGCGGTGCCGATCTCGGAGATCGCGCGCTTCGTTGCGCAGACGGATGCTCTGCTGCAGCAGCGGTTTCCCGCAGTGCGCATGGTCGTGTTCGGTCACCTCGGTGACGGCAACCTGCACTACAACGTCAGTCCGCCAGAAGGTATGGATGCCGACCGCTTCATCGCGCTGCAGCCCGAGATCTATGCGACGGTGCACGACCAGGTGCATGCCTTCGGCGGATCGATCTCGGCCGAGCATGGCGTGGGGCAGCTGAAGCGCGGCGAGATCGCGCGCTACAAGTCTGCGGTCGAATTGCAGTTGATGCGTGCGCTGAAGCAGGCGATCGACCCGCTTGGCATCATGAATCCCGGCAAAATGCTGCCCGCGCAGTCGGCGGCTTGAGTCCCAACTTCGCGGGAGATCGATCCACCCCTTTTTCGGACGACCGCGGGTTGCCCGAACCAGTACCATTCGCGCCAACCGGCTGGCCCCGGCAAAAAGACATCACGGGAGAACTTCATGGCAAGACAGACTTTCCGCTTCTGCACCGTCGCGCTGGCCGTGCTGGCTGTGCAGTGCGCGATTGCCCAGGAACGCGCCGAGACCGTCGTCTACGGCCCGGCGCCCAAGCCGGTCGTCGTCCCCGGTGCGAAGCCGATCAAAGCGCCGTCGTTCGATGCGCTGAAGGGCGACGGGCTTTATCACTTCCAGGGCACCCGTATGTCGAACATCCGGGCAGCGGCCACGCCCGGTGAAGGCAACCGCTACGCACTGACGGAGACCAGCAGCGATGCAAACGAGACGACGCTGAACGGCCAGATCGACGTAGCGCACGCGGTGCTCAATGGCGAGCGGCGCGCGCTTGGGCGCCCGAACTTCGCAATCCCCGGTAACGATGATTCGGTCTATATCGTCTACGCGGGGCAGGCCCCGCTGCGCATCGCGGTGACACTGCAGGCCTATGACGTTTCGGATATGTGGATTGCGAACTTCCTGCGCACTCCGGATAACTATCCGAAGCCGGAGGCTAACAAGGCGGGCAACGCGCGCTTCCCGAAGGGCTCGGTGGCCTATCTCGCCACCGCCCGCTTCATCGACGACGTGCTGATGCTGCCGCGCCGCGAGTCGTTCACCGGCGCCAGCCACGACCTCGCAGTTCGTCGGCAACTTCTCGAAGCAGATCCCGTATTGCCTCGCCGTATGAGGACCGGCAGGGCGCGAAGCCCTACGCGATGCTCTTCAGGCGATGGGCAATGCGAAGAAGGGCGAAGTTGACCTGTACCCCGCCAAGACCGGGACGCTGTTCTGCGATCGTGTCGGCCGAGAAGGTGATCGGCCGGGGCGAATGGGAGGAGAACGCACGATCGCCGGAACGCGCGCGGTCGTGCTGTCGTTCCCGGCGCAGGTCGATCCGCTCGACACCGGCGTATCGAACGTCGAGCGCGAATCCGCGCGCATCGCATTCGTCGAACCGACCAAGGGACTGCCGGGTGTGCGTCCCGGCAAGCTCTACCAGGCGGGGCGAGCGTGTACGACTACCAGTACCGCTTCAACCGGACCGCAGCCGACGCGATCCGGCAAGTCGCCGGCGTCCAGTAAGGCCGCTGCCGCCACCGCAGCCGCGACGTGCAGCTGCGCCCGCCGCTGCCGCTCGGCGCGTTGCGATGACGCCAATCAGGCCGTTCGCTAGACTGGCCTGATGCTCTATTCGCATTGCTCACGTAAGCAGCCGCAGTCGTCCTCGCGGTACCGACTCTCGTCGCCAGCCAGACGATCCAGCGCTGCGAGGGCCGGGCGGCCGCATCACCTATTCCAACGCCGAATGCCCCGAGGGCACGCGGCCGGTAAAGGCGCTGCAGCCGACGCCGGCGCCGTCGCCCGAAGCGCAGCGGGCCGCACAGGACAATGCCGCCCGCGAGGCCGCAGGCCGTGCAGCAGATGGCCGAGCAACGCCGCTCGCAGCAGGCGGCGGCAGCCCAGGTGCAGCAGCAGGGTCAACAGCAGCAACGCGACCAGCGCGGTGCCGATTGCGCCTTCCTGCAGGGCGAGATCCAGTCAGTCCATCGCATGCGCAATCTGATGGTCAACCGGCCCTTCTACTCCCTCGACGATCTCGAACAGATGGATCGCCATGCGGAGCAGCTGACCGCAGACTATCGCCGCGTCTGCGGCTGAGGCACCGAACATGCGCCGCCACCGGCTCCTTCTGTCGTGCGTCTTGCCGCTCGCGTGTCTGCTCGGCGCTGCGACTGCCACCGCACAGGGCGTGCAGCGTTGCGAATCCGCCGACGGCAAGGTCACCTACTCGAACACACAGTGTCCGGAAGGCACCTCGGCCGTGCGCAAGGTCAACACGTCGCCGCCGGTTGCAGTCGACGAGCAAAAGGCGGCGAAGGAGCGCGCGAAGCGCGACGCGGCCGAGGTGAAGGCGTCCGACAAGGCGCGCGAGCAGGCGCAGACCAAGGCCGAGCGGGACGCCGCCGAAGCCAAGAAAGTCCAGGCCAAGCAGCGCGAGCGCTGCGAGCGCGCGCAGCGCGAACTCGAACGGACTCGCTCTTCTCGCGCGTCACTTGAGCAGCGCCCGGCCACGGTCGAGCAGATGCAGAAGGCCGACAAGGAACTCGGCCGTCGCGAGGAAGACGCGGTCAAAGCCTGCACCGGCTAATCGGGTTGGCGCGCTCAGGCCGCAGCGCGTCTGTGCGGGTCCGAGTTCGGCGAACCTGGTCCAGCGCCAGCCGCAATGACCCCGGCGCCGGCGCGTCCAGGAATGCGGCGTCGCTCAGCAGCCGCCGCCAGTGGCGCGCGCCGCGCAGCCCCTGGAACAGTCCCAACATGTGGCGCACGACGTGGCGCGGCGCCGTGCCCGCCGCGAACTCGCGCTCGAGATAACGCGACATCCGCTCGACGATGCCTTCGCGTGTGAAGCGCGGCCGCGCGTCGCTGATAGCAGCGCGCATCGACTTCGGTCAGCAGGAACGGATCGTGATAGACGGCACGCCCGAGCATTGCGCCGTCGAATCCACGGGCTTGCATCAGCGCATCGTCGAGCGACTGCAGTCCGCCGTTGAGCACGAAGACCGCTGCGGCAAAGTCGCGCTTCAGTCGATGCACGACCTCGTAGCGCAGCGGCGGCACCTCGCGGTTTTCCTTCGGGCTCAGTCCTTGAAGCCAGGCGTTGCGGGCGTGCACGATGAACACGCGGCAGCCTGCATCGTGCAGCGTGCCGACGAAGTCTCGGACCGAGGCCGTAATCTTCGCCGCGGTCGATGCCGATGCGGTGCTTGACCGTGACCGGAACGGCGACGGCATCCTGCATCGCCCGGATACAGGCGGCGACGAGATCCGGCTCTGCCATCAGGCAGGCGCCAAAGGCGCCACGCTGCACACGTTCTGACGGACAGCCGCAGTTCAAATTGATCTCGTCGTAGCCGGCCCGCTCGCCCAATCGTGCGGCACGAGCCAGCTCGTCGGGTTCGCTGCCGCCGAGCTGCAGAGCGACCGGATGCTCGGCTGCGTCGAAGTGCAAATGCCGCGCGGCATCCCCGTGCAGGAGCGCGCCGGTGGTCACCATTTCCGTGTACAGGCGCGCCCTCGACGAGAGCTGTCGGTGGAAGTAGCGGCAATGCCGGTCGGTCCAGTCCATCATCGGCGCGACGCAGAAGCGCCAAGCCTCGGTGACGGCGGCCGGAGCGCCTATGACTTCAGCAGCCATTGGATGACCGACTTGGCGACGAAACCCAGGATGCCGAATGCCAGCACGAAGAAGAGCACGAAGGTGCCGAAACGACCGGCCTTGGATTCACGCGCCAGTTTCCAGATGATGAAGAGCATCAATGCAATGAAACCGCCGATGCCCCACGACATGCCGAGCTCGGTGATCCGCTCCTCGGTAAGGCCGAAGACCGTCGCTTCCATCGTCAGGGATTGCGCAGTGCGACGCCGTCGACATCGACCAGCTCACGGTAGGCGTGCCAGCTGGCATGTCCGAGCACCGGCACGCTGACGAGGAAGCCGAGCATTGCGGTAGCCAGCGATAAGGAGGTCGCGACCAGGATCACGACTGCCCAGAGGAACATCGCGATCGGATTCTCGCCGACCGCGCGTGCGCTGGTCAGCAGAGCCTGGCGGAAGCCCACCCTGCGGCCGAGCAGCAGAGGCGGCGACACAGCGGTGAGCGAAAAGACGATCGCGACGCCAAGTCCGCCGAGGATCGCCCACAGCGTGAAAAGAAGATTGCCCTGTTCAACGAAGGCATAGCGCACGAACTCGAGCGGCCCGCGCAGCGGTGCCGGTGCAAAGAGCGTGAACAGCAGCGCCGAAGCGCCGACCCACAGCGTGCCGAGCACCGCGAGCAGGATGCCGAGTTGCACCAGCGGCCGTGTTCCGCGACGCCATGCGGCGATCGCATCGCCAATACCAGCACGCTCGCCACGCGCCAGAAGACGGCTGATCTCGTACAGACCCGTGACGAGGATCGGGCCGACGATGACGAAGCCGGAAAACGCGCCGGGTGCCACCCACCCAAAGCGCAACGAGACCGCCAGCACGATCCAGCCGGCGACCGCGACGAAGGCGCCGTGCATGAGTCCTGCGAGCGGACTGCGAATGAAGTCGCGCCAGCCAAGGGCGAGCCATGTCAGCGCTGACAATGGAGCGACCTGCCGTACCGGCAGTGGGGCACCGCCTGCTGAGGCGTTCGCATCCATCGGTCGCGATTATCGCGCGGCGCTCAGCCGCCCCCGGCGCGGGCGACCACCCGCGCGCGGCTCCCTGCCAACTCGTTGAGCACGAGTGCGCCGAGCACCAAAGCGCCGCCGGCCAGCGTCGTCGGTGCCGGCGCCTCGCCGGCTCCGATCCACGACCACAGCGGGCCGAGCAGCACTTCCAGCAGCGCCAGCAGCGCTACCTCGGTGGCCGACAGATGGCGAGCTGCGACAACAAGAAGCATGCAAGGCAGCCCCAGCTGGAAGAATCCGAGTACTGCGAGCAGCACCACGTCGCGCGGCTGACCGATAAATGGCGTCGCCAGCGGCAGCATGATCGCGGCCGACACGAGTCCACCGATGAAAACGGCCGGAACCAGGTCGACACCCTGGCCGCGCTTCTTCAGCAGCACGACATTGATCGCGGCAGCCATCGGCGAACCAAATGCGATCAGCATGCCGAGCACGCTGGTCGATGACTCGATGCTGAGGCTGCCGGCGAACATCCAGACGATACCGGCCGTCGCTATCGCCACCGCGAGCCAGGTCCGCGTCGGAATCGGCGACTTCAGCACGGCCCAGGCGAGCAGAGTCGTCAGCAGCGGCGCCACCGCGAGCACGATCAGCGTGTTCGCCGTCGACGTCAGCGTCAGCGCCAGCATGAAGCAGATGAACATCGTCGCCCACATGCAGCCGGAAATGATGCCGGCCGGCCCAGCGCGCCACAACGCGCCGGCGAAGTCACGTCGAATCAGCAGCAGATAGCCGCCGACGAAGACCGCGGCAAACAGACTCCGCCAGAACGTGATCTCGAACCGACCCTGCGCCTGCAGCTCCGGTGAGAGGTTGCGCGTGACGACGCCGGCGATGCTCCAGAGCAGCGGAGCAATGATCATCAGGATCAATGCGCGGCGGTGGGCAGGATCGTAAGCCACGGTGCGTCGGTGTTGAGCCCCCTCCCTCCCGGAGGGAGGGCTGGGGAGGGAGCCGATTCGCTAGCGATTCCGCAAAGCACGCACAAGTCGAAGCGCTACGCGGCTTCGCTTTGAGCACGCTTTCTCTCGTGTTCCTTCAGGAATCGCTTGCGCAACCGGATGCTCTGCGGCGTGATCTCGACCAACTCGTCATCGGCGATGAACTCCACCGCGGATTCCAATGTCAGCTGGATCGGCGGCACCAGGTCGATGTGCTCGTCCTTGCCCGACGCACGGACGTTCGTGAGCTTTTTCTCGCGCACCGGGTTGACCACGAGGTCGTTGTCGCGCGAGTGGATGCCGATGATCATGCCCTCGTAGAGCTTGTCGCCCGGGCTGACGAACATGCGCCCGCGCTCCTGCAGCTTCCACAATGCGTAGGCGACCGCCTCGCCATCGTCCTGGCTCACCAGCACACCGTTGCGGCGCTCACCGACCTCGCCGGACCGCACCGGGCCGTAGTCGTCGAAGACATGGCTCATCAGTCCCGTGCCGCGAGTGAGCGTCATGAACTCGCCCTGGAAGCCGATCAGGCCGCGTGCCGGGATGCGGTACTCGAGCCGCACGCGCCCCTTGCCATCGGGCTGCATGTCCTGCAGGTCGCCCTTGCGGCGACCCAACTCTTCCATGATCGCACCCTGGTTTGCTTCCTCGACGTCGACCGTCAGCATCTCGAACGGTTCGAGGCGTTCACCATCAACTTCCTTGTACAGCACACGCGGCCTCGACACAGCCATCTCGTAGCCTTCGCGCCGCATGTTCTCGAGCAGGATCGTCAGGTGCAACTCGCCGCGCCCCGCGACCTCGAACACCGTCTCGTCGTCGGTCTCCCGCATCCGCATCGCGACGTTGGACTTCAGTTCCCGCTCGAGCCGCTCGCGCAACTGGCGGCTGGTGACGTACTTGCCTTCGCGGCCCGCCAGCGGTGAGGTGTTGACCTGGAAGTTCATCATCAGCGTCGGCTCGTCCACCTTCAGCAGCGGCAGAGCATCGGGAGCGTCCGGCGGGCACAGCGTGCAACCGATGCCGATGTCGTCGATACCATTGATCAGCACGATATCGCCGGCAATCGCTTCGTCGACCAGCCTGCGGTCAAGGCCCTCGAAGGTCATCACCTGGTTGATCTTGCCCCGCGTCGTCGGTGCGTTCTGCGCGCCTTCCGGCCCATGCATGACCAGCACTTCCTGGCCGGCGCGCAGGCGCCCACGCGTGATTCGGCCGACGCCGATCTTGCCGACGTAGCTCGAATAGTCGAGCGAACAGATTTGCAACTGAAGCGTGCCATCGGCATCGTCGTCGCGAACGCGGACGTGCGACAGGATCGCCTCGAACAGCGGCCGCAGATCGCCGCTGCGCACGTCCGAGCTCGTGCCGGCGTAGCCATTCAGCGCTGACGCATAGATCACCGGGAAATCGAGCTGCTCCTCGGTCGCACCCAGCTTGTCGAACAGATCGAAGGTGTGATTGACGACCCAGTCCGGCCGCGCGCCGGGACGGTCGATCTTGTTGACGACGACGATCGGCTTTAGCCCCTGCGCCAGCGCCTTGCGCGTGACGAATCGTGTCTGCGGCATCGGCCCCTCGACTGCATCGACCAGCAGCAGCACGCCGTCGACCATCGATAGCACGCGCTCGACCTCGCCGCCGAAGTCCGCATGGCCCGGCGTATCGACGATGTTGATGTGGGTGCCGTCGTAGTCGACCGCGCAGTTCTTGGCGAGGATCGTGATCCCGCGCTCGCGCTCGAGGTCGTTGGAATCCATGACCCGCTCGGCCACGTGCTGGTTCTCGCGGAAGGTTCCGGATTGCTGCAGCAGCTTGTCGACCAGCGTGGTCTTGCCGTGGTCGACGTGCGCGATGATGGCGACGTTGCGCAGTTGGCGCTTCATGAGTTTTCTTTCTCGTTCGATATCAGACGTTCCGGCGCGACGACACCCCAATCGTTGACGTTCGCCGTGCCGAGCAGTTCATTCTGCGGCGCGTACACCCGGACGCGGGCGCCGCGCGGTCCGGCGTCGACCGCCAGCCGCTGTCCCTGCCGGAAACGCCCGGCGAGGCCTTCGTCCAAGTCGACCCGCGGCAGCGAGCACAGCAATCCGTCCACCGGCTGAAGTCGGGCGCGCCGCTCGTCGATCGGCATCGGCTCGAGTGCAGCAAGCGTCACGGCGTCTTCCAGCGACAGCGTTCCAACGCGCAGCCTTCGCAACCCGCTCAGATGCGCGCCGCAACCGAGCGCGCGGCCGATATCCTGCGCCAGCACCCGCACGTAGGTGCCCTTGCTGCATTCCACATCCAGCGTCACTTCATCGCCCAAGCGCGCGACGCGCCGCAGGCTGTGGATCAGCACCTGCCGCGGCGCCCGCTCGACTTCGACACCGGCCCGCGCGAGTTCATACAACGGCCGCCCGTCGCGCTTCAGAGCCGAATACATCGGCGGCACCTGCTCGATGCGGCCGGTGAAGCGCGCCAGCACCTCGTCGATGACCGCGTCGCTGACGGCCACCGGCGCCGTGGCGGACACCTCACCGTCGGCGTCGCCGGTCGTTGTCGTGACGCCGAGCTTCAGCGTGGCGCGGTACGACTTGTCCGCATCCAGCAGGTCCGCCGAAAATTTGGTCGCCTCGCCGAACGTCAGCGCCAGCAGCCCGGTCGCCATCGGATCCAGCGTGCCGGTATGGCCGGCCTTTGCCGCATTCATCAGCCTTCGCGCCTTCTGCAAGGCGAGGTTAGACGTCATGCCGCCTGGCTTGTCCAGCAACAGTACGCCATTGACCCGTTCGCCGCGCGATTTGCCCACGGCGCTGCCGCCTTAACCGCGGTCCCGGTTCGCCTCGTCGATCAGCCGGTCGATCTCGATTCCGCGCTCGACTGATTCGTCGCGGACGAACACCAGGTGCGGAATCGTGTGGATCGACAGGCGCTTGAACAGCATCGAATGAAAGTAGCCGGCCTTCTCGGTCAGCACACGCTGGGCCGCCTCGATTGGCGCACCGATCGTCGTGTAGTACACCTTCGCATGAGCGTAGTCCGGGGAGACCTCGACGCCGGTCAACGTCACGAGCCCGGCCCGCTCGGTCGGCACTTCGCGCTGGATCATCTCCGCCAGGTCGCGCTGGATCTGATCCGCCACGCGCAATCCACGACCCGGCTTCCTGGTTGGTTTCATGTGCGGTTGCCATCAAAAAGTTCGACTGGCTTCGCCAGCGAACTTTTTCAAACTCGACCCGGCGAAAGTAGGTTTGTACTTTCGCCGGCTCAGCTAAGGGTACGAGCCACTTCCTGGACCTCGAAGATCTCCAGCTGATCGCCTTCCTTGATGTCGTCGTAGCCCTTGAGGCTCAGGCCGCATTCGAACCCGGCCTTCACTTCCTTGACATCGTCTTTGAAACGCTTCAGGGAATCGAGCTCTCCGGTCCAGATCACGACGTTGTCGCGCAACAGCCGCGCGCTGGCGGTGCGCTTTACGACGCCGTCGAGCACCATGCAACCTGCCACGGCACCGATCTTCGGCACGCGGAAGATCTGGCGGATCTCGACCATGCCCAGCACCTGCTCGCGCTGCTCCGGCGCCAGCAGACCCGACAGCGCCGCCTTCACCTCGTCGACCGCGTCATAGATGATGTTGTAGTAGCGGATATCGATGCCGTTGCCCTCGGCGAGCTTGCGCGCCGACACGTCGGCGCGCACGTTGAAGCCGATGATGACGGCCTTCGATGCCAGCGCGAGATTGACGTCGCTCTCGGTGATGCCGCCGACCTGCGCGTGCACCACCTGCACCTTGACCTCGTCGGTCGAAAGCTTGGTTAGGGCCTGCGTCAGGGCCTCCTGCGAGCCCTGGACGTCGGCCTTGATGATCAGCGGCAGCGTGCGCGCTCCCTCGCCCATGTTCTCGAACATGTTCTCGAGCTTGGCGGCCTGCTGCTTGGCGAGCTTGGTGTCGCGGTACTTGCCCTGGCGGTACAGCGCGATCTCGCGCGCCTTGCGCTCATCGCCGAGCACGATCAGCTCGTCGCCGGCGGACGGCACGTCTGACAGGCCCTGGATCTCGACCGGGATCGACGGCCCGGCTTCCTGGATCGGCTTTCCTGCCTCGTCCAGCATCGCGCGCACGCGGCCGAAGCTCGAACCAGCCAGCACGACATCGCCACGCTTCAGCGTGCCCGCCTGCACCAGCACGGTCGCGACCGGACCCCGGCCCTTGTCGAGCTGCGATTCGATGACGAGGCCCTTGGCCGGCCCGTTCTTGACTGCTTTGAGCTCGCGCACCTCGGCCTGCAGCAGCACGTTCTCGAGCAGTTCGTCGATGCCTTTGCCGGTCTTGGCCGACACCGGGATAAACGGCGACTCGCCGCCGTAATCCTCGGGCACAACCCCGTTCGCGACCAGTTCCTGTTTGACACGATCGAGGTTTGCTTCCGGCTTGTCGATCTTGTTCAACGCCACCACGAGCGGCACGCCAGCGGCCTTCGCGTGCGCGATCGCTTCCTTGGTCTGCGGCATCACGCCGTCGTCGGCCGCGACGACCAGGATGACGATGTCGGTCGCCTTGGCGCCGCGCGCACGCATCGCCGTGAACGCCTCGTGGCCCGGCGTATCGAGGAAGGTGATGATGCCGCGCGGCGTTTCGACGTGATAGGCGCCGATGTGCTGCGTGATGCCGCCCGCCTCGCCCGCCGCCACCTTCGTGCGACGGATGTAATCGAGCAGCGAGGTCTTGCCGTGGTCGACGTGGCCCATGATCGTGACCACCGGCGGGCGCGCCTCGGGTTCGGCTTCGCTGGTGGCGGCCGCGGCGGCAGCAGTCGCTTCGCTTTCGGCGAGCAGCGCCTCCGGATCGTCCAGCTTCGCGGCGATCGGGTTGTGGCCCAGTTCGGTGACGACAATCATCGCGGTGTCCTGATCGAGCACCTGGTTGATCGTCACCATCTGGCCGAGCTTCATCAGCACCTTGATGGCCTCGGCGGCCTTGACCGACATCTTGTGCGCGAGCTCCGCGACCGTGATCGTCTCGGGCACCGAGACGTCGCGCACGGTCGGCTCGGCCGGCATCACTGCCTGCGCGCCTTCGGCATCGTCGCGCCCGTGCTTGCGGTGACCCTTCGGGCCGCGCCATGCGCCGGTTCCGCCGGAGCTGTCGCCGCGGGTCTTCAGCGTGCGCTTCTTCTGCTGTTCTTCCGACCAGCTGGAGGCGAGCTTGCCGCTCTTGACTTCCTTGACGCCGGGCTTCTTCTCGTCCTTCTTCTCGCCGGGCTTGGCATCGGCTCTCGCCGCCGGCTTATGCAGCGTGCCAGCCGTGGCCGGCTCGGGCGCCTTGGCGACGACCTTCTTCGGCGCCGACATCATGTTCTTGATGGCGGCGACCTCATCCTCGACCGCACGGCGCGCCCGCTGCTGGGCGTCGGCGGCTTCCTTCGCGGCACGATCGGCATCGCGCTGCGCCTGCTCGGCGCGCGCAAGTTCAGCCGTCGCGGCCGCCTCGCGCTCGCGCGCGACGTCGACGTCCTGCTGTTCCTTGTTCTGCGCGGCGACCAGTTCGCGCTGCGCATGCTCGGCGCGCTGACGCGCTTCCTGCATCTGACGCGCAGTGAATTCCGCCTGGCGCCGCGCTTCTTCCTCGCGCTTGGCCAGTTCGGCGGCATCGATGACCGGCGCCGCAGGCGCCGCGGGCGCCTCGGGTTCCGCAGCCGCTTCGTCACGCTTGACGAAGACTCGCTTCTTGCGGACCTCGACCTGGATCGTGCGTGCCTTGCCCGAGGCATCGGCTTGCTTGATCGAGGTGGTCTGCTTACGGGTCAGCGTGATCTTCTTCTTCTCGACCGCTTCACCGCCACGGTGGGCCTTGCGGAGCGACTCCAGCAGGCGCGCCTTGTCGTCGTCGGAGAGCGCATCGCCCTCTTCCTTCTTGACGACCCCGGCCGCCTGCAGCTGCTCGAGCAGCAACTGCGGCGGAACTCTCAGTTCCGTCGCAAACTGGGCCACTGTTGTGCTTGCCATAAATTCCCTGTTCCTGTCGTCCCGCTACGCCGCTGTGCTACTGCTCCGCCGACTCGAACCAGTGCGCCCGCGCAGCCATGATCAGCGTCTTGGCGCGCTCGTCGTCGATGCCGGTCATTTCCGTCAGCTCATCTACCGCCAGTTCACCGAGGTCGTCACGCGTTCGGATCGAGTTCTCGGCGAGTTTGGCCGCGAGCTCGGCATCCATGCCGTCGAGACCGAGCAGGTCCTTTTCGGCCTGCTCGAGGTTCTCCTCGCGCTTGATCGCCTCGGTCAGCAGCGCGTTGCGGGCACGGTTGCGCAACTCCTCGACCGTTTCCTCGTCGAAGGCGTCGATCTCCAGCAGCTCGTTGACCGGAACGTAGGCGATCTCCTCGAGCGTCGAGAAGCCTTCCTGGATAAGGATGTTGGCGATCTCCTCGTCGACATCGAGCTTTTCCATGAAGATCTGGCGCACGCCGACCTGCTCGCCTTCCTGCTTCTGTGCGGACTCCTCGGCGGTCATGATGTTGATCTGCCAGCCGGTCAGCTCGGACGCGAGTCGCACGTTCTGCCCGCTGCGACCGATCGCGATCGCGAGGTTGTCCTCGTCGACCACCACGTCCATCGCGTGCTTGTCCTCGTCGACGACGATCGAACTCACATTGGCCGGCGCGAGTGCGCCGATGACGAACTGCGCCGGATCGTCCGACCACAGCACGATGTCGACGCGCTCGCCGGCGAGCTCATTGGTCACCGCCTGCACGCGCGAACCGCGCATGCCGACGCAGGTGCCGATCGGGTCGATGCGGCGGTCATTGGTCCACACGGCGATCTTGGCGCGCACGCCCGGATCACGGGCCGCCGACTTGATCACCAGCAGGCCCTGCTCGATCTCCGGCACCTCGAATTCGAAGAGTTTCATCACGAACTCGGGCGAGGTGCGCGACAAGATGACCTGCGGGCCGCGGGCCAGCCGGTCGATCTTCTGCACAAACGCGCGGCAGCGGTCGCCGATCCGCAGGTTTTCCTTCGGGATCATCTCGCTGCGCGGCAGCCGCGCCTCGACCTTGCCGATTTCGATGATTGCGTCGCCCTTGTCCATGCGCTTGATCGTCCCGTTGACGATCTGGTCACCTCGCGCAAGGAAATCCGAGAGCAGCTGTTCCCGCTCGGCATCGCGGATCTTCTGCAGGATCACCTGCTTGGTGTCCTGCGCGAAGCGCCGGCCGGTCGATACTTCCTGTCGTGGCAGCAGCTCTTCGATGTGCTCGTCGAGCTCGACGTCGGCAATCTGCTCGCGCGCGTCCGACAGGATGATCTGGTGACCCGGCTCCTGCAGCCCGGCCTCATCGGGCACGACAAGCCAGCGCCGATAGGCGTCGTACTCGCCTGTCTCGCGATCGACCGCGACGCGGATGTCGACGTCGTCCTCGGCGAACAGCTTCTTGGTCGCCATCGCCAGCGCCGATTCCAACGCGCCGAAGACAGTTTCCTTCGGCACATTTTTCTCGCGCGCCAGCGCATCGACCAGCAGCAAAATCTCTCGGCTCATTCCGCTCTGCTCCTTGCCTCGCCCCTGAAGTCCAGTTCAGGGACCAACCTTGCTTTTTCAACGTCGGCGAGCGCGAATTCGACGACCGCACCCTCCGCCTTCTTCATCACTCTGGCCGACGAACGCGCGCCGCGCTTCGTCGCGCCGCGGCCCGAACCGTCGGCAACCGCGTCTTCGACGAGCTGCATCCGCACGCGCTCGCCGCTCAGTCCCACTCACCACTTCCAGCAACCTTCCGTGCAGCCGGCGCCGACCACCGGCCCCGGCGAGCGGCGCGTACAACTGCACCTGCGCCTCGGCGCCCGCGAAGCGGGCGAAATCTCGAGCGTGCTTCAACGGCCGATCGAGGCCGGGCGACGACACCTCGAGTCGCGCGTAGTCCACGTTCTCGACCGCGAGCACGTGCGTCAGTTGCCGACTCACACGCTCGCAGTCCGCGAGCTGCACGCCGCCGTCGCGGTCGATCGTCACCCGCAGCAGTCCGCCCCCCAGCCGCTCGGCGTCGACGAACTCGTAACCGAGTCCTTCGACCGTGCGACCGATCGTTTGCGTTACCGCACCTGCCACCATTGCCATCGCCCAACACCCCTCGCGGCGAGGCCTGCAAAGCCGCCGGCTGCACACAATGCAGCCCGGAAATAAAAAATGGGCTCGAGAGCCCATCCGTTGAATTCAACAGGCTTGCGCGATCACGTCCCGTGATACTTCATCGGTCGTTGGCCCGGCGAATCCGCCGCCTGATCGCGCAACCGACGCCCGCCTGGCCGAATCTCGGCCGGCGCGCACTTCGGCAACCGAGCATTATAAGGATGTAACCGCGCCGCAACAAGCGCGGTGCCGGCGCATTGCCCCGACGCGGGCTAGTAGGTGCGCTGCGGCTTGCCGCGGCGGAACCGAGCCGGCCGGCCGTTGTTCGGTAGCCCGTGGCCGGCCGCGATGTAGTTGACGCTGCTGGTCATCGGGTCGGGCTGGCGCGGCGGGCGATTGCCCTGCGGCTTGCCTTTGCCGCGCCCCTGGCCTTGGCCCTGGCCCTGGCCCTGCCCGGACTTTGATTCTGGCCATAGCCCTGGCCCTGGCCGTAGCCGCTGATCGGACTGTAGCTCTGGCCCTGCACGCCAAATGCGTGTGCCTGGCCCTGCGGCCGCCCCCGACCGCCACCCTTGCCGCTGCGTCCGCCCTTGCCCTGCGGCTGACCGCCGCGGCTGCGCACCTCGTCGATCGACATGCCAAGGTCGTGCACCCAGGCCTGCACCCACTCAGGTGCGAGTTCGTAGAAGCGTCCGCGTGCCAGCGTTCGGGGCAACTGAATCGCGCCGAAGCGGATGCGGATCAGGCGGCTGACGGTCAGGCCGACCGCTTCGAAGATCCTGCGGACTTCGCGGTTGCGTCCTTCCGACAGCGCCGCGCGGTACCAGTGGTTGACACCCTGTCCCCCGGCATCCTCGAGTCGAATGAATTTTGCCGGACCATCCTCGAGTTGTACGCCCTCGAGCAACTGCCGGCGCTGTTCCTCGGTCAGTTCGCCCAGCACGCGGACCGCGTACTCGCGCTCGACTTCGTAGCGCGGATGCATCAGGCGGTTGGCGAGCTCACCCGACGTCGTGAAGATCATCAGGCCTTCGGTGTTCAGGTCGAGACGTCCGACCGCCACCCAGCGACCACCGGAGACCTTCGGCAATTTCTCGAACACGGTCGGCCGCTCGCCCGGATCGTCCTGCGTCACGATCTCACCGACCGGCTTGTGATACAGCAGCACGCGCGGCGGTCGGCCACCAGCGGCCTTGCGCTGCAGCGGCTTGCCGTTGATGCGCACCTGATCGTTCGGCATGACGCGCTGGCCGACATGCGCGGGCTGCCCATTCACCGACACGCGCCCGGCGACGATCATTTCTTCCATGTCGCGACGCGATCCGATACCCGCATCGGCGAGCACCTTGTGCAGCTTTTCGGACTGCGCGTTGAGCGTCTGCTTGGCCGCGCGACGGCCGCGTTCGAGCAGCTCACGCGGCAGCGCCACTTCCGCCATCGCCGCCGGGTTGATGTCGTCGCCGTCACCTGCCAACGGCGCCGACGGCGCTGACGGCGCTGACGTATCGCCGGAGCTGAGCCTGACCGTTCAGCGGCGCCGGACGCTCGCCTTCGCTGCGGCCACCGCGGCCGCGGCGCCGGCGTCCGTGCGGCCCACGCTGTCGCGTCGCCGTGTCGTCGTCAGCGGTTTCGGCCGCGACGTTGCCGTTCGCGTCGCCCGGAGCGTGGTCCGACGGCTTCGTCATCACGCGGCGTTTCGCTCATCAGTCGAGGCGCGGCAACGGCGCGGGCGCCGCGGTCTGATCGTCGTCGGGCAGTGAAGAGGAGTTCATCGGTTGATCGGACTAGACAGAAGTGACTGCGGGATGGACAGGAGAGCCTGCCGATTCGGCGGACTGTGCGGCGTCGATCACAACGCCGGCAGACGCGGCGAGCGCATCCGATGCAGGTGCTTCGTCGCTGCGAAGTGCATCGGGAAACTGGAGTTCAAATTCCGGAGCAACCGTCGTGCCGACTTCGAGAGCGGGCAGTTCATCGAGCGATCGCAGACCGAGGTCATCGAGAAATGCACGCGTGGTGGCAAACAGGGCAGGGCGTCCCGGCGTCTCGCGATAGCCGATCGCTTCGATCCATCCTCGCTCTTCAAGCGTCTTGATCACCGGGCTGGAGACCGTGACGCCACGAATCTCCTCGATGTCGCCGCGCGTGACCGGCTGGCGATACGCGATGATGGCCAGCGTCTCGAGCACGGCGCGCGAGTATTTCGGCGCCTTTTCCGGATTCAGGCGGTCGAGGTAGGGCCGCATCAACTCCGCGCTCTGGAAGCGCCATCCCGAGGCCAGTGAGACCAGTTCGATGCCGCGGCCAACCCAATCTGACCGCAACTCGTCCAGCAACACGCGCAGCGTGTCGCCACCGATTTCATCGTTGAACATGCGACGTAACTCGGCGAAGCGACAGCGGCTGCTCCGCAGTCAGCAGGGCCGCTTCGAGCACGACCTTGGCCTCTTGTGTGTCCATCGTCTCCCGTTTCGGAGCGAATTGATAATGAACCCAACGTCGCCCCGCGGCCGATGGCCTTCGGGAGCGCGCTCGCGGTGACGCGATTGGTGCCTGGAATTCTTGGGAAGCGGAGTCGGAGACCGCGGAGAGCGGCGGGCGTGTCGTTGTAAGAGCCTGCCGAGCGCGGAATCGGACGATCCGGCAACTCAAGTCGGTCGAGGCTCGTAGTCCGGCCTGCACAACCGACGGAAATCTGACTTGGAAATTAGTCTATCACAGCGAAATTCCACGGCAAGAGTGTTGTCGCCCTTCATCCGATCGGCCGAGAATTCTTGCGCACAACGGACACCGGCTTATGTCTGCCGAAATGTGCTGTCGCCATACGGCGCGGCGATGAAGGCGGGCATCGACTCGGCCGCGGCCGAGTGGTCCGCGAGTCGCGGATACCGATCGGCAGGCACGATCTCGGGCAATGTGCGCTGAGTGAAATGCCAGGCCACTGCGGTCGTCACGCCCGCCTGATCGATTGTCTCGCGGCTCTTCGCGAGCGACGCGCGGCCGATCTCCTGCTCGAGACCGTCATAGGCCGCGAGCAACTGGCCGGTGACCCGGTCGACCCACGGTTGGTGAAGCTTTTCGGGCGGGCGCAATCCGCGCTCATAGATGATCTGCACGCTCTTCTCGCACGCCGCGAGCGCGAGTCCGATGACGCGAAGCGCAGCAGCACGTTCCGTCGACGTCGCGGGCAACAGGCTGCGCGGCCGGGCCAGCGCCTCGGCATAGTCGAGGATCAGTGTCGAGTCCATCAGGACTGTGCCGTCGTCGCAGATCAGAGTCGGCGCCTTGACCACCGGATTCAGTTTCTGGAATTCGGCGAACGTGCGGAAGACCGAGAGCGCCTGGTGCTCGAACCTCAGGTCGAGCAACTGCAGCGAAATCGCCACCCGGCGCACGTACGGGGAATCCAGCATTCCGATCAGCTTCATCGCGTCTCGCCTCCCTCTCAATTGGCCTACCCCGGGTGGCCAGGCATCTTGCGCCAGTGCGTGAAGCGCTGTCCATCGATACAGAGGTCCGGGATCGAGGCCATAGTTATCGAGCCCTTGCCATTCTCTTCAGTACTGTATACATTGCCAGTAACGTCCTGCCGAAAGGGTTGCGATGGCCCCAGCATCTTCCGCATCAACACCGCTGCTGACGCCGCGGCAGTCCGAAATCCTGGATTTCATCCGTCAGGCCCTCACCGAAAGCGGCGCTCCGCCGACACGCGACGAGATCGCACGCGCCTTCGGTTTCCGTTCGCTCAACGCCGCCGAGCAGCACCTGCAGGCGCTGGCGAAGAAGGGACTGATCGAACTCGTGGCCGGTACTTCACGTGGCATCCGTTTGAAGGACAGCGTGCGCGAACTGATGGCCGCGGCGCAGGAGGTCGGCCTTCCGTTGATCGGCAAAGTCGCAGCGGGCAGCCCGCTGCTGGCGCAGGAAAACGTGCTCGCTCGGCCGGCGGTCGATCCGGACACGTTCAAGCCGCGCGCCGATTACCTGCTCGAGGTGCGCGGCATGAGCATGCGCGATGCAGGCATCCTCGACGGCGACTGGCTGGCCGTGCACAAGCGCTCACAGGCGCAGTCCGGGCAGATCGTCGTGGCTCGTCTTGGCGATGACGTGACCGTGAAGCGCCTGAAGCTGAAAGGCGCTCGCGCGGAACTGATCGCCGAGAACCCGGACTTCGAGCCGATCATCGTCGATCTGCGGCGCGAGCCGTTCGCCATCGAGGGCATTGCCGTCGGGGTGATACGACCGTCGCTCTGAAGTCCGCTCGATCCGCGCCGCATCACCTCACTCTTCAATCCCTCATCCTTCAGGAAGACGCAGATGCGTGCGGCCACGGAGCTGCTTTCCCTGCTGCAAACCGCCGGCAGTACGCCGCTCTGGCGCGCGGACGAACTGCCCGCCGACGACGCAGGCGGTCCGATACTGCCGAGCGGCTTTGCAGAACTGGACCATGAACTGCCCGGCGGGGGTTGGCCGCAGGGGCAACTGATCGAACTGCTGACCGACGATGCCGGTATCGGCGAGCTTTCGCTGCTGGCGCCGGCATTGGCGCAACTGGCGCAGTCGCGCCGCTGCACGGTGTGGGTGCTGCCGGTCGATGCAGCGCGCGCCATGCCGCGTCCGCCCGAGGCACAGGCGGTCCATGCATCAATGCCTTATGCACCGGCACTGGCGACCGCGGGACTGGATCTCGCGCGCACCATCTTCGTCAAGCCGGCAACCCCACGCGAAAGCCTCTGGGCCGTCGAGCAGTCGCTGCGCGCACGCCATCTTGGCGCCGTGGTCGGCTGGCTGCCGCACACCAGCGGCGATGGCGACTTCCGCGCGCTGCGTCGCCTGCACCTGCTGGCGCAGACTCACCAGGCGATGGCTTTCGTGCTGCGTTCGGTGCGCCAGGCGCAGGCGCCCTCACCCGCCGTGCTGCGGCTGCAATTGGCCAGCGATGGTGCGCAGCTCGCCATCACGCTGCTGAAGCGGCGCGGTCGTCCGTTGCTTGAACCGATCGTGCTGAAGCTGCGGCCGCCGCACTGGAGCAGCGCGCAGATTCCCGCCGAAGAAGTCGCGACTCAATCCGCAGCCGGCATCAACGGCCGCGCCGCTCGCCGCACGTTTGCTGGTGAATGGCGCCACATGCGTCCATCATCCGTCCGCATCGATGGCTGCGTAGCACGTTGCTCTTCGACCATGCACGCCAGCTAGGTCTACCCGCGCCCGGGTTCATAGCTTTCGGACTACTTGTCGCGAGGCCCGGACGCCACGACGTTAGTCATCTCATTGTCGTACGGCATAAGACTATGACCTTTTGTTATAGCGCCACAACGATTCAATGAACAAGATTGGGCTTTAAGCCTTGAGACACTAGAGATGCCCAAGCCGAAAATTTACGTCATTCACGAGAACGACGCCTGGGTGGAACCGTTGCGCGCTGCATTCTCCGAGATCGACGCTCCCTTCGAGGAGTGGTTCATCAGCGAAGGCTTGCTCGACTTGTCCGAGGCGCCACCGATCGGCATTTTCTATAACCGGATGAGCGCTTCGTCGCACACGCGCGACCATCGTTTCGCCGCCGAGCTCACCGGCGGCGTGCTCGCATGGCTCGAATCCCACGACCGCAAGATCGTGAACAATGGACGCGCGCTGCAACTCGAGATCAGCAAGATCGCGCAGTACCGGGCGCTGGCTGACTTCGGGATTCGCACGCCGCGCACGATCGCGGCGGTCGGTCGTGACCAAATCCTCAACGCGGCGCAACGCATGAACGGACCGTTCATCACGAAGCACAACCGCGCGGGGAAGGGTCTCGGTGTGAAACTGTTTCAATCCGTCGACGCGCTTCGGGAGCACCTCGCGACGCCTGCTTTCGAACCATCCGTAGACGGCATCACGCTGATCCAGGAATACATCCAGGCGCCCGAGCCGTTCATCACGCGGGTCGAGTTCGTGGGCGGCACATTCCTGTACGCGGTGCGCGTCGACACCTCGCTGGGCTTCGAGCTCTGCCCCGCCGATGTATGCCAGGTCGGCGATGCATTTTGCCCTGCCGGCGTGACCGCAGCGGCGCCGCAGTTCCGGATACTGAATGGCTTTTCGCACCCGCTCATAGAGCGCTACCGGCGGTTTCTCGCGGCCAACGGCATCGGCATCGCAGGCATCGAGTTCATTACCGATCGCGAGGGTGAGATCTATACCTACGACGTGAACACCAACACCAACTACAACGCCGCCGCCGAAGCGGAGGCGGGCATTTACGGGATGCGCGCTATCGCGCGTTATCTCGAGCGCGAGCGGCGTGAACTCGAGGAAGACGCCCGGACGGTCCCGGTAACCGCCTGACGGCGGCCTCAGCCTCGCAAAGCGGATCCGTCGTTGCAGATCCGAATAGGCGGCCTGCGCCGAATCCGCATCGTCAAGACTTGCCGCTGGAGATGGGGTGGCTGATGGGACTCGAACCCACGACAACCGGAATCACAATCCGGGACTCTACCAACTGAGCTACAGCCACCACTCAAGAAGACTGGCCTGCCCGACAGGAATCGAACCTGTGACCCTCAGCTTAGAAGGCTGATGCTCTATCCGACTGAGCTACGGGCAGATCGAAACTCGCCGGGTGCGCCCTGGAGGGCGCGTGGTCGGGGTGGAGAGATTCGAACTCCCGACATCCTGCTCCCAAAGCAGGCGCGCTACCAGACTGCGCTACACCCCGAGGGCGCGGCGATCATAACATCGGCGGGGTCCGCGGCCGGCCGTCTCAGGCTGCCTGCTCCAGCCGTGGATCTGGCTTCGTCGGACCCGCAACCGGAATCAGCCGCTCGCCGGCAGCACTGCGCTGAAGGTGCTGCCCTTGCCCGATCTCGGACGCGATCTCGAGCCGGCCGGCGTGGCGCAGCAGGATGTGCTTGACGATCGCGAGGCCGAGTCCGGTGCCGCCGGTTTCGCGCGAGCGGCTCTTGTCGACGCGGTAGAAGCGCTCGGTCAGTCGCGACAGATGCTCGGCCGCAATGCCGATGCCGGTGTCCTCGACCTCGAACCGGCCCTCGCCGTCTGCCTCGATCCAGCGCAGCGAAATCTGGCCGCCCTCCGGCGTGTAGCGAATCGCGTTGGAGACCAGGTTGCCGAACGCGCTGCGCAACTCGTCGCGGCTGCCGCGCACGAACGCCGGCGGTGCGTCGATGCTGATGCGATGCCGGCCACTCGACAGCGCCCTCGCCTCGTCGCCGACTTCGCGCACGAGCTGTCGCACGATCGACCACATCGTCCGGGCACGACGTTCTCGCGTGACTCGAGTCGCGACAGCGTCAGCAGGTCCTCGACCAGCCGCGTCATGCGCTGGGCCTGCTCGTGCATCAGGCCGAGGTGATGCTGGCGCGTCGCGCGTCATCCGCGGGCCGCGGTCGAGCAGCATCTCGAGGAAGCCGGTGACCACCGTCAGCGGCGTGCGCAGTTCATGCGAGACATTGGCGATGAAGTCGCGGCGCACGGCATCGACACGCTCGCGCTGAGTGATGTCGCGCGTGATGATGATCGAGCGCGCCGGCTCGAAGTCGACGACGCGGACTTCGAGCGCGAGCCCGGGCGCGCCAGTGGCCGGAACATCAGCGGCGCCTCGAAGTGCGCCGAGGTCATGTAGTTCGACGAACTCGGGATCGCGCACGAGATTGGTCACGCGCAGGCCCTGGTCGGCCGACAGGCGCACGCCGAGGTGCTGCTTCGGCGACCGGGTTGCACCAGTCGATCTGCAGCGAGGCATCGACCAGCACGATGCCTTCGGGCAGCGCACTGATCGTGCGGCGGAAGCGCTCCTCGTTCTCGACGCAGGCGTCGCTCGTTGATCTCGGTCGTGCGCCGCTGGCGGTACAGTCGCGCGAAGACGTCGGCCCAGAGGCCCCAGCCGTTCGGGATATCGTCGAGCCGCGGCGATTCGAGCCAGGCGGCGAGCCGGCTGGCGTAGTTCATGTGGACCGCCAGCTGCATCAGCAGGCCGACGATGACGACCCACAGTGCCGGCACGACGCCGAAGACGAAGCCGACGACGATGCCGATGACGGCCAGCAACGCCCAGCCGCAACAGCGCGGGCCGAGCAAGACGCTCAACATCGCGTTCCTCAGACGTCCGGCATCCGGCAAGTCTAGCCCGCGCGTACCGACGGTCCGGCGCGGCGCAGTCGCGCGGCCCGCGCAGGTGAACGCCGTCTCACTGTTCGGCGCGGGTCGACAGCCGGTAGCCCATCCGCGGACCGTCTGCACCAGCTGCCTGCGCGCCGGACGGCGCCAGCGCCTTGCGCAGGCGCAGGACGTGCACGTCGACCGTGCGTTCCTCGATGAACACGTGGTCGCCCCAGACGCTGTCGAGCAGCTGCGCGCGCGAAAACACCCGCTCCGGATGGCTGACGAAGAAGTTCAGCAGCTTGAACTCCGCCAGGCCGAGACGAACCGGCTGTACCGTTCGCCCGCACCTCGTGGCGGGCCGGATCGACGGTAATCGGGCCGTATTCGACCGCCTCGCCGCTGTGCTGCGGCGCCCGGCGACGGAACACCGCCCGGATCCGCGACACCAGCTCGCGCGGCGAAAACGGCTTGACGACGTAGTCGTCCGCGCCCGTGTCGAGGCCGACGACGCGGTCCGCCTCGCCGCCACGCGCGGTCAGCATGATCACCGGCAGCGCGCGCGTACGGTCCTCGGTCCGCAGGTTCTTCAGCAACTCGAGTCCCGGCTTATCGGGGAGCATCCAGTCGAGCAGCACCAGGTCCGGCAGTTCCTGCACGATCGCATCGCGTGCCGCGCCGACCGAATCCGCGCGGCGCACTGTGTAACCGTTGCTGCTGCAGGTGTAGGCAACCAGCTCCTGGATCGCCGGCTCGTCCTCGACCACAAGAATCGATGCGCGCATCATCCGGCCTCAGCTGCGCGCAATGGCGCGCTCGACTTCGTCCGGCGTCAAATGGCGCGCATCGACGCCCGCCGAGATGAAGATCACGTGTTCGGCGACGTTCTTCGAATGATCACCGATGCGCTCGATCGCCTTCGCCGCCCAGACCGTGTCGAGCGATGCGGAAATCGTGCGCGGGTCTTCCATCATGAACGTGATCAGCTGGCGCAGGATGGCCCGGAAGTGATCGTCGATGCCTTGATCGTCCTTGAGGATCGCTGCCGCGGCCTGCGCATCGAGCCGCGCGAAGGCATCGAGTGCGCCCCGGAGCATCGAAATTGCCGCCTCGCCGGAATAACGGATGTCCGGGACGCGGTTGACACGGGCGTTGCCGTCCTTTTCGCGCAGCCACTTTGCGGCCCGAGCGATCTTGCTCGCCTCGTCGCCGATGCGCTCGATGTCGGTCGTTGCCCTGGCAATCCCCATGATCATCCGCAGATCGCCCGCGGTCGGCTGCCGGCGCGCGATCACGTGGTTCACCATCTGGTCGAGGCCGAGCTGGAGATCGTTGACGCGCTTGTCGGCATCGATGGCCTGCTGCGCCAGCTCGATGTTCGCGGTCTCGAAGGCGTCGAGCGCGGTGCGCACCTGGGATTCGACCAGGCCGCCCATCTGCAGCACGCGAGATCGCATCGACTCGAGCTCCTCGTCGTACTTCTTGATCGAGTGATCGCCGGTTCCCATCGTGTTCTCCTGTGCTGGCTGCGGTGCTTCAGCCGAAGCGGCCCGTGATGTAGGCCTCGGTTTCTTTCTTCCTCGGCTTGATGAAGATCTGGTCGGTCTCGCCAAATTCCACCAAATCGCCGAGGTACATGTAGGCGGTGTAGTCCGAGACGCGTGCCGCCTGCTGCATGTTGTGCGTGACGATCGCAACGGTGTACTCCGACTTGAGCTCGTCGATCAGCTCCTCGATCTTGGCGGTCGAGATCGGATCGAGCGCCGAACACGGCTCGTCGAACAGGATGATTTCGGGCCGCACCGCGATACCGCGGGCGATGCACAGCCGCTGCTGCTGGCCGCCCGAAAGGCTGGTGCCGCTCTGTCCCAGCTTGTCCTTCACCTCGTTCCACAGGGCGCCCTTGCGCAGCGCCCACTCCACGCGATCGTCGAGCGCGGGTTTCGGCAGGTTCTCGAACAGCTTCACGCCAAAGGCAATATTGTCGTAGATCGACATCGGAAATGGCGTCGGCTTCTGGAACACCATCCCGATCTTGGCCCGGATCAGCGCCACGTCTTCCTTCGAGGTCAGTACGTTTTCACCGTCGACATTGACCTCGCCTTCGGCGCGCTGCTCCGGATACAGCTCGAACATGCGGTTGAACACCCGCAGCAGCGTCGACTTGCCGCAGCCCGAGGGCCCGATGAAGGCGGTCACCTTTTTCTCGGGGATCTCGAGATTGATGTTCTTCAGCGCTTGGAACTTGCCATAGTAGAAATTGAGGCCGCGCACCTTCATCTTGACCTTCTCGGTCGCCTTGAGCGCGCTGGTCGCCATGTCCATGTTGGACTCCTAGTGCCTGTGCCGGAACAGCACCCGAGCCAGAATATTCAGCACGAGCACTCCCACGGTGATGATGAAGACCCCGACCCACGCCAGTTCCTGCCAGTTCGAGAAGGGACTCATCGCGAACTTGAAGATCGTGACCGGCAGGCTCGCCATCGGCTGATCGAGGCTGAGCGTGAAGAACTGGTTCGAGAGCGCAGTAAAGAGCAGCGGCGCGGTTTCGCCGGCGATCCGGGCGACCGCGAGCAGCACCCCAGTGACGACACCGGCGCGCGCCGCCTTGAGGGTCACGCGCTGGATCACGACCCACTTCGGTGCGCCGAGCGCAAAAGTCGCCTCGCGCAGCGCGTTGGGGATCAGCGCAAGCATGTTCTCGGTCGTCCGGATCACGACCGGGATCACGATCAGCGCCAGCGCCACGATGCCGGCGAATGCGGAAAACTGGTGCGTCTGCGCGACGATGATCGTGTAGACGAAGAGCCCGATGACGATCGACGGCGCGGAAAGCAGAATGTCGTTGATGAAGCGCGTGACGCTGCCGAGCCAGCCGCGCTGGCCGTACTCGGCGAGGTAGATCCCCGCAAGGATGCCGATCGGCGTTCCGACGGCCGTCGCCGCCAGCACCATGCCCGCGGATCCGATGATGGCGTTGCGCAGTCCGCCGGCGTCCGCATTCGGCGGTGGGGTGTCCTGCACGAATACCGCTGCGCTCAGGCCCTTGATCCCCAGCCACAGCGTGTCCCACAGAATCCAGATCAGCCAGACGAGACCGAAAGCCATCGCTGCCAGCGAAAGCGACAGCGCAATCGTGTTGACGAGCTTGCGGCGTCGGTGCAGCGGCAGGCGATAGTCGGTGCCGACGGGTTGGGCAATCGCGTTCATGTCTTCGATCCCTCGCCGCGCTTCATCGTCATCAGAAGATACTTGCTGAAGGACAGCACCACGAGCGTGATCAGGAACAGGATCAGTCCGAGGTAGATCAGCGAAGCCTCGTGCAGGCCCGGCGTAGCCTCCGCAAATTCGTTCGCCAGCGCGGAAGTGATCGAGTTGGCGGCTTCGAAAAGCGACAGGCTGTTGAGCTGGTTGAAGTTGCCGATGACAAAGGTCACGGCCATCGTTTCACCCAGCGCGCGCCCCAGCCCCAGCATGACCCCGCCGATGACGCCCGCCTTCGTGTAGGGCAACACGACCCGCCAGACCACCTCCCAGGTGGTCGCTCCGACGCCGTAGGCCGACTCCTTCAGCATCGGCGGCGTGATCTCGAACACGTCGCGCATCACTGCCGCGATGAAAGGAATGATCATGATCGCGAGGATGATCCCGGCCGACAGGATGCCGATTCCGACCGGCGCGCCTGAGAAAAGCGCTCCAAGCACCGGGACACCTCCGAAGACCTTCTGCAGCGGCATCTGCACATAGGTGGCAAGCAGCGGGGCAAACACCAGTAGCCCCCACATGCCATAGACGATCGAGGGAATCGCCGCGAGCAGTTCGATTGCGGTGCCGAGCGGTCGCTTCAGCCACTTCGGCGACAGTTCGGTCAGAAACAGCGCAATGCCGAAGCTGACCGGCACGGCGATGACGAGGGCGATCAGCGACGTCATCAGCGTGCCGTAGATCATCACCAGGCCGCCGAACCTCTCCTGTACCGGGTCCCACTCTGAGGTCCAGAGAAACTTGAGCCCGAATTCGCGGATCGACGGCCAGGCGCCCGCGATCAACGAAACAATGATCGCGGCCAGCAGCAGCAGCGTTAGGATTGCCGCGCCCCGCGTCACATTCAGGAAAATCAGATCGGCTATGCGGGCCGACTTGCGAGCCGGCGGCTCCTCAGGCTCCCGCGCGGTCTTCGCGATGTCGTGGCGGTATGTGGACTCGGACACGGTAGCGTCCATCATAGAGTCTCCTCCGCGCGGGACATGGAACCAGCCTCACAGAAGCCCGGTACGGGACGCCCTTCGCGGGAAGGCGCGCTTCCCGCGACGGGCGCTCGTGTCACTTCGTGTAGACCGGCTTACCGGCAGTGTCGGTGATCTTGCTCCACTGCTGGCGGATCAGCGATTCGACGCTTTCGGGCAGCGGCACATAGTCCAGATCGTCGGCCATCTTGTCACCGTTGGCGTAGGCCCAGTCGAAGAACTTCAGTGACGCTGCCGCTTGCTGCGGCTTGTCCTGCTTCAGCTGCATCATGATGAACGTGGCGCCGGTGATGGGCCACGAATCCTTGCCCGGCTGGTTGGTCAGGATCTGATAGAACGACTTCGACCAGTCCGCGCTAGCGGCTGCAGCTTTGAATGCAGCGTCCTCCGGTGCGACGAATGCGCCGGCGGCATTTTGCATCAGCGCATAGGTCATCTTGTTCTGCTTCGCGTATGCATACTCGACGTAGCCGATCGAATTCGGCAGGCGCTGGACGAAGGCGGAGACACCTTCGTTACCCTTGCCACCCGCACCGACCGGCCAGTTGACCGCGGTGCCCTCGCCCACCTTCGACTTCCAGTCGGGGTTCGCCTTCGATAGGTAGTTAGTGAAGATGAAGGTCGTTCCCGAACCGTCGGCGCGCCGCACCGGCGAGATCTGTGCATCCGGCAGCTTGACGCCGGGATTGAGCGCGACGATTGCCGGGTCGTTCCACTTGGTGATCTTGCCGAGATAAATGTCACCCAGGACCTGGCCCGTCAGCTTCATCTGGCGCGTCGCGATACCGGGAATATTGAAAATGGGTACCACACCGCCGATCACAGTCGGGAACTGGATCAGGCCGTCCTTTTGCAGTTCCTCGTCGGTCAACGGCATGTCGGAAGCACCGAAGTCCACCGTCTTGCCGCGGATCTGCCGCAAGCCCGCCCCCGAGCCGACGGACTGGTAGTTGATGCGAACCCCGGTCGCCTTGTTATAGGCATCGGCCCACTTCGAATACAAGGGCGCCGGAAAGGTCGCGCCCGCGCCCGTGACCTCCTGGGCCGTCGCGACAGAGAGTGCACCGGCGAACGCTAAACCCGCCGCCACTGCCTTGATCGAAACGTGTCTCATGAAATGCACCTCAGGAGTTCGGGCAGGACTGGATTCAGGCGCAAAGCGCACTTTCGCCATGCCCCGAGTCTAAAGAGGCGGCATGACAGTTCGGTGACAGGCTGCCCCTGCTTACATGACAGCGTCGAGTTCCCCTCTCGCGCTTCCCGAGCGGATCCCGAGCACACTGTGCCGCACGCACGCCGAGAGCCATTCCTGGCGCGCCGCAACCCACCAATTTTTGGCGTTACAGAAACCGCTGCGGCGCGCACCGGTGGCAGAGCCGACGCCGCGTGAAGCGGTCTAGCACAGCTCGTTCAGTGCGTCGCCGCAGCGCCGACGCGACTGGCCAGGCGCTGCGCCATCGCTTCTGCGATTTCCGGCTCGGCCGCTTCGACCATCACGCGCAGCACCGGCTCGGTGCCCGACGGGCGAATCAGGATGCGGCCCGCGCCGCGCAGCTCGCGTTCGACCTCGGTCATTTCGTCGACCAGCGGCGCATAGGATTTCCAGTCGAAACCGCGTTCGATGCGCGCGTTAACGAGCGCTTGCGGCAGCAGCACGAGATCCGCAGTCAGCTCCGCGAGCGACTGGCCACTGCGGCGCACGGCGGCCAGCACCTGCAGTGCACTGACGGTGCCGTCGCCGGTGGTATGGCAATCAAGACAGAGCAGATGGCCAGAACCTTCGCCGCCGTACAGCCAGCCCTTGTCCTCGAGCAGTTCCAGCACATAGCGGTCGCCGACCTTCGCGCGCGCAAATGGCACGCCGAGTTCGGCGAAGCGGCGCTCCAACGCATAGTTGGTCATCAGCGTGCCGACCGTGCCAGCCACCCGTCCGAGCCGCATGCGGTCGCGCACGACGACATAGAGCAGTTCGTCGCCGTTGTAGAGCCGTCCCTGGCCGTCGCAGATCAGCACCCGGTCGGCATCGCCGTCGAGCGCAATGCCGAAGTCGGCCTCGTTCGCCTGCACCGCGTGCGCGAGCTGCTCGCCGTAGAGTGCGCCAACGCCGTCGTTGATGTTCATGCCGTTGGGCGAAGCGCCGTGCCAGACGACATCGGCGCCGAGTTCGTGGAACACGTGCGGCGCAACGTGATAAGCCGCGCCATGGGCGCTGTCGACAACGATCTTCAGTCCTTTCAGGTCGAACTCGGTCGGGAACGTGCGCTTGCAGAACTCGATGTAGCGGCCAGCCGCATCGTCGAGCCGCTTGACCTTGCCAAGCCGCCGTGCTTCGACGCAGTGCCACGGCTGCTCGAGTTCCTGCTCGATCTCCGCTTCGACGGCGTGAATAGGAACCAACAGTCCCGATCGTCCCA
>CAVPPW010000049.1:0-6624 GCA_963707445.1 uncultured beta proteobacterium | reverse complement strand
CGCTTGAACTTCTTCTTCCACGATCGACATCAGGGGACCTCTTTCGTGTTGTTGACCTGCGCGGTCGAGGTGAGCGGATAGGAGCTAAAGAAATAGTCCGCAAGCGGAGCTCGGTTGTACTTGCGGATCGTCTCGACGAACTCCTTCGGATACTGGGCAATCGGCGTCGGCTGATCGACCGCGAGGTACTGGAACTGCTCGTCGAAAAGAGGAACGTTGCTTGCGAAATACTCGACGTACGCGTCGAAATTGCCGTCGTACACGGTCGACAGTGCGAGGTGGGTCCGGTTCTCGACCAGCATGAACCAGGCAAAGTGCACGATTCCCGATTGCTTCAGCGAATCCTCGACCACGTGGGCGCCGTAGCGGGTCAGCTTCTCGAGGATGTCTGCGTTTTCCTTGACCGGTTCCTTGATCGGCAGAACGACGAACAGCGGCTGCTGGTTCAGCTTGCGATCGCGCTGGTAGCGCAACGGGAAAGCCTTGCACATCACGCCCCAGCGCTTTTCGAGCTTGTCCGGCAAGCCGCTGTCCGGATCGATCTTCTGGCTCAGGCCCGGAAGCAAGAGCACTTGGCGAACGATCGCCTCGATCAGAGGCCAGGCCACGTGCTCTCCGACGCACTGGTGCATGAATGAGGGCATGCCGCCGAACAGCAGGCTTCTATTTTGTGAGGCGCCCAGCGCGAGCAGCACGTGGGCGCCGTCGGGAATCGGTTGGTCGGTTCCGTGCCGATCCCGGAACGTCGGCGCCGCGATTCCTGAAGGAAGTGCTCGAGACATCCGCGCGAGAAATCCGGCCGGCGGGTTGCGTAGCAGCGCCTCAGTGAGCAGTTCGCGTAGCCGCGGACCGCCCTCGCGTGCGGCGCGCCGGGCCGTGTCGATCAGCGGTGTGCCATGGCTGTCCCGCTGGGTGAAGAAATCCCGAATCGCAATCGGAACCGCCGCACGGACATTGCCAATGGTGCCGGCAATGAGTCCCGGCACGATCACCTCGAGCTCCTCGAGGGCTACCTTGCCCGCCAGTCGCTTGATGACCGGTTCCGGCGGGGCCCCCTCCCGAAACGGTTCCTGGCCCGTCATCTTCTGGGCTTCCAATAGTTCTGCATTCAGCAGCTTCTTCGCCGTCTCGACGCCCAATGAACCGGATACCGGCAGATCCACTTCCGATGCGGGCACGAAGTGACGCCCGATGATCTGGAAGACCAGACCCAGATAGGCGCCCTGCATCGAGCGCTGCAGGAGGAAGTGCGCCTCATCGCGCAAGCCGAACAGAAGCTTCATGAAGTTCAACGCCGCCTGCTCGGCCAGCACGCAGAGGTCGAAGTCCGGCTTGCTTAGAAACTGAATCGATACGCGTCGAAAGGCCGCCTCGGCACACTCGCGTAGCGTGTCGGCGTCGTAGTACATCGCATGCGCCGCCGCTGCGCGCTGCTTGCGATGCGTCTCGACGTCATCGAGACCGAGCATGAAACGGCCGCCGCTGCCGAGTTTCGAATACGGCTTGACGCTGTAGTGCTGGAGCGCCGCTTCGACGTCCTCTGGCCGCGAAACCAGATAGACATCATCCGGCGACCAGGCGCTGCCTTTTGGTGTTCGCAGCACGCTTTTGAAACGCAGCCCCGGGAAGTCGTCCAAACGCAACTCCTCGTACAGCGCGGCGCGGCTGTCGTCATCCGAGAGCCACCCGAACAGCAGCTTGTTCTGTGCGAGTGCGTCGGTCGTCGCATGAAACTCGGCAAGCTTTGTCATACCTTCCTCGCTCAAAACCGGACGGCACTCCTCATCGGAGTGTCGGTTATTGTTTTGCTGCACCGTCAGTTCGTCGGCTGCCCTCAAATGGACCTGACTGGTTCCCCCACCTGATATTCCCGCAGCACGGTTCTTGCGCGTCGCACATCGGCCGTCGCCTCGCCGCCGTGAACCTTGCCCACCGCTTCTTCCAGCGCCCGGATCGCTTTCGCGGACGGGCGCTTCGGCGCCGACAACTGCGCCAAGCTCAGCGCGCCGCGCAACTCGAGCGACCCCAGACGCTGCTTCTGCGCGAGCTCGATGCTGTTCAGAAGCCAGATCTCCGCTTCCGCGAGAGTCCGCGCGCCGGTACGCTCCGCGACGCGCCAGGCCAATTCGCCGCGCAGCCGGCGTATCTCCGCCTCGTAGTAGCGCTCGCCGTGCGCCTCGACCACTTGAAGGGCGCGGTCGACGACGTCCAATGCCTTTTCGTACTCGCCGGCGAGTGCGAGCCCCTCGGACTGCATCGCCAGGTAAAACGGCTGCGTAACGACGGCACCCGTCTCTGCCCACATGTCGTAACCCAGCTGCATCTCTTCGACGCCACGCTCGGGTTCGCCCAGCGCGGCCAGTACACGGCCGTGCATCACCTTGGCGTGCGCCAGCCAGACCACAAAACCGGCGTCTTCGCAGACCGCGATCGCACTCTCGGCCCACGCGCGTGCATCGTCGAACTCACCGCGGAAGTGATGCACGGTAGAACGAAACCCGTACGCAACGCCCATGCTGAAACTGTGACGCAGCGCATTGGCAAGTTCGACCGCACGGGCGGCGCGCTCCAGCGCCTCGTCGGGATAGCCCATTTCCCAAAGGCCCCACGCCGAGTAGCAGAGGCACATGACTCCGGGGTCCTGCACCGCACTGGGTCGATGCGTCAAGTCCTTGTAGGTCTTTAGACAAGCATCCATCTGCTCGACCGCGGCGACGAAGTCGCCCTGGTGCATCACGATGTTCGCCACGGCCCAGCGCGCCTGCAGCTGCGGAATCGGGTCGGAGCCGCGCGCCGCCATCGCCGCCGCCTGATCCGCGTACTCACGCGCCTGGACGAAGTCGCCGCGCATGAAGTGATAGCCCTCGAGGCCCAACTGCACCTTGACCAGCGCTGCATCGTCGGCGAGTGACTTGCAGAGCGCCAGTGCGCGCCGGTAGACGCTTTCGACCTGCCCCGCCCCATAGCCTTCGGAGGCGATGAGCCGGGCCGCGAGCAGCAGCAGCAGGCGCAGTTCGATGCGGGCGCACTCGCTCCCGACCGGCAGCAGCGTCACCAGCGCAAGCCCGCGCTTGAGGTGATCGATAGCTTCGTAGTTGGCCGAACGCGACGCCGCATGTCGAGCCGCGCGCTCCCAGTAGGCGAGCGCCTCGCGTTCGTGGTGCGCTTCGGTGTAGTGATAGGCAAGCAGCTCCGGCTGGCTTTCCGCGAGTTCCGGGAATTTCGCGGCAACCACCTCGGCGATCGCCCGATGCAGGCGCAGCCGGTCTCTTTCCCACAGGCTGTTGTAAGCCGCGTCGCGCACCAGCGCATGCCTGAAGTAGTAGCTGCGGTTCTGCGGCTCGCCCTTCTCCACCAGCATGCCCGACGCAGTCAGTACGTGCAGGCGCTCCGTCAGGCTGGCGACCGGCAGCGCTGCCTGTTCATGCTCGACAACGGCCGCCAGTAGCTCCAGCGGGAACTGGCGCCCGATCGTGCCGCCGATCTGCGCCACCTGCTTGGCACTACCAAGGCCGTCGAGCCGTGCCATCAGGAGGTCCTGGATCGTCGACGGGACAGCGCGGCGCAGCGCTTCCAGCGAGGAATGGATCCCGGTGCCGAGCTCCACGGCCATGCGTGTCGACTCTTCGATAAACAGCGGCACCCCGTCACCACGTTGGGCAAGAGCTCGCACAACATCCTTCGGCAGCCGCGATCCCGCGCTCGCAGCGATGACCAGAGCGCGCGCCGATTCGGGATCGAGGCCGAGCAGCTCGATCAGGCTCGAATCCGTGGTCAGATTCCAGCCAAGGTCGCTCTCGGACCGCAGCGTCAGGATCACGAGCAGTGGCAGCCGCTTCGCGCTTGCGACCAACCGGCCTAGCAGCTCGCCCGAAGAGGGGTCACTCCAGTTGGCATCCTCGACGACCAGGCAAATCGGCGTCTTGCGCGTACTGGCCCGGAACATGGCGAGCAGCACTTCCAGCGTCCGCTCGCGCAGGCGCTCGGGCGTGTGATTGAGTCGACCAAACCGGGGTTCGAAGGGCAGTGAAAGTAGCCGGGCGATCAACGCCGACGCATCCTTTGACGGTCCGCCGGGGAAGGCGGCAACGATCTTGTCGAGCTTCGCGTCCGCGCTGTCGCGATCACCGATCTGCAACGATCGATGCAGAAAGTCGATGATCGGGTGGAACGCGCTGGCCGAATGATCGTGCGTGCAGCGGAATTCGATGACGTTTGCACCCTCGGCCGCCAGCTGACTGCGGAACTCCCGTACCAGCCTCGATTTGCCGATGCCTGCTTCGCCGCCGACGCGGACCACCCGGACGCCGCCGCTGACCGCGGCCGCCCAGTATTCGCGCAGCAGCCGCAGCTCGTTCGCACGGCCCACGAACGGCGTGAGGCTGGGTGCGCTCTCGACGTTTTCGACGCTCCTCGCGGACCGTGCGGCCATTACCCGGTAGAAGTGGCCCGGCTGATCGATGCCCTTGAGGCTCGGGGTCGACTCGAGGAGTTCGAAGTCGAAGCGGTCCCTGACCAAATTTCGCGTCGATTCGCTTACGACGACCGTTCCCGGTGCTGCGATCGACTGCAGGCGCGCTGCGAGATGAACCGGCACGCCATGTGGAAAGCTGTCGCGGACGGCGACGTCGCCGGTTGCAATGCCGATGCGAGTCTTGACTTCGAGCGAGCGGACCGCCTCCTGGATCTCGAGCGCCGCGAGGACGCACTGCTCGGCCGAGCCCTCGATCGCCACGCGCAGGCCGAAATAGCACATGATGCCGTCGTCGCCGCGCGCGTCCTCGGCCGTGCCTCCATGCCGAACGACGATGTCGGCACATCGCTTGTGATAGCCGGCCAACAGCTCGCTGTATCGCTCCGCGCCCAAGGTCGCCAACACACGCGTCGAATCGACCAAGTCATACGACATGATGGTGACCTGACGGTGGCTGTCATCGAGGTTGATGCGCTGGGCCACCAGAAACGGAGTCTGCGTACCGTCCCCGTAGAAGGCGCAATGCGCATGTGCGAGTCGTCTCGCATTGGACACTGCCCGGGCCAAGGGCTGGCCAGCCGCCACCGCTGAATAAAGTGACCGCGCAAAGTCGGGCTGGGGCCTGGCGCCTCCGAGCTGGAGGATGTGATTGACACCTGCCCGCTGGCTCGCCAATGCCAGGGTGCGCGCGAACTGCTCAGCGCGCGCAGCGCCGCCCGAGCTGTCAAGCTCCACGACCAGCAGCGAGGGCATCGGATCGAGAGCCGTGAGGTCGAGCGGCGCCGAGCTCTGACTGCCGGCGTTCGCTCCTGGCGCATCGACTTGTCCGACGTAGTGCAGCACCTCGAAGTCCGGAAGCATTTGAAGGACTTCTGCGGCGGTCGAGTCCCGCAGGTCAATCCACGTCACTGAAATGTCGCCGATCGCGTCGAGGGCGGCGCGGTACTTCGGAACCGAGGCGCCGTCCGAATCATCGGCATCGAAGACCGCAAGAATCCGTAGCTCCGGACCTTTAAGGCGGATGGGGCGCGGTTCCGGGAATTCAACTGCGGTCAGGATCTGACGCGCGACGGGATACTTCTCGCCCAGAAAGCTCACGCCGTCGAAGGCCTGCTCCCACGGAATTCCAAGCAGCTCCTCCGCCACCTGCAGTTGAAGGGGGCGCTCCGGCGACTGGGTAAGGAACGAACGGACGGCTTCAGCGAAAGCCATGTCAAACAGGGCCGCGCCGGCATGACGGACCGCGTCTGGGCTCGGCAGGCCGACCGCCTCGACGGCGGCGCCGGCTAGCCGGGTGAGATCGCCATCCGAGATCATCACCTTCCCGATCCTGGCGAGCCCGCGCGAGTCGGTGAGCGCCATGGACAGTTCCTGGCCGAGGCGCAGGATCGAAAGGGTGACGGGCCTAAGTCCTGCAAGGCTCACGGAATGCCCCTCTGACAACTCGGACGGTCTCGGCGACCGATGCCAGTCGCGCGGATGACTGTACTGCCTGCAGTGGTTATTGGCCATCACGCCATCCACGCCGTTACCGGTTCAGGATCGAGCGAATGAAGGACGCCTTGGCTTGGGTGTATGCGAGGCGGTCATCGGGATGCTCACTGCAAAGACGCCGCTTCAATGCAAGATAGTCAGCTGCCACCTTGCGGTCTGCGCGCAGGCGATCACGGAATTCCAGATGGGAGTACCAGAACTGCGATTGGACTTCGCATACCGACAAGTGGTGAGTAACCGGAGTGCCGTCGACAGTCTTTACGAAGAAAAGGCGATCCGGAACATCGTCGTCGGGCTCCAGCACGTACCCGTAGCGCGCAAGTGACCAGTACAAGAGCGTCGGCGCGCGCAGTGAGGCGGCCTCCGCCATCAAGTCGAGAATCGGCTTGGCGTCCATGCCTGCGATCGCGGTGCTGCCCATATGCGCAATCCGTCCGATCTGCCCCTCGAGCCCAACGCGAAGAAGCGCAGCCTCGGATTCGAACAGGGCGGGCCATCGATCGTCGTACGCGACGAGCTCAACGGAACCGTGTGCCAGGCCGAGAGGCACTCCATGCAACGTTGGCCGCGCGCTGCCCATCGTGATTTTTCGCCATCTCACAGGCACCTGAGCGCCTGGTCTCCCGAGTTGGATAGTCGTCGCGCGACTGAAGCCC
>CAVPPW010000048.1:0-32916 GCA_963707445.1 uncultured beta proteobacterium | reverse complement strand
TCACCGGCAGCTTCACGGTCCAGGAGACGACCGACCTCGCACTGCTGATCCGCTCCGGCTCGCTCGCCGCGCCGATGGAGATCATCGAAGAGCGCACGATCGGCCCGAGCCTCGGCCGCGAGAACATCGAGCGCGGGTTCCGCTCGACGCTGTACGGCTTTGCGGTGATCGCGACCTTCATGATCCTGTACTACCACGTGTTCGGCCTGATCTCGGTACTGTCGCTTTCGGTCAACGTGATGCTTCTGATCGCCTTGCTGTCGCTGCTGCAGGCGACACTGACGCTGCCCGGCATCGCGGCGATCGCCCTGACGCTCGGTATGGCGATCGATGCGAACGTGCTGATCAACGAGCGCGTGCGCGAAGAATTGCGCAGCGGCCGCGGCGCCCAGCAGGCGATCGCCGAGGGCTACGAGAAGGCATTTGCGACGATTCTCGACTCGAACGTGACGACGCTGATCGCGGGCGTCGCGCTGCTGCTCTTCGGCTCCGGCCCGGTGCGCGGCTTCGCGGTGGTGCACTGCCTGGGGATCCTGACGTCGATTTTTTCCGCGGTGTTCGTGTCGCGGGCGATGGTCAACCTGGTGTACGGCTACCGCAAGAAGCTGCAGGCGATCTCGGTCGGTCAGATCTGGCGTCCCGGCACGGCCGCGGCCAAGTAGGCGGAGACCAAGATGGAATTCTTCCGCATCCGGCGCACGATTCCGTTCATGCGCTATTCGCTGATCCTCAACGCGATCAGCTTCATCTCCTTCGGCATCGCAGTGATCTTCCTGATCACCCGCGGCCTGAATCTCTCGGTCGATTTCACTGGCGGCACCGTCATCGAGGTCAGCTATCCGCAGGCGGCCAACCTCGAGCAGATCCGCGGCGCGATCGAGCAGAAGGGCTGGGGTGAGTTCCAGGTGCAGAACTTCGGCACCTCGCGCGACGTGCTGATCCGGCTGCCGCTCGAGAAGGGATCGACTTCCGGACAGCAGGCCGAGCGCGTGATGCAGACGCTGAAAGCGCAGGATGCGGCGGTCGAACTGAAGCGTGTCGAGTTCGTCGGGCCGGCGGTCGGCGAGGAACTGGCGCATGACGGCGCGCTGGCGCTGCTGCTCGTCGTCATCGGCATCATGGTCTACCTGGCGTTCCGCTTCGAGTGGAAGTTCTCGGTAGCGGCCATCGTCGCGAACCTGCACGACGTCGTGCTGGTGGTCGGGATGTTCGCCATTTTCCGCTGGGAGTTCTCGCTGCCGGTGCTGGCCGCCGTGCTGGCGGTGCTCGGCTATTCGGTCAACGAGTCGGTGATCATCTTCGACCGCGTGCGCGAGCACTTCAAGAAGTTCCGCAAGATGACGACTGTCGAGGTCATCGACAGTGCGATCACGGCGACCATATCGCGCACGATCATCACGCACGGCTGCACGCTAGCGATGACGCTGGCGATGTATTTCTTCGGCGGCCCGGCGCTGCACTACTTCGCGCTGGCGCTGACGATCGGCATCGTCTTCGGCATCTACTCCTCGGTCTTCGTCGCGGCCGCGATCGCGATGTACCTCGGCGTCAAACGCGAAGACCTCGTCAAGCCGGTGAAGAAGGAAGACGAGCAGCAGGTCCTGCCGTAGTGGCACGCTGGATGGAAGGAAGCGGCGATGATCATGGTGCTTCCGTTCGTGATGGGCCTCCTCGCAGCCCTGCTGGCCTGTTACGGCCGAACCAAGGCGGCCTTGACCCTCGGACTGGCGACGGTTGCCGTGCAGGTCTGGTGGCTGATCTATCACGCGACCGACACACTGCAGATTGCGCTCTGACGGGTTGCGCCCATGAGTCGCTCCCTGGACACGGCTGCCCTGTACGGCATCTGCGCCGTACTCATCGTTGCGTTCTACTACCAGTTCGCGCTCGGTGAACTGCCGTGCCCGTTGTGCGCGCTGCAGCGGGTCGGGTTCATCGTCGCCGGCACGGCGCTGATCCTCAACCTGCGCAGCGGCCACGCACCGGCGCATTACGGCCTGATGCTGCTGACCGCGGTTGCCGCGGGCGCCGCGTCGCTGCGACAGATCGCGCTGCACGTGGTGCCCGGCTCTGGCAGCTACGGCTCGGCGTTATTCGGCTTCCATTTCTACACCTGGGCCTTCGTCGGCTACGGTGCGCTGGTTCTCTATGTCGGTGCGATGCTGCTGCTCGACAGCAGGGCGGCAGACTCTGCGCGCAACCTTCGGCTGAACGGAGCCGAGCGCGCGGCGTGCGCGCTGTTCGTCGCGCTGACCGCGGCCAACGTGGTGGCATTCACGCTCGAATGCGGAGCAGGCCCGTGCCCGGACGATCCGACGGGCTATCTGCTGCTGCCGGGTCGCTAGGGAACGATCAGGCGCGCCGTGCCAGCTCGGCGGCCTTGCCGATGTAGGTGGCCGGGGCCAACGCCGAGCAGCTGCTCGCGCGCCTCGGCCGGCATCTCCAGCGTGCGGACGAATTCGTGCAGCGCCTCGCGCGTAATGCCCTTGCCGCGCGTCAACGCCTTCAGCTGCTCGTAGGGGTTCGGGATCCCGTAGCGCCGCATCACCGTCTGCACCGGCTCGGCCAGGACTTCCCAGGCCTCGGCCAGGTCTTCCTGCAAGCGCTCCTCGTTGACTTCCAGCTTGCGCAGTCCGCGCAGGCAGGACTCGACGCCGACCAGCGTGTAGCCGAAGGCCACGCCGAGATTGCGCAGCACGGTCGAATCGGTGAGGTCGCGCTGCCAGCGCGACACCGGCAGCTTGTCGGCGAGGTGACGCAGCACCGCGTTGGCGAGGCCGAAATTGCCCTCGGAGTTCTCGAAGTCGATTGGATTGACCTTGTGCGGCATCGTCGAGGATCCGACCTCGCCCGCCCTCAGCTTCTGCCTGAAGTAGCCCAAAGCGATATAGCCCCAGAGGTCGCGATCGAGGTCGATCAGCACCGTGTTCGCACGTGCGATCGCGTCGAAGAGCTCCGCCATATAGTCGTGCGGTTCGATCTGGATCGTGTGAGTGTTGAAGGTGAGACCCGAGACCTTCGACGACGTTACGTGCGAACTTTTCCCAGTCGACCGACGGATACGCGGCCAGATGCGCGTTGTAGTTGCCGACCGCTCCGTTCATCTTCGCCAGCAGCGGGACGCGGGCGATCGCGTCGATTGCGGCCGCGAGCCGCATCGCGACGTTGGCGAATTCCTTGCCGACCGTCGTCGGGGTGGCGGGCTGGCCGTGGGTGCGCGCCAGCATCGGCAGTTCGGCATGGCCGTGCGCGAGCTCTCGCAGCAGGGCATGCACACCGCGCAGGCGCCCCTGCAGCACGAAGCGGCCGCGCTCGAGCATCAGCGCGTGCGCGACGTTATTGATGTCCTCGGATGTACAAGCGAAGTGGATGAACTCGGACGCGTGAGCCAGCGCCAGCCACGTCCTGCGTGCGGCGCCGGATGAAGTATTCCACCGCCTTGACGTCGTGATTGGTCTCGGCCTCGATCGCCTTGATCTCGGTGCAGTCCTCGATGCTGAAGTCGGTGACGAGCTGGCGCAGGCGCGACTCGGCCTCGCGCGGCAGCCGCGGCAGCTCGGCCAGTCCGAGCATCGACAGGTTGATGAGCCATTCGATCTCGACCCGCAGCCGCTCGCGCATGAACGCGTACTCGGAGAAGACTTCGCGCAGCTCGGCGGTCTGGCGGCCGTAGCGGCCGTCCAGCGGCGAAAGTGCGGTCAGGGAGAGCAGTTCGAGGGACACGGCGGGTCCGCGGACGCGGGCGAGGCGCGGCATCGCGCAGTCAGGCGCAACGAGTGTAGCAAAGCAGCATCATTCGCCCGCGTGCTCCGGTTGCGGACACCGCGCGCGCCGAGGCTGCCGATATACTGGGCTGCCGCTGCCCTGCAAGATCATCGCTTGTGACAAAGAGCATCCGTCTGCTGGCTTCCCTGACCAGCCCGTACGTGCGCAAGGTGCGCATTGTGATGGCCGAGAAGCGCATCGACTACCACCTCGAGCTCGAGGACGTGTGGGCGCCGGACACCCGCATCCAGGACGCCAACCCGCTCGGCAAGGTTCCGTGCCTGATCATGGAAGACGGCGGCGCGTTGTTCGACTCGCGCGTGATCTGCGAATACCTCGACGGCATGACGCCCGTGGCAAAGCTGATTCCGCCATCGGGACGGGAGCGCGCCGAGGTCCGCACCTGGGAGGCTCTGGCCGATGGTGTCGTCGACGCGGCCATCCTGGCGCGCCTCGAGCAGACCCAGCGGCCGCCCGAACAGCAGAGCAAGGCCTGGCTCGAGCGTCAGATGGGCAAAGATCCACGCCGGCATCGCCGCGATGAGCCGCGGGCTCGGCGAGAAGTCCTGGTGCAACGGCCAGGCTTATTCGCTCGCCGACATCGCAGTCGGATGCGCGCTGGGCTATTTGGATTTCCGCTTCGGCTCGATCGACTGGCGCGGCAAGTATCCCGGCCTCGGTCGTCTCTACGAGAAGCTGGCGGCGCGACCGTCCTTCGTCGATACCCAGCCGCCGAAGTAGAGCAGTGGTCAGCCGGCTGATGCGAAGCCGGGTCCAATCAGATCGATACGGTCGGTGCAGAAGGCATCAACGCCCCACGCCAGCAGCGTGCGCGCGCGCTGCGGATCGTTGACGGTGTAGCAGAACAGCCAGTAGCCGGCCTGCTTGATCGCGTCGGCGAGCGGCCTCGTCAGGTGACGGTGATTGGTGTGCAGCGACACTGCGCCCAGCCGCAGCATCGTGCGCTCCCAGTCCGGCGGAACGCGGTCGACCAGCCAGGCGCGCGGCAGCTCCGGCACCGCTTCGTGGGCAGCCTCGCAGCGCAGTCGGCGCAAACGACGACAGCAGCGGCACGCGTGGATCCACGCTTTCGGCGCGGTCGCCGCCGGCACGCACGAAGTCGGCGTACGCGTCGGCGATAGCGCGTGCCACAGCGGTGCCAGTGCGGGTCTCATGACCCGGCGCCGGCTTGATCTCCACATTCGGCCAGATCGAGTTGTTGCGGCAGAAGTCGAGCGCCTGAGATAGCAGCGGCACCGGCTCGCCGACATACGTCCGGCGAGTGCCAGCCACCGGCATCGCAGGCCGCGAGTTCGGCCGCGCTGCGCGCAGTGACATCGCCGCGCAGGCTGGTCGTGCGAGCCAGCGTCGCATCGTGCAACAGCACCGGGACATCATCACGCGGCAGCATCGCGTCGAACTCGACTGCGTGAAATCCACGCTCGAGCCCGACTCGCAGCGCGGCCAGCGTGTTCTCCGGCGCGAGCGTCCCGCCACCGCGGTGTGCCAGCACCCGCGGCCAGGGCCACGGAAGCAAAGTCGCTCATGTCGCCGATCGTCGCGACTCTGTCATGCGCGCTCGCCTGCGGCCGTGGTGTTCCGACGCACGTAGATCATTTTCTCGACCCGCGCGACCGCCATGCCTTCCGCGTCGCGGATGTCGATCGAAAACAGATGCAGATGCCGCGCACCGTCGGCCGTCATCCGGTGCAGGCGCTGCACATCGTCCTCCCCGAGTTCGATTCGCGCCCACACGCGTCCACGAGCGGCGGCCAGCAGTTCGACTGAACCCACCCGGTCCCACACGAGAAAGCCGGTCCCCATCTGGTATCGGACCATCAGTGCCGGAAACGGATCGGTCATCGCATAGAGTGCGGCACCGCTGTGCGCCTCGCGTCGGGCGCGGAGCAGGCCGCGCGGCTGCAGTGCCACGGTGATCGAGCGCCAGTCGTCGGCGATGTACTCGACGCGGATGCCACTCACCAGATGGGCGGGACCGAGGTTCGCGCGCAGCCTGTGCCAATCGACCGACATCATCTGCGGGGCGACGCCTGGGACATCGGGGCAGTTTAAGCGGCTTCGCCCCGGTATCGCCGCCTGCGACGACCGCTGCTAACCTCGCGCGCCATGACGACGGCCCTCGCTCACCTGCGCGTACTCGATCTGACGCGAGTGCTGGCCGGGCCCTGGTGCACGCAACTGCTCGCCGACCTCGGCGCCGATGTCATCAAGGTCGAACGGCCCGGCAGCGGCGACGACACGCGCGGCTGGGGGCCGCCGTATCTGGCCGATGCCACCGGTCGCGAGACCGGCGAGGCCGCTTACTACCTCGCTGCGAACCGCAACAAGCGCTCGGTGACCATCGACATCACGCGACCTGAGGGACAGGACCTCGTGCGGCGGCTGGTGCGGCAGTCCGATGTCGTGGTCGAGAACTACAAGGTCGACCAGCTCAAATCCTACGGGCTCGACTACGAGTCGCTTTCGAATGGCCATGAGCGCCTGATCTACTGCTCGATCACCGGCTTCGGGCAGACCGGTCCGCATCGTGACCGTCCAGGCTATGACTTCATCATCCAGGGCAGCGGCGGCTTCATGTCGATCACCGGCGAGCGCGACGACCGTCCCGGCGGCGGCCCGCAGAAGGCGGGCGTCGCGGTCAGCGACCTGATGACCGGCATGTACGCCGCAGTGGCGATTCTCGCGGCGGTCGCTGAGCGCGAACACAGCGGCCGCGGGCAGTACATCGATCTTGCGCTCTACGACGTGATGCTCGCGATGCTCGCGAACATGAACATGAATTACCTGACGAGCGGCCGTGCTCCCGGGCGCGCGGGCAACGCCCACCCGAACATCGTCCCCTACCAGGTGTTTGCCGCCGCCGACGGCCACTTGATCATCGCCGTGGGCAACGACGCCCAGTACATCAAGTTCTGCGAGGTGGCCGGCCGCAGCGACCTTGCGACCGATCCGCGCTTCGTTCGCAATGCCGACCGGGTGCGTCACCGGTCGCTGCTGGTGCCGATGCTGGAAGAACTGGTACGACAGCGCAGCGTCGCGTGGTGGCTCGAGTCGCTCGACGCGGCGAAGGTGCCGTGCGGACCGATCAACGACATCGCGCAGGCACTGGCCGATCCGCAAGTGGCCGCGCGCGGCATGCGCATCGACTTGCCCCATCCGCTTGCGGGCCGCGTGCCGCTAGTCGCCAATCCGATCAAGTTGTCGAGGACCGCGCCCGCCTACACGGCTCCGCCACCGCTGCTCGGCCAACACACCGACGATGTACTGCGCGAACTGCAGATCGGTCCATCGGAGATCGCAGCGCTGCGTACTGCGGGGGTAGTGTGATTGCCGCGCTGCACCTGATGATCCAGGGACGCGTGCAGGGCGTTGGATTCCGTCAAGCGATGTGCCGACAGGCGACGATGCTCGGCCTGGAGGGATGGGTCCGCAACCGCGAAGATGGCAGCGTGGAAGCGGTGGTCGTCGGTCCGGCCGAGCACGTCGACCTGCTGCACGCGTGGTGCTGGCGCGGTCCACCGGGTGCACGCGTCGCAGTCGTGACGCGACGCGCGGCAAGTGCCGCAGAGGAAGACGACGCGCTTGGCAGCGGCTTCGTTCAGCGTCCAAGCCTGTGATCCGGCGGTAATCGGGCGCGCTGCGGCGGCTCAGCTGGCGGCGCGGTAGATGCGGGCGTCGAAACCCGGGTATGTCAGTGCCGTCAGCACGTGGTCGCGCCACGCGCCGTTGATAAAAAGGTAGTCGCGCGCCAGCCCTTCGACACGGAAGCCGAGCCGCTGCAGCAGGCGCGCGCTTCGCTGGTTGTCCGGCAGGTGGTTGGCTTGCACGCGATGCAGCCGCATGACCTCGAACGCGTAGCCCAGCGCAGCCTCGAGCGCCTCGTGCATCAGGCCCTGGCCCTGGCACTGCGCATCGACCGCGTAGCCGAGCATGCACGACTGGAACGGACCACGCACGACCTGCGTGAAGTTGACCCGGCCGACGATGCGACCCGGATCGCCGCGCAGCAGCAGAACCCAGCGCGCGACCGCTCCTTCGGCATGATCCTCGACCGCGCGCCGGGCCTCGCCGTCCCAGAATTCGACGTCGGTGATGCCGCGCGGCCGCGGCGGATCCCACGGCCGCAGGTGCTCCTCGTTGCGCACGAAGAACTGCGCGAGCTGCTGCGCATGCGGTGGTGCCATCGGCTCGAGCACGAGGCGCGCGGTGGTCAGGTTCATCGTCGAGGTGAGCGGTGCGGTCGTAACGATGACACGGCCGCGCCGTTTTCCGCTCTAATGCGTCCCACAAGAATTTACGGCACGAGGAGACAATCCGTGTATCGCGCACTGCAGGCGCTTGCCGCCGTGCTGGTGTTCGGCACCGCGACCGGCGTTCTGGCGCAGGCGCCAGCCTATCCGACGAAACCGATCCGGCTGATCGTCCCGTATCCGGCGGGCGGACCGCTGGATACGGCGGCGCGTGCACTTGCCGAACAGGTCAGGACGACACTCGGTGTCATCGTCGTCGAGAATCGGCCGGGCGCGGGCGGAAATCTGGGTGTCGACCAGGTCGCGAAATCTGCTGCCGATGGCTACACGCTGGTCATCGGCGCGGTCGCCACGCATGCGGTGAACCCGTGGCTGTTTCGCAAGTTGCCGTACGACCCGGTCAAGGATTTCGTGCCGATCACATTGATCGCGCACGTACCAAACGTGCTGGTGATGACACCGGAGCGTGCCGCGCAACTCAACATCGCCAGCGCGCGCGACTTTGTCGAGTATTTGCGCCGGCATCCGGGGCAGCTCAACTACGCCTCCGGCGGCAACGGCAGCGCCGGCCACATGGCAGGAGAATTGCTGAAATCGCAGGCGGCCGTGTCGGCAGTGCACATTCCGTATGCCGGCGCCGGCCCGGCGCAGCTTGGACTGCTGGCCGGTCAGACCGATTTCATGTTCGACAACCTCGCTTCGGCGCTGCCGCAGATCCGCGCCGGCAAGCTCAAGGCGCTGGCGGTCACGACACCGCAGCGCGCGGTCGGGCTTCCCGATGTCCCAACGATGGCGGAAAGTGGCCTGCGCGAATTCGACGTATCGACCTGGTTCGGCGTCTTTGCCCCTGCCGGCACGCCGCCTGCGGTAGTCACGAAGCTGAATGAGACGATGACTGCGGCGCTGCGGACGCCAGAGATGCGCGATCGCCTCTCGAAAATGGGTGCGGATCCCGCTCCGCTGTCGTCGGCACAGTTCGCCGAGCTCGTGCGGACCGAGCTCGCCAAGTACGAGAAGGTCGTCAGGTTTTCGGGCGCGCGCGTCGACTGAGGGGGAGACAGATTCATGCAGATCAGAAATGCCCAGGACTTCTGGTCCGGGATCCTGTTCGCCGCGTTCGGCGCGTTCTTCGTCATCTACGCGCGCGCGTACGACATGGGCACTGCAGCCCGGATGGGCCCAGCCTTCTTTCCGACGATGCTGGGCGGACTGCTGTTCCTGCTCGGTATCCTGATCTGTCTGCGGGCGCTCGCCGCGGGCGCCGCCGATGGCCATATCTCACGCTTCCACTTCAAGCCGCTGCTGCTGGTGCTCGGTGCAGTCGTCGCTTTCGGCCTGCTGCTGCGGCCGGCGGGGCTGCTGGTCGCGCTCGCGGCCTTGGTAATCATCTCGAGCCTGGGCAGCGATGCGTTCCGACTGCGTGACGTGCTGCTGCTGACGGTCGGCCTGGCGGTGCTGGTGCTGATCGTCTTCATCTACGGGCTCAGCATGACCGTTCCGGTGCTGCCGGCCTTCATGAACCCCTGAGGCCCGAGATGGATCTCGTCAACAACCTCATCCTCGGTTTCTCGACCGCGCTGTCGCTGGCGAACCTGCTGTACGCGTTCTTCGGCGTGCTGATCGGAACGCTGATCGGCGTGCTGCCCGGCATCGGTCCGATCGCGACGCTGGCCATGCTGCTGCCCACCACCTACGCGCTCGAGCCCACGTCGGCGCTGATCATGCTGGCCGGCATTTACTACGGGGCTCAGTACGGCGGCTCGACGACAGCGATCCTGGTCAATCTGCCCGGCGAATCGTCCTCGGTCGTCACGTGCATCGACGGCTACCAGATGGCGCGCCGCGGCCGCGCCGGCGCGGCGCTCGCGACCGCAGCGCTCGGCTCGTTCTTCGCCGGAACGGTCGGAACGTTGATCCTCGCCGCGCTGGCCGGCCCGATGGTCGAGCTCGCATTCAAGTTCGGCCCGGCTGAGTACTTCTCGCTGATGGTGCTCGGGCTGATCGGTGCGGTCGTGCTGGCGTCGGGATCGCTGGTCAAGGCGATCGCGATGATCGTGCTCGGGCTGCTGCTTGGCCTCGTCGGCACCGACGTCAACTCGGGGGTCGCCCGCTACAGCTTCGACATTCCGGAGCTTGCCGACGGCATCGGCTTCGTCGGCGTCGCGATGGGCGTGTTCGGCTTCGCCGAGATCATCGCCAACCTGGAACACAAGGAAGGCGAGCGCCAGGTGTTCACCGACAAGGTCGGCCGACTGCTGCCGAGCCTGGAGGAGTTCAAGGACGCGGTGCCCGCGGTATTGCGCGGCACTGCTCTCGGCTCGGTGCTCGGCGTGTTGCCCGGCGGCGGCGCGCTGCTTGCGTCATTCGCCGCCTACACCGTCGAGAAGAAGATCACGCGCAACCCGAAAATCCCGTTCGGGCAGGGCAACATCCGCGGCGTTGCGGCGCCCGAATCCGCCAACAATGCCGGCGCGCAGACCTCGTTCATCCCGATGCTGACGCTCGGCATCCCGCCCAATGCGGTGATGGCGCTGATGGTCGGCGCGATGACGATCCACAATATCCAGCCCGGCCCGCAGGTGATGGCCAGCAACCCGTCGCTGTTCTGGGGACTGATCGCCTCGATGTGGATCGGCAACCTGATGCTGGTGATCCTGAACCTGCCGCTGATCGGCATGTGGGTACAGCTGCTGAAGGTGCCGTACCGGCTGCTTTACCCGGCGATCCTGGTGTTCTGCTGCATCGGCGTCTACTCGATCAACAACAACTCGTTCGACGTCACGATGACGGCCGCATTCGGCGTGCTCGGCTACGTCTTCTACAAGCTGCGCTGCGAGCCGGCCCCGCTGATCCTCGGCTTCATCCTCGGCCCGATGATGGAAGAGAACCTGCGGCGCGCGATGCTGCTGTCGCGCGGCGATCCGACCGTGTTCTTCACGCGCCCGCTGTCGCTGACGCTGCTGGTGATGGCCGCCGCGCTGGTGGTGATCGTCACGCTGCCGCAGATCAGCCGCAAGCGCGAAGAGGCGTTTCAGGAAGTCGACTGATCGCTGGATCAAAATAGCAGCGCTCTTTCACGGAGCTGGAAATGAAACTGGGCGCGCTTTTCGCTGCGCTGCTGCTAAGCGCGTTTTCTGCCCCGCGCCTTGGCGCAGGGCTATCCGGTCAAGCCGATCCGGCTGGTCGTGCCGTTTCCGCCGGCCGGCGCGACCGACATCCTCTCGCGCGAACTGGCGCGGCATCTGTCGGATCGGCTGAAGCAGCAGGTCGTGGTCGACAACCGCCCCGGCGCCGGCGGATCGATCGGCAGCGACATCGTCGCCAAGAGCGCGCCGGACGGCTACACGATCCAGATGGCGACGAGCTCGACGCACTCGATCGGTCCGCATCTGAATCCGAAGATCCCATATAACGCACTGACGGACTTCACGCCGATCGCGCACGTCGCCGACTCGGCCAACGTGCTGGTCGTGGCACCCAACGTCAAGGCCACGAACCTCAGCGAGCTCATCGCGCTGTTGAAGGCGAATCCCGGCGGCTACAACTACGGCTCGAGCGGCAACGGCACGATCGTTCATCTGACCGGTGAGCTGTTCAAGTCAATGACCGGCACCTATATCGTGCACATTCCCTATCGCGGCACCGCGCTGGTCGTCCCCGACATGATCGGCGGACAGATCCACATCCTGTTCGATAACGTCGCTTCGGCGCTCCCGCATCTTCGCGACGGCAAATTGCGCGCGCTCGCCGTCACTTCGCTGCAGCGTTCGCCGCTGCTGCCCGATGTGCCGACCGTCGCATCGCACCGTTCCCGGCTTCGAGTCGATCACCTGGTTCGGCGTGTTCGGTCCCAAGGGGCTGCCGCCGGACATCGTGCAGAGGCTTAATACCGAGATCAACGGCGTGCTGACCAATCCGGAATTTCGGGAACGGCTCAAGACGCTCGGCTACGACGCCGCCGGAGGCACGCCGGCTGATTTCGCCCGAGTGGTCGCCAACGACAGCGCCAAGTGGGCGCGACTGATCAAGGAACGTCAGATCACGGCCGAGTAGGCTTGCGACTGGGTCCGTGGGGAATCGTTTCGCAGCGTCGCACCCGAAACTTCCGAGATGAATTTCGACTGGCACAACCCCTACCCCAGCGTGCGGACCCCGGTCTTTGCGCGCAACCTGGTCGCGACCAGCCAGCCGCTCGCCGCTCAGGCGGGGTTACGCATGCTGCAGGCGGGCGGCAACGCCGTCGATGCCGCGGTCGCCGCCGCGGCCGTCATCACGATGACCGAGCCCTGCAGCAATGGACTCGGCGCCGACAACTTCGCGATCGTCTGGGATCCGTCGGCGCGGCAACTGCTGGGGCTCAATTCCAGCGGCACCGCGCCCGCAGACTGGTCGCTCGACTATTTCCGCCGCAGGTACGGCGACGATACTGCGCACAACCGGCCGCAGCGCGGCTGGGACACCGTGACCGTGCCGGGAGCCGCGGCGGGCTGGGCATTGCTGCATCGTCGCCTCGGCCGCCTCGCATTTGGCGACGTGCTGGCGCCGGCGATCGAATATGCCGAGCGCGGCTTTGCGGTCTCGCCCATCGTGCACGACAAGTGGCAGCGAGCCGTGCCGCTGCTCAAGGACGGTCCCGGCTGGGCCGAACACTTCATGCCGAAGGGCCGCGTGCCCGCGGTCGGCGAACACTTCGTGCTGTCGGGCGCGGCCCGGACGCTGAAGCTGCTCGCCCGTGACGGCGGGGCGGCGTTCTATCACGGCGAGATCGCCGAAGCGATCGAGCGGCACGCGCGGGCGACCGGCGGCGCGCTGACGGCGCGCGACCTCGCGGCCTATTGGGACTTCGTGCAGCAGGCGGGCTGGGTCGACACGATCAGCACGCCGTTCCACGGGCATGAACTTCACGAGATCCCGCCGAACGGCCAGGGGATCGCTGCGCTCGCCTGCCTCGGGATCCTGCGCCATACCGCGCTCGCCGAATACGCGGTCGACAGTGCCGACTGGCAGCACGTCGCGATCGAGGCGATGAAGCTTGCGTTCGCCGACACGTACGCCCATGTGGCCGACCCGCGCACGATGACAGTGTCGTCGGCCGCAATGGTCGACGACGACTACCTGGCGCGGCGCGCGCGGCTGATCGACATGCGGCGCGCGCAGGCGCCCGGCGCCGGAACGCCGCCGCGCGGCGGCACGATCTACCTCGCCACCGCCGACGCGAGCGGCATGATGGTGTCGCTGATCCAGTCCAATTACATGGGCTTCGGCTCCGGCGTCGTCGTGCCGGGCTATGGCATCTCGCTGCAGAACCGCGGCCACAATTTCTCGATGGATCCGGCCAGCCCCAACGTCGTTGCGCCGGGCAAGCGACCGTTCCACACGATCATTCCGGGATTCCTGATGAAAGATGGCGCCCCGCAGATGAGCTTCGGCGTGATGGGCGGCAACATGCAGCCACAGGGCCACGTGCAGACGCTGGTGCGCATGCTGCTCGCGCAGCAGCAGCCGCAGGCGGCCTGCGACGCCCCGCGCTGGAAGGTGATGAGCGGCCTCGACCTCGAAGTCGAGGCGGCGATCCCGCTCGCAGTCGTCGAGGAGCTCGCTCGACGCGGCCACCGCATCACACGCGCGAACGACAGCTACATGGACTTCGGTTCGGGTCAGTTCATCTGGCGGCTCGGCGATCCAGCCGTCGATGGCTACGTGGCCGCCAGCGACTCGCGCCGCGACGGGCTGGTCGCGGGCTGCTGAGCCGGTGCTGCGGCCCGCTCCCGGTGCGGGCGATTCTGAGAGAATCGCGCCGGGAAGCTACGGCGCGCCATAAGCGCTGGCCAGGACAACAGGGAAGACACAATGACCTATGCAGCGATCACCGGCTGGGGCAAGTGCATGCCGCCCGCCGTCCTGACGAACCAGGACCTCGCCACCTTCCTGGACACCACCGACGACTGGATCATCTCGCGCACCGGCATGAAGGAGCGGCGCATTTCGCACGTCCCGGCGATCGACATGGCACATGTCGCCAGCGCCCGCGCGCTGGCCTGTGCCGGCCTTGCCGCCGAAGACCTCGACCTGATCGTCTATGGCAGCTGCAGCAACGACGAGCAGGTGCCCAACAGCGCGTCCGGCGTGCAGGTCAAGCTCGGTGCGGTCAATGCGGCGGCGATGGACGTCAACACCGCGTGCACGAGTTTTCTCTACGGCCTGTCGAGCGCGACCGCGATGGTGCGCACCGGCGTCGTGCGCAATGCGCTGGTGATCGGCGTCGAGCTGATCTCGCCCTACATGGACTGGAGCAACCGCAACGTCGCCGTGCTGTTCGGCGACGGCTGCGCCGCCGTCGTGCTGCAGGCGAGCGAGCGACAGGAAGGACTGCTCGGCGAGCAGCTCGGCTGCTATGCCGACGCGCGCCAGATCCTGCGCGTGCGCGGCATGGGCTGCACCTACGCGAACCGCGGCGTGCAGTATGGCGACACGCTGTGGGACTTCGACGGCCAGGAGATCTTCAAGAAGGCGGTCAAGGGCATGGCGCATCGCATCGGAAAAGGTGCTGGCGAAGTGCGGCGTCACGCGCCGACCAGATCGATCTCGTGGTGCCGCACCAGGCCAATCTGCGCATCATCGAGTCGCGTGGCCAAGCACGCCGGGCTGCCGATGGAAAAGGTGTTCCTGACGGTGCAGCGCTACGGCAACATGTCGGCCGCGACCGTGCCGGTCGCGCTGGTCGACGCGCTCGAGGAGGGTCGCGTCAGGCCGGGCACGATGATCCTGATGCCCGGGTTCGGCGGCGGGCTGACACTGTGCTCGCACCTCGTGCGATGGGGCGAGCGTGTGACACCGCTGCGGCACGACCGAAATCGACCTGCCGCCCTGCACACGCAGTCCGCGCTCGAGATGGTCAATTCGATCCGCGGCCGCAAGCACGCGCACGACACCTCCGAAGCCGGGCTGATGTCGCCGCATTTCGCCGAGGCCGTCTGATCCGCGTTCAGCCCCGCGCGGCGCCGCGTACTTCGCGTTCGCCCGCGCTGCGTGCGGGTTGGCGAATTGCCCGATCAGCGCGGTCGGTCAGTAGAATCGGTCGCTCCCCTCGCCGACGGACGCACCGATGACCACCAAGACCTACGAAACCGTTCCGCAGCACGCTGTCGCTTTCCTCGGACTGGGCGTCATGGGCTATCCGATGGCAGGCCACCTCGCGCGCGCCGGCCATCGGGTCACGGTCTACAACCGTACGGCAAAGAAAGTCCGAACAGTGGGCCGAGGAGTTTGGCGGCCGCGCCGCGACGCACGCCGCGCGAGGCGGCGCCACGGCGCGCAGATCGTCTTCTCGTGCGTCGGCAACGACGACGACCTGCGCAGCGTGATGCTGGGAGACGACGGCGCCTTCGCCGGAATGGCGAAGGATGCGATCGCCATCGACAACACCACCGCGTCGGCGCGCGTCGCGCGCGAACTGCACGGCGTGGCGCGCAGCCGCGGCCAGCACTTCATCGACGCCCCGGTGTCGGGCGGACAGGCGGGCGCGGTCAACGGCGCGCTGACCGTGATGTGCGGCGGCGACCTGGCGCCGTTCGAGCGCGCGCAGCCGGTCGCGATGGCGTATGCCAAGGCGGTTACTCGTGTCGGCGAAACGGGCGCCGGACAGCTCGCCAAGATGGTCAACCAGATCTGCATCGCCGGGCTGGTCCAGGGCCTTGCCGAAGGCATCAGCTTCGGCCAGGCCGCCGGGCTCGACATGAAGCTGGTGCTGCAGGTGATCGGCAAGGGCGCGGCGCAGAGCTGGCAGATGGACAACCGCGGCACGACGATGATCGACGACAAGTTCGACTTCGGTTTCGCAGTCGACTGGATGCGCAAGGATCTCGGCCTGTGCCTCGACGAGGCGCGGGCCAACGCTGCCACGCTGCCGGTGGCCGCGCTGGTCGACCAGTTCTACGCCGACGTCCAGGCGATGGGGGGCCGGCGCTGGGATACCTCGTCGCTGATCCGCCGCCTGCGCCACAGCCCGAAGTAACTGCGCGGCCTGCGCATGGATGCGACCGCGGCTCGATCGGGCACTCGCGGCGCTGCGGCCTCAGCTGCTGCGGGTCGCCAGGCTGCAGTTGCGCAACGACGACCTGGGCCGAGGATGTCGGTCTCCGAGACGTTGATCGCCGCGCTCGAGGGGCGCGAGCGCTTCGGTGGTCAGTCGCAACTGTCGACCTGGGTCGTCGGCATCCTGAAGCACAAGATCATCGACCAGTTCCGGCGTGCCGGCCGCGAAGTCTCGGTCGATGCGATCAGCCAGGATGCGGGTGACGACGAGGTCGAAAACCTGTTTCGCGCCGACGGCCACCGGGTCAGCCACCCGCTGGACTGGGGCGATCCGGAGACCTCGCTGGCGCGCGTGCAGTTCTTCGACGTGCTGCAGGCCTGCATCGAGCGGCTTCCGGCCCATCTCGCACGCGTATTCATGATGCGCGAATGGCTCGAAATCGAGATCGCCGACATCTGTAAGGAACTCGGGCATCACCGCGACCAATTGTTCAGTCATGATGTTCCGGGCGCGCATGCGGCTGCGCGAATGTCTGGAGACGAACGGATTCGGGCAGGAGAGCGGAACATGAATCGCGGACGGATGCTGATTCCATGCAGCGAGGCGCACCGGCTGCTGTCGGATCGCATGGACGGCACCCTGCCGTCCGGTGGCGGCTGGCGCTTGCGGCTGCACCTGCTTTTCTGCGACGCCTGTTCGCAAGGTCGAGCGGCAGCTCGACCTGATCCGATCAGCCATGCGTCGATTGGGGTCTTGAAGTTCGCCCGGCAACGGCGACATTCCGATTGCCGGTCCAAGCACCAGAGCCGAGGACAACGCGTGCGCGCGACCCTGCCCCTGCTGAAGGTCTCCGACTTCCCGCCACTGCGCCGGCATGCGCTGACGACGCTGCAGGTCAACCTCGGCTACACCTGCAATCAGACCTGCGTGCACTGCCATGTCAATGCCGGGCCCAACCGCACCGAGCAGATGGACGCGGCCACCGTCGACCTCGTGCTCGAGGTGATCGAGGCGCGCGGCACGCGCACCGTCGACCTGACCGGTGGCGCACCGGAAATCAATCCGCACTTCCGTCGGCTCGCTGCCGGCGCTCGTGAGCTCGGCGCGACGGTCATCGATCGCTGCAACCTCACGATCCTGTTCGAACCCGGCCATGAGGACCTGGCCGAGTTCCTCGCGCGGCAGCAGGTCGAAGTGGTCGCTTCGCTGCCCTGCTATTCGATGGAAAACGTCGACCGGCAGCGCGGTGACGGCGTCTTCGACAAGAGCATCCGCGCTCTGCAGCGCCTCAACGCGCTGGGTTACGGCCAAGCCGGCAGCGACCTGACGCTGAACCTCGTCTACAACCCGCAGGGGCCATCGCTGCCGCCGCCGCAGGCGCAACTCGAGGCCGATTACAAGCGCCTGCTCGGCGAGAACTTCGGCGTCGTGTTCAACCGGCTTTACACGCTCGCCAACATGCCGATCTCGCGCTTCGGCAGCACGCTGATCTCCAAGGGCCAGTTTGCCGACTACATGGCGCGGCTGCGGGCGGCGCACCGCGACGAGAATCTCGAGCAGGTCATGTGCCGTTCGCTGATCTCGGTCGACTGGCAGGGCTATCTGTTCGACTGCGACTTCAACCAGATGCTCGGCATGGCGATGCGCAACGGCGGCCGGCGATCGGCGCGGCTGCATCTGCGCGACCTGCTGCAACAGGACTTCGCCGACAACCCGATCGCGACCGCCGATCACTGCTACGGCTGCACAGCCGGCCAAGGCTCGAGTTGCGGCGGTGCGCTGGACTGATCCGGTGATCGGTCCGTCGGACGACATCCGGCCCGGGCGCCGCTGCCCGCCGGATTACGGTTACGCGCCGCGCATTTTCGCGCGGGCAGCCGAACTCCATGCCGACATCCTGTACGTCGTCGGTGGTCTTTACGGCAATTTGCCGGCGCTGCTCGAGATCGAGCGCATGGCCGCGCACGAAACCGGCAGCGCGATGATCGTCTTCAACGGCGATCAGCACTGGTTCGACGCCGAGCCCGCGTCGTGCATGGCGGTCGAACGCGCGGTACGGCGTCACATCGCGCTGCGCGGCAACGTCGAGACCGAGGCCGCCGCCGATGACACGGCCAACGGCTGCGGCTGCGCCTATCCCGAGAGCGTGCCCGACGACGACGTCGAGCGATCGAACCAGATCCTGCTGCGCCTGCGCGCGGCGATGCAGTGCGGCCGAGGCGCTGTCGCCCGGGCTGCGGCGCCAGCTCGCGGCGCTGCCGATGCATCGGGTGGCACAAGTTGGCGACGCGCGCATCGGCATCGTGCATGGTGACGCGTGGGCGCTGGCAGGCTGGCGTTTCGCCCACGACGCGCTGCACGCCGCCGACGCGAACACGCTGCAAGGCGCCTTCGAGCAGGCGGCCGTCGACGTGTTCGCCTCGTCGCACACCTGCCTGCCGGCGCTGCGGCTGCTCGACACTGCGGCCGGGGAGCGGGTGGTCGTCAACAACGGCGCCGCTGGCATGCCGAACTTCCGCGGCGAGCGCGCCGGGCTCGTCACGCGCATCGCCGTCGAGCCGGTGCCCGCGGCGCTGGCGGGCGTGCGCCGCTACGGCACCGAAGCCGCCGGCGTCTACATCGACGCGCTGGCGGTGCGCTACGACGTCGCCGCCTGGGATGCGCAGTTCACACGTCTGTGGCCCGACGGCAGCGCGGCCGACCTGTCCTATCGCCGCCGCATCATTGACGGCCCGCAATTCACCGTCGACGATGCGCTCGGCCGTTCCGTGCGCGCGTCCTGCCTGGCTTCGGGCTGATCGCGGCGGCGCTGCGCGCACGGTCGCCTTCATCCACAGAAAGGACACCGCCTTGAACGCGAAGCGTTGGCTGCTGCTCGGCGTGCTGATCGCAGCGGTCGCCGCCTTCTTTGCATTCGATCTGCGGGCGAGTTTTTTCGGTCGAGTTCTTCCAGGCCCAGCGCGAGCGGATCGAGGCGCTGTATGCGCGCGCACCCGCTGGCGGTGCCGCTGGCCTACTTCGCGCTCTACGTCACCATCGCGGCGCTGAGCATTCCGGGCGCTGCGGCGCTGACGCTCGTCGGTGGCGCGCTCTTCGGTGTCGTCCTGGGCACGGTGCTGGTGTCGTTCGCGTCGGCGATCGGCGCAACGCTCGCGTTCCTGGTCGCGCGCACGCTGCTCGGCGACTGGGTGCAGCAGCGGTTCGCCGACCGCCTGCAGCAGGTCAACGAAGGCATCGAGCGGGACGGCGCGCTCTACCTCGCCACCGCTGCGGCTGATCGTCGTGTTTCCGTTTTGGCTCGTGAACCTGCTGATGGGACTGACGAGATCTGCGCGTCTGGACGTTCTACTGGGTGAGCCAGCTCGCCATGCTGCCCGGCACGCTGGTCTATGTGTTCGCCGGCAGCAAGCTCGGCGAGTTTCGCATCACGGCGGGCCTCGTTGCCGCGCTCACGCTGCTCGCGATATTTCCGCTGATCGCGCGCTGGGTCGCGCAGCGGCTGAAGTCGCGGCGGGTGTATGCGCGCTGGGCCGCCGCCCGTCCGGCCCGTTTCGACTACAACATGGTCGTCATCGGCGCCGGCAGTGCCGGGCTGGTCTCGGCCTACATCGGCGCGGCGACGCGTGCGCGCGTCGCGCTCGTCGAGGAAAACCGGATGGGCGGCGACTGTCTGAACACCGGCTGCGTGCCCTCCAAGGCGCTGATCCGTGCCGCGACGCCTGCTCGCCGATATCGCACGCGCGCGCGACTTCGGCATCGACGTCGCGCGCATATGCCAGTGGACTTTGCCGCGACGATGGAGCGCGTGCAGCGAGTCATCCGCGCGGTCGAACCGCACGATTCGGTCGAGCGCTACACGGCGCTCGGCGTCGACTGCATCGCAGGCGCGAGCGCGCATCACGTCACCGTGGACCGTCGAGGTGACCACGGCGACCGGACCGCGCGCACTGACGACGCGCAGCATCGTGATCGCCGCCGGGGCACGGCCAGCCGTGCCGCCGATCCCCGGACTGGCCGAAGTGGGCTACCTCACCTCCGACACGGTCTGGGATCTGCGCGTGCTGCCGCGACGCCTGCTGGTGCTCGGCGGCGGCCCGATCGGCTGCGAGCTGGCGCAGGCCTTCGCTCGACTCGGCGCCGCGGTGACGCAGGTCGAAATGCTGCCGCGCATCCTGATGCGCGAAGACGTCGAAGTGAGCGACCTGGTGCGCGCAAGCTTCGAGGCCGATGGCGTCCGTGTGCTCGCCGGTACATCGCGCCGAGCGCGTTGTCGTCGAAGGCGGCGACAAAGTCCTGATCGCCGACCACGAAGGCCGCGAGGTGCGCATTCCCTTCGACCAGGTGCTGGTCGCGGTCGGTCGCGTCGCCAACACCGAGGGCTACGGGCTCGAGGATCTCGGCATCGCGACCACCCGCAACGCACGGTGGCGACCGACGCGGCGCTGCAGACGCTCTATCCGAACATCACGGCCTGCGGCGATGTCGCCGGTCCGTTCCAGTTCACGCACACGGCCGCGCACCAGGCGTGGTACGCGGCGGTCAACGCGCTGTTCGGCGACTTCCGTCGCTTCGAGGCCGACTATCGCGTGATTCCCTGGGCGATCTTCACCGACCCGGAGGTTGCGCGAGTCGGGATCAACGAGCAGGAGGCGCGCGAGAAGAACATCCCGCACACGACGACGGTCTACGGCATCGACGATCTCGACCGCGCGATCGCCGACGGCGACGCGCGCGGATTCGTCAAGGTGCTGACGCGGCCGGGCACCGACCGTGTCCTCGGCGCCACGATCGTCGGCGCGCACGCCGGCGACCTGATCGCCGAATTCGTGCTTGCGATGAAGCACGGCATTGGACTGAACGCGATCCTCGGCACGATCCACGCCTATCCGACGATGGTGGAAGCCAACAAGTACGCCGCCGGCGCATGGAAGCGCGCCACCGTCACGCGCGGGCAATGGGCGGTGCTGGCGGCATTCCAGGCGTGGCGCCGCGGTGAGGGCCGGCTCGGTCAGGTGCTCGCCGAGTTGCCGGCACTGTGGCGTGACAAGCGCCCGGCGTATCCGCCGCAGGTCCATTGAAGCCATCGTCCGAATGTTCATGATCGACCAGACGCGCTCCGCGGCGCCGCAATCGGCGCCCGAACCGGCGCCGCAGGCAAAGCCCCGCGTCGCGCTCGCACTCGGCATGGTCGGCGCTCTCGGCGACGAGCTGCTGGCTGCACTGGTGGCCGCGCCCGACATCCGCTTTGTGCACGTCGGACTGAAGCAGCCGATTGCCTCGGGCACCGCGAAGTACCGGCCGTGGGTCGTTGGCAGTTGCGTCATCACTGCCGACGACGCGTATGTGTGTCTGAGCAGCGCCGACACCTTCGTGCCGCGGGCCTCGCCGGTGCAACGCTACGACGCGCAAACGTTGATCGAGGCGGCGCGTATCGCGCAGGCTGCCGCAGTCCGGCGGCTGGTCGTTGTCTCGCCGCTATCGGCCCTGATGCAGATGAACGCCGCCTCGCATACGGTGTCGACCGAACAGGAACTCGAACTGGTGCAGATGAAGTTCGAGACGCTCGTCATCGTGCGCCCGACCGCGGCCGAGCTCGCCGAGGCCGCCGGGCCCTGGCTCGCCCGCACGGTGCGCTCGCTCGGCAAGATGGTGCTCGAGATCATGCTGCCGGCCCATGTGCAGGCGCTGCGGCCGCGCACCGCGGCGCTGGCGATCCTGGCGGCGGTCTCGCGGCTGCACGGCGGCGTGCACGTGATCGGCGCGCGCGAACTGCTCGCACATCGTCGAGGCAATGATGCCCGCGCTTGCGCCGAAGCGCGTGCGGCTGCGCTGAGCGAAGCGTCATGCCGATGTCTTCGTCCGACGGACCTGTCGGCACCGCGACGCGGCGCCTCGCGATCGTCATGCCAGTCCTGAACGAAGCGGCCGGTATCGAGCAGGCACTGGCCGCGCTGCAGCCGCTGCGCGCGCGTGGCGTACAGGTCATCGTCGTCGACGGCGGCAGCAGCGACGACACCGTGGCCCGCGCCGGCGGCGCCGACTTTGTCCTGTCGGCGGAACGCGGCCGCGCGCGCCAGATGAACGCCGGCGGCGCGGCACGCCGATGCCGACGTGCTGCTGTTCCTGCATGCCGACACGCGCCTGCCGACCGATGCCGACCAGCACATCGACACTGCGCTGGCGGGCGGCGCGTGCTGGGGACGCTTCGACGTCAGGATCGACGGACGTTCGCGCTGGCTCGGTCTGGTCGCGGCGATGATGAACTGGCGCTCGCGCCTCACCGGCATCTGCACCGGCGACCAGGCGCTCTTCGTCAGGCGCGACTTCTTCGAGGCGCTGGACGGCTTTCCCGATCAGCCGCTGATGGAGGACATCGAATGGTCGCGCCGCGCGCGGTCGCGCTCGCGGCCCGCCGTCGTCCGCGCGCGGGCCACGACATCCGGCCGACGCTGGGAGCAGCGCGGACTGTGGCGCACGATCGCGCTGATGTGGTCGCTGCGCTGGCGCTATTTTCTCGGAGCGGATCCGGCGAGCGCTCGCGCGCATCTACCGCGAGGTGCGGTGATGGACGCGCCGTGGCAGGTCGCGATACTGGCCCGCGCGGCCGTGCCCGGCGCCGCGAAAACTCGGCTGGTGCCGAGGATCGGCGTCGAACGCGCCGCCGCGCTGCAGGCTCATCTGACCGAACTCGCGCTGCGACGGGTGCGCAACGCCGGCGCGGCATGCCGCCTGTGGATTGCCGGCCCGATCGACGCCGCAACGCGTCGGCTCGCCGACAGCTACGACGCCGAATTGCGCATTCAGCCCGACGGCGATCTCGGTGACCGCATGCTCGCGGCGCTGCTCGACGCGCAGTCGCGGGGGCTGCGCGGCCTCGTGATCGGCACCGACTGCCCGGCGCAGCGACCCGACGCACCTCGTGCGAGGCCTCTCGACTGCTCGAAAGCCACGACGTGGTGCTGCAGCCTGCGCTCGACGGCGGCTATGTGCTGATCGGCGCCACGGCGCCGAACGCCGAGCTGTTCCGGGACATCCGCTGGGGCAGCGACACGGTGCTGGCAGCGACACGCGCACGCTGCGCCGCGCTTCGATTGGCGGTGCGCCGAGCTGCAGCCGCTGCCGGACCTCGATCGACCCGACGACATGGACCTCGCGCTGGCCCGCGGCTGGATCGACGCGACGGCGTTTGCATGAAGGCTGCTCGCATCAGCGCTCGAACGTTCGTCCGCATTCGTCCTCGGCACGGCGCTTTCGGGCCTCGGCGCCGGTCACGCCGTCGCGGACCTGGTGACGCCGCTCTCCTCGGCGTCCGACTCGCAGCTGCCGGCGCCGTGGCAGATCGTCACGCTGCCGAAGATCCCGAGGCACACGCAGTACGAGGTCGTCACGCATCGATGGCCGGCGAGCCGTGAAAGCCACTGCCGAAGCCTCGTACGCCAACGTCGTGCATCGACTGGATGCCGATGTGACGGCGACGCCGCGACTGCAATTCAGCTGGCGTGTCGACCGGTTTCCCGCACACAGCGACCTGGCGATCAAGGCCGGCGACGATCTCGCCGCCAAGGTCTGCGTGCTGTTCGACCTGCCGCTGTCGCAGCTCGGCTTCTTCGATCGGCTGAAGATCGAACTCGGCCGCCGTCTGTTCAAGCTCGACCTGCCGGCAGCGACCATATGCTACGTCTGGGATCGCACGCTGCCGCCGGGAACATGGCTTCCGAACGTCTATACCGACCGCGTCCGCATGCTGGTTCTGCGGTCGGCCGCAGCCGGCGAGCAAGGTCAGTGGTTCGACGAGCAGCGCGATCTGCGCGCGGACTTCCAGCAGGCGTTCGGTGCCGAGTCGCGCGGCATACTGCCGCCGGTGCTGGCCATCGCGTTCGCGACCGACGCGGACAGCACCGGTGACAGCGCCCTTGCCTATTTCGGCGACATCGCACTGGTGGCCCCATGACGCGCCTGGTGCTCGTCGGTGGAGGGCACGCGCACCTATTCGTGCTGCGCGAACTGGCGCGGCGTCGGCCTGCCGGGGTCGAGGTGACACTGGTGACGCCCTACGAGCGGCAGCTCTACAGCGGCATGCTGCCGGGCTGGATCGCCGGGCACTACGTGCTCAACGATCTCGCGATCCCGCTGCAACCGCTTGCGCAGGCTGCGTCGGCAAGCTTGCTTGTGGACAGAATCGTCGCGCTCGACCCGCTCGCACGCGAGATCGTGACGGCGCGCGGCGAAACGCTGCCCTACGACCTGATCTCGCTCGCGGCAGGCTCTGAAATCCCGACCACGATCGAGGGCGCCGACCGCTGGGCCGTGCCCGTGCGCCCGCTCGAGTCGTTCGTCACCACGTGGAGCCTGCTCGGGCCGCGACTGGCCGAAGCCGACCGGCCGCGCATCACGGTGGTCGGCGCCGGTGCCGGCGGCGTGGAGATCGCGCTTGCCGTCGCCTACGCGATGCGGGCAGCGGGCAATGGCAGCCAGGTCCAACTCATCAGCGGCGGCGCGCTGCTGCCGGGTCACGGTGAACGCGCGCGCGAGCTGGTTCGAGCGTCGCTGGTCCAGGCGCAGGTACGGCTGCTGGACTCCGCCGTCGTGCGCATCGACAGCGATCACGTCGACCTCAGCGAAGGCGCCTCACTGGCGAGCGACTTGATCGTGCTGGCCTACGGCGCGGCGCCCGCGTCCTGGGTCAGTACATCGGGACTGCAGCTCGATGACGACGGCTTCATTGCGGTCGACGGCAGCCTGCGCTCGGTTTCGCACAGCAGCGTGTTCGCAGCCGGCGATCTCGCGTCCGTCGTCGGTTCGCCGCAGCCGCGTTCGGGTGTCAACGCGGTGCGCGCCGGGCCGCTGCTTGCTGACAACCTGATCCGGCAACTGCAGGGCGCTCCGCTGCGCAGCGTCCGCCCGCCCCGCACCGCGCTCTACCTGCTCGCGACCGGGCCGCAGCATGCGATCGCGTCCTGGTCCACGCTGGCGTGGTCGGGGCAATGGGTCTGGCGCTGGAAGGACCGCATCGACCGCCGCTTCATCGCCCGGTTCAAAAGCGCGGCGTCACCGGAAGTGAAACCCAAGGAGTAAGTCCCGTGAGGATTCTCGCGATACTCGCCTTCCTCGTCGTCATCGTTCCGTTGCTGATCCTCGCCGCGGGACAGTTCGGTTTTCTCGCCGGTCGCCCGCCGCCGCTCGGCGTCAGCAACGGCCGGCTGCAGCCGCCTTCGCGCACGCCGAACAGCGTCAGCAGCCAGGCGTCGCTGTGGCGCGACGGTGAATATGCCAGCACCTATGCGCTGATCGATGCCGCTGCCGGTGCGCGGCGACGCGGCGTCGGCGATATCTCGCTTGCGGACTCTGCTCGCCGACTGGCCCGGGGCGCGGATCGTCGAGGAACGGCCCGATTACCTGCGCGTCGAATTCACGACGCGCTGGCTGCGTTTCGTCGACGACACGGAATTCTGGTACGACCCAGCACACGAGCGGATCCAGGTCCGCTCCGCATCGCGCCTCGGTCGCAAGGACTTTGGCGTCAACCGCGAGCGCATCGAGGCGATCCGTCGCCGATGGACTACCGCAGGCACGTGAGGCCCGCCGGATTTTTGCCGCTCCGCGATCAAGCCCGGCGCCGCGCCGCCGTTAAGCCATTCAAGTGGTCTCCGCGGAGCCGTCATGCGCGTTTTCACCCGCCTCCTCGCCGTCCCGCTATTGCTTCTGGCCATCCCTGCGTGGGCCGACCCCCCACCGCACGCCAAAGCCAACGGCTGGCGCAAGAAGAACGATCCTGGCTACGTCGGCTACACCGGCCGGTCCTGGCCCCAGGATTACGGCGTGGTCACCGGTGTCTGTCAGAGCGATGTGATCCTCGGCGTCGCCGGTGCCGCCGTTGGCGGCGTGCTCGGTGCACAGGTCGGTGACGGCACCGGCCGCACCGTCGCGATCATCGCCGGCGCAGCGCTCGGCGCAATTGTCGGCAGCAGCATCGGCCGCCAGCTGGACCGCGGCGACGAGGCCTGCATCGGCCATGCCCTCGAACTCGTGCCGCCGGGCCAGCCGGTGCGCTGGACCAGCGCCGGAACCGGAACCCGCTACGTGCTGGTGCCGGTCAAGGACGTCGCTGCCGATTGCCGCGAATTCAAACTCGAGGCCAGCGCCAACAGCAAAAAGTCGTGGGGCAAGCGGGTCGCCTGCCGCAGCGGCGACGGCGTCTGGAAGCTACGCAGCTGAGTGCTTGCGCTGTTCGGCCCCCTCGGCAATGCCCGCTGAACGGCCGGTTCGTCAACCGAGAAGTTGACCGCCGTCGACGGCGATCGTCTGCCCGGTGATCCACCGCGCGTGCGGCGACGCGAGAAACAGCGCCACCTCGGCGATCTCCTCCGGGGTGCCGAGGCGGCCGAACGGAATCCGGCCGAGCACCTGCGCATAGAGCGGATCCTGCGCCAGTCGCCGTTCCTCCCAGTAGCCGCCCGGAAACTCGATCGAGCCTGGCGCGATGCAGTTGACGCGTATGCCCTTGCGCGCGAGCGCCGCAGCCTGGCTCGTCGTCAGGTTGATCATCGCGGCCTTGACCGCGGCATATCCCGGCGCGCGCAGCGAAGGCCGGAAGCCCGAGATCGACGCGATGTTGATGACCGAGCCACCGACCGAGCGCTCCATCATCGGCAGTGCGGCCTGCGTGGCGCGCACCGTCGCCATGATGTCGACTGCAAGCCCGGCCGCCCACGCCGCCTCGTCGTCGCCCATACCGAACCCCGACGTGTTGTTGACCAGCACGTCGAGGCCGCCGAGTTCGGCTCGCCGGCCTCGGCCACATAGGCGCGGACCGCTGCGCCATCGGCCACATTGCACGCCACGGCGTGCGCGCGCCGGCCCGTCGCAGCGATCTCGCCCTTCGTGCCGCGCGAGTGCGTCGGCGCTGCGTGCGCAGATCGAGACATCGGCGCCGGAGCCGGCAAACCCGAGCGCGATCGCGCGTCCGATGCCGCGGCTGCCGCCGGTGACGATGACTCGTTTGTTCGTGAAGTCGAACGGCATCGTGCACCTCGCGCATCAATCTCGTTGCGCGGAGTCTAGCTGCGGACAACGCGGCCTCAGCGACGCTCGAGCACGCGACCGGACAGTGACGCGTTCAGGGCGGTGGCGAGCGCGGCGTCACCCGAAACGAGATCCTTCCAGCGCAGCTCGATGCCCTTGCGTCGACCTTTTTGCGCGACTGCTCAGGCCGTGTTCCGAAATGCGGACGACGTAGGCCGCGCCGTCGATGTCGATCTCGCGCCGAAGCTCCTTGTCCAGTCGAGTCACCATTGCGGCACCTCCTTCGGTGACTTGCCAGCACGTCTCGTGCTCACGGTGCGGGGTACGCAGCGCAGCCTCCGCAAGGCGCTTGAATGGCCGGCAGCATGAACTAAGGCGCCCCGCCCAAAGTTGTCGCGCCGCGCAACTCGCCTGCTGCACGGCGCGATGTGTGCTCCAGCGAATTGCTAGGTGCGTCCGGCGCTGCGCCGGAACGGTGCACCCCGCAAAGCCAGCGCAGCGAGCAAGGGAACGACGGGTTCAGCGCGCGAGCAGCGCGTACAGCGCGTACCAGAGGGATGCGCCCACCGAGGCCGCGATCATGATCCCCTGCATTGCGGCCAGCTCGGCCACGCCTGTCGCCGCTGGCGAACGCGCAGGTATCAAGTGGTACGGACCCATGGCTGCCATTGTCCCGATGGCCGCGGGTCGCGGTGCGGGTTGCATCATCTGCACGCAATTTCGTCTCACCACTTGCGGCCCTTCTTGACGATGATCGAACTTCGCTTCGGCGGTCGACTTCGAGGCAGCCGCTGGGCACGCGGGTTGCAGTACCCGGCTAAATCCTTCGAAAGCATGCCGATGAACGTTCTGGAACTCCTGGTGTGGCTGGCCCTCGGCGGCGCCTTCGGCTGGGTTGCCGGCCTGTCGCTGCGCAGCGAACGGACGCATTCAGTGATTCCTTATATTGTCGTGGGCATTTTCGCCGCGCTGGCGTTTTTCGGCGGCTCGCTCGAGAGTCCGCTCGCAGGCCATGCGGCGGCGGCGGCAAATGGCATTCGTCTCGGTGACGTGCTGATCCTGACCGGGCTCGCTGGCGCGTTGCTCGCGGCCGTCAGGCGCAGCGCCCGTAACCACCAGCAAGGCCGCTAGCAGACCGACAGCGGGGCCGGCGGCACGGTCGGGCTTACAGCGGCGAGTAAGGCGACGCATATTCATGCGCCGCCCGATCCGCTTCAGACCGCGCTTGCACTCCAGTCCGCCTGCTGCAGCACGGTCCGATATCCGTCTGAGTCCGCGAATGTTCGGCCGTGGCGGTCCCAGTAGGGATTGAAGGACGCTACGCCGACGAATCCGGCGGTGGTCATACGTGCGCATGCGGCCGCCCACGCCGCAGGATCCGGAACGTAGAGCACGACGAGGTCTTCCGGCGTCGGTGCCGGACGGACCGGATGCGCGCGCGAGCGGGTGAATTCGAAATGGAAACCAGCTCCGGGCTCTCCCAGCATCACGCCGTCGAAACCGTCGTGATCGCTGAATGAGCCGAGGATCTCAAGCCCCAGTCCGCGACGGTACAAAGCGGTCGACGCCGCGAGGTCGGTCACCGGGCGTGCGATGCGCAGATGCAGTGGCATGGTGGCTTGGCCTCGTCCACATGCGGTCCGTCGCGCAAACCGGCGCGCGAGCCGCGGTTCAACGTGAACATTACACAGCGCCGATGCCGCATCGGCCTGACCGCGCCCGCGACATTCTGCGTCGCCTATCGAGCGGCGCTTCCCTAGTCTGCTCGCACGTCGACGCAAGGCGTCGATGAGCGGGTGACGACCGGCATTCGGCGTCGCCGTCCAGCGCAACCGCTGCGGGCGCACCACGGTCCGCCGAAGGAGATCGGAATGAACTTCATCACAAAACCGCGACGCCGGAATGTCGCCTTGTCCGTCGCACTCGGCGCCGCACTCGCGTTGGCGGGCGGCTGCGCGAGCATGGACGACGGCAGCATCGAACTAGAACCAACGGTCTACGTCGCCGTCGCGCCGCTCGACCTGCCTGCAGATTACGACGCGTTCCCGACCCTTTACGTGCCGGTGGCGCCGCTCGACCTGGAGGATGACTATGGCGTGCGCGCGGCCGGCGATGAGGCCGATGAGGTCGTGCTAGCCAGTTCTGACAGCTTGATGGTGCCGTAACTCGTCGAGAACTCGGCGCGCCGCTAGCGCCTGCGCCCGCCGTCGGCGAGCCAGGCGACGGCGACCGCGCTGAGGAAGAAGAAAGCCTGAAGTTCCAGGGCGTAGCCGCCGCTGCGCCCGAGCGACAGCAGCTGCGCCGGATGAGCGAGGGCGACGGCAACGAGCATGTTGATTGCAATCACGAGCGCCGCGGCCCGCACCCACACGCCGGCGATGACGAAGCAGCGGAGCAATGATTTCGCCGATGAACACGATGTAGGCGAACTCAGTCCGTACTCCATGCTGCTGCAGCAGTGCCTCGATGCCGCCGATGCCGTTGCGCAGCTTCGCAATGCCGTGAAACAGCATCAGCCCGGCCACGGTAAAGCGCAGCAGCAGCGCGCCGGGATGCTGCTGGGAGATATCTGAACTGATTCGCATCGCGCCTCGTATTCGCTTCAAATGGATATGGTGTGATTTTGCCTTGCGCCGCAATTCCGCCGGCGAGAGGCCGTGCGAGCCAGCTGCGCCGCATGAACCTTTGCACAGCGCGCCTGCTGCGCCGCGACTTGTCGCAGGAAGCGTGCCGGCGCAGCCTTCCGCTACCGTGCGGCGCGCCGCGCCCGACGTCCGGCAGATCGGAGGAACCAGTGAGGGGTGAATCCATGATGCGCGCTGCGGCACGCCGGGCTGCTGCGCTTGCGTTCGGCCTGCTTACGACAGCCGCCACGGCCGCGGACGTACAGGTCTTTCATGCCGACTCGCTCGCCGGCCCGATGCTCGAGTTGAAGCGAGCGTTCGAAGCGAAACGGCCCGGCGCGAACGTCGTGCTGACATCGGGCGTTTCGCGACAGCTCGCGGAACGCATTTTGCGCGGCGATGGTGTCGACGTCTTTGCCCCCTCCTCGCCTGCAGTCATCGACGAAGACCTGATGAACAAGCCGATCGGAGGCACCGGCCCGGCCGCCGGAAAGACCGCAGCCAGCTGGTACGTCGTCTTCTCGGCCAACGAGATGGTCGTCATCACCGCGAAGGACAATCCGCTCGGCATCCGACGTGTGAGTGAACTGGCGCGTCCCGGCTTGCGCTTCGTCCGCGTCAATGGCGAAAAGGATCTTGCGACCGCGCGCACGATCAACTTCTTGCAGAGGGCTGCGGCAGCCGACGGCGAGCCTGCACTGGCGCAGAAGATCATCGACGGCGCCCCGGCGTCGGTGTCGGCAGACGGCAAGCCGGTGACCGTTCCTGCGGCCGTCGACGCGGTGAAGTCTGGCAAGGCCGATGCAGCGGTCGTCTACTACTCCTCAGCGGTCGCCGCACGCAAGGATATTGAAATCCTGCGCTTTGCCGACAGCATCAACATGAGCGAGTCGATTCGAAACGCGGCCACCGTTCCAGGAACGGCCAGCAATGTGGCCGACGCGATCGCCTTCGTCGCCTTCCTGCTGACGTCTGAAGCGCAGGCGATACTGAAGGAGACCGGACAACCGCCGGTGGTGCCCGCGATCCGCAAGGGCACCATACCGGCAGGCATCCCGTAGGCGGCGCCGGCAACCTCCTGTTGACGCTTTGCGCAGCGTCGTCAACCAGCGCGCCTGACCTATTCAGCAGGCTGCGCAGCATCCAGGCTGCGGACTTTTGTTTCCGGCCGCCGCTGCGCGGCTTAACGTCGACCTTGCCGACGTTAGCCTTCAACGAAAGACCGCGCGCCGACTACTTCAGCAGGCTGCGCAGCATCCACGCGGTCTTTTCATGCACCTGGAGGCGTTGGGTCAGGAGGTCGGCGGTCGATTCGTCGCCGGCCTTGTCGACGACCGGAAAGGTCTTGCGCGCGGTGCGCGCCACCGCTTCGTGCCCGCTGACGAGAAGCCGCACCATGTCCATTGCCTCCGGGACGCCGGCGGTTTCCTCGATCGACGTCAGGCGCGCGAATTCGCTGTTCGTTCCGGGTGCTGGATAGCCGAGCGAGCGGATGCGCTCGGCGATCGCATCCAGCGCGTTCCACAGTTCGGTGTACTGCTCCATGAACATCAGGTGCAGCGTGTTGAACATCGGGCCTTCGACGTTCCAGTGAAAATTGTGCGTCTTCAGGTACAGCGAGTAGGTGTCGGCCAGCACGCGCGACAGGCCGTCGGCGATCCTCGCGCGGTCCCTGTCGCCGATGCCGATGTCGATCAGTCGGGGCTCCACGGCCCGTCAACACGCCTCGGTCGTTCTTCGCCATCGCGTTCTCCGTCATGTGTGGATAGATTCATCCTATCGTCCCGCGCCGGAGCCCGCCAATCGGAATTTCCAACTGCGTCGATAGTCAGGCTTCGTCACCACTGCTCGACGCGCGCATCGGGCAGCTTGGTGACTCCATGCAGCGGACACTTCAGGATCGCCTGGCGCAGCGCCTCGATCGCGGGGGTGCGCGTGAACGACTTGCGCCATGCGAGAACCACTCGCCGATCGGGCGCTGGAGCGCGGAACGGAACGTACTCGAGCAGCGAATCGCGTGGCGGCTTCTCCGGCACCGAGGTGACCGGCAGCACCGTGACGCCCAGGCCCGAGCCCACCATGTGGCGGATAGTGTCGAGCGACGAACCCTCGAAGGTCTTCTGGATACCTTCGGCCGATGAGGAGAAACGCGACAGCTCGGGGCACACCTCGAGTACCTGGTCGCGGAAGCAGTGGCCGGTGCCCAGCAGCAGCATCGTCTCTTTCTTCAGATCCTCGCTCGGGATGCTCTTGCGACGGGCCCACTGATGATTGCGTGGCACCGCCACGGTGAACGGCTCGTCGTAGACCGGCTGCAGCAACAGACCTGTCTGCGGTAGCGGCAGCGCCATGATCGCGACATCGACCTCGCCGTTTTTCAGCAGTTCCATCAGCTTGACCGTGAAGTTCTCCGTCAGCAGCAGCGGCATGTCGGGCGCATCCTTCAGCAGCTGGCGCACGAGACCCGGCAACAGATAAGGCCCGATCGTGTAGATCACGCCGAGCCGCAGCGGACCGACGAGAGGATCCTTGCCTTGGCGTGCGATCTCCCTGATGCGTCCCGCTTCGTCGAGCACGCGCTGCGCCTGACCGACGATGCGCTCGCCGGCGGGAGTCACGGTCACCTCGCTGGTGCGCCGCTCGAAGATCTGCGTGCCGAGCTCCTCCTCCAGCTTCTTGATCGCAACCGACAGGGTTGGCTGGCTGACGAAGCAGGCGTCGGCGGCACGGCCGAAATGCCGCTCGCGTGCCACGGCGACGATGTACTTGAGTTCGGTGAGTGTCATGCCTCGGTGTCGTTCCGCGCGTGCCTACGCGGCCAGGAAATCGTGTCTTCCCTCGTACCAGCGCCGCACATGTTCCCGCGCTGCGGCGGGATCGTGCGCGAGCAGCGCCTCTGCAGCATCGCGCGCGCGTTCGACCAGGGCAGCATCGCGCTCGAGGTCGGCCAAACGCAGCAGCGGCACGCCGGACTGACGGCTGCCCAGAAACTCGCCCGGGCCCCGCATCATAAGGTCGCGTCGGGCCACCTCGAAGCCATCGTTCGTCTCGTAGATGATCTTGAGCCGCTCGCGCGCGGTCTCCGACAGCGGCTCTTCGTAGAGCAGGATGCAGTAGCTCTGCTGCGCGCCGCGGCCGATTCGACCGCGCAATTGATGCAGCTGTGCCAGCCCAAAGCGTTCCGCATGCTCGATCACCA
>CAVPPW010000047.1:0-24505 GCA_963707445.1 uncultured beta proteobacterium | reverse complement strand
GCCGCGAAACTTGCCACGCTGCGCGAGCAACTCGCCTCGCGCCCAGCGGTGCATCTGCCGGAGATCGTCGTCGCCGACAGCAGCGACGTCGCGGCCGTCGAGGCGATGGCCGCCGCGACACGCGTGCTGATCAGCACCGCGGGTCCGTTCGCGCTGCTACGGCACGCCCAGGTCGTCGACGCCTGCGTGCGCTTCCCAACACGCACTACGCCGACATCACCGGCGAGACGCCGTGGATGCGCGAGCAATTGGCCGCGCGGTATCACGAGCCCGCGTCGCGCCAATGGCACCCGCATCATTCCGTGCTGCGGCTTCGACTCGGTGCCCTCGGATCTCGGCGCGCTGGCTCGTCGCAAATGCGCTGCACAACGAGGCACGAGCTGGACACGCCGTGCGCCGAGCGTCAAGGCCTGCTTCTCGCATGCCGCGGCGGGCTTCAACGGCGGCACTGCTGGCGTCGACGTTCAACGCGCACAGTTACGAAACGGGTTGCAGGCCGCAGCAGGCCGCGACCCCTTCCTGCTCAACCCGCGCACGGCAGCGTTCGGCCGGCCGATCTGGTGCGCGCATCAGCGATCCCCGCAGGCGCGCGCTGCGACGACAGCCGACTTCGGCGCCTGGCTCGCGCCATTCGTCATGGGGCCCGATCAACACCCGCGTCGTCCGGCGCAGCGCCGCGCTGATGTCTCGCCGACAAGGCGGCCTGTACGCGCCGCGCTTCCGCTACCAGGAGTACGCCCGCGTTCGGCCGTGGCGCGCGTCGGCGCGGCTGGCCGCGACCGCGCTGGCCATCGGCATGGCCGCCGGATCCGATCACGGCGCTGAGGCGTCGCGCCGCTGCGCGCGCGCTGCCGGCGCGCGTCGCTGCCCGCGCCCGGCCAAGGCCCGTCGGAACTCTCGATGGCGCGCGGCTGGTTCAGGACCGACCTGATCGGTCGCACTGCAGACGGCCGCACCGCACGCGCGCGGATCGGCTACAGCGCCGATCCCGGCAATCGCGCGACGCTGCGAATCCTGTGCGAGGCCGGCCTCGCACTCGCCTTCGACGGGCCGAAGCTACCGGGTGCGCCGCATCGCGGCGGCGTGCTGACGCCCGCGACCGCGATCGGCGAGGCGCTCGTGCCACGACTGCGGTCGGCCGGGTTCGAAATCACCGTAAAAGCACCCTGACACGCACGCATCGCCGCGAAGTCGCGCGCGGAAGGAACGCGGCGCGGTTGCGCCGCGGCGCGCCACTTTAGGCCGCGCGGCGCCCCTTGCTCGCGCCAGTGCCGATCGCTTCCGCCAGCGCCTGCACGCGCGCCGACGGAAAGTCGCGCCGCCACACCAGCAGCGTGCGCGCACTGCGGTAGCGGCCGGTCATTCGGATACACGCTTAGCTGCCCGCCGCTCAGTGAACGTGTCGAGCACGATCTTCGGCAGCAGCGCGATGCCCATTCCGGCGACCGCGCAGCCGAGAATCACATGGTGCCGAGCCCATCTCGGATCGCGGTCCACCTGCACACGGTGCTCGGCGAACCATGCCTCGAGCCGCATGCGGTGCGGGCAGCCGTGCTCGAACACTAGCAGGCGTGCGGCCCTGCACGTCCTTCGGCGCATGCGATGGTGGATGACCAGGGCCCGCGATGATCGCGTCGTCCTCGACCCAGGCGAGCTCAGAGGCCCAGCCGCTCGTCATCGACCGGCTCGGCGACCAGCACAGCGGGATCGAGTTCGCCGGCGATCACCGCCGGAATCGCTGGCGCGGCGCGCCGAGGTGCGCAGCTCGACCGTGATCGCCGGATGGCGACGCGCGAGCAATGCCAGCGGGCGCGGCAGGCGTGCAGCCGCGGTGCTCTCCATCAAGCAGCCCAGACGCAGCACACCGCGCGGACACCGATCCCTGCAGCGCCTCGCGCGCCTGGCCCGCGCAACCCGAGCAGGCGCTCGGCATAACCGAGCAGCACGTTACCCGCCGGCGAAACTTCCAGCGCCGGCCCTCGCGCAGGAAGAGCTTCGACGCCGAGATCCTCTTCCAGTTTGCGCACGCGCGTCGTCACGTTGGATTGAACGCGATGCAGCCGGTCGGCGGCACGCGTAACGCGCCGGCCTCAACCACCGTGCGGAAGACATGCAGGTCTGAAAGTTCCATCGCTTGCTCCGTGGTGTCGCACCCGGCGCCAAGCCGCTGCGCCACGCGCCGTCTCGGAAGTCCGGCTGCTCGATCATCTCAAAACAAGATTATTCGTATCCGGATAATTCATTTTCAAGAACAGCATCTTTGCATAGATTGACGGCAATCGTCATCTATGTGGGAGGCAGCGATGAACTTCAGGGACAGCTACGAAGCACATCTGGTAGCGCGGCGGGCGCGGGCCGCCTTGCAGGGCGAGCTCTTGGCCCGCCTCGCCCGCGGGGTCGTCGCGCGGGCGCGCCGCGGCTGGTTTGCCCAGTCAGCACGTGCCGCCGGCGGTTGCGGGACTTCGGCATTACCGAAGCCTGAGTTTTTGGCGGTCCAGCCATAGTGGGCGGCTGCCGAGTAACGACACTGGCTCCGCGCGATCGCGACCAAGGCCCTCCACGTCGCGCACGGCGCACCGACCGCGAGAGCGCGCCGGGAACGGCGCTTGCGTCCGCAGGGTCGTCGCTGAGTCCGCGCACGCCGACGCACGCATGCGTCCGGCACCGTGCTGCGAGCGTATGCTGATCAGCGACTCCCCTGAGGGCGTGATAGGCGGTGACTGGAGTGAGATCTCGGGCGGGCAAAGCTGCTGCGCGGCACGAGGAATCAGCCGCGGGGCACCATGTGGAGCGGGGTCCCGCCGAGGCCACCCTCGCCGCGCGAGACCTCGGCGCCACACCGCACGACGTGGTTGAGCCCCGCGCCACCGCCCAGCTGCCGATGGTGGGCCTCGGCGGCTCCGCGGGCAGCATTCCGGCACTGCAGGCGTTCTTCCGCGCGATGCCGCCCGACTCCGGCATGGCCTTCGTCGTGATCCTGCATCTGTCGCCCGAGCACGAAAGCACGCTGGCCGAGGTGCTGCAGCACGTCACGCACAATGCCGGTGATCCAGGTGCACGAGACCGAGAAGGTCGAAGCCAACCGCGTCTACGTCATTCCGCCGGGCAAAGCGCTGGCGTCGATGGATGGCCACGCTGCGGCTGGCCGATCTCGCGCCCGAGCGCGGGCGGCGGTCGCAGTGGACCTGTTCTTCCGCACGCTGGCGGATACGCACGGTCCGCACGCGGCGGCGATCGTGCTTGTCCGGCGCCGACGGCGACGGCGCGATCGGCATCAAGCGCATCAAGGAGCGCGGCGGCCTGACGATCGCGCAGGACCCGGACGAAGCGCACGCATCGCGAGATGCCGAGCGTCGGCGATCGCGACCGGCATGGTCGACTGGGTGCTGCCGGTCGACGCAGATGCCGGCGACGCCTGCTCGACTATCGCCGGCCTCGACGGCGGCTGAAGCTGCCGCCCGAGGAGGCGCCGCAGTCGACGAGCCGCCGGCCGAGCGAGGAAGAAGCGCGCTGCGCGAGGTGCTCGCGTTCCTGCGCACGCGCACCGGCCGCGACTTCTCGTACTACAAGCGCGCGACCATCGCTGCGCCGCATCGCGCGCCGCATGCAGGTCAACGGCGTCGCCGACGCTGCCCGGCTACCTGGACTTCCTGCGCACGCACACCGGCGAGGCCGGCGCGCTGCTGCAGGACATGCTGATCAGCGTGACCAACTTCTTCCGCGACGCCGACGCCTTCGACGGCGCTCGAAGCCCAGCTTCCGCAGCTGTTCCACGGCAAGGCGGCGAACGACACGCTGCGCGTCTGGGTGCCGGCGTGCGCCACCGGCGAGGAGGCCTACTCGATCGCCATTTTGCTGTGCGAACACGCGCGCAGGACTGCAGTCGCCCCGCGGCATCCAGATCTTCGCGACCGACCTCGACGAAGACGTCGATCCGCGTCGGCCGCGAGGCGCTGTATCCGGAATCGATCGCGGCCGACGTGTCGGAAGACCGGCTGAAGCGCTTCTTCATGAAGGAGCACCGCGGCTACCGCGTGCGCCGCGAAGTTCGCGAGTCGGTGCTGTTCGCGCTGCACGACGTGCTGAGGACTCGCCGTTTTCGCGGCTGGATCTCATCTCCTGCCGCAACCTGCTGATCTACCTGAACCGCGACGCGCAGCAGAAGCTGTTCGACATCTTCCACTTCGCGCTGCGGCCCGAAGGACTGCTGTTCCTCGGCGTGTCGGAGACCGTCGACGACGACAACGGCGCTGTTTCACACCGGTCGACAAGAAGAATCGCATCTACCGGCAGCGGCCCGCGTCGCGGCCCGGGCTGCCGGTGCCGGTCGGCGCCAGCGCGCTGGCGCGCGTGCTCGACGCAGCACGGGCGCAGCCCAGACGGCGCACGGCGCCGCCGCCGGCGCGGCTCGGACGTTCAACGGCGCGAGGTCGACCGAGCGCGAGTGGCCGCAGCAGCGCGCCGTTTCCTGGAGCGAGATGCACGGCAAGCTGATCGAGCGCGTGGCGCCGCCTTCGGTGCTCGTCAACGCCGAGCACGAGATGCTGCACCTGTCCGCGAACGCCGGGCGCTTCCTGCAGTTTGCCGGCGGCGAGCCGACGAACAACCTGCTTGCGCGCGGTGCACCCGATGCTGCGCATCGAACTGCGCGCGGCGCTGTACCGCGCCGCGCAGTCGCGCGCGCCGACGATCGTCTACGCAGGTGCCGATCGAACTCGATGGCGGCGCAAGCTCGGTCGATCTCCACGTGTCGCCCGGCCGAGGACCTCGCGCCCGACGTCTACCTGGTCGTCTTCGAACGCGAGCAGGCGCAGCGCCGGCGACGGACGCCGGCGCAGCGACGCCGGACACGGACTCGCACCGCGCGCCAGCTCGAACGCGAACTCGAGCGGCTGAAGGCGCACCTGCGCGACACCGTGCAGCAGTACGAAGGCTCGACCGAGGAGCTGAAAGCGAGCAACGAAGAACTGCAGGCGATGAACGAAGAGCTGCGCTCGGCCACCGAGGAACTGGAGACCAGCCGCGAGGAACTGCAGTCGATCAACGAAGAGCTGACCACCGTCAACGTCGAGCTGAAGATGCAAGGTCGACGACCTGGCGCACGCCAACAGCGACCTGCACAACCTGATGGCGGCCACCGCGATCGCCACCGTCTTCGTCGACCGCGAGCTCAGCATCATGCGGTACACGCCGCCGGCGGTGCCGCTGTTCAACCTGATCCCGACCGACATCGGACGGCCGCTCAGCGACCTGTCGCCGCGGATCGACTATCCGCAGATGCTCGACGACGCGCAGCACGTGCGTCGAGCAGCTCGAGCCGGCGCAGCGCGAAGTGCGCGCCGGCGACCACTGGTTCCTGGCGCGCGTGCTGCCGTATCGCACCACCGACGACCGCATCGGCGGCGTCGTCTTCACCTTCCTCGACATCACGGCGCGCAAGCAGGCCGAAGATGCGCTGCGCGAGTCCGAAGCAGCAGTTCCGCGCGATCGTCAGCCAGGCCTCGGCCGGCGTCGTCCACACCGATCTGACGGGCCGCATCACGCTGGCCAATCGCCGCTTCGGCGAGATCACCGGCTTCGGCGACGACGAGCTGCACGCACGCCGCCTGTCAGGACCTGACGCACCCGGACGACCGGCGCCGCGAGCGTGAGCTGTTCGATCGGCTCGTGCAGGCACCGGCACGCCGTTCGAGCTGGAGAAGCGGCTGCTGCGCAAGGACGGCGGCGAGGTCTGGGTGAAGGCCTCGGTCACCGCCGTTGCGCGACGCCGCGGACAGCGTCGACTGCGGCGGTCGCGTTCATGCTCGACGTCAGCGACGCGGTCGCCGCGCGCGAGGCGCTGCGAGACTGAGCGAGAGCCGCCTGCGGCTGATCATCGAGAACGCGCGCGAATACGCGATCGTCTCGATGGACCTGCAGCGGCGCGTCACCAGCTGGAACCCGGGCGCCGAGCGCCTGCTCGGCTACCGCGGAGAGCGAGATCCTCCATCAGCCGGCCGACCTGATCTTCACGCCGGAGGACCGTGTCGCGCGGCGCGCCCGGAGCAGGAGGCGACGACGGCGCTCGACGAGGGCCGCGCGGCCGACGAGCGCTGGCACCATGCGCAAGGACGGCACCCGCTTCTGGGGCAGCGGCGTGATGATGGCGATGCACAACCGCCGCGGCGACGTGGTCGGCCTGGTCAAGATCTTCCGCGACGAGACCGATGCGCGCGCGGCCGCCGAGGCGCTCGAGCAGAGCCGCGGCGAACTGTGGGAGGCGCTCGAGGAGAACAAGCGGGCGCGCGAGGAACTCGAAGCCGCCAGCCGCGCCAAGGACCACTTCCTGGCCGTCCTGTCGCACGAACTGCGCACGCCGCTGACGCCGGTGCTGGTGGCGGCGCAGGCGCTGGCGCTGCGCAGCGACCTGCCGCAAGCAGGTGCGCGACGCGCTCGAGGTGATCCAGCGCAACGTGCGGATCGAGGCGCACTTCATCGACGACCTGCTCGACCTGACCCGCATCGCGCGCGGTCAGCTGCAGGTGCTGCGCGAGCCGATGGACGTGCACGAAGCGATCCGCGGCGCGCTCGAGATCTGCGAGAGCGGACATCCGCGGCGAAGGCGCAGCAACTGAAGGTGGCGCTGAACGCGCCGCGCACGCGGCATCGAGCGGCGACTTCCGCCGCCTGCAGCAGGTGGTCTGGAACGTCGTGAAGAACGCGTCCAAGTTCTCGCCGCGCGGCGGCGACATCCTGGTGACCTCGAGCAACGACGGCGACCGCTTCCGTCTGGTCGTTGCCGACACCGGCATCGGCATCGAAGCCGGAGCAGGCTGGCACGGATCTTCGACGCCTTCACGCAGGGCAGCGACCGCGATCACGCGCGAATTCGGCGGGCTCGGGCTCGGGCTTGCCATCTCGAAGGCGACGATCGACGCGCACGACGGCACGATGACCGCGGAGAGCGCCGGCACCAACCGCGGCACGACGATCACGATCACGCTGCCGCTGGCATGAGGAGGTTGCGCATGGCGAACGAGGCGGTCCGGAGGCGGCGCTGCGACCGTCGGTGTGCCGCTGCGCGTGTTCGTCGTCGAGAACCACGAAGACACGCGCACGCTGCTGTGCGTGCTGCTCGAGTCCCTCGGTCACACGCGTGCTGGCGGCCGACGACGATGGAGCGAAGCGCTGCGGCAGCTGCCGCGACGCCGACTGCGACGTGCTGATCTCCGACATCGGCCTGCCGGACGGCGACGGCTGGGAGCTGATGGAGCGGCTGCGGCTGCCGCAGCCGATCTACGCCGTGGCGATGAGCGGATTCGGCATGACTGCCGACCGCGCGCGCAGCCGCGCGGTCGGCTTACCGCCATCACCTGGTCAAGCCTTACGGCATCGAAGACCTGCCGAGGATCCTGCGCGAGGCCGCGCAGGAGCGCGCAATCCGTTCCGCTGCGTTGGCGTCGTCTGCGCGACTCGCCATCGGTTGAAACGCGCTGCGCGCTAGACCCGTTTTCCGCCCGCGCAGTCCTGGCCGTCCCGGGGCCGGTCCTGCAAAATCGCGCGTCCGCGATGTAATGATCGGGCCGGAACGGCGACTAGTGTGCCGGACCGCGCCGCCGACCGGAGCGGAACGCCAACCCACAGGAGATCGTGCATGAACCATCGTCATTCACTGGCCGTCACCGCGTTCGCGCTGGCCGCCGTCGCCGCGGGCGCCGCCATGGCGCAGGACAAGGGTGCTGACAAGAAGGCGGGCACCGAGAAGTGCTACGGCGTCGCCAAGGCTGGCCAGAACGACTGCGAAGCCGGCCCCGGCACCACCTGCGCGGGAACCTCGAAGGTCGATTACCAGGGCAACGCGTGGAAGGCGGTCCCGAAGGGCACCTGCACGTCGATGACGACCCCGAAGGGCAAAGGCTCGCTGACGCCGATGAAGACCTGATGCGCACGCACCGGCTGCGGCCGCGTCGCGCCTGCCTCCCCTGGAACGGTGCCGGCGCGGCGCGCGCTGCAGCCTCGCGATGAGCTTCGCAGCAAACCCATGTTGAGCGCCGGGCTGGGCCTGAAGCCGCAGCATTTCGAGGCCGCGCACGCTTGCGCAGCCTCGGGCCTGTGGTTCGAGGTGCATGCCGAGAACTACATGGTCGACGGCGGACCGCGGCTGGCCTGGCTCGAGCGCATCCGCGCGTCGCACGCGGTCTCGCTGCACGGCGTCGCGCTGTCGCTGGCGGCCGACGCGCCGCCGGACGAGGAGCATCTGAAGCGGCTCGCGGCGCTGGTCGAACGCATCGAGCCCGCGCTCGTGTCGGAGCATCTGGCGTGGAGCACCTGGCAGGGCGTCTATCGACCCGACCTGCTGCCGGTGCCGCGCACCGCCGACGCGCTGCGGCGGCGTGGTCGACAACATCACGCGCGTGCAGGAGCGGATCGGGCGGAAGATTGCGCTGGAAAATCCGTCGCACTACCTGCAGTTCGATACGCACGAGTATGGCGAGGTCGAATTTCTCGTCGAGATCGCGCGGCGCAGCGGCTGTGCGCTGCTGCTCGATGTCAACAACGTGCACGTCAGCGCCAACAACCTGCAGTTCGCGCGCGACGTCGTTCATCGACGCGGTGCCCGCCGAGCTCATCGCCGAGGTTCACCTGGCGGGTCACAGTGCCGACCCGAAACTCGGCGCCGCCCTGCTGATCGATTCGCACGATGCTCCGGTCGCCCCGGCGGTCTGGGCGCTGTTCGAGCGCCTGATCGCGCGCATCGGCCCGCGTCCGACGCTGATCGAGCGCGACGAGAACGTGCCGTCGTTCGAAGAGCTGCTGCGCGAGCGCGACCGCGCGCATGCGCTGCTGCAGCCGCTGGCTCGCGCCGCATGAACACGCTCGCGCCCGGCGCGCTGGCCCGCTACCAGGATGCGTTCGCGGCCGCACTGCTCGCCGACGATCCGCTCGCCGCAGGCACCGCCGGAGCTGCGGCCGCTCGTTTCGCAGCCCGGCTTCGCGGTCTATCGCAACACGGTGATGAAGGGCTGCATCGACGCGCTGCAGGCGAACTACCCGACGATCGAGCGGCTCGTCGGCGAAGAGTGGTTCCGCGCGGCCGCCGCATGCCACGCGCGCAACGCACTGCCGTCGCAGACCGCGCTGATCGTGTACGGCGAGGCGTTTGCCGATTTCCTCGCGACGTTCGAGCCGGCGCGCGAACTGCCGTATCTCGCCGACGTCGCGCGGGTCGACCGGGCCTGGACCGAGGCGCATGTCGCGGCCGATGCGCCCACGCTGGATCCGGCGGAACTCGCGGCACTGCCGCCTGCGCAGATGAGCACGCGCTGCATTGCGCCCGCACCCGGCGACGCGCTGGTGCTGGAGCGATGAATGGCCGATCCACACGTTGTGGAGCCGTAACCGCAGCGACTCGACACCAGCCACCGACATCGAATGGATCGGCGAGGGCGTGCTGCTGACGCGGCCTGTCGGCGCCGTCGAAAGCGCATCGCTCGGCCGCGCCGGCGCCGCGTTTCTCGACGCCTGCGCGGCGGGCGCAAGCATCGAACGAGCCGTCGCGCGGGCGCTCGACGCCGACGCCGATCTCGACATCGCGGCGCTGATCCGACAACTGCTGGAAGCGGGCGCCTTCAGCGAACTGCAACCCGCCGCTGACCGAGGAGTCACGCTGATGAGCCTGCCTGCCGATGCCGCGTTCGCGGCGCATGGACCGCGCGCGCTTTACAACCGCATCGCCGAGCGCCTGACCGCCTGGATCGGCGACGACTTGATCGCGCTCGTTGCGCGCTTCGGCATCGCCGGCGTGTTCTGGCAGTCGGGGCGCACCAAGGTCGAAGGCTGGCTCACGGTCAGCGACAACACGGTCGCGCTGTTCGCCGACGAGTACCGCGTGCCGCTGCTGCCGCCCGATCTCGCCGCGCACCTGGCCGCGTACGCCGAGCACCTGTTCCCGATCCTGCTGGTGCTGGGGCTGCTGACGCGCGCTTCCGCGCTTGCGCTGCTCGGCATGACCGCGGTCATCGAGATCTTCGTCTATCCGCTGGCGTGGCCGACCCACCTGGTGTGGGCTGCGGCGCTGCTCTACCTGGCCGGCCGCGGCGCCGGACGCTACTCGATCGACCGCGCGCTCGGGCTGCGCTGATCAGCCGGCGCTTTCGCGCGCGCGCGATCGCACCGATCACGAGGCCTGCCGCGCGAGTGCCGGCATGGTCGCTTCCGACTGCAGCGCGGCGCACACCGCTGCGACGTGGCGGTGGTCGGTGCCGCAGCAGCCGCCGAGCACGGTGAGCGTGCGGCAGCGCGGCCGCAGCGCGCGGTATGTCGCCGCCGAGCTCGTCCGGATCGCCGGCGTCGAGGTCGGTGGCTCGCGTCGAGCTCGGCATGGCTGCGGCGCGACGCGTTGGCGCGCAGGCCGCGGATGCGGTCGACCCACGGTCGCCGGCTTCCAGCACGTCGCTCGAAGTGCGTCGGATGCGCGCAGTTGATCATGTAGTAGGCGGGCGCGTCCGCCGGTCGCGTCGTCGATCGCGCGCGATCGCGTCGCCGAGCGTCTCGCCGGTCGGCAGCCGGCCGTCGGTCTCGAGCGTGAACGAGATCGCGACCGGCATGCCGGCGGCCTCGCGCCGCCTGCGCGATGCCGATCGGCCTCCTCGACATAGTTCATCGTGAACGCCGCTCACCATGTCGGCCGCGGTGTCGGCGAAGCGTCGCGATCTGCTCGGCGTGATAGTCGCTGCGCCTCGCTCGATCGTCATCGCTCGGCTCGGCTCGATAGCCGTCGCCGCGCGGGCCGATGTTGCCGCTGATCACCATCGGCGGCCGGGCGCCTCGAACTCGCCGCGCAGTTCGAGCATCAGGTCGATCGCCTGGCGATTCGCGTCGCGCGAGCGCCTCGCGCGTCGTAGCCGAGCTTCGCGCCCCAGTCGCGGCTGGCGCGCCAGGTCGGGCTCTCCAGCACGATGCCGAGGCCCTGCGTCGGCGCGCGATCTCGCGCATAGCGCTCGTAGTAGCGGCGCAGGCGCTCGATGCCCTCGCGCGTTCTTCAGCAGATCGAACGCGGCGAAGTACGGCAGCTCGATGCCGTCGTGGAAGATCAGCGTCGTCTCCAGGCCGCCGTCGGTCAGGAACAGGCGGTCGCCGAGCTGCGGCAATTGTGTGCGATAGGTGCTCATCGTCGATCCTTGTCGCCGCGTCAGGCGCGGACGGTCGCGGCCGCGCCATCGGCCGGCGGCGTGGAGACATCGCGGGCGCACAGCATATCGACGATCCGCGCGGAGGCGCCGTCGTAAAAACCGTTAGCTGCGGCGAAGCCCGGCGGGTTGTAGAACGTTCCGAACAGCAGGTCGAAGAGCGGCAGGTCGGCGTAGTTGTGCGCGTGCACGCCGCGCTCGTGGTGAAAGCGAGTGGATCTCGGGCCGCTGCACGACGTAGCCGAGCCACTGCGGCGTGCGGACGTTGGTGTGCTGGAACACCGCGAGCAGCGTCGTGACCAGCAGCACCGACGGTGGTCGCTCGGCGGTGAGGCCGACCAGCGTCAGCGCGAGGCTGCCGAGCACGGTCCAGCCGACATGTCGAGCGGGCTGAACCAGAACGCGCCGTAGGTGTCGACGCGTTCGGCGCTGTGGTGCATCTGGTGAAACACGCGCCACAGCCGATCACTGCCGTGCATCGTCCGGTGCCAGACATAGATGCCGAACTCGACGAGCAGCACACCGACGACGGCGCCCCACATGCCGAGGCCGGTAAGGTCGACGAGCTGGAAGCGCGCCAGCTGTTCGCTCCACAGCAGCGGCAGGTACGACGACACGAAGAAGTAGGCGAAAAACGCCGCAAGGCCCAGCAATTTCCAGCCGCGCACGACCGGCAACGGCCGCGCCGGCGCGATCGCTTCCCAGGCGATCAGCGCGGCGTACAGCGCCAGCACCGTGAGTGACACGGGGTCGAGCAAAAGTTCAAGAGGGGATGGCATGACACGGCTCCATTTGGTTGAATGCGGACGGCCGAGACAGTAGGGCCGGACGGCGCGCGGCACTAAAGCCGTTTCGGCAACGGATCGGACATTTCGGCCACGCCACTGCGTGGCCACCCGGCAGGAGGCCTTGATGGCAGAAACGCACGCGTCCACGTCCCGCGTGGCGATCCTCGCGTTCCCCGAGGTGACGGCCTCGGTGCTCTACGGGCTCTACGACATCCTGGTGTCGGCGGGGCGCGACTGGGGCGTGATCGTCGATGGATGCCCGGGTGCCTCACTGATGCAGCCGGTGGTGGTGTCGCGTTTCCGCGAGCCGTTCGAAATCTCGAATGGCGTGCAGATCCGCCCCGAGCAGACGCTCGACGAGTGCGCGGCGCCGGATATCGTCTTCGTGCCGGAAGTCGCGATCCCGCCGGGTGCGCCGATCGCAGGCTTCGACGCCGAGGTCGCGTGGCTGCGGCGCTGCCATGCGGCCGGCGCGACGATCGCGACCTCATGCTCGGGCGCGATGCTGCTGGCGCAAACCGGCCTGCTCGATGACCACGACGCGACGACCCACTGGGCCTACTGCGACGTGATGCGCGCGCGGCATCCGCGCATCCGCGTGCACCCGCAGCGTGCGCTGGTCGTCAGCGGCGAGGGCCAGCGTCTGGTCATGGCAGGCGGCGGCACGACGTGGCTCGACCTCGCGCTCTACCTGATCTCGCGCCATGCCGGCCTCGAAGTCGCGATGCAGACAGCACGCATCAACCTGATCGAGTGGCACGAGATCGGGCAGCAGCCGTTCGCGCGGCTGGCGCGATCGCGCCAGTGCGAGGACGCCGCGATCGCGCGCTGCCAGACCTGGATCGCGCAGCACTATGCCGAGCCGGCGCCGGTGGCCGCGATGGTTCAGCTCTCGGGCCTGCCGGAGCGGTCGTTCAAGCGGCGCTTCCAGCAGGCGACCGGCATGTCGCCGCTGGAGTACGTCCACACGCTGCGCCTTGAAGAGGCGAAGCAGATGCTCGAAACGGGCGACGCGCCGATCGAGGCGATCGCCAACGAAGTCGGCTATGAGGATGCCGGCTTCTTCAGCCGCCTGTTTCGGCGGCAGGTTGCGCTGACGCCGGCGCAGTACCGTCGGCGCTTCGGCACGATGCGGCGCGCGTTGCAGTCAGCGTCCAGCGCGCCGCTCCATTGAGCGCGCGGCGCCCGCAGACCCGAGCAACTTAACGCCGTGCTACGAGCGCGCCCGGAGAAAGCCCGGGAGGTGCCTTGGGACCTCCCGGGCGTCTTCATCGTCGACGCTACGCGGTGGCGGTCTTCTTGGCGGCCTTCGAGCGCAGTTCGCGCCGCAGGATCTTGCCGATGTTGGTCTTCGGCAGCGGCTCGCTGCGAAACTCGACCAGCTTCGGCACCTTGTAACCCGTCAGATACTTGCGGCAATGCTCGAGCAGCTCGGCCGCGGTGAGCGCCGGGTCCTTGCGAACGACGACGATCTTCACGACTTCACCCGAGTGTTCGTCAGTCTCGCCGATCGCGGCGACCTCGAGCACGCCGGGATGCATCATCACGACGTCCTCGACCTCGTTCGGAAACACCTTGAAGCCGGAAACGATGATCATGTCCTTCTTGCGGTCGGTGATCTTGAAGCGGCCATCCTCGTCCATGAAGCCCATGTCACCGGTGCGAAACCAGCCATCGCGCGTGAAAACCTTGGCGGTCTCTTCCGGGCGCAGCCAGTAGCCTTTCATCACCTGCGGTCCGCGGATCGCGATCTCTCCGACCTCGCCGACCGGCAAGGCATTGCCGTCGTCATCGAGGATCGCAGCGTCGGTCGATGGAATCGGCACGCCGATGTTGCCGGTCCAGTCGACGATGTTGAGCGGATTGGAGATCGCCACCGGCGCTGTCTCGGTCAGCCCATAGCCTTCGACCAGCGGCACGCCGGTCATCGACTTCCAGCGCTCGGCCACCGCGCGCTGTACCGCCATGCCGCCGGCGGACGCGAGCTTGAGGCGTTTCAAATCGAGTTCGGCGAAGCCCGGCGCGTTCAGCAGCGCGTTGTAGAGCGTGTTCACGCCAATCATCGTCGTGAAGGGCACCTTCTTCAGCGTCGCAATGAACGCCGGAATGTCGCGCGGATTCGTGATCAGTTCGGCGCGCGCCCCGATCTTCATGTAGACCAAGCTGCAGGTCAGCGCGTAGATGTGATACAGCGGCAGCGGAATGATCGCGACTTCCTTGCCGTCGTCGAGGTCACGCGCGATCCAGGCCGCCACCTGCTGCAGGTTCGCGACCATGTTGGCCTGCGTCAGCATCGCGCCCTTGGCCACGCCGGTCGTCCCGCCGGTGTACTGCAGGAATGCGAGGTCGTCGAGGCGAACCGGCACGTCGTCCAGCGTCTGCGTCCGGCCCGCGGCCAGCGCCTCGACCCAGCCGATCGACTTCGCCAGGTGCCACTCGGGCACCATTTTTTTCACATGCTTGACGACGAGATTGGTCAGCATCCGCTTGAACGCCGGGAACATGTCGCCGATCTGTGTCGTGATGACCGTCCGCACCGGCGTGCGTACGATCACGTCCTCCAGCGTGTGCGCAAAGTTTTCCAGTACGACGATCGCGGCGGCACCGGAATCCCTTCAGCTGGTGCTCGAGTTCGCGCGGTGTGTACAGTGGGTTAGTGTTTACTACTACGATGCCGGCCCGCTGTGCGCCAAAGAGAGCGATCGGGTACTGCAGCAGGTTCGGCAGCATGATCGCCAAGCGATCGCCCTTCTCGAGCCCTGCCACCTTCTGAAGGTAGGCGGCAAAGTCGCGTGTGAGCTGATCGAGTTCGCGATAGGTGATCGTCGCGCCCATGTTCCCGTAAGCGGGCAGGTCGGCGAACCGCCGACAACTGGTTTCCAGGATGTGCTTGATCGAGCTGTAGGCCATCGTGTCCACATCGGCCGGAATCCCCTCGGGATACAGTTTCAGCCAGGGTCTTTGCATGGCATCTCCTTCTGCGTCTGCGAATCTGCAATCGTTGTAGGACGATGGTTGTGCGACGCGATGTCCAAGGTCAAAGCTTCTAGGCCACGGCGCCAACGCTCGCAGCTCCTGCTGGCTAAGGTCAAAGCGCAACCCAGTCGCATCCTCTATCAGGCAGCAGATACTCTCGAAGACCTGCGACGCTTCGACGCGCGGTGCCGCGGTTATGCTCGGTAGCTAGATCCGCGCCCGTGCATCCCCGGAAATCCTTCCCGCAGCGCCGATGACTGCTCCCGCTCCGGCGCTGCACTGGCCGCCCGACGAAGACACGCGGCTGGCGACGATCGAATCGTTCGTGCTGATCGGTCGTCCCGCCGCAGCGGTCTTCGAGTTCGTGACCAATGCATCACTGTGGTCGCACTGGCATCCGGCGACCGTCTCGGTATTGGCCGCGCCGCGGCCGCTGACGGCCGGCGAGCGGATGACCGAAACAATCCGGGCGGGCCGACGCAGGTTCACAGCCACCTGGACCGTGCTCGCCTGCGAGTCGCCGTCGCTGTGGGTCATCGCGGCGTCGCCACCGCAGGGCGACGCACGCATCGTCTATGAACTACGCGGCGACGATGAGCTCACGCGGTTCTTCCGCACGCTGAGCTACCGCTCGCGCCGCTGGCCGTGGACCTGGTTCGACCACAACTTGATGCGCTCGGCCCTGATCCGGCAGTCGGAACGCGCGCTCGCCAACCTCAAACGCGTACTCGAAGGCCGAGGCCGCGGCTAAGGCGCCCCGAATACGTCAAATGACCCGCGATTCCGACGGCGCAGACGAAAATCGGCTGCAGGCGGTTGCAGTACGCTGCCGTCACCAAGAGCCCGCGCCGCGCCCGACGCGATCGAAGGGCCGCATTCCCCGGGGAGACTTCCCGTTCGAACCCACACGACCCGCGGGTCAGCTCTGGTGCGGGTGCAGGTCAGCGGATTGGCAGCATCGATGAACGACAACACGATTGACTCCACGGGCCAGGTGGACCCGGCCCTCGTGCAGGAGCTCGCGCAGGAAATGGTTCAGGCGTTGAACCTCGATGTGACCGCAGATCAGATCGACCCGAAGGCACCGCTGTACGGCGACGGCCTCGGGCTCGATTCGATCGACATCCTCGAGGTGGCGCTGGTCGTATCGCGCAAATACGGCTTCCAGCTGCGCGCCAATGATGAAGGCAACGTCCGCATCTTTTCCTCGCTGGAAAGCCTCGCCCGACACGTTGCCTTGCATCGGACCAAGTGACTGGGTCCCGTGCCGTGATCACGGCGGCGCTGACCGGCGCCGCCTTCCTCGCACTCGCATTCCTCGGATTCAGCGGCCGGCTGCCGCCGCTCGCTTCGGTCGCGCTCGCGCTGTTCCCATTGGTCGCCGGTGCGGTCGCGGTCGGCTGGCGCACGCGGGCCCGCTGGTTCGTGATCGCCGGCGTCATCGCGCTGCTGGCTGCGGCGTTCTTTTACAACCCGGTGCTGGCGGCGCACATCAGTACGCTGTGGTTCGTCCAACATGTCTCGATCCATCTTCTGCTCGCCGTGTATTTCGGCCGGACATTGCTGCCGGGCGCGGAGCCACTGGTCACGCGCATCGCCCGCGCGATGCGGCCTTCGATGCCGCAGCAGGTCGTCGAGTACACGCGCGCGGTGACGGTCGCCTGGACGATCTATTTCGTCGTGATGGCGGCGCTTTCGGCCGCGCTCTACTTCGGCAGCAGCCTCGCCGTCTGGTCGGCCTTTGCCACTTTCGTCTGCGGGCCGGCGGTGGCACTGATGTTCTTGTTCGAGTTCGCGGTGCGCCGCCGGCGCATGCCCGCGAGCCACCATGCCACGATCGCCCAGTCGCTCGAGGGCTTCCGCGCACTGGTTCGGGCACCCCCCGCCGCGGGGCGCGCCGATTCAAGATCCCCTCATGCCTGACTGGCACGCCGCGCTGAATCACGCGCCGAGCGCGGCCGATGTATGGCCGATGATCGCCGCAGGCGACGCGAGCGGCGAGCGCGTCTTCGCCTGGCGCGACGGCGCATCGATCAGCGTGGCCAATTTCCTGCGCGACGTGCAGCAGGTCGCCACGGAGCTGCCGCCGACTTCGCATGCGCTGAACGCCTGCGGCGACCGCTATTTGTTCGCCGTCGCTCTCGGCGCGTGTCTGACGCGCGGCATCGTCACGCTGCTGCCGCCGGCGCGCACACCGGGCGTACTCGCACATCTGCATGACGAAGCGCCCGATCTTGTGCTGCTGGTCGACCCCGACGACGACGAGTCGGACGGCAGTCTGCCCGTACACCGCGTCGGACTCGGGTCGCGCGCGGCGGCAGTGCCACCAGTGCCGACGCTGCCGGGAGCGCGGCTGGTCGCGCGCGTCTACACGTCGGGTTCGACGGGTCGGCCGCAGCCGCAGCCGAAGTACTGGGGCGCGTTGGTGCGTGGCGCGGCCGCGCAGTTGCAGCGGCTTGCTGCAGTCGCGCCGCCGAACATCGCGCTGGTCGGCACAGTTCCGGCTCAGCACGCCTATGGCTTCGAGTCAACGGTCATGCTCGCGCTGGCCGGTGGCGCTGCGCTGACCGCCTCCAAGCCATTTTTCCCAGCGGACATCGCCGCCGCGCTCGAAGTGCTGCCTCGACCGCGTGGTCTCGTCACGACGCCGTTTCACTTACGCGCTGTGCTCGGCGCCGGCATTGCGCTGCCACCGCTCGACCTGCTGCTCTCCGCGACCGCGCCGCTGCCCGCGGCGCTGGCCTGCGCAGCCGAGTCGGCCTTTTGCGCACCGCTGATCGAAATCTACGGTGCCACCGAAACCGGTCAACTGGCGACACGCCGCACGACCCGCGGTGAACGGTGGATGCCATATACCGATGTACGCGTTAATCAGACCGACGGACAGGCCTGGGCCGAGGGTGGCCATGTGCTGACGCGAACGCCGCTTGCCGATCTGATCGAGACAGCCGCCGACGGCAGCTTCGTGCTACTGGGACGTCAGGCCGACATGGTGAACATCGCCGGCAAGCGGAGTTCGCTCGCCTACCTGACGCAGGTTCTGCTGCAAGTACCCGGAGTGGTCGACGGCGCTTTCTTCCTACCCGAAGATCCCGCGGGTGCCGAGATCACGCGCCTGGCGGCGGCGGTCGTTGCCCCTGGGCTCGGATCGCATGCACTGATGGCGGCGCTGCGCGAGCAGGTCGACCCGGTGTTCCTGCCGCGGCCGCTGCTGCTGGTGCCGGTTTTGCCACGCAGCGCGGTGAGCAAACTGCCGGTAGCCGAGTTGCGCGCGCTGCTGCACGCCGCCCGCGAACCATCATGAGCGCGTCGTTCGAGTTTCCGCTGCCATTGGCGCCGGAACATCCGGCGCTCGTCGGACACTTTCCGAACCTGCCAATTTATCCGGGCGTCGTGCTGCTCGATCAGCTGATCGGTGCACTCGAGGTTGCATGCGGCGCTTCGGTGCGTACGCTGCAGGTGGTCAAGTTCCTCGCGCCGGTGCGGCCCGGCGCCGTCATCACCGCGCGCGCCGAGCACGCTGCCAACAGCGTGCGATTCGACCTCATTGCGACGACGGCACGCGAGTTGCGACCGGCACGCTTCAGCTGCAGGAGTCGGGCGAATCAGCACGCGACAGTGCGTCACCACGAGCGAGCGACGTTCCACTGGCAGCGCGGTCTGCAGAGTGCAGGGGCAGCGATGAGCGTGTCGGCGCCAGCGGACTGGGCACAGCGTCAGGAGCGCGGCAGCCGGTCGGCGATGACGCTGATGCGCTGGCTGTCGTTGCGGCTGGGGCGGACGCTGTCACGCGCAATCCTGCCATTCATCGCGCTCTACTTCCTGATTGCGGCGCCAGCCGTGCGGCGGGCCTCGCGCGATTACCTGACGCGTGCGCTCGGGCGCCCGGCAACCTCGCTCGACGTGCTGCGGCATCTACATACGTTCGCCGGCGACGGTGCACGACCGCGTCTATCTGCTCAACGATCGTCTCGATCTGTTCGACATCACGATCGAGGGCCAGGATGTGATCGACCGCGCGCTTATGGCCGGACGCGGAGCGGTGCTCGTCTGGCGCGCACTTTGGCAGCTTCGAGATCCTGCGGGCCGCCACGCGCAGCGCCGCTGCTGAGGGCCGTAACTACGACGCGACGATGGTGACGTACGAGGACAACGCCAGGCGCATGAACGCCACGCTCGCGACGCTGAAGACCACAGGCGAAGATGCGGATCATCGCCTCGGCCTGCTGGGGACGCAATGATGTGGGTCCAGCAGGCGCTCGACGACGGCCAGCTGGTCGGCTTCCGCCATGCACGCTGACTGCACAGCCGACGCTCAGCGTCTCGTTTCTCGGCGAAGCGGCGCCGTTTCCGCCTCGCCGCGGTGCTGCGGCAGCGAGTTGTGCTGATGCAAAGCATCTACCTCGGCGGGCGCCGCTATCATGCTGCGCTTCGCGCGCATCGCCGATTTTTCCAACGACGCTGCCGGAGCGCGCGATGGTACAGTCCGCGACGCGTCTGTGCCTACGCGCAGGCGCTCGACGAAGGCTGCCGCGCGCATCCGTACAACTGGTTCAACTTCTTCGATTTCTGGCATGAGCGTCCGGGGCCTGGCCAGGCGCTGTCGCGACCGTGCCGGCGCTGGCGTCGGTCGGCCGCCGTGGCACAGTGGTCGGTGAGCGAGCTGATGGCTGCACTCGCCGGTGCCGCCGAGCGGGAGGCGCAATTCACCGAGCGCCGCTACGTGCCCGTGCTCGACGCACCGGTGCTGTCTTCGGGGACGCTACGCTTCGTTACGCCCGATCGCATTGAAACACACGCTTACGCCGCGCGCCGAATCTCTGATACTCGCCGGCGATCAGCTGACGCTGCGGCAGGGCACACGCACGCCGTACCACTTGCTGCCTACCGGACCAGGGCCTCGCGATGAATAGCCTGCGCGGGACGATGGACCTGGCCACAGGCTGCGCCGCGGCTGGCAACGTGGAGCTGCGTGGCGAGCGCCGCCAGTGGACGCTCGAAACCGACGCCGCTTGCGGAGCGCGGTCGGGCGATACATCGAGGCCGTGCAGATCGATGGGCGCCAAGACCAGATCGACCGCATCGAACTCCGACAGGCCGACGGCGTGCGATCTGCTGATGCAGGTCACTCCGATCGAGCCGGCCGCCATCGACAAGACGCGATGACGGCACGCGGCCGCGCAACTTTGCTGACGGCTCCGCGCGGTCGCGCTGGCATCGTGGCACACGGCTAACTGATCTTTCGGTTTTCCCGCCCGCGCGCCGGCGCTCGAGCAGCAGAGACCCTGATCGAGCAACTGCGCTCGGGCGCACTGGCGCGGCTCGTCCTCGTCGCCATCGAGGGCGGCACCGCGGAAATGCGCGGCGAGGCGTCGCGGGGGCTCGCCGAATCGTTACGCGCCGACCCCTAGTTTCCGCAGGTGGCCTATTCGGCTAACGGCGCATCGACCCACAGGTACCGCTCGTGTTTCAGCAGCGCTACCTTCTGCAGTCCGGCCGTCGATGCAGCGCGTTCTCCATAGACGGGCTGCGACGAGCGATCAGCGCCACGATCGAGGCCGTCGCAGCGCCCACCGGCATGCTGGCGGCCTCGCTGCTACCGCGCGATCCGACCGGCGAAACGCTGGTGCTGATCGACAGCCTCGCCGGTGCAACGCCGCCGCACCGCGCCGCCCCGCCGGCGTCTGGGCGTCACGTGACGGCGAGCGCGCGCTGCTGATGGTCGCCCTAAGCGCACCGCTGATCGACTCCTGATGCAGCAGCGGGCACTGGCGACTCTCGAATCCTGCTTCGCCGCACTCGACCGACCCCAGCTGCTGACCAGTGGGCCTGCTGTGTTTGCCGCGGAGTCGCGTCAGCGCATCATTTCCGAGGCCGCCGGCGCCAGCGCGCTGAGCGTCGCACTCGTGCTGATCTGCTGTGGCTGGCCTACCGCGGCTCGGTGCGCACACTCGCGCTCGGTGCGGTCCCGGTCGCCTGCGGCGTGCGGCCGGCTGCCGCGGTCGGCGCCGGTTTCGGTTTCGTGCACGGCATCACGCTCGCATTCGGCGCAACGATGATCGGCGAAGCTGTCGATTACGCGATTTACTTCTTCGTGCAGGCCGAGCCGGTGTGACGACGGCGATGGCGGCTGGACTCAGCGGTTATGGCCGACGGTCCGTCTCGGACTCGCGACGTCCGTCGTCGGTTTCGCTGCACTGCTGTTCTCCGGCTTTCCGGGTCTGGCGCAGCTCGGACGCTGTTCGCGATCGTTGGGCTGATCGCTGCGGCGCTGGTCACGCGCTACGTCCTTCCGCTGCTGATCCCACGCCCGTTCCATCTGCGCGACCTGTCGGCGATCGGCCTGCGGCTGGAGGCCGTCGCCGCGCGATTGCGGCGCGCACGCGGGTGGATCTCGCGCTGCCCTGCATCGCCGCCACCGTGCTCGTCGCGCGGCACGGCAGCGCACTTTGGCAGCATGAGCTCGTCGCGCTGAGCCCGCTGACGCCACAGGGGCGCCAGCTGGACGCCGCGCTGCGCGCCGAGCTCGGAGCGCCAGACGTGCGCTGGATTGTTGCGATTCCCAATCGCGAGGCTGCGCTGCGCGGAGCGGAAGCGAGTACCGCTCGGCTTTGACCCGCTGGTCGAGCAAGGCGTGCTGGCGGATACTCCGACCCGCTCGACCCAGCACCGACCTAGCACCAGCGTCAGGCCGCTCTGCCGGCGTCCGGCGAGCTGCAGGCGCGTTTGCAACAAGCGCTGGTCGGCCTGCCATTGCGCGCGGAGAAGCTGCAGGGATTCATCGACGATGTGGCGCGCGCCCGCGACGGCCCGCGGCCAAAATGCCGCAGTCGTTCGCGGGAACTTCGCTCGGATTCGCGTTGCAGTCGCTGTTGGTCGAACGGGGCGGCGCGGCAGTTGGCGAGCCCACCGCTGCTGCCTGTTGCACGCTCCACAGCCGGGCAGCCGATCGATATCGCGCGCGTGCGGAGCGCGATCGGCGCCGGCGCTGCTGACGGCGCGATGCCGCTGCTGCTCGACATGGAAGTCCGCCACGCACGCGCTGTACGCCGACTACCTGCAGGAGGCTGCGTGGCTCGCTGGCGGCGCCAGCGCTCGTGATCGTTCTGGCGCTTGCCGCGAGCCTGCGCAGCGCGATGCGGCTGCTTCGCGTGATCGTGCCGCTCGCCGCCGCCGTGCTGTGTGTGTGATCGGTGGACTCGCTGCGGCCGGCGGCCAGATCTCGCTGCTGCACCTGGTGGGCCTGCTGCTCGTGGTCGCGGTCGGCTCGAACGTCGCCGTTCTATCGACCGGCGCGGCCGTCCCGATGTCGCCGCCGACTCCTCGAGCCGCGGCGCGGCGCCGGTCTCGGTCGCGCTCGCGGAGCGACGACCGCGGTCACTTTCGGTGTACTGGGCCTCGACATGTCCCGGTCGGTAGACGTGGTGCCCGGCGTTGTGCTGGCGCTGGTCTTTTCAGCCACGGTGCGGCACCTGGCTCACGACGTCGAGCACCGAGTTCGCGTTGCGCGTTGAGCGCGTCGGTCAGTCGGATGCCGCCGCCGTACACCGGCTGTTGCCGGCGGCCGCTGTGATGATGCCGCTGATGACTGCGGAATATTTTATTCACTGAATGACGCACTCGGCATTGATGCCACCGTCATCATCAGTCGGTCGTGCCCGTCGACGTCTACTCCGCCGATCGTGTCGTTCGCAAGCTTAAGGCGCAGACCGAGACAATCCGCCCAGCGCGGTGCCGGCGCCGCTCTGGTTCGTCGGGATCGCTCGGCGCGATGACAACGCTCGCCTGCGCCGAAGCGCATCGAAGCGCGGTTGCCGGCGTCATCGCGATCGCCCGGCCGGATCATGGAGCGACGTTCCTGCGATCGGCTTGGCCGAACGGCCGCGCGACAGCGCGAGGCGCACTTCGACGACGAGCGCCGCGTGTGGCGCTGGCTCGGCGAAGGCGCGCGCGGCGGGCCGCATGTGCTGATCGGTTACGGCCGCGGCGATCGCTTTGCCGAAGGACAGCAGCTGCTCGCCTCTGCCGTGCCACCGGCGCGTCGCTTCGTAGCGGATGGCGCGCACGACTGGTCGACGTGGAAAGCGCTGTGTGCGCGTGTTCCGCGCCGCAGCAGCGACGCTGGCGCAAGCAGTCGGCGCCGCTCTGAGCGTCGCGGCGCATCCGACTTCGGTCGGTGAATTCCGGATCGTGGCGGTTCTCACTGCTACCTGCAGTCCTACACCGCCGTCCAGCCCGCCTCGGCAACGACGCGCTCGCTGCTGCGCTGGCCGAGCGCCTCGCGCTCGCGCCTTGCCGGTTCGAAACGGTGCGGCTCGACACGATGGTCGCCGAAGTCAGCGGGTCGAGGACGTCCGGCTGCGGCCGGATCTCGCCGCGTTCGACGTCGAACAACCGGTGGCGGGACCCACACTCGAACAGGATGGACTGGGCGACGCGGTCTGCACGGCACGCGAGCGTTACGGCGCCGACCGCATCGGCGTTTTCGTCGGCACCAGTACCTCGGGGATCCTCGAGACCGAGATCGCCTACCGTCACCGGGACCAGGCCAGCGGAGCGCTGCCCACAGCGCTCGATTACCGGCGCACACACAACAGCTACTCGGTCGCCGAAGTTCGTGCGCTGTTATTTCGAACGGACCCTGCGGCTGCGGTATGCACCGCATGCTCGTTGTGCGAAGGCTTTCGGCTCGGCGCGACGCATCATCGAGGCCGGATTGATCGACGCCGCGGTCGTCGGTGGCGTCGACACGCTCTGCCTCACGACACTTTATGGATTTCACTCGCTCGAAGTCCTGTCGGCCGAGCCCGCCGTCCATTTGATCCGGCGCAGCGGCATCTCGATCGGGGAAAGCTGCGGCGTTCGCATTGCTGGCTCGCGGCGATGCGGGCGTTGCGCTGCTCGGCGTCGGCGAGTCGAGCGATGCACATCACATGTCGGCGCCGCATCCGGAAGGGGCCCGGCCAGGCCCCGGCGCCGCAGGCGGCGCTGCACGACGCTCGACTCGCCGCAGACGCAATGCCCCAGGACCTGCACACCCCGCCACGCCTGCTCAACGATGCGACCCGGACCCGCTCCGCGGTCAAAGCGCTCTTCGGCAGACCGGTCGCCTGCAGCCGGCCAGAGGCGCGACCGGTCACTGGCGTCGGAGCCGCCGGCTCCATCGCGACCCGCGCCTCGCGTCGAGCGCGGTCTCATTCCCGGGTAGTGCCGGCACGCGGACAGTTGATGCGGCGCTGCTGCCCGGCTATCGGCTGAATCCAGAGCGCGCGCTGCTGCGGTATGTGCTGAGCAATTCGTTCGGCTTTGGTGGGAGCAACTGCATGGCCGACAACTCGGGCTCATCTGATGAACACCGCGCGCGAACTGAACGCCTGGATCGAAGGCATCGGAGTGCTCGGCGGGCTCTCGTGGCCGCGCACCGCGGCGGTGCTGCGCGGCGAGTCGACTACGTGCCGGCACGCTGCGCGCTGCCGGTGCCGTCGGCCCTGCCTGCCGCCATTGCGACGCGCACCGCTGCGCCAGTGCGACGACGCTCGGCGGCAGGCAGGGCCGACGGCACCGGCAGCGCGC
>CAVPPW010000046.1:0-5048 GCA_963707445.1 uncultured beta proteobacterium | reverse complement strand
CGGACGCCAGCCCGGCGATCGTCGTGGCGAAGCGCTCGCGGTACTCCCAGACGACCGCCATCATCGCGCCGGTCTGGATGGCGATCTCGAACGTCGCCACGGTGCTGCCGCGGAAGGCGAGCAACGAACTGGCGACGATCAGATGGCCGGTCGACGAGACCGGCAGGAATTCGGTCAGGCCTTCGACGATTCCGAGCAAGGCGGCCTTTGCCAGCAGCAGCAGATCCAACGTGCGCTCCCCTTACTTCGGTACGAGGTCGACACGCAGACCGAAGGCACCGAGCGTAACGGTGGTGGCTTCGTAGGCGACGCCGTCGCGCACCCGTTCTGCGGGACCGAACAGCGGAAGATGTTTCATGGCGCCCTGTTGGCTGTTGCCCGTCAGCGCGGTGCGCAGGGCGCGCCATGTTACCTGCGACGTGCGCGCCCCGCGGGTTCAGGCGACCGACTCCTCGGCCGCGTCGTCCTCCACGGTCATCTTTTGGCGCACGGTCACGTCGAGTGCATCGGCGAGCCGGCGGGCGAGCATGCACGCGTTGGCCGCATCGCCACCGCGCGCCGTGTGCGCCAGGGCGCTGACCAGTCCGGCTTCAGCAAGCGGCGCCGTCGGCAGCCAGCTTTCCTTCAGTCGATGGGCCTGTGCCCACAGCGCGCCGAGGTTGCCCTTGTCCGCGTTGTGGCGCAGCCGGGCCGCGGCCCGCGCGAACTCGGCAACCAGTCGCGGATCGATATCCGCTCCGTCGTCGGTCGCCGGCGCGGCGACACAGGCCAGCGCACCGAGATCGATCGCCACGCGCGACAGGTCGACCGCGTAATGCATGCGTGCCTTGAAGAGCGCTCCGCGTCCCGCGACCGTATCGACCACCGTCTCGACCCCCGCCACCTCGACTGCGCGCTGTCGCGGATCGCGCGAGTTGTGCGGCTTCGCGGTCGGCGACTTTCTGGACGCGAGCGGGCGCCCGACATGCGAGGTCTCGTCCTCCGACATGCCGGTGGCGTTCACGCTGACGGTCAGTTCGATGGTGCGCTCGTCGGTGGACAGCGCCGAGATGTGAACGATGATCTCTCCGCGGGCGGCGTTGCGTATCACGCCGTCGATCAGGTCGGATGCAACCGCGCGCAGGCGCGATGCATCGCCGATGAGCCCCATGCCCTGCACTTCGGTGTCTTCATACCGGAACCCTAAGCCCTTGCGTTCGGCCTTCACGACCAGCCGGCGGATGACGTCACCGCACGCCTCTTCGACCGTGAACGGCGTGCCGCCGGTCGACGCCGATGGTTGCGCATCCGCGGCATGACCCGCGGCCTCGGACGCCGGCCGCACGACGCGGTGCGACGCCAGCTCCGAGCGCAGGCGTGCCTGCAGTCGATCGGCCTGCTCGCGCACGCGCTTCAGATCGGCCCGTGCCTGGCGGTGCGCCGAGATATCGCGAGCGGTTGCGATCAGTCCGCGCGCGTCGCCGACATGGAACTCCGCGATCGCCATTTCGACCGGGAACTGGCGCTGCCCGCAATGCACGATCATCTCCTGACGTCGGCCGACCGCCTTGCCCGCTGCGATGTCCTGCATGAACGCGGCATGGTCGAGCACGCGATGCGACAACGGGAACAGCAGGTCCGCGAGATGCCGGCCGACCGCCGCGCTGGCAGCGAGCTTGAACTGGCGCTCCGCCGCCGGATTGATCTGCCTGACGACGCCCGTGTCGTCGAGGACGAACATCGAGTCGAGCGTAGCGGCGAACATCGCCTGCCACGCGGTCGCCTGCTCGTCGAACTCCTTGCGCTCCTGCGTCATGCGACGCGCGGAATACATCACTTCGTCGGACAGACGCTCGAGTTCCTGCTTGACCGAACCCCGCTGCGTCTCGGTCGGCAGGCGGCCGTCGACGCTGGCAGCCAGTGTGGTCAGGCGGCGCAAGGCAACGCTCACGCCGCGAGCGCGCAGTTCGTATGCGAACAGTCCGATCGCCAGTCCGAGCGTGAATCCGCTGAAAGCGGACAGCCACAGCCGTTCGCGCGTATCGGGCTGCACGCCCAGCCAGCGGATCAGTGCATGGGCCGGTTCGGGCCACATCAGCGCGAGCGCAAGCGCGCTCAGCACGAAAATGGCGCAATTCGAACGGCAGAACCGGTTTCCTCGAAGCATGACTCCGCGAGCGCTCCCGGAAACGGCCGGGGCTCGCTGATCATGCTGCCGCAGCAGCGCCCGGCCAGCGGCCGGATAAGCGCTCAGCAAACGCGGCTATTCGTAGCGCAACGCCTCGATCGGCAGCAGGCGTGAGGCCTTGCGGGCCGGATAGAAACCGAAGAACACGCCGACTGCCGCCGAGAACCCGACGGCCAGCACGATGGCCTGCGGCGTGATGTCGGTGCGCCAGTTGGCGAATTCGCCGACCGCGAACGACGCGACGACGCCCAGCACGATGCCGAGTGCGCCGCCGATCATCGACAGCGTGACCGCCTCGACCAGGAACTGCTTCAGGATGTCGCGGCCGCGCGCGCCGACCGCCATGCGCAGCCCGATCTCGCGCGTGCGCTCGGTGACGCTGACCAGCATGATGTTCATGATGCCGATGCCGCCCACCAGTAGCGACACCGAAGCCACCGCGCCGAGCAGCAGGGTCAGCACCCGGCTCGCGGCTTCCTGCGCCTGCAGGATCTCGGTCAGGTTGCGGATCGTGAACGGATCCTCGGCCCCCGGTTGGACCTTCATGCGCTGGCGCAGCAGGTCCTTGATGCGCTCCTCGATCGCCTTCATGTCGGCGCCGTCGGCTGTCTTCACCGAGATCGTGCCGACACGCCGCTGCTTGCCCTGTGTCTGTCCGAGCACCCGGTTGCGCGCGGTCGAAATCGGCATCAGCACGATGTCGTCCTGGTCCTGGCCGAGCGCGTTCTGTCCCTTGCGCGCAAGCACGCCAATGACCGTCAGCGGCACCTTGCGAACGCGGATCACCTGATCGACCGGATCGGCATCGCCGAACAGCTGCTGCGCGGTCGTCAGCCCGATCAGCGCCACCTTGCCGGAACCGGTGATCTCGCTCGGCTCGAACAGACGCCCGGAGGCGAGCGGCCAGTCGCGCGCGATCAGGTAATCGTTGTTGGTGCCGAAAAACTGGGTCGACCAGTTCAGGTTACCGACGACGACCTGGCCCGAGCCGCGCAACGACGGCGCGGCCACCACCACGCCTTCGACCTCCAGCGCGATGGCCTGCGCGTCTTCCTCGGTCAGCGTCTGTGCAGCGCCGCTGCCGAGCCGCACGCCGCTGGCGGTCGTCGACCCCGGGATGATCAGCATCAGATTCGAGCCGAGATTCTTCAGCTGGTCGCGCACGCGCTCCTGCGCACCGCCGCCGATGGCGAGCATGGCGATCACCGCCGCCACACCAATGATCATGCCGAGCATCGTCAGCGACGAGCGCATCGTGTTCACCCGCAGCGCCTTCAGCGCCACGCGCAACACCATCATCGCGTTCATGTCGCCCCCTTCGCCCTGCGGCATGGCGCTTCGCGCCATGTCCGCTTGCGTTTGCATACGCAAGCGGCGTCGGCCGGGTGGCATGCCGCAGGGCATGCCACCGCCACGGCCTCCGTCCCCCCGAGGGGGCTGAGGGCCGCGGCTCCAAGCCGACCTGCGTCGGCTTGGACGGCCCGAAGAGCGGTCGCGTCTCGCGACCGCGCGGCCTGCAAGGCCGAGCGCCTTCGGAGCGGCCGTGCGGCGCTCATCGCGCTGGCCGCGCTCACGCCGCCGCGGCCGCGCCGCGATCGAGCTTCTCGAGATCGGCCGACGCCGAGCGCGGCGGCTGCCGGTCGTCGCTGACGACCTTGCCGTCGCGGAAATGCACGACGCGGCTCGCGTAGGCGGCCACGTCGTTCTCGTGGGTCACCAGCACGATCGTCATGCCGGCCACATTCAACCGCTGCAGCAGAGCCATGATCTCCACGCTGGTGCGCGAATCGAGCGCGCCGGTGGGTTCGTCGGCCAGGATCAGTGACGGGTTGTTGACGAGCGCGCGGGCGATCGCGACCCGCTGTTGCTGGCCGCCCGACAGTTGCGAGGGCTGGTGATCGGCGCGGTCGCCCAGTCCGACCTGTGCCAGTGTCTGCAACGCGCGCGCATGGCGGTCTTTCACCGGCACGTTCGCGTACATCAGCGGCAGTTCCACATTTTCGAGTGCGCTGGTACGCGCGAGCAGGTTGAACTGCTGGAACACGAATCCGATACGCAGGTTACGCACCGCGGCCAGCGCATCGGAATCCATGGCGGCGACGTCCTCGCCGGCCAGCCAGTAGCGGCCCGACGTCGGCCGGTCGAGGCAGCCGATCAGGTTCATGAACGTCGACTTGCCCGAACCCGATGGTCCCATGACAGCGACGAAATCGCCGGCATCGATCTTCAGCGTGACACCGGCGAGCGCATGCACCACGTTGTCACCGAGGGCGTAGTCCTTGACGAGGAGTTCGGCGCGGATCAGCGGTTCGGTCATTGTCAGAAGAACATGCGCGGCGGCGCACCCTTCTGCGCCGGCGAAGCGCTGCCCCCACTTTGCTGGCCGACGATCACCTCCAGGCCCGCGCTGATGCCCTCCCCGCTGACCTCGGTCATCGAGCCGTCGGACAGTCCGACGCGCACCTCGATCGCGCGCGGCTTGCCGGAGGCCAACACCCACAGGCGCCCGCGCGTCGTCTGACCGCCACCCGCGCGACCGCCGAACTCGGCGGCGATCTCGGCGTAGCGCGTCTTCTGTTCCGGCTTGAGGATGTCCTCGATCTTGGCGCGCAGTTCGGCGCGGATCGCGTTGCCCGCCTTGGCGCGCGCGTCCTCCGGCATCTCGCGCAACGCCATGAACTTGCCGCGCATCTCGGCGAAGATCGGCTCCAGCCGCTGTTGCTGCTCGGCGTCGAGCTTGAGGTCCGTCACCAGCCGTTCGCGAAACTGGACGAGCGGACTCGCGCCGGCTGTGGAAGTCTTGTCTGCACTGACCTTGTCACCGCCGTCCGGCGACTTGGCCGACTCGGCACCCGCCGGGCGGAAACCGGCACCAGCTCGT
>CAVPPW010000045.1:0-6262 GCA_963707445.1 uncultured beta proteobacterium | reverse complement strand
GAGGCAGGGTGCACATTGACGCCCGAGGCAGCCGCGGCGTGAGCAACGTGCCTACGAAGTGCTTGTTCCGTTACTTGAACGTGTAGGTTGCCCGGGCGTAGAAGGTACGACCCCTCGGATCGCCTTGGGTAGGGTCGTATCCGAACTGCGCCGTGGCGACCTGGTTGCTGAATGGCGGGTCGGTGTCAAACAGGTTACGTATCCCCGCCGCCAGCGACCAGTTGCGCCATCCCGAATACACGCCCTGGATGTTCCACAGGCTGTAGTTAGCCACGTTGCGCGGTGCCACCCGTGGGTCGGGGTTCTGGTCGATGTAGCCGGTCTGGAACAGTTGCGCAAGCGTGGCGCTCCATGGACCAGATTGCCAGTTGAAGTCTGCGTAGTGGCGCCAGCGGGGGAAGGCACCAAAGCCCCAGTTGCCAGCGGCATCGTTGATCACGCCGCTGCCGGTATCGTCGAAGTCGACCTGGGCGATGTAGGTGCCGGTCAGGGCGAAGCGGAAGGTGCCGACCGCGGTCGGCGCAGATCGAAGGTTCAACGTCACGTCGATTCCACTCGTCACAAGATCACCGGCGTTCTCTTTCGCACCATTGATTGCCACGATGGGCCCGGGTAACCCTGGGACGTCGGGCTCACCGCGAATGACGTGCCCGGGTGCCAGCGCGTCGTAGCGCAACTGGACCTCACTGGGAGTGAACCACACGATCAGGTTCTTCTTGGCGATCTGCCACCATTGCAGGCCGATCGAGTTACCGGGAGCGGGTTCCCAGATGCCTCCGAAGGAGTACTGGTCCGAGGTCTCCGGTTGCAGGTCGCGATTGCCCCCGCTTCCATAGATGTACTCGCCCCCGCCGCAGTCGGCGTTGCTCTGGGTGACAGGACAGCGGAGCGGATCGATGAAGCCAGTAGCTACCACGTAGGTCTGAGGGGTGTACAGGTCGAAGAGCGCGGGCGCGCGAAACCCCGTGCCCCACGTTCCTCGTAACAGCAGCGTAGGCACGTGGCTGCCAGCGCGCCATGACCTTTGGATTGGTGGTGCCGCCGAAGTCGCTGTAGTGGTCATAGCGCACCGAGGCGCCCAGTTCGAATCCGGCAAGCACGGGTGCATTGATCTCGGCAAAGGCGGCACCGACGGAGCGGCTCGCATCCTGCGGTTCGATCTCGAACCTGATTCCCATGATGTCGCCATTGCCCAGCAGCGCGGAGGGATCGTCGGTCAGCTTCTCCCGACGCCCCTCGCCGCCAAGGGCAAGGGCAAGTGGCCCTGACGCAAGTCGGTAAAGATCGCGCGTGACGCTCAAGTCCACCTGATCGATGGTGCCGGTCGCCTTGCGCAGCGTGCCCGCGACCTGCGTCGACCTCAGCAGGTCCATTCCCGCCGCTGCCGACTCGCCGAACGGATTGATCAATCCTGTTTGCAAAGCCGTCAGAAATGCGGGTGTTGACACGTAGCCGGACGTGAAGCTGTTTTCGGCCGTATTGACGCTGTGCAGGTAGGCGCCGTCATACGCCCATCCTGCAAGCGTGCCTTGTGCACCGAGGACGACCCGCTGGGCTTCCGTGGTGACGGTGGATATCCGTCCGCCGAGCGGAGAGAGCCGCCAGTTGATGTTGAGCGGCCCGGACAAATGCCGTTGGCTGTCGCGAATTCGGTGGGGTAATAGAGACCGCCGGCGGGATAGCGGACGGGCTTCTGAAATGTCTGCGCTGAATTGGCGACTGTTGGGAAGAGCTGCATTTCGAGTTCGTTCCGCGAAAACACGTACTCGACGAAGGCCTGCTGCCCGGCGGTCCACTCCCAGGTCGCGCGCCCGATCACGTTCCACAGTTCCTGGGCCGGCAACAGGTCGGCGCTCGCGTCGGGGTCGTACCAGCAGTAGGCCGGCGTATCCCGGGACCACCAGCGCGGTCGGAGGCTGGCACCCGGTGGCCGCGGAGGGGTTGACTGGGCCATTCGGGCCGTTGATGTTGGCGGGGAACGTCCCGCGCGTCAGCCAATTGATACCTTCATGCGGGATGTAGCTGGTCGACGCGAACGCGCGGTCGGACGCGACCAATGCCGTGTCTTTCTGCCAGTCGAACGTGACGAATGCGTTGAAGCGATCCCGGGTCAGGTCGCCCCATCCGAGCGTTCCTGTCGCCTGATAGTGATTGCCGCCGCCATGCTCGGTCACCCCCGCCTGGCCGGTGGCCTCGGCACCCGCGAAATCCTTGCGCGTGATGAAGTTGATGACACCTGCGATGGCGTCGGTGCCGTAGATCGAGGAGGCGCCATCCTTCAGTATCTCGACTCGGTCGATCGCGGCCAGCGGGATAACGCTGAGGTCGACGGTTCCGCTCAGGAACGCATAGTTCGACAGCCGCCGCCCGTTCAGCAGGACCAGCGTGTTGAAGTCACCGATGCCGCGAAGGTTCGCGCTCGACAGCCCGGGGTTCAGCGCGTTGCCGACCGACAGCGCGTCGTTGGCGCCGTTGATATTGGCGGACACGTATGTCAGCAATTCGGCCGCCGTCGTCCAATTGCCGCGCAGGATCTCGTCGCGGCTGATGATCTGCACGGGCAACGCCGTTTGGCCGTCGATGCATGCGCGATGCGCGAGCCGGTGACTTCGATCCGGATGGGCTCGGGCAGTGCTACGGGCTCCTGGGCGTGGGCGGTACGCCCCACCCTGCCTCGCAGAGCCAGGGCCATCGCGGTCGACAAGCGCTTGCGAACGATACGGCGTGGCGCATAACGTTTCTCCCCGGGTAGACGTTGCTGAAGACATGCCTACATCTGCTTGAACAGATGCACGTACGACTCGCTGACCGGCAACGTCTCCTTGCGCTGCTTCAGGCGAACCGTCAGGTGGCCGCGAAGCTCGCGCGTGACGCCGGCGATCGCGTTGACGTTGACCAGCGTGCCGCGGTGGATCTGCCAGAACGATCTGCGGGTCGACCGCGTCGATCAAGTTCCTTGATCGGTCAGCGGATCAGCGATTCCGCCGTGGCGGTCACGACCATCGTGTACTTGTGGTCGGCGCGGAAGTAGCAGATCTCGTCGACCGTGATGAGGTCGCAGTTCGTTGCCCTGCGAAGCGGTGATCCAGCGCAGGTGTCCTTGCGCCGTGCTCGAGCCGTCCGGCGAGCGTGCGCAGGATGCCGTCGAGGTCGGCGGGCGCGCGTGCCGAGCCTCTCCTTGAGCCGCGCGACGGTCTTGGCGAGGCGCGCGGTGGAGAACGGCTTCATCACGTAGTCGACCGCGCCCTGCTCGAAGGCGGCCACCGCGTACTCGTCGTAGGCCGTCACGAACACGACGTGGCAGCGGCCGCTCGCCTGCTGCGCGACCTCGAGGCCGCTCATGCCGGGCATCTGGATGTCGAGGAACAGGATGTCGGGCCGGTGCTCTTCGATGCGCGTGCAGCGCGGCGACGCCGTCCTCGGCCTCGGCGCAGATCGCGAGCTCCGGCCACAGCGCGGCGAGCGCGCTTCGACAGCTCCGCGCGCAGCACCGGCTCGTCTTCGGCAATCACCGCCGTCGGGGAGCTCATGCGGGAATCTCCATGACGATCTCGGTGCCGTGGTCGGCGCGGTCGCGCGGCTCGAGCCTCGCGGCGTCGCTCGAACAGCGTATGCAGGCGTTCGCGGACGCCGGTTCGACGGCTCGCTGTCGGCGGCTCGGTGAAGCGTCACCGCCGTGGCGCAAGCGTGACCTGTACGCTGTCATCGACCCCGGACCGCTCGCAGATCGCATCGCGCCGTCATCCGGCACGCGTCAGGCGACTCGCTCGCGATCGCGTGCTCGACCAGCGGCAACAGCAGCATCGGCGGAAACGGCGGTCTCCGGTCCAGTCGTCGTGCGCTTCGATGGCTCAGGCGCACCCGGTCGTCGCTGCGCGCGGTGACGATCGCGCAGCGTAGGTGCGAACCAGCTCGACTTCGCGCGCCGACGCGTGGATGCGCTCTCGTGCATCTGCGGCATCGCGGTGCGCAGATAGACGATGAGGTCGTCGATCGTCTGCTCGCCCTTGCGCGGGATCGCGGTCGTAGATCTCGCCGATGCGGTCAAGCGTGTCGAACAGGAACTGCGGTTCGACGCGCGCCTGCATCGCCTGCAGCCGCGGTCTGCAGGACGTCGCGGGCGGCCTGCGTGCGTCGCAGCTCGGCGGCATGCAGTCGAGCCGCCGATTCGCGGTTGCGCTTGCCAGTCGGCGTAGACGAATGTCGCGAGGCCGCCGAGGAACAGTACGGTAAGGAAGATCCAGAGGGCGTCGACGGGCTTCCACCACCACCTGAATTCGGCAGTACCGGCTGCGTCCAGCGTTCCCTTGATCGTCCAGTCGATCACGGCGCAAAGCAGACCGGCCGTCACCACGGCGACGAGGTACGATCGAACGCGGGGTGCGCCGCGCACGCACGGCCAGGTCGGCCGGGAGGACACACAGCAGGAAGATGAACGAGAACAATTGCATCAGCGAGGAAGTTCTTCGAACACGGAGCCAAATTTGCCGTTCTGCGCTTCGTACAGGAAGATGAAGAAGCCTTGATGCGTTGTCACATAGATCACCCACAGCAGGTGCCGGCCAGCAACGTCCATCCGGCCGTACGCCAGGTAATCGCCCGCCATGCGTCCCACACGCAACCGCAAGGGGCTGGGGGACGCGCACCTGACCAGCATCGTCGGAGTGCGCCGCGCCGTTCACGCGAAAGCTTCCCCGCGTGGATCCGGCAGCAGGATCGTCGCAGTCACGCCTTTGGGCTCGTTACGAGAGAGCCGAAGCCTCGCATCACCTCCATACCGCGCGGCCAGACGCGCGCGGATGTTGGCGAGGCCCGCGCCGTTGCCCAGTTGCGTGGTGAACCCGCGCCCGGTGTCGGCGACCTCGAGTGAACACCGTCCTTCCGATCGCAAAGCGCGCACTGAAACCGCTCCACCCTCGCGCAGAGGTCCGACGCCGTGCTTGATCGCGTTCTCGACGAGCGTGAGCAGCATCATCGGTGGCAACGGAGCGTGCGACAAGGTCGTCCGGAACGTCGATCGAGTACGACGAGGCGCCCTCCCATCCGGATCTTCTGGACGTTCAGGATAAGCCTCCGCCAGCACGGCCTCGCGGCCGAACGTCGACTCTGACGCGCGCATGCGCGGCAGTGCGACGCGCGAGGTACCGCCGCAGGTTGTCCGAGCATCGCTTCGCCGCCAGGTCGGGTTCGCGTTTGGTACAGGCCGCGCACGTTGGCGAGCGTGTTGAACAGGAAGTGCGGCTCGATCTGTGCCAGCAGCGTCTGCAGACGAGCCTCATCCATTTGCTCCCGCATCCGCGCCTGCGCGATCTCCGTCTGCAGGAGCGCCTCGATGCGCTGCCGTTCGCGGCGGTGCATCGCATAGGCCGTGGCGACGAGGAGTCCGAGGGCCGCATAGCGGATGAAGTACCACGCAAAATATGCCCCGGCGCTTTCGTAGTACCAGTTCTCCATGACGCGCGGCTTCATGTACAGCGCCCCGAGGAGGTGGATCTTCAGCAGCACGCCGAGCGCGCACGGCACCAGCACCGCGGCCGCAATAGCCAGAGCCTGGCGCCATCCCGGCTCCCTGCAGCGATTCAGCGCCGCCGCCACGGCGAGCATCATCACCATCGCCATGAGCGCCGTGGGATAGAGCCTTCGCCAGAAGTAGCGGAACCAGCGCCACGCGGGCGCCTCGACGATGGCTACCAGGCTATCGCGGAATGCATCGAGCGCGCACACGACCAGCACGAACGTGAGTGCGCCCCAGGTGATCCCTGCAAAGACATCGTTGAGTCGAATCCGCCAGGTCGGAGCAGTTGGCGCCAGCTTCACGAGGCGGTCGCACCAATGACGCCAGCGGAAGCGCTTAGCGCCCGGGGATCGCGGCGAACGGCGGTCGTCGGCCGCATTTGCATCTACGTCGATCACGTTAGCGCCTCCCTCGTGGCCCACACGCGACATCGGTTCGGCGGGTGTTCGCCCTTCGATCCCCGCTTCGAATTTCTGACCGCAGTCTAGGCGCCGGATACGTTCTGCGCCACCGGCGCGACGAATCCGCCGCGATGCGGGTTGAATCCCCCCTATTACCGGGTTGAATCTGGCGCGAAATGTACGCCGCGATGATCGCGCGGCATTCGCGCGTAACAAGATGGCGCGAAATGTCAGCGCCTGAAACGCCCGGCGTTCCAACCCCGATGGGGTCCTTCAGGCGTCGCGGGGGGCGCGCGGCGCCGCTCGGCGATGGACGAGGTCGATCGCCAGCTCCACTGCCGCGACC
>CAVPPW010000044.1:0-8699 GCA_963707445.1 uncultured beta proteobacterium | reverse complement strand
CGCTTGAAGCTGCCGCGTTCCTCCGGAATCGTGACGGCGAACAGCGCCTCGCGCGCCTCGCCGACCTCGGTGCGCTCGGCGACGAAGCGCAGGCGATCGAAGTTCATGTTGGCGCCGCACGCGATCGCGACCAGCGTCTGGCCCTTGAGTTTCTCGCGCGCTGCGTAGGCCTTCATGCCCGCGATCGCCAGCGCGCCGGCGGGCTCCAGGATCGACCGCGTGTCGGCGAACACGTCCTTGATCGCCGCGCAGATCGCATCGGTGTCGACCAGCACGATTTCGTCGACATAGCTGCGGCACAGCCTGAAGGTTTCCTCGCCCACCTGCCGTACCGCGGTCCCATCCGAAAACAGGCCCACATCGTGCAGCTGAACGCGCCGCCCGGCCGCGAGAGAACGCGCCATCGCGTCCGAATCGACCGTCTGCACGCCGATCACGCGGATATCCGGCGCCAGCGCCTTGATGTAGGCGCCGACGCCGGCGATCAGTCCGCCGCCGCCGATCGCCGCGAACACCGCGTGGATGGGTCCATGCTCGACCGGGTGATGCTGGCGCAGGATTTCCATCGCGATCGTGCCCTGGCCAGCGATGACGTCCGGATCGTCGAACGGATGCACGAACGTCAGCTTCTTCTTCGCCTGCAGCTCGAGCGCGTGCGCGTACGCGTCGGAATACGAATCGCCGTGCAGCACGACTTCGGCGCCGCGCGCGCTGACCGCTTCGACCTTCACCTGGGCGTGGTGACCGGCATCACGATGACCGCGCGGCAGCCGAGGGTCTGCGCGGCGAGCGCGACACCCTGCGCGTGGTTGCCGGCCGACGCCGCGATCACGCCGCGCTTCAACTGCTCGCGCGGCAGTCGCGCCATCTTGTTGTAGGCGCCGCGCAGCTTGAAGCTCTTTACCGGCTGCAGGTCCTCGCGCTTCAACAGCACCCGGTTGTGAATGCGCTCCGACAGCCGCGGCGCGGCCTCCAGCGGCGACTCGATCGCAACGTCGTAGACGCGCGCCGTCAGGATGCGGCGCAGATAATCCAGTGCGGGCATCGTGCCTGCTCCTCCCCGTAGCCGGTGAAGGTACCACGCAGGCAGCACCTGCTCCGTGGCCTACCATGCCGGCCATGGCGCTGCACGACATCGAAGCCGAATTGCCCTATGCCGGCCTGACTCCGGACGTGGTCCTGAACGCGCTGGACAGTGTCGGCCTGGCGACGACCGGGTCGCTGCTTGCGCTGAACAGCTACGAAAACCGCGTGTTCCAGGTCGGCGTCGAGCAGGACGACGGCAGCACCGGCTACGTCGTGGCCAAGTTCTACCGGCCCCATCGCTGGTCCGATGCGCAGATCCTCGAGGAACACGCGTTCGTCGCCGAACTGGCTGCTGCCGAAGTTCCGGCGGTGCCGCCGCTCGTGCTGCATGGACAGACGCTGAACACCTTCGCGGGTTTCCGCTTCGCGGTGGCACGGCGGCGCGGCGGCAGGGCACCGCTGCTCGACGATCCCGACGTGCTGGAATGGATCGGACGTTTTCTCGGCCGCCTGCACGCGATCGGCGGCGTGCACGCGTTCGCCGTGCGACCAGCGCTCGACATCGCCAGCTTCGGCGGCGAGCCGCGGGCGTATCTGCTCGGCAGCGGCCGGCTTCCGCCCGAACTGCAGTCGGTCTACGCGGGCGTCTCGCAGCAGGCGCTCGATGCGATCGATCCCGCCTTCGACACGGCCGGCGACGTGGCGCGGATCCGCCTGCACGGCGACGTGCACGAGGGCAACGTGCTGTGGTACGACGGGTTGACCGACGGTCCGCACTTCGTCGACTTCGACGACGCGCGCACCGGGCCGGCGGTGCAGGACCTGTGGATGCTGCTGGGCGCCGACCGCGCGGAGCAGACACAGCGGCTGGCGGACCTGCTGGCCGGCTACGAGGAGTTCCGCGAGTTCGACCGGCGCGAGCTGCTGCTGATCGAGGCGCTGCGCACGCTGCGGCTCATGCATTATTCCGCGTGGATCGCGCGCCGCTGGAAAGACCCGGCGTTCCCCGCCGCGTTCCCGTGGTTCGACACACCGCGCTACTGGGAGGACCGCATCCTCGAGCTGCGTGAACAGATCGCAGCCATGCAGGAGCCGACGCTCGTCGCCTGAGTTGAGGCGCCTGTACGACTCGCCGACTGATACCCGCTGTTACTTAAGGGCACAGCGTCGGCTTGGCGAATTGGCGATAGGGAGGAGTCGATCCGTCGTCGCTGTCAGCGGTCGCCGAAAACGCTGGCGTGCTGTGAATCTGACGTAACGCCGATCGGCAGAGCGCAGGCTCAGCGGGCTCGCGCGTCTACCACCGTCCGGTCCTCCGCAAAGGCGCTGAGATCGCGCCACGAAAGCACGAAGTGCTGATCCAACGGAGCGCCTCGGGCGAAGACGTACGCTTTGATCGCCAGCCGGATCGTTTCGAGCTTGCGCTGGAGCGACACGAACATCGCCTTTGGGTCATCAATTTCGGCGCCCAGCAGCCGCCTGATGGCGTCCGGATCGAGGTCTACACGGATCGGCTTGCCGTCGACCCATGCGGCCACCTCGACCACCAGGTCGGGACGAACGCGAACACCCGAGTGAGCAATGGAAACGTCCATACCGAGGCCTTCTCCTCTTCCGATGGCGAGCCGATGACTTCAAGCTCCAACGCCTTTGAAAAACATTCTAGATGGATGTCCGGTTTGAGTGTCGAAGTACGTGTCTTCCCTTGACCATCGCTTCCCGCTAGTCTGCGGCACACACGAATCAAGCAAGGCAGGTTTCTGCTCTTTCTGGTGGCGAAGACTGAACTTTCCCTGAAAGGCGTGACCATGCACACTCTCAAAGACGTGCTCGAATCGTTCTCCGTTGCGGCGTTGCTCGCCTGCGCGATCGGTACGGCGCAAGCAGCCCCGCTCGAGTTCTTTGGGAGCCGCGACACGTTCGGTGGGCCACCGGCCGCTCCGAATCCAGTTCGACTGCGGAATTCCAGCGCCACCAAATCTGTTTCCTCAATCTTCCCCCCGGCCCCGGAATCTCTAACTTGGGCGCTTTCTCACACAAGGACAGTCACTGCATCAATGTCGCGACGGGCAATATCTTCAACGGTCTGTTTAATTGGGATTTCGGCGCCGGTAACACGATCTTCGGTACGTTCCTGGGGACGATCCACGCTGCCGCCTCTGAATGGCGTCGCGTCGTTCGTCGAAACGTTCACTCTGACCGGTGGGACGGGTCAGTACCCTGGACAGCACTGGAGGTTTCCTTGCGACCGGCTCCGTCATGTTCCAGACCAACAGCTCGCACCTCGACTTCAGAGGCTTGATCACGACCGTGCCCGAACCGGCCGCTACGGCGCTGTTGACGCTGGGTATTTTCGCTCTCGCCATCGGGCGTCGCAGATCGCGATAGCCGTTAAAGCGGCCACCCGTTCGATTGCCGGTACAGGGCCGCAAGCGATGCTGCCTTCACTCAGCATCACTTAGGCGAACCGTCGCCTCGCAAGATCCGGGGCAGTTGTTGGCCGGGTCGTGCCGCCTCAATTACGCGGCGACATCGCGGTTAGCAGCCGGGTCTGCCGTCCGTTCCGGATCGGCGGGCACGGACCGCACCGACAGCACGCCGTCGATCGCCGCGATCGCATCGATTGCGGCTTGCGGCACCGGGCTGTCGACATCGACCAGCGTGTACGCCATCTCGCCGCGCGACTTGTTGACCATGTTGTGGATGTTGAGGCCGGCGTTGGCCATCGCGGTCGATATCTGGCCGAGCATGTTCGGCACGTTGGCATTGGCGATGCCGATGCGGTGATCCGATTCGCGCGCCATCTCGACGTTGGGGAAGTTGACCGCGTTGCTGATGCCGCCGTTTTCGAGAAACTCGCGCAACTGTTCGACGACCATGACCGCGCAGTTTTCCTCGGCCTCGGCCGTCGAGGCTCCAAGGTGGGGCAGCGCGATTGCGCCCGCGACGCCCGCGAGAGTCGGCGACGGGAAATCGGACAGATAGGCCTTTAGCCGACCCGAGCGCAGCGCCTCGACTACGGCCGCCTCGTCGACGATGGCATCGCGCGCAAAATTCAGCAGCACGCTGCCCGGACGCATCGCCGCGAGTCTGCGCGCGTCGATCAGTCCGCGCGTCGCGGGCACCAGCGGAACGTGCAGCGAGACGAAGTCGGACTGCTTGAGCAACTCCTCGATGGAGTTGGCTTTCCGAACGCCCGAGTGCAGGCGCCACGCGGCGTCGACCGTGATCTCCGGGTCGTAGCCGATGACTTTCATGCCGAGCTTGAATGCGGTGTCGGCGACCAGTGCGCCGATCGCACCGAGCCCGACGATTCCGAGCAAGCGGTAGGGCAACTCGATTCCCGCAAACTGCTTCTTTCCTTCCTCGACGCGCGCTTCGAAGTCCTGCGCGCCGGGCGGCAGCTCGGACACGAACTGCAGCGCAGGCACGAGATTGCGCGCGCTGATCAGCAGCGCAGCGAGAACGAGTTCCTTGACGGCATTGGCGTTGGCGCCCGGCGCATTGAAGACCGGAAGGCCGCGCCGCGACATCTCGGCGACCGGAATGTTGTTGGTGCCCGTGCCCGCCCGCGCAATCGCCTTGACGCTCGCCGCGATCGGCATCGCATGCATGTCGTGCGACCGGACCAGGATCGCATCGGGCCGGTCGAGTTCCTTGGCGACGGTGTAGCGATCGAGCGGAAAACGCTCGAGCCCCTTGGCCGAAATGTTGTTGAGCGTCTGGATCTGGAAGCGCGTCATCGGTTATCCGTGGCTGCGCTCGAACTCGCGCAGGTAGTCGACCAGAGCCTGCACCCCCTCGATCGGCATCGCGTTGTAGATCGATGCGCGCATTCCGCCGACCGACCGGTGGCCCTTGAGCTGGAGCAGTCCGCGCTGCTGCGCGCCCTTGAGGAACGCCGCGTCGAGTGCTTCGTCGCGCAGCTTGAATGGCACGTTCATTCGCGAACGGTCCTCCTTGCGGACCGGGTTCGAGTAGAAGCTGCTGGCGTCGAGCGTGTCGTACAGCAGCTTTGCTTTCGCGACGTTCTTCTGCTCGATAGCTGCCAGTCCGCCCTGCGCCAGCAGCCACTTGAATACCAGCCCGGCGATGTAAATGGCGTACGTCGGTGGCGTGTTCAGCATCGAATCCGCCTCGGCCTGCTCCTTCCAGTGGAAGGCCGACGGCGTGATCGCCAGCGCGCGATCCAGCAGATCCTTTCGCACGATGACCAGTGTCAGCCCCGCCGGGCCGACGTTCTTCTGCGCGCCGCCGTAGATCACGCCGTACTTCGAGACGTCGATTGGACGCGACAGGAGGTGAGACGACATATCGGCGACCAGCGGTGTCGCGCCCACGTCCGGAATCCAGTGGTACTCGACTCCCCCAATGGTTTCGTTGGTGCAGACGTGAACGTAGGCCGCATTGTCGGACAGCTTCCAGCGGTCGCGCTGCGGCACGTAGGAGAAATTCTGGTCCTCCGATGAAGCGGCGACGTTGACCTGCGCGTACTTCTTCGCTTCCTTGATCGACTTCTTCGACCACTCGCCCGTGTTGATGAAATCGATCGTCTTTTTGTCGCCGAGCAGGTTCATCGGCACGATCGCGTTCTCGCCGATGGCTCCACCCTGCAGGAACAGGATCTCGTAATCGTCGCCGACCGACATCAGTTTGCGCAGGTCGGCTTCCGCCGTCTCCGCGATCTCGATGAACTCGGGACCGCGATGGCTCATCTCCATCACCGACATGCCGCTGCCGTGCCAGTCGAGCATCTCCTCGGCCGCGCGTTGTAGAACTTCCTTCGGCAGCACCGCAGGGCCGGCGCTGAAGTTGAAGATGCTCATCGGGGATTCCGGAAATCGTTGGCGTTGTTGCAGGTGGCCGAAGTGATGCCACCCGGATTCAAGGAGACTTTAGCGCACGATTCGCGTGGAGACTTTCTTCCGGGTCCGCACGGCATTTGACAATCGGTTCCGTGCGTGAAAGGCAGCCCGTGCTGACGCTACGTCGGCAGTTGGCCGTAGGCCGACGCACGTCAAAGTGGTCGCCCCGGCACTGTGGCGTCCCGGTTGATCAATGTCATGTTTCGGTAAGGGTCAGCAAAATGTCCGCATACCACGCGCAATTCAGCCCGAGCGCCTCATCGAGAATCAGATCGCGAGCGCCAATGTCGATGCGGGCGGAATGGATCCCGAGCACGGTCCAGGCGAGATCGGAGCCTTCCGGCGGGGCGGCTCTGGACATCAGGACGGGCGCGCCGCTGGTTCCACGGTGTGTGCGCGCGTCGGTCAGGAAGTAGCCCTTGCCTTGAAAGCGCAGCCCGTATGACGAGGCGATCACGGCCTGGCGCACAACGGGAAGGTGATGCAGCGTGTCGTGAAAGCCGAGCGGAAAACAGACGATCAAGAGCGGCGTGCCCACCGGGGGCGGAGCAGTGACCTCGAGGTGTTCCAGCGTAAAGGCGCGATACGCCATCGTGGCGGGCAGGGCGGATCGCTCGAGCTCGATCAACGCGACATCGATGTCGCCTGCGCTGTCGGTGCCCTGTCGCCACAAGCTCTTGCCGTTGCGGTACAGCGGCACCGAGAAACCGGTCGACGCGGCAAGGTTGTTTGCATCGGTGTGAAGCTCGATCTCGATCCGATCGGGATGGTGCTCGCTCGGTTCATCGATCATCACGTGCCGACTGGTAACGAGAAACAGGCGCCCGTCGCGCTCAAAAAAGAAGCCGCTCGCATTGGTCAGCAGCAACTGGCCGTCGAAGGTTGAAACGCGCGCTGCCGTCAGCAGCAACCCTTCAATGGCCGACATCGGGTTGTTCACCGCCACCGGCGCCTGCACATGGGCCGAGAGCGCTCCAAATGTTCGGGACGAGATGCCGGGTGCTGGTGCGATGCCATCGTATTTCCAGTGTGCCATGCCAACCCCATCAAGCGGGTGCCTTGTCGACGTTCCTGAGCCAATCCGCCCATTGTGCGGCGCGCACCTACATGGACGCGGCTTACGAGCGTGAGGGCGCTTCCCAAGTGTGAGCTATAGCGTGGCGCGTTCATGTCGCGATACTAGGCAGGTTCCACCAATAGCAATCAGCGCGCCGAGCAAGGAGGAAGTTGGATGAAAACGCCGGACTTTTCCCGCCGCCAGTTGTTAATCCAGGGAAGTGCCGGGTTCGCGCTGCTGCATGCGCCCTGGTTCGTACAGGCGTTGCCGAGCCGGCCGGGAGAGGAAGTCGTGCCGTGGCTGGACCAGCCGGGCGCAAACCCGAGTGGCGGCGTCGTCGAGAACCTGCAGCCGTGGGAGAACCTCTCTTCTTCTTTCCTGACGCCCAACGACAAGTTCTTCCGCGTGTCGCACTACGACAAGCCCGTCATCGACGACAAGAAGTGGAATCTGGAGATCGCCGGGCTGGTAAAGAAGCCGATGACACTGGCGCTTCCCGCGATCAAGGCCCGGCCCAAGCAGGAGGTCGTGTACACGATCGAATGCGGCGGCAATCATGGCTTCCCGTGGTTCACCAGCGGTATCGGCAACGCAAAGTGGGGCGGTACGCCGCTCGCGCCTTTGTTGAAGCAGGCCGGCGTGATGGATCGCGGAATCGAGGTCGTCTTCTGGGGCGCCGATTCGGGCACCGAGGTCGTCCGCGACATGAAGCTGCCGCAGCACTTCGCGCGCAGCATGTCGCTTGCCGATGCGATGAGCCCGAACAACCTGCTGTGCTACGAAATGAACGGCGCAGCGCTGCCGCAGCCGCACGGCGCTCCGGTGCGATTGATCGCACCCGGCTGGTATGGCATAGCCAACGTCAAGTGGCTGAACCGCATCGAAGTGCGCGATACGCGCTACATGGGCCGCTTCATGGCGCGCGACTACGTCACGATCCGCGAAGAGCAGCGCAACGGAGAAACGGAATCCGTCGAAACCTCGGTCGGCCGGACGTTGCTGAAGTCCGCGCCCGCCAGGGTCACGCGCAAGGACGGCCAGTACCGCATCGTCGGCGCGGCGTGGGGCGCGCCAGTTTCGCGCGTCGAAGTGCAAGTCGACGGCGGACCATGGCGGCAAGCGACGATCGACCGCAGCGACCAGGGCAAGTTCGCGTGGACTTTCTGGTCGATCGACTGGCCGAACGCGGCACCAGGCGAGCACACGATCACATCGCGCGCGGTCGATACGCACGGCAACGTGCAGCCCGCGATGGACGATTCGCGCATCGCCAAGAAGAAGACCTATTGGGAAAGCAACGGGCAAGTCGAGCGGCGAATTCGCATTGCCTAGACCTTCGAGCGTTGTCAGTCCAGGCAGCGCACACCCGTTTGTCGACGGTCGATCCCCTCGAAGGTGCGATCGGGCTTGGCAAACGCGAAGGCTTGTAGCCGCAGTGATCCTGCATGAGCGCCGCTGGTCACACCGCAGCGGAATTGGGCCTGTTCACGCCAAAGCCGGGAGTGCGAAGGCGAATGGCGGGATGCGGTGCGAGGCGCCGCGAGCGCCGTTGGCTGATGCCAATCAAGCGAAGCGCTCATTTGCCAAATGCGGACGCAATGCGCCCGCCATTCGCCTTCCCGGAGGGTTGGGCCGAAATGCGGCGCCTGCTTTGTCGGGCGGCTTGCGAAGGGGAGCTACCCTTCGCTGCGCCACCCTTCGCGCATTCATCCGCATTGCGGCCCAACGCATCTCCCGCATTTGGCGTGAAC
>CAVPPW010000043.1:0-59329 GCA_963707445.1 uncultured beta proteobacterium | reverse complement strand
GTTGCGCGCGGCGTTCCTCGGTCGCGAGATGAAGTCCAGCACGCAGCTTCCGGTCCGCATCGCTCTGCTGATTCTCGCGGGACTGCTCGCGCTGGCCGAGGCATTCGGCTTCGAGAGCGTCTTCGGTGCGTTTGCGGCCGGCATGATCGTGGGGCAGTCCACCCGCGGTGCGGAGGCCGCTCCGCTGCGCGAAAAGCTCGACGCCGTAGCCTTCGGCTGGTTCTACCCGTTCTTCTTTGTCGGCGCCGGCATCCACTTCGACTATGCAGCGCTGGCCAAGGACTGGACGACGGCGCTCTCGGTGCCGCTCTTTGCCGTCCTGTTTCTGCTGGTCCGCGGCAGCACACTTCTGCTTTACCGCAAGGACCTCGCCGTCGCGGAGCAACTGCCGTTCGCGCTGCTGTCGTCGGTGCCGTCCCTGTCGATCGTCGTCGTCATCACCGAGATCGGCGTCAAGGCGGGCCACATGAACACGCAACTTGCCGCCGCGCTGGTCGGCGCCGCGCTCCTGTGTACGCTGTTGTACCCGACGTTGGCCGGGACGATGATGCGACCCGTGACCGAATCGACAGGAAGAGCGTCTGCGAAGGCGAGCGGCGGTTGAAGCGTACGAAAGTGCGAACCATCCGCAGGTAGAGGCAGCCTCCACCACCCTCCTCTCCGCGTCAGGTCAACGTCGGTCTGCATCCAGGCGGACATCGTCTCGGCAAGAACCGGAATGAGATCGGGTTTAGTGCCGCGGCCGCGCAAATGAAACGAGTGATCGGCGCCTTCGAAAGTCGCCAGCGTTGCACGCTCACCCAGCCGTGAGACGACCATCTTGACCAGTTCATAGTCTGCCAGCGCGTCGCGAGTTCCCTGCAGGAACAGCATCGGCGTCTGCACCGCTGCGAGGTGGTCTGCCCGCTTGCATTGACGGCTTGCCGGCCGGATGAAGCGGGAAGCCGACGAAGATCAAGCCGACGACCCGGGCAGCGGCTCTTCTGCCTGGGCCTGTGACGTCATGCGTCCGCCGAACGACTTGCCACCGGCGAAAAGCGGCACGTCTGGCAGCCGCCGCGCCGCCTCGATGACAGCCGCTCGCACGGCGGCCTGTGCGATCGGTGCCGGATCCGGTCGCTTCAGGCTCTTTTGCATATACGGAAACTGGAAACGCAGAGTCGCCGACCCGGTGTTCAGCCAGTTCGCGCGCAAGCGATGCCATGAACGGATGTTCCATTCCGGCACCGGCGCCGTGCGCGAAAACATAGGCGGCCAGCGCGCGTCGGCGCCCGACGAGACATGCGTCGACCTCTTCGTGCCCATTCGCCGCAAAGCGAAACGTCGTGACTTCCGCCGTCATCGCTGATCGTCGCGTGCGGTGACTGAATGAATACCGTGGGCCGAAGGCAAGCAAGCGACGCCCGACGACGGCGATCGTCAATCGCTCGCTCGTCGTGCCGCGGCGACAGCCTAGCCGTCGAGCTGCGGGTGGAGCCGCTCGAGCAGCGCGAGCGTCACCGGCAGCACGAGGGTCTCGTCGTTGTGGCGCAGCGCGACTTCGGCGCTGGGCAGGCAGGCGAATATTTCGAGGATACGGCCTTCGACGCCGGCCGGGACCTCGCGGCCGGCTGCGAAGACCGGTCGGGTCAGCCGCACGATATCGCCCTTGAACATTGGCACCTTGCCCACATCGACCTCGTGCAGTGATTCGCGAACAGTGACGGCGAGCATGGCGCAAAGAGAAGCGCCGCGGAGCGCGTTGCGCCGGTCGATCCCCTGTTCCTGCGACGCGCAACAACGCCAATGCGACATCGAAGCCCGCGTTTGGTGCAGTTCAGGTCTGATGACGCAACAAGCGCTCACGCGCAGCGTCAAGGCGGCGGTCGTATTCGCCGGTGCGTTCGGACCGTCCGGCCACGCCAACGGCCGGCAAGAACATCAGCGCGGCGCGCAGGCGGCTCGTTTCCTGCCGTGTGGCGAGCAATTGGTTCAACTCTTCACGCGTCTTAGTCGCGCCCTCGGCATGACCGACCGCGTCCTGCGCCGCAACCATCGCCGAAAGGACATCTGGCAGCGTCGAGGTGACGAGCTTGGCTTTCTCGCGCGCAGCCACGATGCGCGACAGGCCGAGATCGCGCTGGCCTTCCACCACCTCGAGCATGCCGCGTGCGCAGGCGTAGTCGATGCGCGCGCGCACCGTCCCGGCCCTCTCCGCATACCGCGCCATCGCATCGAGCACCGGGCGGGCTTCGGTGCCGCGCTTAAGCGCGACGAGCGTCCGCAGATGCGTGTATTCGAGGATCGCGCGATTGTCGGCCGCGTGCGCGTCGGTCGGCTCCTTCGCCATCGCGCGCGCAGCGCCGACCGTCTGCAACGCCTCCTCGTACTCGCCGAGGAACAGATAGCACTGAGCGATGTTGCCGAGCACGATCCAGACGATGTCTTCGGCTTCCGGGCAGCGGTCGACGATCGTCAGTCCGTGGCGCAGCAGGTCGAGCGCGTACTGATAATTGCCGACATTGAGCAGGAAGGCCGCTGCATTGATCACGGCCTTCAGCTCGCCGAGCGGGCGACCCGATCTCGACCGCCACCTCGCGCGCCGACGCGCAGCTTTCCAGTGCTTCGATGTGATTGTCGAGTTGCGAGGCGACGACGGCCTGCATCAGCAACCCATTGAGCAGTTCCGGCTTGCGCCCGGTCGTCCGCGCCAGCCGCGTCACGCCGGCGGCAGCCTCCATGGCGAACGCCAGATCCTGGTCCTTGCCGAGAAAGAACCGACAGACCGCCTGGAGCGCCTCGAGCTGGCCGTCGCTGTCGATCTGCGAAGGAAGGTCACGCAACCGACCGGCGACCTTGGTGAGAAACGAACGATCCGCCTGCTGCGGCACGCTGATCGCGGAGCGGACCTGAGCAACGATTTCGGCCACGACCGCGCGTTGACGGTCCTCGGCTTCTGCCGGAATAGCGGTTGCGTCAATGATTCGCTGGATTTCGCTCACTTTTTTGTGGGAGCACGGCTGCAAACTTTTTCACGCTAGGCTAGCGCGGCGCGTGTGTCAAACACCGCTAAGTCCAATCAATCAAACGATCTGCCCGGAGGAAAGTCATGGAAAGCACGAGCACCGTCGAGATCATCCAAGAGCGTACAGACGAAGACTTGCTGGACATCAACACCCTGACCGACGAGCAACTGGCGCTCGTCGGTGGCGGTCAGGGCATGACCGTTCTGTAGCCGAACAGCAACAACACGAACTCAATTCACTCGCGGAGACTGGTCATGAACGACTTCGAATTGCTGGCGGACAACGAGACCGAATCGACCGCAGATCGTTGAGGATTTGACCGAAGAGCAACTCGCCCTGATCGGCGGCGGCCAGGGCATGACGGTTCTGTAGGCGTCCCGTACCGCCGGGAGCGCGAGTTACGCGCTCCCGGCCTCGACTGCACGGCGCCTGGCGAGCCGCCGCTGTACGCAGGCGTCCCCGGTACAGTTGTTTCAGCGGCTGACGCCGCAAGCGAGCGACACCGCGCGCCTTTCGCGCAGCTGCGTCACTGTTCCTCCGGCGGTTTCACCCGTCGGAAGTCGATCCAGAGCATCAGGTCGTAGGCAATCTTCGCGGCGCCCGCGATGATCAGCGGCGCGCCGAGTCCGACCTTCTGCATCAATGCACCTGCCAAAATCGGCGCGAGTGCCCATCCGCCCGAGCGCACGAGGTTGGTGATGCCTGCCGCGGCGAGTCGCTCCGCCGGCTTGACGACCGCCATCACGTAGGACTGGCGCGTCGGCACATCCATCTCGTTCAGCGATTCACGCACGAGGAAGAAAAACGCAGCCCACACCAGATCGTCAGATGCGACGATCGTGAAGAGCAGCAGGCTTGACGGCAGATGGGTGAAGACCATCGTGTTGATCAGCCCGATGCGGCGCGCCAGCCATGCGGCGACGATGTGCGACAGCGCCGACAGGATGCGCCCTGCGGCAAAGAGGATCGCCACGGTCGCCACCGACGCGCCGAAACGCTCGACGAACCAGTAGGCAAAGATCGCTGAGCCGATGAAGCCGCCGGCAAACGCATCCACGAAGAACAGCAGCGAAAGCTTTCTGACGATGGGTCGGCTCTGCGGCGACAGGTGCCGCAAGCCGGCCGGAGCCGTATCGCCGACGCGCGCCGGCAGGCGCGCATACAGCACGGCCGACGCAAGGTAGAGCAGGCAGAAGACGCCGAGTGCGACTTTCATCGCCGCGAGCGACTCGATGCCTGCAACCGATTCGAGCACGGTCGGCAGGCCGGCCATCAGTCCGCCGACGGCGTAACCGGCATCGAGCAACACGTTGTACCAGGCGAAGACTCGCGTTCGCTCGCGATCCGTGGTCGTCGCCGGAAAGATCGCCTGCTCCAGGATCGGTATTGCGCCGCGGTCGCGCCCGTTGACGTTGAACATGCCGAAAAACGCGGCGGCGACGATCACGGCAAAGGCCGTGCTCGACACCAAGATGAGGCAGCCAACGACGGGCAACGCGCACAGGCTCACAAGTAGTGCGCGCTCGGAGCAGCGCTGGCCGACGAGCATCGTGAAGAGCGTGGCTGCCGCCGCGCCCCAGAGGGCCGCTGACAGCACGATGCCGATTTGCGCCGCATCGAAGCCGAGCCTGGCGCAATACAGTCCGATCAGGACTGCCATCATCCCGATGGCAAGGGCCCGCAAGAAAGCGGCCGCGTACAGGAGCTTGCGCAGGCGCGCGCCGGGTTCACTCACCGATTGATCGTAACAGCGGCAGATCGCTCCACTTAGATCGGCACCGGTCTTCGGGGCAGACGCAATACGATCGCCGGCGCGCTGCGGGTACGGCATTCGCTCGCAATCATCAGCGAGATTCGCGGAGGACGATATGAAACTGGGCCGTGTGAAGCTGAGCATCCTCGCGCTGCTGCTGGCGTCCTGCACGCAATTCGCCGCTTCGACTAACATCTCGACGAGTCGGACCGAATCCCGAATTGCCGCCGCCGACGCACGCGCTGGTGCCGGTCGTCGACATCGCTCCGGCGATCGGCTGGGCGCCCGGCGCCAAACCGCGCGCGCCGGACGGGCTGGCGGTCGTCGCCTTTGCGCGCGGACTCGATCACCCGCGCTGGCTGTACGTGCTGCCCAACGGCGATGTGCTGGTCGCAGAAACGAATGCACCACCGCGAGAAGCGTCGGGTCTCAAGGCGAAGCTGATGAAGTTATTCATGAAGGACGCCGGCGCCGGCGTGCCGAGCGCCAACCGGATCACACTGCTGCGCGATGCCGACGGCAACGGCGCGGCCGAAGTTCAGGTGCCCTTTATCGAGGGTCTGAACTCTCCTTTCGGCATGGCGCTTGTCGGCAACGATCTTTATGTGGCCAATGCCGATGCGGTGCTGCGCTTTCCCTACGTCGCGGGTGCGACGCGCATCACGGCGAAGGGGACGCAGGTCACCGACCTGCCCGCCGGACGCAACCACCACTGGACCAAGTCGCTGCTCGCGAGCCGCGATGGCCAGAAGCTCTATGTCACGGTCGGCTCGAACAGCAACGTCGCGGAAAACGGCATGGCGGTCGAAGAAGGCCGAGCCGCGATCTGGGAGATCGACCTGCCGAGCGGCAACAAGCGTCTGTATGCGACGGGGCTGCGCAACCCGAACGGCATGGCTGTGGGAGCGCGCGACGCAGGCGCTCTGGACCGTCGTCAACGAGCGCGACGAACTCGGCAACGACCTGGTTCCTGATTACCTGACATCCGTGCGTCGCGACGCGTTCTACGGCTGGCCGTACTCCTACTGGGGCAAACATGTCGATACGCGCGTCGAGCCGCAGCGTCCGGACCTCGTTGCCACCGCAGTGGCTCCCGATTACGCACTCGGCAGCCACGTCGCGCCGCTTGGCCTGTGCACCACGGAAGGCGCGCGACTCGGACTCCCTTTGCCGACGGCATGTTCATCGGCCTGCACGGCTCGTGGAACCGCAAGCCGAAGAGCGGCTACAAAGTCGTCTTCGTGCCATTTTCCGCCGGTCGACCGCTGACGCCGATGGTCGATGTCTTGACCGGCTTCCTCGACGGCGAGGGCCGCGCACAAGGACGCCCAGTCGGGGTGGCGATCGATCGCCAGGGCGGACTTCTGGTGGCCGACGATGTCGGCAACACCATCTGGCGCGTCAGCCTGGCGGCACGCTAGACGACAGGAGCGGAATCGCCAGCCGTGCGCGTTGCACCCGTCGCCTGCCGCCGGTCTTCTGATCCTCGCGCGGGGGTCCACGCGGCAGGGCAAGCGGCTATGCTGCGGATCCCCGAGGGAGCTATACGAGGTCTGCGACAAGCGGGGAGTTGCAAGTTCTTGCGGGAGCGGGGCCCGCCTTCATGACGTCACGTTGACGTCCCTCGCGAATCCGGCGGTCGCTGCGCTCATCTCGCCCGTGCCTGATCGCGTGCGCCGGCTTTCGCTTTCTGAACGACGGCACGGGCGCATCAACGGAGGTAGCCCATGGGCCGCAAGTATGTCGACTGCCGTGAATATCCGAGCGAGATGAACTGCACGGTTGCGATTTCAGCCGATTCCGACAGTGAACTCATCGAGGCTTGTGTTCAGCACGCCGTCGCCGTGCACGGTCACAAGGACACGCCGGAACTGCGCCAGCAACTCACTGGCCTGTTGAAAGAGGGCACGCCGCCGATAGCGCGCAAGGCCGCCTAACCAGCACCGCCTGCAACAAAAAGCGCCGGGCGGAAGCCCGGCGCCGAACGATCCGCCATTTGCAGACCGCGCCGGCGAATGACGTGAGACGCGTCCGCGGGACCCGGTGGCGACCGGCTACCGCCGCTCGATCCAGTACAACGCCCCGAACGCCATCGACAGCACCACCAGGCTCGGCAGTGCCGAGACGATCATCGGCGGCCAGGTGTTCAGCAGCCCGATGTGCGCGAACAGCTTGTTCATCCCATAGAAAGGCGACGCCGAGCATCACGCCGGCAAAGATCTTTAAGCTGACGCCACCGGCGCGTACGTGCAGGTACGCAAACGGCAGCGCCAGCGCCATCATCACCAGCACGGCCCAGGGATAGAACACCTTGCCCCAGAACGCGATTTCATAGCGCTCGGTCTGCTGCCGGTTTTCCGCCAGATGGCGGATGTACTGCGCGAGATCCCAGCCGGCCATCCGCTCGGGCTGCACCAGCAGGACGCCGAAGATGTCGGGTTTCAGGTCGGACTTCCACACGAGCTGCGGCATGCGTACGACCTCGGTTCGCGCGTCCGTCGGCAGCATTGCTCCGCCGGAGATCTGCGGCACCCTTGTTTCGATCACATCGTTGAGTTCCCATCCGACGCCGGGCCGGTAGGTGCCGACGTCGGCCGTAATGATTGACCGCAGCCGATAGTCGCCGTCGAACTCCATGATGCGCCAGCCCTTGGTTCCGACATCGGGAGAAACCTGCCGGACGTTGATGAAGCGGTAGGCCCCGATGGCGCCCCCTGGTGCCTTGACGACGTCCCGGACCCACACCCCCGAACGGAAATCGCGCACGCTGATCTGCCCGCCGCGCGCCTGCAGCCGAGTCTGCTGCGCCAGCCGCTCCGCGGGCGGCGACACGATTTCGCCGAGCAGGAAGGTGAGCGCGACCATTGCCATGCCGATGCCGAGCAAACTGGCAAGCAGCCGACGCGTGCTCATGCCTGACACGCGCATGATCGTGAACTCGGAATTCGCCGCAAGCTTGGACAGCACGTAGATCGTGCCGATCAAGACGGCGATCGGCATCACTTCGTACATGCGTGAGGGCAGCGAGAACGCGACATAGGCGAGCGCATGCCGCAGCAGGAAACCACGCTGGCCGATCTCGTCGAGCTGCGCGACGAGGTCGAAGAACGTGAAAAGCGACAGCAGCGCGAACAGCATGAAGCCGGTGGCCGCGGCGATCTCCTTCCACAGGTAGATGCGCAGTGTCTTCATGCGGCGCGTTTTTGGCGCCAGTGGCTGATCGTCAGATTCTGCGGCCACCAGCGCTGCAGGTAGACCCGACGCGTCAGCAGCACCAGCACGAGCAGCAGCACCGCGGCATGCACCACCCACACGCCGATGCCGAAGCTCAGGCGCTCCTGCGCGACCCAGCCCTGCACGGTGCTCAGCATGTTCATGTAGATCGCGAAGACGAGCACCGCGATGATCAGGTTGAACGAGCGGCCGACTCGCGGGTTGGTGTACGCGAGCGGCACTGCGAGCAGCGTCACCACGAGCGCGGCGACCGGAATTCCGATGCGCCACATGAATTCGCCCCGGGTGAACGACGTCGGTGCAGCCAGCAGTTCAGCGACCGTCCGTGTGCGCGCATTGCGCTCGGACAGCGGTCGGTCGGGCCGGGACTCGATCCGGATCGAATAGCGGTCGAACTCCATCGTGCGATATTCGGCAGAACCGGGCCGGCCTTCGTAGCGACGTCCGTTTTCGAGCACGAGATAGCGGTCGCCGTTCGGCGCCACTTCGATCTCGCCCTTGGAAGCGACGATGACACCGTCGCGTCCCTGGCTGCGCATGCTGACGAAGACGTTGCGGACCTCGCTATCCTCGAAGTTGACCGACTCGACGAAGAACACGCGATCCGCCCCGCTGGACTCGATGAAACGGCCCGGAGCGACCCGGCTGACATCATCGCGCTTGGAAAAGCTCTGCCGCAGATCCTCGATCTGACCCAGCGACCACGGGGTCACGAACATCGAGAGCAAGGCGACTGCAATGATGATCGGCCAGGCGAAGCGCAGCACCGGCAACAGCCAGGCGAGCAGACTCTGTCCGGAGGCAAACCAGACGACCATCTCGGAGTCGCGATATGCGCGTGACAGCGCCATCAGCACCGAAATGAAGAGCGTCAGCGTCAGCACGACCGGCAGCCAGGTGAGCGAGGTCAGCGCCAGCAGCTGGAACACTGCCTGGTTGTCGACCCGGCCGCCCGCGGCCTGGCCGAGTATGCGCACCAGCCCGACTGAAAACAGGATCGAGAACAGCACGGTGAACACCGCGCTCGCGGTGCTCGTGAGCTCGGCGACGATCGAGCGGCGGAAGATCATCAGTGGCGCAAACCGCAGTGCGCGGCGGGCGGGCAGCAGGCGATGCCGCTATATACTGCCCGGCTCGCGACGCGCCGCAGTGGACAGCGATGCGGCACGGCGAGATGCTCCGCCGGCCGACGATGCATTGCCATCGCGAGACTTCAAGAGGGAAAACTGCAATGGAATTTAGCATATCGACCGCGCGCGCCGAGGCGGCGAAAGCGGATGCCGTCGCCGTCGGCGTGTTTGCAGGCGGCGAGCTGACGGCGGGCGCGAAGGCTATCGACAAGTCGGCTCACGGCGCGATCAAGGACGACAGTCGCGAGCGGCGACATGACCGGCAAGCGCGGGACGCTGGTCACGCTGCGCGGCCTCACCGGGGTCACGGCCCCGCGCGTGCTGCTCGTCGGCCTCGGCAGTCGTGAAGACTTCGGCGAGCGCGCGTATGCCGACGCGGTCCGTGCAGCGGCGCGCGGCTGTCCCGGCGTCAACACGATCGCCATCGCCGCGACCGACTGGAGCGTCAAGGGCCGCGATGCCGAGTGGCAGGCGCGCCAGTTTGCGATTGCCGCGCGCGAGACCGTATTCCGCAGCGACGAGCTCAAGAGCAAGAAAGAGGACAGCAACGGACCGGCGCGCGTGCTGCTGCTGCATTCGGGTGGCGCTGGTGCGGAACGCGGCCTGCGGCAGGGCACCGCCATCGCCAACGGCATGGCGCTCACAAAGCGGCTCGGCAACCTGCCGCCCAACATCTGCACGCCGTCTTTCCTGGCCGATGAGGCGCGCAAGCTGGCGAAGGAGTGGAAGCTCAACGTCGAGGTGCTCGAGACCAAGCAGCTCGAGGCACTCAAGATGGGTTCGTTCCTCAGCGTCGCGCGCGGCTCGACGCAACCACCGCGATTGATCGTTCTGAAGCACTCGGGCGGCGGCAAGTCGGCGCCGGTGGTCCTCGTCGGCAAGGGCATCACCTTCGATTCCGGCGGCATCTCGATCAAGCCGGGCCTGGCGATGGACGAGATGAAATTCGACATGTGCGGCGCGGCGAGCGTGATCGGCACGCTGCGCGCCGTGGCGGAGATGAAACTCAAGCTCAATGTGATCGGTGTCGTCGCGGCCTGCGAGAACATGCCGTCCGGCACCGCCTCGCGCCCGGGCGATATCGTCACCTCGATGTCGGGGCAGACGATCGAGATCCTGAACACCGACGCCGAAGGCCGGCTGATCCTGTGCGATGCGCTGACCTACGTTGAGCGCTTCAAGCCGGCCGCGGTCGTCGACATCGCCACCCTGACTGGCGCCTGCGTGATCGCGCTCGGCAACGTGAACTCGGGCCTGTTCGCCAATGACGATGCGCTGGCCGAGGAACTGTTGAAGGCCAGCCGCAGGTCGGGCGACGCGGCCTGGCACATGCCGCTCGGCGACGAATACCAGGAGCAGTTGAAGTCGAATTTCGCCGACATGGCCAACATCGGAACGCCGAGCAACGCCGGTGCGATCACCGCCGCCTGCTTCCTGGCGCGCTACACGAAGGGCTATTCGTGGGCGCACATCGACGTTGCCGGCACCGCATGGAAGACCGGCGCGGCGAAGGGCGCAACCGGCCGGCCGGTGCCCTTGCTGTCGCAGTTCCTGATCGAGCGCGCGCGCTAGTCGCCGCGGTGCATGACCCGCATCGACTTCCACTTCAACGCAGAGCACCGGCTGCACTATGCCTGCCGGGTGACGCGCAAGGCGCGCTCGGCGGGCAAGCGGCTCGTGGTCTACACGCGCGATGTCGAGTGCCTCGGCCGATTCGACGCTGACGCTGTGGACGTTTTCCGCGATCGACTTTCTGCCGCATGTCTATGTCGATTCGCCGCTCGCTGCCGCCACTCCGGTGCTGCTGACGTCCGATGCGGCGAACGCGCCGGCGAGCGACGTGCTGCTGAGCCTCGACGACGACGCGCCGCCCACATTCGCCGAGTTGTTCGCCCGCTATGAGCGCGTGATCGAAGTCGTGTCCCGACTCGACGATGATCGCGCCCGCGCCCGGGCGCGTTTCAAGGTCTATCGTGACCACGGCTTCGAGCCCACGGCGCACGAAGTGTCGGCCCATGAGTGACAAAACCAATCCGCTCGATCGCCTGACGCGGCCCGGTGGTCGGTCAATCTCCGACGATGAGTCGATCCCGGTACTGACCGAGCGACTGTCGCTGCCCTCGCTCGATCTCGACATCTCGTTGCCAAAGACGCCTCCGCGGCCGCCGCTCCGCCGCACCATCGCCACCGCCACCGCCGCCGCCGGCCGTCCCCGCCACCGACACCACCGGCCGCCGCTCCAACACCGGCAGCCGCCACTCCGGCTGCGGCAACAACGGCGACGCCCCCGGCACCCGTCGTCGCCGCGCCGGCGCGCGCCTCCGCTGCACGAGCGGGACCTCCGACGGTTCCGTCCTACAGCTCGACGACGGGCCCCGGTCGCGAGCCGAGATCGACTGGGCCCGTATCGAATCGTCGATCCGCGACGCGGTTTTGCGCGAACTGCAGTCGGCGCTGGCCGACGAAGTCGCGCGCGTGCTGCGCGAACGGCTGCAGCCGGCGGTGGACCGCGCGCTCGTCGCGCTGACCGCTGAACTGCGGCAGGCGCTGGACGCGCGGCTGCGCGAAACACTTGCGCGCGCGGTCGCCAGCGAGATCGAGCGGCTGCGTAATCGCAGCTGAGCGCGATCTCGGCCGCACGCCACGTAACATTCGTCCTTTGCCCGACCGCCGGGCCCTGCCGGCAGTGCAATGAACGACACCGCACCGAGTTCCACGCCGCTCGCCAAGAGCTTCGAACCCGCCTCGATCGAGGCGCGCTGGACGGCGATGTGGGAAGAACGCGGCTACTACCGCGCCGGGTCTCGATCCGTCGAAACCCGCGTTCTCGATCCAGCTGCCACCGCCGAACGTGACCGGCCTGCTGCACATGGGGCACGGGTTCAACCACACGATCATGGACGCGCTGACCCGCTACCACCGCATGGCGGGCTTCAACACGCTGTGGCTGCCGGGCACCGACCACGCCGGCATCGCGACGCAGATCGTCGTCGAACGCCAGCTCGAGGCCAACGGCGTCGACCGCCGCACGATGGGCCGCGAGGCGTTCATCAAGCAGGTCTGGGACTGGAAGGAATATTCCGGCGGCACGATCCTGAACCAGATGCGCCGGCTCGGCGACTCGGTCGACTGGAGCCGGACTTACTTCACGATGGACGAGCGGTTGTCGAAGGTCGTCACCGAGACCTTCGTGCAGCTCTACGAGCAGGGACTCATCTACCGCGGCAAGCGGCTGGTCAACTGGGATCCGAAGCTGCAGACCGCGGTGTCCGACCTCGAGGTCGAGACCGAGGAAGAAGTCGGCACGATCTGGGAGCTGCGCTATCCGGCTGTCGACGGCGGCCCCGGTGTCGTCGTCGCGACGACCCGGCCGGAGACGATGCTGGGCGACGTCGCGGTCGCCGTGCATCCGGCGGACGAGCGCTACACGCACCTCGTGGGCCGGCAGCTGGCGCTGCCGCTGACGGGCCGCACGATCCCGGTCATCGCCGACGAGTACGTCGATCGCGAGTTCGGCACCGGCGGCGTGAAGATCACACCCGCGCATGATTTCAACGACTTCGCGATCGGCCAGCGCCACAAGCTCGAGCCGATCCCGATCTTCACGCTGACTGCAACGATCAACGAGAACGCTCCGGAGCCCTATCGCGGGCTCGACCGGTATGTCGCGCGCAAGCGTCGTGCTGGCTGATTTGCGTGCAGCTGGCCTTGTGGTCAGCGAGAAGCCGCACCGGATGATGGTGCCGCGCTGCGGCCGCACCGGCGAGGTCGTCGAGCCGATGCTCTCCGAGCAGTGGTACATGGCGATGAGCAAGCCCGCGCCGGCCGATACGCGCCATGCTGGCCGATCGATCGCGCAGGTCGCGCTCGAGGCCGTAGCGCGCGGCGATGTCCGCATCTTTCCCGAGCAGTGGCATACGACCTACAACCAGTGGCTGGAAAACATCCAGGACTGGTGCATCTCGCGCCAGCTCTGGTGGGGTCACCAGATCCCGGCGTGGTACGACGACGAGGGCCAGGTCTACGTGGCGCGCTCCGAAGCCGAGGCGCAGGCGATGGCCGGCGCCGGCCGCAGCCTCACGCGCGAGCCCGACGTGCTCGATACCTGGTATTCGTCGGCAATGGTGCCGTTTTCGACGCTAGGCTGGCCCGAGGTCGAGCAGCAGGCGACGGGACCGGAGCGGCTGGCCTACGACATGTACCTGCCAACGTCGGTGCTCGTCACCGGCTACGACATCATCTTCTTCTGGGTCGCGCGCATGGTCATGATGACGACCCACTTTACCGGGCGCGTGCCGTTCCGCGACGTTTATATCCACGGCATCGTGCGCGATGCCGAAGGCAAGAAGATGTCGAAGAGCGAAGGCAACACGCTCGATCCGATCGACATCATCGACGGCATCGACCTCGAGTCGCTGGTCAAGAAGAACACGACCGGACTGCGCAAGACGGAGGATGCGCCGAAGGTCGCGGCCAAGGTGCGCAAGCACTTTCCGCAGGGCATCCCGGCGTACGGCGCCGACGCGCTGCGCTTCACGATGGCCGCCTACGCCACGCTCGGGCGCAATATCAACTTCGACCTGAAGCGCTGCGAGGGCTACCGAAATTTCGGCAACAAGCTGTGGAACGCGACCCGCTTCGTGCTGATGAACACCGAGGGACGCGACTGCGGACTGGACGAGTCGCTGCCGGTGGAACTGTCCGCGGTCGACCGCTGGATCATCGGCGAACTGCAGCGCACCGAGGCGGCAGTCGCCGAGGGCTTTGCGCAGTACCGTCTCGATAACGTCGCGAACAGCCTTTATAGCTTCGTCTGGAACGAGTACTGCGACTGGTACCTCGAGCTCGCCAAGGTGCAGCTCGCGCAGGCGACACAGACGAGCAACGAAGCGCAGCAGCGCGGCACCCGCCGCACACTGGTGCGCGTGCTCGAGGCCGCGCTGCGGCTTGCTCATCCGGTGATTCCGTTCATCACCGAGGAACTGTGGCAGCCGGTCTCGGTGCTCGCGGGCAAGCGCCGCGTCGACGATGAATCGTCGGTGATGATCCAGCCTTATCCGCGCGCGCAGCCGGAGAAGATCGACGTCACGGCCGATCGGCGAGGTCGGCCTGCTGAAGGCGATGGTCGATGCGCTGCGCAACCTGCGCAGCGAGATGAACCTGTCACCGGCGCAGAAAGTCCCGCTCGTCGCATCAGGCGATGCCGCCACGCTCGCCGCGTTCGCGCCGCTACATTGCAGGCGCTGGCACGGCTCTCCGACGTGCAAGATCGTCAGCGACGTCAATGCCGCGGCCGAAGGCGCAGCCGCGCCGATCAAGGTCGTCGACGACTTTCGCCTGATGCTGAAGATCGAGGTCGACGTCGAGGCCGAGCGCGACCGGCTCGCCAAAGAAATCGCCCGGCTGGAAAACGAGATTCGCAAGGCCGAAGGCAAGCTCGGCAATGCCGGTTTCGTCGAGCGCGCCCCGGCATCCGTGGTCGCGCAGGAAAAGGAGCGGCTCGCCGGTTTCCGCGCGACGCTGCAGAAAGTGCGCGAACAGTACGACCGCCTGAAGGCGGCGTAGCGGCCGCCCACGCAACGGATTACTTGCCGGTCGCTGCAGGGGGCGGCGCTGGGCGGCGCGGAAGTCGCAGGCGCTGACGTCGCCGGTGGCGCAGGCGCGGGGCTCGGGGCCGAGGCGGGGCCGGCGGCGGGCGGCGGCGCTGCCGGCGCCGGTGCAGCAGCGGGTGCTGCAGGCGCGTGTCCGGGCGCCGGTACGCCGACGCTCGGCGCGAGCGGACTCTCGTCGATGGCCAACACTTTCGAGACGAAGTGCCGGGTCTCGCCGAAGCAGGTCGTCGGCAAGCCGACCTTTTCCTCGTAATGCAGCGTCACGCGCTTGCCCATGACGCGGTTGATCTGGTCGGCCGCGCCGTCGTCCCACACGGTGAACAGGAACTTTTCGGGAATGGCGCCCGGCATCGTGACCAACGCCATCTCGCCTTCCCATGTCTTGCAGAGCCAGCCCTTGCGGCTGAATTTCTGTATCCAGCCGGCACGTTCGCCACTGGAGTAGTTCCAGTTCAGAACGATCGCAGAAATACGCGGCCGCCAGAACGAGCGGCACGACCAGCAACCAGAAGAAGAGCTTCAGGCGCGACGGCCCGCGACGGACCGGTGGCTGCGCGGGCGGAGGGGAAGTTGGAGTGCTCATCGGCGCTTCAGGTAGTGAAGGAATTCCTTGCCGACCGTCTGCTGGCCGAGCAGCTCGTTGCCGGTCTGGCGCGCAAACGCCTGGAAGTCTCGAACCGAACCGGGATCCGTCGCAAGGATCTTAAGCACCTGACCGCTCGTCATCTCGGCGAGCGCTTTTTTCGCACGCAGGATCGGCAGCGGGCAGTTGAGTCCCGCGAGTATCGATCTCCTTGTCGGCGGTCGGCGGAACGTCCATGGCAACGAAGGGGCTCGCTCAGGCGGCCGGCTGCGGAAAGGATAGAAATTCTACCGGCAGGCCGCGCGTACGCATCCAGTCGGCCATCGCGAGGCCCGTGCCGAGCGGCCACGGGCGCAACCGGGCGGGCTCGATCAGCCGGTAATCGACCAGTTCCTCGCCGAGCCGCACCTCGCCATCAGCCTGCACGTGAAAGGCGATGATGAGCTCGTTCTTGCGCGTGAACTCGTAGACGCCGATCAGTGTCGCGGCGGTCGTCGCCAGCGAAGTTTCCTCGGCAACCTCGCGTGCGACCGCCTGCAGCGGCGTCTCGTCACGCTCGAGGAAGCCGGTGACCAGCGCGAACATCTTTTCCGGCCACGCGCGATTGCGCGCCAGCAGCACCTTGCCTTGGTACTCGATCAGCGCCGCGACGACCGGTATCGGATTGTCCCAGTGCACCCAGCCGCAGGCCGAGCAGTGCGCTCGCTCGCGCCCGGCCTGCGGGCCGCGTATCGAGTGCAGTGGCGCAGCGTGGGCAATAGCGAATGTCGGCTCGTCATCCGAGGGGCGGCGCACGTCAGCGTGGCAGAATGGCGATCTCAGGCGGACGCGCCGCCAGTGTCGTTGAGTCGCGGCGGACGCGGATGCAGCCGCGCCATCGCGTACGAATCGATGTACTGGCCGTCGCGCAACGCGAACGCACGATGAGTTCCTTCAATCTCGAAGCCGAACTTTCGATACAGCTTCATCGCCGCTTCGTTGTCGCAGTACACGGTCAGCTCGATCCGCAGCGCGCCCAGCCAGTTGTCGGCGAGGTCGATCAGCGCCTCCATCAGGCGCGTTCCCACGCCGCGTGCCGTGCCAGTCCTCGTGCACGCTCATGCCGAGATACCAGGCGTGCGCTCGGCGCGGATTCTCGTTGCCGTGCAGCCCCGCGTGGCCGATCACCTGGCCGTCGGCCAGCGCCACCAGAATGTAGTTAAGTTGCGAACTCGTGTTGCGGTTGAGCCGCTCGGTCCAGAACGCGATCGACGGATACGGGTTCTGCAGCGTGCCGGACGACGCCTCGCGCGAACGAAACGTCGACGCGACTCCCTCGGCGTCCGACGGTTCGGCACGGCGGATGACGATATCGGTCACAGGCGCTGTTCAGCCCACGCGCGGACACTGGCGAGCGCCGGCGCGAGCTTGGACGGATCGCTGCCTCCGGCCATTGCCATGTCCGCGCGGCCGCCGCCCTTGCCGCCGACCTGCTGCGCGACGTAGTTGACGAGATCTCCCGCCTTGACCCTGCCGGTCGCGTCGGGCGTGACTCCGGCCGCGATCTGCACCCTGCCGCCGTCGACCGCGCCGAGAACGATGATCGCGCTGCCCAGCTTGTCCTTCAGCTTGTCCATCGTTTCGCGCAAGGCTTTGGCATCGGCACCGTCCATCGCCGCGGCGAGCACCTTGATGCCGCGCACATCGATCGCCTGCGCCGCCAGATCGTCGCCCTGGCTCGATGCCAGCTTGCTCTTCAGCCGCGCGAGCTCCTTTTCGAGCGACTTCACGGTGTCCTGCACCTGCGCGATCTTCTGGCCGAGTCTCGGCTGGCGGCGCCTTCAGCAGGAACGCCGCGTGATGCAATTCGCGGTCGAGCGCCTGCACGAACTCGACCGCGCCGCGGCCGGTCACCGCCTCGACGCGGCGCACGCCGGCGGCGATGCCGCCCTCGGCGACGATCTTGAAGAAGCCGATGTCGCCGGTGCGCGCGACGTGGGTGCCACCGCACAGCTCGGTCGAGTGATCGCCCATCGCCAGCACCCGCACCTCGTCGCCGTACTTGTCGCCGAAGAAGGCGAGCGCGCCGGCGCGGATCGCATCGTCGTACTTCATCACGTTCGCGCTGACTGCGACGTTGCTGCGAATCGCGTCGTTGACGATGTCCTCGACGGCGCGGATCTCGTCCGGCGTCATCGCCTTGTCGTGGGAGAAGTCGAAGCGCGTGCGCTCCGGCATCGACCAGCGATCCCCTCTGCTGCACATGCTTGCCGAGCACCTTGCGCAGCGCCGAGTGCATCAAGTGTGTCGCCGAATGGTTATTGCGCGTCCGTTCGCGCAGCGCCGCATCGACCTTGCGCCTGCACCACGTCGCCGACTGCCAGCGTGCCCGGCCTCGAGCGTGCCATGGTGGCCGAACACGTCGGCCTGGATCTTTTGCGTGTCGGTGACCGCGAAACGCGTCACGTGGTGATCGCTGATCGATTCGAGCACGCCGCGGTCACCGACCTGGCCGCCCGACTCGGCATAGAACGGCGTGGTGTTGAGCACCACGATGCCGCTCTCGCCGGCGCTCAGTCGCTTGACCGAGGCGCCTTCGTGATAGAGCGCCACGACCTTGGCGTCGTCGACCAGCGACGAATGGCCGGTGAAGCGCGTCTTGTCGCCGACGTATTCGACGCCGGCCGCCATCCGAAACTTGCCCGCTGCGCGCGCCTGCTCGCGCTGGCGCTCCATCGCCGCGTTGAAACCCGCGTGATCGATCGAAACGCCCCGCTCGCGGCAGATGTCGCCGGTGAGATCGACCGGGAAGCCGTAGGTGTCGTACAGCAGGAAGACCGTTTCACCGTCGAGCATCTTCGGGTCGCCCGCAGAGAATTTGCCCAACGACGCCTCGAGGATCTTCATGCCATTGTCGAGCGTCTCGCCGAAGCGCTCCTCTTCCTGTCTCAACACCGCTTCGATGCGCGCCTGCTGCTCGACCAGTTCCGGGTAGGCCGCCCCCATTTCCTTCACGAGGTCCGGAACGATCTTGTGGAAAAACGGCTTCGACTGTCCCAGCTTGTAACCATGGCGCAGCGCACGCCGGATGATCCGACGCAGCACGTAGCCGCGGCCCTCGTTGCCCGGGATCACGCCGTCTGCGATCAGGAATGAGCAGGCGCGGATGTGATCGGCAATCACCTTCAGCGAATTGCTCGCAAGGTCCTTCGTGTCGGTCTCCCGCGCGGCCGCCCTGATCAGGTTCTGGAACAGATCGATCTCGTAGTTCGAGTGCACGTGCTGCAGAACCGCCGACAACCGCTCCAGTCCCATCCCCGTGTCGACGCAGGGTTTCGGCAGCGGCGTCAAGCGTGCCGGCCTCGTCGCGGTCGAACTGCATGAACACGAGGTTCCAGATTTCGATGTAGCGGTCGCCTTCAGCGTCGGGCGATCCCGGCGGGCCGCCGGCGACCTCCGGGCCATGGTCGTAGAAGATCTCGGAGCATGGCCCGCACGGGCCGGTATCGGCCATCTGCCAGAAGTTGTCGGAAACATACTTCGGCTGGCCCGGCTTGTCGCCGATCCGCACGCAGCGCTCGGCCGGCACGCCGACGTCCTTGGTCCAGATGTCGTAGGCCTCGTCGTCGTCGACGTAGACCGTCGTCCAGAGCTTGTCCTTCGGCAGCTTGTAGACCTCGGTCAGCAGTTCCCACGCATAGCGGATCGCGTCGCGCTTGAAGTAGTCGCCGAAGCTGAAGTTGCCCAGCATCTCGAAGAACGTGTGGTGCCGAGCGGTGTAGCCGACGTTCTCCAGGTCGTTGTGCTTGCCGCCGGCGCGCAACGACTTCTGCGACGATGTGGCACGCGTGTACGTGCGCTTCTCGCGCCCGGTGAACACGTCCTTGAACTGCACCATGCCGCTGTTGACGAAGAGCAGCGTCGGATCGTTGGCCGGCACGAGGCTCGAGGCCCGGACAATCGTGTGTCCCTTGGACTCGAAGTACTTCAGAAACTTGTCGCGGATGTCTGCGCTTTTCATGGAGCGATGCCACACGGCGTGCGGCCGCGCGTCTCGATTCACTCCGACGGATGATACTTGCGAGGCGTGCCGGGACTCGCGCACCGGCGCGCGGGCTCAGTGATGGCAGATCGAGGCGAGTGCGTCGATCGTCGGATGACCCGCGCCGGCGATCCGCGCCGCGTGCGCCAGTCCCGACAGGCCGAATACGACGATGACCGCGCCCGCAATCGGCCGGATCCACGTGCGGACGATGGCCCGGGGGCCGAAGGTCCCGCGCCGCCGAGTTTGGTCACGGCGATATCGACCGCGACCATGTTGGGCAGCGTGCCCAAGCCAAAGGCGAGCATCACCGCCGCGCCCTGCCACGGGCCGCCGGCGACCAACGCCAGCGGAAGTGCGGCGTACACCATTCCGCACGGAATCCAGCCCCATGCCAGTCCGGCGAGCAGCGCCTGTCCGCTCGATCGTGGCGGATACACACGGCGCGCGACCGGCCCGACCATCCGCCAGACGCCAAGTCCCAGCGGCTCCAGCCGCTTCAGCCACGCCGCGCGCCCGAACAGCGACGCGCCGATCGCCAGCAGCATCAGCGAGCCCGCCACCAGCAGAATCATCTGCAGCGGCAGTATGTCGGCGGCATAGAGCGCCCCGCCGATCGTGCCGACCAGCGCGCCGGCCAGCGTGTAGCTGGTGATGCGCCCCGAGTGATAACCGAGCGCGAGTCGAGCTGCCGAAACCCCACGCGGCCGCTGCACTTGCATCGCTCCGACGAAACCCCCGCACATACCGGCACAGTGCGCCCCGCCCAGCAGCGAGAGCGTGAATGCGGCAAGCGCCTGAGTGGTCAGAAGATCCAGCATGACAACCATTGTGCTCTTCGGCCCGACTTCGCCGCACGGCGAGAACCCCGGCTCTGCACCCTCACCTCCCCCGCTTGGCGGGGGAGGCACGGAGGGGGTGCCGTGCGTTTGCTGATCGGCGGAGCGCCCGGCCGCTCCGAAGCGCAGCCGACTGAATTGCCGTTCCGCCGAGGGTGCACGTGCGATCGGCAAAGCCGATCGCGTACACCCGAGGCGCTAAACAATTTTGGAGTAGCGCCGCGCGCGCTGGTCGGCGCGCAGATATCGATCGAAGATCATCGCGACCGCGCGCACCAGCAGCTTGCCCTTCGGCGTCACGCTGATCCACTCCGGCGTGTTCTCCACCAGCCCCTCGTCCTCGAACATCTTGAGTTCGGCGATCTCGGTCTTGAAGTAATCGTCGAACTTGATCAGGTACGCGGTCTCGATCGACTCCTTTGACACCTCGAAGTGGCACATCAGCGACATGATCACGGCGCGCCGCAGGATGTCGTCGCGGTCCAGCGCGATGCCGCGCGCCGTCGGCAGCAGGTCGTGGCTCAGCCGGTCGTAATACTCCTCGACCGTGCGCACGTTCTGCGAGTAGGTGGGGCCGATCTTGCTGATCGCCGAGACACCGAGGCCGACCAGATCGCAATCGGGACGCGTCGAGTAGCCCTGGAAGTTGCGATGCAGACGTCCCTGGCGCTGCGCCCGCGCGAGATCATCGCTGGTCTTCGCGAAGTGATCCATGCCGACGTAGTGATAGCCGGCATCGCTCAGCCGCCTGATCGCATCCAGCATGATGTTGAGTTTTTCTTCCGGCGACGGCAGGTCGGCCGCGTCGATGCGACGTTGCGGCTTGAATCGATCCGGCAGGTGCGCGTAGTGGTACAGCGCGATGCGTTCCGGTGACAGCACCATCACCTTGTCGAGGGTGCGCGCGAAGGTCTCGCGCGTCTGTTTCGGCAGCCCGTAGATCAGGTCGAGATTCACCGACTTGAAATCGGCCTTGCGCGCCGCATCCACGGTCGCCTGCGTCATCTCGAAGCTCTGCAGGCGATTCACCGCCCGCTGGACCTCGGGCTCGAAGTCCTGCACACCGACCGACATCCGGTTGAAGCCAAGCCGGCCGAGTTCGGCAACCTTGTCGGGCGGGGTCGAGCGCGGATCCACCTCGATCGAGAACTCGCCCTTGTCGCCGAGCGGAAAACGCTCGGTCAGCATCGCCATCAGGCGCGCCAGCTCCTCGTTCGTCAGAAACGTCGGCGTGCCGCCGCCGAAATGCAGTTGCTCGATTTCGCGCGAGCCGGTCAGCAGGCGGCAGACGAGGTCCGCCTCGCGCTCGAGGTAGCCGATGTATTCGCCGGCCTTGCTCTGGTCCTTCGTGATGACCTTGTTGCACGCGCAGTAGTAGCAGACCGTGTTGCAAAACGGCAGATGGACATACAGCGAGAGCGAGGCGGCGGCCACCGCGCTGTGGCGTGCGGCCAGCGCTTCGGCAAACGCGCCGGTCTCGAACGCTTCGACGAAGCGGTCAGCGGTCGGGTAGGACGTGTAACGCGGACCGGGGACGTCAAAGCGCCGCAGGGTGGCCGGATCGGGCAAGGCAACCTGGCCGCGGGCGGTCATGAGCATCGGGAATTCCTCTGCCGGTTCGGGCCGGCCTATCGAGGTATTATTTCGGGCCGACCCTGAACCCGCTTGACCGGGGTCAACCGGCCAGACAGGCTGGGACCCGACAGGCGCAGAAAACAACCTTAAAGCGCCGTGGCAATCGAATCCGGGACCGGGCTGGTGACCTCCAGCGAAGGGAGCTTTGCTTCATGAACGCGCCAGCGGTCAATATCGCCAACCTGCGGGTTGCCTGCTCCAACTGCAACCTGCGAGAGCTTTGCCTCCCGGTCGGCCTGTCACCGAGAGACGTCGAGCGCCTCGACGAAATGGTATCGACGCGCAAGCGCGTCAAACGCGGCGACTCACTGTTCCGCGCCGGCGATCGCTTCGAATCGCTCTACGCGGTGCGCCTCGGTTTCCTGAAGAGCACCGTCATGTCGCAGGACGGACGCGAACAGGTCACCGGTTTTCACATGGCCGGTGAACTGGTCGGCCTCGATGGCATCAGCACTGAAGCGCATTCGTGCGACACCGTCGCGCTGGAGGACACCGAAGTCTGCGTCATCCCTTACGACCGCCTCGAGGACGTGGCAACCGCAGTGCCGGTGCTGCGCAACCACTTCCACAAGGTGATGAGCCGCGAGATCGTGCGCGAGCACGGCGTCATGCTGCTGCTGGGCAGCATGCATGCTGAGGAGCGGCTCGCCGCCTTCCTGCTGAACCTGTCGCAGCGCTTCGAGGCGCGCGGTTACTCGCGCACCGAGTTCGTTCTGCGGATGACGCGTGCCGAGATCGGTAGCTTCCTCGGTCTGAAGCTGGAAACCGTGAGCCGCGTGCTGTCGCGATTCGCGCAGGAGAGTCTGATCGACGTCAACCAGAAGCACGTCCGCATCGTCAACCCGGACGGACTGCGCCAGATCATCCGGCCAGAGCGCCTAGGTCGGCGCGCGCCGCAAGACGTCAGCTGCGCTCGAGCGGCAGCGCGGCGGGCTCGGCCAGATTCTCGCGCTTCGGGCGCTCGTCGGTGCTGTCCGCCACCGTCAGCGTGCGGCGGTTCACCTCGAACGGCGAGCGCTCCAGGAACACCGTCAGCGCACTCGAGACTGCACCAATCGCCCAGAGTGCAAAGAACCCGATCGTGTAGCCCAGCATCCGGTCGACCTCGACAGGGCGGCCGAACAGATACAGGTCGCTCGGATCGAACAACGAAAAGAGCAGCAGCTCGGCGACGCACGCGACCAGAAAAGACGGCCAAAGCACCCAGCCCAATCGATGCGCCAGACTGTCTGACATTCACCCTCTCCTCGTCTGAACCGCCCGAACTCTAGCGCGCCTTGATGGCGAATTCGCCGCCCTGCCCGGTGAAGGAATCATCGACGCGCCAGCGCGGCGACTCCAGGACCACTTGCCAGGTCACCGGCCCGCTGAGTCGCGTCGCTCCAGGCGCCAAGCTAAAGCTGCCGGCGTACACCGCACGGCCCCGATCGGGATCGACGTCGATCCGCTGCAACGTTGCGATCCGGTCTTCGCCGGGCCGCCCGGGGTGGACGAGCCGCAGCTGCACCGCTGTCTCCGGCGGCAGGGCACGTGCGGATTGCACCTCGATGCGCACGCGATCGCCGTCGCCGACGCCCGCCAATCACGATCCGCGCTTCCAGTCCGAGCACGCGCGCCAGTTGCGCCCGCTCGACTTCTTGGTTGATCGCCAGTCCCTGCTTGTAATAGTCGGCCGACACCGTACCGTCGTACGTTCGCACAGCCAGCACGGCCGTGATGATTCCGCCGACCACCGCCGTCGCCGGCAGCGCGATCAGGAACCACGGCCAGCGTTGCCGATACCACGGTCTCACCGTGTCGACGTTCACAGCCTCCGACGCGTCCGATCCGCTCACCGCCGCAGCCCGAGAAAGACGGTCTTTTCCTCGACCGCGATGCCGGGATCGTCGAGCGACTTGACGGCGATGACCACCTTGTTCGAACCCGGCGGAATGTCGTCGGCGCGCGCGCGCAGCCGCACCGGCACCGACCGAGTCGTTGCTCCAGCCACGTCGAACGTCGGCTCGGACGACAGCTCGAGCCCAGGCAGGCCGCTCGCGCTGACCGCGTACGACTGGGCTCGCTCGGCCGTATTCATCACCTGCAGGCGATACGTGTTCTCGATGCGGCCATCTTCCGCCTCGCGCGCCAGCGCGCCGCGGTCGCGGATCACGTCGACCTTGAGCGGCACGCGCAGCGCAACGGCAACCACCAGCGCCGCGCTGATCGCCACGAGGATGCCGCTGTAGACCAGCACGCGCGGCCGCAGCACGTGCCCCCAGATGCCTTTCGCGGCGTAGTGGTCCTTCAGCGCCCGTTCGGTCGAGTAGCGGATCAGGCCCTTCGGCAGGCCGACCTTTTCCATCACATAGTCGCAGGCATCGATGCAAGCGGCGCAGCCGATGCACTCGTACTGCAGCCCGTCGCGGATGTCGATGCCGGTCGGGCACACCTGCACGCACAGCTTGCACGCGACGCAGTCGCCGAGATTCTGTTCGGCGCGAGTCGATTCCTTGCTGCCGGCACCGCGTGGTTCGCCACGCTGTTGGTCATACGTGACGATCAACGTGTCGTTATCGAACATCGCGCTCTGGAAACGCGCGTAGGGGCACATATGGATGCAAACCTGTTCGCGCAGCCAACCCGCATTGCCATAGGTCGCAAAACCGTAGAAAAGGATCCAGAACAGCGACCAGCCACCGACGGTGAAGGTTGCGACGTCGACCGCGAGCCCGCGGATCGGAGTGAAGTAGCCGACGAAGGTGAAGCCGGTCCACAGACCGACCGCGACCCACGTGGCGTGCTTCGGCACCCTTCAGCGCCAGCTTGCGCGCCGACATCGGCTCCTTGTCGAGCCTCATGCGTTTCGCCCGATCGCCCTCGATCTGGCGCTCGATCCACATGAAGATCTCGGTGTAGACGGTCTGCGGGCACGTATAGCCGCACCAGAGGCGCCCTCCAACCGCGGTGAACAGAAAGAGCGAGAGCGCCGCGATGATCAGAATCGCCGTCAGGTAGATGATGTCCTGCGGCCACAGCACCATGCCGAAGATGTAGAACTTGCGCGAGGCCAGGTCGAACAGCAGCGCCTGCCGGCCGTTCCACTGCAGCCACGGCAGTCCGTAGAAGACGATCTGCGTGGCCCACACCGCAGCCCAGCGCCACTTCTGGAAAACACCGAGCGAATCGCCGATCCGCTGGCGCGGGTAGATTTCTTCGCGCTTCGCGTACAGCTTCACCTCGACTTCGCGCACCGGCGCGCTCTCGACCGCGCGCGCGTCGTGGGTTCGCTTGACTTCGACCGCGTTTTCCATCGTGTCACGAGTCCGGAAATGCAGACGCGGCACCCCGGCATCGGAGTGCCGCGTCGATCATCATGCCCCTTATTTCGACGGAGCAGCGGCCGGTGTCACTGCCGGAGTGCCCGCGGAGTTCGACAGCGACCACACGAATGCGGTGACCAGATGAATCTGCGCCGGCGTCAGCGTGCCCTTCCACGCCGGCATCGCGCTCTGCCCGGGTGTGAGGCTCGCCGAGCCGCGACCGTTGTTGATCGTCTGCATGACCGCCGGGACGGTGCCGCCATAGAGCCAGACATTGTCAGCCAGATTGGGCGCACCGAGCGCCTGATTGCCCTTGCCATCGGCGCCGTGGCAGGCCGCGCAGATGGTCTCGAACTTCGCCTTGCCGCGCGCCGCCTTGGCTGAGTCGTGCGCAGAGCCCGATAGTGACAGCACGTAGTTGGCGACATCCTCGACCGCGTCCTTGCTTCCGAGCGCCGCGCCCATTGGCGGCATCACGCCGTTGCGTCCGTCACTGATCGAGGCGGCGATCGTGTCTGGCGCGCCGCCATAGAGCCAGTCGCCGTCCGCCAGGTTCGGGAAACCGCGCGAGCCGCGCGCATCCGAGCCGTGACATTGCGAGCAGTTGTTGAGGAAGATGCGCTCGCCGATCTGGCGCGCAGTCGCATCGCCTGCCAGCTTGTCGACCGGCTGCGCGACATAGGCCGCGAAGATCGGCGCGAGTCGCGTTTCGGCGGCCTTGACCTCGCCGTTGTACTGACCCACCTGGCTCCACTTCAGCAGACCGGCCCATTGGGTGCCGAGCCCCGGATACAGGATGAGGTAGACGATCGAGAAGAACACCGTGATGTAAAAGAGCCAGACCCACCAGCGCGGCATCGGGTTGTTGAACTCCTGCAGATCGCCATCAAACACGTGACCGGTCGTCTGGACATCGCCTTGCGCATTCACCTGCGCCTTCACGGTCTGGCGGCCCTGGTACCAGAGGAGGACCGCGCAACCGAGCACCGAGACGATCGAGATGATCGCGACGTAGTAGTCCCAGAAGCCGCTGACGAACTGGCTTGCCCCGAAGTCGCTCATTTGCTCTTCCCCTCTTCTCCGCTGCGCGTCGCTTCCTTCTCGTCGGCGAAGGGCAGCTCGGATGCTTCCTTGAATCCTTTCCGCGCCGACTTGCTGTAGGCCCACGCAACGATCGCGAGAAAGCCCAGCAAGCCCAGCACGGTCAGCACGACACGAACGTCATTCAGGTCCATGGCCTGACAGCCCGATCAGCGCAGACCCTTGAGCTCGACGCCGAGGCCCTGCAGGTAGGCGATCACCGCGTCGAGTTCGGTCTTGCCCTTGAGCGCTTCGGGTGCCTTGGCGATCTGCTCGTCGCTGTACGGCACGCCGACCGTGCGCAAGGCCTTCATGCGCGCCTGGATGTCTCCGCCCTCGACCTTGGACTTCTCGAACCACGGATACTGCGGCATGTTCGACTCCGGCACCACGTCACGCGGATTGTTGAAGTGGATGCGGTGCCATTCGTCCGAATAGCGCCCGCCGACGCGCGCCAGATCAGGACCGGTGCGCTTGCTGCCCCACTGGAACGGATGGTCGTAGACGAACTCGCCGGCCACCGAGTAGTGGCCATAGCGCAGCGTCTCGGCGCGGAACGGACGGATCATCTGCGAGTGGCAGTTGTAGCAGCCCTCGCGGATGTAAATGTCGCGCCCGGCCAGCCGCAGCGGCTCGTACGGCTGGATGCCCTTCACGGGCGTGACGACATCGCGCTGGAAGTACAGCGGCACGATCTCGACCAGTCCGCCGACGGCGATCGTCAGGATGACCAGGACGATCAGCAGCGGAACGCTCTGCTCGATCTTGTCATGCGTGAGTTTCATCGTGGTTCCTTTGAATCCTTGTGGCTCAGGCGTGCGCGACGGTGGCCGGGATCGGCGCATCGACCGACTTGCCTTCGGCGATGGTCTTGAACATGTTCCACGCCATCAGGAACATGCCACCCAGATACAGCAGGCCGCCGATGAATCGGATCATGTAGAACGGATACGTCGACTTCACGCTTTCGATGAACGTGTAGGTGAGCGTGCCGTCCTCGTTGACCGCGCGCCACATCAGGCCCTGCATCACGCCGGCGATCCACATCGCGGCGATGTAAACGACGATGCCGATCGTCGCCACCCAGAAGTGCGCCGTGACGAGCTTGACGCTCGCCATCTCGGTGCGGCCATACAGGCGCGGCAGCAGGTAGTAGATCGCGCCGATCGTGACCAGCCCGACCCAGCCGAGCGCGCCGGAGTGCACATGGCCGATCGTCCAGTCGGTGTAGTGACTGAGCGCGTTCACGGTCTTGATCGACATCATCGGACCCTCGAAGGTCGACATGCCGTAGAACGACAGCGAGACGATCAGGAACTTGAGGATCGGGTCGTCGCGCAGTTTGTGCCACGCTCCCGAGAGCGTCATGATGCCGTTGATCATGCCGCCCCACGACGGCGCGAGCAGGATCAGCGAAAACAGCATGCCGAGCGTCTGCGTCCAGTCGGGCAAGGCTGTGTAGTGAAGGTGGTGCGGGCCGGCCCACATGTACGTGAAAATGAGCGCCCAGAAGTGCACCACCGAGAGCCGGTACGAGTAGACCGGGCGGCCCGCGGCCTTCGGCACGAAGTAGTACATGATCCCGAGGAAGCCCGCGGTCAGAAAGAAGCCGACCGCGTTGTGGCCGTACCACCACTGCACCATCGCGTCGGTCGCCCCGGCGTAGACCGGATAGGACTTCCACATGGCGGCCGGAATTTCGGCGCTGTTCACCAGGTGCAGCACCGCGACAGTGATGACGTACGCGCCGAAGAACCAGTTGGCGACGTAGATGTGCTTGACCTTGCGCGTGGCGATCGTGCCGAAGAACACCACCGCATAGGCGACCCAGACCAGCGCAATCAGGACGTCGATCGGCCACTCGAGTTCGGCGTACTCCTTGCCGGTCGTGTATCCGAGCGGCAGCGTGATAGCCGCCAGCACGATGACGATCTGCCAGCCCCAGAAGGTGAATGGGATCAGCGGACCACCCCACAGCCGCGTCTGCGAGGTGCGCTGCACGACGTAGTAACTGGTCGCGAACAGTCCGCAGCCGCCGAACGCAAAGATCACCGCATTGGTATGCAGCGGGCGCAGCCGCCCGAAGCTCAGCCAGGGCACTCCGAAGTTCAGTTCCGGCCACGCCATTTGCGCGGCGATGATGACGCCGACCAGCATGCCGACGATGCCCCACACCACCGTCATCACGGCGAATTGCCGCACGACCTTGTAGTTGTAGCTGCCCGTTGTGACGGCTGAGTTCATGTGATCCTCGTGCAGTAGATCTGGGCGAACCCGCGCACTGGCGTACGCGGTTCAGCGTGGGATGGGTTCTTCTTTGTTCTAGCTACCCGGCCCGATGACACACGGCCGTGCTCCGATACCCGGCTGGGATGGTAGGAACCCGGTGCTGCAGCGCCGTTGATGCAAGTCAACCGCATCGGCACGACCGCATGCGCACCACGGGAATGTAGCGGATCGGCGAGGTCGAGAGAAAGCGTCCGCGGTTGCGCCCGGATTCCGCCGCACGGCTACGGCGAACGCACGTCATCGTCGGACTCACCGGGATCGGGTTCGTCGTTCAGAATCCGCGTCCCCGCGTCGTCGAGGCGTTCGAACTGCCCCGAGATCACCGCCCACACCAGGATGCCGGCGATCGCCAGCACCAGCAGCACCGACAGGGGAATCAGCAAGTAAAGCGACTCCATGCAGTCGCCGCGACGCTCAGCGTGGCCGCGCTCCGCCGATGGGCACGTTGCGGGCGCGCAATGCGTTGGCGATGACGCCGAGCGAACTCGCCGCCATGCCGGCGGCGGCCAGTGCCGGCGAGACGATCCCGAACGCGGCCAGAGGAATGATGACGACGTTGTAGACGAATGCCCAGCCGAGGTTCTGGTGCACGATGCGGCGCGCGCGATGCGCCGCGGACAGCGCGTACTCGACGTCCGCGAGCCGGGAGTTGAGCACGATGAAATCCGCGCGTGCCTGCGCCAGCATCGAGCCACCGGCGAGCGCGATCGAGACGTCGGCCTGCGCAATCACCGGCGCATCGTTCAGGCCGTCGCCGAGCATCGCGACGCGGTGACCGGCCGCCTGCTGGCCGGCGACCCAGCTGCGCTTGCTGTCGGGCGTCTGGTGCGCGAGCGCACGCTCGATGCCAAGCGCCTTGGCGACCGACTGCACCGGCTCGCGCCGGTCGCCTGACAGCAGGACGACCTCGATGCCGCGGTCGGTGGCGGCGTCGACCAAAGTCGCCGCGTCCTCGCGCAGGAGCTCGCCGAACGCGAAGATCACGAGCGGACCGCCTTCGTCGGCGAGGACGACGTAGCTCGTCGCCCCGAGGCCTTCCTTGGCAACGATCGCGGCGACGCCGCCGCGTTGCGGCGCCAGCTTCTCGGCCAGTGCGAACTCGATCTTGCCGAGCCGGTAGCGTTGCTTGCCGATGGTGGCTTCGATGCCTGCCGAGGCCTCGACGCGTCCGTCAACGATCGACGGCAGCACGACCCCGATCGACTGTGCCGCCTGCAGCAGCGCGCGCGCATACGGATGCGTCGACATGGTTTCCATCGCCGCCGCGATCGCGAGCATCTGCTCCGGGTTCGTGTCGCGCAAGAGCAGTTGTTTCAGCAGTGCCGGATCGCCGGACGTCAGCGTTCCGGTCTTGTCGCAGGCGAGCACGCGCACCTCAGCCAGCGTCTCGAGCGCCGCGGTGCGCGCCAGCAACACGCGGCGCTGGGCCAGGGCCGACTGTGCGGCCGCGAAGACGGCCGGCGCCGCGAGCGAGAGCGCGCAGGGACAAGTGGCGACCAGCACTGCGATCGCACTCGGCAGCGCACGGGCCGGTTCCACCAGCCACCAGCCGACCACCGTCAGCAGCGTGACGCCTAGCACGGCCCAGAGGAAGCCGACTGCAACTCGATTGGCGAAATCGACGAGCCGCGGCCGCTCGCGCCCAGCCTCCTCGACGAGTCGCTGCAGCGCTGCCAGCGTCGTGGCTTCACCCCGCCGTGTGACCTCGATCACCATCGGCTGGTCAAGGTTGACGGATCCTGCGAGCAGCGGGGCCCCGGCCGCCTTCTCGACCGGCGTCGACTCGCCGGTCAGCCACGCCTGCGAGCAGCTCGAGCGCCCGTGTACGACCACGCCGTCGGCGGGCACCGTCTCACCCGGCGGCACCAGCACGCGGTCGCCGACCCTGAGCTTCTCGGCAGCGATCGTCTCGGTCGCCAGCGATGACGGAAATGCCACGAGGCGCTGGGCGCTCAGACTCGACTGCCGCCGCGCCGCTTCGATGTGCTCGCGCGCTGCGGCGAGCCCACGCGCCAGCAGCCAGCGCGTGCCGAGCACCAGCGCGACGAACATCGTGACCGAATCGAAGTACACCTGGCCGCGAGCCGAAAGGGTCGCGAAGGCGGACGCTACGAACGCAGCGCCGATGCCGAGCACGATCGGCACGTCCATGCCGATGCTGCCGACGCGCAGCTGGCTCCAGGCCGCGCGATAAAGCGGCTGTGCGCTGAACAGCATCACCGGAAGCGTCAGGATCAGGCTCGCGATGCGCATCAACTGCTCGATGTCGGGGGCGACGTCGCCAGGCGCGGCGAAGTACAGCGGCACCGACAGCATCATGACCTGCATCATCATCAGCCCGGCGATCAGCACCCGCAGCAGTCCGATGCGTGCGCCGCGCTTGGCTTCGCGCGCCGCGGCGCCCGTCTCGTAGCCGGCGCGACGGATCTCGTGCAGCACCTCGTCGCGCCCAACCAGCTTTTCGTCATAGGCGACGAAAGCGCGCTGCATGACGAAGTCCACGTGGGCCTGGATCACGCCCGGCAGGCGCCGCAGCTGGTGTTCGATCAGGAGTCCACAGGCCGCGCAGACCATCCCGCGCACTTCGATACGCGCCTGCGCGGTCGGTGCGCCGACGCTCGGCGGGTCAGCATCGACGCCGGGCGTAACGGCGGCATTCAGCGCCTCGCGGTCACGCGCGCCGGCCTGGGCAAGGAACAGCTGTTCGGCGATGAACGCACAGCCGTTGCAGCAGAAGCAGCGCAGGCCTGCGCCAAGCTGCCGATGCACGACCTTGAGTCCGGCGAGCGAGTCGCCGCAATGGTCACAGCCGGCTGAGGGCTGCGTCGACGACGCATCCTCGCCAGCCAGGGATGCAACCTTGGCCTTGCGTATCAGTTCAGATGGCATGCAGAAAAGAAAATGCGGCGACCGCAAAACGCATCGGGAACCGCGCCAGCGTACCCGATGCGCCCCTCCCTTGCGGCGCCGCGCGAGACGAAATACAGCTTAGGACGCACACTACGCAGGTCCACGCGGCGCTGATTGACGTGCATCAACGGGATTTATCACGATCGTCGACAAGTCACCATCGTTCGAACAGACGGGAATGCGTCGCGTTGCGTCCGCGCCGCACTCGCGTCCATACAGAGGCCCAGGAGAGAACCGATGCCGAATCGCAGGTCTCGTGCTTTCGTGTGCCGTGTCTGTGCTTGCGGGCCTGACGGCGTGCGGGGGCGACGGCGGGTCGGTTTCGGTGCCGGCGCCGCCGATCACGACGCCACCGCCGCCGGCCGTGCAGCCACCGGTCCGAACCTGCCGCCGCGGCTCGCCGATACCGAGGTTCGCATCTCGGGGAATACGCCTTTCACAGTGGGCTGTGTCACCGGCGGTGGTGTGGTCTACCGCAACTCCGAAGTCGAACCGCAAGTGGCGGTCAATCCGCGCGACCCCGGCAACATCGTGGTCACCTGGCAGCAGGATCGCTGGTCTACTGGCGGAGCCAGCGGCATCGTCACCGCCGCCAGCACGGATGGCGGAACCACGTGGACCCAGGCCGCCTTCCCGGTCTCGCGTTGCGGCGGCGGCAATGCCGGCAATGGGGGTAACTACGGGCGTGCGACCGACCCCTGGGTGACGTTCGGCCCGACCGGCGTCGTCTACCAGATGGCGCTCGCCTTCGAGGGCAACTCGCTGCAGCCGGGTTCGCGCAGCGCGATGCTGGTGGCGCGTTCGACCGACGGCGGCCGCACGCTGGAGCGCCGCGACACCGCTGATCACGAGCGACAGCAGTTTCTTCAACGACAAGAACACGATCACGGCCGATCCGACCGATCCGAACTTCGTCTACGCCACCTGGGACCGGCTCGCGCTCGCTGGCGGCGGCCCGGCGCTGATGGCGCGCACGACGGACGGCGGTGCCAGCTGGGAAGCAGCCCGCGTGATCTTCGACCCAGGTCTGCAGTCGCAGACCATCGGCAACCAGATCGTGGTGCTGCCCAACGGCACGCTGGTGAACTTCTTCACGCAGATCGACCCCGGGCCAGGCACAACTCAGGTCGCGACGATCCGGCTGATCCGCTCGACCGATCGTGGCGGCAGCTGGAGCGCACCCGATCAGCGTGGCTGGCCTGACTGCGGTCGGCGCGCGCGATCCGGCGACGCAAACCGTCATCCGTGATGGCTCGATCCTGCCAGCCGTGACGGTCGCGCCCAATGGGACGCTGTGGGTCGCGTGGCAGGATGCGCGCTTCAGCGGTGTCGTCGACGGCATTGCGCTGGCGCGCTCAAACGATGGCGGACTGACCTGGAGCGCGCCGGTACAGGTCAACAGTGAGCGCGCGGTTGCCGCGTTCACTCCAACGGTACGTGTGCGCGCCGATGGAACTCTCGCGGTCCTGTACTACGACCTGCGCAGCAACACGGCCGATGCCGCGACGCTGCCGACCGAACTGATCCTGGCGCGCTCGACGGACGCGATCAACTGGACCGAGGCGCGCGCTACCGACACCTTCGATCTCGACACTGCGCCGCTCGCCGGCAGCGCCTATTTTCTCGGCGACTACCAGGGGCTCGAGGCGAGCGGCAATGTCTTCATTCCGGTCTACGTCCGCACGACCGGTGACCTGCAGAACCGCACCGATGTGTTCATGCTGCAGGCCCGCTCAATCGCGGCGGCCGCGCCGGGGGTGCGGTTCACCGCGGCGACTGCGACGGTGCCGCCGAGCGAAGAACTGCGTTCGCGTGCCAGCGACAACATCGCACGCGTGATGGAACGGCGCATTCCCGGCTGGACGCGCTGGCGCGCCACGGTGGCGCAGCCCCGCTGAGGCTGAGCGCGAACCTCAGCCCGACGGCTGCAGCAAGGCGCCCATTTTCTGGTGGATCAGGTTGATCGCCTTGAGCGGCCGCAGCATGACCTTGAACTCGACGATGCGCCCGGCGTCGTCGCAGCGGATCATGTCGACGCCGTTGACTTCGATGCCCTCGATGTCGACGAGGAATTCCAGCACCGCCTCGTTCGCGGCGTGCAGCTCGCGCACGTAGCGGAACGTCGGGTTGCCGAACACCTGAACCGCTGCGCGCGAGGATGCGCGTCGCAGCCGCCCGGCCGCGCTGCGGCGCGTGCACGACCGGCGAGTGGAACACCACGTCGTCGGCGAGCAGTTTCGGCAACGCGCCCGCATCGTGCTCGCGCACGATCCGATGCCACTCGGCCACCGCCGCATTCATCGATGCGCCGCCGGCGCCGGCGTCAGCGCTGGAACCCCGCTCACCCCGGGGTCCCGCTCGCCGCTCTACACTTCGGCCACCTTCCGTCGATTGTGCATTCATGGATACCCTGGACTCCCGCCGCGCCACCGTGCGCGCCCGCATCGACGCACTGCGCCAGGCCATGGCGCGCAATGGCCTCGCGGCCGTGATTGTGCCGTCGAGCGACCCTCACCTGTCGGAATATCTGCCGGAGCGCTGGAAGGGCCGCGAATGGGCGAGCGGGTTCACCGGTTCGGTCGGCACGCTGATCGTCACGCGCGAGCACGCCGGCGTCTGGGTCGACAGCCGCTACTGGACGCAGGCCGAGGTCCAGCTGGCCGGCAGCGGCATCGACCTGATGAAAGTCCCGGGCGCAGCGAGCCTCGCGCATGTCGACTGGCTCGCGCAGACGCTGAAGCCGGGCGAGACGGTCGCAGTCGACGGCACCGTGCTCGCCCTGTCGGCCGGGCGCGCGCTTGAAGCTGCGCTGTCGGCCAAGGGAATCCGGCTCCGCACCGATCTCGACCTGCTCGCAGAGGTCTGGCCCGACCGCGCGGGGCTGCCGATTCCGCCGATCTACGAACACAACGCACCGCATGCCAGCACGCCGCGCGCGGCCAAGCTTGCCGCCGTACGCGAAGAAATGCGCAAGGCCGGTGCCACGCATCACTTCGTCTCGACGCTCGACGACCTTGCCTGGATCACGAATCTGCGCGGCGCCGACGTCAGCTACAACCCGGTGTTCGTCGGTCACCTGCTGCTCGACGCGCGCACGGTGAAGCTCTTCGTCGCGGACGGCAAGATCGACAACGGGCTGCGCGCGCGGCTGGCCGAGGACGGGATTGAACTCGCCCCCTACACGCAGGCGGCTGCGGCGCTCGCCGCGCTGCCGCCGGCGGCGACCCTGCTGATCGACCCGCGCCGCGTCACGCTGGGCATGCGGCAGGCGGTGCCGGCGGGGGTCGAGGTGATCGAGGCGATCAATCCGTCCACGATGGCCAAGGCGCGCAAGACGGCCGCCGAGATCGCGCACATCCGCGCGACGATGGAACAGGACGGCGCCGCACTGGCCGAGTTCTTCGCGTGGTTTGAATCCGCACTCGGCCGGGAGTTGATCACCGAACTGACGATCGACGAGAAGATCACCGGCGCACGTGCACGTCGTCCTGGCTTTGTCTGCCCGAGCTTCACGACGATTGCGGCGTTCAATGCCAACGGCGCCCAGCCGCACTATCGCGCCACCGAGGAGTCGCATGCCACGATCGGTACCGCCGGCTCGACCGGCAACGGCCTGCTGCTGATCGACTCCGGCGGCCAGTACCTCGGCGGCACGACCGACATCACGCGCGTCGTTCCGGTCGGCGCGACGACCGCTGCGCAGCGGCGCGACTTCACGCTGGTGCTGAAGGGCATGATCGCGCTGTCGATCGCGCGCTTCCCGCGCGGCACCCGCAGCCCGCTGCTCGACACGCTGGCGCGCGCACCGATCTGGGCGGCCGGGATCGATTTCGGCCACGGCACCGGCCACGGCGTCGGTTACTTCCTCAACGTGCACGAAGGCCCGCACGGCATCACGCCGCACCTGCCGCCCGAGCCGCAGACCGCGATGGAGCCCGGCATGATCACCTCCAACGAGCCGGGCATCTACCGTCCGGGCCACTGGGGCGTGCGCATCGAGAATCTGGTGCTGAACGTGCCGGCGGACCCGAGCGAGTTCGGTGACTTCCTGCGCTTCGAGACGCTGACGCTCTGCCCGATCGACACGCGCCTTATCGAGCGCACGCTGATGCGCGCCGACGAGATCGGCTGGCTCAATGCCTATCACGACGAGGTGCGCCGCCGCCTGGCACCGCATCTCAGCGGTGCCGCAGCGCAGTGGCTGCAGGAGCGGACCTCGCCGATCTAGAGAGCGCCGCTCACGTACGCGACCGCTACGCGGTCGCACGTGCGCTCGCGGCGGAACGGCAAGTCAGTCGGCTCGCTTCGGAGCGGCCGTGCGCTCCGCCGATCCGCAACAGCGGGCTCCCTCCCCGGCCTCTCCCTCCACGAGGGAGGGGCGTCGAAGGCGTCCCTTGCGCGCGGGGCGGAATCGTCACGTCTTGCGCAGCGAGTTCCGCCGGTCGAGCGGGTTGCGCGGCGTTCAGGCCATCGCGCCTACGTCGGTCAGCATGTCGCGGTGCTCACGGCCTGGGCTTACGGACACCGGCACCGACGGCAACGGCGCGATGTGCAGTTCCAGCGGCGTGTGATGCTCAGCGATGAAGCGCACCGACGCATCGACCACGTGCAGGTCGCGCAGGATGCGGCGATGGCCGAGGCCGTCGGTCGCGAGCATGCGCGCATTCGGTGCCTGCGCGTAGACGCGGCCGTTCGCGATCGGCACCTCAGCGTCGTTCATGTCGTGCACCACCAGCAGCGGCGCAGCGATGCGGCGCGCGAACGCGTCGTCGGCGACCAGAGCGGCCAGCGGCACGCCGGTGGTCACCTCGGCCTCGCGCTGCACGTCGTCGAGCAGTGCATCGGGCGCGCCGAGGCCGCGGGCAACCCAGCGCAGGAATGGACGCGGGTCGGTCGGCGGCGCGATCAGCACGGCGGCCGGTACTGCGCGCGGATCGGCCACCATCACGCTGGCCACTGCAGCCGCGCCCAGCGAGTGCGCGATGACGCCGGCGGGCTGGCGCACCCGCCGCAGCATCGCTTGCACGCTGCGAACCATGATCGGCAGCGTCGCCTGAGTGCCGATACTTGCCCCGTGCGCGATGTGGTCGAACGCCAGCACCGCATAGCCCAGCGCGCGCAGCGGCTCGACGAATGGCTCGAGTTGCTGGGCCCAGCCGTTCCATCCGTGAACCAGCAACACGGTCGGCGCGCGCGTGGTGTCGCCCCATGTGTATGAGACCACTGCGCCGTCGGCCAGCGCGACCGTTTCCATGCGCGGCGGCTCGGCCGCGAAGCGGCGGCGCTCGGGGGCCGCGCGCTGCGTCGTGAAGAACTGCCGCGCGACATGGCGTGCGGTCCGCTCCGGCGTGACGATCGAACCGATCCGTACACCGGCACGACCGGCCGAGAATAGAAGCGACCGACCGGTCGCTTTTAGGGCGTGAGCGAACATGGGAGGACCTCCTGTCAGTGCTTCAGTGGGACTTCAGGGGAAAGAGCTGGTCGAACGCGCCTTCAGCCTCGCGCAGCGCATCGCGCTGGCCGAGCAGGCGCGAGCCGCTGTCGCACGCGGCAGCCAGACCGCAGAGGATCATGGCGATCTGGCGTGCGCTGAGTGGCGTGCTGATCTGCTTCAGTTCGATCGCCTTGGCAGCCTGGCGCTCGAGGTAGGCGGTCCAGTCGTTCCAGTTCGCAACCAGCGCGTCGCGCACCTCGCCCGGCTGGTCGTCGAACTCCAGCCGTGCGGCATTCAGCGGGCAACCGCCCTCGAGCCCGGAGTTGTGGATCCAGTTGAGCCAGCCGCGGAAGATGGCGCGCAGTCGCGGTGCCCCCGCCGGCGCGGCCAGCGCGGGCAGCAACACGCGCTCGCGGAACAGCTCGGCACTGCGGTGGATGACCGCGAGCTGCAGCGCCTCTTTGGTCGGGAAATGTCGCAGCAGGCCGCTCTTGGACCAGCCGGCGCGATCGGCCACCGGCGCCAGCGTGAGCGCCGCGACACCGATGCGGCTCGCTTCGCGCATCGCCGCGTCGATGATCGCCAACCGTGCTTCGTCACCTCGTTGCATGGCCGGAACATTAGCGACCGATCGGTCGCTTGTCAAGCCCCGCTTCCGCGGCGCGAATTTTCACGTCGACGGCGATGTCCGGTTTGCGATCGCTTCGGCGTCCTTACGGACAGGAGCGCGAAACCAGTTCGTGGCTCCCGTCAGCAGGCCACCGCCTGCTGACGTGACGAACCTGCCACCCTTGAGGAGCTTGCCATGAACGCCAAGATCACCCGCCTTTCCGTCGGCGTCGTCCTTGCGACCGGCCTTGCGGCCGCCGCACATGCCGAATACCGCTGCGACGCCGGCACCGACGTCGATCGACCGCGCGCGCCTGCGAGGCGGCCGACCAGAGTCCCGAGGCGCTGCGCCGCTTCGTCGCACCGGATGGACCAGCAAGATGTCGAACCTGCAGTTCTCCGACTATGTCGACGCGAAGACCGAGCGCGCGTGGGACGCGAAGCAGGCGCAGGCCCGGTCGACGGAAGTGAAGGTCGCCACGAACGAAAAGCGCTAGCCCTCGATCGTTGTCCTTTGCAGCGCGACTGTCGCGGCGCCATATCCTCCGGCCCGCGGCGGCCGCGCCGCGTTTTCTGACTCCAACTGAGAGCGCGCCCCCAGTAACAAATGTAATGACTGTGGCGGAGCGCGACGCGGCCCGTCGCCGATTTCTCCGCTCGTCCCGCTCATCGCGCGTTCGATCCTGTCGGGCCGCGCTTCGTCGCGTGGTGCTTTCGCAGAACAGACGCGCGCGCAGAATTCGCTTGTGCTCGCGAAGTCGGCTACCACCGATACGGGACTCGCCGCGCAATGCCCGGATCCTTGCGGTGGATGACCGGCTTTGACGAGCGCTTGAGTCTTTTCTCGTTCCTCCCGGACAGCAGGTCTCGATGCTGATGTCACGAATCGCCACGACAGGAGCCGCGCCATGAAGAACGCACTCACCCGCCTTTCTGCCGGATTCGTCTTTGCCGCTGCTTTCGTTGCCAGCGCAAATGCCGAATACCGCTGCGATCCTCCCCAGACCGTCTACGATCGCCTCGCCTGCGAAGCAGCCCAGCAGGGGCCCACCGCCCTGCGGCGCTTCGTCGAACGCTGGACCAGCAAGATGTCGAACCTGTATTTCTAGGACTACGTCGACGACAAAACGGTGCAGTCCTGGGAGACCAAGAAGCTCGCTGCGCCGAAGGAATCCAGCGACAAGGCACCGAACGTTGCCAGCAACGAACGGCGCTGATCTTTTGCGGCGCGGATGCCATGCCGCGTGCCATGCGGCCGTGGCACCCGTGCCGCAGGATTCCTGGTTGATCCTCTGGGTGGCCGTGTGTAACGGCCACCTTCTGTAGAGATCCATTCGCGTTCGGCCCGAGCGTGGAGCGGCGTTACCATCGCCGCCCATGTCGACTGCCGCCTTTCGCCGCGTCTTCGCGGCCGAAGTGATCTCGACCTTCGGCTCGCTGATGAGCCGGCTCGCGATCCCGTGGATGGCGGTGCTGGTGCTGAAGGCCGAGCCAACCGCGATGGCGCTGCTCGCGGTCGCCGATGTCGCCGCCGCCGCACTGGCGGCGCTGCTTTTCGGCGCGCTCGTCGATCGCTGGCCCAAACGGCGCACGATGATCGCGGCCGATCTCGCGCGGGCTGCCATGCTCGCGACGGTGCCGCTGGCCGCCGCACTCGACGCACTCTCGATCGGTTGGCTCGTTATCGTCGTCGCGGTTAACGGTGCGCTGAGCGTCGCATTCGAACTGGCGCAGTCGGCGTGGATCGCACGCAGCACGGCGCAAGAGCAGCTGACGCAGCGCAATTCGGCGCTCGCCGGTGGCGTGGCCGTCACCGAGGCCGCCTCGTTCGGCCTCACCGGATGGCTGTTTCAGTGGCTGGGAGCGATCGTCGTGATGGTGGCCGACGCAATCACCTACGTCGTCTCCGCTCTGCTGCTGACCAAAGTCACCGAACCGCCGCCGCTGGCGATCGAGACCGCGGCGACGCCAACGCTGCGTGAGCGCGTTCGCGCACTCGTCGCCGAGGTGCGCGCCGGACTCGGCGCGGTCGCGGCGGATCCCGTGCTGCGTGCGCTTGCCGTCGTCGCCACGCTGGTGGCCTTCGCTTCCAGTTTCGCCGCGACGACGTACATGATCTACGTGTCGCGCGACGTCGGCTTCTCGACCGGCGTGCTCGGGCTGCTGTTCGCGCTCGGCGGCATCGGCTCTCTCGCCGGCTCGTGGCTGACCGCGCGCGGCGTCGGCCGCATCGATGCGCGCACCTGGCTGGTCGCGAGCCTGTTCATCTGGTCGCTCGGCACCTTCGCGACGCCGCTGGCGACGACGACCGCACTCGGTGGTGCACTGCTGATTGCCACCCAGCAGATCGTCGGCGACGCCGGTGCGATCAGCTACTACATCGCGGATCGCACGTTGCGTCAGACCTACGCCGCGCCCGAGTTGCTCGCGCGCGTCGATGCGAGCGTGCGCACGCTGGGCTACTGCGGAACGCTCGTCGGTGCGCTCATCAGCGGCGTGCTCGCCGAGCAATTCGGAGCGCGCAGCATGCTGTTTGCCTCGTCGGGCCTTATCGGCGTGGCCGCACTCGCGGCGTGGCTGGGCTTTCGGCTGATCGGCGGCTCACGAAGTGAATAGGCAGCAGTCGCTGAGCTGAGCATTCGCTGGCAATCAAGCCGTCGCGTTGGACACACTTCATGCTGTCGCGGATCCACCGTCGACCTAAAGGAGTCCTCCATGAACACCACGATCACCCGCTTCACCTTCGTGCTGTTATCCGCCGGAGCGTTCGCCGCCGGCGCGCACGCCGAATACCGCTGCGACCCTGCACCAACGCTCCATCGACCAGCGCGCCTGCGATGCCGCCAAGCAGGGCCCGGACGCGCTGCGGCGCTTCGTCGAGCGCTGGGACAGCAAGATGTCGAACCTGTACTTCGCGGACTATGTCGACGCCAAGACGGCGCAGACGTGGGATGCGAAGAGCGGTCAAGCTGCCGGCGAGCCCAGCGATCCAAGATCGCACTTTTGTAGAGATGCCGCCGGAGCGCATCGGCGCCTGAACGCAGGCGGCGGTACGCAGTGCCGGACCACGCAGTTCCCCGGCTCTACTCGGCCGCCGATAGCGACGTCGCGCTCGCCGCGTTTTCATTACACGGCGAGACCGCATAACGATGTGATGGATCGATACGCGCCGCCAGGTAAGCGACGCAGAGTCATGCCGACTGACGGGGGCGTGCGATTCGGTCTTTCGATCCCGCAGACCTCAACCACTTAGGAGAACTGATATGAAGACCCGAGCCCTGTTTGCCGCCCTTGCCGTCGCTTCGCTTGCCGCGCCGCTGGCCGCCTACGCCGACGCTCCGTCAGGTGAGATCAACACGATCTTCGCCGTTGACGAGAGCGTGAAAGTGGATCCGCCGAAGTTCGATCGGCGCGAGCACTCGCAACTACGTCGAGGACATCCTGGCAGCGCCAACATTGTCATCGAAACCCAACACGGTGACGCGCGAGCAAGTTCGCGAGGAGCTGGCGAAGATGCCGCCGGACCGCGTCGGCGCCTGAATCACAAGCCGCAGTAAGCATGACCGAGGGGCGCCCGCGCGGCGCCCCTCGGCCTTCAGGTCGAGGGCCGCGACGGCGGAGCTAGGACGATGCCGGCGCGCTGCGGCGGGCGGCCGGCCGCGAAGCGGACGACCGCGCCGATCAGCGCCACGGCCCAGGTGTTCAGCCGCGGCGGACAGCGCGAGTGGCTTCAGCAGCATCTTGGTCGACATCGTCACCGGCATGCAAGGCGTGACGCGCTTGCGCATCGCGCGTTGAAAGTGCTTGTAGTCCGCCGGCGTCCAGGCTTGGTCCGGGTAGCGGCCGTTCCACGCGTGCCTGAAGGCGATGTCGCCGTCGTCATCGAACGCTTCGAGCACGCGCCGCAGAACCGCGCGCGCCACCTTCCAGCGGGGCGGCCGGCCATTTTCCGCGCAGTAGTGGCGGTAAGCCTCGTAGAAATAGGAGATAGTGGCGCACCTCGTCGCTCTTCAGCCTCGCAGTGATCTCGCGCAGCACCGGCTCGTCCGCGTAGTCGTGGATCGTCTGGTACAGCGTCGAGGTGCCGGTTTCCACGACGCAGCGTGCCGCCATTTCCAGCGCGCGCGACGGCTCGAGCTCTTCCTGCGTGCAGGCAGCGGCGTATTCCGGATAGAACCCGCCGAAGGCGCGCTCCCAGCTGAACTCCGGCCACACCGCTTCGACATACGCGCGCAGCGCCGCGCCATGCTGCAGTTCCTCCGGCTGCCATTGCGCGCGCAGCCAGGTGGCGAGCTTGGCGTCACCGGCGTAGTACTCGATCAGGTTCGAGGCGTAATGATGGGTCGCGGCCTCGACCAGCGCCGAGGTCGCGAGCACGAAAAACAGCGTCTCGTCGTTGCGGACCTTCTCGGGCTGCAGACGCGAGAAGTCGATATCGGCCAGCCGCCACGGCAACGCCTGCGCGTCCGCGTCGGTCGCCGATGCGGCGACGGTCGAGTGAGCGGTACTCACGTTCTGGGGCAATGATGAAGTTCTTGTGACCGAAGTTTAGCGGCCGCGCAAGGGTGACTCCGTATCGCGTAGAGTTGCGCTCCTTGGCCTTGGCCCACCGGGCGTCCCTTTGAAGACTTCGGTCATCGCGGCCGTATGCGTCGCAGTAGCCGGCGTCCTGCTGGCGCCGGCGGCCGAAGGCGCCAGCGAAACGCTGGCGCGGGTGCGCAACAATCAGGTCCTGCGCTGCGGTATCGGCGAGAACCTCGCCGGCTTCTCCGAGAAAGACGCTTCCGGTCGCTATCGCGGCTTCAACGTCGACTTCTGTCGGGCCGTGGCGGCGGCCGTCCTCGGCGATCCGGCCAAGGTCGCCTACACGCCGGTGAGCGCGGCGGCGCGCTTTCCGCTGCTGCTCTCCGGGCGGATCGACCTGCTGTCGCACACGACCACCTGGACCCTCGCGCGCGAGGGCGGAATCGGACTGTCCTTCCCCGGCATCTACTTCTACGACAACCAGGCGGTCATGGTGCCGCGTGCGGGCGGCGCGCGACGGCTCGAGGACCTCAAAGGCGCGACCGTCTGCGCCGTGAAGGGCACGACGCACGTCGCCCGCCTCGAGGACACGTTTGCCTCTCGAAAGATCGCCTACGTGCCGCTCGTGCTCGACTCGCTGACCGCTGCGACCGCCGCATTTTTCGAAGGCCGCTGCCAGGCGTTCACCTCCGACCAGTCGACGCTCTGGGCGCTGCGCGTGCGCGCGCCCGGCGGTGCCGAGCGCTACGACATCCTGCCCGAGCTGATCTCGCGCGAGCCCCTCGCGCCGGTCGTGCGCCGCGGCGACGAGGAGTGGACCGCCATCGTGCGCTGGGTGCTCAACGTGCTCGTCATCGCCGAGCAGCAGGGACTCACGGCCGCCAACACCCGCCGTGCGCTCGAAGATCCGAGCAACGTGATTCTGCGCCGGTCCGTTGACGAAATCCGCTCGGCCTCCCGAGCCCTCGGCCTCGAAGGGGACTGGTATCTGCGCGTCATCGAGGCGGGCGGCAACTACGGCGAGATCTTCGAGCGCAACCTCGGAGCCGGCAGTCCGCTGCGCATGGAACGTGGCCAGAACCGGCTCTCGACCGAGGGCGGGTTGCTCTTCGCGCCGCCGGTACGCTGAACATGACCCAGTTCCAGACGATCTTCACCCTCGTCGTGTTCGCGGCGGTGATCCTGGCGATCGCCTTCGACGTGGTCGACATGGTCCTCGCCGCCCTGCTCGGGGTGGCCTTTCTGATCGTCGTCGGTGTCTTCTCGGCCCAGGACGTGGCCAAGATCACGAACAACTCCGGCGGGCCGATCGCCCTGCTCTTCGGCGGCATGATCGTCGCGGGAGTGCTCGCGCCCACGGGACTGTTCGACTGGGTCGGCACGCGCTACCTGCGCTTTACCCGCGGCAGCGGCAAGCGCTTCCTGATCGGCCTCGTCATCCTCGTCGGCACGCTGTGCGCCTTCCTGCCCAACGCGACGACCGTCGTGCTGCTTGCGCCGGTCATCATCCGCGTCGCACGGGAACTCGACATCGACATCGTGCCGCCGATGATCCTGACCGCCATCGTCAGCAACACGGCCGGCCTGCTCACGCTGGTCGGCGACCCGGCGACCTTCCTCGTCGGCAGCTCGATCGGCATGAGCTTTGTCGAATACCTTCAGAAGGTGAGCCTGGGCGGGCTGCTGACCCTGCTTGCCCTCGCGGCCATGCTGCCGTGGCTGATGCGCGACATCTGGAACCTGCAGCGTGAGCTGCCCGCAACGCTGCCGCCGGCACGCATCACGCGGCCCGTCTTCGCCACCGTGGCGCTGCTCGTTCTGGCGGTGATGGTCCTGCTGTTCCTGTTCGGGGAAGACGTTCCGGAGGCGATCGCCCCGCCGGCGGTGGCCATCGTCGCTGCCGCGCTGGCGTTGCTGGTCGTGCAGACCGCGAAGGTGGAGTCGGTCGGCGACCTGTTGAAGCGGGTCGACTGGAAGACGTTGCTCTTCCTGTTTCTGCTGTTTGCGCTGGTCGAGGCCTTCAACAAGACCGGCATCCTGCAGAGCTTCTCGAACCAGTTGTACGAGATCTTCGGCGCGCATACGCTGATCGTGGCCTTGGTGATGCTCGTCGGCGTCGGTCTGGCTTCGACGCTGCTCGCCAACATCCCGGTCGTCGCCGCGATGCTCTTCGTGGCGAAGAGCTATCTGATCATCGCCGAAATCGTTCCCGAACAGGCGCTCGATCCCACGTTCGCCAACTGGCCCGCGGCCACGCTGCCGCTGTTCGTCGCGATGATGTTCGGCGGCACGCTCGGCGGCAACGCAACGCTGATCGGCGCTTCGGCCAACGTCGTGAGCGTCGGAATCTGCGCGGCCGAAGGCCGCCCGGTGTCCTTCGTCGGCTTCATGCGCTACGGCGTGCCGGTGGTCATCGTGCAGCTCGCGGTCTCGGCGCTCTACGTCATCGCGCTGAATTGGCTGATCGCCCGCTGATCTGACCGGATTTTCGCGCTTCGCTACGAGCGTTCAGCGGATCGGACCGGCCCGATCGTGTACCGCGGCGACGTGCTCGGGCGCCACTCTTCGGATCGGCCTGTCTTCAGTCACATGTAATGTAATGACGACTGGCCCTTGATCGACTGACGCGGATGCCGAAGCCCGGCCGCCGAACCCAAACCGCGAGAGGCCGCATGTCCGACGCTCACGCTACTCGCGCGCCCCGCGCAGCTACCACGGCGCGTCGCCCTGCCGCGCGGTCCCGGAAGGATGGCCTGCCCGGCCAGGTCGTGCTGGTGCTGCAGGGCGGCGGCGCCCTCGGCGCCTACCAGGTCGGCGTCTACGAGGCGCTGCACGAAGCCGGCATCGAGCCCGACTGGGTGATCGGCACGTCGATCGGGGCGATCAACGCCGCGCTGATCGCCGGCAACCCGCCGGCGCAACCGCATGGACCGGCTGCAACGCCTTCTGGCGCCATGTCGAGCTGCCGGCGTTCGCCGCCGGCCCGTTGGACTGGCTCGGCTTCGGCAACCTGCTGGCCAACCTGACCACGCGTGATGCGCGGCATCCCGGCGTTCTTCGCGCCCAACGTCGCCGCGCTGCGCGGCGCGCACGCAGCCGTCGGCGTCGAGGCGGCGGCCTACTACAGCACCGAGCCGCTGCGCGAGACGCTGAGCGAGCTGGTCGACTTCGCGTCGCTCGCGCGAGCAGCCCGACGCGGCTGACGGTCGGCGCGGTCAACGCCTGCACCGGCGAGATGCGCTACTTCGACAGCCGCAAGGAGACGCTCTGTGCGTCGAGCACGTCATGGCCTCGGGCGCGCTGCCGCCGGCCTTTCCGGCGGTGCGCATCGACGGCGAGCCGTACTGGGACGGCGGCATCTACTCGAACACGCCGATCGAGGCGGTGCTCGACGACAAGCCGCGCCGCGACTCGCTGATCTTCGCGGTCAACGTCTGGCACCAGACCGGGCCCGAGCCCGAATCGATCTGGCAGGTGATGGGGCGGCAGAAGGACATCCAGTACGCCAGCCGCGCCGACAGCCACATCGCGCGCCAGAAGCAGATCCACCGGCTGCGCCACGTCATCCGCGAGCTGACCAAGCAGCTGCCGGCAAGCAAGCAATCCGACCCGCACGTGCAGGAACTCGCCTCGTGGGGCTGCGGCACCACGATGCACGTCGCGCACCTGCTGGCGCCGCGGCTCGATGGCGAGGACCATACGAAGGACATCGACTTCACGCCGGCGGGCATTCGCGCGCGCCGCGAGGCCGGCTACGCGGACACGCTGCGCATGATCGAGCGTGCGCCGTGGCGCGCACCGACCGATCCGATCGAAGGCGTGATCGAGCACGCCTGAAAGGCCGCTCATGAGTCAGACGCACGACGCCATCGTCATCGGCACCGGCCAGGCCGGCCCGGCGCTCGCGGTGCGGCTCGCCGCAGTCCGGCCGCAAGGTCGCGATCATCGAGCGCAAGCACTTCGGCGGCACCTGCGTCAACGACGGCTGCATCCCGACCAAGACGCTGGTCGCGAGCGCGCGCGCCGCGCACGTCGCGCGGCGCGCCGCCGACTACGGCGTCGTGCATCGACGGCGACATCCGCGTCGACATGAAGCGCGGTCAAGGCGCGCAAGGACGGCGTCGTCGCGCAGTCGATCGACGGCCTGACGAAGTGGCTGCAGCATGCATCAAGGGCGTCGAGACCGTGCTCAGGGCCACGCGCGCTTCGTCGGCCCGCACGCCGTCGAGGTCGACGGCGCGCCGCTCGAGGCGCCGCAGATCTTCATCAACGTCGGCGGGCGCGCGCTCGTGCCCGACTGGCCGGGGCTCGACGGCGTGCCGTTGCTCGACCAACACGTCGATGATGGACGTCGACTTCCTGCCGCGAGCACCTGATCGTCGTCGGCGGCAGCTACATCGGCCTCGAGTTCGCGCAGATGTACCGGCGCTTCGGCGCCGGGTCACGGTGCGTCGAGATAGCGCCGACCGGCTGATCGCGCGCGAGGACGACGAAGTGTCCGCGGCGGTGCAGGCAGATCCTCGAAGCGCGAAGGCGTCGCGTTCCGCCTCGGGTGCGCGATGCGCTGCGTCGCGCGCCGACGGCGCCGGCGTCGCGCGTCGCGTTCGAGCTGCGGCGCAGGAGCCGCGCGACGTCGCCGGCAGCCACCTGCTGCTCGCCGTCGGCCGCCGCCCGAACACCGACGACCTCGGGCTCGACAAGGCCGGCATCGCCACCGACGCGCGCGGCTTCATCACCGTCGACGACACGCTGCGCACCAACGTGCCGGGCGTCTGGGCGCTCGGCGACGTCAACGGCCGCGGCGCCTTCACGCACACGTCGTACAACGACTACGAGATCGTCGCCGCCAACCTGCTCGACGGCGAGCAGCGTCGCGTCAGCGACCGCATCCCGGTCTACGCGCTGTTCACCGATCCGCCGCTCGGTCGCGTCGGCATGACCGAGCGCGAGGTGCGCGCGAGCGGCCGCGACGGCGCTGGTCGGCACGCATGCCGATGACGCGCGTCGGCCGTGCGCGCGAGCGCGGCGAGACGCAGGGCTTCATGAAGGTGCTGGTCGATGCCGAGACGAAGAAGCATCCTCGGCGCGGCGCTGCTCGGCATCGAGGGCGACGAAATCGTGCATTCGCTGATCGACGTGATGGCGGCCGGCGCGACGTACCGCACGATCCAGCGCACGGTGCACATCCATCCGACCGTGAGCGAACTGATCCCGACGCTGCTCGGCCTGCTGAAGCCGCTGAGGGAACACAAAGAGAAAGCCGACGCGTGATCGCGCTGTACGTCCTCGCCGCGCTCGCGGTCGGCGCGATGGGCTTTGCGATCCAGCGCGGCGGCACCTGCACGGTCGCCGCGGTCGACGAAGTGCTGAGCCAGCGGCGCGCGCACCGGCTCGCCGCAATGTTCGAAGCGTCGCTGTGGGTTGCGGGCGGGCTGGCGATCGCGCAGTTGCTGCATCTCGCCGGCAGCATGCCGGGTGGCGTCGCAATCGACGGCTGGACCGTCGCCGGCGGCGTACTGCTCGGGCTCGGTGCATGGGTCAACGGCGCCTGCGTGTTCGGCGCGGTTGCGCGCCTGGGCTCGGGCGAGTGGGCGTACCTGCTGACGCCGATCGGCTTCTACGTCGGCTGCCTGACGGCGCCTCTTTTGGGACGGCCCGCTGCCTGCGCCGTCTGCGACGTCGCCACTGCTCGCCGCGACCGGGCTGCTCGCTCCACTGTTCATCGTTTATGCGCTGTGGCGCGTGTTGCCGGTTGTCACGCAGCTGCGCCATATGGATCGCATCCAGCGACTGCACGAGCGCGTCTGGGCACCGCACGCGGCGACGATCGTGATCGGCGTGACCTTCGTGGTCACGCTGCTGGCCGCTGGGCGCTGGACCTACACCGACGTACTCGCCGATCTCGCGGCCGGCATGGCGAACGCGCTCGGCATCGGCGTCGCATTGCTGCTGGCGCTGTTTGCCGGCGCGCTGCTCGGCGGCTGGACTGCCGGGCGCTGGCGCAGCGAAGCGCCGTCGGCCGCGCAACTCGTGCGTTGTTTCGCGGGCGGCGTGCTGATGGGATTGGGCAGCCTGCTGATTCCCGGATCGAACGACGGACTGATACTGATCGGCATTCCGCTGCTGTACCCGTACGCATGGATCGCGTTCGGAACGATGTGCCTGACGATCGCCGCGGCGCTCGTGGCCCAACGGGCGTGGCTCTCTCGCCCGAGAACGCCCGCGACGCGCTGATCGGCGCTCCGCAGAAACACCTACGTACCGCAAACGCGGCAAGACATCTCCCTCCGGCCGGCGCACCCTGTGCGCCCCCGCCACCTCAAGGAAGAGAAGATGACGAGAAGCGTCCTTGCGGAGCGATCGCTGATTGCGTCCCGCACCACCGCCGGAATCACTGTGATGCTCCGCGGCTTCGCAGCCGTGCTGCTGCTGGCTGCCGCGCTTCAGCCCGCTGGCGCCAACGAAGTTCTGAAGTGGAACGAAACCGCCGCGAAGGCGGCAGCCGCAAACGGACAAAACCCCATCCAGACCACACGGACCATCGCGATGGTGCAGGGTGCGGTGCATGACGCGCTGAACGCGATCACCCCGCGCTACGCCGCGTACTACTACGAAGGTCCCGGGACCGCGGGCGCTTCGCCAGACGCCGCGGTCGCGGCTGCGACTTACACGGTGCTGGCTGGCGTCATCCCCAGTTTCGGCGCGCCACCTCAGAAGGCCGAAGCCACCGCTCTGGTCGAGGACGCCTACAAGACGGCGCTGGGTGGCGTGCGTGACGAATCCGCCCGGACTCGAGGAGTCGCAGTGGGCACCGCGGCAGGGGAAGCCATGCTGGCGCTGCGCAAGGACGATGGCGCCACACGGACTGCGGCGTACACGCCCTCGACCGCGCCCGGCCGGTGGCGTCCGCATCCGAACCCCGATCCGCCCAACCCGCCGATCAAGGATCCGAAACTGGCGCCGGGCATGGCTGCGTCGACGCTGCCGGGCTGGGGGAACGTCACGCCGTTCACGTTGCTCTCATCGTCGCAGTTCTGGCTGCCCGGACCACCAGCGTTGAACAGCGCGACCTATGCGCGCGACTTCAACGAAGTGAAGAACATCGGCGGCCAGGTCAGCACGCAGCGCACGCCGGAGCAGACCGAGATCGCGCGCTTCTGGTTCGAGGGACCCTCGGCGTGGTATCGGATCACGCGGGCAGCCGCTGAAGCGCGCGGCCTCGATCCCGTGGGATAGCGCGCGCCTTCTTGCCCTCGTATCGCTGGCGATGGCCGATTCGTATCATCTCCGGCTTCAAGATCCGCTACGTGTACGACCTGTGGCGTCCCGTCACCGCCATCCGCGAGGCAGACACCGACGGCAATGACGCAACGATCGCGGATGCGAGCTGGAACAGCCATCAGAACACGCCGGCGGTCTCTGACTATCCCTCTACGCAAAGCCTTTTCAGCGGGGCAGCGGCGGTGGTGCTCGCCAGCGTGCTAGGCACCGACCAGGTCCCTGTTTCGCTCACTAGCGGGCCGCCCTTTGCGAACATCAAGCGCTCATTCACGAGCTTCTCGCAGGCCGCGCGCGAGAGCGCCGATTCCCGGGTCTATGCGGGTATCCACTTCCGTACGCGCGTGCGAAGACGGACTCGCGCTGGGGCGCAAGATCGGCGCGCGAGCGGCCTCGATGTACCTTCAACCGTTACCGAAGGTGCAAGCCGCAACGCGCTGACGGCGACCACGCCGCTGCCGACCCGGCCGGCAGCGGTGCTTGCATGCCCGCGGCGACCACCGTCGCCGCGAGCGGCTTCTATCAATGCTGCGGCGGAGCGCGCTTCTCCCGTTCGACCGCCTTGATATCCAGCAATGCCTGGCGCTCGTCGAAGAACGCCAGGCTGTAGATCGTCGCGCAGCCGGAGACGTTGTACCTGCCACCACGCACCGCGACTTCGAGACCGAGCTTGCGTTTGCTAGCGGTAGAACAAGTACGAAGCCGAGTAAGGAACCCGAGCTACTTTCTTGATCGTCGACTCATTGCAAACTTCGGTTGGCGCGATACCTCCGACCGTGGCGACGCGCTGGACAACTTTGGCGTTGGCAAAAGTACCGCTGCCGGAGTTGGACTTTGCGGCAAGGAGCAGCCAAGGAATCGCGGAGGGTGACGGGGCAGGCTCTCGTGCCTTGGCCTCACCGACCGTGGTGCTGCCATCGAGCGCCTCCCAGGTGGGTCCCGCGTAGTGCTTGCCAAGCGGCTGTCCGGACCGCGCCGTGAGCGTCGCCTCGGGCGCCTTGAAGGTCCACTCGTAAGTTGCATCGGGCTTGCGCGAGCACTCGTAGATCTGCACTCCGGACGCAAGTGCTTCAAGGTAGAGCGTCGAACCGGCCGGTGCCTGGAGCGAAGGCGGAACGGTGGGCGCAGCAGCCGGGTAGGGTGAGCTCGCACAGGCGACGAGCAGGGCGGCAAATGACGTGATGGAGACGATATGCAAGGGCGTGTCCATGAAAGGTGCTCTCCGTTGGTTAAGAACACCGAGACTTACGGGGCTGGCTGCGAAACGGATGCAGCGCTCGTTTGTTACGGTTGACATCAGCGGCCGGGACTGGCTGAGGTCGCTCCAACCGACACCGGATTGGCAGAGTCGAATCGATAGGCCAGGTACCGGTAGCCGACCAGCGCGTCGCCCCAGCCGAAGCGGACTTGGCGTTCAGCGGGCCGCTAGTCGGCGTCGGCTTCCGGTTCTGAGCCTGCTTTCGATCAACTTTTGCCGTCTGCGTCTGAAGAAACGCACAGCGTTCTCGTGGCAGTGCAGCAGCCGTGGATACAATCCACGGCTGCATGGACCCCAAGCCTAGAAAGCCGCCAGCCAAGCCGCTCCCCGCCAAGACGGCTGCGCCGACCAACTTCATCCGCAATCAGATCGCGGCCGACCTGGTGCGCGGCACCTATGAGCCGCGCCAGCTGGGCCGGCAAGCCCGGCGTCTACGACCTGCACGCCAAGGCCCCGGCCGACCCGGCCAAGATCCGCACTCGCTTTCCGCCGGAGCCCAACGGCTACCTGCACATCGGCCACGCCAAGAGCATCTGCCTGAACTTCGGCCTGGCGCGCGACTTCGGCGGGCGCTGCCACATGCGCTTCGACGACACCAACCCGGTCAAGGAAGACCAGGAGTTCGTCGACGGCATCCTCGACACCGTGCGCTGGATCGGCTTCGACTGGGAGCACGGCGGCGAAAGCAACCTGTACCACGCGAGCGATTACTTCGAGGACATGTATCGCTTTGCCGAGTACCTGATCGAGACGGGCTATGCGTACGTCGACGAGCAGAGCGCCGACGAGACGCGCGAGACGCGCGGCACGCTGACCCAGGCCGGCACCGATTCGCCATTCCGCGACCGGCCGAAACAGGAATCGCTGCGCCTGTTCCGCGAGATGCGCGCCGGCCAGCATCCCGAAGGCAGCATGATCCTGCGCGCCAAGATCGACATGGCGTCGCCCAACATCAACATGCGCGACCCGGCGATCTACCGCATCCGCTTCGCCGAGCATCACATGACCGGCGACGCGTGGAAGGTCTACCCGATGTACGCCTACGCGCATCCGATCGAGGACGCGCTCGAGAACATCACCCACTCGATCTGCACGCTCGAGTTCGAGGACCAGCGGCCGTTCTACGACTGGGTGCTGGAGCGCATCGTGCCGCAGCTGCGGCGCCCGCAGTACGAGGCTGCGCGCACCGCGCTCGAAGAGATCCGCGACGCCGGCATCGAAGCCAAGCGCGAGTTCGCACTCCACTGCCGCAACGTCGTCGAGGAAAAGCGCGACAAGCTCGGCGCCAGCCGCTACGAGCGGCGCGCCGAAGCGATGTTCGCGAGCTGGAGCAAGAACCCGGACCTCGCCGCGCAGGACGCCGACGAATTCTTCAAGCTGCTGCTCGAACACACCGAGTGCTTCACGCCGCTGCTGCAATCGGCGTTGGACGAGCGCAAGGCCAACCCGTTTCTGCTGCCGCACCAGTACGAGTTCAACCGGCTCAACCTCACCTACGTGGTGATGAGCAAGCGCAAGTTGATTCAGCTCGTCGAGGAGAAGCACGTCGACGGCTGGGACGACCCGCGCATGCCCACCATCGTGGGGCTGCGCCGGCGCGGCTACACGCCGCAGAGCCTGCAGCTCTTTGCCGACCGCACGGGCGTCAGCAAGAGCCCGCAGTGGATCGACTACAGCCTGCTCGAACAGGCGCTGCGCGACGACCTCGAGGCGCGCGCGCCGCGCGCCACCGCGGTGCTGAAGCCGCTGAAGCTCGTGCTCGACAACTACCCGGCCGGCCAGACCGAAGACGTGCTGCTGCCGGTGCACCCACAGCACCCGGAACTCGGCACGCGCACGATCCAGTTCGCGCGTGAACTGTGGATCGAGGCGGACGACTTCATGGAGAACGCGCCGGCCGACTACTTCCGCCTCGCGCTCGGCAAGGACGGCGCTCCCGGCCAGCCGGTGCGCCTGCGCTACGCCTACGTGATCCGTGCCACGAGCGTCGAGAAGAACGCAGCGGGCGAAATCACCACCGTGCACGCCGAATACCTGCCGGAAACCAAGAGCGGCTCACCTGGCCAGAACAGCGTCAAGACCAAGACCGCGATCCACTGGCTGCCGGTGGCCGCAAGCATCCCCGCCGAAGTGCGCGTGTTCGATCGCCTGTTCACCGACCCGCACCCCGACGCCGGCGAAGGCGACTTCCCCGCGCTGATCAACCAGAACAGCAAACAGATCCTGCGCGCGTTCGTCGAACCCTCACTCGCGAACGCCAAGCCCGACGACAAGTTCCAGTTCGAGAGAAACGGGTACTTCGTGGCGGATCTCAAAGATCACACGGCAACGAGCCCAGTGTTCAATCTTGCTGTGTCGCTACGGGATTCTTGGACAGCACCGAAGTAAGGCGGCGCGATAGCCGCTCCCAGCAACGAAACGCCAGCTAGAGCGCGGGCGGACACCACGCGCTCGGTGCACACGACGTAAGACCACCAGATCTCCGCGCTCATCGAGCGATCCTGCCTACCTCGTCGGCTTGTTGGCGCGGCACAAGCGGCGCAGACTGCTCTTGCGATCAAGTCGACAGATCGCTCAATCCGCGTCGACCCAAAAGAGAACAAGGAGATCGGTCCATGCGCCTGCTCTTCGCTTCCCTCACCGCCGCCACGGCCGTCGCGATCATTCCAGTAGCTCAAGCCCAGAGTCCGAAAGGCGACTCGTGGGAAATCACGTCCCAAATGGAGATGCCGGGCATGCCGACGGCCATGCCGGCCACCACCCAGCGCGTTTGTACCGCCAAGGAACAACCGCCATTTCGAGCCCGCGAAAACTGTCGGATCACTGACCAACAAAAACTACCTAACGGGTGGAGTTGGAAGATGGTCTGCAATGACGGCTCAACCGCCGACGGCAACATGACCTACCAAGGGACGGAAGCGTGGACCGGTGTGATGAATATGAAAATGAAAGACGGTGCGATGAGCATGAAGCTGGCTGGCAAGCGCGTCGGCGAATGCGACGCCGCTGCCGGTACCGGCGCGGCCAAGAAGTAGCCTTACCGATACAGACATTGCGCCAGCCGCGATACCCGCAATAGGGAACCGACCGTTATGCGCCGAGGCGAACGACGGCTTCGGGTCGCCGAACGCCTGAACCCGCTTGGGGTCGACTCGGCCAGAAGCGGAACATCCTGCTCAATGCACGATTCGCTTGGAAAGCGGACACAATTCGTGCATGAATCTGGCCGCGGTCGAGATCAAGGCGTTCGTTCCCGCAACCGACCTTGACCGGTCAATACAGCAAACGTTAGGCGCGGACCGGTCGTGACGCGCATCGCGATCATCGGCGCCGGCGTTTCGGGTCGGTTGCTTGCACTGAATCTGCGTCGGCAGGCATCCGCGGGCGACAGCATCCAGATGATCGATCGCCGCGAGCAGCGCTACATGGGACCCGCCTATTCCGACGACGCGGACTACCTGCTGCTCAACGTCCCCGCCGGCCGCATGGGAGCGTTCGTAGACGATCCCGAGCACTTTCTCAAATGGGCGCAGTACAAGGGCATTCGTGCTGAGGCGTTCCAGTTTCTTCCGCGCGGCCTGTACAGGAACTACGTGCTCGATTTGTTCCAAGATCTACCGCGCTCGCAGGTCGACGGTCCGCGCTTCGAGCACCTGCGCGGCAACGTTTCGGACATAGAAGCAGGCAGCGATGGCGCGACGATCCATGTGGAAGGCGCCGCCTCCTTCCTGGCCGACAAGGTGGTGCTCGCGCTCGGCAACTTCCTCCCACGCGACCCACCGATACGCCATCCAAGCGCGTTCGCGAGTGGACGCTACGCGCGCAATCCCTGGAGCCCCGATGCCCTCGCGCGTGTCTCGCGCGACGATGCGGTGATTCTGATCGGCACCGGGCAGACAACGATCGACCTCGCCCTCGCACTCGACCGGCACGGGCACAAAGGTCGGATCGTCGCGATCTCGAGGCGCGGTCTCCTGCCTCTTGCACACCGTGGATTCGAATCCTATCCCTCGTTCTTCAAGGAGATCGAGGGATCGACGAACTTGCTCAACATCTTCAGGGTCGTGCGCAAGCACCTTGCACGTGCCGAATCGAATGACATCGATGCAAGGGCCGTCATCGATTCGCTGCGCCCGGACACGCAGATGCTATGGATGCATCTGCCCGTCGTCGAGAAGCGTCGCTTCATGCGCCACCTGTTCCGGCACTGGGAGATCATTCGCAGCAGGATTCCTCCTGAGAATGAAGCGTTCGTCCAAGCGATGCGCGCATCGGGGCGTCTCGACGTCGTCGCCGGCCGAATTTGCGATCTCGTCGAAGTCGGGGAAGCGATCGAGCTTCACTACACGACGCGTCGCGACCGTCGCACGGTCGTGGAGCGGGCCAGTGTCGTCGTCAACTGCATGGGCCCCGAAACCGACTACGACAGGGTCGATGACCCGCTGGTGAAGCGCCTGTTCGATCGCGGCCTAGCGCGTCCCGGTCCTGCGAACCTCGGCTTCGACGCACTTCCGGATGGAACAATTATCGGGCGAGACGGCGTTCCATCGCGGGTGCTCCACACGCTGGGGTCGTCGATGCGGGGAGTGCTGTGGGAGGTGCTCGCCGTCCCCGACATCCGATTGCAGGCCGACCTTCTGGCGCGTCATCTTCTCGACGATGCGGCGGAAGCGCAAGCGGCGCTTGACGAAGTATGAGTCCGCCGTATCCGCTGAGGTGTTCCTCGCGAGGGAGTTTGTGGGTGACGGTTGTCGGCCAGTAGCATCGGTAATCGGGCTCTCCGTTAGCGAGGGTTGAGCTCTCCATAGACTCGCAGGACATCCACCTGCGAAGGAGAGAGCGATGAAGTACTTCACCGGTATCGATGTGTCGTTGCGTTCGGTGTCGATCTGCGTGGTCGACGACAACGGCGAGGTCTGGCTTGAAGCCAAGGTGGCCGCCGAGAGTCGACGTGATCGTGGCGACGCTACGGCGCTTCAGTGCCGAGATCCGGTAGGTCGGCTTCGAGGCCGGCACGCTGACGCAGTACCTGACCTACGGGTTGCAGGAGGCCGGGCTACGAAGTGGTCTGCCTGGAGGCGCGCCAGGTCAGCGTCACGCTGGCGGCGATGCGCAACAAGACCGACCGCAACGACGCCCGCGGCCTCGCGCAGATCCTGCGCACCGGCTGGTACAGCCCCGTGCATGTCAAGAGCCTGCACAGCCACCAGGTGCGCGCGCTGCTGGCCAGCCGCAAGGCCATCCTGAAGAAGTGCGTCGATCTCGAGAACGAGCTGCGCGGCCTGCTCAAGGTGTTCGGGATCCGGCTGCCCAGTCGGGTCGGCCACGGTGGCTTCGACGCCGAGCTGCGACGAGACCGTGTCCGGCGACGCCGAGATGCTCGCCTGCGCTCTCGTGCCGCTGCTGGACGCCAGGACGGTGCTCTACAAGACCTACCTGAAGCTGGACAACGCGGTCAAGGCGCTGGTGCGCCTCGATCCGATCTGTCGCCGCCTGATGTCGATCCCGGCGTCGGTCCGGTCACCGCGTTGACCTTCAAGGCTGCGGTCGACGACCCGAATCGCTTCAAGTCCTCGCGCACCGTGGCGGCGCACTTCGGGCTGACACCGCGGCGCTTCCAGTCCGGCGAGATCGACAACCCGGGACACATCTCCAAGGGCGGCGATCGGCGGTTCGCCAGGCACTACGGCGCCGCGCACTCCCTGATGACTCGCAGCGACGCCTGGTCGACGCTGAAGGCCTGGGGCGTGCGCCTGGCCAAGACCCGAGGTCACCGACGGGCTGGAGTTGCCCCGTTCCCGTGGACGGGTTGGGGCTTGATTCTCAAGCCGTGTTGATTGGCTCAGTTGCAGACTTATCCCCCGGCGGCGTGGCGCATGCCACGCAGACGCCGACGGGGGATAAGTCGTGTTCGACGCGCCGGTGCTCGGTTGCTGGGGTGTTGCGATTTTTCCTTTCGAACTCCGCAGGCGAAACGCGCCCAAGCGCCGAGTGGCGGCGACGCGGGTTGTACCAAGCCTCGATCCAGGTGAACACCGCCAGGCGCGCCTCAGTGCTGCGTCTTGAAGCGTGCGTCGATCGAGCAACTCGCACTCGAGGCTGGCGAAGAAGCTCTCAGCCATCGCGTTGTCGTAGGCGTCGCCCACGCTGCCCATCGAAGGACGCACGCCGATCTCCTTGCAGCGGCGCCCGAAGGCCAGGCTGGTGTACTGGCTGCCTTGATCGCTGTGATGGATCACCTCGTGCGGCCGGCGCTGCCGAGCCGGCCATGTCGAGCGCCGCGAGACGAGATCGGCGCGTCAGTCGTCTGACCCATCGACCAGCCCACGATGCGTCGACTCCACACATCGAGCACGATGGCCAGGTAGATGAAGCCCGGCCCAGGTCGGCGACGTAGGTCATGTCGGCGACCCACAGCTGGTTCGGGCCGTCGGCAATGAACTCGCGGTTGACCAGATCCGGCGCCGGGCGCTGCTTCGGATCGCGCCGCGTCGTCACGACGAAACGGCGCCGCCGACTCACGCCGCGCAGCCCGGCCGCCCGCATGAGCCGAGCCACGCGCTTGCGCCCGACGCGAATGCCCTGGTCGTGCAACTCAGCGTGGATGTTCGGACTGCCGTAGATCGCATCGGACTCGGCATGCACGAGCGCAATGCGCTCGGTCAGCACGGTATCGTCGATCGCGTGTTGCGACGGCGCGCGGTTCTGCCACGCATAGAAGCCGCTGGCCGAGACGCCCAGCACGCGGCACATAGTGCGCACGGGCAACACGGCCTGGTTCGCGTTCACGAGTTCGAAGACGGTACGGACGTCTTGTCGCCCTTGTTGGCAAACCAGGCCGCGGCTTTTGAGAGGATGTCGCGCTCCAGCTTGAGCTGCCGGTTCTCGCGGCGCAGCCGGTTCAACTCCTCGCGCTCGGCGCTGGTCAGTCCCTCCTTCCCGGGCAACGGCTTGCCGCGATCAATGGCCGCTTGCACGACCCAGTTGGAAATGGTCTGCGCAGAACACCCGAACTCACGCGACAACTGCGCCGGCGTCTTGCCGACTCGGGCCAACTCGACGATCTGTTGCTTGAACTCCGCCGGATACGGCGGCTTGCTCTTGGGCATCGTGGACTCCTTCCTTCGTCACCGTAGGGTGTCCACGAAAGCGGGTCAACTCCAATCATTGACCGATTCCCAATCGAGACAGGTCTAAGCAAGACCGAAGCGGTACTCCACAAGACCACCCTTGAGGGCCTCGATCCAAAGACGCAAAACAAGCACTTGTCGCGGTTGAAGTCGTTGTTCGACTTCCTGATCGATCACGGCTACTACGCCATGCCAAATCCGTTCAACGGGCTGCGGGTACCGATGCGAAAAGGCAAGCGGCCAGAGGAAGGGCGAACTGTTTGGGCGGTGGAAGACTGCCGACGTCTCGCTGAGCTAGGGCAATGGTTGCCTCTGTTGGGCCTCTACACCGGGGCACGTATCAACGAGCTGGCGCAGCTGCGGATTGCGGATATCTCAGACCGGATCCGGATCACCGATGAGGGACCGGGGCAGCGCTTGAAGAATTCCGCCAGTCGGCGCGAGGTTCCGATCCATCTGGAGCTGAAGAAGCGGGGATTTCTAGAGTTCGTGGATGCGCGCCGAAGGGCAGGGCAGGAAAGGCTGTTTGACTTTGCGCTAGGGCGGGATGGTTACGGGCAGGCGGCAAGCCGTTGGTTCAACCGGTACAGGGTCGAGCACTGCTTTAAGCAGGATTTCCACTCACTGCGCCACACGGTAGCGACTCGCTTGCGAAATGCGGGGGTTCCAGGAAGACCTAGTTGCCGAGCTTCTTGGTCACTCCAAAGGGCAGACGATGTCGTTCAGTCGATATGCGAAGGGGTCAACGTGGCATCGTCTGGACAAGGCCCTGGCCACACTCTGCTATTGACCCTCACATGAGTGTCGCCGCCCGCGGGCGAGGGCAGTAGTCGACCCATAGCGGACTCATTGCGTTCTAGCGTTCGAGTTCACCCGCTCGCGGAGGCTGGCGAAGCCGCCATAGCGAGTCGGGTGCGACGAAGGGTTAGGCGTTAGCGCTGTCATCGACGATTTCCTTGAAAACTAGAGCTGCAGACGTTCTCAGCCCGATGGCTTCTATTTCATCAACATCGACGAGGCGCCTTTGAAGGCGAAAGGTATTGTCCAACGGGTAGATGACATAGAACTTCAGAGGGTGCTCCGAACCCGCGTGTAGCTTCACGAGGGTCGTTATGACTGAGCTGTCGCAGCGGAGGCCGAAGTGAATGGCGCTCACCCTTGCCGGGGCGGGACGAGCTCCTACCTCACTAGCTACGTCGCGCCATTCCTTCTCGTAGCGCCATTGCGATGCCTTTGCGAGAAAGAACGTTGCCTCGATGGAATCCTTCGCTGACCCTGAGTTTCGAACCTTCCAATCGAAGATATCGCTCACGTTGATCCCTCTGGGCTTGCGGTACTCAACGGCTCTGAGGTTCTTGAATGCTGTGTCCGCTAGGTCATACTCGATACAGAGCCCTCGGTGCTGGTCAGCATAGTGACTCCACATCAACGGGATATCCCACTTGGCGGCAAGCGAGAGAACGCCGCACCTTCCGAACTCGACTTGTAGCAGCTGTTTGACATGCTCTGCGAGACTGCACATGTAGTACTTGTTGGTCTCTGAATCAGTCTTGTAGTCACCAAGCTCTGTCGACAGGTAGCGATGGTTATCGATCTCACTCAACGCCTTGTCCTTTCCGACGATCGACGACAACATCGCATAGAGAAGCTTCTCAAGCGTGGGTCTATCAACGTCAATCTGAAGGGTTGGTTTGCTGTCG
>CAVPPW010000042.1:0-50944 GCA_963707445.1 uncultured beta proteobacterium | reverse complement strand
CCCTTCGGCTGGCATCTGATCCAGCCCATGGAGCGCAAGACCGAAGCCGTGTCGACCGACCGCGCGCGCCAGCGAGCGCGGCAGGCGCTGCGCGAGCGCAAGAGCGACGAGGCCTATCAGGACTGGCTGCGCCAGCTGCGCGACAAAACCTACGTCGAGTACCGCATCGACGAGCGCGGCTAGGCGTAGCGCTCGACATGCGGCCGAAACTGGCGCTCACCACGGGTGAACCCGCCGGCATCGGACCCGAGATCGCCGTCGCTGCACTGGCCGCGACGCTGGCCGCCGATGTGACATTGATCGGCGATGCCAGTCTGATCGAGGAGCGAGCTCGCCAGTCCGGGCACCGACTTCCCGCCGACGTGCAGATCGAACATGTCGCGCTGGCCGCACCGTCGGTTCCGGGTCGACTCGACATGGCTAACGCGCGCTACGTGCTCGCGACGCTCGACGCTGCAATCGCCGGGTGCCAGGACGGCCGCTACGACGCCATCGTCACCGCGCCGGTGCAGAAAAGCGTGATCAACGACGCCGGCGTACCGTTCAGCGGCCACACCGAATATCTGGCCGAGCACACCGGCACCGCCCGCGTCGTGATGATGCTGGCCGGCGACACGCCGCACGGACCGCTTCGGGTTGCACTCGCCACCACCCATCTGCCGCTTGCAGACGTGAGCGCGGCACTGACGCGCGACGGGCTGGAGCAGACGTTGCGCATCCTCGATGCGGACCTGCGTCGCCGCTTCCGCGTGACCGCGGCCGCGCATCGTTGCGGCGGGTCTCAATCCCCATGCCGGCGAGGGCGGCCACCTCGGGCGCGAGGAGATCGAACTGATCGCACCCGCGATCGAGCGTGCGCGTGCCCAGGGGATCGACGTGGACGGTCCGTTGCCGGCCGACACGCTGTTCGTTCCCGAGATCGTGGCGAAGTACGACGCGGTACTGGCGATGTTCCACGATCAGGGCCTGCCGGTGCTGAAATACGCGACCTTCGGTCACGGCGTGAATGTGACGCTCGGCCTGCCGTTCGTCCGCACGTCGGTCGATCACGGCACGGCGCTCGACCGCGCGGGCACCGGTCGTGCACACGCCGGCAGCATGCGCGCCGCGCTTGAACTCGCGTCCGTGCTGGCCGCACGCTGAGTCGCAGCCCTGCGACGGCATGGCGAGCCCGCAGCACCGCGCACGCAAGCGCTTCGGACAGAACTTCCTGCACGATCCACGCGTCATCGCGCGCATCGTCGACGCCATTGACCCGCGGCCCGGCGATTCGATCGTCGAGATCGGCCCGGGGCAGGCCGCGCTGACCCGGCGTCTGATCGAACGCACCGGCCACATCAGGGCGCTGGAGATCGATCGCGATCTCGCGGCATGGCTGCAGAACGAGTTTCCGCCCGATCAGCTCTCGCTGATCGTCGGCGATGCGCTCGACTTCGACTGGTCCACGATCAGCGGACCGCTGCGCATTGTCGGCAACCTGCCTTACAACATCTCCTCTCCGCTGCTGTTCGCGCTGATGCCGATCGCCGAACGCGTGACCGACCAGCACTTCATGCTGCAGAAGGAAGTGGTCGACCGCATGGTGGCGTCGCCCGGCAGCCGCACCTATGGTCGGCTGTCAGTGATGCTGCAATCACGCTATCGGCTGACCAAACTCTTCGACGTCGCACCCGGCGCGTTCCGGCCGGCGCCGGAAGTGACCTCGAGCATCGTACGCATGCAGCCGCTGCCGGTTGCGCTACAAGCGGCCGGAGACGCACGACTGTTCGCTCAAGTCGTGTCAGCGGCGTTTGGCCAGCGACGCAAAATACTACGCAATGCGCTGTCCGAGCTGGCGTCGGTCGAAGTGATCCGCGCGGCCGCGGTCGATCCCCAGGCCCGCGCCGAAACGCTTTCGGTGGACGACTTCGCGCGCCTGGCCGCGGCGGTCGCAGCCGCCAAAGAGACTAGTGCGCCGACTGGATGAGCTCGATCTTGTAGCCGTCCGGATCGGCGACGAACGCGATGATCGTGCTGCCGCCCTTGACCGGTCCGGCGTCGCGCGTCACCTGTCCGCCCGCAGCCCGGATCCGATCGCAGGCTGCGGCCGCATCGGACACCGCGATCGCGATATGGCCGAAGCCATCGCCGAGTTCGTAGCGATCGACGCCATAGTTGTAGGTAAGCTCGAGCACCGCATGCTCGCGCTCGTCACCGTAGCCGACGAAGGCCAGCGTGTATTTCTGTTCGGGCCGGTCGGTCGACCGCAGCAGTTTCATCCCGAGAACGCGGGTGTAAAAGTCGATCGATCGCTGCAAGTCGCCGACACGCAGCATCGTGTGAAGAATCCTCATCTGCTCTCCTAGAGCGGCAGCGACGCCATGTCGACGCCCTTGATCTCGTTTCGCGCCGCCTCGAAGCCGGGTAGCAGCTGCGCGACCCCCCGCCAGAAGCGGGCGCTGTGGTTCATTTCGTCCAGGTGCGCCAGCTCATGGGCGATCACGTAATCGATGACCGGGAGCGAGAAGTGAATCAGCCGCCAGCTGAGCCGCAGGCGACCGTCGTGCGTACACGATCCCCATTGCGAACGCGCCGATGAAAGGCTCCATCCCGAATAGCGGCTGCTGATTCGACCGCTGAAGCGCGCTATTCGCTCGCCGAACACGCGGCGCGCCTCGGCCTGCAGCCACGCCTGCACCGCGTCGCGCACGCGCGGTTCACTCGCATCGCGCGGCAACGCGAGTCGCAGTTCCCGCTCGTGGCGATGGGTGGCCACCGCGTCGGTGCCGGTACGCAGCAACAGATGCGATCCGAGATACGGCAGCCGATCACCATCGACGAAGCGCAACAACGGCAGCCGGCGTCGCGAACACCATTCGTGCCATTCGCGCTGCTTCGTCACGATCCAGCGTCGCTTCTCGACGATCGCCGCCTCGATCTCGCGCAGCGGAACCCAGCGCGGCGCGCTCACTGTGAGCCCGCGGTCGTCGATCTGGAATCCGATCGAGCGCCGACGCGCGCGCCGCAGCCGAAACGTGAAGACCTCGTGCTCGATGCGCAGCTGCCTCGGCCTGACGTCCTCACGCTGCTGCGGAGGCGCTGGAAGGTCGAGCAACAGCGCAAGCTGCTCAGGTGCTGAACGCCGCCGATTCACGCCACACCCTGCGCCGCCCGGGCGCGCGCCGCAGCGCTGGAGACATACGGCCCGCTATAACGATGCGGCGCAAGACGCCTCATCTCGGTTTCGATCCATGCCTCGACCGCAGCGCCGACTTCTTCGGCGGACTTGCCGCGCGGATCGATCGGAGGACCGATCGACACCGTAATCACTCCCGGTCGCTTGATGAATGCTTTGCGTGGCCACAGCTCACCGGAATTCACCGCAATCGGCACCGCCGCGGCCCCGGTGCGGGCCGCGAGGCGAGCTCCGCCAGTCTTGTAGCGCCGGGTCGATCCGGGCGGCGTTCGGGTCCCCTCAGGAAAGATCACGATCCACCATCCGCGCGCAAGCCGGTCGATACCCTGCTCCACCACCTGCTCGAACGCATCCTGTCCCTTGCGTCGGTCAATACTGATCATCTGCGCCGAGGCGAGGCCCCAGCCGAAAAATGGCAGCCAGTTAAGTTCGCGTTTATAGACGAAGGTCAGGTCGCGCGGCATCACCGACGGCAGCCATAACGTCTCCCACGATGATTGGTGCTTGGGCAGCAGGATCGCCGGGCCATCCGGCAGGCGCTCCCAGCCTTCGATCTTCCACTCGATGCCGCAGATGACGCGTGCGCCCCAGATCGCCATCTTCGTATAACGCGCGCACAGCATATAGCGTGTGTGCACCGGAAACAGCCACCCCGACATTACGACGAACGCCCATGGAATGACCACGACGATGAGGAACAGCAGATACAGCGCTGAGCGCAGGACCAGCACGGGCAACCTCAACCGGCGTCGGGCCAGTGCGCGGCCGATCGGCCGCTTTGAAGGACAGCGGCTTTGGCGCGCATCAGCCGGCCGTGAGCTTGGAGATGTCCGCCACCCGGTTCATCGTGGCGTGCAGACCTTTGAGCAAGCCGAGCCGGTTGTTGCGCAGGCGTTCGTCGTCGACGTTGACCATAACATCGTCGAAGAAGCGATCGACCGGCATCTTCAGCGGCGCCAGTGACCGCAAGCATCGCCGTGAAGTCGCCGCTGGCGTACAGCGCCTCGGCAGCGGGCTGGACTTCAAAGAACGCTGCACCGAGCGCGCGTTCCGCCGGTTCGAGCAGCAGCTCGCGATCGAAACCGCTGGGTGCATCCTGCGATTTCTTCAGGATGTTGCCGATGCGCTTGTTGGCCGCCGCGAGGCTCGCCGCTTCCGGCAACTCCATGAAGGCGCGCACGGCCTGCAGCCGCAACGGCACGCGATCGATGCGCAGCGACCCTTCGGCCAGCACGGCGTCGATCTCTTGCGCCGCATAGCCCTCTTCGCGCAACAGCCCGGCGAGCCGGTCGACGAAGAACGCCACGAGCGCGTTGCGCGCCGATCCGGCGTCCTTCAGCACGCCGGGAGGAAAGGTCGCGAGCGCGCGATCGACGAGGTGCCCGAGGTCTAGCGGCAGCGCCCCTTCCTTCAGCATGCGAAGCACGCCGAGGGCGTGTCGACGCAAGGCATAGGGATCGCGTTCGCCGGTCGGCTTCTCGCCGATGCCAAAGAGTCCGGCGAGGGTCTCCAGCTTGTCGGCCAGAGCGACGCAGGTGCCTTCACGAGTCGACGGCACGGCATCGCCGGCGAAACGCGGCTGGTAGTGCTCGCGGATCGCGAGCGCGACATCCGGGCGCTCGCCGTCGTGGCGAGCGTAGTACTCGCCCATGATGCCCTGCAATTCCGGAAACTCGCCGACCATCAGCGTGCGCAGGTCCGCCTTGGCCAGCCGTGCGGCGCGCTCGACGTGCGTGAGCTCGAGACCGAGTTCGCGGGCGATGCCGACCGCTATGCCGGTAACGCGCTCGACGCGCTCGAGCTGCGACCCGAGCTTGTTGTGATAGACGACGTGGGCGAGTCCGGGAACGCGGCTCTCCAGCGTGTGCTTGCGGTCCTGGTCATAGAAGAACTTCGCATCGGCCAGCCGCGCGCGCACGACGCGGGCATTGCCCGCGACGATGGCATCATGGTTATGCGCTTCCAGGTTTGACACCAGCAGAAAGCGATCGAGCAGCGCGCCGCTTGCGTCACGCAGCGCAAAATACTTCTGGTTCTGCTGCATCGTCAGGATCAGGCACTCCTGCGGGACTTCGAGGAACTCGCGCTCGAAGCCGCATTCGTAGACGGCCGGCCACTCGACCAGCGCCGTTACCTCGTCCAGCAGCTCGTCGGGAGCCACGGGCACCGCACCGATCCGCGCAGCCTCCCCGGCCAGCTGCTGCTCGATGCGTTCACGCCGTGCCTCGAACGACGGAATCACCCAGCCTTCGAACTTCATCTGCTCGACGTACGAATCCGCCGAGCGGAGCACGACCTCGCCCTTGCACATGAACCGATGGCCGAGCGTGCGGGTGCCGGATGTGAGCCCGAGCGCATGGACCGGCACGACAGCGTGGCCGTGGATCGCGACCAGCCGGTGGGCAGGCCGCACGAACTGCACGGTCGTTTGGCCATCCGCAAGCTGGTAACTCATCATCTTCGGGATCGGCAAGCCGGCGAGCGTGTCGTCGAGCGCCGCCTGCAGCGCCACGTGCAACGGCTGCCCCGCAGTCACACCGTGCAGGAAGATCGCGTCGGCCTTGCCGTCGTGTTCGACCACCAGCGTGTCGGGACCTTCATTTTTCCCCAGCGGAACCCTCGCCATGTGTTCGCGACCGATGCCCTCGAGCTTCTTCAGAAACGCCTGCGTCCAATTGCGCGCGGCGTCGCGCGCCACGGCAAGCGGCATCAGCTTCTGCTTGAACGGCTGGTCCGCCGAACGGACCGCCACGTGCGTGATGTGCACCGCCAGGCGTCTGGGCGTGCCGAACGCCGAAACCCGGCTGTCGGCCGTCAGGAAGTGACGCGCGTACAGACCCGCCTCGATGCCCGCGGCAAATGCGGTCGCCAGCGACTTCAGCGCCTTTGGCGGCAGCTCCTCGGTCTGCAGTTCGACCAGCAGCGACGCGCGCGCCATCACGCGGCCTCCTGGGTTGCGGCGGTCCCCGCCATCGGGAAGCCGAGACGCTCACGCGAGTCGTAATAGCTCTGCGCGACCGCGCGCGCCAGATTGCGGATGCGGCCGATGTATCCGGCGCGCTCCGTCACGCTGATCGCGCCGCGGGCGTCGAGCAGGTTGAAGGTGTGGCTGCACTTCAGCACCATCTCGTAGGCGGGCAGCGCAAGCTGCGCGTCCATCAGCCGCTTCGCCTCCGACTCGAACAGCCCGAACTGGCCCAGCAGCATCGCCGGCTCGCTCGCCTCGAAGTTGTAGACGCTCTGCTCGACTTCGTTCTGGTGAAACACGTCCCCGTAGGTCAGCACGCGCTCGACGCCGCGATCCTTCCAGCGCGTGTAAACGAGATCGAACACGTTGTCGACGTCCTGCAGATACATCGTCAGGCGCTCGAGGCCGTAGGTGATCTCGCCGGTGATCGGTTTGCACTCGAGCCCGCCAACCTGCTGGAAGTACGTGAACTGCGTGATCTCCATGCCGTTCATCCAGACTTCCCAGCCGAGGCCCCAGCAGCCGAGCGTCGGGTTCTCCCAGTTGTCCTCGACAAACCGGATGTCGTTCTTCTTCGTGTCGATCCCGAGCGCATGCAACGACCCGATGTAAAGGTCGAGGATGTCCGGCGGCGACGGCTTGAGCACGACCTGGTATTGATGATGCTGGTGCAGGCGGTTGGGATTCTCGCCGTAGCGCGCGTCCTTCGGCCGGCGCGACGGCTGCACGTAAGCCGCGCGCCACGGCTCCGGCCCGATCGCGCGCAGAAACGTCGCCGTGTGCGAAGTCCCGGCGCCGACCTCGAGATCGATCGGCTGCAGCAACGCACAGCCCTGCTGGTTCCAGTAGGTCTGCAGTCGAAGAATGGCTTCCTGAAAGGTGAGCATCGGCAGCCCGGGCTCGCGGGTCAGATCAACGCCGATGATTGTACGGATTGCCTACCGGCCTGCAGCCCGACGCACGCTCGCGCGAATCTGTACCAGCGGGATGCCAGCCTGCAGCGTCGCTCGACTCGATCTGCACGCGGGACGCACGGGTCGCCGCGCCCGGCGCACGAGGAAAGCGGCCGCGGCGGCGATGGTGTCAACCGCAAACAGGCCGAGCAGCCAGATCATCTTCAGCCGGTACTGCCGATGGCCACCGATGGATCACGAACGCGGCGACGTTGCAGCTGCGTCGCGTCCAGCACGCACACGACGCGCGCCCGCCGCGGCAAGGCCGATCAGCAGGAACGCCACGAACACCGCCGGCGCGTTGCCGAAGCGCAGAAACGGCGTCAGTCCGCGCATCCCCTGGACGCGCGCATCCAGCGCTGCCGCCGTCTCGAATGGCAATTGGGCGGTGACTTCGCCACGATCGTCGACGACCGCGGTCGCGCCGGTATTCGTGGCCCGCAGCATCGGATGCTGGGTTTCGAGCGCGCGCATGCGTGAGATCTGCAGGTGCTGCGGCAGCGCGATCGAATCATCGAACCAGGCGAGATTCGACAGGTTGAGCATCATCGTCGGCTCGCGCAGCGGGTCATGCCAGGCGCGACGAATAACGTCGCCGAAAAGGTCCTCGTAGCAGATGTTCACCGCGATGCGCTGACCTGCGAGATCCATCGGTACCTGATCGGCGCCACCGCGCTCCTGGTCGCCGATCGGCATCTGCATCAGATCGACGAACCAGCGGAACCCCGGTGGAATGAACTCGCCGAAAGGCACGAGCTGCTGCTTGCTGTAGCGCTGCCATCGCTCACCGTCCGGCGCACGTCCGACCGCGCTGTTGAAGTACGCGTCACCGGGCTCGACGATGAACACGCCGAAGATCAGCGCACTGCGCCGGTCCTGCGCATAGCGGGTGAAGGCTTCGAGCGCCTCGCCCGGGACCAGTTCAAGCGGCACCGGAAACACCGACTCCGGCAAGGCCACGAGGTCCGCTCGTGGTCCCTGCATCAGCGCCCAGTGGGCATCGAAGGCGCGCACCAATCCTTCGGCGGTGAATTTCTGCTCCTGCGGAATGTTCGCCTGCACCAGCTTGACACTGATCGCAGCACCGGCGGGCACGGTCCAGCGCAGCGGTCCGAGCAATCCGCCGCCTGCCAATGCCGCCACGATGATCGCGGCGGCCCACGCGTAGCCGCGCCAGCCTCGCACCGAGATCGGCAGCGACAGGCTCGCCAGCGCGCCGGCCACGAGTGCTGCAACCAGCGTCACGCCGTAGACGCCCACGAGTGGTGCAAAGCCTGCCAGTGGTCCGTCGGTGTGCGCGTATCCCGCGGCAAGCCACGGAAATCCCGTCAGCAGCGTGCCACGCAACCACTCCGACAGGCACCAGGTGGCGGGCATTCCCACCGTCACGCGCATGAGCTCGTGAAGGCACTGCAATCTGCGCCGCCGCCAGCGCCAGCGCCGGATATAGCGAGAGAAACGCGCAGAACGCCGCGGTGGCGCCGGCAGCGAGCGGTGCCGGCATCAGCCCATAGACGTGCATGCTGATATAGACCCACGAAACGCCGACGCCGAACCAGCCCAGTCCGAATGCGAATCCGAGCAGCGCTGCCTGACGCCAGCTGCCCGAGCGCAGCGTCACGGCAAACAACAGCGCGAGCGCGACGATCTGCAGCCAGGGATGATTCCACGGTGCGAACGACAGCGCGTGCAGCACGCCTGCGCCAGACGCAACCGCGACTAAAAGCACACGCTTCAAGATGATGTAGAGACGGAAGGCCCGACGCGCAACCGCTGTCAGGCGACGTGCCGTTGTTCGCGCTGCGGGTCGCTGGCTTCGAGGAATTCGCGCACGACGGTCTTCGGCGCGCGCTGCACGAGGAACAGCTGCGCCTGCCTCGCGTTGGCCCGCAACACCTCGAAGCGGAGCTCGCCGATCTCGACGGCATCGCCACGCTTGGGGACGTGGCCCAGGTGCCGGGTGACCAGTCCGCCTATCGTGTCGAACTCGGCGTCGCCGTGGGCAGTGCCAAAGGCGCTGTTGAACTGCGCGATCTCCGTCAAAGCCTTGACGCGATACTTGCCGCCGTCCTCGGCGATGATCGCGTCATCGCTTTCGTCGAAATCGTATTCATCCTCGATGTCGCCGACGATCTGCTCGAGGACGTCCTCGATCGTGATCAGGCCGGCCACGCCGCCGTATTCGTCCACGACGATCGCGATGTGGTTACGGTTGGCGCGGAAGTCGCGCAGCAGTACGTTGAGCGGCTTGCTCTCCGGGATGAAGACCGCAGGCCGCAGGCTGGCGCGGACGTCGAAGTCAGTTTCGGTGTAATAGCGCAGCAGATCCTTCGCGAGAAGGATGCCGACCACGTGATCGTGGCTGCCATCGATGACCGGGAACCGGGAATGCGCAGTTTCGATGACAAACGGGATCCACTGCGACGGCGGCTCTGAAATGTCGACCACGTCCATTTGCGCTCGCGGGATCATCAGATCGCGGGCGCGCAGTTCCGAGACCTGCAGCACGCCCTCGATCATCGACATCGCGTCGGCGTCCAGCAGGTTCCGCTCGTGCGCTTCGTGCAGCGCCTGGAGCAGTTCCTCGCGGTTCTCGGGTTCGCGGAAGATGAACGCAGACAGGCGTTCGAGCAGGGACTTGCTTTTATGGCGGCTGGAGCCGCCAGGTGACGGGTCTGACATCGATCGGGGGAGCATCGGCACACAGACCACCGACGCCGCCCTCAGGTGGCGACGATTTCAGAATACACGAGGGGGTCCTTTCGGTGCGTGACGCGATTGCGACCGGGCAGCGCGCGCGGACTAGGTGTTAGCGTTCACTAGCGTTTGGCCGCTCGTCGCTAGGCCCTACAGCTCATACGGATCGTCGTATCCGAGCGCCGCCAGAACAGCGACCTCGCGCGCTTCCATGCGGCGCGCCGCGGCGCGGCTGGCATGCTCGTAGCCTGTCGCGTGCAGCGTGGCATGCACCACCAGATGTGCGTAGTGCCACCGCAGCGCTCGCCCGAGCGAGCGTGCCGCGCGGCGGACGACCGGTGGACAGATGACGAGGTCTGCGAACGCGACCGGCGTCACAGCGTAGGAAAACGTCAGGACGTCAGTCGGATAGTCGCGCCGACGATAGACACGGTTCAGCCGCCTGCCCTCGCGCGAGTCGACGAAGCGCAGCGTGAGTTCGGCATCGCGGTCCAGCGCCGCGTGGATCCACCGTCGCAGCGTCGGTCGCGCGGGCAGACCCTCGAAATTGCGGCCACCCTGTACCGTCAGCTCGAGAACCGGCATCAGCCGCGACGGCGCGCAGGTATGTCTAGTTCCGTCTGCGCGACCGCCTCGGCCCGCGCTTCGGCGGCCTCGTAGGCCTCGACAATGCGCCCCACCAGCGGATGTCGCACGACGTCGGCCGCGGTGAAATAGACGAATGTCATGCCGCGCACCTCAGCGAGGACATGTTGCGCCTCGATCAGTCCGCTGGTGGTCCCGCGCGGCAGGTCGATCTGCGTGACGTCCCCGGTGACCACGGCCTTCGAGCCGAAACCGATGCGCGTCAGGAACATCTTCATTTGCTCGCGCGTCGTGTTCTGCGCCTCGTCCAGGATCACGAACGCCTGATTGAGCGTCCGTCCGCGCATGTATGCAAGCGGTGCGATCTCGATCGTCTGCCGTTCGAGCAGCCGCTGGGTCTTGTCGAAGCCGAGCAGATCGAACAGCGCGTCATACAGCGGCCGCAGGTAAGGATCGACCTTTTGCGCGAGATCACCCGGCAGAAAACCGAGCCGCTCACCGGCTTCCACGGCCGGCCGCGTCAGCACGATGCGCTGGACGATGTCGCGCTCGAGTGCATCGACCGCGGCCGCGACCGCAAGGTAGGTCTTCCCGGTTCCGGCCGGGCCGATGCTGATCGTGATGTCGTGATCCAGCATTGCCGCGATGTAGTCGCGCTGTCGCGGAGTGCGGCCGTGCAGGTCGCTGCGGCGCGTATGCAGCTGTGGCCGCCCTTCGTCACCCGCCGGCGTCGCCTCCTCGCGCGCGCCGCGCAGCTCGACAAAATAGAGCTGGATGTCGTCGACGGATACCGGGCGGCCGGTACTCCGCGCGCGTTCGAGAAAGTGCTCGAGCACGTTCACCGCGGACTGTGCCGCCGCTGCCGGGCCCTCGACGCGAAACTGATGTCCGCGCCGTGCGATCGCGACATCGAGCTCGTTCTCGATCTGCCGGATGTTGGCGTCGAGCGGGCCCGTGACGTTCGCGAGGTCGTCGTTGTCCGCGTCCGCGGCGAACGTCAGGACCTTCTTCGCGTGCGAGCTGCGACGTGACACCAAGCCAGTCTAGACCCCGCCACGGATCATCGGCGCCTTCAAGGCTTCGGCCAGCGAGTCGGCCGCACTCGGAATAGTGCGCGCGGGTTTCGGGCGATAAACCCGGCTTGTTGGCCGCCGCGACAAGCCACGCCTGGAGCTGTCGTGCGTTCTGCCGCATCAGCGCGCGCGCATCGGCGGGGTAGCCTCCGGACGGGCCGAGGACCGCGCCGGTCACGCGCCGCAGGTGTTCGCGCTGTAAATTCCTGCGCAGCGGATCCGATTCTGTCCCGAGGCGTGCCTCTTCCCAAACGGCAACCTGGACCGTGCTGTACAGCTCGGACAAACGAAAAGTCTCGCTGCCCTTTTTCGCCTGTGCGTTGCCCTCGACGATTCGCCGTGCGACAACCGGGCTCATCAGACGGTTCAGCACGTCGCGCTGGACCGCAAGCACGCGGTCGGAAAGCGCCAGCTCGACCATCGCCGGCATCGCCTGCGGGTTGCTGAGATAAAGCTCTTCACGCTCGAGCCGGTCCGAGGCGAGCTTGCGCATGAACTCGGGCGACACCTTGAAGCTGTCGCTGCGGAACAGTCCCTCGGTGATGATCGTCAGTGCCTCGCGCTGCTTGGCCGGAACCACCGGAGTGATCGGCAAACGCGCCGAGCCGGACATGTCGTTGGTGAGTTCGGCGCCACCGACATACTTCGCCGCGAGTCCCATCGCCTGGCCCAACTGGGTAAAGCCGGTCAGGAAACGTCGGCGTAGCACCGAATAGCTGTCGCCCGCTGGTAGCTGCCGCTGCTCGAGCCGCTGCCACAGCTCCTGAGACAGCTTCACGCGACGTCGGTAGAAGCCGAGCGGGTCATTGCCCAGATCGTTCTGGTTGACCAGCGGGTCGATCGAGAAGCCGACGTCCTCATCGGTCGCGAACGCAAGTTCGCGCTCGCCGGCCCGCGCGGCGATGCGCGCGAGTTCCTGCTTCTCCTGATCGGGCGCGATCGGCTTGTACGCATACTCGATGGCCCAGTAGTCGTAGGCACCGAGCGTCGGAGTGAAATACGAACCCTGCTTTTCGCCGCGGAGCGCGAGGTTCACCGGCGTGTATTCCATGACCGAGCCGGTGAGGCCGTTGACCTGCGCGTAAGCCTTGTCCGAAATCTGCTGCGAGGTGGCGACCGTAGAGGCGCGGAAGTTGTGGCGCAGCCCGAGGGTGTGGCCGACCTCGTGCATCGTGACGTCCTTCAGGAAATCGGCGACCAGCTGGTCGGCCTGGGCGCTGTCGGGGTCGAGTTCGCCACGGGCTTCGAGCAGCGCCAGCGCAAAGCCGACCTCGCGCGCCGCGTGGTCGCGGTAGTTGCACAGGCGACCATCGGCCGAGCCGATGGTCTCGATGCGGAGATTGCCGGTCGCCTCGTCGTACATCGGCTGATAGGCGACGACGCCTTCGGTCCGCAGTGCGCGGATGTTGCGCGTCACGTTTGCGTCCCAGCCGATATCGGCGTCGACGATCTCGCCGCTGCGGGGATCGACATGCGAAGGCCCGATGGCCCCGAACGACGGCGTGGCCGTCGTCAGCCATCGCACCGACGAGTACTGCGCCTCGCCGAGGTCGAAGTCTGCGTCATCCGGCTGCTGCAGGACGACGATTGCGTCCTTGAAGCCGATTTTCTCGAACGCCTTGTTCCACTCCAGGATGCCAAGACGGATCGGCTCGCGGTGCTTTTCCGGAATCTCGTTCGAGAGCCAGAACGTGATCGGCTTGACCGGCTCCGAGACCGCAGCGTTCGGATCCTTCTTCTCGAGCCGCCAGCGCTGCACGTAGAAGCGCACCGGAGAGAACTTCGAGTCATCGCTGAAGTCGACCTTGGCGGTATTGAAGTGGCCGATTCGCGAGTCAGCCGGACGCGCGGCCATAGGCTGCTCGGGAAGCTTCGTGAACGAATACAGGAAGCCGAGGAAGAAGCTGCGCGGATCCTCGATCACCGCAGGCGGCGGATAGAACGGCGCCGGCGGCACGCCGGGTACGGTCGGCGGCGGCGGTGGAACCGGAATGCGCGGCTGCGAATAGTGCGCCGTGATGTCGAACACCGTGCGCTCCGGGCTGCTCTTTGCCGACGCGATATACGAGTTGCGTGCGTCGAAGCTGTACGTGTTTCGATAGTTGCGTTCGATCAGCCATGACGCGCGCGGAATATCCGACATCAGCAACGCATTCACCTCGACCAGCACCGACTTGCGTTCCGGGTGCGGCGCGCTCGCGACCGGGGCCGACGACAGCAGGCTGTCGGAGAACGACTTGCGCACCGCTCGCTCCTCTGGCGAGCCGGCGCGCGCCACGAAGGTCGTGTTGCGTGCAATCAGCTGGATGTTGCCTCCGGCCTTGCGGAACTCGGCGACATACTCCCCGCCGGTCGCATACCAGTCGCGGCTGCCCATCAGCCCCGCAAACAGCATCCGCTCGCCGATGCCGCGACTCATGTTGATCGACAGGAAAAATGGCTTGTCGAGCATGTCGGCCGGAATCTCGATCCACGCCTTGTCGTCTTTCTGCCAGACCGGAAACAGGCCCTGGACGACCTTCGCGTCCTTCACGATCTCGGCAAACGGGCGCGGAGCACCGGGCGGCGTTGGCGGCGTCGCCGCGGCCGGAGCGGCTGCGCCCGCGGCCGGCTTCGGTGCCGCCGGCGCAGGCGTTGCGCCCGGCTTCCCGGTCGACTCCACTGTCGCAGCGGCTGACGGCTCCGGTTTGGCTGCTTCGCTGGCCTGCAGCGTGGCGCAGGCCGACACCATGACAGAACCCAGCGCGATTCCTAATGCGCGCAGCGCCGCCCGCCCGGCATCGCTGACGCTTGAACGTCCGACCATCTTCAACCACCCTTCCTTTGCGCTGCGGCCCGTCGCCGCGCGCCCCACACAATTCCGTTCTTGCTCTCGCGGGCCTCGGCGCCCGCGTCGTCTTCGCTTAGTCCTGCACCGGTCCGGTCGCCGGCGCGTTCCGCGCTGTCCGCGGTCGAGGCATGTTCACCGGTTCGCGGACGATCGCTTCGCCGCGCAACGAGTGCGGCAGCGCCTGCGTGATTCTCACGTCGATCATCCGGCCGATCAGCCGTGGGACACCACTGAAATTCACGATGCGATTGTTCTCGGTCCGGCCCATCAGCTCGCTGCCGTCCTTGCGCGACGGTCCCTCGACCAGGATTCGCTGCACGGTCCCCACCATTGCCGCGCTGATGCGTGCGACGTTGTCGTTCAGCAGCCGCTGGAGATGCTGCAACCGAGCGAGCTTGACCTCGTGCGCCGTGTCGTCGGGAAGATCTGCGGCCGGCGTGCCCGGCCGCTTGCTGTAAACGAATGAGAACGACGCGTCGAAGCCGACTTCGGCGACCAGCGCCAACGTCCTTGTCGAAGTCGGCCTCGGTCTCGCCGGGAAATCCGACGATGAAGTCCGAGGAGATCGAGATGTCCGGTCGCACCTGGCGCAGGCGCCGCACGATCGACTTGTATTCGAGCACGGTATAGCCGCGCTTCATCGCAGCAAGCACGCGGTCGCTGCCCGCCTGCACCGGCAGATGCAGATGGCTCACCAGCTTCGGCAGCCGGCCGTAGACGTCGATCAGCCGCTGCGTGAACTCCTTCGGATGCGAGGTCGTGTAGCGGATCCGCTCGATCCCCGGAACTTCCGCGACATGTTCGAGCAGGCAGGCGAAATCGACCGGCTCGCTCGCACCTTCGACCGACCCGCGGTAGGCATTGACGTTCTGGCCGAGCAGCGTCACTTCCTTCACGCCGTGCTCGGCGAGGTCTGCCACTTCGGTCAGCACGTCCTCGAGTGGGCGCGACACCTCTTCGCCGCGCGTGTACGGCACGACGCAGAAGCTGCAGTACTTGCTGCAGCCCTCCATGATCGACACGAACGCGCTGGCGCCTTCAACGCGCGGAGGCGGCAGGTGGTCGAACTTCTCGATCTCCGGAAACGAGATGTCGACCTGCGCCCGCCCGGTGCGACGGCGCGCTTCGATCAGCTGCGGCAACCGGTGCAGTGTCTGCGGGCCAAACACGACATCGACATAGGGCGCGCGCTGCACGATCGAAGCGCCTTCCTGGCTGGCAACGCATCCGCCGACGCCGATCACGAGGTCGGGATTCAGCCGCTTCAGATGCTTGACGCGGCCAAGATCGGAGAACACCTTTTCCTGCGCCTTTTCGCGCACCGAGCAGGTGTTGAAGAGGATGACGTCGGCTTCCTCCGGGCGATCGGTCGGCGTGAGGTTGCCGGATGCGCGCAGCACGTCGGCCATGCGGTCCGAGTCGTACTCGTTCATCTGGCACCCGAAGGTGCGGATATACAGCTTGCCGGAATGCATCTCGCGAGCCGGTGTAGATCCGGTGGCGGGGAAAGGCGTCGATTCTACGAGGCGAGGCCGCCGCCGCGCCAGCGCCGCCGGCGGAATCAGCGCTCGGGCGGAAGCACCCAGACCTGATTGACGAGACCGGTCGCGTCGGTCTTGTAGCGAACGCGCGAATTCGCCGGAACCTGGCCCGGCGTGATCGTCAGATTGCTGGAGTTGTAGATCCGCGCACCTGGCGCGAGCCGCATCGGCTTGCCGTCGATCGTGACCTCGGGCAATGCGCCCGCCGTCATCACGCCGATCACGCTGCCGTCGGCCTGCTTCTTCGTGCCGCAACCCACAACGGTGGCGACGACACACGCGGTGACGATCAGGGAGAGTATTGCGCGCATCGGTCGACCAGATAGTGGTGGCGGATCAGGGACTCGAACCCCGGACACAAGGATTATGATTCCTCTGCTCTAACCAGCTGAGCTAATCCGCCGAGGGCGCGAATTATCTGCGCTTCGCGCTGTCGGGGTCAAATAGCACGCGGATCGAACGGCGCCGCGTCAAAATCGCTCGCCGCACGTTCGGTACGCAGTCCACAGCGCGTGCAGATGGTGCACGGGCCCGTGTCCGCGGCCCACGGCAAGCTCTCCGGCGTGCTCGAGCGCACGCGTCAGATAGGCCTTCGCCGTCCGTGCGGCAGTCGGCATGTCGGGACTCTGCGGAATCAGCGTCGCCAGCGCCGCCGACAGCGTGCAGCCCGTGCCGTGGGTGTTCTTGGTCTCGACCCTGGTGCCAGTGAGTTCGATCATGCGGTCGCCGTCGTGCAGCAGATCGGTCGCCTGCGACCCCGGCAGGTGACCGCCCTTTAACAGCACCCAGCGCTCGCCATCGCCGCGCATCAACTCGCGCAGACGCTCCGCGGCCCGGTACATCTCCTTGACGGTTTCCGGCGCACGGACTTCGAGCAACACTCCGGCTTCAGGCAGATTCGGCGTGATCACCGACGCTTGTGGCATCAATACCTCGCGCAGCGCTCCCACGGCCGAGCGGTCGAGCAGCGCATCGCCGCTCTTTGCCACCATCACAGGATCCAGCACGACATGATTTGGGCGCCAATGCGCCAGGCGCTGCGCGAGCGTTTCGATGACCGGCACCTGTCCCAGCATGCCGATCTTGCAGGCATCGATGCGCACGTCCGTCCACAGCGTATCGAGTTGCGCGGCCACGAATGGCGCGGTCACCGGCATGACGCCGGCGACGGCGCGAGTGTTCTGCGCGGTGAGCGCGGTGACGACCGCGCAGGCGTAGCCGCCGAGCGCGCTGATCGTCTTGACGTCGGCAAGGATGCCGGCGCCTCCCGATGGGTCGACACCCGCGATCGTTGCGATATTCGGAATGTGTTGCAGTCACTTCGTGCTCCGCGAGACACGCCGGCTTGACACTTCGGCGCCCCGCCTCCTATATTACTGACCAGTCAGTCATTTAAAAACAGCGCAAGACCAAGGACTTGCGCTCACCATGGCCGCGACCTCCGACCAGTACCGTTGCCCGACCGCGCTGGGAGCGGCGCAAGGACGCCCGCCCCGCCGAACTTACCGCTGCAGCCCTGCAGCTCTTCATCGAGAAAGGCTACGCCGGCACACGGCTCGAGGATGTTGCCAGCCGCGCGGGCGTCTCGAAAGGCACGCTGTATCTCTATTTCGACAACAAGGAAGAACTCTTCAAGGCGGTCGTCCGCGACAACGTCGTTGCTCGCATCAGCAAGTCCGCCGAAGAGTTGCTGCGCTTTGGCGGATCAAGTGCCGACCTGCTGAGCTCGCTGATCACGCGCTGGTGGCACGACTATGGCAGCAGCGAGGCCGGTGGCCTCGGCAAGCTGGTCATGGCGGAAAGCGGCAACTTTCCGGAAATCGCGCGGTTCTTCCTCGATGAAGTCATCGAGCCCTGGCAGGCGCTGCTCAGCGGGGCACTGGCCCGCGGCATCGAGCGCGGCGAGTTCCGCGAAGTGAATGTCCCGATGTTCGTGCGAGTGATCACGGCGCCACTGGTGATGCTATCGCTATGGACGCGTTCTTTCGGGCCGTGCAGCGGGCAGCCGGTCGATGCTGACGCGTACCTACGGACGCATGTCGACATGGTGTTGGCGGCGCTGAGGCGCGGTTGACCTGCCGCGCGTGCGACAGACCGCAAGAATCGAGGGGCGAACTGCACTGGGACGCGGAAGTTGCACTGATAGACTTTCGCGCCGCTGCAGCGAGGCGATTGACCTCCGCCTGACAGGAAACACAATGCAGACGATGGACTTCGAGAAGGCGCGCTTCAACATGATCGAGCAGCAGGTGCGGCCGTGGGATGTGCTCGATCAGAGCGTCCTCGACCTGCTGTTCGTCGTCAAGCGCGAAGACTTCGTTCCGCCCGATTACCGTGCACTGGCGTTCTCGGATATGGAGATACCGCTGCGCATCGACGGCGCGGACACCGGCGAGCGCATGTGGTCGCCGAAACTCGAGGCCCGCATCCTTCAGGAGGTAGCGATCAAGCGGCGCGATCTCGTACTCGAGATCGGGACCGGCTCGGGCTACATGGCCGCCCTGCTCGCGCACAAGGCGCAGCAGGTCGTTTCGGTCGAGATCGATCCTCGGCTGCAAGCCTTCGCCGCGGTCAACCTCGGACGCGCCGGGGTGCATAACGTCAGGCTCGAGACTGGCGATGCTAGCCGCGGCTGGCCCGGACGCGCGCCTTACGACGTGATCGTCGTGACCGGTTCTTTACCTGTGCTGCCGGATTCGCTGCGACGCCAGCTCAAGGTTGGCGGCCGCCTCGCAGCGGTGGTCGGCAGCGATCCGATCATGTCGGCGCAACTTATCACTCGTGTTTCGGAGTCCGGTTTCGACGCGGTGACCCTGTTTGAGACCCGACTGAAGCCACTGCGTAATGCCGAGCGGCCGTCGAGCTTCCGGTTTTGATGAAGTCGGTCTCCGCCTCCGAGTTGTCCGCCTGGCTCGCCGACAAAGACCGCCCGCCGCCCGTGCTGCTCGACGTGCGCGAGCCCTGGGAGACGCAGATCTGTCGTATCGAAGGCAGCGAGCTAATGCCGATGCAAACGCTGCCTGGACGATTGAGTGAGCTCGATCCTGACCGGCCGGTCGTGTGCATCTGCCACCTCGGTGGCCGGAGCATGCAGGTCGCGATGTTCCTCACGCGCCAGGGTTTCACGGATGCCTACAACCTGACCGGCGGTGTCGATGCCTGGGCACGCCAGGTCGACACCGCAATGCCGACCTACTGAAGCGGAGACCCCGATGTCGCTATCTTCCCGCCCGTTTGCCTTGCGGCCAATCGCTGCAGCGCTGGCGAGCAGCTGCGTGCTGGCGTTGTCGTTCGGTCCGGCGGCGCACGCGCAGGCCCCTAACCCGGCGGCGGACACGCGCGAGCTGATCGAGGCGGCGCGGCGCGCAGCCAAGAACGACCTGCTGCAGATCTACCGCGATGCGGTCGCTAACGATGCCGCCTACGCCGCTGCGCGCTACCAGCAGCAGGCAGCACAGGAGCAGGTGCCGCAGGCGCGCTCCGCCCTGTTGCCGAACGTCGGGCTGACCGGCCGCACCGATGCGAACGGTTATTCGTCGACCGAGCCAGACATCAGCAGCAACTTCAGCGTTTATGGCGGCGGCATCAACCTGACAGTGCCGGTATATCGCCCGCAGAACTGGGAGGCGCTCGAGCAGGCCAAGGTCTCGGTGATGGCCGCGAACCTGACGCTGCAGCAGTCGTCGCAAGACCTGACGTTGCGCGTCGCGACGGCCTACTTCAACGTGCTGGGGGCCCGCGACCAGCTGATCGCGCTCGAGGCAGCCAAGAAGGCGACGCTCGAGCAACTGCAGCAGGCGAAGCGCGAGTTCGAGGTTGGCACGAAGACGATCATCGACACCAACGAAGCGCAGGCGCGTTACGACCAGATCGTCGCCCAGGAGCAGGTGGCAATCGGCACGCTGCTGGTCCGCCGGAGCGAGTTGCAGACCATCATTGGCCGTGACCTCGGCACGCTCGCACCGCTGCGTGATCGCCCGAACCTTGTGCCGCCGAAGCCGGCGGACATCCAGCAGTGGGTGCGCTCAGCCGAGGACACCAGTTACGCGGTTCAGATCGCGCGCGCCAATTACGAGATCTCGGCCCGGGAAGTGCAGCGCCAGCGCGATGCCTACAAGCCGACCCTCGATGTCGTCGGCGGCTACAACGTCAACAAGTTCAATGGCACGCAGTCGAATACGTTGATCGACCCGCGCATCAACACCGGGACCATCGGGCTGCAACTGACGCTGCCGATTTACCAGGGCGGCCTGGTGCAGAGCCGGGTGCGCGAGGCCCTGTCGCTGCAGGATCGTTTCAATGCCGAGCTCGAGTCGGCGCGCCGCAATTCCGCGAACGCAGCGCGCGACGCGTATACCGGGGTGAACTACGGCCTGGCCCAGGTGCACGCCCTGGAATCGGCCGAGGTTTCGGCACGCACTCAGCTCGACTCGACGCAGCTCGGCTACCAGGTGGGTGTTCGCATCCTGCTCGACGTGCTGAACGCCACCACTCAGCTGGTCCAGACCCAACGCGACCTGAAGCGCGCCCGCTACGATTTTCTGCTCGCGGCACTGCGGCTGAAGGCTTCTACCAGTTCGCTGACGGATGAGGACATCGCGGGCGTCAATGGTTTGCTCGACCCCGCCGTTCCGCTCACCGTGCCCGACGTCACCCCGGAGCGCACGTCATTGACGCCACCCGCCAGCCCGCCGGCGCGGACGGTCGCGACCGGCAGCACGGCGACCCCGTCGGCCGCGGGCGGTGGCGCATCGACGGCCAACGCCAAGCCGACGCGTTCGAAGCGCCGGAGCTAGTCACCGTAGCCGCGGCTTCTCATCTCAATCAGCGGCGCGATGCGCGCGAGCGCCCGCGCGGTGGCCCCGCTGTGCTGCCGGGCGAACCGCAGTCCAGCATCGGCCATGCGCGCCCGCAAGGCAGCGTCGCCGGCGATCCGCTGCATCGCCTCAACGACCGCATCGGCGTCGTCGACTCGCACCGCGGCTCCGGCTGCGATGGCGTCGGCTGATACCTGCGAGAAATTGAAAGTGTGCGGCCCGACGACAACCGGCACCGCGACCGCGCACGCCTCGATGAGGTTCTGGCCGCCGAGCGGCAGCAGGCTGCCGCCGACATAGGCGACGTCGCTGGCTGCGTAATACAGCGTCATTTCTCCCATCGAATCGCCGAGGATCACTGGTGAGCCCGGCGGCAGCGGAGCATCGGCACGCTGCGACGAGCGGCGTTCTACGGATCCGAAGCTGGCTTCGAGCAGGCGCGCGACCTCGTCGAACCGTTGCGGATGACGCGGAACGAAGATCAGGGTGACGCCGGCGCCACGGATGTCGTGTCGCCGCAGCGCGTCCAGCAATAGTTCTTCCTCTCCTTCGCGCGTGCTGGCAAACAGCAGTACGGCCCGCGCGGCCGATGCACGTCGAAAGGCCTGCCCTCGCTCCACCAGCGCCGCGTCCGGCGCGGTGTCGAACTTCAGATTGCCGATGACCTCGATACGCTGCGCGCCGACCTGACGCATGCGCGCCGCGTCAGGTTCCGTCTGCGCAAGCACGAGTGTGAAACGCTGCGCGGTCTCGGCCATCAGCCCGGGCGTCCACTGCGCGCGAGCCAGCGATCGTTCGGACAGCCGCGCGTTGACGAGCACCATCGGAACGCCGGCCGCGCGTGCCGCGGCAAGCAGATTCGGCCACGTTTCCGTTTCCATGCCGAGTCCGATGAGCGGCGCGTGGCTGCGCAGGAACCGCCGCACGGCAAAGGGCATGTCGTACGGCAGGTAGGCCTGTTGCACGCGTCCGGGCCAGCGCGCGGCGATCTCAGATCCGGTGGCGCGGCCGGTCGGCGTCATGTGTGTCAGCAGAAAGTGGTGCGCGGGAAAGTGCACAGCCAGCGCATCGATCAGCGGCCGGGCCGCCTGTGTCTCGCCGACCGACACCGCATGGATCCAAATTAACGGTGCGGCCGCCGTTTCGGGCCGGCGCATCCAGCCGAAGCGCTCGCTCCAGTGCCGGCGGTACTCCGGCTGGCGACGCGACCGCCACAACAGGTACAGCGCGGCGAACGGCATCGCGATGAACACGAGCAGCGTGTAGGCGGCCCGCGCGGCGCTCACGACGCGCCTTGCAGAACGGCCTCGGCAGCAGCGATCACCGCTTCGGCGGTCGGCGCATTCGCGACTCCGCCGAGACTGGCGACTGGCCCCGGGCCGACCAGCCCCACGAGGCTCGGGTCGTAGTCACAAAAGATGCCGATCGTCGGGCGGCCGAGCGCCGCCGCCAGATGCGTCAGTCCGGTATCGAGTCCAATCACGATGGCGGCGCGATTCATTGTTGCTGCGATCGAATCGAGTCGTGCGCGCGGCATCACGCGGGCTCGTTGCATCGCCTGCGCGAGCCGTTCTGCCCGCGTCGGCCTCGTCGGCGGCCCCCCAGAACAGCAGGCTCGTGATTCCGCGCGTCGCCAGCCAGCGCTCGAGCGCGAGCCAGCGTTCCTCGGGCCACAACTTGGTTGCGCGGCTCGCGTTGACCAGCAACACCGCATAGGGAGCCGCAGCGTCGCTTCGGGCCGACGCCGGCGGCGACAGGTCGAAGCGCGGCGGCGTGTCGATGTCGTATCCAAAAACTGCCGCGCCGATGCGACGGCAGCGCTCGACCGCATGCAACTCGCGCGGGACGTTGACCGGGCGCGTGTACCAAAGCGAAGCCCAGCGCTCACGCGCCGAACTGGACGCGGGGCCGGCCACTGGCGCTGCCGCCCAGCGCGCCATCCAGGCACTTTTCACCAGGCCCTGAACGTCCAGCACCCAGTCGTAGCCGGCTGCCTCGACGGCCTGCTGCGCGACTGAGAGCTCGTGCCAGGTGGAACGCACAAGCAGCGTCCTGCGCCAGCGTCGCAACGCCACCGGCCGCACACGGGCCACGTGCGGACTCATCGCCGGGATCGCCGCGAAACTTTCCTCGACCAGCCAGTCGATCTGGACCCGCGGCAGTGCCGCGGCCAGGTCGGCGGCCACTGGCAGCGCATGAATTACGTCGCCCATGGACGACGTCTTGACGATCAGGATCCGCACGGAGCGGCATTGTGCCGCAGCAGCCCGCGCCGGTCGGAGCGGCCTGCGGGCGCGTCAGTGTCGGTAGCCGTTGGGGTTGCCGCTCTGCCAGCGCCAGCCGTCGGCGCAGGCCTGCTCGATCGAGCGCTCGGCCTGCCAGCCGAGCAATTGCAGCGCGCGCGAAGGATCGGCCCAGCATGCGGCGACATCACCCTCGCGTCGCGCAGCGATCGCATGCGGCACCGTGCGCGCCGAGGCGCGTTCAAAGGCGCGCACCAACTCCAGCACGCTGGTGCCGCGGCCGGTGCCGAGATTGATCGGCTCGAACCCGGCGTGCGCACGACCGTAAGCAATGCCAGCGACGTGCCCGAGGGCGAGGTCGACCACATGCAGGTAATCGCGCACGCCGGTGCCATCGGCTGTCGGCCAGTCGCCGCCCCAGACGTTGAGCCGCTCGCGCCGGCCAACGGCCACCTGCGCGATGAACGGAAACAGGTTGTTCGGAGTGTCCTGCGGGTCTTCGCCGATCAGGCCGCTCGCATGCGCGCCGATCGGATTGAAATAGCGCAGCGAAACCGCGCTGCGAGCAGCATCCGCGGCACACCAGTCGCGCAGGATCTGCTCGACCATCGCCTTCGTGTGTCCGTAGGGATTGACCGGGCGGATCGGTGCCTGTTCCGTGATTGGCAGGGTCTCGGGAACGCCGTAGACCGTCGCCGACGAACTGAAGACGATGCAGTTGACTTCGCGGCTTGCCATCGCTTCGAGCAACGCGAGCGTGCCGCCGACGTTGTTGTCGTAGTACTCGACCGGCCGCGTCACCGACTCGGCGACTGCCTTCAACGCCGCAAAATGGACGACCGCGTCGATCGGCCGGAGGAACACTCGGGCGAGCACCTCGCGGTCGCGCACGTCGCCGTTGACGAGCGTAATGCTCTTGCCGGTGATTTTCTCGACCCGCTTCACCGCCTCCGCCGAGCTGTTGCTGAAATTGTCGAGGCAGATGACGTCGAAGCCGGCCGTCAGCAGCTCGACCATCGTGTGCGAGCCGACGTATCCGGCACCGCCGGTGGCCAGCACGGAGGGCGTGTGGCTCACCGCGCTTCCAGTTCGCGCGCCAGCGACTTGCCGAATTCGACACCGGGCTGGTCGAACGCATTGATGCCGAGCAGCGTGGCCAGCATCGTCGTCTTGTGCTCGTACAGGGCCAGCAGGCTGCCGAGCACGGCCGGCGTCAGTTCGTCGAGCTGCAGGATGTTGACTGCATTGAGCGCCCGCGAATCCGGATCCGGGCTGACCAGCGCTTCGGCCTGCGCGCGTGCGTTCGCGAGCAGCACCCGGTGATGCTCGACATACCGATGGTTCGGCCGTTCGACCAGCACGATATCGATCGCCGTGCGCAAGGTGCCCTGCCGCAGCGCCTGGAAGAAACGTGTGCTGCGCATCGGTGCCGACGCCACCCCAGACCACCTGGCGAGTGGGAATCGCAGTCAGGTCGCCGTCTACAGTGCGGCTCTTGCCGAGGCTCTCCATCTCGAGCTGCTGCAGCCAGGTGACCATCGTACGCAGCCGATCGTCGTACGGCAGCAGGCAGTGGCTGGGCATCTGCAGTACCACCGAGTTCCAGAAGGCGAGCAGCGCGAGAGTCGCCGGAAGATTGCGCTCCAGCGGCGCATCAAGTGCGTGGCGGTCGAGCGCATGCGCGCCACCGAGAAATTCGGTGAATCGCTGCGGTCCGATCGCAAGCATCACGGGCAGCCCGATCGCGCTCCAGACCGAAAACCGGCCGCCGACCCAGTCCCAGAGCATGAACTGCTGGATGTCGGGAAGCTGCAGGCTCAGCGCGGCGTCGGCACGAGCGGACACGGCGACGATGTGTCGCGTAAGGCCGGCACCTTCGATACCCGCAGCGCGGAACCAGTGCACGAATGTCGCGGCATTCAGCAGCGTCTCGCGAGTCGTGAAGCTCTTGCTGGATACGATCGCGAGCGTCGTTTGCGGGTCGAGGCGCGGCAGCAAGCGCGCCATCGCGTGGCCATCGACGTTGCTCAGGAAATGAACCGCCGGACCATCGGCCAGGTGCGCCAGCGCGTCGCACACCAGACGTGGTCCGCTGTCACTGCCGCCGATGCCGATGTTCACGACCGCGTCGATCGGGCGGCCGCTCGCGCCGCGCCAGGCGCCTGTACGGACGTCATCGGCGAACCGCCGCGCGCGGTCCAGCTCGCTGTGCACCGCGTTGGTGATCTCCGCCGGTGCACCGAAAGCTGCACCGTCGATCGACCTCAGCGCGGTGTGCAGTGCCGGGCGCCGTTCCGAGACGTTGACCGCATCGCCCCGTGCCATCGCGCGTTCGGCACCAGTCACGTCAGTCGCCACCGCCAGATTGCGCAGCAGGTCCAGCGCCGCACGATCGACGCGCTGCCGTGAGATGTCGAGGCGGATGCCGCAGGCCTCGATGCGCATCCGGAACGCCGGCAGAGTCGCGTGAAAGCGGTGCAGCCGCGCCGTCCGCCCGCCGTCGCAGCAGTTCGCTCAATACCGCCTTGGGGTCACCCACGCCGAATTCCCTGGCACATTGTCCGCGCGCCGCTTCCGATCAGAACGGCAGCCGCGCGTCGGGCGCCACGGCCAGGATCGCCCGTCGGAACAACGCCTGGATGCGGGCCAGCGCTTCCGGCGTGTCGCCCTCGAAGCGCAGAACCACGACGGGCGTCGTGTTCGAGGGGCGCGCGAGGCCGAAGCCGTCGGACCACTCGGCGCGCACCCCATCGATCGTGATCAACTGCTCGGCTCCTTCGAATGTGGCGCCTGACTTCAGCCGCTCGACCAGCGCGAAATTCTCGCCCTCGGCGGTGTGCAGATGCAGCTCGGGCGTCGATAGCGCCGTCGGCAGCGCATTCAACATCGCCGACGGGTCGGGACGAACGCGACACGATTTCGAGCAGTCGTGCACCGGCGTACAAGCCCGTCGTCAAAGCCCGGCCAGCGGTCGTTGAAGAACAGATGGCCGCTCATCTCGCCAGCAAACGCCGCGCCGCTTTCCTTGAGCTTCGCCTTGATCAACGAATGACCCGTACGCCACATCGTCGGGCGACCGCCGTGCTCGCGGATCCAGGGCGCGAGGCGGCGCGTGCACTTGACGTCGAAGATGATCTCGCCGCCGGGGTTCGCCGCAAGAATGTCCTTCGCAAACAGCATGATCTGCCGGTCCGGAAACACGATCTGCCCGTCCTTGGTCACCACCCCAGGCGGTCGCCGTCGCCGTCGAACGCAAGCCCCAGTTCGGCATCAGTTTCGCGCAGCGCCCGCGTCAGATCCTCGAGGTTCTCGGGATGCGCCGGGTCCGGATGGTGATTCGGAAACGACCCGTCGATATCGGTGAAGAGCTCGACCACTTCGCAGCCGAGCGCACGGTACAGCGCGACCGCGGTCGGGCCCGCGACACCGTTGCCGCAATCGATGGCGATCTTCATCGGTCGGGCGAGCTTCACCGTCGAACGGATCCGCTCCAGATAGGCGCGGCGTCACATCGGCACTGCGAACGGTGCCGGGCGGTCGCGGCATCTACCAGTTTTCCGGCCTCGATGCGGCTGCGCAACGCCTGGATCGCCTCGCCGTGCAGCGTCGACCCGGCCAGCATGATCTTCAGGCCGTTGTACTCCGGCGGATTGTGGCTGCCGGTGATCTCGACCCCCGACCCGGTCTCGAGCTCGACGTCGAAAAGTAGAGCACCGGTGTCGGCACCATCCCCACATCGATCACATCGACCCCTGCCGAGGTGATGCCTTCGACGAGCGCGTCCCGCAGCTCGGACCGGACAGTCGCCCGTCGCGACCGACACAGAGCGCCCCACCTTCTGCTCCGCAGCCTCGGAGCCGAGCGCGGCACCGATCAGGCGGACCGCGTCACCGTGTCAGCGTGGTCTCAACGACGCCGCGGATGTCGTAGGCCTTGAACGACGAGGGCAAGCGGTTTGGCGCATGACTGCTGCAATGCTCAGCGGCAGTGTATCGTGAAGCCCGCGCGTCAAGCATCGACTTGAGCGTCTCGCGGAAGTCACTGAACGGAAGTTCGCCAGGAGTGCAGCCCGCATGATCGCATTGCTGCCCACCAGGCGGTGAACCTCACTTGTCCGCACAAACGACTCGTTGACCTTAAGCTCGAGCTCGTGGCCGGAAAGCTCGGACAGTTGTTGCAGGATCCATCTCAATGGATGTCCGACGCCCGAGCACAGGTTTGTGATGCCACCAGACACTTCCGCGGTCAGCAGGCGCACGTACGCTTCCGCGATTCCGCGAACATCCGAGAAGTCACGCACGACATCCAGATTGCCGAGTTCGATCGAAGGTCGGCGCTCAGCGAAGTGAGCGACCAGCTTGGGGACGAAGAATGGTTCGCCTGACCGACACCCGTGTAATTGAACGGGCGCGTGATGACGAGTGGTAGTCGATCGACGTAGGTTCGCGCCATCGCTTCCATCGCCATCTTGCTCGCCGCATAGTGATTGACCGGAGCGGCCGGCGTGGCCTCGGTGATCGGCTCGACCGTGGAATTGCCGTACACGTTCGCGCTGCTCGCAACGACGACCCGGCGTGGCATCGGTTGCAGCGACGCGATGGCATCGAGCAGGTGAGTTGTCCCCACCGCATTGACGGCGTAAAAGGCCGCAGCATCGCCGTGTCCAACGAAGCTCAGAGCTGCAAGATGGATGACAAAGTCCGGCCAAAACGGCTGCGACGACGGACCTGACCGAGTCTCGATTCGCCAGGTCGAAGTCCGGATCCGACGCTTTCGGCATCGACAGGTTCATAGCCAGCCCGCGCAAGGGCAGCCATACGTAGGCTCCGGTGAAGCCGGAACCGCCGGTAACCAGTACGCGCTGCCTTCAGAAGGAGACACCGCGGGTGTTCCGACGCAAATCAGCCTCGACCATCATGCGGCACAGCTCCTCGAGGGTCGTCCGCGGTTCCCATCCAGCTTGGACCTTGCCTTGGCCGGATTGCCGATCAGCAGGTCGACCTCCGCCGGCCGATAGAAGCGCGGATTGATCCTGACGAGCGTCTTGCCGGTGCTCGCGTCGACACCCTGCTCGGCGACGCCCGTGCCACGAAACTCGAGCTGATTTCGACGGCCTTGAATGCCATGCGGACGAAATCCCGGACCGTCTCGGTCCGGTTTGTCGCCAGAACGAAGGTCTCGGGCTCGGGCGCCTGCAGCATGCGATACATGCCATCGACATATTCCTTGGCGTAGCCCCAGTCGCGCTTCGCATCGAGGTTCCCGAGTTCGAGGGTCTCGAGCAAGCCCAGCTTGATCTTCGCCGCTCCATCGGTGATCTTGCGAGTGACGAATTCGCGGCCGCGCAGCGGCGACTCATGATTGAACAGGATGCCGCTCGCGCCGAAAATGCCGTAGCTTTCCCGGTAGTTGACCGTCATCCAGTGCGCGAAGAGCTTGGCAACGCCGTAGGGCTCCGCGGGTAGAACGGGGTGGCCTCATCCTGAGGCACGGCCTGAACCTTCCCGAACATTTCCGAGGTCGAGGCCTGATAGAAGCGGATCTTCGGGTTGACCAAGCGAATCGCCTCGAGCAGGTTCAGCGCGCCAAGTCCGGTGATATGCGCGGTGGTCGTCGGCTGATCGAACGACACCCCGACAAAGCTCTGCGCGGCGAGGTTGTAAATCTCGTCCGGCTCAGTGCGCTTCACCAAGGCAATGCTCGTGCCGATGTCGGTCAGGTCGTACTCGACAACTTCGAAATTCGGATGAGAGTGAATACCCAGTTCCTCGATCCGCCAGAAATTGACGGAACTGGTGCGACGATATGTGCCGTAGACCTTGTAGTCGCGCTCCAGAAGCAGCTGCGCCAAATAAGCCCCATCCTGCCCAGTGATGCCCCGTGACGACTGCCGCCTTGCGCGTGCTCATGATCGGTTCTTCTTGGTCGGCGCTGCAAAATGACAGAGAGGGCCGCCGGTGCCCCTCGTTCGGCCGCCAGAGCGGCTCGCCGAGCGGGCCTGACCACGCCCCGATAGAATCAAAGACCTAGGATTGTATCGAGGCATCCATCGGAGCAGGATCGGCCGGTGCGGCGCCCCTTAGTGGAGCAAGACACGATGTTGGCAGTCATTCTGTGCGGCGGTTCGGGTACCCGGCTCTGGCCTGTGTCCGCGCGAAGCCATGCCCAAGCCCTTCATGAAGATTGGCGCGGGCCCCTCGCTGCTGCAGCGGACCGCGCTTCGGGCTGCACGGTTCGGCGCGAACGCCTGCCTCGTCGTCACGAACGCCGAGTACACGTTCAAGACGATCGAAGAGATCACCGCGCTGGGAGAAAGGGCCCGGCCGAGCTGCAACTGGTGCTCGAGCCCGTCGGCCGAAACACCGCGCCGGCGATCGCCGCGGCGTGCTGCCTGATCGAAACACAGGGCCGCGCGAATGAGCCGCTGATCGTCCTGCCGGCCGATCACCTGATCCAGGACGAAGCGCGCTTCGCCAACGTCGCCGCGAGGGCGGCGAAGCTCGCAGCCGCCGGACGGATCGTCCTCTTCGGATCCGGCCGACGCTGCCCGAGACCGGCTTTGGCTACATCGAGTGCGCGCGATCCCGATCGGCGACGAGCCGCAGTCGGTCCGCCGCTTCGTCGAAAAGCCATCGCCCGAAAGAGCCACCGAGTACCTCGCCGCCGGAAACTACCTCTGGAACAGTGGCATGTTCTGTTTCACCGCTGGCACCATGCTGGACGCGCTCAAGCGGCACGCTCCGGCTGTGCTCGAAGCCGCCCGAATGGCCGTCGAGCGCGGATCGACGCCGACGCAGCAGCCGCCGCGGCTACAGCTCGACCGCGCGATGTTCCAGTCGGCGCCGGACATCTCGATTGACTACGCCGTGATGGAGCGCGAGTCGAGACGTTGCCGTGCTGGCGGGCGATTTCGGCTGGAGCGACATCGGATCATGGAAAGCGGTGGCCGAGGAGTTCGAGCGCGACGCCGGCGGCAACACGACCAGCGGCGAGGTCGTGCTGGCTGATTGCCGCAACGTGCATGCGCAGACCGAGGACCGGCTCATCGCAGCGGTCGGACTAACCGATGTCGTGATCGTCGACACCCCCGACGCGGTACTGGTCTGCGACCGGCACGCTTCCCAGAAAGTCAAGGATGTCGTCCACGAACTGAAGCGGCGCGGCCATGACACGCACAAGCTGCACCGGACCGTGGCTCGACCCTGGGGGACCTATACCACCCTGCAGGAAGGTCCGAACTTCAAGATCAAGCGGATCGAGGTTAACCCCGGCGCGTCCCTGTCGCTGCAGATGCACCACCATCGCAGCGAGCACTGGGTGGTGGTCAGCGGCACCGGCCGCGTGACCGTCGACGACAAGGTGGTCCTGCTCGCGCCAAATGAGTCGACCTACGTTCCGGTGGGCGCCAAGCATCGTCTCGAGAACCCCGGCCGCGTGCTGCTGACGCTGATCGAGGTGCAATGCGGGGACTACGTCGGCGAGGACGACATCGTGCGATTCGATGACATTTACGGGCGCGTCCCGACGCCCGGCGCCACGTCGGCCTGAGCACAAGCGAGCGACTCGTCCCGCCACCGCAACACACTCTTTCCAGACGGGCGCCCGGCGTGCCCGTCCACTGCGATAATTCCGCGCCGCGTTCGATTCCGAGCCCATGACCCCGAGCCGAGAAGACCTGTCTGCGCGCCGCGTGCTGGTCGTCGGCGATGCGATGCTGGACCAGTACTGGTTCGGCGAAGTGGACCGCGTCTCGCCGGAAGCGCCGGTACCGGTTGTCCGCGTGCAGCGGCGCGACGAGCGACTCGGGGGCGCGGCGAACGTCGCACGCAACGTCGCAGCCGTAGGCGTACGCACGTCGCTGCTGACAGTCCTGGGCGACGACGAAGCCGGGACGCCGTCGAGCGACTGCTCGGTCTGGCCGGAATCGAACCGCAGATTCATCGCGACGAACGGCTCGCCACTACGGTCAAGCTGCGCGTGGTGGGCCGACGTCAGCAGATCGTTCGCATCGACTTTGAGAATGTCCCAGAAGCAGAAACGCTCGCGGCGCTGGTCGATCACTATCGTTCGCTGGTTGCGCAGCACGATCTCATCGTCCTCTCGGACTATGGCAAGGGCGGCCTGACGCACATCTCCAGCATGATTGAAGTCGCGCGCGCCGCGGGCAAACCCGTGCTGGTGGATCCGAAGGGAGACGACTATTCGCCAAGTCACGAAGGCGCGACGCTGCTGACGCCGAACCGGACCGAACTGCGCGAAGTGGTCGGGCGCTGGAAGGACGAGGCAGACCTGACGTGTCGGGCACAAGAGCTGCGATCGCGGCTGCGAGTACCGGCGTTGCTGCTGACGCGCAGCGAAGAGGGCATGACGCTCTACAGCGACGACGAGGTCTGGCCCGTACCGGCCGAGGCGCGCGAGGTGTTCGACGTGTCAGGTGCCGGCGACACCGTGATCGCAGCGCTGGCCGCGATGTTGGCTGCCGACGTGCCGCTGCGGGAGTCAGTCAGGCTCGCCAACCGCGCCGGTGGCATCGTCGTCGGCAAGCTCGGTACTGCGACGGCCAGCTACGACGAACTGTTTAGCGAGGACCGCGCATGATCGTCGTGACCGGCGCTGCGGGATTCGTGGGCTCGAACAACGTCCGCGCGCTGAACGAGCGCAGCTTCACGGACATCGTCGCCGTCGACAATCTGAAGAACGCTGACAAGTTTCGCAATCTCGCCGACTGCGAGCTTGGCGACTACCTCGACAAGGACGAGTTCCTCGACCTGGTCCGCGCGCGCAAGCTGCCGCGTCCCGAGGTGGTGTTTCATCAGGGCGCGTGTTCGGACACGATGGAAACCGACGGCCGATACATGCTGCAGAACAACTACCGCTATTCGGTCGAGCTGCTGCGGTGGTGCCAGGAGCAGGACATCCCGCTCGTCTACGCGTCCTCAGCCGCCGTATACGGGCGCGGCCCCGAGTTCGTCGAGGCCCGCGAACACGAACGGCCGCTGAACGTCTATGGCTATTCGAAGTTCCTGTTCGACCAGGTCGTCCGACGCGAGCTTCCGCAGCTGACGGCTCCCGTCACCGGGCTACGCTACTGCAACGTCTACGGCCCGCGCGAGGCGCACAAGGGACGGATGGCCTCGGTCGCGTTTCATCATTTCAACCAGTTCCGCGCCGACGGCCGAGTGCGGCTGTTCGAGGCGAGCCACGGATACGCGAATGGCGAGCAGCGCCGCGACTTCATTCACGTATCCGACGTCGTCGAAGCCAACCTCCACTTTTGGGATCACCCGGCGCCCGGTGTCGTAAACCTCGGCACCGGCCGCGCACAGGCTTTTAATGACGTGGCGCTCGCAGTGGTGAACACGCTGCGCGAGCAGAAGGCGCAAGCGCCGCTGCCGCTGGCGGAGGCCGTGCGCCAGGGACTGATCGAGTATGTCGCGTTTCCCGAAGCGCTGAAGGGTAAGTACCAGGCGTACACGCAGGCTGACCTCGCAAAGTTGCGCGAGGCCGGATACAAAAGGCCGTTTCAAAGTGTCGAGCACGGTACCGCCAGCTACATGCGCTGGCTGCTGCAGCGTGCGACATGACGGCCAACACGGAAGCGCTTCGTCGCGCTGCGTTTCTCGATCGCGACGGCGTAATCAATCTCGACCGTGAATACGTGTATCGGCGCGAGGACTTGGTGTTCGTGCCGGGCGCACTCGAAGGTGCCCGCGAACTGCACCGGCGCGGCTTCATGCTGATCGTGATTACCAATCAATCCGGCATCGGGCGCGGGCTCTACACGGAAGCGCAGTTTCATGAGCTGACCGACTGGATGCGAGGCGAGTTCGCGATGCGGGCGCTCCGCTTGAGGGCGTGTATTACTGTCCCCATCACCCGACGTTGGCCAACGGTCCGTACCGTCGACTCTGCGAGTGTCGCAAGCCGGCACCCGGCATGCTGCTCGAGGCCGCGCGCGAGCATCGCATCGAGCTCGGCCAGTCGGTGCTGTTCGGCGATCGCGAGACGGATCTCGAGGCTGCGCGCGCCGCGGGTGTCACCCATTCGGGTACTGCTCGGCACCTGACGGTCGCGAAGTTCCTGGACCTGGCTCCGCAATTGGCCTGGCTACGGCGAGATTCCGCAACCTGCTCGAGGCGGCAGCGGAGACTGCCCAACTCGGTCTGGCCGAAACAGATCGGTGATTACGACATGAACCTGCCAACGCCGCGCTTCGAACACAAGATCGTGCGCAGCGAGGATCTCTCCACACGTGTTATAGGACTCGCACGGCCGATTGTTTTCACCAACGGCGTCTTTGACATCCTTCACCGAGGCCATGTGACGTATCTCGCTCAGGCGCGAGCGCTCGGTGCATCGCTCCTTGTTGCGGTCAACAGCGACGCGTCGGTGCGCCTGCTTGGCAAGGGTGATGACCGGCCAGTCAATCCACAAGGCGATCGCGTCGCGATGCTGGCCGCGCTAGAAAGCGTGACTCTCGTGACTCTTTTCGATGAGCGGGTGCCGGCCACACCGCTAGAGATCGTCCGGCCCGAAGTTTTCGTGAAAGGCGGCGATTACGACTTAGGCGCGATCCCGGAGGTTGAGCTCATCAAAAAATGGGGTGGTAAGGCGATCTCGATCGAGTTCGATCACGATCGTTCTACTACGTCGCTCCTGGCCCGCCTTCGGGGTCAGCTATAGCGGGTTCGGCCATGCGGCCACCAAAGCGCTTGTCATCGCGCGCCTTCTGGGGCCTGGCGAGTTGGGCCCTTCCTCTCGGAGTTGTTTTCGTTGTTTCCCCAAAACTGCTCCATCTCTTAGGCGCTGAACGGTTCGGCGTGCTGATGATTGCGCTGGTCACGCCGATCATTGCCTGCCAACTTGAGTTCGGCATCACTTCAGCGGCATTAAGACGGTTCGCAGCTCGCCTGACGGAGGGCCGGATTGATGCCGGAACAACGTTGTTCACACTCTTCGTCGCCCTGACGATCATCGGCCTCGCCTTGGGAATCGCCATCTGGGCTAGTGCGGACCTGTTGAGCGCGGGTCTTGGCTTTACGGCGACCCTCGGAGCCGCGCAAGGGCCTCAGCTTGTCAAGGCATGTGCAGTCTGGACCGCGTTGAGCTTGGGCACGCTCGTCCCTGGCATCGTCGCACGCGCCGCTCAGGCGCTCGTGCTCCTTTCATTCTTGCAGACCACTGCCACAGTCGCATTGTGGGTGGGTGCCCTCATGTTGTTGCAGCGAAACGCATCACTCATTAGCGTTGTCGGTCTGGGCGTCGCGCTGACTCTCGTCATTTCAGGCGCGACGATGCTGGCCCTGCGAAGACTCGTCGACTGGCGACGGCCGGTTCGCTTCGCACCTCATCAACTCCTGCACGACGCACGATTTTCCGCCGGCATGTTCGCAGCGCAGGCGGCTGGTGCGCTGGTCAATCAGGGAGATCGAATGCTGGTCTCCGCATTAGGCTCACCTGCGATGGCCGGGCTTTATGCACTTTGCGTCAACGTCGCCAACAAATCCGTCGCCGCCGTCGTTGCCATCACGTCGTTCGTTTTTCCCCATGCGGCCGCCTTGAAATCGGCCGGCGATCATGACGCCACGATCGGCCTCGTCCATGCCCTGGATCGCGCAATCGCAGCATTGATCGCACCGCTTCTGGTGCCGGGACTGTTGCTAGCCGCACCCTTTCTCAGTCTATGGCTCGGCGACTTCGCAACGGCGGAACTCGCCGCTGCCTTTCGCATTCTGTTGGTTGCCTTTGCCATCCTCTCGCTTGCGGTCCCCATCAGCAACGTACTTGTCGCGGGCGGCGAATCGCGGATGTCAGCCCATTACTCGTGGCTGACAGTCGGAGTCGTTCTAGGAACGATGTATTTCGCTGTGCCGCGGTTCGGTCTCATCGGTGCCGCCTGCGCAATGTTGTTCGGATATGCAACCTCGCAAATTTTCGCAGCTCAGGCGCGCAGCCACCTGGGGATACCGCCCGCGGGGGGGCGGCGTCGATTCTGGTTTGGGCTGGCCCTAGGCTGTGCCAGTCAGGCTGCGCTGATCGAAGTCTTTCGCCCGTATGTAACTGGCTGGCTCGCACTCTTGGGACTGGGCGGAGCTGCCTGGATCAGTTTTTATGTGGTACGAGGGCTCGTCACAGCGCTGAGTCCCGAGGAGACGGCTTTGCTTAGACGTGCACTTGCATTCACTGCGAGGCGAGATGGGCGGTCTGCAGGCAATAGCGATCGCGGTCGCTAATTCCTCGAACGACGCCCCCGCGCCGCCGGTACGGCGGGTCGTGAACACGCTGATTCCCCGAACGATGGAGGAACCTCACTCGGGAGGCTCGCCCAGTCCACGTTCGGTGCGGACCCCATCTCAAACTCCAGGACGGCGTCCTTTTGCAACAAGCCGACAGGCAGCCAGGCACGTCTGTAGTCTGCGCCATTGACTTTCAGGCCGTGGACGTACGTCCCGGTACCGGATCTCCTGATCTCCAGAACCTTTCCGTTGCCTAGCGTGATGCTGACGCGCGGAAACATCGGGGCGCCGACGACGAATCCGCCCACCCCTGGAATCGCCGGGTATAAACCGACCGCACCCCAGAAAAACACGCCGGACATCGCGCCCAGGTCGTCGTCTCCCGGTAGTCCGTCCGGCGTGGCGGAGAAGCCGGACGCCAGGATCCGTGGCATCAGTGCCTGAGTCTTCCACGGCGCTCCTGCAAACACGTAGACATAGGGAGCCACGAAGTTCGGCTCGTTGCCCGGGCGGTATCGAGGGTCGCTTGCCGAACCGTTCAGGTTCGAGAAGAACGTGTCCAGTTTTTGGACCGCGGACTGATTCCCGCCCATGGCTTCTATCAAACCCGCGAAATTGTGCGGCACCATCCAGGAGTACTGCCACGTGCTGCCTTCCTCGAAACCAAACTGCTCGCCCGTGCCTGACCAGTCGCGCGAGAACGAACCATCGACATTTCGTGGCCGGATCCAGCCGATCGACGAGTCGAAAAGGTTGCGCCAGTTCTGTGCCGAGCGCATGAGCACGGCGCAGGAAGCCATGTCGCCCTGCGCAGCGGCAAACTGGGCAATCGCAAAATCCGCGGAACTGTACTCGAGCGTGTGCGAGGCGGAATGGCCATGAGTCGAGGCCGGCACGTATCCCGTTTCGCGAAAAGCTTGTCCATCGGGTCGCTGCTGATAACCGTGGAGACCCACGCCGGAAGTGAGCGCGCCCTTGAGCATGTACTTCAGCGCGCCGCGTGTATCAAAGGCGCGAGCACCGAATGCGTGGGCAGTGCTCAGGAGAATCGATGGCGAATCCCCGCCCATGACGCCGGTCACGTCGTTCGCGAGTGGCCATCTGGGCAACCAGCCGCTCTGTTCGGCGTCGCGCACCAGCGAGTCCATCATCGAGCTGGTCTCCGACGGAAACAGCAGCGCCTGCAGCTGAATGGTGTTGCGATACGTGTCCCAGTCGGAGAAATTGGCGTATTGCGAAGAGTGCCCGACGGCGTGTGTTTGTCCGTCGAATCCAATGTAGTCCCCGCTGACGTCATGAAAGATATTGGGCGACAAGAGCATGTGGTAGAGGCTGGTCGAAAGCATGATCTTTTGTTCTTCCGTTCCCCCGTCTGCTTGGAGCCGGCTCATGGCCGCCGTCCATGTTCGTTTGGCCGCTTGGTCCACCTCGTCGAAGTTCCACCCTGGGATCTCTGATTCCAGATTGGAGAGCGCGTTAGCGACACTCACATACGAAATTCCGACTTTCATGTGCAGCGCAACGTTCGATGCCATGGGGAGTGTCACGTAGGCCCCAACCCTGCGGCCTTGAGCCGTACGAACCTGCGGTTGCATACGGCCTTCCATCCACACGCCATAGTCGTCAAACGGGACGTCCACCTTCGCGGCAAAGTACACGGTATGGTTGGACAAAAAAGAACAGAATCCGCCGCTCGAGACTGACCCAACCACCAGGTCCTGGCCGCGGACTTCGACGCTGCTGTGATCGGCCTCTCGGCCCGGAAGGTCCAGAACGCTTGCACCGGCCTTGATCAGAAACGTCCGTCTGGCATCGGCGGGAAACTGGAAACGGCCGATGCCGGCCCGCGTGGTAACCGTCAATTCTGCCGAGATGCCGGACGGCAACTGGACCGCATAACGTCCAGGCCGGGCGCTCTCCAGGCGTCTCCCGTCCGCCGCCACGTGACGCAAGGGTGTGGTCCAGGTTTCAGGAGTTCCCGCGGCCCTCAGTGGAACGCCGCCAACCAGCGGCAGGATTGGAACGTCGCCAAACGCGGGACAGCCCACACCGCTCAAATGAGTCAGACTGAATCCAAATATGTCGCGATCGTCGTACTTGTAAAATCCCCTGTTGTCGGCGTCGATGCGCGTCTGTGGGCTCCATTGAATCATTCCGAACGGCAACGACGGCCCCGGGAACGTTTTCCCTTCCTTGCCCGTTCCGATGAACGGATCGACGTAGTCGTAGGAGTCGACCTTCGCGATCGTGGTTTGGGCTGCCGGCACAGCGACCGGTGCGGGCTCGATGTCCTGCGCGGGGTTTCCGCAGGACACAGCGGCCGCAACCACGCCGATGCCCATCACAACTCGATGATTTCGCACGGTGGCATCCCAGGATTCGAGTCTTCCAGCAAGCCGAGGCCGGTTCACGAACGTGCCGCATCGTCTTCGGTAACAATTGGCAGCGCACGATGCGCGTGCTGTATAACACCGCAGACTAGAAAATGTGTGGGCTTGCAGGCTTTGCGGCCAGCAAGATCGATCATCCGGCCTGGATCCACCTGCGCCCTGAATCGTCGGCGCACACACTTCGGCGCAATCGCCGGGCCACCATCATCGCGGGTCGGTGATCGACAGACCCAGTTGTCAGTCAGCGAGTCTCGACACCGGCGGCGGTGCGGAAGCGCAATTCCTTCACGCGCACGCCCAGATCGTCGAGGGTCATATGTAATGCCGAGATTGAGCGGCACGTAAGCAATGCGACGGCCTCAGTCTCTAGGAAGCGCTTGCCGTCGGGCGATTCGGGCATCGGTAGCTGAAGTTCTCGGGGATCCGCATTCACGCTGCGTGAACGTGTACTCGCTGCGTCCCACAGCGGCGATCCGCTTCCGCTCAGGACCGACAGATCCAGGTCCAGCGGACGTCGAGCCAGATCCGGACGATCGGCAAGCTACAGCCAGTTCGGCGCTCGCCGCCTCCGGCGGAACGGGAACGCGCAGTACCCCTTGGGTCCACCCGTCCTCGGCCAGCGGGTGGACCTCGAAACAGCGTTGCCCGTAAGTGAACGGGAAGCGGCTGAAGCTCAGTGCGACTTCGATCAGCGCTGCCAGCGCGAGCACCACCAGGGCGACCGCGGCGTATCGCGTGGTTGTAGGCGACGGGCGGACGCCACCCTGCCGAGAGGCGCCGTCTGTGCCTCCCAGAAATAGCTGCCCGCAAATACGGCGCACAGCATCAGGAGTTCGCGCACCAGCAGTCGCGTTCGTGTAGACATTGCCGAGAGCGATGCCTGCCAGCGCATAGAACGAGACCCAGTGGAAGTTCTGCCGACCCAGCCTGGCAAACGGAATCGCAATGAACAACACAAGACCCAAACCGACAGGACCGAGTTCGACCAGTATCCGCAAGAATTCGTTGTGCACACCGTCGCCGCGCATGCCCGACCAGCACTTCGCTGCCCGAAAACTCGGGGATCGCACTCAGCCGGTAGAACGCACCCTGCCCGAGTCCGAAGAACGGAAATGCGAGATACATGCGGAGTGCCGCCGCCCAGATCTCCGGGCGATGAGAAAGCGCCACGTTCAGCGACTGTCGCGGTTCAGCTACATTCAGTCTGCTCGCTCAAGACGGCGTAGCTGAGGCCGCGGTAGCCGTGATCGAGGGTCCAGTGGACCGCGGCGACCACTGCGATTGCGGCAACCAATGGAATCGCGCGACGCCAGCCCCGCGACCTCAGCGCGGCCCAAAGTGCCCAAGCCGATCAGCAGGAGAATACGAAGAACAATGTCGAGCGCGATCCGCTCAGATAGAGCCCGACTGCCGCCGCCAGCGTCGCCAGGCCGACCGCAGTCTTCAACCCCGGGGTCGCGGAACGATTCACCAGGAATCCGTAACCGAGGAACAGCGCCGACGCCATGAAGACGCCGAAAGAATGCAGATCGGGCCAGAACGCGTTCGCGCTTGATTGACCAATTGGCCGTTCACCCATCCCATGCCGGTCGCCTTCTGCCACAGCGCGAACACTACGTTCGTCGCTGCACCGGCTAGCACGACGCCGACCAGGCGCTCTCAGCAGCCGCATCACCGCCCTGACTCAGGAGTGCCCAGGTGCCGAACAGCATCGCCAGCGCGACGCTGTAGAAGAACGGATCCTGAAGCGGGTAGTAGTCGTCGTGCCAACTGATGCCGCGGGTCAGCCACACGTTGTAGGCCAGGCCGCGCAGCGACAGCTCCGAAGCGCTCTGCCAGATATTGCGGCCGACGGCAATCACGGCCGACAGCGCCACCCAAGCATGAAACAGCAAAATCGGCCCGCTCGGAAAGCGATCGAGAACCTCGTCGGCGCTTCGAAGTCCCCCCTTGAGCGCCCACGCCGCCAGAAAGCCGAGGCAGCAGTCGACGCCCGGGATAGGCCCAGGCATGCAAGGCTCGTTCCTGCCAAGCACGTTCAACTGCTCGTGCAGACTCGGAGTGACCGTCAGCAGGAAGATCGCGCAGCCAGAAACCCGACCTGCGTCCGCCAGAGCGACACGGCAAACGGGATCAGGAACAACCAGAAGGAGATGTTCGACAGCAGTTGGCCACGGTCGCGAACGAAGGACGCGAGCGCAATCGTCAGCGTCAGCGCCACCAGCAGCCGGAAGTAGGCGGTCCTGACCCGGGACCAGCCGGTGCGGCGGCCGAGAACGGCCGGGGTCGCGATTGCCTCAGCGACCATCACTCAGAGGCCGTCAGGATAGCCAACGCCCAAGACGGAGGTGCATCCACGGTGCAGACAGCGCCAATCAAGCTCGATCGGAGTCCTCCGGCGCCGGCTCGCCCTCGCCTCTCGCCGCCTGAAGTGCGGTGCGCAGGAAGGCCAGCGCCCCGAGCATTGCCAGCCCCGCCGCAATGCCCAAGACCAGCCAGCCGCAACGGGCTGCGGCTTGCGACTTCGCCGGCTCGAATTCCGTTGCGGACACCGAACTGACTCCGCATCACCTCGAAGTTGTCGAGTGCGCCGTTGACTCGCAACGCAGCTTCCTGGTTCCATTCCTGTGCAGCTTCCGCATGAGAAAACGTCTTTGTCGCCAGCGCCTTGAGCTCGGCGAGCAGCTTGGCAACATCGACCTCACGGTCCAGCAGGGCATCTGCACTCGGCGTAAAACTGCGCGAGGATGGTCTTCTGCTTGAGTTCCCGCTGCCAGCGGCGAATCATCTCGCGCCGCTGGGAAATGGCGCTCTCGGCACCCACCAGCTGCGCCAGCGGTGACAGGTATCGCTCGCCGCCTTCGGACGGATTCACGCTGACGACCTGGCGGGAGTCCATTCGTGCCGCATCCGGATAGCGCGCCAGCATGGCCTTCATGTCATCGGCACGCCGACCGTAGAGTTCGATATCGAGCTCGGCGCGCAGGATGTCCGCACGAACGCCCTTCTCCTGCGACTGTGCATCCACCTTGCCGGCAAGAGTCCACGCTCGGATCCGCTCGCGCACGACGGCATTGATGTAGTAGCCGGCCAGCAAGTCGACCATGTCCTGCGCCACAGACTCGGTGCGCGCGTCGGCAGTGAGTTCCAGTCCGAGCATGGTCGTGGCCGACGCGTCCTTGATATCGCCGAACTCCTTCTGGTCGCGTCGGCTGAACGGAAGTACCGGCACCGCGACCTTGTTCCAGAAGCTCGGGTCCTCGGCCTGCTTGAGCAAGCGTGCTGCTCCCGGACGGCTACTCAGCCCGGCAGCCTCCAGATAGGCGCTCAACTGCGCCGCCGAGTCATACGAAGCGGCAACGCGCTTGTAGGCCGCCAGTTCGATTACGTTGGCCTTGGGATCCAGGGGCCGCTGCTCGGGCAACCGAGGTTCACCTGGTCGCTCGACGCTCTTCTGGGGCTCCGGGAACTGCAGGAGAGCGGTCGCCTCGAACTTCGGAAAGAGCAAGCCCACTGCGACGCCGGCGATCGCCAGCACAAGCGGCACCAGCAGCGCGAACGCCGAGCCCGACACCGACGTACTTGCGAAGCAATGCGTCGACTTGACCCACCTGAGCAGACACTGGATCTTGTAGTTGCATTCGAGCGCAGCCGCGAAGCCGGCATTATCGACGATTGCTCAAGCTCACGCACGCCCGACCACGGTGATCCAGTCGACGATCTCGTCGGCCGGCTGGTATCCACTGACGAGTTGCTGCAGTACCTCGAGCACCGCGCCGACGTCGTTGGCCTGCGTCGCCCGTTCGAGCTGTGAGAGCCACGGACGAAGTTCGCTCCATTGCACGATAGCCTTCGCGCGCTTTCATGATGCGAGGGTGCGCCGTCGGCGATGGATCGTCGCCGATCAGGAGTTCTTCGTAGAGCTTCTCGCCCGGCCGCAGGCCCGTGATCCTGATCTCGATGTCGCCCTCGGGATTGGCCTCGTCCCTGACTGCGTGCCCCGACAGTTCCACCATGCGGCGCGCCAGCTCGATGATCCGCACCGGCTGGCCCATGTCCAGCACGAAGACCTCGCCGCCCTGCCCCATCGCGCCCGCCTGCAGCACGAGCTGAGCCGCCTCGGGAATCGTCATGAAGTAGCGCGTGACGTCGGGATGCGTCAATGTGATCGGGCCGCCTGCCTCGATCTGCTTGCGAAACAGCGGCACGACGCTGCCGCTGGAGCCGAGCACGTTACCGAAGCGCACCATGGCAAAGCGTGTCCGATTTCGCACCAGGCCGGCCACCGGCGCTTCGTCGTCGAACCGCACCATCGTCTCGGCGGCCAGCGCCTGCAGGATCAGCTCCGCAATGCGCTTGCTTGCGCCCATGACGTTCGTGGGACGGACCGCCTTGTCGGTGGAGATGAGAACAAAGCTCGCCGCACCGCTCTCCATCGCCGCCCGGGCGACATTCAACGTACCCAAGCACGTTGTTGGCGACACCCTCGCAGGGATTGTGCTCGACCATCGGCACATGCTTGTAGGCCGCTGCGTGATAGACGGTGTCCGGTTGATACGCGCGACAGATGTCCGACATGCGCCGGTAGTCGCGCACGTTGCCAAGCAAGGGCACGAGTTCCGGCGACTGGGCGGCCAGCGCGACTGACCGCTCCTGAACGTGTCGCCTCAAGCTCCTGGTGAATCGAGTACAGCCCGAATTCATTGTGCTCGACGAGCAGCAGCTTGGCCGGATGTTCCGCGAGAATCTGGCGACAAAGCTCCGAACCGATGCTGCCACCCGCGCCGGTCACCAGCACCACCTTGCCCGCGAGGTCGCGCGCCAGTAGCGCCGAGTTGGGCGGAACCGGATCTCGCCCGAGCAGATCCTCGAGGTCGAGTTCGCGAAAGTCCGAAATCGACACGCGGCCAGAAGCGAGGTCTGCCATGCCCGGCAGGGTGCGGATGTGAACCGGCAAGGAGCGCAGTCCCTCGATGATCTGATGACGGCGCTGACGCGACGCTGACGGCAGCGCAAGCAGAATGTCCGATACGCCGAGCCGTTCCACCGTTTCCGCGACGTCGTTCGGCGCAATACACGGGAACGCCGTTGATGTGACGACCGATCTTGGTCGCGTCGTCGTCGACAAATCCAAGCAGTTCGAACTCGCCCGCATTGGCGACTGCGGCAGCGGTCTGCGCCCCGGCGTCGCCGGCTCCGTAGATCAGCAGGCGATGCCGCGAGATCGCGCCGAGCGCCCTCGATTCAGCCAGAAGCGCGCCCAAGTTCGCGAGTTGCTGACCAGGACAAGAAAGAGAATCGGCTGGAGCACGCCGACCGATCGCGGCACGCCGGCAGGAAAGGTCACAAGAACCAGCGTGAGCAGCAGCACATCCATAGATCAGCGCCGCCTTCAGCAGCGTCTGCATCGTCGCCAGGCCCGTGTACCGGAAGATCGCGCGATACAGGCCGAAGCGAATGAAGATCGGCAGGAAGATCACCGGCGGCTGCCAGGTAGATCCACAGCTGCTGCGATCGTCGGCACGTGCCAGGCCTCGAGCCTCAGCGTGAAGGCGAGCCACATGGCAAGCCATGCAGCCACGACGTCGCTGACCATGACGACTGTCTGCTTGGCGCGTCGAGGCAGACTCAAAAGCCAGTGTTTGGCAGTCGTTAGCATTCAGTGCACTTTCTCCGCCCGACCCGGATCAGGACGATGAGAGCCGTTTGGTGCTGCCCCGAGGGCAGGAGAAGCACGGCCGTCCTCCAGATGAGCATAAGGTCCCCGGCGAAACTTCTGTCAGCCGCATACTCGGCGTAGTAGCCCAGCTTGATAGGCATGACCTGCTCCACATATGCTGCTTCCGGGTTAACGCTTGCTCCGAGCAGCACGTTTTCGTTGCGAAATTCGATGGAGGCTCGATCCGTAATTCCCGGTCGAACGCTTAACACCAACTCGCGGAGATCCGCCGGATAAAGTGCGACGATGCGCGGCACCTCCGGTCGCGGCCCAACGATGCTCATGTCGCCGTACAGAACGTTAATAAATTGCGGCAACTCGTCGAGTTTGTACTTGCGCAGGAAAGCGCCGGATCGGGTGACGCGTGCATCTGTTCCCACAGTGATGTGCAGGCCCGTTCGTTCAGCGTCGACGTGCATGGTACGAAATTTGAAAATGCGGAACTCACGCCCGCGTCGCCCGACCCGGACCTGCCGAAAGAATGCCGGGCCAGGCGAGTCGAGTGTCACCCAAAGCGCGATAGCCAATAGGAGGGGTGCCAGGGCTGTCAGCGCCAGTGCGGAAAAGGCGATATCGAACATTCGTTTTGCCATCAGGCAGAGAACCTCTCGCAGCGCATCGATCACCCGGACCTGATCTGCATCACTCATGGCAGTGTAAAGCGGAATACTCACCATACTCAGATACGCGGCATCCGCTGCAGGGAACATTTCCGAGCGCAGACCGTAGCGATCGCGCCAGTACGGATGGCGATGCAACGGCACGTAATGAACGCTGGTGCCGATACCTCGATCGGAAAGCCTCTGGATGACTTCGTCCCGCGTGCACCGCGCCGTGTCGGTCAAACGAATCACGAACAGGTGCCAAGAGTGAGTATCACCCGTCGGAGCGTCAGCAGGCAATCTCAGCGGCAGATCACTTAGCGTCTCGAGATACCGAACTGCCATGGCTCGACGCCGTTCGAGAAATCGCGGCAACTTCTCAATTGTACCAAACCCATCGCAGCAGCGATGTCGGTAAGGTTGTACTTGAACCCAGGCGCGACAACCTCGTAGTACCAAGCCGGAGTCCTCGAAACGAACCGATCGAACGTGTCACGGTTCATGCCATGCAAGCGCATCACCCGCATGCGCTTCGCCAGCTCCGCACTCCGCGTCACGACCATGCCGCCCTCACCCGTCGTCATAGTCTTGTTGGCATAGAAGCTAAATACCGTAGCGTCGGACTCCAGCGTGCCCACCATCCGACCTCCAAACGACGTCGGCAGTGCGTGGGCAGCGTCTTCCACGACCCAAGCCATGCTGACGGGCAATGGAGAATTGACTCCATGTCGCAAGACAGGCCCGCGTAGTGCACGGGCATGATTGCCTTTGTGCGCGGCGTGATCGCGGAAAGGACGCCCTCAACGTCGATATTCAGTGTTGCGGGTCGACGTCGACGATTACCGGCTCCGCGCCGAGGTACCGCACTACCTCGACAGTCGCCGTGAACGTCAGCGTAGGGGCAATGACCTCATCGCCAGGCCCGATGCCGATCGCTTCTAAGGCGAGGTGCAAACCTGCCGTTGCGCTGTTTACGGCCAAGCGCGTTGCAACTCGGCGTCGCCTAGAAACTCGCCGAACCGCAGCTCGAATTCCTTTGCTTTTGGCCCGGTTGTGATCCATCCCGATCTGATGGCTTCACCCACGGCAGCTCCAATTCCTCAGGTCCCGTTTCGGGCAATGCGGGGCCAAAGGCAAGAAGGGGCGTTTGGAACTCATGAACTTACTGGTCTCTCAGGAAATTTTTCGCCCCACAGCAGCTCGTACATTCTCCGCTCTGGAGTCACCTGCATCTCTTTCGACACTACAAAACCGAGCCTCTGGTAGAAGCGGACTACCCGGGAGTTCTCGTCAGCGTCGGTTGTTAGTGCAACCTGCCTCGCGCCCATCTCGACCGCGATACTCAGTAGGCGCCTAACCAGGGCTTGCCCGATCCCTCGCCCTTCGCGATCCGGCAACACTGCGAGCGACGCTAGTTCGGCCCGCTGTGCCAAGCGATCAACGGACGCACTTCGGGCGCGGCGAAACGCACCGACGACACGCGACCATATCCACGGCCGACACCCCGCATAGAGGGCCGCGGAAAGCCCGAGGCGAACACGCACCAACGAGCCCGCGATAAAACTCAGACCGGTCCATTAGCCCACAGCGAATCCACGACTTCCCCTTATCTCCCTCCCGCGCAAGCAGTCTGACGCTACCCCTGCATCGACCGCGACCTCGTCGTACCGCATCAGAACACCCCGCCCAATACATCATCAGTGACCCGGAAACGCCACCTCGTCGACCTCAACAGACTTTGCAGATCTTGCTTCGTCCCAATCGAGACCTGCAGTGCGACGGACCTAGACCATCAGTCTTCCGCAAGATCGAGTCGCCACTGCCGTAAACGGTATCTCTCGAGCACGTCAATCGTCTGGGAGATGCACGTCCCATGCTCAAGCTCTGCCCGTAGAATTCCTGGGCCGAAGCTCCCATCTCGCGACGCTTCTCATCGCCCATGGCGAACAGCTTGTTCAGTGCCGTCGCGAAACTCTGTGCGCTGCTCTGAGCAAAAGTAATCCCTCCCCCAGACGCGAGAACTATGGTCTCGGCTTCCTTCCCCACTCCCGCAACAATCGGGGTTCCCGAAGCCAGGTAGCTCTGGACTTTCGATGGAACAGTATCGTCGAGGATCGGCGACGCCTTCAGATGGACGAGCACCGCGTCAGCCTGAGCGATGAACGCCTTTGCCATGGACTTGGGAACCGCATCGAGGACGCTGACGTTGCCCAACCCCAGTCGAGCGATCTCTTCCTTGACGTGCTCTTTCTCGGAACCTCCGCCCATCAGGACCAGCCGCACCCTCGCGTTGCGAACACTTCCCTCGAGCATCGCCGGAAGCAGCGAAACAAGATCCTGGGCGGGCCCCATGTTTCCGCATAAAGGAGTAGCAACTCGTCGCTCGCCGAACGGGCGAGGTCCCGAATCGATGCTCCGGATTCCGCGATCGCCAGATCCTCGTCCGGCGCCCAATTCTCGATGACGCGAACCTTGTGTGACTCCGTCCCACGAGTGATCAAACGCCTGCGATAGCCCTCCGATAGAACAATGATCGCATCGCTCAATCGGTACACAAGTGAGCACCATATGCCGATGATGCGGAGCAAAAGACCATTCGCCAACATGCCGGTCTCTTCCAATGCCTCCGGCCACAGGTCCTGGATATCCAACACGATCTTCGAGCGCACGAAGAAACTTGAGCGCCAGCGTAGGCGAGGATGCCGTTACCGCAGGGACATAGAAATATGTGACGTCGGGTCGGCGAGCCATGAACAGGGAAGCCACGGTAGCGCTCAACGAGAAAGTGAGGTAGTTCAGAGCACGCTTCACAGCCGAACGCCCATGGCTCGGGTACAGGGGTGCGCGAATGACTGGCACGCCCTCGATCAACTCTCTCCTGAATCCTCGCATCTCATAACCGGGGTAGAGCTCTCCGACCGGGTAGTTTGGGTACCCGGTGATCACTTGACGTCGTGGCCCGCGGCCATTAGCGCCTTGGCAAAAGGCAGGCCTTTAAAGGTTGGTTCCGGTTCGAACCACTAGGTTGACGATCAGAATCCTCATCAAACCAAGGACTCGCCATACACCGTGCGCCGCACGTAGTCGGTGTAGCTGTGGAGGATGCGCACGACCTTGTCGGACACGTTCGGCATGCGTAGTCGGCGACCGGGCGCAGCGCACGCTGCTCGCCGCGGGGCTGCCGCTGGCCAGCCGAGGCCCTGCAGCACGCGCTCCGCGCGCACCCCACTCATCATCACCGCCGCCTCTTCCATGCCCTCGGGCCGCTCGTGCGCCTCGCGCAGGTTCAGCGCCGGGAAGTTGAGGATCGACGACTCCTCGCTGATCGTGCCGCTGTCGGAGAGCACGGCGCGCGGCGTGCTGTCTGCAGCTGCACGTAGTCGATGAAAGCCCGAGCGGCTTGAGTCAGCCGCACGTGCGGATCGAACGTCGTGCCCGTCGGCCTCGATCCGCTTGCGCGTGCGCGGATGGGTCGACACGATCACCGGCAGGTCGTACTCCTGCGGCGACCGCGTTCAGCACGCCGACCAGCTTCGCGAAGCTTCGCGGTCGGAGTCGACGTTCTCCTCGCGATGCGCGCTGACGACGAAGATAGCGCTCCGCGCTCGAGGCCCAGGCGCGCGAGCACGTCGGACGCGTCGATCTGCGGGCCGGTAGTGCGTCAGCACCTCGAACATCGGGCTGCCGGTCTTGATCACCAGGTCGGGCGGCAGGCCCTCGCGCAGCAGGTACTCGCGCGCGATGTCGCTGTAGGTCAGGTTGATGTCGGCCGTGTGATCGACGATGCGGCGGTTGATCTCCTCGGGCACGCGCTGGTCGAAGCAGCGGTTGCCGGCTTCCATGTGGAAGATCGGGATCTTGCGGCGCTTGGCCGGGATCACCGCCAGGCAGCTGTTGGTGTCGCCGAGCACCAGCAGCGCGTCGGGCTGCTCCTGCGCCAGCACGCCGTCCACCGCGATGATCACCTTGCCGATCGTCTCGGCGCGCGGTGCGCCGGCGCACTGCCAGGAAGTGGTCGGGCTTGCGCATGCCGAGGTCCTCGAAGAAGATCTCGTTCAGCTCGTAGTCGTAGTTCTGCCCGGTGTGGACGAGCACGTGGTCGCAGTGCTGCGTCGAGCTGCGCCATCACCCGCGACAGCCGGATGATCTCCGGGCCGCGTGCCGACGACCGTCATGACCTTGAGCTTCTTCATGGCTCGACACCTTGCTGGCGACCGTGTCGGGCCGTGCGCGATCGAAGACCTCGTTCGCCCACAGCATGACGATCATCTCGTCGTCGCCGACGTTGGTGATGTCGTGCGTCCAGCCCGGCACGGTCTCGACGATGCGTCGGCCTCGCCGCCGCTGGTACTCAGCTCGTGCAGTCTCGCCGGTCACGATGTGGCGGAACCGGAAGCGCGCCTCGCCCTGGATGACCAGGAACTTCTCGGTCTTGCTGTGGTGGTAGTGGCCGCCGCGGGTGACGCCGGGGTGCGCGGTGAAGTAGGAGAACTGGCCGCAGTCCGGGCGTCTTCAGCATCTCCACGAACACGCCGCGCGGATCGCCGTGCTGCGGCACGGCGTAGGCGAATGGCTCCGGCGGCAGGTAGCTGACGTAGGTCGCGTACAGCGCGCGCGTCAGGCCGGTCGCCGACGCGCTCGGTCAGCAGCGTCGCGCGGCTCTCGCGCGAAGGCCTGCGATCTGTCCGCGCGAGCTCGCCCACCGTCGTGGCGTAGACGGGTCCAGCCTCGGCGGACACGTCGTCGCCGCCGGCCGGCGCGGTCAGGAAGCGCAGGAAGCGCCGCGACCACGTCGTCGACGTAGACCAGCCGGAGCTGGCGCGGCCGGGTCGTTGACGCGGATCGGCAGGCCGCGCGCGATGTTGTGGCAGAAGGTGGCGACGGCCGAGTTGTAGTTGGGCCGGCACCACTTGCCGAACACGTTGGGCAGGCGGAAGATGGCCACCGGCGCGCCGGTCTCCGGTCGCCTAGCGCCAGCAGCGCGTTCCTCCGCGGCGCGCTTGCTGCGGCCGTAGGGGTTGTCGCAGCTCGGCCTGGGTGGATGAGGCGAACGCGACCGGCACTGCGCGACCGCGCGGCCGCGCAGCGCGTCGCACAGGCGCGCGGTGAAGCCCGCGTTGCCGGTGGCGAACTCCGCCGGGTCCTGCGGCCGGTTGACGCCGGCCAGGTGGAACACGAAGTCGGCGCGCGGCGAGCGGCCGCGGCCAGCTCCGGCGTCGGTGGTCGCGCGCGTGACGCGGCAGCACGTCCGTGTCCGGCTGCTCGCGCAGCGCGACCGCGCAGGTTCCTGCCGATGAAGCCGTCGGCGCCGGTGATCAGCGATCGCATCATGCTCAGTCCACCGGCCGCGCGGCATCGCCGCGCGCGATCAGGTCGCGGATGAAGTCGAGCTTGCAGCAGCAGCGCCTTCATCGCCGGCACGTCGAGCTGCGTCGGTGTTGTGCGAGTTGTAGTCCTCGCTGCTGCGTGATGCGCGGCTCGCCCTGCTCGACGAACTTGCCGTAGTTGAGATCGCGCCCGTCCGGCGGCACGCGGAAGTAGTCGCCCAGGTCCTCGCGCGCGCGGCCATCTCCTCGCGGCTCAGCAGCGTCTCGTACAGCTTCTCGCCGTGGCGCGTGCCGATGACCTGCGATCGCGGTGGTCGGGCTTGCCCATGCACGCTCGCAGCAGCGCCCGCGCCAGCACGTCCGATGGTCGCGGCCGGCGCCTTCTGCACGAAGATGTCGCCGTTGTCGCCGTGCTCGAACGCGTACAGCACCAGGTCGACCGCGTCGTCCAGCGTCATCATGAAGCGCGTCATGGCCGGGTCGGTGACGGTGATCGGCTGGCCGGCGAGCACCTGCTCGACGAACAGCGGAATGACCGAGCCGCGCGAGGCCATCACGTTGCCGTAGCGCGTGCCGCAGATCACGGTGCGCGCCGGCTCCAGCGCTGCGCGACTTGGCCACCATCACCTTCTCCATCATCGCCTTGGAGATGCCCATCGCGTTGATCGGGTACACCGCCTTGTCGGTGCTCAGGCAGACGACGCGCTTGCACGCCGCGCGGCGATCGCCGCCTCGAGCACGTTCTCGGTGCCGAGCACGTTGGTCTTGCACCGCCTCCATCGGGTGGAACTCGCACGAGGGCACCTGCTTCAGCGCCGCCGCGTGGAAGACGAAGTCCACGCCGCGCATCGCCGCTGGCCACGCTGCGCGGGTCGCGCACGTCGCCGATGTAGAACTTCAGCTTCTGGGTGGCTGTAGCGCTTGCGCATGTCGTCCTGCTTCTTCTCGTCGCGGCTGAAGATCCGGATTTCGTCGATCTCGGATCGCAAAACCGCCGCAGCACGGCGTTACCGAACGAACCGGTTCCGCCTGTGATGAGCAGGACTCCTTTCGGCTGGGGTCATCGTTGCAGGTAGATAGATTGAAGCATCAAATGCTCACTGCGAACCTAAGCAATAGCAAATGTCGACAAATCTTCCGTACGCAGGTGTGGGCTTAGGCGCGCAACCTTCCGGCCAGCGGCGCGGGTCCCGTAGCCCCGAGCACGCCGACCGACTGAACCACCGCGCGCAGCGTCTCACGACGCGCCTCGTAAGAAAAGCGTTGCACGTTTGCGAGTCCGCGCTGGCACATCTGCGCGCGCAGCGCAGGGTCGTCGGCAAGCGCGGCAAGCTTCTCCGCCAGTTCCTGCTCGCTGTCACCATACAGCGCTGCCTCGCCATTTATCTCGCGGATGCAGGTCTCGCGGTTGGTTACCACCGGACAGCCGCAGGCAGCGGCTTCGAGAATGGCTAGACCGAAGCCTTCGCAGCGCGACGGCTGCAGGTAAGCCGTCGCAGTTCGCGGAACAGTTCCAGCTTGCTGTCGTGGGACACGCGCCCAGGCAGATCGACCACGTCACTCAGGCCCAGAGCGGCGATGTGCGCACGCACCGCCGTCTGACCGCCGCCGTGCACACCGACGACTACGTAGCGGAAATCGGGGTGAGATCGATGGAAGTGCGCGAACGCGCTGATCGACTCTAGAATCATCTTCCGATGAATGCTCTCCTGGATAAGGTGCGCGATCGACAGCACAAACTTCTGAACCGGTGCTGTGCCAGGTCGGTGCGATTGCAAGTCGACCGCA
>CAVPPW010000041.1:0-54769 GCA_963707445.1 uncultured beta proteobacterium | reverse complement strand
CAGACGACGCGCGTGGGAAACAGCGTCTTCAACTCCGTGCGGAAGCGCTCCACAAACTTGTCGAAGCCCTTGCGCGACGGATGCAGTTCGTTGTGCCACGAGCTTTTGCGCGGGATCAGCGTGCCCTGGGTGTTGATGAATGTCACGCCGGCGTGCGTGGCCAGAGTTGCCAGTAGCGTGGCGAACTGCTGAAGCATGACCGACACCACCTTGAACGCCTCGCCCTGCGACGGGAAGCCACGCAGATCGAATGTGGGCTTGAGCCACGGCCCGTAAAAACACACGCCGCGCCCGTCTGGAATCGCGAAGTCGTAGGAATGGAACACGAAGCCGCGTCGTGGGACTAATCTGGTCCCGCAGCGTGATCAGGTCCTCGTAGCCCGCGCGAACCAGTGCCAACGCAGCGGTGAAGCGCGGCTGATTGATCTGCTGGGCCGGGCCTGCAGCAGGATCGAAGTCCTTGATCCACAGCGCCATCGGGTTGGCGACGATGTCGTTGCCGCCTCCGGAAAACAGCAGAATGTCCCAGGGTCCGCCGGCTGGACAGCCGTCCGCGAAGTGCTTGCTGAGCAGCTTGCGCTCCTCGACGCCCAGCATGTAGCGCACTTCATCGCCTGCCTTGGCGAGGTTGAGTATCGGAACGCCCAGCAAACTCTCGAGTCGAGGGACGATGCCGCCGTTGAAAAACGGGACCGGATAGTCGAACCAGGAATCGCCCTCGGCGAAGATCTGCAGCGGCGCGAAGCTGGCTTCGACCGCGACACCCTCGATGGGCTCGGTCTTCGCGCGCGGCCGGCGTGCGCCACGCTTCTTCATCACGGACATCGTCGCCTTGTAGTCGCGGACGCGACGCGCCAGTTCCTGCTGCCTTTCCTTCTCGAGTTTTTTGCGCTCTTCACCCACCGAAGCCGGCGTTGCTGCCGGAGGTTTCGCCCTGAGTGCCGCCTTCATCGGAGCCCGCGCAACCTGCCTGACCCGCGCGATGGCACGCGCCTCCTCGAGCGTCACCGGCCCCTTTGCAGGCGCAACGGCGCGTGCAGTGCGCGCCTTTGCCGCGCGGGGTTCTTGCTGCTGCCGCCGCGTGATGCACTCCGCTTGGTGGCCCGCGCAGAACTCTCGCGGCGCGGCGAGAAGGCTTGGTGGTCGATTTCCTGGCCATTCATTTACTCCAACGCAGTTCACGGGCGTCGCGGGCACTCAACCCGGTTGCCTCGCGTTGCAGTTGTGCGGCCGAGTTTTCAACGCGATCCGCTCGTGCGTGAGACGACGCGGTTGCGAAGTCGGCCTCTGCAACCATGCCGCCCTAACGGCGGCATGGTGCCGTGGTCAGCATCGGAGTCGGCATCCCGCGAACAGGAGGATCCGGAGTTCAACTGGGCTGCGGCGTGTTGCGCTTTGCGCGTGAATTCTGGTGTCGATATGGCGGCGATCCGCGAAGCCGTCCTATGATCGCGCGCCGAACTTCACCGACGTGGCGCGCGCCACGGGGCGCTCGACCTCGTTGCAGCCCAGGCGAGCAGGACGGGAGCACGACATGGCGATCGAACGCGAGCGGCCGTACACGCAATTCAATTTCCTGGTGGATCTGGCGACGGCACCACCGATGGCGCAAGAGCGGGCTTCGAGGAGGTGAGCGGCCTCAGCAGCTCAGTCGACGTCATCGAGTACCGCAACGGCAACGCCAAGAGAACGCGCCGATCAAGATCACCGGCCTGAACAAGGTGGGCGACGTGACTCTGCGCCGCGGAATCATCGGTGCGCTGAATCTTTACCAATGGTTTAACGACATCCGCAATGGTGACCAGGCGGCGCTGCGCACCGTCACGATCACGCTCCTGCAGAGCGAAGACCATACGGCGGCGGTCATGACCTGGAAACTGCTGCGTGCGCGGATCGTCAAGCACACCAGCGGGCCGTTCAACGCCAAGGGCTCAGACGTCGCCATCGAAGAAATCGTGCTCGCCTACGAGCGCCTCGAGATCGAGTGAACCGTGGCTGTTCGCAGTGACCGGCCGTATCCCAGCGTCGATTTTCGGGTCTGGCTCGGCGCGGGCGACGACGGTTCGCTCGGTTTCTGCCGTGTCGAGTTTCCGGATTTCCCCGGGCCTACGGCTCGGGCGTCGACACCGCCCTGGCCCCTTACCGTTCCACGCTACTGCTACAGCGCGGCTTCGACGGGCAGTTGACCGTTTACGCGTGGTGGCACCGCGCGCGTGACACGAAGCGCCTGCGCGGTAAGACGGTCCGGATCGAACTTCTGGGCCCGAGACGCCGTGCGGTCGCTACGTGGATCTTTTCCGGCTGCCGGCCCGTCCGGCTGGCCTATTCGCCACTGGATGCATTGGCATCCACCGTGTTGATGGAATCGCTCGAGCTCTCCTTCGAACAGATGGCGATGGACTAAGTCCGGGCTGCGGCAAGACACCCGACGGAGATGCCGCGCGCCGTCGCGGAGCGCACGTCTTGGTAGGTTGGGACAGGCTGTGCGCGATTCAGGCGAGCGCGCCGCGAGCACGCGCACGGCGTGGATCGCCTCGCGCGCCGCGTGCGCGCGTGCCATCGGCGATCTGGTGCCGGCAGCTCGTGCCGTCGGCGACGATGAGCGTCGTCGGCGCCGGCGCGCGCACGGCGGGCAGCAGCGAGAGCTCGGCCATGCGCATCGAGACGTCGTAGTGCGCCGCCTCGTAGCCGAAGCTGCCGGCCATGCCGCAGCAGCTCGACTCGACCGCGTCGACCGCGAGCGCCGGGAATCAGCCGCAGGAGCGTCAGCACCGGCGCCAAGGCGTCGAACGCCTTCTGGTGACAGTGGCCGTGCACCAGCGCGCGCGTTCTGCCGGCAGCGCCTTGAGCGGCAGACGCAGCCGCCCTGCGCCGTGTTCTCGCGCACAGGAACTCCTCGATCAGCAGCGCTCGCGTCGACAGCACGCTGCGCGGCGTCGCCGAGGCCCATCACGAGAAACTCGTCGCGCAGCGAGAGCAGGCACGACGGCTCGAGTCCGACGACGATGGCGCCGCGCTCACGTGCGGCGCCAGCGCCTCGACCATGCGGCGCGCTTCGCGCCGCGCCTCGTCGACGAGGCCCGCCGTGAGGTAGGTCCGGCCGCAGCACAGCGGCCGCGCGGGCTCGCGGTCGGCCGCTGTCGGCGCGCGCGACCGCGACCCGGTAGCCCGCCGCGCGCAGCACGCGCAGCGCCGCGTGCGCATTCTCCGGCTCGAAGTAGTTGGTGAACGTGTCGACGAACAGGACGACGTCGGCCGTTGCTGCCGCTGCGTCGCGCGCCGCCCGGCTCGACAGGAACGTGTCGCGGCGCCAGCGCGGCAGCGCGCGCTGCGCCGACAAGCCCGCCACGCGCTCGGCTCAGCCGCGCCGCGCCCGGCAGCGTGTCGCGCAGGTTCGCGAGCCACGGCAAGCGCGCCGCCCACGGCGCCCAGCGCGGCATGTGCGCGATGAGCGCTGTCCTTCAGCGACAGCCCGTGCGCCCGCTGCCACTGCGCAGGCGAATTCGATCTTCATCTTCGCCATGTCGACGCCGGTCGGGCACTCGCGCCGGCAGCCCTTGCAGCTCACGCACAGGTCGAGCGCGTCGCGCACCGCGTCGGAGGCGAACTCGCGGGCCCAAGCTGCCCGGACAGCGCGAGGCGCAGCGTGTTGGCGCGGCCGCGCGTGAGGTGCTGCTCGTCGCGCGTCGCGCGATAGCTCGGGCACATCGTGCCGGCGTCGAACTTGCGGCAGTGGCCGTTGTTGTTGCACATCTCGACGGCCTTGGCGAAGCCCCGCGCCGGATCGCCGCCGGTTCCCGGCGCGGTCACCTGTCGGTCACGGATCGTACTGCACGTTCCACGCCGACCAGTCGAGCGCGGTCATCGAGCGGCAAGCGTGCGATAGCCCGGCGGATAGCGGAACAGCGTGCGCGTCGTCCATCTTGGTGGCGCGCACGATCTTGCCGGGATTCATGCAGCCCGTCGGGATCGAAGAGCGTCCTTGATCTCCTCGAACGCGCGCGTCAGGCGCGGGCCGAACTGCCAGCGCGACCCACTCGGTGCGCACGAGGCCGTCGCCGTGCTCGCCGGAGAACGCGCCCTTGTACTCGCGCACCATCGCGCTGCCTCCTCGGCGATCGCGCGCATCTTCGTCGCGCCGCCGTCGCGCGCATGTCGAGGATCGGCCGCACGTGCAGCGTGCCGACCGACGCATGCGCGTACCAGGTGCCGCGCGTGCCGTGCTTGCGCGAAGACCTCGGTCAGCCGGTCGACGTAGTCGGCGAGGTGCTCGAGCGGCACCGCGCAGTCCTCGATGAACGACACCGGCTTGCCGTCGCCCTTCATGCTCATCATGATGTTGAGCCCGGCCTTGCGCACCTCCCACAGCGCCTTCTGCGCGCCGGCGTCGGTCATCTCGCACGACGCTGCCCGGGCAGGCCGAGGTCGCCCATCAGCTGCGCCAGATCGTCGAGCGCGGCGACGCGGCGCGCTCGGCGTCCTCGCCCGATGAACTCGACCAGCAGGATCGCGTCGGGCTCGCCGATCAGCGCGCGCGTCGATGACGGCGCGGAACGCCGGATTGCCGCGCGCGAGGTCGATCATCGTCCGGTCGACGAGCTCGACCGCGGACGGGCCGAGCGTCGACGATGTGCCGCGCGCACTCCATCGCGCGTGTACAGCGTCGGGAAGTTGACGACGCCGAGCGCGCGGTGCGCGGCAGCGGCGCGAGCTTGCAGCGTCAGCGTCGCGCGACCAGGCGAGCGTGCCCTCGCTGCCGACCAGCAGGTGCGCGAGGTTGACGCTGCCGTCGGCCGTGTACGGCCGCTCGCTCTGCGGGTCAAAGACGTCGATGTTGTAGCCGCCGACGCGCCGCAGCACCTTCGGCACGCGGCGCTCGATCTCGTCGCGCTCGCGCGCGCCGATCGCGCGCAGCCCGTCGATCAGCGCCCGCGACGCGCGGCGGCGCGCTCGCTCATCTTCGCCTCCGGCGCCGAAGCGCGCCTCGGTGCCGTCGGCGAGCATCGCGTCGATCGCGAGCACGTTGTGCACCATGTTGCCGTAGGCGATCGAGCGCGAGCCGCAGGAGTTGTTGCCGGCCATGCCGCCGAGCGTCGCCTGCGCCGACGTGCTGACGTCGACCGGGAACCACAGGCCGTGCGGCTTCAGCCATGCGTTCAGCGCGTCGAGCACGATGCCGGGCTCGACCGTGACGGTCATCGCGCTCGCGGTCGAACGCGATCGACGCCGGTCAGGTGCTTGCTGTGGTCGATGACCAGCGCCGCGCCGACGGTCTGCCCGCACTGCGAGCTGCCGGCGCCGCGCGGCAGCACCGGCACGCCGAGCTCGCGGCAGATCGTCGATCGCCGCGCGCACGTCGTCGTCGTGCGCGGCACCAGCACGCCGACCGGCTCGACCTGGTAGATCGACGCGTCGGTCGCGTAGCGGCCGCGCGACGCGGCGATCGAACAGCACGTCGCCCTGCGACCGCGCCGCGCAGGCGCGCCGCGAGGTCGCTGGCGGCCGTTCGGATGAAACGACGAGCGGCCGCGGATCGGCATCGGCTCATGCCCGGGCATCGTCGGGGCCGGATTAGCGCTGCGCCGGTGCCGAGCGCACTGGCGATGCAGCGCGCGTGCGTGCGCCTTGGCGGTGACCGTCGTGCCGCTCGCACTGGCGCATCGCCGCGACGTCCATGTTCCAGCTCGACGCCACCGTCCGGCCGCCACTTCCTGCAGATCCCGGGCCCGACCAACGTGCCGGACCGCGTGCTGCGCGCGATCGACCAGCCGACGATCGACCATCGCGGCCCCGAGTTCGCGCAGCTCGGCAAGACGGTCCTCGCCGGGCATGAAGCGACGTGTTCCAGACGACAGGCACGTCGTCATCTACCCCGCCTCGGGCACCGGCGCGTGGGAGGCCGCGCTCGTCAACACGCTGTCGCCCGGCGACCGCGTGCTGATGTTCGAGACCGGCCACTTCGCGACGCTGTGGCAGCGAGATGGCGCGAACGGCTCGGCCTCGTCGTCGACTTCGTCCCCGGCGACTGGCGCCAGGGCGTCGACCCCGCGCGAGATCGAGGCGAAGCTCGCCGAGGACCGGCGAGCACGCGATCAAGGCGGTGCTGCGTCGTCCACAACGAGACGTCGACCGGCGTCACGTCGCGCATCGCGCCGATCCGCGCGGCGATCGACCGCGCCGGCCATCCGGCGCTGCTGCATGGTCGACACGATCTCGCTCGCTCGGCTCGATCGACTACCGCCACGACGAATGGGGCGTCGACGTCACCGTCGGCGGCTCGCAGAAGGGGCTGATGCTGCCGCCGGGCCTGTCGTTCAACGCGATCAGCGCCAAGGCGCTCGCCGCGGCGGCAAGCGGCGAAGCTGCCGCGCTCGTACTGGGACTGGGAGCGAGATGATCGCGACCAACGCGAACGGCTACTTCCCGTACACGCCGGCGACCAACCTGCTCTACGGCCTGCACGAGGCGCTCGAGATGCTGCTCGACGAAGGGCCTCGCCAACGTGTTCGCGCGCCACGACCGGCAGCCGAAGCGACGCGCCGCGCGGTGCGCGCCTGGGGCCTCGAGATCCTGTGCGCCGATCCGGCCGAATACAGCTCGTCGCTGACCGCGGTCGCTGATGCCCGAGGGCCACGACGCCGACGCGTTCCGCAAGGTCGTGCTCGAGCGCTTCGACATGTCGCTCGGCACGGGCCTGGGCAAGCTCGCGGGCAAGGTCTTCCGCATCGGCCATCTCGGCGATTTCAACGACCTGATGCTGTGCGGCACGCTGGGCGGCGTCGAGATGGGGCTTGCGCTCGCCGGCGTGCCGCACCGCAAGGGCGGCGTCGAGGCGGCGATGGCGTTCCTCGCGGCAGACGCCGACGACTCACGATCGCGCACGCCGCATAGAGCGCCATGCGCGCCGACGTCCGAGCGGCCCGGACGTCCGGACGGAACCGCAGCAACGAAAACGGACCTGCATCCAACGCCAAGGAGACACCATGACGACGACGCCGCTTCCGCGCCGCCGCCTGATCGGCAGCGCGCTCGTGGCGTTGCCGGCGCGCTGTTCGCGACCGCACCGGCATGCGCGCAGCAGCGAGATCAAGCTCGGCCACGTCGGCGAGCCGGGCTCGCTGTTCCAGAAGAGCGCCGACGAATTCGCGCAAGCGCGCCAACGCCAAGCTCGGCGGCAAGGCCAAGGTCGTCGTCTTCGGCTCGAGCCAGCTCGGCGGCGACAAGGAGATGATCCAGAAGCTCAAGCTCGGCACGCTCGACATGGCGCTGCCGTCGACGGTGATGAGCTCCGAGGTCGATCTCTTCGGCGTGTTCGAGATGCCGTACCTCGTCAAGGACCGCGAGCACATGGCGCGGATCGAGAAGGAGCGTCTTCTGGCCGAAGCTCGCGCCCGAGGCGGAAAAGAAGGGCCTCAAGGTCCTCGCCGTGTGGGAGAACGGCGTACCGCCACATCACCAACAGCAAGCGGCCGATCAAGGTGCCGGCCGACCTGCAGGGCATCAAGCTGCGCGTGCCCGAAGGCAAGTGGCGCGTGAAGATGTTCCAGGCCTACGGCGCGAACCCGAGCCCGATGAAGTTCTCCGAGCTCTTCACCGCGCTGCAGACCGGCGTGATGGACGGCCAGGAGAATCCGTTCACGCAGATCTACTCGGCGAAGCTGCAGGAAGTGCAGAAGTACCTGTCGCTGTCGGGCCACGTCTACACGCCGGCGTACCTGACCGTCGGCAAGACCGTGGAGCTCGCTGCCGCCCGACGTGCGCAAGATCCTCGAGGACACGGCGAAGGAAACGCAGGCCTATCGTCTACGAGACGGCGGCGAAGGACGACGACGAGCTGCTGGGCAAGCTGAAGCAGGCCGGCATGCAGGTCAACGACGTCGACAAGGACGCGTTCATCGACGCGAGCAAGCCGATCTACGAGGAGTTCGGCAAGGAAGTGCCGGGCGCCAAGGAAGTCATCGACCGCGCCGTCGCGCTGGGCAAGTAAGCGGTGAGCGCCGATCCGGCACGCGGGGGCGAAGCGCCGCTCGCAGAATCGCTGCGCCGTTTCGCGCGCGCTACGGCCGGCTGCTCGAGTGGGTCGTCATCGCGCTGATGGTCGTCCTCGCCGCCGAGGTCACGCTCGGCGTCGTGTTCCGGGCGATCGGCCAGTCGCTCGTCCTGGTACGACGAGGTCGCGTCGGTGCTGCTCGCCTGGCTCACGTTCTACGGCTCGGCGCTGGCCTCGGTCAAGCGCGCGCACATCGGCTGCCCGGAGGTCGTCGACGTGATGCCGTGGCGACTGCGGCGGGCGCTCGACATCCTTGCGCAGCTCCTCGTGATCGCGTTCTTCGTGCTGCTCGGCTGGGTCGGCGCCTAGATCCTGCCGGTCCTGCACGGCGACGCGCTGGTGAGCCTGCCCTGGATCCCGATGAGCGTCGTGCAGTCGGTGATCCCGATCAGCTCGGCGCTGATCGTCGTCGCCGAGGTGACGCACCTGATCGATCTTCTGATCGCGCGCGAGCCGCCGCAGCGACCGGCATCCTCCGGTCCGGCGCTTGCCGACGGCCTGCACTGAGCGGGAGCGCAGATGGCCATCATGCTGCTGCTCTTCGCCGCGGTGCTCGCGCTGGTGCTGATCAACGTGCCGATCGCCGTCTCGCTCGGCATCGTCGCGCTGGTCGCGATGGTCGCGAGCCACGGACTCGCGTCGCTGCCGAACCTGCCGCTCGTCGCCTACAACGGCGCGACGAACTTCCCGCTGCTCGCGATTCCGCTGTTCATCCTGGCCGGCGCGATCATGAACGCGTCGGGCATCTCGCAGCGGCTGATCGCCTTCGCCTCGGCGCTGTTCGGCTGGATCCGCGGCGGCCTCGCGCACGTGTCGATCGGCGCGTCGATGTTCTTCGCCGAGATCTCCGGGCTCGGCGGTCGCCGACGTCGCGGCGCTGGGCTCGATCCTGATCCCCGGCATGAAGGCGAAGGGCTACCCGGCGCCGCTGGCCGCGGCCGTGATGTCGTCGGCGGCGACGCTCGCGGTGATCATCCCGCCGTCGATCCCGATGATCCTGTACGCGGTGATGGCCGAGACCTCGGTCGTCCAGCTCTTCGTCGCCGGCATCGTGCCCGGCATCATCGGCGGCTTCGGGCTGATGGGGATGGCGTACTACTTTGCGCGCCGCTACAACCTGCCGCGCGAGGAAGCGTTCTCCTGGGCGCGTGTTGCGAAAACCGCGCGCGAGGCGCTGTGGGCGTTCCTGCTGCCGATCATCATCCTCGGCGGCATCTTCGGCGGCGTGGTCACAGCCACCGAAGGTGCTGCGCTGGCGGTCGTCGCGGCGCTCTTCGTCGGACTCGTCATCTACCGTGAGCTCGAACCTCAAGGAGCTCCGCAAGGCGGTACTCGAAGGCGGCATCCAGACCGCGGTCGTCATGCTGCTGGTGGCCACCAGTTCGCTGCTCGGCACCTACCTGACCGAAGTGCAGGCGCCGCAGGCGCTGGCGCGCGCAACGTCGGAGTTCACCAAGGATCCGATGGTCGTGCTGGTGCTGCTCAACCTGCTGTTCCTGCTGCTCGGCATGTTCCTGCATTCGGCCGCGGCGATCATCCTCGTCGTGCCGGTGGTGATGCCGCTGGTGAAGGCGGTCGGCATCGATCCGGTGCACTTCGGCCTGATCGTCACGATCAACCTCGGCATCGGCCAGCAGACGCCGCCGGTTGCGAGCGTGCTGATGGTCGCCTGCTCGATCGCGAAGGAATCCGTCTGGGCGGTCACACGCGTCAACGTCTACTTCATTGCGGTCTTGCTTGCCGTATTGTTGCTCGTCACCTATGTGCCGGTGACCGGAATGGGTCTGGTCCAGTATTTCTACCGCTGAACATGTCAGAGCAGATTCTCTTAGAACGTGACGGTCCGATCGCGACCGTCGTGCTGAATCGCCCCGACAAGCTGAACGCGCTGACGCGCGCGATGTGGGGCGAGCTCGGCGAAACCGTCGAACGCCTCGGCGCCGACAGCAGCGTGCGCTGCATCGTGCTGCGCGGCGCCGGCGAGAAGGCGTTCTCGCCGGGCAACGACATCAGCGAATTCGAAACGCAGCGCTCGAACAAGGCGCAGGCGATCGAGTACGGCGCGACGATGCACGCGACCGCGGAGAAGCTCGCGAACTGCCCGGCACCGATCGTCGCGCAGATCCACGGCATCTGCGTCGGCGGCGGGCTCGAGATCGCCGCACTGGCCGACATCCGCATCTGCGGGACGTCGAGCCGTTTCGGCGCACCGATCAAGAACCTCGGCCTGGTGATGGCCTACGCCGAGATGGCGCCGCTGGTGCGCCTGGTCGGCGCCAGCGTGGCCCTCGAAATCCTGCTCGAGGGCCGCGTCTTCGACGCCGCGGAGGCCCGGGAAAAGGGTCTGGTCACTCGCGTCGTTCCCGACGACCAGGTCGCCGCTGAAGCGCGCGCGACCGCGCAGCGGATCGCCGAGGGCGCCCCGCTAGTCGCGCGCTGGCACAAGAAGTTCGCACGGCGGCTCGCGCAGGGCTCGCCGCTGACGCCGCAGGAACTCGACGAATGCTTCGACTGCTTCGACACCGAGGACTTCCGCATCGGCTACTCGGCGTTCCTGGCCAAGAAGAAGCCTGACTTCGTCGGACGCTGACGATGTCGGACCGGCAGCAGGCTCCGGCGCGACCGGCACACAGCGGCCCGCTCGCGGGAATGCGCGTACTCGAACTCGCGCAGATCATGGCCGGCCCGACCGCCGGCATGCTGCTCGCCGACATGGGCGCCGACGTGATCAAGGTCGAGAAGCTGCCGGGCGGCGACGACGCGCGCGGCTATCGCGAGCCGCGCGTCAACGGCGTCTCGGCGCCCTTCCTAATGATGAACCGTAACAAGCGGGGCATCGCGCTGAACCTGAAGCACCCGCAGGGCAGGGAGATCCTGCTGAAAATGGTGCGCGACGCCGATGTGCTGCTGGAGAACTACCGCACAGGCACGATGGAGAAAATGGGGCTCGGCTACGACATGCTGTCGAGCGTGAATCCCGGCCTTATTTACTGCGCGGTGACCGGATTCGGCCGCGACGGACCGTGGGCCGACAAGGGAGGTTTCGATCTGATCGCGCAGGGTTTCGCTGGGTTGATGTCCATCACCGGCGAACCTGGCGGTGCGCCGGCGAAGAACGGCAATCCGGTCTCCGACATCAGCGCCGGCAACCTCGCGGTCGTCGGCATCCTTGCGGCTTACATCCACAAACTGAAGACAGGCCGCGGCCAGGTGGTCGACACATCGCTGATGGAGGCCGCCGTCCAGCAGACCTATTGGCACGCGGCGGTCTATTTCCCGACCGGCAAATCGCCCAGCCCGACAGGATCGGCCCACGTCCTGAGTGCGCCCTATCAGGCGTTCCACGCGAAGGACGGCTGGCTCAACATCGGCGGCGCCAACCAGTCGAACTGGGAGCGCATCGCCGAAGTGCTGGGCCATCCAGAGTGGCGCGACGACCCGCGTTTCGCGACGAACTCCGATCGGATGGCGAACCTCGACGCCCTGGTCGAGAAGATGAACGCCGTGCTCGGTACTCGCAGCAAGGCCGAGTGGATCGAGGCCTTCGACGCGGCCGGCGTGCCGGTCGGAGCGGTCGCACAGCATCGGCGAGGCGCTGTCGCATCCGCAGACGCTGGCGCGCGGCATGGTGGTCGATCTCGTCCACCCGCAGGCGGGCGCGACAAAGGCCGTCGGCTGCCCGGTGCATTTTTCTGCGACGCCGACCGCGATCACGCAACCGGCGCCGCGGCTCGGCGAACACACGCGCACCCTGCTGCGCGAATACGGTTACAGCGATGTCGAGATCGACGGATTCATCGCCGACGGGGTGGCCGAGGCTGCGGAATGAAACGCCGGACCGCGCGCCGGCGACGTGAAGTTTATTTATAATTTGATAAGAAATAACTTCAAATATATCCGTCAAGTCTTTGAAATATAACGTCTTATAAACGCTGCAGACAGCGCTGCTGCAGATGGCCCAAGTTAAGGCGCGACGGGCGCGATAAGCGGCGCGATCGGGAAGATCGTCGGGCTACGAGGGGAGCGCAGCCGGAAAGACGCGCAGGCTGCGCGGTCGCACGACGAGCCGTTCGCCCGCCTGCGGTTCGAGTTGCTCGAACTGCGCCCGCGGCATTTCGACTTCCAGCGGATCGGCGCCCTCCTCGCCATCGCGTTCGAGCTCGAGCAGCACGCTGGCGCCGCGCGAATACTGCCGCACCAGGTTGACGACGATCCCGTCTGCGCCCGGCGCCCAGCGCGCGACGTCGAGGTCGTGCGGGCGCGCGAACGCCACGGCACTGCCGTCCTGCACCGACCCCGGAACCGGAACCTGTAGACCGGCACCGCTGAATGTTCCATCGACGTGGCGCCCGTGAAAGCGATTCACGGTGCCGAGGAAGCCGTAGACGAAGGCATTGGCCGGATGGGCGTACACCTCGTCCGGCGCGCCGACTTGCTCGATCCGGCCGTGATTCATCACCACGACGCGGTCGGCAACCTCCAGCGCCTCCTCCTGGTCGTGCGTGACGAACACGCTGGTGACCTGCAGATCGTCGTGGAGTCGCCGCAACCAGCGCCGCAGTTCCTTGCGCACCTTCGCGTCCAATGCGCCGAAGGGCTCGTCGAGCAGCAGCACGCGGGGCTCGACCGCCAGCGCCCGCGCCAGTGCGATGCGTTGCCGCTGACCGCCCGAGAGCTGATTGGGATACCGATCCGCCAGCCAGTCGAGTTGCACCAGTTGCAGAAGCCGACGCACGCGCGCACGGATCTCGGGCTCGGCCGCGCGCTCGCGACGCGGCTTGACGCGCAGCCCGAACGCGACGTTGTCGAACACCGTCATGTGCCGGAAAAGCGCGTAGTGCTGGAACACGAAACCGACCTGGCGGCGTTGCACCGCGAGCCGGGTCGCATCCGCGCCGTTGACGACGACGCTACCGGAATCGGGCACTTCGAGGCCGGCGATGATCCGCAGCAGCGTGGTCTTGCCGCAGCCCGAAGGTCCGAGGAGAGCGACGAGTTCGCCGTGCCCGATGTCGAGCGAAACGTTGTCGAGGGCGGCAAAGCGCCCGAAGCGCTTGGAGAGGTTCCTGATTTCGATGCTCATGCGGCAGCCGTTGCGTTGAGTGGTGTAAGCGCGTCGCGCGTGTTGTCGACCGCGTTCGCGGTCCTGACCGCTGCCTCGTGGGCGCGCTCGGCGCGCCACTCGATCAGCGACTTGAGTGCGAGCGTGACAAGCGCCAGCAGCGCGAGGATCGAAGCGACGGCGAATGCCGCGACGACCTGATATTCGTTGTACAGAAGCTCGACATGCAGCGGCACCGTCGTCGTTTCGCCACGGATATGGCCCGACACGACGCTGACGGCGCCGAACTCGCCCATCGCCCGTGCATTGCAAAGGATGACGCCGTACAGCAGACCCCACTTGATGTTCGGCAGCGTCACGCGCGAGGAAGGTGCGCCAGCCCGAGGCGCCCAGCGTCAATGCGGCCTCTTCCTCTTCCGTGCCCTGCGACTGCATCAGCGGGATCAGCTCGCGCGCCACGAACGGAACGGTGACGAAGATCGTCGCGATCACGATGCCGGGCACCGCGAAGATCACCTTGAGGTCGTGTGCCAGCAGCCATGGCCCCAGCCAGCCCTGCGCGCCGAACACCAGGACGAAAGCCAGGCCCGCCACGACCGGCGAGACCGAAAACGGCAGGTCGATGGTCGTGACGAGCACGTGCTTGCCGCGAAACTCGAACTTCGCGATCGCCCAGGCGGCCGCGACGCCGAACACGATGTTCAGCGGCACCGCGACTGCGGCCGCAAGCAGGGTGAGCCGGATTGCCGCGAGCGCATCGGGTTCGCTGACCGCGGCAAGCCAGGCGTCCGCGCCTCGGTGCAGCGCCTCGGCGAATACCGTGACGAGCGGCAGCACGACGAAGAGCCCGACGAACCCGAGCGCCACGGTCGTCAGCAGCAGCCGCACCCAGACCGGTTCGGTCGTCGCCCGCGTCGGCGCGAAGAGCGGCGTCGCCATCACACCCTCCGCTGCTGCCACTTCTGCAGCAGGTTGACCGCGAGGATCAGAGCGAAGGACGCCGCCAGCATGACGGTCGCGATCGCCGCCGCGCCGCCGTAGTCGTACTGCTCGAGCTTGGTGATGATCAGCAGCGGCGCGATCTCGGAAACGAACGGCATATTGCCGGCGATGAAGATCACCGAGCCGAACTCGCCGATCGCGCGCGACAGCGCGAGCACGAAACCGGTCAGCAGCGCTGGTGCGAGCACCGGCAGCACGACCTTCACCAACGCCTGGCCGCGCGACGCGCCGAGCGATGCCGCCGCTTCCTCGATCTCGCGATCGAGATCCTCGAGCACCGGCTGGACCGTGCGCACGACGAACGGCAGGCCGATGAAAATCAGCGCCACGAGCACGCCGAGCGGCGTGAATGCCACCTTGATGCCGAGTTGCCCGAGCGGCCGGCCGATCCAGCCATTGGGCGCGTACAACGCGGTCAGTGCGATGCCGGCGACCGCGGTCGGCAACGCGAACGGAAGATCGACCAGCGCATCGACGAAGCGCCGACCCGGAAAGTCGTAGCGCACCAGTACCCACGCGACGATCAGGCCGGCAACCAGGTTGATCGCCGCGGCGAGCAGCGAGGCTCCGAACGACAGCCGGTACGACGCGAGCACGCGCGGCTCGGTCACCGTGGCCCAGAATCCGTCCCAGCTGAGCGCGGCGGAACGGAATGCAAGCGCGGCCAGCGGCAGCAGCACGATCAGGCTCAGGTAAAACAGCGTGTAGCCCATCGCTGGGCCGAAGCCCGGCAGCACGCTGCGGCGCGGCCGCACCGATTCCAGCACCGCGCTCATTCAGCCTCGCGCATTGGCGCGCGCAATCTCGTCGAACACGCCGCCGTCGCTGAAGTGGCGGCTCTGCGCGCGGGCCCAGCCGCCGAAGACTTCATCGATCGTGAAGAGCCGCAGCGGCGGGAACAGTTTCGAATGACGCGCCGCGACCGTCGGATCGGTCGCGCGGAAGTAATGTCGCGCGATCAGCTCCTGCGACGCCGGCGTGTACAGAAACTCGAGGTACGCCTGCGCGACGGTACGGGTGCCCTTCCGATCGACGTTGCGATCGACCAGTGCGACCGGCGGCTCCGCCAGGATGCTCTGCGAGGGATAGACGATCTCGAAGCGGTCCGGCCCCAGTTCGCGGATCGCGAGCAGCGCCTCGTTTTCCCAGGCGACCAGGACGTCGCCGATGCCGCGCTCGACGAAGGTCGTCGTCGAGCCGCGCGCGCCGGAATCCAGCACCGGCACGTTGCGATAGATCGCGGCGACGAATTCGCGCGCCTTCGCGTCGCTGCCCCCCGGCTGCCGCGTCGCGTAGCCCCACGCGGCCAGATAGTTCCAGCGCGCGCCGCCCGACGTCTTCGGGTTCGGTGTGATCACGGCCACGCCGCTGCGGGCGAGGTCGCCCCAGTCACGGATGCCTTTTGGATTGCCCTTGCGTACCAGGAACACGATCGTCGACGTGTAAGGAGCGCTGTTGGCCGGAAGGCGCTTCTGCCAGTCGGCCGGGAGCAGCCGCGCCCGCGCCGCGATTTCGTCGATGTCGTAGGCCAGCGCAAGCGTGACGACGTCGGCATCGAGACCATCGATGACCGAGCGCGCCTGCTTGCCCGAGCCGCCATGCGACTGGCGGATCGTGACCGCCTGGCCGTTGCGCGCCAGCCAGTCGGCGGCGAACGCCTTGTTGATGTCCTGATAGAGCTCACGCGTCGGGTCGTAGGACACATTCAGCAGCGTCACGCGCGACTGCGCCTGGCCGTATAGCGGAGTCAGCGCAAGGCCGAGCGCCAGCCCGGCGCCTGCGATGCGTGCCAGCAGACGCAGCGCGTGGCTGGAAATGTTCATCGGAGTTCCATCTTCAGGTTCACGGCTCGCAAGTGTCGGCGGTGACCGCAGCAAGCCAACGAACTTGTGCTTAGAAGCTATGCAGCGGTGCGTATATGTCGACGAGTTGCGGCCGGCACCATTTCAGTGCGCATACGTTCGGTCATCGGTATGACCACCGCCTTGCGATATATCGACAGCAGCAATCGTTAGAAGCCGACGGGCCGCGCGCTTCTACATTCGCCCTTCTATGTATCGCTACGACTCTATCGATCGCGCGCTGGTCCTCGAACGCGTCGCCGAATATCGCGACCAGGTGAGGCGCTTCCTCGGCGGCCAGCTCTCCGAGGACGAGTTTCGGCCGCTGCGTCTGCGCAATGGCCTTTATCTGCAGCGGCACGCGCCGATGCTGCGCATTGCGATTCCCTACGGGCTGCTGTCGTCGCGGCAGCTGCGCACGCTCGCCGCAATCGCACGCGAGCACGATCGCGGCTATGGCCACCTGACGACACGCCAGAACATCCAATTTAACTGGATCCGGCTGGAAGAGACGCCCGACATCCTGGCCCGGCTCGCCGAGGTCGAGATGCATGCGATCCAGACCAGCGGCAACAGCTTGCGCAACATCACTTCGGACGAGTACGCCGGCATCGCACCCGACGAGACCGTCGACCCACGCGCATTCTGCGAGATCCTGCGGCAGTGGGTCAGCATCCACCCCGAGTTCAGCTGGCTGCCGCGCAAGTTCAAGATCGCCATTAGCGGCGCGCGCGAGGACCGCGCGGCGGTTGCCTTCCACGACATCGGTTTGCATCTGGTGCGTTCGGCCGCCGGCGAAACCGGCTTCAGAGTGCTGGTCGGCGGTGGCATGGGCCGCACACCGATGATCGGCAGCGTGATCCGCGAGTTCCTGCCGTGGCAGGACATGCTGACCTACGTCGAGTCGATCCTGCGCGTCTACAACTTGCACGGCCGCCGCGACAACATCTTCAAGGCGCGCATCAAGATCCTGGTGCGTGCGCTGGGCGTTGACGAGTTCGCGCGCCAGGTCGAAGCCGACTTCGCCGAAGCCGTCGGCGGGGCCACGACGTTGACGGAACAGGAACTCGAACGCGTGCTCGCGCACTTCACGCCGCCACCGTATGAAGCGCTTGGCGAATCGGCGCTGCCGTCGCAGGACCGGGCCTTCCTGCGCTGGGTTGAGCGCAATGTCAGGCCGCATCGCGTGCGCGGCTACCGGGCCGTCGTGTTGTCGCTGAAGGCCACGGGCTTCGCGCCGGGCGACATCACCGACCAGCAGCTCGACACCGTCGCCGACTGGGCCGAGCGCTACGGCTTCGGCGAAGTCCGCGTATCGCATCAGCAAAACCTACTGCTGCCCGACGTGCGCGTCGATCAGCTGCACGCCCTTTGGATCGAGGCCCGCGCCGCGGGACTCGCCACGCCGAACATCGGCCTGCTGACCGACGTCATCGCCTGTCCCGGCGGTGACTTCTGCTCGCTCGCCAATGCGAAGTCGATACCGATCGCGCAGGACATCCAACGCCACTTCGACGATCTCGATTTCCTGCATGACCTCGGCGAGCTGAACCTGAACATCTCGGGCTGCATCAATTCTTGCGGCCATCATCATGTCGGCCACATCGGAATTCTCGGCGTCGACAAGGATGGCGAGGAGTGGTACCAGGTCTCGATCGGTGGCGCCGACGGCTCGGACGCGGCCGGCGGCCGCAACGCTGTCGGACGCATCATCGGCCCATCGTTCGCAGCCGGTCAGGTCACCGAGGTCGTCGCGCGACTGATCGACTGCTACGTCGAACTGCGCGACGAAGGCGAGCGCTTCATCGACACGGTCACGCGCGTCGGCGTCGGGCCGTTCAAGGACAACGTCTATCGCCATGTCGTCCCGGCGCAGCGCGATCCGGCCATCGTCGCGCAGGCAACGCCGCCGGCCGAGCGCCGACTGCTGCACGAGGCGACCTGATGGCTGCCTCGACTAGCAGTGAGCCCGCGCGGGCGGCGCGCATCCTGATACGCGACGGAACCTTCATCGACGACTGCTGGACGGTGCTCGACAGTGCCGAAGAGGCGCGCCCCGACCGGCCTGCGCTGCTGCCGCTTGCCGACTACCTCGCGCAGCCGCAGCCCACGGACGCACGGCGTGTGGCTCGGACCGACCGACAACCCCGCGACGCTCGAACCGCATCTGGCGACGCTGCCGCTGATCGCGGTGCGCTTTCCTTCGTTCGGGGACGGACGTGGCTACTCGATCGCCGCATTGCTGCGCCGGAGCGGATACCGCGGCGATCTGCGCGCGATCGGCGACGTGCTGGTGGACCAGCTGCACATGCTGCGGCGGGTCGGGTTCACCTCCTTCGCATTGCGCGCGGACCAGGCGGAGCAAGACGCCCGGACTGCGCTCAACCGCTATTCCGACCCGTATCAGGGCGCCTACGACGCGCTGCTGCCGGCATATCGGCGTGAACCGCGGCTGGGAGCAGCCGGATGAACGCGGCACCGATCCTCTGGCAGCGCCCCCGTCCCAAGGTCGAGCCCGTTGGTTTCGCCGGGCGCGTTCGAAGCGCTACACGAACTGCTGGCCGCTATCGCAGGTCGGCACGCCCATGCAGCGCTGGCGTCGAGCCTGAGTGCCGAAGACGTCGTGCTGACCCACGCGATCGCGTCGCTCAGTGCGCCGATCGAAATCTTCGTGATCGACACCGGGCGCCTGCATCAGCAGACGCTCGCGCTTGTTGCGGCGCTCGAGCAGCGGTTCGGCGCGGTCCTGCGGATTCACCGACCCGACGCCGCGGCGGTCGCGCGCCATGTGGACGCGCATGGCGAGTTCGGCTTCTACGACAGCCTCGATGTCCGCAGAGACTGCTGTCACCTGCGCAAAGTGGAACCTCTCGAGCGCGCGCTGGCAGGCCGTGATGCCTGGCTGACCGGTCAGCGCCGCGCTCACGGGCCGGAACGTGCGCGGCTTGCTGCGGAAGAACGCGACGAAGCGCGCGGCATCGCCAAGTACAACCCGTTGGCGCTGTGGAGTGACGACGATGTGTGGCACTACACCGACCGCCACGAATTGCCGTTCAACGCGCTGTACGCGAAGGGCTACCCGTCGATCGGCTGCGAACCGTGCACGCGGGCGATACGCGCCGACGAAGACCCCCGCGCCGGCCGCTGGTGGTGGGAACAGGGCCACACCAAGGAGTGCGGCCTGCACGCCGGACCGCGCCACACAAAGATCGCTGCCCCGGAGTCCGTCTGATGTCCGCCGTCCTTGCCTCCCTGCCGCAGACCGTCCCGGCACGGCTCGACCACCTGAGCTGGCTCGAATCGGAGTCGATCTGCATCCTGCGCGAGGTCGCGGCCCAGTGCAGCACGCCCGCCCTGCTCTTTTCCGGCGGAAAAGACAGCTGCGTCGTGCTGCGGCTCGCGGAAAAGGCGTTCCGTCCGGGCCGCCTGCCTTTCCCGCTGCTGCATATCGACACCGGCCACAATTTCCCCGAGGTTCTGGCGTTCCGCGATGAACGCGCGCGCTCGCTCGGCGAAAAGCTGATCGTGCGCTCGGTGGAGGACTCGATCGCACGCGGCAGCGTCAGGCTGCGCGGGCCGCTGGACTCGCGCAATGCCGCTCAGTCGGTGACCTTGCTGGAGGCGATCGAGGAATTCGGCTTCGATGCACTGATCGGCGGCGCCCGCCGTGACGAGGAAAAGGCGCGCGCGAAAGAGCGCGTGTTCAGTTTCCGCGACAGCTTCGGCCAGTGGGACCCGAAGAACCAGCGGCCGGAACTGTGGGATCTGTTCAACGCCCGCGTGAATCCCGGCGAACACATGCGTGTGTTCCCGATTTCCAACTGGACCGAGCTCGACGTCTGGCAGTACATCGAACGGGAACGGCTGCCGCTGCCTTCGCTGTATTACGCGCACCGGCGTGACGTCGTGCGCCGGCGCGGGCTGCTGGTGCCGGTGACGCCGGTCACGCCCGCGGCCGAAGGCGAGGTCATCGAGCAGGTCCAGGTCCGCTTTCGCACGGTCGGCGACATCAGCTGCACGTGCCCGGTGGCGAGCGACGCCGTCACCGTGCAGCAGATCATCGCGGAAACCGCGCGGGCAGAGATCACCGAGCGCGGGGCGACGCGCATGGACGACCAGACCAGCGAAGCCTCGATGGAACGGCGCAAGAAGGAAGGGTACTTCTGATGAACGCGCCGATACCGCACGCGACGCTGGAAGACCGCGGCGTGCTGCGCTTCATCACCGCGGGCAGCGTCGACGACGGCAAGAGCACGCTGATCGGGCGCCTGCTCTACGACACGCGCAGCGTGCTCAGCGACCAGTTGGCAGCGCTCGCTCGTGCCGGTGCGCGACGCGCGGTCACGACGGCCGCGGCCGACGCGGCGGTCGACCTGTCCCTGCTGACCGACGGGCTCGAAGCCGAACGCGAGCAGGGCATCACGATCGACGTCGCCTATCGCTACTTCGCAACGGCGCGGCGCAAGTTCATCATCGCCGACACGCCGGGCCACGAGCAGTACACGCGCAACATGGTGACCGGCGCCAGCACCGCCGACGCCGCCGTGATCCTGATCGACGCGACGCGGCTTGCCGAAGACGCCGACGGCACAGTCACCCTGCTGCCACAGACGCGCCGGCACTCGGCGCTGGTGCACCTGCTCGGCCTGCGCCACATCGTGCTGGCGGTCAACAAGATGGACCGCGTCGATGAGCCGCGGCGGCGCTTCGAAGCGATCGTGTCCGCCTACAGGCGCCTGGCGACTTCGCTCGGCATGGGCGGCTTCGATGCGATCCCGCTGTCGGCGCTGCACGGCGACAACGTCGTCCATAGATCGGCGACGCTGAGCTGGTATCACGGCCCGACGCTGCTCGAGCTGCTCGAAGGCATCGATGCGCACGACGACGAGCTCGTTACCGCCCCGTTGCGCTTCGCGGTGCAGTACGTCGACAAGGCCGACACGGTCGCCGAAAGCGATGCGGGCGCGCGCCGCTACCTCGGACGGATCGGCAGCGGCACACTCCATGTCGGCCAGGCCGTGCAGGTGCTGCCTGCCGGAACCGCCGCGCGCATTGCCGCGATCGAGACCTTCGACGGAGCCCTCGCAACCGCATCTGCAGGACAGTCGGTCGCATTGCGGCTCGACCGCGAGGTCGATCTGTCGCGCGGCGACTGGCTGGCCGAAGCGGGCGGACGCCTGCCGCAGCTCACTCGACTGATGCGAGCGGACCTCGCCTGGCTCGACAGCGAGCCGCTGGCCCCGCAACGTCGGCTCTGGCTGCGGCATGGCACGCGCTTCCTGCTGGCGCGCGTGCGCCGTGTCGAGTCGGTGCTCGACCTGGCGTCGGGCGCGTGGTCGGACGCGGTGCCGGACGCGCTCGGCGTCAACGACATCGCCCGCGTCGTGATCGAGACGCAGCAGCCGTTGCCGATCGACGCGTACGACCGGGTGCGGACATCCGGCGCCGCCGTGCTGGTCGACACTGCGACGAACCACACCGTCGGCGCAGTGATGCTGCGAGGTACCGCGCAATGATTCGCAGTGTCCCTCAGTCTTCTTCGTCCGGGGCGCCGCCAACCAGCGCGCGTGCGGCCGCTCCTGTGATCCTGGTCGGCGCCGGGCCCGGGAGATCCGGATCTTCTGACCGTGCGCGCCGCTCGCGCGATCGCAGCGGCCGATGTGATTCTTGTCGACGACCTGGTCGACGACCGCGTGCTCGAACTGGCACGCGCCGATGCGCGCATCGTGCACGTCGGCAAGCGCGGCGGCCGCGCCTCGACGTCGCAGGCGTTCATCGAGCGACTGCTGGTCCACGAGGCGCGCTCTGGTCGTCGCGTTATCCGGCTCAAGGGCGGTGATCCGTTCGTGTTCGGACGTGGCGGCGAAGAGATGGACGCGCTACATCGCGCCGGTCTCGAGATCGAGGTCATTCCGGGCATCACGGCCGGGATCGCGGCGCCCACCGCAGCCGGCATTCCGGTGACTGACCGGCGTCATGCACCGGGCGTGGCATTCGTCACCGGTCATACACAGCCGGATGGCGCCGGACCCGACTGGGACGCGCTGGCGCGCAGCGGCCTGACGCTCGTGATCTACATGGGGCTGGCGCACTGCGCCGAAATCACCGGCGCGCTGCAGTCGGCCGGTCTCGCCGGCTCGACGCCTGCCGCGGTGATCCAGTCGGCCTGCACACCGCAGCAGCGATTTCACCTGACCACGCTTGCCGCGCTCGCGGCAGACATCGCGCGCCTCGGCTATGCCGCGCCAGCGATCCTCGTTGTCGGTGATGTCGTGCAGGTCGCGCAGGCCTGGAATGTCGACGCTGGCGTGCCGGTGGACCGCGCGGTCGCGATCTAGTCACGATGGCACGCGGCCTGGTGCTGTTTGCGCACGGTGCGCGCGATCCGCAATGGAGCCACGCACTGCGCGAGCTCGCACGGCGCGTCGCCGAGCGCGCGCCGGCATTGCGGGTCGCGACCGCCTTCCTCGAATTCCAGCCACCCGATCTCGCTGAAGCGGTCGCGGGGCTCGCGCCGAATTGCGCCGATGTCGACATCCTGCCGGTGTTCTGGGCTCCGGCGGGTCACGTCGCCAACGAACTGCCGCGGTTGGTCGAGGCCTGCCAGGCTGCCCATCCGCAGCTTGCGCTGCGCGTCTTGCCGACGCTATCGGAACTGCCGGGCCTGCTCGACTTCATCGCGATGCAGGCGGTAGCGCTGGCGGCCGCGGATTCAGCTCAAGTCACAGCGTCGCGAACAGCGCGATCACCGTGATCGCCATCGCCGCAGTCGCCGCCCAACCGAGCACGCGCAGCCTCGGCCCGATCGCATGGCCGCGCATCACGCGCGAGTTGGTGGCGAGCAGCATCATCACGGCCATGATCGGCACGGCGATGACGCCGTTCAGCACCGCGGCCCAGAACAGTTCCTGCACCGGGTCGAACGGTGTGAAGCACAGCATCACGCCGCCGAAGGTGGCCGCCGCGATCACGCCGTAGAACCCGCGCCCGCCCTCGCGGCTCCGGGTCAGCACCAGGCTCAGGCTGCCGGGCCAGCCGGCCGCTTCCGCCACCGCGTACGCGGCGGAGCCGGCGAGCACCGGCACCGCCAGCATGCCGGTGCCGATGATGCCGAGGCCGAACAGCATGAAGGTCAAGTCCCCAGCCAGCGGGCGCAGCGCCTCGGCGGCCTGAGCCGACGTCTGGATATTCGTGACGCCGGCGCGATGCAGCGTCGCCGCGGTGCTCGAGAATGATGAAAAACGCGACCAGGTTGGAAAACGTCATGCCGATGATCGTGTCGATCTTGATGCCGCGCAGGTGCTGCCGGACGCGCGCCGCCGTGTGCGACTTGCCGCTGCCCGCTTCCTCCTTTTCCAGACCGGCCTGCCAGAAAAACAGATAGGGACTGATCGTCGTCCCGAACACGCGCGACGATCATGAGGATCGCATCGTGCGCGTTGGCCCCGGGCGGTAGCTCGAGCGCGAGCGCACCGCGCAGCACCTCAGCCAAGTCGAGGTCCAGAGTGAAGACGAGCACGACATAGGCCAGCAGTGCCAGCGTCAGCCATTTCAGCCAGCGCACGTAGCTGCGATACGGCAGGAACACCTGCAGCAGCACGGTGAGCAGCCCGAAGGTGATCGCGTAGACGTGCGCCGATCCGCCGAAGAGCAGCCGCAGCGCCTCGGCCATCGCGGCCAGGTCGGCCGCGATGTTGAGCGTATTTGCGACGACGAGCATGCCGACGATCGCGAGCAGCACCCAGCGCGGGTACGCCGCCTTGATGTTGGCCGCCAGCCCATGCCGCGTGACATAGCCGATGCGCGCGCTGATGATCTGGATCGCCGCCATCAGCGGCAGCGTGAAAACCACAGTCCACAGAAGCGAATATCCGAAGCGCGCCCCGGCCTGCGAGTACGTGGCAATTCCGCTCGGGTCGTCGTCTGCGGCGCCGGTGATGAGGCCCGGGCCCAGCCGTCGCAGCAGGTCTCGCAGCCGGCTGCGTCGGTTGGGCTTGGTAGCCATGAGGGCGAGTGTATGTGCTGCCGCGCAGCGAGGCCATGGCACTTCGCTTGCTGGGCTCGGGCATTGTTTGGTGCAAAATGGCTGCAAGATGCAAGCCAGCGTCAGCATCGCTGACTCCAGTGCTTGGCCGGTCGTGGGGCACGGTCGGGAGCGGATTCGGTCCGGGGATCGGGAAGGATCGATGTTTCCGGACGCATGCGCGCGCACGCCCGGTCGACCTCAAATGGGCTCGAACACGACTGCTTTTCGTGCACTTCGGAGACGCGTCGGCAGGATCACGCTTCAGGTCACGTATGGACCTCCGGAGGCGCGATGATTTCCTCACCGAAGCGGCATCAGAACCAGGCCACCACCCATCCGCTGTTGCAGGACCACGATTCCGCGCGCGGTCTTCTGACCGCCGCGCTGATCGGAGCGCTGTGCTGGTCGCTGCTCGGCGTGCTGGGTTGGGTGCTGGCCTAGCGCGGCTCTGCCGGCCGGGCTTCTGCTTCGGCAGTCTCCAGCGCCGCGGGCCACCGCACACCGAGCTTTTCGGCCCAGGGCGCAAGCCCGGGCACGATGTCTTCCTGCAGTTCGACTCCTCGTTTCAGCTGCTCGCGGCGACGCGCGAGCCCGCGCTGACCCGGCACACGCACCGCGTCGATGCCGGGCCGCGGCGGATTCGATCGGCACGCCTGCACTAGCCAGTCGGCCTGCCGGGCAAGCGACACCGTCCCGCCGAAGGCTTCCGGATCCCACACCTGCACCGTCACGGTCGCGCCCCAACCTTCCGTCGCATCGGCGCGCCCAAGGCCCGCGAGTCCGCCGGTCAGTAATTCGACGATCAACGCGAGCGCGTAGCCCTTGTGGCCGGCGTCGAGCCCTCCGACAGGAAGAATCGTTCCCTTCGGCTCGCTGAAGAGCACGCCGCGGATCGTTCGTGGCGTGGCCCTGCCGCGTCGAGCAGCCACGGGTGCGCCAGCGCGCGTCCCTTGCGATGCAGTCGCGCCGTCATGCCGTTGGTGGTCAGCGATGCAGAAAGATCGATCAGCACCGGTTCAGCCGACGTCGGCACGCCGAACGCGATCGGATCCGGCGTGAACACCGGCTTCAGCCCGCCATGCGGCGCAACGCTGGCGGAGCTCGGATCCGAGCAGGTCAGCAACAGCACGAACCCGCGATCGGTGGCGCGCGTCAGATAGGCCGCGAGGCACGCGATGTGGTGGCTGCGGCGTACGACGACCGTGCCGGACCCGAACTGGCGCGACATCTCGATCGCGCTCTCGATCGCGCGCAGAGTGAGCCACGGACCCGGCAGCCGCCCGCCATCCCACAGTGCCGCGGCGCCCCGCTCGCGAATGACACGGTAAGAACCCTGCCGCGCCATGCGTCCGGCCTCGAGCTCGGCAAGGTATGCCGCGAGCAGCGCCAACCCGTGCGTGTCGTGACCGAGCAGGTCGCCTTCGACGAGCACATCGGCCACGTCGCGTGCGAGCGGTTCGTCCATGCCCGCGGCCGCGAGCAGCGACACCGCCGCATCGCGCAGCGCATCGGCTGCGTACCGCATCAGTACACCGCGCGCCCGCCCGACAGGTCGAACACTGCGCCGGTCGAGAACGAACAATCCTCGGTGCTGAGCCACGCGACGAGCGCCGCGATCTCCTCGACCTCGCCGAAGCGTCCCATCGGAATCTTCGAGAGCATGAAGTCGATGTGGGACTGCGTCATCTGCGCGAACATGCCGGTCTTCACGGCCGCCGGCGTCACGCAGTTGACGCGGACTCCGGTCTTCGCAAGTTCCTTGCCGAGCGACTTGGTCAACGAGATCACTCCGGCCTTCGAGGCGCTGTAGGCCGAGGCATTCGGGTTGCCTTCCTTGCCGGCAATCGACGCGATGTTGACGATGCGGCCGTAGCCGTTTCCGACCATGTGCGCGATGGCCGCGCGGTTGCAGAGGAAGACACCGGTCAGGTTGATGTCGATGACCTCCTTCCATGCCGCGAGCGTGTACTGCTCGACGGTCGTGTTCGGGCCGGTGATGCCTGCGCTGCAGACGAGCGCATCGACGCGCTGGAGCGCGCCGAGCGACTTGCGAAACGCGGCAGCCACGGCGTCCTCCTGAGTGACGTCGACGCGCTCGACATGCGCACCGAGTTCGCGCGCCGCGGCTTCGAGCGCCGCCTCATCGCGGTCCCACAGGCTGAGCCGCGCGCCCGAGGCCTTGAGCCGGCGCGCGATCGCGAGCCCGATTCCGGCCGCACCTCCGGTGACGATCGCGCCGCGCCCCTGCATGTCCAGCTGATTCATTCGTCCGCCTCTGCCGGCGCATGCGGCGCCGCGGCAGCACTATATCCCCGCCGCCAGAATTGGTCAGACCACCTGACCGGTTTCCGTTGACCCTCCAGGGGGCGGCCGATACACTCGCCGCCACTTTTTCATCTCCCCATCCGATGTCCCGCAAACCGCGCCGCAGTCAAAGTTGGTTCGGTCGCCTCGACCGCGAAGGCTTCATCTACCGTTCGTGGACCAAGAACCGCGGCATCCCGCACGATCAGTTCGATGGCCGCCCGGTGATCGGCATTTGCAACACCTGGTCCGAACTGACTCCGTGCAATACGCATTTCCGCGTGCTCGCGGACCACGTGCGACAGGGCGTGCTCGAAGCGGGCGGCTTTCCGCTCGAATTTCCGGTGATGTCGCTCGGCGAAACGCTGATGCGGCCGACGACGATGCTGTTCCGCAATCTGGTCAGCATGGACGTCGAGGAATCGATACGCGCCAACCCGCTCGACGGTGTGGTCCTGCTGATGGGATGCGACAAGACGACGCCGGCGTTGCTGATGGGCGCGGCGAGCGTCGACCTGCCGACGATCGGTGTCTCCGGCGGTCCGATGCTGTCGGGCAAGTTCCGCGGCGGCGAGCTGGGGTCCGGCACCGGCGTCTGGCAGATGAGCGAGGCGGTGCGCGCCGGGCACGATGAGCGCAGGCCGATTTTTTCGAGGCCGAAAGCTGCATGCATCGCTCGCACGGCCACTGCATGACGATGGGCACGGCCTCGACGATGGCTTCGATGGTCGAAGCGCTCGGCATGGGGCTTCCGGGCAACGCCGCCTACCCGGCGGTCGACGGCCGCCGCAACGTGCTGGCGCGCATGGCGGGCCGGCGCATCGTGCAGATGGTCGAGGACGACCTCGCGATGTCGAAGATCCTGACGCGCGCGGCATTCGAGAACGCGATCCGCGCCAATGCGGCGATCGGCGGCTCGACCAACGCGGTGATCCACCTGCTCGCGCTGGCGGGTCGCGTCGGCGCGCCGCTCGCGCTCGACGACTGGGATCGACTGGGGCACGACCTGCCTTGCCTCGTCGACCTGCAGCCGTCGGGCCAGTACCTGATGGAGGACTTCTGCTACGCCGGGGGGCTGCCCGCCGTGCTGCGCGAACTCGGGCCGGTGCTGAACCGCGACGCGCTGACCGTCAACGGCCACACGATCTGGGACAACGTGAAGGATGCCCCGCGTTACGACCTCGAAGGCCGCAAGACGCGTGATCCGGCCGCTCGACGATCCCTTCAAGGCGAAGGCCGGCATTGCGGTGTTGCGCGGCAACCTCGCGCCTGACGGCGCGGTGATCAAGCCCTCGGCCGCGACGCCGGCGCTGATGAAGCATCGTGGCCGGGCCGTCGTGTTTCGAGGACAGCGCCGACATGCACGCGAAGGTCGAGGACGAATCGCTCGACGTCCGTCCCGATGACATCCTGGTGCTGAAGAACTGCGGCCCGCGCGGCTATCCCGGCATGGCCGAGGTCGGCAACATGCCGATCCCGGCCAAACTGGTCAAGCAGGGCGTGACCGACATGGTGCGCATCTCGGACGCGCGCATGAGCGGCACGGCGTACGGCACTGTCGTGCTGCACGCCTCGCCGGAGGCGGCAGCCGGCGGCAACCTCGCGCTGGTCGAGAGCGGCGACCTGATCGAGCTCGACGTCGAGCGCCGACGCCTGCACCTCGAGGTCGACGATGCGGAGCTGGCGCGCCGTCGCGCCCGCTGGACGCCGCCGCAGGCGCCGATGAGCCGCGGCTACGTGAAGCTCTACTTCGACCACGTGCAGCAGGCCGACCGCGGTGCGGATCTCGACTTCCTCGTCGGCAGCAGCGGCGCCGGTGTCGCCGAAAGACAACCACTGATGAAGTCGGCGCTCCTCGTGTACGCGACGCGCTCTGCGCGTCGCACGTGCACTCGGAGCGGAACGGCAAGTCAGTCGGCTGCGCTCCGGAGCGGCCGCGCGCTTCGCCGATCCTCAACAGCTCGGCACCCCCACCCCAGCCCTCCCCCGCCGCGCGGGGAAGGGCGTGGCTCGCCCTTCCGAGCACATGATGTCAGAAGTCGCAGCGACCCGATCGCCACGTCGTCGCAGCCACGTCGCGCGCTGCGGCTGGGCCGGTGACGAACCGCTGATGGTGGCCTATCACGACGAGGAGTGGGGCGTGCCGTCGCACGACGACCGGCATCTCTTCGAGATGCTCGTTCTCGAAGGCGCCCAGGCCGGCCTGTCGTGGAGCACGATCCTGCGCAAGCGCGAAGGCTATCGCGAGGCGTTCGACGGCTTCGACGTCGACCGCGTGGCGCGCATGACGCCGGCCCGCGTCGAGCGCCTGCTGAAGAACCCCGCGATCGTGCGCAACCGCGCCAAGGTCGAGTCCACGGTCATCAACGCCCGCGCGCTGCGCGCAATCCGCGACGAGTTCGGCTCGCTCGACCGCTTTCTCTGGTCGTTCACCGGCGGCCGTCCGATCGTCAACCAGTGGGACGACTACCGGCAGGCGCCATCGACGAGCCGCGAGTCCGACGCGATGAGCAAGGCGCTGAAGGCGCGCGGCTGCAAGTTCGTCGGCTCGACCATCTGCTACGCCTTCATGCAGGCGACCGGCATGGTGAACGACCATCAGCGCGACTGCTGGCGCCGACGGGCCGCGCGATGAAGGCGCTGATCACCGACTTCGACTATCCGGACCTCGAGCTGGAGCAGCGCCTCTTCGCTTCCGCCGGCGTCGAACTCCGGCACGCGCAGTGCCGCACCGAGGAGCAGCTGATCGATGCCGCCCGCGATTGCGACGCGCTGCTCGTGCAGTACGCGCCGGTCACCGACCGGGTGTTGAGCGCCCTGCCCCGCGTCGGCATCGTCAGCCGCTACGGCGCAGGCTTCGACACCGTCGACACTGCGGCCTGCGCGCGGCACGGCGTCTGGGTCGCCAACTCGCCCGACTACGGCGTCGGTGAAGTCGCGACGCACGCGCTCGCGATGACGCTCGCGCTGGTGCGCCATCTTGCCCTCTACGACCGCGACGTGCGCGCAGGCCGCTGGAGTTACCTTTCGCCGGGGACGATCCGGCGTGCCAGTGACCTGACGGTCGGCATCCTCGGGCTCGGGCGCATCGGCAAGCGCTTTGCGCACCTGGCGCGCAACTGCTTCGCACGGGTGCTTGCCTGCGACCCCTACATCATCGACGGGGACTTTCCCGCGTATGTCGAGCGCGTCGGGCTCGACGCCCTGTTCGAACGCAGCGACATCGTGTCGCTTCACGTGCCGCTGAACGACGAGACACGCGGCATGGTCGGCGCGCGCCTGCTCGCGCAGATGCCGCGCGGCAGCCTGCTGGTCAACACGGCGCGCGGCGCGCTCGTCGACGTCGATGCGCTGCTCGCGCGGCTCGACGACGGCACGCTCGACGGTGCGGCGCTCGACGTGCTGCCGGTCGAACCGCTGCTGCCGACGCACCCGCTGGCGCGTCACCCGCGCGTGCTGCTGACCCCGCATGCAGCGTTTTACTCGACCGCCGCCGAGGTCGAGCTGCGACGCAAGGCGGCGCTGAACATCGTGCAGTGGGCGACCACGGGACGCCCCATGTATCCTGTGATTCAAGGGACGAAGATTCCGGCGTAAACAGCGCGCGGCACCTCCGGCTGCGCGAGGAGACAGAACAGCATGGCGCAGGTCGCAATTCGCGGCGTTGGCAAGCGCTTCGGCGGCACGACCGTCATCCACGGTGTCGACATCGACATCGAGGACGGTGATTTCGCGGTGCTGGTCGGTCCCAGCGGGCTGCGGCAAGACCACGCTGCTGCGGATGATCGCCGGGCTGGAGGAGATCAGCGAGGGCGAGATCCTGATCGGCGGCCGCGTCGTCAATCGCATGCCGCCGAAGGAGCGCGACATCGCGATGGTGTTCCAGAACTACGCGCTGTATCCGCACATGACCGTGCGCGACAACATGTCGTTCAGCCTGCGGCTGGCCAACGCGCACGAAGGCCGAGATCGACAAGCGTGTGGCGCGCGCCGCCGACATCCTCGGCCTCGGCAAGCTGCTCGACCGCTATCCGCGGCAGCTCTCCGGCGGACAGCGCCAGCGCGTCGCGATGGGGCGCGCGATCGTGCGCGACCCGCAGGTGTTCCTGTTCGACGAGCCGCTGTCGAACCTCGACGCCAAGCTGCGCGTGCAGATGCGCACCGAGATCAAGGAACTGCACCAGCGGCTGAAGACGACCTCGGTCTACGTGACGCACGACCAGATCGAGGCGATGACGATGGCCGACAGGATCGTCGTGATGCGCGACGGAGTCGTCGAGCAGACCGGCGGGCCGCTCGACCTGTACGACCATCCGGTCAACACCTTCGTCGCCGGCTTCATCGGCTCGCCGGCGATGAACATGCTGCCCGGCAAGGCGCAGCGCAACGGCGCCGGGGTCGACGTCGTGTTTGCGAATGGTGAGCGCCTGGCCGCTCGCAGCGGCATGGCGCTGGCTGACGGGCAACCGGTGCTCTACGGCATCCGGCCCGAGCACTTCGCCGTCGGCAGCGGCGGTCTGCCGGTCGAAGTCGTCGTGGTCGAGCCCACCGGCGCCGACACGCAGATCTACTGCCGCTTCGTCGATCAGGAAGTGACGGCGACGATCCGCGACCGCACCAACGTGCGCCCCGGCGACCGCATCACGCTCGTTCCGGACGCCGGACGCGCACACCTCTTCGACGCCGAGAACGGAAAACGCGTCGCGGCGTAATCAAATCAACACGGCTTGAGGCATCGAGCCAACCACCCAAGGAGACAGCATGAAGCAGCTGAAGCGACGGGAGTTTCTGAAGACCACTGCCGGGGTTGCCGCCGGCGCGACCGTCGGCCCGATGATCTGGGTCAAGGATGCCCAGGCGCAGTGGAGCAACACGCCGGAAAAGGGCGCGAAGCTGCGCGTGCTGCGCTGGAAGCGCTTCGTGCAGGGCGACGAGGACCAGTATCTGGCCAACGTCAAGAAGTTCACGGAGAAGTACGGCATCGAAGTGCGCGTCGACGCCGAGGGCTGGGAAGACGTGCGTCCGAAGGCGGCGGTCGCCGCCAACACCGGCGCCGGTCCCGACATCATCCTGTCGACCAACGACGACGCCAATCTGTATCCCGACAAGCTGCTCGACGTCACCGACGTCTGCGCACTACCTCGGCAAGAAGTACGGCGGCTTTTATCCCGTCTGCGATCCGTATCTGCGGCCGGACGGCAAGAAGTGGATCGGCGTGCCGCTCGGCGTGGCCGGCGTCTGCATGGTCTACCGCGAGAGCCACGTGAAGGCGGCTGGCTTCAACACCTTTCCGAAGGACACCGACGGTTTCCTGAAGCTGTGCAAGGCGCTGAAGGACAAGGGCACGCCGCCCGGATTCGCGCTCGGCAACGCCACCGGCGACGGCAAGTCTGGTGCCAGTGGCTGGTCTGGGCCTTCGGCGGCAAGCTGGTCGACGAGAACAACAAGGTCGTGATCGACAGTCCGGAGACGCTCAAGGCGCTCGAATACGCCAAGGAGCTGTACGCGACCTTCGTGCCGGGCACGCTGTCGTGGCTCGACCCGAACAACAACAAGGCGTTCCTCGACGAGCAGATCTCGCTGACCAACAACGGCATCTCGATCTACTACGCCGCCAAGACCTCGAAGGATCCGAAGGTCGCGGCGCTGGCGGCGGACATCAATCACGCCAACATGCCGATCGGGCCGATCGGCAAGCCGAGCGAGTTTCAGCTGTTCTTCAACCAGATGATCTTCAAGTACACCAAGTATCCGAAGGCGGCCAAGGAGTTCCTGCGCTTCATGATGGAAGAAGAGCAGATGAACCCGTGGGTGGAGGCGTCGATCGGCTACGTGACGCCGGCGCTGACGGCGTACGAGAAGAATCCGATCTGGACTTCCGATCCGAAGCACACGCCGTATCGCGACTCGATGAAGAACATGTGGCCGAGCGGATACGCCGGCAAGATGGGCTATGCCTCGGCCGGTGCGCTGGCCGACTTCATCGTCGTCAACATGGTGGCCGAGGCTGCCTCGGGATCGAAGACGCCGAAGGAAGCGGCCGAACGCGCGCAGAAGCGCGCCGAGCGGTACTACAAGGTCTGATATCCCGGACGCGCCAGCGCGCGCCGGAATATCTCGCCGCCGTTCAGCGGCGCGTGCGCAGGCGTACGCGTCCGCTTAACGCGGCGCGCGGCGATGGCTCGCAAAGGGACTCGCAGTCGTGAACAAGCTGCTCGACAACCGCAACTTCCTGGGGCTCATCTTCATGCTCCCGGCGGCGGCCGTGTTGCTGCTGTTTCTGACCTATCCGCTCGGGCTCGGCACCTGGCTCGGATTTCACCGACACCAAGATCGGCCGCGACGGCGAATGGATCGGCCTGGAGAACTTCGAGTTCCTGTGGGGTGACGCGGTCGCGCGGCTGTCGGTCTTCAACACGCTGTTTTATACGGTCGTCGCCAGCGTCATCAAGTTCGGGCTCGGCCTCTGGCTGGCGCTGCTGCTGAACAAGCATCTGCCGTTCAAGGCGTTCATCCGCGCGATCGTGCTGCTGCCGTTCATCGTGCCGACGGCGCTTTCGGCGATCGCCTTCTGGTGGATCTACGACGCGCAGTTCTCGATCATCAGCTGGGTGCTCGTCAAGCTCGGCTTGATCGACCGCTACATCGATTTCCTCGGCGAGCCCTGGCTGGCGCGGCTGTCGGTGATCGCCGCCAACATCTGGCGCGGCGTGCCGTTCGTGGCGATCTGCCTGCTGGCCGGCCTGCAGACGATCTCGCCGTCGTTCTACGAGGCGGCGAGCCTCGATGGCGCGACGCCACTGGCAGCAGTTCCGCTTCGTCACGCTGCCGCTGCTGACGCCGATCATCGCAGTCGTGATGACGTTTTCGGTGCTGTTCACGTTCACCGATTTCCAGCTGATCTACGTGCTGACGCGTGGCGGCCCGCTGAATGCCACGCACCTGATGGCGACCCTGAGTTTCCAGCGGGCGATCCCGGGCGGCTCGCTCGGTGAAGGCGCCGCGCTCGCCACCGCGATGGTGCCGTTCCTGCTCGCGGCAATCCTGTTCAGCTACTTCGGCCTGCAGCGGCGCGCCTGGCAGCAGGGTGGGCAGGACAAATGAGCGTCGCCGAACCGCGCGAGGTCCCGGCAACGCCCGAGACGACCGACTCGCAGGGCATGAAGTACCTCGAGTCGTCGCGCCGCCGCATCGTCACGCTGTACCTGCCGCTCGCGGCGTTCCTGTTCGTGCTGCTGTTCCCGTTCTACTGGATGGCGATCACCACCTTCAAGCCGAACGAGGAACTGCTGTCGCGCGCAGGGCAATCCGTTCTGGGTCATCAATCCGACGCTGGCGCACATCAAGAAGCTGCTGTTCGACACCGCCTATCCGGAATGGCTGTGGAACACGATGCTGGTGTCGGTCGTGTCGACCGCGCTGTCGCTCTTCTGCAGCGTGCTGGCGGCCTATGCGATCGAGCGGCTGCGCTTCCGCGGGTCGCGCTACGTCGGCATGAGCATCTTCCTGGCGTACCTGGTGCCGCCGTCGATCCTCTTCATCCCGCTGGCGGCGATCGTCTACAAGTTCCAGCTGTTCGACACGCGGCTCGCGCTGATCCTCACGTATCCGACCTTCCTGATCCCGTTCTGCACCTGGCTGCTGATGGGCTACTTCCGCTCGATTCCGTTCGAGCTCGAAGAGTGCGCGCTGATCGACGGCGCCAGCCGCCTGCAGATCCTCGTCAAGATCGTCCTGCCGCTCGCCGTGCCGGGCCTGATCTCGGCCGGCATCTTCGCTTTCACGCTGTCATGGAACGAGTTCATCTACGCGCTCGACCTTCATCTCATCGAGCGAAGTCAAGACCGTGCCGGTCGGCGTGATCACCGAACTGGTCGAAGGCGACGTCTACCACTGGGGCTCGCTGATGGCCGGCGCGCTGTTCGGCTCGCTGCCGGTCGCGATCCTGTATTCATTCTTCGTCGAGCACTACGTCTCCGGCATGACCGGCGCCGTCAAGGAGTAGCGAGCGAGCCTCAGCGCGTAGGTCTGCTGCGCGCGGACGCGTCCGGCAAAGCCTGGCCCGCGGCCGCCCAGGTAGCCCACCCCGCACAGCTGGCGGGCGAAGCGCCGGTCCCTTCCGCGCGATAGCGTCGCGCGTCGCGCCGATGCTATCGTCGACGCCATGTGGCGGCATCCGGCCGTAAGAAGCCGGCGACCGCTTCGTGCGAGAGAACGCTGCGGCAGTTCACGCGCGCCGCGATGTTCGCGCGGCCTCACGCGTTTTCCCGCTTCGATTGCGTGAGCGGCCATTCGCGCGCCGCCGGCGGTTCGCCGTCCCCCAGCGGGGACCGGCGAGCAGAACAACAACAAGAACGGAGGCGCCGCATGTTCGCCGTTCTCGGCATCCTCGTTTCGCTCGCTCTTCTGATCACGCTTGCCTACCGGGGCTGGAACGTGATCCTGCTCGCGCCAATCTGCGCGTTGGTCGCGGCGATCCTCAGCATCGGCGACGAAACACCGCTGCTCGCGACCTACACCCAGGTCTTCATGCCGGCACTCGGCAATTACCTGCTGAAGTTCTTCCCGCTGTTCCTGCTCGGCGCGGTGTTCGGGAAGCTGATGGACGACTCCGGCTGCGCGCGTGCGATCGCGCACCAGGTCGTGGTATGGACCGGCAAGGAGCGGGCGATCCTCGCCATCGTGCTCGCCTGCGGCATCCTCACCTACGGCGGCGTCTCGCTGTTCGTCGTCGCCTTCGCCGTGTTCCCGATCGCGCTGCGCATGTTCCGCGAGGGCGACATCCCGAGGCGCCTGATCCCGGCTGCGATCGCGCTCGGTTCGTTCACCTTCACGATGACCGCCCTGCCGGGCACGCCCGCGATCCAGAACGCGATTCCGATCCCGTTCTTCGGCACCAACACCTTCGCCGCTCCCGGCCTGTCGGCATGATCGCCGCGCTCATCATGTTCGGCGGCCGGCACTGCTGTGGCTCGCGCTCCGCTCCCGCCGCCTGCGCGCGGCCGGCGAGGGATTCGGCGAAGACGTGACCGCCGCGCCCGGCGCCCTCAGAGCAGCCGAGACCGGCGCCGGCGACGTGCCGCCGTTCTGCGATCGCGATCATTCCGGTGCTGCTCGTGCTCGGCATCAACTTCGTGTTCACGAAGTACGTCGGACCGTCGATGGACACGAGCTACCTCGCGACGCGAAGTTCGGCAAGACGAGCGCGGCCTCGGTATCGGGCATCTGGGCGATCATCGTCGCGCATGGTCGTCGCATGCGTGGTGCTGATCGCGCTCACCTGGAAGCGCTTCGCCAAACGTGCAGCGCTCGGTCAACGAAGGTGCGCTGGGCTCGATGCTGCCGATCCTCAACGTCGCCTCGGAGGTCGCCTACGGCGCCGTGATCGCGAGCCTTGCAGGGTTCGCGATCGTGCGCGACGCTGGCTGCAAGTCGGCTCACGGCCGACCCCGTCATCGGGCTCGCGCTGATCGTCAACGTGCTCGCGGGCATCACCGGCTCGGCCTCCGGCGGCATGAGCATCGCGCTGCAGACCCTCGGCGCCAAGTATCTCGAGGCCGGGCAGGCCGCCGGGATCAGTCCGGAGATCCTGCATCGCGTCGCGGCGCTCTCCTCCGGCGGCCTCGATGCGCTGCCGCACAACGGCGCCGTGATCACGCTGCTCGCGATCTGCGCCGTCACCCACGCGCAGTCGTACTTCGATATCTTCATGGTGGCGGTCGCGTTCCCGCTGATTGCGCTCGTGGTGGTGATCGCGCTCAACGGGATGTTCGGCACGTTCTGATTTGATCGAGGGCAGTCACATGCGGATCCTCTTCCTCCTCGCCGCAGCCGCGCTCGCCGCGGCCGGACCGGTGCATGCGAAAGAGCTGCGCCTGCTCGCGGCCGAGCTGCCGCCCTACACCTTCCAGGTCCCGCCGGCGAGCGTCTCGGAGATCCCGGGTCCAGGGCAGGGCTTCGTCCACGACGTCGTGGTCGAGATGGCAAAGCGGGTCGGCCACTCGGGCCGGATCGAATACCTGCCGTGGGCCGAGGCGCAGCGCATCGCAAAGACCGAGCCGAACATAGGCATCCTCTCGCTCACTCGCTCGCCGGAACGCGAGAAAGAGTACCGCTGGATCGCGAAGATCCTTACCGACGACCTGATCGTCGTCGGCGGCCAGGGGATCGACGTGTCAGCGCTGGACAAGGTGCGCGACCGGCCAACCGGCGTGCTCGCACGCTCGGCGCCGAGGCGCTGCTGAACGAGCACGGCTTCACCCGCATCCAACCGCAGCCGAGGAGTGGATGAACGCGCGCCTGATGCGCCAGCGCCGCATCGACGCCTGGCTCGCGCCGCGCCTGATGATCATCTACGGGACGGTCGAGGCGCGCGGCGACCTCGGGGCGCTTACGTTCGGCGAGATCGTCCGCTCGAGCGAGATCTGGTTCGCCGGCTCGCGCGACCTGCCCGACGCCGAGGTCGCCAAGTGGCAGAAGGCCTTCGAGGCGGTTAAGGCTGACGGCACCTATCAACGCATCGCCGACCAGTACAACCGCATGAAAGTCGTGCCGATCCCCGACGACCTGCGGCGTCGCTTCAGCGAGCCGGTCTGGACTAATTGAGCCAGCGCGATAGTCGTTACACAGAGTAGGGCATCGCTCATCGCCAGGAGACAAGTGATGCAACACAACCAAGCCCGTGCATGGCGGATCCTGTTCTTGCTGTTTCTGGCCAATCTTCTGAACTTCTTCGACCGGGTCATTCCGGCGGTCGTTGCCGAGCCGATACGCAAGGAATGGGGCTTGAGCGATGTCCAGCTCGGCTTGGTCTTTTCGGCCTTCACGATTGTCTATGCGATCGCCGGACTTCCGCTCGGACGGCTGGCCGACACCGGATCACGCCGGAAGATCATGGGCTGGGGCCTCGCCGCCTGGAGTGTGTTCACAGGTGCCACCGGTGCGGCCTGGAACTACGTGTCGTTCTTTGTCGTGCGCCTGTTCGTCGGCGTGGGCGAGGCGAGTTATGCCCCGGCAGCGACTTCGATGATCGGGGACCTTTTCCCGCCGAACAAGCGCTCGCTGGCGATGGGCATTTTCATGCTCGGCCTGCCGGTCGGACTGGTGCTCGCGTTCTTCACCATCGGCGCGATCATCAATGCCTTCGGGACCTGGCGCGCACCTTTCTACGTCGCCATGGTGCCCGGACTGATCCTCGCGATCACGATGTTCTTCATCAAGGAGCCGGCGCGCGGGGCGGCCGAAGAGACGAAGGTCGGAGAGCACAACATTGAACGACCGATCCGCAAGGTGCTCAGCGTCCCGACGCTGTGGGGGATCATCGCTGCGGGCATCGTCCTCAACATGGCCGCCTACGCCGCCAACGGCTTCATGGTGCCGCTGCTGCAGCGCTACTTCGAGGCGTCACTGCAGACCGCAGCGGTCGCCACCGGCGTCATCCTCGGCATTTCTGGACTCATCGGCCTGACGCTGGGCGCGGCACTGGCCGACCGGCTGCACAAGGTTAATGAAACTGCGCGCCTGACCTACGGCGCGGCCAGCATGTTCGCTGCAGCGGCGTTGACCTGGTTCGCTCTCCGGATCGAAGGCGGCGAGCTCACGGTGTTCGTGGCTCTGTTTTCGCTGGGCTGGCTGCTGCAATACAACTTCTACAGCTGCGCCTACCCTGCCATCCAGGACGTGATCGAACCGCGTCTCAGAGCGACTGCGATGGCGATATTCTTCGCCGTGTTGTATGTGCTCGGCGGTGCCACCGGTCCGCTCATCGTCGGCGCGCTGTCGGATCGCGGAGCCGCGGCAGCGATGACCGCTGCCGGCGCGAACCAGATGACCGAGCAGTTCAAGGCGATTGGCCTGCACGATGCCATGTTGCTGATCCCAGTCACGTTGCTGCTGACAGGACTCGCCCTTCTGGTGGCCAGCCGGACGTTCTCGTCCGACGCAGCAGCCATGCGGCGCGACATGGCCGCATCAGGGGCCGGTTCTAGCTAGCCTTGACCCAACCGTCGCGCTGGTTTTCTCCCAGCAAGAGTTAGGCGGTCCGTGGGCCGCCCTTTTTTCTGCCGTTCCACTGGCGCGCGCTACTGTAAGCATTCGGCGATACTGCGCGCCTCGGAAGCGGCCCGCATGACGTTCGCCCTTACCAAGATCCAACCGCCGCGGCCGCGCGCCGCCTTCGTCGAGCGCGGGCCGGTGCAGGCACGGCTCGCCGACGCGTTGCGGTCGCGCCGTTTGGTGCTGCTGTGTGCTCCCGCCGGCTACGGCAAGACAACGCTGCTCGCACAGGAAGTCGCTCGGCTGCCCGAGGGCTCGGCCGTCGCGTGGGTGTCGGCCGATGCCGGTGACGATCTGCAGCGGCTGCTCGAATGCATGCTGGCTGCACTGGAGCCGATTGATCCGCCCTGGCGCACGGCGCCGGAAAGCCTGGTGGCGCGAGCCGGGCGATCGGCGGACGAACAGCGCGCGGTGGCGGCTGAGATCATCAACGCACTGGCCGCCAGCGAGGTGCGGCACGGCGTGATCGTGTTCGACGACGTGCATCGCATCGACGATCCTGACTTCTTTCGATTCCTCGACGGGCTGATCGAGCGCACTTGCCGAAGGCTGGTGTATCGCGCTGACCAGCCGCCTCGAGCCGCCGCTCGCGCTCGCGCGCCTGCGCGCGGCCGATGAGCTCGCCGAATTCCGCCAGTTGCATCTGCAGTTCGCGCGCGACGAGGCGCGGCGGCTGGCGCGAGGCTTCGAGCGTCGACCGCGCGATCGCCGACCGACTGTTCGACCGCACGCAGGGCTGGCCCGCGGGTCTGCGAATCGCGATCGGTGCGCTGCGCGGCGCACGCACGGCGCCGGATGCGCGCCGAAGCGCTGCGCGCCACGCGAACGCCCCCTGTTCGAGTTCCTCGTCACCGAAGTGCTGCAGCAACTGCCACCGGCGCTGTCCGACTTCCTGCTCGCCGTGAGCGTGCTGCAGGAGCTCGATGCGGCGCGCTGCCAGGCGGTGACGGACGACCCGAAAGCCGCGGCGCATCTCGACGAGATCGAGCGGCTCGGCCTGTTCGTCGACGTGCTCGACGCCCCGGTACGCACGCTGCGCCTGCACGATCTGTTTCGCGATGCGCTGCAGGAACGGCTACGCCTTGATCGCCCGGACGAATGGCGCGTGTGCCTGCAGCGCGCCGCGAGTACTGAGACCGATCCCGTTCGACGCCAGGCATTGTGGCTCGCTGCCGGATGCGAGGCGCAGGCCGCGCAGGCGCTGCTGGCCGCGGCACCGAGCCTGAACCTCGGCGGCGCAGCGCAAACCGCGTTGCGCTTATGCGCAGCGTTCTCGCCCTCCTTTGCCGCGACGAGCGCAGAGCTGCAAATCGTGCTGGGACTAACCAAGCAGACCGTATGGCAGCTCAATGACGCCGAGCGACATTACGCAGCTGCGCAGGCGCTGTACCGCGAGCGCGGTGAGGCCGCTGCCGAACACGTCGCCATCGCACGCCGCGCCGCTGTGCTGGCCGCGCTAGGCCGCCTTACGCAGGCGTCCGAGCTGCTCGCCGCGCTGCCGCCATCGCTCGCCGACCCCGAGGCACAAACGGTTGCAGCGACCGCGGCGCTGTGGCTCGCGCTCGAACGCTGCGAGTTCGATCAGGCTGCGGCGCGATTCGAAGTGGTGCTGCGATTGCAGCTTGGCAGCGATCGATCGAGGACTGGCAGACGATCCCGCCACCGCGCCTGACGGCGTGCCGCGGAGCAGCGCCGCTGGTTGCGCAATGGGCCAGCAGCGCGCTGCAGGTCGCTGGGGATCGACCGGTACCCTTGCGCGCGCTGGCGCTGACCGCACTCGGGTGGAGCGCGCTCTGGCAGGCGCGTCTATCCGATGCGGCCGAACTCCTGACACGCGCCGAGGCGGAAGCGCAATGGGTCGGAGTGGGCGTCATCGCGCGCAGTCACGGCCTCGCGCTGCGTGCCGTGCTCGCCCTGGTGCGGGGCGACCGGCGTGCAGCGATGGAGGCGATACGAACGCGCGTCGACGAGCAGCCTTCCGGCTACGGTGGGTGGGGCGTGTGGCATGCGCTGTTCGTGGCAGTTCGCGTGGCAGCGGCGTGTGACGACAGCGTCAGCGCGCGCGCCTGGCTCACGCAGTTGTTGGCATTGCATCGAACGCTGCCCGAGGTTTTGCCGCAGCGACTGCAGCCGGCGCGCGGACTGCAGGGCACCGTTGCGTGGCTGCAGGGGCGGCCAGAGGAGGCGATCGAGCACTGGCAGGCCGCGCTCGCTGAGGAAAGTTCGTGCGATCTGATGAGCCAGGCCGTCGAACTGCGTGTGCGCTTGGCGGCCGCTCGCCTGCGCGATGGCGACATGGCGCAGGCTGCGACCTGGCTTACGCCGGTGCTCGCGCGGGCGGACGAGGGCCCGCGTGGCGCGGTGTTCGCCGCCGCTGCACTGGCCGAACTGGCGCGGACCGACTGGCGCGGACAGCTGACGCTCGCTGCCCAAGCGACGCTGGAAACGTGGGCCGCGGCGCTTGCGCCCGACATCCCGGCGGCGGCTCGCGCCGAAATGTCAGCAACTCCCGCCGCCGAGCATTCAGGCAGTGATGAGCGACTGACCGCGCGCGAACTGGAAGTTCTCGCGCGCATCGTGGCCGGCGACAGCAACAAGCTGATCGCCCGGGCGCTCGACCTGAGCCTGCACACCGTCAAGCGCCACGTGGCCAACATCCTCGGCAAGCTCAACGTCGAGACACGCGGGCAGGCAGCGGCCTGGCACCGCGCCAACGCGCACTAACCCGCTCAATCCAAGCCTCCCTGGCTCCGACCATGGCTCTTCGCCGTGGCGGCGGATGGCTCTCCCGGGCGATGCGGTGCGTCGTCGCGATCGCGACACTGTGCCCCATTCCCGGCGAGCGTTTCGCCGGTCGATGGAGCTCAAATGGCAAAGATCATCACAGTATTCGGCGCAACCGGCGCGCAGGGCGGCGGTCTCGCCCGCGCGATCCTCGCCGATCCCGAGCGGCGCTTCCGGTTGCGCGCCGTAACGCGCAAGCCCGATTCGCCCGCGGCGCGGGCGCTGGCCGACCAAGGCGCCGAGGTAGTCGTTGCCGACCTGGACGACGCGGTGAGCGTGCGTGCCGCCATGGAAGGCGCGCATGGCGCCTTCTGCGTCACCAACTTCTGGGAGCACCTTTCCCCGGAGAAGGAAATCGCGCAGGCCCACACGATGGCGCAGGCCGCGCTCGACACCGGCGTGCATCACGTCGTGTGGTCGACGCTGGAAGACACCCGCACCCTCGTGCCACCCGGCAGCGGGCGGATGCCGGTGTTGATGGGCAAGTACAACGTGCCGCATTTCGATGGCAAAGGCGAGGCCAACGCGGCCTTCGTCGACCGCGGCGTGCCGACAACGCTGCTGTACACGTCGTTCTACTGGGACAACCTGGTCCACTTCGGCATGCAACCGCAGCGCGGTGCCGATGGAACGCTCGGCTTCGTATTGCCGATGGACGGCGCGAAGCTGCCCGGTATCGCCGCGGCCGACATCGGGCCGGTAGCGTTCGGGATCTTCGCGCGCGGCGACGAAATGATTGGCAAGTCGATCGGCATCGCCGGCGAACACCTGACCGGCGCGCAGATGGCCGAACAACTGACGCTCGCGCTCGGCGAGCCGGTCAAGCACATCGCGCTGTCACCTGCGCAGTACGCGGCGCTCGGATTTCCGGGTGCCGACGACCTCGCGAACATGTTCCAGTTCAAGCGCGACTTCGAGCACTTCTACCGCGGCTCGCGCAGCGTCGACTGCACGCGCCAGCTCTATCCCGGCGCGCAAACCTTCGCGCAATGGCTCGCCGGTCACGCAGCGCAGATGCCGGTCCAGTGAGCACCGTGCGGAGACCACAATGCACGCCCCATCTTCCGTCGTCGCACTGACTGCCGCCGCGGTGATCGCTGCCGCGCTGATGACCGGTCGAGCGATGTCGGCTGCACGTCCGGAACCGGCGCCGCTGCCGCAGCGGCTGAGCGACACGGGACTCTTCGAACCCGGCACGGCGACGCCTCGCGCCGGAGTCCTCGCATTCGCGCCGCAGTATCCGCTGTGGTCCGACGGCTCGCGCAAGCGGCGCTGGATCGCACTGCCGCCGGGCAGCGCGATCGACGCGGCAAAGCTCGATGCGTGGGAGTTTCCGGTCGGCACCAAGCTGTGGAAGGAATTCGGCTTCGGGCGAGTCATCGAGACGCGCTACATCGAGCGTTTGACCGACGGCTCGTGGCGCTTTGCGACGTACGTTTGGAATGCGGCAGGTACCGAAGCGACGCTGGCGCCGGACGACGGCGTTGTCGTCGACGTTGCCGGCGCGCCGGGCGGTCGCTACACCGTTCCTTCGCGCAACGACTGCCTGGCGTGCCACGAAGGCGCTGCGGTCCCGGTCCTTGGCTTCAGTGCGTTGCAACTGTCGGCCGATCGCGATCCGCTGGCGCCGCACGCCGACGCGCCCGAGCGCTGCGCTGCCCGATCTGCGCTCGCTTGCCGCGAGCGGCTGGTTGCGCAACCTGCCTTCGGCGGCGCTCGCAGTTCCGCCGCGCATCGATGCGCCGTCGCCAACAGCGCGCGCCGCGCTGGGTTATCTGCACGGCAACTGCGGTCACTGCCACAACGCGGCCGGTGCGCTGAGCGGAGTTGAACTCGTACTCGCGCAGCAGGCCGATCCGGCCGCGCGCAGCTCCGACGATGTGCTGCAGTCGCTGCTCGGGCATTCGAGCCGGTTTCGCCCGCACGGAAGCGCGTCGGCCCAGCGCATCGCTGCGGGTCGCAACGGCGAAAGCGTCGTGACGCTGCGGATGAAATCGCAGAACCCGCTGGCGCGCATGCCGCCGCTCGGCGTGCAAGTCGTCGATACCGACGGCGTCGCGCTGATCGAGCGCTGGATCGCCACCGAATTGCAGAACTGATTTTCTTCAACCCACCAGGAGCAATGCCATGAAACGCATCCCGCTGGAATACGCGATCCTCGCCGTCGCCTTGGCCGCCACCGCCGCCGTCGTGCTGCCGGCGCGCGCACAGAGTGCGGCAGCTGATACGGACAAGGTCGCCCGCGGCAAGTATCTGGTCACCACGTCCGGCTGCCACGACTGCCACACGCCGTGGGTGATGGGGCCGAAGGGCCCTGAGCCCGACATGACGCGCGCACTGTCGGGTCATCCGCAGGACATGGTGCTGCCGCCGCCGCCGAAACTGGAGGGTCCGTGGATCATGGCGGCAGCAGCAACTAACACCGCGTACGCCGGGCCCTGGGGCATCAGCTTCACGGCGAACCTGACGCCGGATGCGGAGACCGGCCTTGGCAAGTGGACGCTGCGCAACTTCACCGAGACGATCCGCACGGGCCGCCACATGGGCCGCGGCCGTCCGGTGCTGCCGCCGATGCCGGTGCAGGTGTACCGCAACTGGACCGACGCCGATTTCGACGCCGTGTACAGCTATTTGCGGACCGTGCCGGCGATCAACAACCGCGTGCCTGAGCCGCTGCCCCCATCAGTGGCCGACGTGGCCGCGAAGTAACGCACACGCTGCGCCGTCAAGCGACGGCGCAGCAACTTCACGCATTCTGCGCGATGCGCCAACGTGATGCGGTCGCCGGCGGGTTGCCGACGGCCGCTCACATCTGCCGGAACAGGTGCAGGTAGCTGCGGCTCACCGGCAGCACCTCGTTGCGGCCCTTCAGGTGGATGTCGGCGGTCTCGTTGAGCGCCGCGCGTGACATGGCTGATCGCGCGCAGGTTCACGACGACCGAGCGGTGCACCTGCGCGAACTGCGCGGGGTCGAGCTGCGCCACCAGTTCCTTGAGCGGCGTGCGGACCAGCGCCTCGCCCGGCTTGCCCTGCGTCGCCGCGCCAGGCGACCAGCGTGTACTTCTCGTCGGAGCGCAGGAAGTCGATCTCGTCGACCGCGATCAGGCGCAGCGACTGGCCCGACCGGCGCGCGGATCCAGCGCAGCGGCGCCGGCGCCGCGTCCTCCTCTGCAGCTGCGCCGCCAGCTGCTGCAGCAGCGCCTCGGTGTTCGCGCGCCGGCTGCTGCGGCGCGCAGCCGCTCCTTCAGGCGCGCCACGGTGTCGGCCAGGCGCGCCGGCTCGACCGGCTTCACCAGGTAGTCGAGCGCGCCCTGCGCGAAGGCCTGCACCGCGTACTGGTCGTACGCGGTGACGAACACCAGGTGCGCGCGGCGGCCGATCTGGTGCGCCGCCTCGACGCCGGACAGGCCCGGCATGTGCACGTCGAGGAAGCAGACGTCGGGCTGCTGCGCCTCGAACATGCTCGACGGCCTCGCGGCCGTTGCGCGCCTGCGCCACGACCTCGAGCTCGGGCCAGGCCTGCGCCAGCAGGCGCGCCAGCGCCTCGCGCAGCAGCGGCTCGTCGTCGGCGATCAGCGCGGTCGGGCGCGTGCATCGTCATGCCGTCCGCAGCATCGTTCCTGCGCCGGGAAGTCCAGCTCGGCGCACACGCCGTGCGGCTCGCGCGCGACCAGCCGCAGCTCGCGCATCGTCGCCGAAGACGAGCTGCAGGCGCTCGCGCAGCGTCGACGAGTCCGGTGCCGAGTCCGTCGCCGGCGCGCTTGCAGGCCGACGCCGGTGTCGGTGACGCGCAACGCGGCAGCGATCGCCGCGCAGCTGCACGTCGACGTCGATGCGGCCGCCCTCCTCGCTCGGATCGATGCCGTGGCGCACCGCGTTCTCGACCAGCGTCAGCAGCGTCATCGGCGGACAGCGCAGCGCCAGCGCCGCCGTCGTCGACCTGCAGCGCGAACTGCAGCCGGTCGGGCATGCGCATGTGCATCAGCTCGAGGTAGGCGCGCACGAGCTGCAGCTCCTGCTCCAGCGTCGTCGCCGGCTCGTCCAGGCGCGGCACCGCCGCGCGCAGGTAGGCGATCAGGCTGTCGAGCACGCGCGAGGCCTGCGGCGAGCCGGCCTCGACCAGCGCCTGCACGTTGGCGAGCGTGTTGAACAGGAAATGCGGCTGCGACCTGCGCCTGCAGCAGCTGCAGGCGCGCGTCGAGCGCCTGGCGCTCCAGCTCGCTGCGCTCGAGCTCGAACGCCAGCGCCTGGTCGCGCGCCAGCGCCTCGCGCTGCGCACCATCGCGCCGAGCGCGATCCAGGGCGCGACCAGCCCCCGAGCACGGTCAGGCTCAGATAGCCGTTCAGCCGCGCCGGATTCTGGCCGAACTGCGGGTCGCCGCCGATCGTGATCCAGTAGGCGACGAGCGCGCCGACCGGCACCGCGATCACGACCGCGACCAACTGCAGCACCCAGCGCGCGAGCCGCGCCGGCAACCGCGCCGGCCATTGTTCAAAAACGCCGTACGCCAGCATCGCGAACAGGCCCACAAGCAGTCCGCGAGCGACCACCACCAGCGTCGGCGACAGCGATGACAGGCCGAGCAGAAGGCCGAGCGGCAGGACGACCGCGAGCGTGAACAAAACGCGGCGGCGCGGAAAGAGCTTCGCGATGCTGAAGGCGGGTGAAGCGGTCGTCGACATGGCGCCACGATAACGAGATCCGCCGCGTCGGAGACGGAACAGGGGCGTCGGTGCGATAGACGACGATTTACGGGCGTCGGACTGCGGTTTGCGCCGCTACGCCGCGGCCTGCGCCCATCGCTGGCACAGCCGGTGCAGCTGCTCGACACCGTCGGTCAGCGCCGCCGGCCCCGGCTGCAGGATGTCGCACGACTTGATCTCGTACATCGTCCCGTTCAGTACGGCGGGCACCTGGGCCCACCCCGGCCGCGCCGCGACCTTGTCCGGTCTGAACTTCTTGCCGCACCACGAGCCGACGATGAGATCCGGCGCGCGCCGCACCGGCTCCTGCGGATCGGCGATGACGCGGTCGCGTCCCATTTTCTGCGTCGCGAGTTCCGGGAACACGTCGTCGCCGCCGGCGATCGTGATCAATTCCGAGACCCAGCGGATCGCGCTGATCATCGGCTCGTCCCATTCCTCGAAGTAGACACGCGGACGCCGTGACCACGACGATGCCGCGGCGACCATGTCGCGATGTCGCCCTTGGCAGGCTGCAATCCACGCTTCGGCCCGGTCGCTGACACCGATCATCGAAGCCACCAAGCGCAAGGTCGCCAGGATCTCGTCGACGCTGCGCTGGTTCGTGACGAGGACATCGAGCCCTGCGCGGATGAGCTTGTTCGCCAGTTCGGCCTGCATGTCGGAGAAACCGATCACGAGATCCGGCTGCAGATCGACGATCCGGTCGACGCGACCATCGAGGAACGCGCTGACGCGCGGCTTCTCCTGGCGTGCTTGCGGCGGACGCACCGTGTAGCCGCTAATGCCCACGATGCGATCCTGTTCACCGAGGAGGTACAGCCACTCGGTCGTTTCCTCGGTCAGGCAGACAATTCGCCGCGGTCCCATCTGCCAATTGTCCGTTTGTCCGACTTCGCCGGGATGAAAGGCGTGCTGATGTCGGATTGCTTTACACGTGGCCCTTGACTCGGCCGTTCGGCTGACGCAAATTCTTGTTTCTTCTTGGGTAATCCGATTGGCTTGGTTCTTGCTCAAACCACAGCAGATTCCGGGCGCGGCCGAATGAACAGAACTGCGCGTCCCGGGAGTATTCGGGAGGGCTTCATGAGTGCGAGCAGCGGAGAGAAACGCCGGCGGAGGCGCGCGCGCCGCTTCGTCGAGAAACACGACACATTTTCTATGCGCGCCTCGGCCTTGGCCGTCGTGGCGACTGGTGCGTTCTTCGTGCTGCAGGTTGCCCGGTCTTTCCTGCCGATCTAGCGCTCGTTCACAGCCGATTCTAGAGATCCGTCGCAGAGCGGCACGCTCGTGTGCGCGGCCGATCTGCGATGCTGCGTGCCTCAGGCTGCCGCCGAGGTGCTCGGACGACGACTGCGCAAGTACGCCAGCCCCGTCGCCGATACCGAGACAAATCTCCCGGTGGCGGGGTCATGCACCTGCATCAGGAATCCGCGGGCGTTGGCTTCTTCCCATACCGGAAGACGCGGACACGACGTGCGCCACACTTCCATCGTCTCCGCGTAGGGTCGACGGCCGCTTCCCAGCCACTCGAGCAGGTCGAGCACGAGCGCATCAACAGGGTCTGGCATTCGTCGCGTCCTCATCGCACGGATGGCCTCGTGGGGCGACTGCAATTCTGCAGACCCGGCGCAAGGATCGCAATCGCTGTGAGCCGATATCAGCGCACGACTGCGGTGTAGGCCACCGAGAAGCGAACGTCTCAACTCACGGCGGTCCCAAACAGCGCACCGACCCCGGCAGTGACGGCCATCGCCAGCGCACCCCAGAAGGTTACGCGCCAGGCGCCCACGGCCGCAGATGCGCCGCCGGTGCGTGCGGCGAGCGCCCCGAGTGCGCCGAGAAACAGCAGGCAGCTCGCCGCGACCGACAGCGCCAGCGCACCGCGCGGCACCATCAACACCACCACGAGCGGCAGCGCCGCGCCGGCCGTGAAACTCGCCGCAGAGGCCAGCGCTGCCTGCACCGGGCGCGCGGTCAGGGTTTCGGAAATGCCGAGTTCATCGCGCGCATGTGCACCGATCGCGTCGTGGGCCATCAGCTGAGTGGCCACCTGATCGGCCAGCGTCGGCTCGAGCCCGCGCTTGACATAGATGCCGGCGAGTTCACGATGCTCCGCATCGGCGTCGACCGCGAGTTCCCTGCGTTCGCGCGCGAGGTCGGCCGTTTCGGTATCCGCCTGCGACTGCACTGACACGTACTCGCCGGCCGCCATCGACATGGCACCTGCGACAAGACCCGCGACGCCTGCAATCAGGACGTCCCCGCGCGCCGCATTCGCGGCTGCGACGCCCAGCACGAGGCTCGCGGTGGAGACGATGCCGTCGTTAGCTCCAAGGACCGCAGCACGCAGCCAGCCGATGCGATCCGTGCGGTGACGTTCACGATGCGAGCGAGGCATGGGTTCGCCTTTACGTGTAAGCGATGGTTAAGACAAGGCCCCGGCACGACTCCATTCGGCCACAGGGGCTTGAGCGTCGAGGCTACCTGAGAGTCGAGCGCATGGCGCACTGCAGCGCCTGTCGGGATGCCCGAGCGATCGAAGTCAATCGGACCTCTTCAAGCGCTGGAGCGCGTCTAGGACACCAATTGAACTTCCCGTCGTCGCGGCGGACTGCTTCAGCGATAGAATTTTTTGCGATGAGATCGAGCCCTCTCTGAATCCAGCGGATTCAGGCCGCATCGGAAGCGGTCCGCGCCGACGACCTGACCGATCGAATACCGGCGCGCTGAGTCGCATCCAAGGAGCCGCACCCATGAACGAGCTGGCCCTGTTTCCGTCGAGCGAAGTGCGGTCGCGGCGTGCGCTGAAAGTCCGCCAGTTTCGACAGATCCTGTTGTGGCCCCTGCAGCTGATGCCGCTGGTCGAGGGCGTTCAGATTCATCGGCATTGGGAATTCATCGCAAATCCGGATCCCGACAATCCGTGGCGCGAGGTCGCCGACGAGTTCACCGGCGATCCGCATGACTTCCAGGAGCGCCACTACGCCGAGTTCGTCAATTTCCTGCCGTATGTGCAGCGCGTCCTCTACGGGTCCGGCAAGGGCGTCACCGATGCTGCGCGAGGACAAGCGAGCGAATCGGCGATCCGCGTGTTCAGGCGCTGCGACGTTCGAGCGGCCAGGATCACGCTCTACCGCGACAGCGCGCCGGTCGAGCTGCGCATTGCGCATGTGGACCTGTACTTCTTCTTCGACCTTGACATCGTTGTTCCGGTCGTCGAGGTCTACGGCCCGAGCTTGATCTGTCGACAGCGCAGGACATCCTGTTTCGCTTCGGGCGTGCCTATCCACCGTATTGGGAGTCCGATGGCCGGGGCGGCCACTGCCCTTGGCTCGTCGAATGGCTGGGGGCGAACGGCGAGGTGCTCTCGCAGTCCGACTACGAGCGGCGCGAGAAGTATCTGGCATTCGTCTGCGAGCATCGCTCGCCGGGAATCGCTGCGCACTGGGAGTGGCTGCTGCGGCCCATGGTTCAGCACCATTCGAGCGAGGTGGGCCCCGTGCGCTATCGGCAGCTCGAGTATCACCGGCTGCCGACCATGGCCTATCTCGCGCTGGACGAGATCGACGCGCTGACCCGCGCCGATTGGGTGCGCCTCGGCCTCGTGACCCCTGCGGGTGACTCCGGGCACTTGCCGTACTCCGAACAGCACCTGAAGGATTTCGAAACTCGTTATTGCTTCGACCGCTATTTCCAGCCGGGCTGCGGCGAACGGTGGATGAACACCCGCCTCATGTGCAGCGGCCATTCGTTCGTGATGGTGGGGCGCGCTGCGGAAGAACGCTTCACGGACCTCGAAACCGGACTGCAGGGTCAGTTCCGCCATCAGTACTTCCTGGTATTCCTGATGGCGCATTTCCAGCAGGCAGGGCTGCTGATGCTGTCCGACCGGCTGATCGTGGCCCTGTCTCGCCTCGACATCCAGAAGGTTGAGACCGTCAAGGAGTTCAAGCGCAGCATCCGCCACACGAAGGAGATCTTTCTCCGCTTCAATCACCGCTACTGGTTCCACGAGATATCGAACCAGGTGCAGCTGCGTGATCTGTACAAGATGCTGTCCGGTCACCTGCACTCCGACGCGCTGTTCGCCGAAGTGCGCGACGAGGTGAAGGACATGAGCGACTATCTCGAGAGCGATACCCTGCGTCGGCAGGCCAACACGGTCGTCAGGCTGACCGTCGTGACGGTCTTCGGGCTGATCGGTACCGTGCTCACCGGCATCTTCGGGATGAATCTGTTCGATTTCCCCGGGATGCCGGTGCTGCTGCATGTCGTGCTGTTCGTAGCCATGGGGGTACTCGTGACCGCGCTGCTCTTCTACACGCTGGCGAAGTCCAAGCCGCTCGCAGATTTTCTCGATTCGGTCTCCGATACCGAGCTGTCAGCGCGTGAAAAGCTCAGAGCCTTCTTCGATGTCTGGAAGAGCAACTGAGTTTCTGACCCGCGCCGACGCCACCGAGGAATTTCCGCATGCTCGTCAACTGTGTCGCCTACGAGCACGGCCATCGTGCGCGCGACCTTCAGCTTTCCGAGGTCCGCGACTGGCTCGAACACAATTCGGGGTTCGTGTGGGTCGCGCTGCGCGATCCGGACGAAGACGAGATTGCGCGTGCCAAGGCGGCATTCCAGCTTCCGGACGACGCGATCGACGAGGCGCGACGCCTTTCGCAGCGCCCGATCGTCGCCGAATACGACGACGACATCGTCTTTGCCGTCCTGAAGCTCGTCGAGTACACGGACCACGAACTGAAGGTCGGAGAACTCGACGTCTTCGTCGGTCCGCGCTTCGTCCTGACGATGCGTACCCGCAGCGAACGCGGATTTCTGGGCGTGCGCCAGCGGCTCGAGCGCGAGCCCGACCTGCTGAATCTCGGCCCAGGGATCGTGCTCTACGCGGTGCTCGAAAACGTCACCGAGCGCTTCTTTCCGGTGATCGACAAGCTGGAGCAGGAACTCGATGACATCGAGCCGCTGATCTTCGGCCTAAATACGCAGCGAAAGGCGCTCGAGCAACTCTATGCACTGAAGCAGCGGGTGACCGAGATGCGGCATGCCGTCGCACCGCTCTACGATGCCGCGGGAAAGTTGCACGGCGGCCGCGTTCCCCGCGTCGTCGCAGGCATGAGCGACTATTTCCGCGACGTCTGCGACTACATGTTCCGCGCAATGCGTGCGCTCGAGGGACTGCGTGACTCGATCGGCACGGCGATGACCGTCAACCTCTCGATGGTCACGATGGAGCAGACCGACATCTCAAAGCGGCTCGCCGCCTGGGCCGCAATCTTCGCAGCCGTGACCGCGCTGGCCGGCATCTGGGGCATGAATTTCGATCTCATGCCTGAGCTCAAGGAGCCCTGGGGCTACCCCGCCGCGCTCGGATTGATGGTGGGCACCGCCGCGTTCCTCGCATGGCGCTTCCGCAAGTCAGGATGGCTCTGAGCGGCCCGCCTTCCTGCCTGAAACCTCATCGATTATTTCGACCAGCCGCGCCGGCGCGCTGACCATCGCGGCGTGACCTGTCGCGATCTCGACGACGCGCCAGCCCGGCTCCGAGCGCACCCGCTGGCGCGATCGGTCGACGGTCGGCAGGGCGGGCGAGGTGCAGTCGATGAACGTGCGTGGCAGGCCGGCCGCGCGCGCCTCATCGAAGTGCAGCACGTCCTCATAGACGCCACCCGGATGAGGCCTCTGGCGTCGATCGACCCAGGCCGCATCTTCACCGGCGAGACCAAAGGCAGATGCCGGCGGCGGCGGGATGACGCCATCGCGTGCAATGGCCGCGCGGCGAGTCTGCCGTGTCGCTTCGTCATGCAGGCTGGCCCAGCACTCGCCGCTGTGCGGAACGATCGCGTCAAGGTACACGAGGTGCGCCATCTTTTCCGGGTAGCGATCGGCCACCGCCGTGATCAGCACTCCTGCGTAGCTATGCCCGACGAGGACGACGCGGCCGAGTTCTTCGGTCTCGATGACGGCGGCCACATCATCGATGTGGGTCGTAAGCCGGATCGACGTGGACATCTGATGTTCCCGATCGCCGACTCCGGTCAGCGTCACGGCGAAATACGCGATGCCCTCGCGCCCACAGCACAGGGACGACCTTGCGCCAACACCACGATCCCGCCCATGCGCCGTGTACGAGCACGATGTCGGCCATGTAGTTCCTCCTCAGATCGCTGGAGTCGTCAGTGTGCGCGCAGAGCGCGGCGTACTCGATGACCGGCGGTGGCCGCGACGGCTAGCCGAGCGCATCGTCGATTCTGCGGTTCGATTGTTGTCACGGCAACCCGGGCCCGACGCCTGCTGATAACCGTGGCGACCCGACGCTTCCGGTCGGGACTACGGACGGACTGACTGGAGATCATGGCTGGAGCGATGGGCGGACGCGCCTGGTACTTCGATGCGCTGCGCGGACTGATGCTCGTCCTGATGACGGCGACGCATCTGCCGACCCGCTTCGCGAGCCCGCTCGGTCAGCCGTTCGGTTATGTATCGGCGGCCGAGGGATTCGTGCTGCTCTCGGCGTTCATGGCCGGTCGCGTCTACATGCAGCGCCATGAGAAGCACGGGGCGGACGAGATGCGCTCCGCATTCCTGAAGCGCGCGCTCAAGATTTACGCCTGGCAGGTCGCGCTGCTGCTCTTCCTGTTCAGCTTCATCGCGCTGATCGGCAGCGCAAAGCAGGAGGACGCCATTGTCAATCTGCTGACCTACTACTGGCAGCAGCCGGTGACGGCCTTCATCAACGGCTTGTTCCTGCTGTACAACCCGCCGCTGCTCGACATCCTGCCGATGTACATCCTGTTCATGCTGATCAGCGCGCCGCTGATGCTGCATGGAGTACGCCATGGCTGGGCGCCGATTCTTGCGGCCAGCATCGCGCTCTGGCTTGCCGCGCAGTTCGATGTGGGACGCTGGATCTATCACTGGCTGGCCGAGCAGGCCAGCATCAAGCTTCCGCCGGTCGGCGCAACCGGATCGTTTTCCATCGCGGCCTGGCAACTGCTCTGGGTTCTTGGCCTGTGGATGGGTGCGACCACGATCGCTACCTCAGAGACCGACGAGCAAGCGACTCCGCGCCGCTTCCCGACCTGGATCGTGCTGACCGCGCTCGTCGTTGCGCTCGTCGGCTTTGCCTGGCGCCATGCGCTGGGTCAGACCTACGGCGGCAACGCCGAACTGAACCTGCTCTTCGACAAGTGGAAGCTCGGGCCACTGCGCGTCATCAACCTGCTGGCGTTGGTGGTGCTCGTCATCCACTACGGTCCGATCCTGCGCCGCTTCGTGCCGCGAAGTCGCTTCCTCGAAGCGCTGGGCGCGGCGTCGCTCGCGGTTTTCGTCAGCCACCTGATCATCGCCCTGCTCGCGCTGACCTATCTCGGTCCGCCCAGCCCTGCGCGACCCCTGTGGATCGACCTTGTTCTATTTTTCGGGACCTACGCGATCCTGTATTTCGTCGCGTGGATCACGCTGCAGGTTGAACGCAGCAGCGCGCCTGCGCGCGATCGAATGCGAGGCTGGGCCGCTCAAGGCAGTCGTGCGTTGATCTCGCGCCGCCACAAGGCGTAGCCGTTCGCATTCATGTGTAGCCGGTCGTCGCGGAAGAGTTCTGCCCGCGGCGCACCGTGGGCATCGAGCATCTGCGTATAGACGTCGATGAATCGGCTATTTGGCACGGAACCCAGGTACGCGCGGATAGCCTCGTTCGCTGCGCGGATGCTCGGCAGCAGTGACGCTCGCAGCGGACTGGGCTTGATCGAAACGAACGCGATCTGCACATCGGGCTGAGCGCGGCGCACGGCTTCGGTGAAGTTGCGCGCGCTGTGAACGACCTCGTCCGGCGACATGCCGGCCGCGAGGTCGTTCTCGCCCGCATACACCACGACGAGGCGCGGCTCATAGGCGAGCACGAGCCGCTGCACATTCTCCGCGCACTCCGACATCGTCGAACCACCGAAACCGCGCTTCAGCACGACTGGGAAGCGCTCGAACTGGGTTTCCAGCCCGTCCCACAAACGGATCGACGAACTTCCGACGAACACCACGCCGCCTTTTTGCGGTGGGTGCAGCTGATCCTGCTGCGAAAACGCGGCGAATTCGGCCTGCCAGCGGGCCTCCTTACTTTCTGCCGCTATACCGAGCAGCGGCAAGCAGGTCGCGGTGCAGAAAATGATGCGTAACAGACGGGACATGAGGCTGAAGAGGTCTCGAATCAAACGGTTAGCCTTTATGGACCGCGCGTCCGTGGGTCGGTTCCGCTGTATTTCTTACACGGTCGAACGGCCCCGGCGGCCGTATGCGGCCGAGCCCTGCGACGTGCGTTTACGCGCCTTGGTAGGGACTTTCCTTCAGGAGGAAAACCTGCGCTCGGCCGTGATCGCCAGCCCGCTGACGACGCTCGCAAAGCGGTCGCCGCGGATCAGCTGCGCCGACGGAAATACGGCGGCAAGTTGCGCCACAAGCGACTTCAGCCCGGTCGATCCGCCGGTGCAGTAGAGCGCGTCGATCCTGTCGGTGCCCATCTGCGCCAGCCGCACGGTCTCGCGCGCGGTGTTGACGATGCGCTCCACGCTCGCTTGCAGCGCCGTCGCCTGCTGGTCCTCGCTGAGCGGCTTCTGCAAGCCGGGTTCGATGAAGCGTAGATCGATGACCGCATGCCCTGAGTCCGAGACCTCGATCTTGGCGGTCTCGGCCCGCGCCGCGAGCTCATGGCCGCGATGCTGCTCGAGGACGCGCATCAGACGCTGGTGCGCGCGCTGATCGTGATACATCCGGCGCATCAGCATCAGTTCGGCGACGCGGTTCGGCGTGTACGTCGTGTTGATCAGATGCCATGTGGCGAGATCGAAATAGATCTTCGACGGCACCGGTCGGCTGCCGGGACCGTCGCCGCCGTAGCCGAGGACCGGCATGATCGTCGCAAGATTGATCGCGCGGTCGAA
>CAVPPW010000040.1:0-5828 GCA_963707445.1 uncultured beta proteobacterium | reverse complement strand
CCTCTGGTCGGCATCGACCACGTCCGCCTTCTGCGCGTTCTCCATCACCGACTTTATGCCAACGTAGACACCGCCACCGACATACATCTGGCTCTGTCCGATCACTTCGCCGTTCTTGGCGATCAGCACGAAGTATTTCTTCCGGTTCCTGGCGGTGCGCACCTCGAAGTGTGGACTCCCTGCGGGGTAAGCTGCGTCACTCCTGCCCAGGTCCGACCGCGGTCACGATGTATCACGGCGAACGCTTCAACAGCATCACCCACCTGCTAGGCACCGTGCTGGCCGTCAGCGGTTCGGTGGTGGTGATCGCGGACGCGGCGCGTGGAGGCGATCCGTGGAAGATCGTCAGCTTCAGCGTATTCGGCACGATGCTCGTGGTGCTGTACGCGGCGTCCACCCTGTACCACTCGATCAGCGCGACGCGCGCCAAGGCGGTATTCCGCCGTCTCGACCATTGCCGCGATCTATCTGCTGATAGCCGGCACCTACACGCCGTTTACTCTTGTTACCTTGCGTGGCGCGCTGGGCTGGACACTGTTCGCAACGATCTGGACGATGGCGCTATTCGGCATCGTGCGCGCCTGGCGCCGCCGCGGCGATGAAGATCCGTCCGTGTGGCCCTATGTGGTCATGGGCTGGCTTGCAGTCGTCGCAGCGGTCCCGTTGGTCACCCAACTAGGCGGTGAGGGCATCGCGTGGCTCGCGGCCGGTAGCGGGCTGTATATGGCCGGCATCGTCTTTTATGTCAACGACACCCGCTGGCGCCACGCGCACGGCATCTGGCACCTGTTCGTCCTTGGCGGCAGCACGGCGCATTTCGTCACAGTGCTGCGTTTCGTCGGCTGAACTCCAGTCCTCCCCGCGGGGGGCGGGGCAAGAAGAAAGGGTATCTCGCGACTGGGGACCCGGCACCCGCCAGCAACAAAAACCCCGCCGAAGCGGGGCCAATACTATTCGTGCCGCTCGAGGCGCCGCTCAATGCACCGCAAGCCTTTTTGCTGCCGATACGGTTTTCTTCGGCAGCGTGAGTTCCAGCACGCCGTCGTTGTACTTGGCTTGGGCGGTCGCTTCGTCCACCTCCTGACCAAGCGCGAACGCGCGCTCGATCTTGCCGTAATAGCGCTCGGCGCGAAGCACCGTCTCGCCGTTCTCGACGTCTTTTTCGTGCTTCACTTCCGCTGAAACCGCAACTTCGTTACCGCTGATAGTTATGCTGATCTCTTCCTTCTTGACGCCGGGCAACTCGGCCAGCACTTGATATTCCTTGTCGTTCTCGGTTACGTCCATGCGGAACTGCGTCGGCGCGGGCGCACGCGTCTCAGAGTTAGGCAGCCACACGGGGAGGCCACGGAACAAGTTCTCGAATGCATCCTCAAGCGGACTATTGCGTGTGATGTTTACCATTTTGTTCTCCTATGAAAACTCAAACCAATCGGCAGTGAACGACCGTGCATCCGTTGCCCATTAGGTGGTAAATGGGGGTGCCATTGCGGCGATCAAGTTGCGAGCCTAAATATGTACGGGGCAGACTGGGACATCGATGGCTAAATCCGATGTCCCGCGCCCTGAATTACGCGTCGCCAGAGATTGCTGCGGCCCGTCTTCGACGTACATTGCGACAAATCGAGTGACCGCTGTTGACCGGACAGCGAAGTCCGCGAAAGTCCGCTTCTCTAGACACGACACACAGCAACGGGTCGACCTCAGTCGATCCGTCCGATGTCCTCAAACGGGCGGACGCTCATGACCGCTTTCGGCAATCTCTAATTTCCGCAACGGGTCGAACTGAGACCTTAGGTTCCCGAAAGCAGTCGCGCTAGGGAATTTGCAGATTCTTTGAGAACGACGCCAGGCCAGTTGTCGTTTGAAGTTGCAAACGCTCCTCTCGGTGGGGTGACGAACGTTTGCAGGTACTCGAGAACCTACAGAGCGTGAGTCCGCAGGCCGTGCCGGTGTCTGAAGCTAAAGCGAGGCATGATGGCCCCTGTGGGTTCGGTTGCCGGCGCGAGTCGCGACCCGCACAATCCGCGGCAAGCAATGCTCACCGCCTCGCGGCACTGTGGCGCGGTAAGTGCGAGGCGGCAGCTGGGCGCGCGCGCCCGAGGTCGGCGAAAATCCGCCGACACCAAGTCGAGGCTCCGAGATTGCCGACCCAACGTTCCATCCAGCCATCCTGCGCGATCGACTTCGGCACGTCGAACTCCGCGGTTGCGCGCGTCGTTCCCGATGCGGGCAACGCGGCGCTCGCTCGCGTCGAACTGGCGCCGCTGGAAGGCGACGCGACCAGCATGCCGACCGCGGTGTTCTACAACGCCGAGGACGGGTCGCGCGCCTTCGGCCGCGCGGCCATAGCATCCTATGTCGACGGCCACGAAGGTCGGCTGATGCGATCGATCAAGAGCATCCTCGGGTCCGATCTGATGGATGAGGCGACCGAACTGCCGAATGGCTTGCAAGTCCGCTTCATCGATGTCGTCGTCGCCTATCTGCGCGAGCTCAAGCAGCAGGCCGAAGCGCACTGGAAGGCGCCGATCGGTCGCGTGGTCATCGGTCGGCCGGTCTTCTTTGTCGACGATGACCCCGAACGCGATGCCCGAGCGCAGGAGACGCTGCTGCGCGCCGCTCGCGCTGCCGGAATTGCGGAAGTGCAATTCCAGTACGAGCCGATCGCCGCCGCGCTCGACTACGAATCGCGACTGATATCGAGCGACGGCGAGCGACTGGTGCTCGTCGCCGATATCGGCGGCGGCACTTCGGATTTTTCGGTCGTGCGGGCCAGCGCAGCGGCGCACGGCGATGCCGACCGGCGCGCCGATGTACTCGCAAACCACGGCGTGCACCTGGCCGGCACCGACTTCGACCGCGCGATCAATCTTGCGACGATCATGCCGGTCCTCGGCTACGGCGGCGACGGTCCCGGTGGCAGGCCGGTGCCGTCGAAGATCTATTTCGATCTCGCCACATGGCACCTGATCAACACGACGTACACGCCGAACCGCGTCGCCGAACTCAGGCTGATGCGCCGGATGTACGACGACCAGCGCGCGCACCAGCGCCTGATGCGCGTCCTCGAGCAGCATCGCGGCCATGAGCTCGCGGCGCGGGCCGAGACCGCCAAGATCGAGGTGTCCGATGTCAGGCCATGCGGTCATCGATCTACGCTTCATCGAGCCCGACCTGCAGAAGCCGCTCAGCGAGGACCAGCAGACCATGGCACTGCAAGCGAGCGTCGAGCGCATCGTCGACACCGCGCGTGAAACCGTGCGGCTGGCGCAAATCGGCACCGACAGGATCGACGCGCTTTACTGCACCGGCGGCTCGACCGGGCTCAAGTCGCTTGTGGGGCAACTTGCCGCCGTATTTCCGTCGGCGCAGCTGATCCGCGGCGACCGCTTTGCGAGTGTCGTCAGCGGGCTGGCGATCACGGCCGAGCGCAGGTTTTCCTCCTGAACGAAAGCCCCTACCAGGGCACGTAAACGCCGTCGCGGGGCTCGGCCGCACACGGCGCCGGCCGTTCGACCGTGTAAGAAATACAGCGGAACCGACCCACGGACGCACGGTCCATTAAGGCTAACCGTTTGATTCGAGACCTCTTCAGCCTCATGTCCCGTCTGTCACGCATCATTTTCTGCGCCGCGACCTGCTTGCCGCTGCTCGGCATAGCTGCGGAAAGCAAGGAGGGTCGCTGGCAGGCTGAATTCGCCGCGTTTTCGCAGCAGGATCAGCAGCACCCTCCGCAAAAGGGCGGCGTGGTGTTCGTCGGCAGTTCGTCGATCCGTCTGTGGGACGGGCTGGAAACCCAGTTCGAGCGCTTTCCGATCGTGCTGAAGCGCGGTTTCGGTGGTTCGACGATGTCGGAGTGCGCAGAGAACGTGCAACGTCTCGTGCTCGCCTATGAGCCGCGCCTCGTCGTGGTGTATGCGCGGCGAGAACGACCTCGCGGCCGGCATGTCGCCGGACGACGTCGTGCGCAGCGCGCGCAACTTCACCGAGGCTGTGCGCCGCGCTCAGCCCGATGTGCAGATCGCGTTCGTTTCGATCAAGCCCAGTCCGCTGCGGGCGTCACTGCTGCCGAGCATCCGCGCGACGAACGAGGCTATCCGCACCTACCTAGGTTCAGTGCCAAATACCCGATTCATCGACGTCTTTACGCAGATGCTCGATGCCCATGGTGTGCCGCGGGCAGAACTCTTCCGCGACGACCGGCTACATATGAATGCGACCGGCTACGCCTTGTGGCGTCGCGAGATCAACGCACGACTGCCCTGAGCGGCCCAGCCCGCATTCGATCCGCGCAGAGCGCTCCTGCGATCGATCTCCTGTGTGACCCACGCGACGAAGTACAGGATCGCAAAGGCTCCCGACGAAGAGCGCGACGTCGACCCACAACGGCCGCCCGGGGCGGGCCGAGCCGAGATACGCGAGTGCGACCAGCGCGATGACGAGATGGCCGACGAACACCGCGAGTGACGCCGCACCGAGCGTTTCGAGGAAGCGATTCGCGGACGTAGCGCCGCAGGAGCGGAGCGTAGTGAATGACGAATACCATCAGCGCGAGCAGATTGATGACCCGCAGTGGCCCGAGTTTCCACTTGTCGAAGAGCAGGTTAAGTTCGCGTCGCCGCCGAAGGTCTGACCCAGCGCATGGCGCCAGGCGATGCCGACGAGCGCGACGACGAGCGCGGTCAGCACCATCCAGGTCGGGAAGCGGCGCGGAGTGGCCTGCTCGTCGCCCTCTGAGGTGGCCACCGTGGTTGCACCCATCCACAGACCAAGTACCCACAGCAGCTGCCAGGCCGCGATGGAAAACGAGCCGGTCTCGCCCACCGGCGGTATCTTTAGCTCGCGCCTCCTCGGCCAGCCACTCGTAGATCCAGCGTCCCGACATCGAACTGCGCGGCGAGCCACAGCGCGATGCTGGCCGCAAGAATCGGCGCCCAGCCGTGGCGTACTCCATGCAGCAGCAGCGGCGCGCTGGTCAGCATGAACAGGATGTACATCGGCAGGATGTCGAGCAACGGCGGGTTGTAGAGCAGGAACAAGCCGTTGACGAAGGCCGCACCGGCTGCTCCCAGTAGTAGCTCAGCAGATTGACGATCGCGTCCTGCTGGCGGGCGCCGCCGATCAGCGCGATGAAGCTGAACAGAAAACAGCAGCAGCGCCACCTGCCACGCGTAGATCTTCAGCGCGCGCTTCAGGAAGGCGGAGCGCATCTCGTGCCGCGCCGTGCGTCTGATGGCGCTGCATGTAGACGTGACCCGCCATGAACCCCAACAGCAGCACGAAGCCTCGGCGGCCGACACATAACCGAATGGTTGACCGAGCGGGCTCGCAAATCGCGTCGGTAGATGCGTCGCCGTCATCAGGACGAGCATCAGTCCACGCAGTGCGTCGATGTACCACGGGCGTTCGCCTGCCACTCCACCCATGATGTCCAGTCAGTCCGCTAGAAGTCCCGAGCGGAAGCGTCGGGGCGCCACGGTTATCAGCAGGCGTCGGGCCCGGGTTGCCGTGACAACAATCGAACCGCAGAATCGACGATGCGCTCGGCTAGCCGTCGCGGCCGCCGCCGGTCATCGAGTACGCCGCGCTCTGCGCGCACACTGACGACTCCAGCGATCTGAGGAGGAACTACATGGCCGACATCGTGCTCGTACACGGCGCATGGGCGGGATCGTGGTGTTGGCGCAAAAGGTCGTCCCTGTGCTGTGGGCTCGAGGGCATCGCGTTTTCGCCGTGACGCTGACCGGAGTCGGCGATCGGGAACATCAGATGTCCACGTCGATCCGGCTTACGACCCACATCGATGATGTGGCCGCCGTCATCGA
>CAVPPW010000039.1:0-3837 GCA_963707445.1 uncultured beta proteobacterium | reverse complement strand
GCCAATGAGATCGCAAGACTGCGCCGCCAGCGCGACGCCAGCCTTGCGGTCGCGGTTGCGGCCGAAGAGCGCAAGCGGGCGATCGAGGAGGAGATCGCACGCGCGGAGCGCAGCGGCTCGAGCAACACGCTCGGCGAGCTGCGTGAGGCGCTGGCCACGGCGACCGCCACCGCGCAGCAGTCGCGTGCGACCCATGCGGACCTGCGCGAGACGATCGCCGTCCGCCTCGGCGAATGGCTGCGGCAGACGCCGCCCGACATCGTCGCGCGCATGTCGGATGCGGCGCCGTTCGTGCTGCTGCCGGTGCGCATCGAAACGCGATTCACGCAGGGCGCGCGCGGGACCGAGTTGCGGGTGCGCATCTATCCGGACGACATCGCGGTCGGAGCGCCACCCGACATGCTCACCGACGACGAGCGCACCGCCGGCGAGGCCTACTGGCGCGCCCGCGCGGCTGCGGCGGCGACGGGCGCCGGCGCGGCCGAACACAAACACTATGAAGGCGCCTGGAACGCGATCGCGACCCACCATGGCGAGTATCGCGCCGGCTGGATCGTGCGCGAAACAAGACCAACGAATTGGGATCCGAGCCAAGGTGAGCCGAGTCCCGGCGCCGATGCACTCGTGTTTCCGCTGCCCGGCGACCCGCCCGACCCGCCGGTTCCACGCGCGGAAGCGTTGCCCGACTGCTTTGCGGTGGTGCTGATCGCCGGCGACAACGTGGTTCGCACGGAGTACGGCCGCCCGGTGCCGGACGATCTCGCGCTCGGGCCCGATGCCGCGCAAGCCGACACCTGGCTGCAGCGCGACCCGGTAACGGGCCGGCTGGTCGCCGCCGGGTCGCTGAAATGGCTGATCGATTTCGATGCCGCCGAGCTGGTCGGCATGGCGTTGCGGATTCCGCTCAGCGCGCCGTTCGATACACAGGGCTTCGATCGTCTGCTCGTCATCGGCGTGCGCGGAGCGGCCGCGACGAAGGATGGTCCCGCGACGCTCGAAGCATTGCTTGCCAAGCACCGCTATGGCGGCGGGTGCTCGATCGTGCGCAACGGCACGCCGACCAACAACACCGAAAGCGCAAGAAGCGGCTGGCAACCCGCATCGACCGAATCCGCGCAACTGTTCACGATTGAGGACGCACCGCCTTCGATCACGCCGCAGCCCGGCCTGCTCGGCACGACCGACGGCTGGCGTCTGCACCGCCTGCTCGGCGTGAGCGAGGCCTTCACGCGACGGCTGCCGAATGCCGCGTCCACCGACATCGCCGAGGCGCTGGCGATGAACCGCGTCGCAATCGCGGGCACGCTCGACGATTTCGTGCACGAGTTCCTCAATGGCCTCGTGTCACCGCCGGCAGCCGCGGCACTGCATCGCTTCTCTATCGATGGCGTGTCGGGGCGGGGCCTCTATCCGGCGTTGCGCGTCGGTCGCCAGCCCTACGGCATCGTGGTGACCAGCGCGTGGTCACGCTGGGCCCCGGAGGAGAAGCCGGTCATTGCCCGTCTCGGCGGCTACGATATCGAAAGCGGACTGCACACGCTTATCAGCGCGCATCGCGCGCGGTGGGATGCGTTCGGGAAAGCGGCCGTGCATGCCTCGCAGCCCTCCGACAGGCCGTTCGACCGGCTGATGCGCATCATCGGATTGCTTGCGAGCTCGGTGGAGTTCGCATCGCGCAAAGCCGTGTCCGACGCTTACGTCGAGCAGCGCCTGCGGTTCGGCGGCGCCACCGCGGCGGCGATCCGCACCTGGTTCGCGCGGCTCACAGCGGCACGCACCGCAAGCTTCAACGCAATCGGCTTCCCGGCCAAGATCGGTGCAAAGGAGCCGCTGCTCGCCGAGATCGCATTCCTCGACCACACCGATCCGTGGCAAGCCTCGATTGTGGATCGCGATCCGCGCGTCCCGCTCTCGGAGCGCGACACGATCGCGCCGTTCGACGGAACGCGTAACTACCTGCACTGGCTTGCGACGGCGAGCCGCGAGGACCTGAAGGCGGAGCGGTTCAGGGGTGCGGACGGTGCGAGCGTGGGAAGGCCCGCGGCGCTGCTCTATGCGCTGCTGCGCCACGCGCTGCTCGCCGCGCTCGAGCAGGACGTGCTCGGCCTCGCGCGCGACAAGGGCCTCGCCTTTTTCGACGTGATCGCGCAGGACCCGCTGATCGCCAATATCGGCGCCGCGCAGCATGTGCTGCGCAAGGACTATCTCGAAGTCGACGCCGCCCGCTTGGGGATTGCGCCGCGCTCCAAGACGCTGGCCGACTATGTGCTCGAGGATCTTCCCTCGGCGTCCGCGGCGGTGCGTGGCGATGCCGTACGGGTCGCCGAGGCGCGCGAAGCGCTCGCGGAGCTTGCGAAGCTACCGACAGCGCGGCTCGAGCGGCTGCTGGCCGAGCATGTCGATCTCTGCTCGTACCGTCTCGACGCCTGGATCACGGCGCTGTATGGCGCGCGGCTCGAGCGCATGCTCGATGCTTCAACGCCCGAGACCCCACTGCAGCGCCACCTCGGCGCCTTCGGCTGGCTCGAGAATGTGCGGCCGGTGGCACCCGAGACGCGGCGCATCGTCGCGAGCGACGAAGTCCCGATGGCCCTGCGCAAGGTCGCGGTAAAGACGGTATTCGAAGATGCCCAGAATGGCGGTTATGTGCACGCGCCGTCGCTCGCCCAGGCCGCGACCAGCGCGGTATTGCGCAACGCCTATCTTTCGCATGCTACCCGGGCCGAGCCGACGCCGTTCGCCGTGAATTTATCCTCCGCGCGCATGCGGGCGGCGATCGAATTGACCGAAGGCGTGCGCAATGGCCAGCCGATCGCGGCGTTGCTCGGTTATCAGCTCGAGCGCGGGCTGCACGAGCGCCATCCCGGCATCGAGCTCGACACCATCATCTACGTGCTGCGCGACAGGTTCCCGCTGGTCTCGGGTCTGCTCGCCGACGTGCCGGTCGGCACCAGCGTCGAAACCGTCGAGGCACGCAATGTCGTGCACGGCCTCGACCTCCTGGAAGCGACCGCCGAAGGAACCTATCCGTGGGGCATCACGGGGTTGCCCGCGGTCGGCACGTCGGCCGCGACTGCAGTCGCGGCGGAAATCGATCGCATCCGCGATGGGCTCGATGCGGTTGCGGACTTGTTGCTCTGCGAAAGCGTACATCAAGCCGTTCGGGGCAATTTCGCCCGCACCAAGGCGTCGCTGCAGGCGCTGACCGATCCGGAGGCGCCACCCGAGCCCGAAGTGCTGCGCACGCCGCGCAGCGGGCGCACGCTGGCGTTCCGCGTGACGATCGCGCTCGATCCGAGCGGTGGCGCCGGCGCGCCCGCCACGACGCCGCGCGCCGATGCGAACCGGCCGCTCAATCACTGGCTCGCGCAGCATTTGCCCGCGCTGAACACGATCGGCTGGGCCGTGCGCAACGGCACGGCGGCGCCGGTGACCGTCACGGTGACGGATGTCGGCGTGCAGCCGCTCGATCTGGTGTTGATGAGTGGCGGCCGGCTGGGTGATCGGTCGAGCGAGCTGGAGCGCTACATCATCCGTCGCTTCCGCTTTGACGCTGCCGTCGCCGATGACGTGACGACGATCGTGGTGCCGGAGCCCGCGACCGGCGACCCAGCCAAGACGCTGAGCTTCGATTTCGGAACAGCCGCCGCGGGCGGCACCAGCCTCGCGAAGCTTCATCCCCTGCTAATACGGCTGCGCGGGATCGTCAGCCGATCGCGGCCGATGCATGCGCTCGACGCCTGGCTCAGCACCGAGACGCAGCGGCTCGACGTTGCAGATCCGACGGGCTCCGCCTCGGGCGACGCGGCGCTGGTCGACTTCAAGGATCTTGCCGAT
>CAVPPW010000038.1:0-88683 GCA_963707445.1 uncultured beta proteobacterium | reverse complement strand
GGCGGTCACCTCGCAGGCTTCGATAGACGATCGGAGGCAGCCAGTCGTGGACTGCCTCCCTAAACTTGACCCTGTAGTCGGTTTTATCCTCGGTATTAGGCCGGCTCTTGAACTGCGTGGTGTGCTCGCGCTTCCCTCGACCGACCACGTGGACGTGTAGTAGTAGAGCGCGATCGACCGCCTGGGAACTCCGTGAGGGTGGCTTACCGGCCGTGGGTTCCCGTGCATGCTCTTCGAGGTGGTGTTGAAGATGACGCAGCGGTTGAATACGGGCACGATCGATTGGTGGCACGCGGTCATCGCACCGTCCCATAGTTCGAGCTGGCCACCGTATTGGTCCTTCCATTCCTTGTTCAAGTAGATCAAGGACGTTGATCCGCCGCTCCAAGTCCATTGCCTTGTGGTGGTTAAAGTCGGCGTGCATGGATAGGTGCCCGCCGGTCTTGATCTCATGAAATCCCGCACCAAGGAAGTACGGATCGGGAATGAGGCCGGTGATACCCGTCAGATTCTCAAGGAACTTAATAAATGGTCGGGAATTGAGGGAGTAGAAGAAGCTCCGCACCCGACTTGACAGCCGATCCGGATTGAAACTTGATTTGTAGCGCTCCTGAGCGCGGTCGAACGTCACGCCATCCTTTCCCAGAACGTTAGGAAACTCCTGGAGGCACATGTCCAGCACTTCGGCGGGGAAGAGCTCGTCGATGCAGATGTGCGGAAAGGGATATGCAGCGTTGTAGCGCTGGTTGAGTTCTGTTCCCGCTGTGTCCATCGAGTCGGGATCAAAAAGTCCGAGTTCCGTGTTGTTCATGGCCAGGTAACTCATCTTCATTACCTCGGTTGTTCAGACGGCTACGCGTCGGTTCAAGTACGCGTCGCGGACGCCGCGCAGCGAGCGATGTTCGATGAAGGGGAGTTCGAAGACCCGCCAAAATAGGCGCGAGGCGGCAAGCGCGGCCGGCAGGACGATAGCGAGCAGCACTGCGAAGCGTGCGTTCCCCGACAATCCCATCGGCAGCACGAGGCCGAACAGGACAACTTCGACGATGGGCGCGTGGATCAGGTACAGGCTATAAGAGGATTGCCCGAGCCAGCGCGTGATCTTGCGACCAAGTAGCCGCACGCCCATTCCCTGAGGGTGTTGAACGAGACCCGCCAGCAGCGCTGCAACCGCTGCGCCGGTGAGGAGGTCGACCCAAAAGAAGCCCGCTTCGAGCTCCGCCGTGGGCGCCAGCCACAACAGCAGCATCGTTACGATCGCCGTCACCGACCCGATCGCCATCCATGGCACGCGACGCAATTCAGGCATTCGAAGCTCGAGACAGTAGCATGCGCGCACCCACCAGAACGCCGAGCGCGAAAAAGCGCGAGAAACTGCGGTGTGAGATGCAGAAGCTTCACTAGAAGCCTCAGGCTGCCCGGCTCGAAGCTGCAGCCGCGCAGCGATCCAAGCGTGATGGCTGCCGAGAAGATAACCCACAACGACGCAGAAGCACGTCGCCAGGACCATGGCGCTCGCGCCAAACCGGCGGCATAGCAACAACAGGAGCGGAAACACGAAATAGATCTGCCATTCGACGGCGATGGACCAGAACGTGCCGTTCGGCTTTGCCGAGTCGATCATGTTGTTGAGCAGCAAGCCATGAACGGCAACCGCTCTCGCGTCGATCACTATCCCCGTGTATTGCCCGGTGTATAAGACGACGAAACAGGACAGCACTAGGGCGATCCAATAGGGGGGCAGGATTCTGAAGGCCCGTCTGCGCATGTACTCGACATACCCCTCCGGGAGCCGGTCTCCATGCCGCACGGCTGAAAAGGGCAAGCGAAAAGCCGCTTACCACGATGAAAACGGCCACGGCGAGGTGACCGAATTTCAGCCAGTTGGACCAATCCGGGGCGTCGAGGCAGATTCCGCAGACAGATCCACCTGCTTGTCTGGGAAAGGACGCCAACCACACGTGATGAAGTACCACGTACAGAGACGCCAGTCCGCGAATGCCGTCTAGGAAAGAAAGGTGAACCCTCGGCGCCACGCTCGATTGCCCATCATGTCTGCTGCTTACCGCTTTGCGCACGGACATCGCCAATCCCACTGCTGCCAAGGCTTTTGCAGGATCGGTAGCAGAGTCCATCAGGAGTCCAACGCATGCTTGAGGATGCTGTCGACTCTTGCACCGGCGTCACTCCACGATGCCGATTGCACGCTCGATGAGGCCGCCCTCGACATGGCGCCGAAGTCATCATGGGCCACGATCGCCTCAAGGGCTGCTGCCAGCGCGTGCGGCGTCAATGGCGCGTAGTTGACATAGGGATTGTTCAGCACGGTACGGTTTTGATCGGCGTCGTTGACCACCGGGATGCAACCTGCCGCCAACATTTCGTGCGGCACCAGCGACACGTTGGTCAGTGAAATGCACAGCCCCGCGTAACACCGGTTGTAGATCTCGTTGAGTTGCTCGACCGTGACCCGACCGTGATCGACGCAGGCAAACGGTAGCCGCCCGAGCGTTTCACCATAGAGATGCAGTTCGATATCAGGACGGCGTCGCGTGAAAACCTCGAGCGCCATCATGCCGATCTCGAAGCCGCGGCGCGGCGTCTCGGGTCTGGCGTAGTAGGCGACGCCGCGCCGGCGGACATCGGTCTGGGTGGTACTTCGAGATATCGCAACCAAACTCGAAGTGGTCGGCCTTCATACCGAACTCGGATCGGAGCCTTTCCGCCAACCAGGCTCCCGCGGTAATCCCGTGAAGTCCCATGCGGTAGGTGTTCTCGGCGAGCACGCTCCACGAGCCGACGGGGTGGAAGTTTGGTTCGTAGTCCTGAACGAAATAGTATCGCTGGCCGCTGCAACGCGCGTTGAATACGGCATAGGCCGTCGGCCACGAGGTTGCAATCACGGCATCTGCATCCTCCATCGGATCGTCGATCGACAATATCGGGCCATTGAAGCCATAAGAACCGCGGGCGATGGATGCGTAGTACGTGTGGTCGCCGCCATAGACGTCGTAAAAATAGACCCGATTTACATAGCCCAGGCTTTCCAAGCATCTGATGATCCGGAACGTCGTTGAGTGACCGCCCGAGCCCAAGCCCGGCGGTGTGGTAACCCAATTTAGAACCAATGGTCCAGCCGCCACGCGTCTCCTTGGCGCAGGATGAAACGGCTGCGACAGGTCGGCTGCAAGCACATCGGAAGCCCGCACGGGCGAAATGACCTCCTTGGGCAAAAGCCAGTTGGCGGCTGCGCCTTGAACGCGCCGTCTGACGCCCAACACGCCCTCTCGTTGCAACGTCGAATGAAGTTGACGAAGGCGTCGCGCGGCCTGAACTCCAGCGCGCCGTAATTCAATCGACATTTCCACTCCAATGGACGAGCGCGCTCCCGCTTCTGAGGTGTAAACCTCTCGCATACGCGTCCAGCAAACTGGGGACCGAGTACTCCCATGCCAACAAATTTGCGACCCGATCCCGACCGATTGCGCCAATTCGTCGCCTTTCTTCCGGGCTGTCCATCAACCGCACCACCGCTCTCGCGAACTCGAGTTCGATGTTGGGAGGAACATAGATTGCAGCATCCTGTGCGGAGTACCGTGTCTCCACGAGATCGAAGGCCACCACAGGCTTGCCGAGCGACATGTATTCCATCACCTTGTTCATGGTGGACTTGTCGTTCAGCGGATTCAGCGGATCTGGTTGCACGCACAACTCCACCGTAGACAGGATCGAAAGTACCTGCGCCTCCGGGATGCGCCCCGTGAACCAGACGAAAGACTCGATGCCAAGGTCTTTGGCGAGCAAGTGCAGCGCGGGCGCGGCGTCGCCGGAGCCGATCAGCACGGCAAGGAAGTCGCGCCGGCCGAGTGTGATGACCATTTCCTTGATCGCTCGCAACCAGTAGTCGACTCCGTCCTGGGGGCCCATCGTGCCGATGTATCCGATGAGGTGGGGTGCCCGGGCCGCCAGCACTGGATCCGGGTCTACCGGCTGGAACGAGAGCGGTGGACCGTTACGGACGACAAAGACCTGCTCGGGGCGCTTCCTACCGCGATCGATGGCAACGCGCTTGTACGATTCGTTGGTGGCGATCACGATGTCCGCAATCGCGTAGGAACACCGTTCAAGGAGAGTCAGGACTCGCGAGACCGCATTCTTACGCTCGTGCCCGAACCGCGACAAATAGGTTTCGGGAGAGAGGTCATGGTGGTCGAAGACAAAGCGCTTGCCGAAGAGTTTGAACACCGCGCCGACGACGAATAGCGTATCTGGCGGATTTGAAGCGTGGACGACGTCGACGCCCTTACGAAGCGCCGACCCAGATCGATAGCAGGAGCATGGCCATCGTGGCATAGCCGAATCTCGATCGCGTACCCGATAAGCCCGCTGCCTTCCGGCGGCGCCGGGAATCGATAGACATCGACGCCATCGATGCATTCGTTCCAGGGCTGCCGGGCACTGCGCGGTGCGATGACGCACACTTGGTAGCCAGCCTCCGCCAGGGCTCGTGCTTCGCGACGAACGCGGACATCGAACGGATACGGGTTGTTCTCGACGAGCAGAAGAATCCTAGCCGACGAGGGCACGATAACGGCCTCCGAGCAGATTGCTGCCGTTCTCGAAGTAGCGCACGAGGTCCACCACGACGTGATCGGCATTCAGGCAGCCGATCACATCGGCGTAGTCCGCCGACTGCTTAGTGACGACAATGACGTCGGAATCCTCCAGTAGCGCTGGTATGTTTTCCACCAGCAGCGATGAGATGTGGGGGATCTCCTGAATGATGTAGCTGCGATTGGCGCCGACGAGCCGCGAGAGGCTGACATACGGGTCATAGATCCGGACCGAGTAGCCCTTGCCGATTAGCTGCTCGACCAGTTCGACCGTGGGGCTTTCGCGTAGGTCATCGGTCCCGTCCTTGAAGCTTAGCCCAAGTAGGCCGATTCTCTTCTTGCCCTGTGAGGTGACCAGCGAGAGCGCCCGTCGCTTGTGCTCGGTGTTGCTGGACAGCGCGCCTTCGATGATCGGTACATGCAAGTCGAGCTTGCGAGACAGATACGCTAGTGCGCGCAGGTCTTTGGGTAGGCAAGAACCGCCGAAAGCGAACCCTGGTTTCAGATAGGTCTTGGAAAGGTTGAGCTTCGTATCGAGACAGAAGATGTCCATCAGCAGGTGGCTGTCGACGCCACTCGCGCGGCAGATGGCGCCGATCTCGTTGCCGAAGGCGACTTTGACAGCGTGGAATGCGTTGTCGGCGTACTTGACCAACTCGGCCGTGCGAAGGTCGCAGTGGACCATCGGGGCTTCGATGTGGCCGTAAAGCCCGGCCACCAGGGCGCCGGACTCGCGGTCGAATTCGCCGACTACGGTGCGAGGGGGGTTCCTGTAGTCAGAGATCGCGGAACCTTCCCGCAGGAATTCTGGGTTGTAGACCACGCTGAAGCTGCTGCCGCACGCCTTGCCGGAGGCCGCTTCAAGCGCCGGAATCGCGACGGACTCGACCGTGCCAGGCAGCATCGTGCTGCGAAAGACGACCGTGTGAAAGGCGCTCTTGTGGCGCAGTGACTTGCCGATGTCGCCACACACCCTGCGAACAAACGAGAGGTCGAGGCTGCCGTTGTCGGCACTTGGCGTACCAATGCAGACGAACGAAAGTTCGCTTTGCGCGATCGCATCCTCGCACGACGTAATGGCACGGACGCGACCGCGCCGATGCTCCTGAGCGATCAACTCCGGAAGCCCGGGCTCGACGATGGGGCTCTGCCCTTGGTTGATCAGGTCGACTTTCACCGTGTTCGGATCCACGCCAATGACGACGTGTCCGTCTGCTGCCAAGCAGGCGGCTGACACGCAGCCGACGTAGCCCATCCCAAAGAGACTGATGTTCAAGGAGAACTCCATTGAGGTGCTTGGATGGGTGCCTTGTCGCATTCATTGCACGCCGGTTGGGCCGAACGGCACCGAGCAGTTGCTTCGCGTCATCAGACCGGAACCCGTCTGTACGCCGCCGCCTGCATGCGATCCCGCGACTCCGTCAGCAGCCGACGAAGGACCACCGATGCGCTGGTTCGCGGGAGCCGCGCGCCCGCATCGCTCGGACCCGCCAACGCTGGAAGATGTATGTCTACCCAGCGGTCTTCGGCGTCCGGGAGCATCAGTGGCTCCCCAGGACTGCGCCAAAAGGTCTTGCCACCGAGCACAATCTCGTACTGAGCGTCGGGCGATGTTTGACCGCCGTCATCGATCGCCAGTTCTCTTGCGGAGTCCGGAACGGGAAAGCGTGTATGCCGACCCAGCAACCGAACGAGACATCGGTCCGCATCCGAACGAGACTGATAACTCATGCGGCTGAGTTCGCCAAGAGGCGCCCACTGCACCGAGCCAAGGCCATTGATGCGCGCGGCAATGACGTCGAGCAACTCGAGGCCATCCCTGAGGTCTTGGTGGTGCCCTCTAAAGATCATCGGCCGACCCAAGTAGGCAGCGACCAGGATATTCGTATCGACGTTGCCGCCAAAGCTCCATCGTGGAAGTACCGGGCAACCAGCAACCCACTCCGTTGGCAGGAAGCCCAGCGCATGCGTCCACGCACAGCCGGGGTTGTGGGCCTTGAGCGAGCCCGATGAGATGCAGGCCGACTCGAAGCCGCAAACCGGCAAGGCTTGCAAGGTCTGCTCTGAGCAGGCGCCGTGCGGCGGTACCATCACCCGGGCCACCCGAAGGCTAGTCTTGCGCTCCAGCAGCTCAATTCTGCGCAGGGCTTGGCTCAGCAACGCGGCTGTTTGTCGACGATCGCGCTCCAGAGCCAGCTCCCGCTTGCCATGGTTGATTCCATGGATAAGCAGCGACAGCACTGGGTGCCGATGGAAGACCTGCGCAGTCGCGTCATGCGCGAACCATGCATCGAGAGGAATGGTCGCGAACGCAACGTGATAGCCCTCGCGCTCGGCGCGTCGGGCGGTCTCCGCGAAGTCGATGAATCCGTAACTCGGCCAGTGCAGGTTGGGGTCATCGAACATGAAGGCTGCGCGCAGCGGAGGTTGCGCCCATGTTCCCTGCGGTGCAGCGACCCGCAGGAAGTGGAGCAGCGGCAGATTCTCGATGAACCGATCGCCGCCGAATACGTCAGCGAAGCTGGAATTGCCGTCAAGGTCCTGCAGCGGCAGCGCGCTACGAAAAAGTCGAGCGCCTCGCTCCGTCGTCACGACCCAAATGGGCCCCTCGGGCACGGCGGCGAGCACTCGCTCGCCCGGCTGCAATGACAGAACGCTGTTGCCCACTGCGACTGCGGTCGAGCACGGTTCGGCCGCGGAAAGGAAAGGGCACTTCATTGTCCTGCGCGAACCGAACCTCTAGCCGCTCGTCGCGCCGGGATGCGGGCACCGTCGACGCGGCAGGCACCGCCAACGTCGTCGTTTCGCTCGGCCGCGGCACTACCGCCAGCTGGTCACGGCCAGAAGTCGATGACACCCGCGAACCGTCCATCGTTCGGTATTGAGGAGCTTGCGTCGACAAATCCCACGAAGGTCGACGCCGCGATCGTGGACAGCAACTGACTGCAGCCTGAGTCGCCCGCATCGTGCCGAACGAGCACGTTGATTCGAGGCCGGCAAGGACCCGGCTCCGACCGTGAGGCGATCACAGACCTTTCCCTGTCAGAAGCCATCGCAGGCAAACCCGGTCTTCCTGCAGCTTATGCCGGCTCGCGTCGGAATATTGCCGTCCGAGCAGCCGCTTGATCGACCGGGCAACGAAGCGCAGCCCGTGGTGCGTCAGCGCAATCGATCGATAGAAGATGCCTCCGACGATGCCGTGGTACTTCTTCCAGTAGGTCAGACTTGCCCGGTGGTATTGGAGGCTGTAGCGTAGCGGCGCATTGGCCGAGCTGCCTGCACCGTAATGCGTTGCCGTTGCTTGCGGAACGAAGACGAGCCGCCAGCCGGCGCTTCGGAACCGCCTGCACCAATCCACGTCCTCCATGTAGAAAAAGAAGCGCTCGTCTAGGGCGCCGACGAATTTGGCAGCTTTGGTTCGCACAACCCACAAGCAGCCGCTGAGTACCTCGGGCTCGGCTTGGACCTCGTGATCGAAGTGCCGCATCTCGTGCCCTGACAGCAGGGAGGAGCGCGAGAAAACCCGATCGATTGCAACGGCGCGGCAGAAGTTGTTCCAGACAGTGGGCAGCCGCCGACACGAGCTCTGAAGCTGCCCGTCTCGGCCGACGATTTTGGGCCCGACGATCCCGACGTCCTCGTGGCGCTCGAGGAATGCCTGCAGGATTTGCAGGCAGTTCGGATGGAGGACGACGTCGGAGTTCACCAAGGCGAGGACTTCGCCGCGGGCGCGTTGCACGCCCAGGTTGTTCGCAGCGGCGAAACCCAGATTGACATCGGATCGTATGAGCACGACTTCCGGGAATTCAATGCTCACCATCTCCGCGGAACCGTCGGCCGATGCGTTGTCGATGACGATTGTCTCGCAGACGTCATCGCGTCCTGTAGCGCGTACGGACGCCAAGCAGTCGCGCAGGTAGGCGCGAGCATTCCAGCTAACGATGATGACTGAGATCTTATTCACCGTCGTAGATAAGATGACCATACGGCCGAGCCTGCCAGGCTCTGGGGCAGAGCAGGCGGCGACTGCGGGAGCAGGTTGCTTTCGGCGGCAGACTCTGACTGAATGGCACTGATCGCTCCCAGCAGAAAAAGGAAACTTCCGATGGAGTGGTCCCAGAACGTCACGGCGACGAAATTCATCGAATGGCCGAACAAGCAGGCGCCGATGATCCAGACAAGGTACTGGTCTGCAGCGGACAAGGTGCTGGCAGTGTTCACTGCTCGTCCGACTCGGCGGAACGCCGACAGAAGAACCATGATGAAGATCGCCATCAGAGGCAGCCCGCCCATGACACCGTTCGCAAGGTACTGGTTCGTGATGTCCGAGCTTTCCGGATTGGCGGGGTTGCCGGTGTACATCCAGTGCCGTGTGTAGTCCGTCCCCACGAGCCACCACTCATCAATGTGTTCGATGGACGAGCGGATCAGCTGCGCCCGATACCAGCCCGTGCTGCCGCCGGCGATGTCCAGCTTGGCCATGAGAAAGTAGACTGGATCCTGCATTACGAAGGCCAGCCCCGTGATGCCCGCGAGGGCGAGCCAGCGAATCGCGCTCAGGTGCTTGCGAAACTTCCACAGGAGTGCGCCTACCAGCGTAAACGCGGCCATCAGCATCGGGCCGCTGGAACTGGCGGCGAACACTATCGCCAGCCCCGCCGCGGCGCCCGACACTGCTGCGACTCGGCTTGCTTTGCTCACACACCAAGCCAGGACAAGTAACGTTGCCCCGACGGTTCCTGCGAGAACGGGGTGCGCATAAGGACCGCTCGCTCGGATCTGGCCTTGCGCGCGCACAGCGGCGAACTCCGGTACTCCGCCGAGCACCGCGAAGGAATTGTGACCGGAGATCTTCTCGATGACCATCGAGATGGCCGCGGGAATCAGCAGGAAGCAGAGCATCCTGAATGCGCGAATGACATCTTCTGTGTCCGTCAAGAAGATGCGGCTGAGGAAGTACAGGCCGAGGTAGTCCCATACCAGACCCGCACGCATGACGAACGCGCCATCGACGTGGAATGTGGCAGTGACCAGCAGCCAGAACGCCCAAACGAGCATCCAGGCGTCAATGGCGTTCATGCTCTGAGCGGGACGTTCGTTGCGCAGGAGCACGCGCAGGAATCCGATGCCGACGACAATGCGCAGCACCGTGAAATTCGCGCCGAACACATCGAGCACCTGGCCTCGAGTCATCAGCGCAAATGTCAGCAGCAGCGGCAGGATTGCCCAGCGACGCGGAAGTGCCAGCTGCAGGAGGCACACCTGCAGGGTGAACAGAGCTCCGTAGGTGTTCATTAAGAATGCAGCGCTTGCGTCGGCGCCAGTATTACGGCTGCGCGCCGCCGCGCGCGCGGCGGCGCAGGGCTGGTGGCTGCAATCGGGCCAGTTGCTCGCTGCGAACTCGCGCGATAAGCGGCTCCGGCAAAGCCCGTGGACGGTTTCTTACGCGGCACCAGAGATAACCAAGCAGGCGAGCTAGGCCACCGATGATCAGCGGTCGTTCGAGAAGCCGGTAGCTACACTTGAGCAATTCGAACAGGATGTGGTTTCCCAATGCGTAGTCACGAACGCCAAGGGCGAAATACCTGCGCGGCACGTTGCCTTCTGATATGTTTCTCGGCTTCAGATGATCGACTTCGATCTCAGGAAAGGTGCGGGTTCGATACCCGTGCATCCTGGCTTGCAGGCAGCGTAATGGCATCCCAGCCTCCTTCAGGGATTGCGATCAGTCCACCGAGCTTGTCAAAGCACTCGCGCCTGAACAGCTGTACTGCACCAGCGACATCGGTGAGTGTTTGTTGCATTGGACGCCGTTGACCGTCAATGCAATCGACGACCAATCCACCTGCAAGACCGAGATATGGGTCTGCATCGAATCTCTTGAACAAGCTTGCGTAGTAGGCCGCGGGAAGGCGGATGTCGGCGTCGAGAAGTCCGATGTAGCGATAGTCCTTTACGTCGATTGCCGCGATTCCTGCCTCGGTGGCGAAGACAACGGAAGAGAAGCTCCGCTCGGGGCGGCTCTCCAGGCGCAAGAAAGTCATGAATGGGTAGCGTCGTACGTAGTCGCAAACAATCGCGTCGGTATGGTCTATCGATCCATCGCTCACGATTACCCACTTCCTGGGGCGTGTGGTTTGTCGTATGACCGATTCGAGCGTAATGCCGATGGTCGCCTCCTCATTGCGCACCGGCGTGACAAGAACATAAGATTGGTCGTCTCTCATGTGTTGGATGCCCGCTTGGCGGTAAGCTGATAGCTACACATTCACGCGCTGCCGCCGGGATAACGACCACGTCGATCACTGCTCGCTGAAAAACTAGAAGTCAAGGCATTGAGCGCTCGCCAACCGGTGAGTCCCAGGCGCTGTTTGAACGCAAGCTTCATCCATGGAAGCGAGCGGTTGACATTGGGTGACGTTCTCAATGCATAGCCGCTGAGTTCGCGCATCACGTCGAATCGTTCTTCGTTAAATGCAGCGCTGGCCGCACCGACAGCCTCGAGCCCGACTTGCTCGAGCAGATGCGAACAGAGGTCATCGCCGTCGCGCAGGCGCGGGCCCGATTCGCTGATAAACCACCGAACAGCCGCCTCGCGTTGCTCGAGATCGCGCAGCCATTTGTATTCATTCGACATACTGCCGGAGTGCTGCCTGTAGACGGCTTGGTCCGCATTCACGACGCCGACGTCCGCGTACGAGGCGAGGCGCAGCCACATTTCCATGTCACCCGCGTGCGGAAGCTCGGATCGATACCCTCCTGCCTGGCACTGCAGGTCGGTGCGCACAACGGCTGTCGGCGTCGGTACGCAGTTCCTCGCACCGGCGGACCGAATAAAGTCCGAGCCTGCCATCACACGGGTCGGTCTTCGCCAACTAGCGAGCATCTGCGTTCGAATCGGTCGAAGGCTTCCATCGTCGTTCAATGCAATGGCGTTGCCAAAAACGAATCCGACTTCCGGGTGTTCGTCGAGCAACGTGGTGGCTCGAGCGAGGGCGCCGGGGAGCAGAAAGTCGTCGGCCGACAGGAGAAGTAGATAACCCGCGCTGGCCCACTCGATGCCTTCGTTGTAGGTGGCGATATGCCCCTGGTTTGCCGCATGCCGGATGAAGTGGACTCGCTCGTCTTCTTTGCACAGCGCGGTAGCTACCTCGGCCGTGTCGTCGGGCGAGGCGTCGTCGATGACCAGCACGCGGGTGTTGGGCAGGCCTTGGGCCAGCACGCTTTGCACGCATTCACGCAGATATTGCCCATACCGATAGCAGGGTACGATGACATCGACGGAACTCATACAAATCTCCTGGCTGGAGAAACCGTCGGATACCCAGCGCAACGAGGGCGGGTGAAACCAGGCGCGACAGAGCCCGGATGGAGAAATAGCTGCTGGCTACCGTGGCCAGCACGCCCAAACCGATGCCGATCGCCATCGGCAGAGTATTGAATGCGATAAACACCATCGCGATCAGCGCGCCGAAGCTCGGCCACGTTGAACGCGTCGCGCGCGGTCACCGCGACTGCGAACCCCAGTCGCTGCAGCTCGTCGATGATCGGGCGAAAGAACGGCACATGCGGCGAGTTGTCGAGATCGATCCAGATGCAGCGGGCGGCGGCGTTCATCGACGAGCTTCCTGTCATGGCGCGGCACGCATGCGCGACCCGCGCGAGCAGGCGCTGCAATGCGCCGGGCAGCGACTCCGGGGAAGCCAGCGCGAGCAGCTCGCGCGTCGAATGGATGCAGCTGGCGATCAGCACGAGCGCTCCCACGGCGGTCGCCCACGCGGACGGAAGAATGAGGAAGGCAGAGAAGACCAGGCCCACTGCGGCGATGTAGACGACCCCGTTCCGGCAGTTCGCGGCAGACCAGCGGAATCCGGTCAGGCGTCCGACCAGGACGTAGACGACGACCGCATGGAACACGTAAGAGGCGAAGAAGGCGACCCCCGCGCCGTCGAGCCCGAAGCGATCGATGCAGAGCCACGACAGCGAGACGTTGACGACCGTCCAGGCGAGCTCGGTTGCGAAGAAGACGAGCCGCCGGTTGCTCGCGACGACGATGTAGCCGATCGGCCAGGTGATGACGCGCAGCGCCATGCCGAGGCAGATCCAGCGCAACAAGCCCGCGGCTGCGTTGAACTCCTCGGTGTAGAAGAGCGTGAGGACCGGCGCCGCGAACGCCAGCGTCGCTACCACGCCCGGACCCGCAAGCAGCAGGCTGACGTGCGCCTGCTCGTTGACGAGCCGATTGGCGCGTGGCTTGTTGGTGATCGCGCCGACCAGGCGCGGATAGAAGTCGGCGCCCATGGCTTGCAGGACGACGCCGACGTACAGACCTCCGAGCGCCCAGGTGGCGTGAAAGAGGCCGGCCGCCTCGACGCCGAGCTGCCGCAGCACGAAGACGCGGACCAGCAGCGCCGCGCCCATCATCAGGAGCCCGCTCGCCATGAACGCGAGGCCGAGCTGCAGCAGTGAAGCGGCTTCCGCGCGCATCTCGGCGCGGGTCAGCGTGACGGGTGCGACGTCGACCTTGCGGCTATAGCCCCAGGAGAGCAGAGTGCCGATGGCGGCGATCGCGACGAGTGCCGGAACCACGCCGTTCTCTCCCATCGCGGCGACCAGCGCGACGCTGACGATGGCGCCGAGGAGCGAGCCGACGACACCGATCCGCGCCAGGTCGCCGATGCGGCGCATGCCCTGGATCAACGCCGCCTGGCCGTCGGAGACGATCTTGAAGAAGACGGCGAGCGAAAGCCACGCCACGGCGCTAGCATGCTCGTCACTGCCGAAGGTCCACACTGCGATCGGGCGCGAGAAGGCAACCATTGCCAGCGCGCCGAGCAGCGCCAGGCCGACGGCTATGCGGCGCAGCGCCATCACGGTGCGGGCGATCTGTCGATCGTCTTCGGAGGCCACTGCTTCGGCGATCTGGCGCACGCCGCTGCTGTTGACACCCATCTGGGCGACGCTTCGCACCACGTCCGCGATCGAGGCGTACACGCCCATCAGGCCGATCCCTGTCGGGCCGAGCAGCATCGCGATGGCCTTGGTGCGAGCCATCCCGACGAGCAAGGTGAGCCCCGAGCTCCCGCCGATCAACGCCGTCGAGCGCAGGATCTGCACGTAGCTCGGCCGATCCGCGTCGTGGCCGTCGCGTGTCGGCAGCCTCGGGTCCATGTCGTTTTCCGCTCAGCGGCGCAGCACGGCTTCGCGCAACGCGTCGACGACCTCGAGCTGCTCGCGGTCGCTCATCTGCGCGTACAGCGGCAACAGGATGCACTCGTCCTGTGCCTGCTCGGACCGCGGCAGTTCCTGGCGCAGCGGCAGCTCGGCGTAGGCGGGCTCGCGGTGGCTGCACATGATGCCCCGGCGCGTGCTGATGCCTGCGTCGAGCAGCGCCTGCATGACGCTGCGCTGATCGAAGCCCGTGCGGCAGGCGGACGCAGTAGCTCTGCCAATTCGAGCGCGCCCACGATGGCTCCGCCGGGAAAGCCAGACCGGGGATGTCCGCGGCCAGGTCCGCGTAGCGTGAGGCCAGGCGCCGCCGCTGCTGGAGGATCGCAGGCAGGCGCTTGAGCTGTTCGCGCCCGACCGCCGCCTGGATGTCGGTCATCCGGTAGTTGAAGCCGACCGTCGGATACGACTCGAAAATGACCTGCGTCGAGCCGTAGCGAACCGTGGTCGGCACGCTCATGGCGTGTTGCCGAAGGAGACGGAACTGCGCGTCCCACTCCGGATTTTGGGTGGTCAGCATGCCGCCATCACCCGTGCTCACCAACTTGAGTGGATGGAAGGAGAAGCACGAGACGTCGCCATGCGGCTTCCCGATCTTTTGCCACTCGCCGTTCCAAAGGATCTCGCTGCCGATCGCGCAGGCCGCAACCTCGATAACGGCCACTCCATGGCGGCGTCCCACCTCCACCAGGCGCTCCATGTCGCACGGCAATGCCGCACCCTTCTGCAGCGCGGCGCTCACAGCCTGCAAACCTCTTGCAGCCCCTGTGCCACCTCGAACAACTGATCCGTTGTGATGGAGGCGAACATCGGAAGCAACACGCAGCGGTCCTGCGCCTCTTCGGAACGTGGTAGCGGCGGGTGCGCAAAGTCGGCGTAGGCCGGCTCGCGATGGCTGCACATCACGCCGCGGCGTGTCGAGATGCCAAGGTCAAGCAACGACTGCATTGCGCGGCGCTGGTCGACATGCGGGGGCAGGCGCACGCAGTAGCTCTGCCAGTTCGATCGCGCCCAGGGCGGCTCGGACGGCAGTCCGAGGCCCTTGATGTCGGCGAGCACGCCACGGTAGAACTCGGCAGCCTTGCGCCGAGCCAGCACCAGTTCGGGCAGGCGCTTGAGCTGCTCGCGACCCACCGCGGCCTGGATGTCCGTCATCCGGTAGTTGAAGCCCATCACCGGGTAGGACTCGAAGATCACCTCGCTCGCGCTGTGTCGCACCGCGTCCGGAACGCTCATTGCATGCTGGCGCAACGACCGGTAGCCCGCGTCCCAGTCGGCGCGGCGCGTGGTGATCATTCCGCCGTCGCCGGTGCTGATCACCTTGCGTGGGTGGAACGAGAAACAGGCGGCATCGCCATGCGGCTTGCCGATCCTTCTCCCAGAGCCCTTCCCACTGGATCTCGCTGCCGCTCGAGCAGGCAGCGTCTTCAATCAACGGAAGATTGTGGCGCTTGGCGATCGGCACGATACGCTGCAGGTCGCACGGCAGTCCCATTTGATGGACGACCAGCAATGCACTCGTCTTCTTGCGTGATCGCCGCCTCGATAAGTCCCGGGTCGATGTTGTAGGTGTCCGGCTCGATGTCGACGAAGACCGGCGTAGCGCCGCAGTAGCGGATGCTGTTGGCGGTGGCGATGTACGAGTGACTGACCGTGACAACCTCATCGCCCGTCTTCACGCCGGCAACCAGAAGGGCCAGGTGCAGTGCTGTCGTACAGTTGGAGACCGCACAGGCGTGCGGCGCGCCGACCACTTCGGCGAATTCGCGCTCGAAGGCGGCGACCTCGGGGCCCTGCGTGATCCAGCCGCTCAGGATCGCACGCCGCGCGGCCTCGGCCTCCGCTTCACCCATCATCGGTTTGGCGATCGGAATCACCGGTGTCGCCTCACCGCGTCGTGAACGACCACGTCAGGCTGGGCGCGAGCGGATTGCCGGCCAGGTCCTTGACGCGCGGATCGGTCGCGCCTCCGCGGACGGTCGCCGTGAAGCGGGTACGGGTCGCGAGATTCCCGCTCGGGTTGAGGATCGCGCGCCGCGTCGCCGCGTCGTAGGTCACCGTCGCGGCCACGAGCGCATTGGTCGATGCATTGCGCAGCTCAAAGGTCGTCGAATTGATCGTCGACGGATCGATCGCCTCGCTGAACGTCACGATGAGGTTGACGGTGCGTGCGACGCCAGTCGCGTTGTTCGCCGGCGACACCGCGCTGACGGTCGGTGCGGTGGTGTCGGGCGGGGGCGGCGGGCCGCTGCCGGCCGTGACGGTAATGCCCGCGCCCGGCGTTTCCAGGTTGCCGCTGTCGTCGACCGCGCGGCTCCGGATGCGTCACGGTGCCGGTCGCCGTGCGGCGTCCAGGAGTAGCGTCCAGCTCGCGCGGCCCGTCGGCCGGGTGCCAGGTCGCGCCGCCGTCGACCGAGACCTCGACGCCGCCGACGACGCCGCCGCCGGCGTCGGTCGCGGTGCCGGTGATCGTGACCGGCGCTGCCGGCCGGCGACGGTCGCGCCGGCCGCCGGCGAGGTGATCGTCGAGGTCGGCGCGCGTGCGTGTCGGTCGAGGCGCGTCGCCGGCGACCAGGCCCGGCCTGCAGCGTCGCCGGGCTGCACGCCCATGTCGGCGAACAGGTTGACCGTCGCCTGCTGCATGCGCGCGTCGGGCGTCGCGCCGCCGCGGTCGTGGTTGCCGTCGAGGCCCCACGACCACTGGACCGTGCCGGCGCCGAAGACGAGCGCGCCGCTCGGCGTGCCGGTAGAGCGTCAGGTGGTGGGTCGCGGTGCCCGGTGCCGTAGGTCGAGCCGTAGTCCTGCAGGATGCGCCGCGGCACGTTCACGGTCGTGGTCGACAGGCGCGATCAGGCCCGGCGGGCGGAAGCCGTTGTCGAGGTCCTCGTCCCACTCGTAGCCGAGCGTGCCGGTCGGCGAGCGTCGCCGTCTGCGCCGGCGCCGAGGTCGGCGACGCTCGGTGTTGCGCCAGAAGCGCAGCTTGCCGTCGGCCGCCGGGACCGTCGATCGGCGTCGGTCGCCGCGCGTTGACCGTGAAGATCGTGCCGGTCAGCGCGTTCTCGGGCCGGCCGCCGTCGGCGGGCGGGCTGAAGCGCGGGTCGCGCCAGGTGCCGGTCCAGCGTCGGCGAGCGGGTCGATCTTGGCGTCGGCGTGGGTCTCCTTGTAGGAGACGAGCGTGCGGTACGGCGTGCCCGAGCCGTCGATGCTGGTCTCCCAGCGCGTCTTCCAGAAGACCTCGTTGCCGCTGAAGAAGGCGAGGTGGACGCCGGCGTCGCGGGCCGCCTCGACGTTGGCGCGCTGCGCGCCGGACCAGTACTCGTCGTGGCCGACCGACAGGAAGACCTTGTGGTTCAGGAGCAGCGCTGCCGCGGCGGTCGGTGTCGACGCCGGTGAAGTAGCTGACGTCGTAGCCGTTGCGCTTCGAGCCAGCGGACCATCGGGTACTCGGCGTTGAAGAGCCAGTCCTGCCGGCGTCGACGCCGCGGGTGGTGAACGGGCGGTTGTAGCTGACCTTGTAGGCGCGGCCGGCGTCGGCCGGGCCGCCGTGTAGAGGCTGTTGCCGCCGTAGCTGTTGTAGGCCTGCCAGGTGGTGTCGGAGGTCTGGAACAGCAGGTCGGACGTGCCCGGCGTCGTCGCGGACGACGAAGACGATGTGGCTCGCGCCGCCGGTGTCCGTCGCGGACGAGCTTGGCGAAGTAGATGCCCGAGACGCGCGTCGGCGGGCACGGCCCAGGACGCCGAGACGCGCCCAGTTGCCGCAGTCGATCGAGGCCGGTCGTCGGCGTCGGTCAGGCAGGCCGGCTGGGTCTGCGGCAGCGTCGCCGACGGCTGGACGGTGGCGACCTTGCGGGCGCCGTTGCCGCCGTAGTAGCCCATCCGGTAGATGTCGAGGCGGTAGGCGCGTCGCGGTCGGTGTCGACCTTGAAGCGAGACCGTCTCGCCGCTGGTTGACGCTGATGTCGGTGGCGAAGCCCTGGATGCTCGGGTCGCCGGCGCCGGTGACGTCCCACTCGCTCGCCGGGTTGCCGGGCAGGCAGTTCTCGGCGACGATCGGATTCGGCGGTGTGGCGCATGCGCCCGCCGGCGCCGGTCGTGAAGGACCAGGCGACGTTGGCCGCCAGCGCGTTGCCGGCCAGGTCCTTGACGCGCGGATCGGTCGCGCCGCCGCTGCACCGTCGCCGTGTAGGTCGTCGCGGCCGCCAGCGCTGCGCTGGGCGTGAGCGTGGCGGTCCGCGTCGGCGCGTCGTAGCTGACGTTGCGCCGCGACCGAGCACGTTGGCCGCGTCGCGCAGCTCGAAGGTGCGACGCGTCGACCGTCGCCGGATCGATCGCCTCGCTGAACGTCGCGGTGACCGTCGAGCTCGTCGCCACGCCGGTCGCGCCGGCCGCCGGCGACGTCGCCGTCACCGTCGGCGGCGTCGTGTCGGGCCGGTGCCGGTGGTGCTGAAGACGACGTCGACCCAGTAGTTGCGTCGCGTTGAAGGTCGAGGACGGGAACGTCGTCGTGCTCGAGTAGCGGTAGACGCCGTTGCCGCCGGCGGCGCCGTTGCTGCAGCAGGTTGACCGGGCCGTTGCTCGACGCCGCTCGTGGCGAAGAAGTTGTGGTCGGCCGCGTAGCTGCCGTTCGGTGCGTAGTACGACGCGACGTAGATCGTGTTCGCGGTGACCGGGACCGGGCTCGCGAAGTTCACCTGCTGCCAGCCCGAGGCCGTCTCGCCGCTGAAGGTGGCCGCGCGCGAGCAGCGCGCCGCCGGCGCGTCCAAAGGTTGCCGACATGGGTGCCGGTGTTGCCCGTCGCCCTTGTAGAAGCGGACGCCGGTGATGAAGCCGTCGACGTCGGTCGGAACTTGACGCCGAGCTCGACCGCGTTCGGGTCCGAATCCTGCGGCGTGGTCGGCGTCGTCGACGCGCTCCAGGCGCTGCACGGGCAGCTCGGTGCCGGCGCCGCGGCGGTGGTGAACGACCAGGCGGCGTTGGCCGCGAGCGCGTTGCCGGCCACGTCCTTGATGCGCGGATCGGTCGCCGCCGCCGCGCACCGTCGCGGTGTAGGTGGCGACGGCGGCCAGCGCCGCGGTCGGCGTCAGCGTCGCGGTGCGTGTCGCGGCGTTGTAGCTGACGCTCGCTGGGACGAGCGCGTTGGCCGCATCGCGCAGCTCGAACGTGGACGACGTCGATCGTCGCCGCGTCCATCGCCTCGCTGAAGTCGCCGTCACCGACGCTGTTCGACCGCCACGCCGGTCGCGCCGGTGGCCGGCGTCGTTCGCGCTCACGGTCGGCGGCGTGGTGTCCGGACCCGCGCCGCCGGAGGTCGTGAACACGACGTCGACCCAGTAGTTGCGTCGCGCTGAAGGTCGACGTCGGGAAGCCGCTCGCCGTGCCGTAGGCGTAGACGCCGTTGCCGCCGCTCGACGCCGTCGCTGCAGCAGGTGCACCGGGCCGTTGTCGACGCCGGCGCTGGCGAAGAAGTTGGTGTCGGCCGCGTAGTTGCCGTTGGGTGCGAAGTAGGAGGCCACGTAGACCGTGTTGGCGGTGACCGGCGACCGGGCGTCGCGAAGTTCACCTGCTGCCAGCCCGACGCCGTCTCGTCGGTGAAGGTGGCGCGTCGCCAGCAGCGTGCCGCCGCTGCTCCACAGGTTGCCGACGTGCGTGCCGGTGTTGCCGGTCGCCCTTGTAGAAGCGGATGCCGGTGATGAAGCCGTTGATGTCGGTCGTGAACTTGACGCCGAGCTCGACCGGCGTTCGGGTCCGACTGCTGCGGCGTGCGTCGGCGTCGCCGACGCGCTCCAGGCGCTGCACGGGCAGCTCGGCGGCGGCGGCGCCGCGGCGGTCGTGAAGCGTCCACGTAACGTTGGCCGCGAGGGCGTTGCCGGCCACGTCCTTGACGCGCGGATCGGTCGTCCCGCCGCGCACGCGTGGCGGTGTAGGTGGTCGAGTCCGGCCAGCGCAGCCGCCGGCCTCAGGGTCGCGGTGCGGCTCGCGCTGTCATAGCTGACGCTTGCGCTCACGAGCGCGTTGGCCGCGTCGCGCAGCACGAAGGTCGATCGCAGTCGACGCTCGACGCCATCGAGCGCTTCGTTGAAGCGTCGCGATGACGGCAGCGCCGACAGCGACGCCGCTGGACCCGGGCGCCGGCGTCGTGCGACACGACGACCGGCGCGGTCGAATCGACGCCGTAGGTGGCCGCATAGCTGCCGCTCTCGGCGGCGAAGAACGCGTAGTCGACGCCCTTGACCGTGTTGACCGTGTACGAAACCGTCGCGCCCTCGCGCGTCAGCCCGAGCAGCAGCGCGTTGCCGGAGCGCAGCGGGCAGCATGGCCTGCAGGCCGTTCGCCGACGCATCCTGCGTCACCGTGAAGCTCAGCGTGCCGCCGTTCCAACGCGATCGCGCCGAACGATCGACGCGTTGCGGCCGTCGAGCCAGGTCAGCATCTGCTTGGCCGAGACGACGCGGCACGCCGCGCGCGCTGCGCCGACGCGACGATCGCGTCGGCGACCGGTCGGACTGCGCGCTGTCGGTGTGCACGTTGGCGGTGAAGGCGCCGTAGTAGCCCTCGGCGCCGAGCGCGCGGTCGAGCAGCGTGTCGATCGTGTACGGGTAGGTCTGGCCGGACTCGTCGGTCATCTGCGTGGCCGCCTGGTAGACGTCGATCAGCGTGCCGTCCGAGGTTCGGCGAAGCGCATCGGCATGCCCGAGCCGGTGAACATGCCCGGGCGCGTCGTGCAACCCAGCTCGGCGGCCAGTAGTAGTAGTTGGTGTCGAGGCGGATGCCGTTGGTCAGCTGCACCTGGGCGCCGCGTGCCCAGTCGCTCCAGACGATGCAGTGGTGCGCGCTGCGTGCGCAGCGGCGCCGGCACGCTCGGGAACTGCGCCGCGAACTCCGGCAGCTGCTGGTCGTAGAGTGCCCTGCGAGCGACGCCGGCGGTGAAGTCGGCGCAGTCGGTGTTGACGTGCAGGCCGACCTCGAAGCCCGTCGGCCGTGTACGCGCGGCCTGCGCGTCGGTCAGCGGGGTCGACGGATAGATGTAGGACGTGCCGCGCACGCACTCCCAGTTCGCGACCGAGCAGCCGGCCGGGCTCGCGCGCCTTGAACTGGTCGAAGCGGCCGGCGGTGCCGCCGTTGCCGTGGTCGTCGCCGGTCATGACGACGACGGCCTTCTTGCCGCGCGGGAAGTACCAGAAGCGCGGCAGCGGCTTGCGGTCTGCGTTCATCTGCGAGGATCAGGTTGGCGAGCAGGCGCTGCTGCTCGTCGGCCTGCGGGATCGCGACCTTGTTCAGGTCGACCCAGTCCGGCTGCGACGTCGCCGGCTTTCGGCGCCGTAGAACAGGTCGTCGGAGCGGATCGGCGCGAAGCCGTCGCGCTCCTGCGCCGCCCAGGCCGGGTTGCCCTGGCGCGTGTAGACGACCGAGCGGGCGAGGTCGTAGGTGAAGGCCGCGGCCTGGCCGCCGCTGGTGCCGACGCTGCGCAGCGTCACCGCCGGGTTGCGCGGTCGCGGTGGTCGCGTTCGAGTAGAGCGTCGCGACCGCGGTCGGCGCCGTTCAGCGTGTAGCGGTCGGCGGTGCCGTGGAACTGCATCGTCTGGCCGACGATGCCGGTGCCGGGCGCGCGTCGTCGTGTCGACCAGCAGGTAGCCGTTCGGCCAGCGTGGTGCCCGCCGGCGGTGAGGCCGAGCAGGCCGGCGAGCTGCGTGTCGGGGCGCATCGCGATCAGGTTGCCGCCGCCGGTCACCCAGTCGCTGAGCATCGTGACCTGGGCGCGCGGTCAGCGGCATCTTCGCCGAGGATCACGACGTCGTAGCCGGCCAGCGTCGTCGGCGTCACCGTCGCCGATGTCGGCGACCTGCGAACGCGTTGAAGCCCTCGGTGCGCAGGATCTCGGCGTAGTAGGTGCCGAAGGTCGACGGGCCCGACGTGACGACCAGGATCGGTCCGCCCGGTCCCTGCGCCGGATCGGCGGCGCGAGCCGGCGGCGCCATCAGCGCGAGCGCCCACGCGATCAGGACAAAGACCAGCCTCAGGCTCGCGGCGCGCGAGCCGGCGCGACAGGCGTTCACTGCCCGCTTCATGGTCTTGGCGGCACGATCACGGATGCGATGCGGCCTTCCTGGTCGCCCATGATCAGCCGGTTGTTGTTCTTCGGGTCGAACACCACGCTGGTGAGGCCGCTGCCGGGACCGGAGAGCTGCAGCGGTGCGCCGAAACTCTCGGTGTTCCAGACCCATACCTTGCCGTCCACGGCGCCGCCGGCGAGCAGCGAGCCGCTGCGGTTGAACGCGAGGCTGCGCACCGGGGGCGTGCCCTGCGCCGCCAGCGCCTGCAGCTGGCGTCCGCTCGCCACGTCCCAGAGGAGCACCTTGCCGTCCAGGCCGGCACTGGCCAGGACGCGGCCGTCGCCGCTGAACGCAAGCGCGGCCAGTTCGTCGGCATGGCCGAGCAGCGTCCGGCGCAACTGGCCTGCCGTCGCGTCCCAGAGCAGCACGCGCGCGTCGGCACCGCCGGTCGCGAGCAGGCGGCCATCGGCGGTTACGCTCGCGGCGTTGACGAAGTCGCTGTGCCCCGACAGCACCCGGCGCAGCTTGCCGGTTGCGCCATCCCAGAGCAGCACGCGCGTGTCTTCGCCGCAGGTGGCGACGACCGATCCGTCGTCGCTCGCGGCGACGCAACGCAGCGGGTGCTCGTGGCCGTGCAACTGGTAGCGCCGCTCGCCGGTCTGCACGTCCCACACCTGGGCCACGCTGTCACGTCCGACGCCGATCAGGTAGCGGCCGCCGCCGCTGAAGATCAGGCCGGCGATCACGCCCGGCGTCTGCTTCAGCACGCGGCTCTCGCCGAGTGTCGTCGCGTCGAGCACGCTGACCCGCCCGTCCGCGCTCGCGCTGGCGATGTCGTCGGCCGAGGCCGCGAGCGCGGTGATGCCGATGCGCTCGTACGGGCGTGGGCGCCGCCGCGCCACCTCGCCGCGTCGGCGCTTGCCGTTGCGCGCTTCGGTCGGGGCGGTGGCGGCTGCCGAGCGCGCCGGATTGGCTTCGGCGGCCTTCTCGTCGGCGCCGCCGCAAGCCGCGAGCAGCAGGGCGAACGAAGCTGCAGCGACCTGCAATCGCCATGGCGAGCGCGAGCCCGATCGCGGCGCGCCGGCCCAGGCGCGACGAAGCCGCGCGACGAAGACGTTCATGCCGTGACCTCCAGAGGCCGGTTTTTCTGCCACCAGCGCACGAGGCGATCGAGCCCCTGCTCGAGGCCGACCTCGGCGCGGAAGCCCAGCAGCGACTGCGCCTTGCGCGTCGAAGCCAGGCGGCGCAGCACCGGATTGACGCTGCGTTCCGGGCCGTATTCGGGCACCAGGTGCGTGGCGCCCATCACCTTCAGCAGCGCCGCCGCCAGCTCGCGCAGCGAGGTCTCGCGACCGCTCGCGACGTTGATCACGTCGTCGTCGCAGTCCGACTGCAGCGCCAGCACGTTGGCCTTCGCGACATCGTCGATGTAGACGAAGTCCATCGTCTGATGGCCGTCGCCGAGGATCAGCGGCGGCTGGCCCTGGGCAATGCGGTCGATCCAGCGCACCAGCACCTCCGTGTACTTGCCGTGCGTGTCCATGCGCGGCCCGTACACATTGAAGTAGCGCAATGCGACATACGGCAGGCCGTACATCGCGTGGTACGAGCGCAGGAGCCCTTCGAGCATCACCTTGCTGGCGCCGTACCAGGTTTGGTTGTTGTACGGGTGATGGTCCTCGGGGGTCGGGAAAACATCAGCCAAGCCATAGATCGAGGCCGACGACGCGGCGACGATCTTGCGCACGCCAGCCTGGCGTGCAGCGTCGACGACGTTGAAGCTGCCGTCGCACATCACCTCCATCGCGCGCCGGGGATCGGCGGCGCACGCGGTGATGCGCTGCGCCGCCAGATGGATCACCGCGTCGACGTTCCGGCATGCGCTCGCGACGGTCGCCGCATCGGAGATGTCCCCGAGCACGAAGCGGACCCTGGGGTGTTTGAGCGCGCTCTCGATGTTTGCCGTCGTGCCGCGCGACAGGTCATCCAGGATCACGATCCGCGTCCGCGGATGGTCCCGCAATAGCAGGTCCACCGTCGCGGACCCAATCATCCCGGCGCCGCCGGTGATCAGGATCGTCTTGCCGTCGAGGTCCATCGTGTTCCTTCTCCCTTCGGGATCAGCGCGCGCCGTCGCACATCAGCACGACACGCACCGTGCGCACGAGGATGCGCAGGTCCAGGCCGAAGGAACACTTGCGCAGGTAGCGCAGGTCCATGCGCACCATCTCGTTGAAGCCGACGCGACTTCGCCCCTCGACTTGCCACAGCCCCGTGAGCCCCGGCTGGATGCCGAGGATGCGGCGCAGGTGCCAGGGCTCGTAGTTCGCCGCCTCGTAGGGCAGTGGCGGCCGAGGGCCCACCAGGCTCATGTCGCCGCGCAGCACGTTGAACAACTGCGGCAGCTCGTCGATGCTGGTCTTGCGAATGAAGCGCCCGACGCGCGTGATGCGCGCGTCGCCGCTGAGTTTGTAGGGGTTGGCGCGGCTTCCCGGTGGCGCAGGCTGCGCGTCGCCATCGCGGATCAGGCCGAGCACGAAGTCGCGGTGTATGCGGTCGTCGACGTCGCTCCACATCGAGCGGAATTTGTAGAAGGTGAACGGCACTCCACCCCGTCCGAGCCGCTTCTGCCGATAGATCACCGGTCCCGGTGACTCGAGGGCGATGGCGAGCGCGACCAACAGCAGCAGCGGCGCCAGCACCAAAAGCGCCAGCGCGGCGAACAAGCAGTCGAATGTGCGCTTGCCCGCATAGCCGGCGCTTTCGGCCTCGCCGGCGATCAGCCGCTCGGCCTGCGCATCGACATCGGCCGCGCAGCCGCGCGCGAGGCTTTCGAACAGCGCCTCCGGGAAAGTCGCCGCATCCATGGCCACGCCGCGCCCCGCCGTCAACTTGGTGACCTTGCGCAGGAAGCCTTCGCGACCCTGCGCATTTGTGTCGACGCACAGCACCGCCAAGGTTGCCGCGTCGAGCCATCCGACGAGGTCGGTCTCGCGCTTGATGGCCAGCAACTCGGCGACCAGGCCGCCGGCGTCATCCTCGGACGGGACACGCAATACCGTGAGCGAGAGCGCGCGCTGAGACCTTTCGGCTCGGCGCTTCTCGCGCTCCAGTTCACGTCGGAATTCGGGGCCCGACACCACTTCCTCGTCGACGACGCGCGCTGTGGATCGCGCGCGCTGCCGCGGCTGCGGCGAAGGCAACGCATGGACGTTCGTGGCAGCGGACCAGTCGCCGCCCGGCGCGGCGCGAAGATCGAGAGACGCCGTCTCCATCAACGGACTGGATCGTTGGTTCACTCAGCGGTCTCGAAGTTGTAGTAGCCCATGCTCGCAGCAGGCCGCGGCGCGCGCGTCTTGTTCAGCACCGACATCACGATCGGGCGCTCGGCCAGGGTGTCGAAAGCGCGCCGGACGGCTGCTGCGGGCGTGCGCGACGCCTCGACGACGAGCAGCACCTGCCCAACCTGTCCGGCCAGCACGACCGCCTCGTTGGTGGCCAGTAGCGGCGGCGCATCGAAGACGACGATGCGCTGCGGCCCCGTGGCCAGTCGCTGCAGCAAGCGCTGCATCGCCGCGCCTGCCAGCCGCTCGGTGGTTCGTGCGTCCGGGGCGCCGGCCGGCAACAGCGCCAGGTTGTCGACATTGGTGCCGAGCGCGACCTCGCCCAACTGCAGCGAGGGCCGCTGCAGCAGATCGAGCAGCCCGGCTCCGGCCTCGACGCCGAGCCGTGACGCCAGCTGAGGATGCACAACGTCGGCGTCGACCAGCAGCACCCGCTGGTCGATCTCGGCGGCCAGGCTTAGCGCGAGGTTGGTCGAGCAATACGTCTTTCCTTCGCCGGGAAGCGCGCTTGTCACCATGATTAGAGACAGCCGCTGTGACGACGCCTGCGGCGTCCGAATGTTGGCCAGCAGCGGCAGCTTCATGCGGCGGAATTGCTCGGCCTGGGTCGATCGCGTGCTCGGCACAACGAGCACACCCTCCGCCTGCAACCGCTCCAGGTCGAGCACCACCGAGCGCCGCGGGGTATCGTCGTCCGCGTCGCGTCCCGCCGCGTCCGGGCCCGGATCCCCAGGCGGTGCATCTGGGAGCCGGGGCATCCGGGCTCCGGGCCGGCTCAGCTGTTCGAGTCGTTGCGCCGCTTCTTGGATCAGCTTCATGGGCGTTGCCGGCTTCAGGCAGCGGCGAGCGCGCGCTGCGCGATCGGGAACACGACCGTTTGCCCCAGCCATAAGGCCGGCGCGGCGAGCGCAACGACGAAGGCCAGCGCGAAGGCCGCACCGGCAAGCCGTTCCCGGCGCTGAGTCTCGGGCGTGTGCGAGATTGACACCGTCCCCAAGACCGGGCGCTCGCCGAGCAGCCGCAGGCTGCGCGCGTCGTGGATCGCTGGGCGCAGCCGCTCGGCGAGTGCGGCGGCCGCGAGGCCCAGCAGTGGAGCGAGCAACAATAAGCCCGCAGCGCCGTGCAGCGGTCCGGGAAACGCGGGCCAGCGCGACACGGTGGTCGGCTCGACGATGCGGAACTCCGCCAACTCGGCCGAGACGTCGGCCTTGGCCCCCAACGATGCCGACTCGCTTCGCGCCAGCATCTGCTCGTAATTCTTGCGGGCCATCTCCTGCTCGCGCCTGAGCTGCGCCATCTCGGTCTCGAGGCGCGGCATGCGGTCGGCGAGCTCGCGCATTTGCGCCAGTTGCGATTGCTTGACCGACAGCTGAGACGCGAGCGCCGCGGCGCGCACCTCGGCTTCGCTCAGCTCGTCGCGCAAGCGCTGGTAGAGCGGCCGGTACGTCTCGTTGATCGCCGCCTTACCCACCATGCCGTGGACCGCCAGCGCGCGCGCCTCGATGTCGTTCAGCCTGCGCGCCTCGGCTTCGAGCCGTTCCACCGTGGCCCGCGCAGCCGCCACCTCCGGATGCGCATCCGTGAAGCGCATGCGCAAGTCGTCGAGCCGCTTTCGTTCGGCGTCGAGCCGCGCCAGCGCATCCTGCGACGGCGTGCGGACGACATTTCCGTCGCGCGTGATGTCGGCCCGCGGGGTCAGTTCGAGCGGCAGCGCTGGCTCGGCGGTGGCCAGTTCGCGTCGGAGAGCATTACGCACCTGCTCGGCCGATTTCGCCTCGACGAGCAGCTTGTCGACCTCCTCGTTGAGTGTGCGCGATGCGCGCGAAATAGTCCTGGCCGGGCATGCCAGAGCTGCCGAAGTGGCGCGCCTTGAACGCGACGAGCCGATTCTCGGCCTCGGTCAAGCGGGCCGCGTAGTCTTGCAGCTGCGTCTTGAGGAAGAAGTCCGCATCCTGTGAATTGCGCAGCTTGCTGCCAGCGCTGGTGCGCCCGAAGAACTCGAAGGTCGCGTCGACCACCTTGGCCGCGACCTCCGGCGTGGGCCCGCGGTAGGCGATCTGGTACAGGTTAGGCGTCGTCGTCGGCTTGAACTTGATGTCGCGCATCAGGCGCCCGATCAGCTCGTCCCGCGGGAAGGCCGCGAGTGTCGGCTCGCCGTGCGAGCGCCGGCATCTCCAGCAGGCGTTCCACGTTAGGGCGAGAGATCAGCGTGCTAGCGAGCATCTGCACCTGCTGGTCGATGTCCGGCTGATAGGTCAATCCCGTGAGCAACGGCTTGAGGGCCTTCTGCGTATCGACGGCAATGCGACCCGTCGCCTCGTAGCGTGTCGGAATGAACTGCAGACTCGCCGCGCCGATCACCGCCGCCAACGCGCCTACACCAAGCGCGAGCCAGCGCCACCGGTACGCCGCTCGCCACATCCAAACCGCCTGGTCAAGCAGCCCGTTCATCAGCCCAGCACCCGCGCAGGCGACCCAGCGACACGTGCGTTCGGCGCCACGCCGCGCAGCACCGTGCTGGCCAGTCCGACAAGGGCGAAGTCGCCGATCTCGGCACCGTCGATCACGCTCGAGCCGCTGGCCAGGTAGCAGTTCTCGCCGACTCGCGCGCCACCGGCAACACTGACGTTCGAGCCGACGAGGCTGAAGTCGCCGATGCGCGCGTCGTGATGGATCACGCTGTTCGGCAAGATGCAGACATGCTCGCCGACGACTGCACCGGCGCAGACGACCACGCCGGCCATCAGCAGCACATTGCGGCCCAGGCGCGCGTGGTGTGAGACGCGCGCCGCGGGGTGGATCAGCTGCGCCCAGCGCGCGCCGCAGCCGAGGCCTTCGATCGCTGCACGGCGCGCGCGGTACGACCGCGGGCTGCCCGGCACCGCCAGCACCTGCGCTTCCGGCCAGCGCGCGAAGGCGGCGCGCGAATAAACGGTCAGTCCATGGCACAGGGTTCCCTGCTTTGCAGGTGCGTCGTCGACGAAGCCCAGCACGTCCCAGCCTGCGTCAAGCGCGTCGAGCGCCTCGACGGCGTTGCCGTTGCACGGGAAGAGCAGCAGCTGCGGCATGCGATCAGGCGCTGAGTGCCGCCTCGGCCATCGGCGTCGCTGCCAGATTGCGGACGGCCGCCGCCACGCGCGCGCACTGCGCCTCGCCAAGCTCGGCGAACATCGGCAGCGACAGCACCTGGTCCGCCGCGCACTCTGAATGCGGAAAGTCGCCCCGGCGATGTCCGAGGCCGGCGAAGGCCGGCAGCAGGTGCACCGGCGTCGGGTAGTGGATGCCGGTCGCCATGCCCTGGTCGGCCAGCGCACGCTGCCATGCCGACCGGTCTGAGCTGCGCACAACGTACAGGTGATAGACATGGCGCGCGTCCGCGCGCACCTCGGGTGTGACCACCCCGGCGTTCGCCAGCAGCGAGTCGTACTGCTGTGCACGAGCGCGCCTTGCCTCGGTCCACGCTTCCAGGCGGCGCAACTTGACACGCAAGACGGCACCTTGGATGCCTTCCATGCGGTAGTTGAAGCCGCGCAGCACGTGCTGGTACTTCGTCTCGGCGCCCCAGTCGCGCAGCATGCGCAACTTGCGTCGATGCGCCGGGTCATCCGTGGTGACCATGCCGCCCTCGCCGCACGCGCCCAAGTTCTTGCCGGGATAGAAGCTGAAGCAACCCATGTCGCCCAAACTGCCCACACGCTGCCCCTTGTAGAGAGCGCCGTGCGCTTGGCAGGCATCCTCGATCACGGCCAGCCCGTGCCGTCGTGCGACGGCGAGGATCGGGTCCATGTCGGCCGCTTGGCCGTAGAGGTGCACCGGAACGATGGCCTTGGTGCGCGGCGTGATCGCGGTCTCGAGCCCGTACGGGTTCATCGTGTACGTGCGCGGATCGATGTCGACGAACACCGGTCGAGCGCCGGTGTAGTCGATCGCCGAAACGGTGGCGACGAACGTGAAGGGCACCGTGATCACCTCGTCGCCCGGACCTACGCCGGCCGCCAGCAGCGCCAGGTGCAGTGCGCTGGTGCCGGTGTTGACGGCCACGCCGTACGCCGTGCTGCAGTAGGCAGCGAATTCCTCCTCGAAAGCCGCGACGTCGCGCCCCAGGGTGAACTCGCAGCGGTCGATCACGTCACGGATCGCGGCATCGATCTCGCCGCGGATGGCAGCGTGCTGCAACTTCAAGTCGACGAAGGGGATCACGCCAACGCCTCGGCGGGTTCGATGTGCACCATCTCGCCGCGGCGACGCATCGACTCGTTCGCCGCTTCGATGAGGCGCACGACCCGCAGCCCGAGCTGCCCGTCGGTGATCGGCGTCAGGCCATGTTCGATGCAGTCGACGAAGTGTTCGCCCTCAGTGCTCAGCGCCTCGGCGACGGCAAGCTTCGGCGCGCACATGTCGCCGGTGCGGTAGCCGATGCGCATCTCCCGGATCTGCGTCGGGTCGTCGGTGAAGTGCACGCCCTTGTCGTAGATCTTGACCTTCTCGCTTGGCTCGAGATCGTCGTAGGCGATCATCTTCTTGCTGCCCCCGACCATGATCTGGCGGACCTTCACCGGTGCCAGCCAGCTCACGTTCACATGCGCCATCGTTGCCGAGTCGTAGTACAGCGTCACGTACGCCAGGTTTTCGGGAGTGCCCGGGAAATGATTGGTGCCGCTGGCGGTGACCGCGACCGGCTGCTCGTCGAGCAGAAAGTCGAGGATCGAGAAGTCGTGCACCGCCAGATCGGAGATGACGCCCACGTCGCGCTGGAACAGCCCGAGATTCACGCGTACCGAGTCGTAGTACAGGATGCGCCCGAGGTCGCCGCTCCTGATCAGCTCGCCCATCTTGGCGACGGCGCCGGTGTAGATGAAGGTATGGTCGACAAGCAGCGTCAGACGGCGGCGTGCCGCTTCGTCGACCAGGCGCTTCGCTTGCGCCACAGTCTGCGTCATCGGCTTCTCCATCCACAGGTGCTTGCCGGCCCGCAGGGCGGCAAGCCCCAATTCGTAATGCGTCTGCACCGGCGTCGCCACCGCGATGGCGTCGATGTTTGGGTCGGAGAGCAACTCCGTGAAGTCGGTCGTCAGCTTGATCGCGGGATAGCGCCTGGCCAGTGAAGCGAGCTTCGAGCGATCGAGGTCGGCAACGGCAACGACGCTCGCTCCGTGGGTTTCACCGAAGTTGCGTACGAGGTTCGGCCCCCAGTATCCGTAGCCGACAACGCCGATCCGGATCATGGCGTGCACTCCTCGATGTCGCGCATGCTGCCGACCACGCGCGCGGGCACGCCGACGACGACGGCGTACTCCGGCACGTCCCGCGTCACCACCGATCCTGCCCCGACCAGCGCGTGCTCGCCGACGACAATGCCGGGCAGCAGCGTGGCGTGGCTGCCGATCGAGGCGCCGCGCCCGACGCGCGTCGGGATCACCTGCCAGTCGCCATCGCCTTGTAGCCGGCCATCGGGCGTTGCCGCGCGCGGATAGCGGTCGTTAGTGAAGACCACCCCGTGACCGATGAAGACTTCGTCGCCCAGCGTCACGCCTTCGCAGATGAAGCTGTGCGACGAGATCTTGCAACGCGCCCCGATGACCGCGTGCTTTTGGATCTCGACAAAGCTTCCGATGCGCGTCTGGTCGCCGATGCGGCAGCCGTAAAGGTTTACCAGCGAAGGATGATGGACGACGACGTCCTCACCCAACGCGACACTTTCCGCGATTGGCATTCGACCCTCCTCGCAGGTGCCAATGTAGGAACGCGCTGGTGCAGCGTCTGTCGGGAGTTCTCGATGCGCGGTGTAGTGCCGTCTAGACACCGGCCGCAACAGCGCCCTACCTGTCGGCGCCGATCATTTCCATCCGGATCGCCAGGCGAACCAGCGCTGGTACGTCCCGCACGCCGAGCTTGCTCATCAGACGGCTGCGATAGGTGTCCACCGTCTTGGCAGAAAGATGAAGCAGCGCGCCGATTTCCGAGCTGGAATGACCCTGGACCACCAGCAATACGATCTGGCGCTCGCGCGCTGACAGCGCATCAAGCAACTGCGCCTCCGGTACCTGGTGCAACAGCGCCTCGGCGGCGAGCTCGCTTACCGAACTGCCAAGATAACGCCGCCCCTGCACGACGCTCTCGATCGCCTTGGTCACTTCGAGGATCGGCGCGGTCTTGAGGACGTAGCCCCATGCGCCGAGGCGCAGCGCTTGGGCCACGTCGCGCACATTAGACGACATCGTAAGCACGATGCAACGCGAGCGCAGCGCTCGCCGCTTCACCTCAGCGAGTATCTCCATTCCCGAACGACCGCCGAGCGCAAGATCCAGCAGCACCACGTCGGGTTGGAGTAGGAGCAAATCGGCAATTGCCCGCGCGGGGTCGCTCGATTCGCCCACGACCTGGTTCCGTGCGGTCGCCAGCATGGCGCGTAGGCCTTCCCGCACCATCAAATGATCCTCGATAAGGTAGATCGCGGTCACGACCGGATAGGAGCGGAACTGCTGAGGGAGTGTGGTTGATGCTAACCTAAATGGGGTAGTCCAAATGGGTAGTAAACGGGTGGTTTCTGGCCCCGGGGAGTCGATATGCAACTCAGTGCCGTTGGCGAACAGTTTGGGAGCGCACAAGAGGCGCCGGTACGGACCCAGGAATTGCTGTGGCCCAATTTGAAATTTTTACCATCAACGAGAAGGTGCTGCTGAAGCTCGGTTCCGCGTTCGACGTCGTCGGCGAGAGGCGTCAGCTCGATTTCCGCGTCGACACCTCGCGCAAGACGATGACCGAAGAAATCGAAGTGCGGCTGCGCAACCAGAAGCGCGAGCGCGTCGAGGTGCTGGTCAAGGAGAACCTGTATCGCTGGGTCAACTGGACCATAAGCTCGAAGTCGCATGACTACCGCAAGGACGACGCGCGCACGATCGTCTTTCCGGTCAGCATTGCCGCCGACGCGGAAGCCGTGGTGCGCTACACGGTGCAGTACAGCTGGTAGGCGCGCTTTCGCCTTTGGCCGTGCGCGACGTCGGTCGAGCGCCGGCTGTCGGAAGCGCTTACACCGACGCGGTCCTCCGCCCCGCGGGTCGAGCAAGCCATTGATTCTGCGCGACTCCGCGGATCGGTCTAATCCTTGCTTTGGACGCGAGTCTCGACGTGAACCCGTCGACCGTGCCGACTCCGGGTGGATTGCTGCTGCTCGGTACCGCGCTGCTTGCGCTCGGGCGAGCCGACGCGATCGGCGCCGCTGACGCGGACCGCGCTGCAGTCCGGCTAGCTCTTCGCCGCGGCGTCCGGGCTGCAGGGGAGTCGACATGCAACTCAGTGCCGTTGGCGAACAGTTTGGGAGCGCACAAGAGGCGCCGGTACGGGACCCAGGAATTGCTGTGGCCCAATTTGAAACTTTTACCGTCAGAGCACGAGCTGTTGTACGAGACGGCGGCGGAATTGAAGGCGGCGGAGCTCGACATCACGAGCCACCCTGAGGAAACGCAGCCTGAGCGGCTCGACATGCAACTCAGTGCCGTTGGCGAACAGTTGGGGAGCGCACAGGAGGCGCCGGTACGGACCCAGGAGTTGCAGGCGCCCAATGCGAGACTTTTACCATTAGAGCACGAGCTGCACGAGACGGCAGCCCAGTTGAAGGCGGCGGAGCTCGACATCACGAGCCAGCAGCAGTTGTTGAGCACCATGCTGCGCAGCGTTTCTGAGGGGGTCGTCATCGTCGATTGCAACGGCCACGTGCTTATGGAAAACGAGGCCGCGATCCGCATCGTCGGCTACTCGGCGCACTTAGTCGGTGCCAAGCGATGGTGTGAGGCCATCGGCGCCTACCTCGTCGACGGCGATCGGCCGCTCCCGCCCGAAGACATGCCGACGATGCGCGCCTGCAGGGGCGAGGAGGTGCGAGGCCTGGAGTTGGTGCTGCACCGCGTGGCAGACGACCGGAACATTCTTATCGAGGTACGGTCCTCGCCGCTCTTGGGAGTCGATGGGAAGATCGTCGGTGCCATCGCCAACTTCAACGACATTACGGAGCGACGGCATGCCGCTGCGGTTGAAGCCCGGCTCGCTGCTCTGGTCCACTCGACCCGCGCGGCCGTTATCACGTGGGATAGCGGCGGCAAGGTGGTCGATTGGAACGATGGAGCCACGCGGTTGCTCGGCTATACCGCCGACGAAATGGTGGGGTGCGACCTCTCCGTGCTTTCTATGGCCGGCGAACGCCGGGAATTGGGCGGCAGCGTGAATCCCACGCAAACACTTTACGACCGCGAGCTGGTGATGCGCCGCAAGGACGGGCGGCCCGTGCACGTCGCCTGGACTAAGGCGCCTGTGCGCGACACAAAGGGGAATGTCGTAGGCTCAGCCGGCGTTGGCGCGGACCTGAGCGAGCGTACCCGCTTGGAACGCCAAGTCGCGCGGCTCGCCGACGAGCAACGGCGTCAGCTCGGACAGCAAGTACACGACTCGCTTGGGCAGCAGCTCACGGTCATCGGCTTGCTCGTCGGCACGTTGCGGAGTCGATTGGGAACCGGCGATTCCGTTGCTGATGTCACATCCAACCTCGAGCGCTGCGTCGATGAGGCAAAGGCGCACATGCGCGCCATCGTGAAAGGCCTCGCGCCACTAAAGATTGACGCGCACGGGCTTCAGTTCGCGCTGGCGAAGTTGGCACAGGGGACAGCGCTGACCCACGGGATTGCTTGCAGGCTTGAATGCCCACATCCAGTGGCGCTGCACGACAATTTCACAGCGAATGAGCTTTATTTGATCGCCCGTGAAGCGGTACACAACGCCGTCAAGCACGGACGCCCCGGCTCAATCGTCATTCGGCTCGAGTCGTCGCAGGGATTGCTTCTTCAAATTTGGGATGACGGTGTAGGAATCGCACGTGCGCGTGAACGGGCTCACGAGGGCTTCGGCTTGCGAATCATGCGCTATCGCAGCCGGCTGATCGGCGCAACCCTCAAAGTCGTAAGGGGCGCAAATGGCGGCACCGTCGTCACCTGCACGAGGACGCGACCCGGCCAAGGCGCCTGCCTTGTCGCAACGCCGACCGTTGCCGATGCAAACGGTTTGACCGCGAAAACGACTAGCAATAGCCGGGGGTAGGCGTGCGACGCCACACGCGTGCCGCGCGCCTTTGCTCAGTTTGTGAATGTCGTCGACTCCTGTCCAACCTACCCTCCAAATGCCACCGAACTGTAGTTGAGAACCGCATGCATCAGTAAGGCCACCTGGCACAACGTCCGAATACCGGCAGCGGCGAAGGCAAGAAACTCCAGCGGCTAGCACGCCCGCGCAGCGGCCCGTTGTTGACACGCGGCTTTCGCCGCGACCAGACTCACTCTGCGCCGCAGCGCCGGCCGCACTCAACGGCCGAACTAAGAAAAAATCGGAGGAGCTATGTGTCGATCGCTGACTGCCTGTCTCGTCCTGATATTGAATTTCGCCGCGAATCCTGCGTGGGCGGAGATGCGGTGGCACGACACGCTTGTCAATTTCGCCACGCTGCCGGCCGGCGTGCGATTTCCAGAAGGCATCACCGCCAATCCCGCCACCGGAGACATCTACGTCGCCACTTTCGACACCATCGGTCCAAACCCCAACAAGCTGCTGCGCTATAGCCGCCACGGCCAGCTGGTCGGTTCGCGCACCATCGGAACGCCGATGCTCGGACTCGCGTTCGGTCCGAGCGACTCGAAGGTCTACATCACCAACTTCAACCAATCGAAAATCCAGCGCGTAGCCGCCGATCTCGATGGCGCGATCGAAGATGTGGCCACGTTGCCGAAGATCGGCGCACCGGCAAACCGCATCGAAGGCAATCCCGACACGAGCAGCGACACGATCCAGTTCGGCTCGGTCGGCTTTCCGGCTCCGAACGGGATGGTGTTCGATCGCAGCGGCAACCTGTATGTCTCGGACTCCTTTCAGGGCGCGATCTACCGCATCGACAACGCGCAGGGCTGCATCGCGCCGTGCGGCGTGACGACGGTGCTGCACGACCCGCTGCTGGCCACCGCGGGATTCCCGCCTTTCGGCGCCAATGGGCTGGCCTTAAAAGGTGACTTCACGCTGTTCGTCGCCAATACCGGCGACGACCGCGTGCTGAAGGTCGATCTTGCCGCCAGTCCTGTTTCGGTGTCGGTGTTCACCGAAAGCATCAACGGCGCCGACGGCATCGCTTTCGATGACAGCGGCATCCTCTGGGTCGCCGCAAATCAAGCGGACGAGATCGTGGGACTGAACGCAGCGGGACGCGTGGTGGCGAAGATCGGTGGCTTCGAGAAGATCGGCGCCGACGGGGCACCGGAAGGGTTGCTGTTTCCCGCCAGCCTCGTGCTGGTTGGCCGCGAGGTTTACATCACGAATCTGGCGCTGCCACTGACGCCGGCGATCGGTGACGAACCGGAGGAAGAAGTCACGCGCTGGACCGTGTCACGCTTCCGGCTGCTGCCGAATCGTCGGCACTGAGTTTCGATCGGAGCGGCGCAGTCTCCCGAGAACCGAATGGTTCAACCGGCTTCGCCGCTGCGGGCAAACGCATGCGGCGGGTGGGCATCGTGGCGGTGGCGCGGCGTCTGGCCATCGCGCTGTGCGCTACTTGCAAAACGGCGAGATACCCACCGGCGCGATGCTCAAGCCGGTCGCCGCTTGAACTCGGGCGGCTTCGGTCGAAACACGGTTTGCACGCGATTGCATCATCATGATCAAAGGTCGACGCGCCCGCGGCGTCCGCGGGTCACTGCACGGTGACCGTCTGCAAAGATGGGGCGCGCCGCTAACTGGGGTTTGCCAGCGCACTTTGTGCGCATGCTGGATAGCGGTGCCGGACATCTGCGTCCGTCACGGATAGAAGTTCGTCCGAGCCCTGGCTCGAACGCTCCTTACACCCCGGCCTCGGATCAGGATGCAACCTACTTATCGCGCAGCCGCTTCATGCGCCGCGCAGGTCAGTACCACCATGAAGACCGAACCTTGACAACGCAGTCCTCATAGAAGCGGACGCCTAACGAGTGGATGTGCCGCCGGCAGTGCTGCCGGTTCTCACCGTAGGCGTAGGCGGCCCGCCGCTCAACGAACGCAGGGTTAGGCATGGTTCGTGCACGCCCTCATCCGACCCGCCGGCCGCCGCCCCACGCCGAGCAAGGAGGGCCCCATGCTCACGCCTCTTCAGAACGTGTCGATGCAGTTCGGTCACGTCGAGTTCTCCAACGTCTTCGAGCCGGACTGCGAGCCGGGGGACTGGCAGTTCGAGAACGTCTTCACCAGCTTCAGCGAGCCGCCGCGCGTCATCCTCACCGCCAGTGACCTCGGCGCGGAGCAGTCGTCCGGCCAATTCACGGCCGTGGTCGGCGTCGCGCAAGACGTGACCACGACCGGCTTCCGGCTGGCGGGGAGAAACTCGGACTGCAGCCCCGGCGTCGCGCACATGAACTGGCTCGCGCTCTTGGAGACGGGCAAGCCGCAGGGTTCCACCAAGTACGTGCGCATGGGCACGCTGTTCCCGCAGCGCTTCAACCGGGACTGCGAGCCGGGCGACTGGAACAGCTGGGACGTCCGCTTCAGCGAGCCGGCGTTCGGGGCCGACCCGGTGATCTTCGCCACCGCCGCCGACCGCTTCGCTGAGACGGCCGCCGTGTACCAGTACGCCACGCCGGCTGTGCCCGTGGCCCGGAAGCGGACCACCACCGGCTTCACGCTCCTGGCGCGCAACCCGGATCCCGGCGAGGGTTGGTCCAACTTCAACTACCTCGCGCTCCACGAGACCGTGGCCGTCGCGGGAGTGCCCTCGGGCGGCGGCGCGCAGATCTTTGTCGATTCCGGGCAGGTGGCGCCGCTCTGGTTCGAGCCGTGCGCCACCTTTTCCAACTCGTGGAACCAGTGGGCGGTCACCTTCGATCAAGCCTTCCTGACCCCGCCGACGGTACTGGTCACGGCCTTCCACGTCGGCAGGTCTGGCCCGGCCGTGGCCGGCATGGCCTGCTACGTCACGCCGAACGGCTTCCTCCTCCGCGCTCGGAATACGGACTGCGCCGCGGGCGCAGCCGGCTTCAACTGGGTGGCGTTCGGGTGCGCGGTGGGTTGCGCCTGAGGCAGCCGCGATGGTGTCCAGCAGTGACGCCAAAGTAGGAGCGCTGCAAAGCGCCTCGACTCTTCACCTGGCGATCGGCTACCGGGTCCACCAACACGCGAGCCGTTCTCACCACTCGGCTCGAATCGACCCATTGCTGACATTCCGTTCGCCGCAAAGCGGGCGCGTTCGGACCCGGCCCCTCGACTCGGGGTTGTTCTCAATCTCCGACAGTGGCGACTGCCATCCCTTCGGCGTCAGTCTCTTGCGCTTCGCCCAGGTCAGCACCGCACCGAGCGCAGCGGCGTAGCGATTTAGCGTCGCAGGCGAGCGCGGTCCGAACATGCGCAGTCTTGGACTGCCGTCCGGGTTTTTGCCCATGTACCGCTGTATGGGTAGCTTGCCAAGCTGCTCGAGCGCGTCTGCGATCGAGTCGGAGTCAAGATCGCGCAGACGCACGTCGCCAACAGATGCAGACCAGAAGGACACCCGCGCATGCGTGTCGGATCACGGCCGTCATAACCGGCCATGTAGCCGTCGATCACCTCACGCAGCGTGAGGCTGCCTCGCTCGTTCGATTCTCGCTGCTGCAACAGCGGAATCACGGAGGCCAAAACACCCGTCGTTTGCTCGTTCATCGCTTCGACTCCGATCTATGAAACCAAAGGACTGCTTTGGCACAGATCGACGCCTGAAGCGGCGCTCCCACAGAGCGGAGCATACAGATGGTGGTGGCCAAGGGCGGAATCGAACCACCGACACAAGGATTTTCAGTCCTCTGCTCTACCAACTGAGCTACTTGGCCTGGGCGTGCAGGACGGCGGTTGATGCCGTCGCGAAGGGCGCGAAGTATAGCGGAGCAGCCGCAGGCACGTTCGTTGCGGCCACTATAAGCACTGCTCACGAGCACACTGCCGGTCGGCCCGCTAAGCTTTTGTTCTGCAACCCAATTTGCGTTCTGCCGTGACGTTCGACTCCGCAGCCATCGTCCTGCACGGCCCCCGGCGGCCGGAGTCGGCGCTCGTGCTCGACTCGCCGCACTCGGGTTTCGAGTTTCCGACTGACTTCGATGCCGCTGTCTCCGAGTTCGAGCTCCGCGACGGTGAAGACTGTTTCGTCGACCAGCTGTACCTGCCCGCCAGCGGATCCGGCATTCCGCTGCTCGCTGCGCGCTGGCCGCGCACCTACCTCGATCCCAACCGGCATCACGGCGACGTCGATCTCGACCTGATCGAAGGCGGCGCCTGGCCGCACGAGTACGTGCCCAGCGGCAAGGCACGAATCGGCAAGGCGCTGATCTGGCGCACATTGGACGATGGCCGCGAAATCTACCGGCGCCGCCTCAAGGTCGAGGAAGTGCGGTTGCGCATCGAACGCTTTCATATGCCGTATCACCGCGCACTCCTCGATCTGCTGAACGACACGCACGCGCTCCACCGCGAAGTCTTTCACCTCAACTGCCACTCGATGAACTCGGTCGCCGGCAAGATGGGCGAAGGTGGTGCCGGCTCGAAGCGAGCCGACTTTGTCCTCGGCGACCGCGACGGCACGTCTTGCGATCCAACCTTCACGGAGTTCGTGCGCGCGACGTTGGCCTCGCTGGGCTACGGCGTGAAGGTCAACGATCCCTACAAGGGCGTCGAACTGGTGCGCGCCTACTCCAACCCAGCGCGCGGGCGGCACAGCCTGCAGGTCGAGATCAACAAGCGTCTATACATGGACGAACGCGCACGGACACCGCATGGCGGCTTCGCGGCCGTCCAGCGCGACCTCCTGCAGCTGATCGAGGCGATCCGCGAGTACCTGCAGCACCGTGCCGCCGTGCCTGAGGCAGGCGCGCCAAAGCTGCCTCACTGCGCAGCGTCAGCCCCGCAGTGCCAAAGGCTTGTCATCGCATGAGGCGCCCGCGAGCGCTGCTTGCGCTAACCTAGAAAGTCTGCCGCCGCGACAGCGGCGGCCGCCACCTCCGGGAGCGTGCAATGCTGAATCGACTGTCCATCGCCCTCTGCATCAGCGCCGCCGCACTTGTCAGCGGATGTGCCACGTCGACCTCACTGGATGCGCAATGGGTCAACCCGGAGTTTGCCGGCAAGCGGCCGGTGCGCAGCGTCATGGTCGTCGGCGCCGTGCGCGACGCGACGATGCGCCGTATCTACGAGGACCGCATGGTGGCTGCGCTCGGCGCATTGGGCGTCAAGGCAGTGCCCGCGTACGCGTACTTCCCCGAAGAAGGGCCGATCAACGAGGAACGGCTGCGCCGCGGCATTGCCGACGCCGGGGTCGCATACGCGATGGTGACCCGCATCATCAACGTGTCGACCCAGGTGAACGTTTCACCCGGAATGGTGATGGGGCCGGCGTGGGGACCGGGCTGTTGCTGGGGCGGCGGCTGGGGGCCGGGATGGGGTGGTTTTGCCGGCTACTACAACACGATGTGGGCCATTCCGCCCCAAGTGACGACGACGCAGAACGTGCATGCCGATACACGCGTCTTCGAGGCGCGCAATGCCACCGTCGTCTGGTCCGCGGCAACGACGACGTCGACCGGCTACGACTCCACGCAGAAGCTGATCGATCAGTTCGTGCAGCTGATCGTGTCGACGATGACCAAGGACGGCATCGTCTGACGCGGCCCGAGCCCGCCGCGCCGGGCACTGTTCGCAGGCGGATCCAACGCTGGCGCAAGTCGCGAGCGTCACTGTCGCCGCGGCCGCGCGGACACCGCGGAATGGCGCGGCGCAACAGCCGCGACCGCGACCTCGCGTCGCGGCCCGGTTCAGATCCATTAGACGTAGATCAATAAGAGCGCGCCCGCCGTAAGCCGAGCGACAGCTTCGGCGCATATCGTCGCAGCGCCGATAACGACAAGACTCAGGCCCGGCCTCGCTCGCAGGGGATCAGCCGGTCGTATTCCAGAAACGGCAATCCGTCAGCTTTCCTTCGGAGGAAAAGATGTCAACCGCTGCAATGCCGGGTACGCAGGCGCCACGCGCAGCACTGAACTGGCAGGCGATCGATGAAGACCCGCGCTTCCAGACGCTGCACTCGAAGAAGGTCGGCTTTCTGACCGGCCTGATGGTGTTCTCGCTCTTCTATTACTTCCTGCTGCCGATCGGCGCGGCCTATTTCACCGATCTCTTCAAGATCAAGGTCTACGGCGTCGTCAACGTCGGCATCCTGTTCGCGCTTTCGCAGTTCATCGTCGCCTGGGGCATCGCCTTCTACTACACGGCGAAGGCCAAGAAGTTCGATGCGATGGCGGCCGAACTCGTCCGCGACGCCGACAAGATCGGGAGATAAGCGATGGACAAGAAACGAGTCCTACTCCTTGCGGCAGGCGCGCTGGCGCTGCCGCTGATCGCAATGCCGGCGCTGGCGCAGGGTGCCGTCGCCGACAGTGGAAATGGCTGACCTTCCTGGTCTTCGGCGCCATCATCGCCGTGACGATGTACGTCACCTACGTGGCGGCCAAGCGCGTCAAGACAGCCGCGGACTTCTACGCGGCCGGCGGCGGCGTTTCCGGTCTGCAAAACGGCTGGGCGATTGCGGGCGACTACCTGTCGGCGGCATCGTTCCTCGGCATCGCCGGCCTGATCTCGCTCTACGGTTACGACGGCTTCATGTACTCGGTGGGCTGGCTGGTCGCCTACATCACCGTGCTGCTGGTGATCGCCGAGCCGTGCCGGAATATCGGCAAGTACACGCTGTCGGACATCCTCGCGTACCGCAACGACCCGAAGAAGGCGCGCATCGTTGGCGCCATCTCCACGATCACCGTGTCCACCTTCTACCTGACCGCGCAGATGGTCGGGGCCGGCGTGCTGATCAAGACATTGATCGGCATCGACTACGAGGTGTCGGTGATCACCGTAGGCGTGCTGATGCTGGCGTACGTGCTGTTCGGCGGCATGGTCGCCACCACCTGGGTGCAGATCATCAAGGCCGTCCTGCTGGTGTGCTGCCTCGATCCTGATGGTGATCTTGGTCTGGAGCCAGTACGGATTCTTCGGCGACTTCCTCACCAACGTCGTCGGCGACGCGAAGGTCCAGGCCCGCGTCGCCGCCCTGATCGGCGACAAGGCCACCAACCTCTCTGCGACGCAACTCGGCCAGATCTTCCTCGAGCCCGGACTGTTCCTCAAGGTGCCGCTGGACCAGATCTCGCTGGGCATGGCACTGGTGTTCGGCACGGCCGGCATGCCTCACATCCTGATGCGGTTCTTCACGGTGCCCACGGCGCAGGCGGCGCGCACGTCGGTGAACTGGGCGATGGCCATCATCGGCGGCTTCTACGTGCTGACGCTGTTCCTTGGCATGGCCGCAGCGATGAAGGTCGGTCCCACGGTGATCGCCGGCATCGATCCGGGCGGCAACATGGCCAATCCGCTGCTGGCGCAAGCCCTGGGCGGCGGCCCCGACTCGCTGGGTGGCAACCTCTTCATGGCCTTTGTCTCGGCCGTTGCATTCGCCACCATCGTCGCCGTGGTTGCGGGACTGGTGCTGGCCGCCGCCAGCGCGATGGCCCACGACCTGTACGTCGGCGTGATCCGCAAGCGAGCACGTGACGCCGCAGGAGCAGGTCAAGGCCGCACGAATCGCCACCATCTTCGTCGGTGCGATGGCCATCGTCATCGGCATCTCCGCCAAGGGCCAGAACGTGGCTCACCTGGTGGCCCTCGCCTTCGCGGTGGCTTCGTCGGCCAACTTCCCCTGCGTACTGCTGACGCTGTTCTGGAAGCGCTGCAACACCGGTGGCATCGTGGCTAGGCATGATCGTAGGAACGGTGGCGGCGATCGGCCTCGTGATGGTGTCGCCGAACCTGACGTATCCGAAAGCGGTCAAGGCGGCCGCGCAGAAAGTAATCGACGGCGCGCCGGCAAAGATGGCACCGATCACCGAGGCGCTCGCCTCCGGGGACGCGGCGAAGGTCGCCAAGGCCGAGAAGGACAAGGCCGCACTCGACAAGGCCGTCGGCACAGCGAAGGCGAACCTCGAGAAGTTCAAAGGCGACGACACGAGCATCGTGGGGCTCGAGAAGCCGCTGTTCGAACTGCGCAACCCCGGCCTGATCTCGATCCCGCTCGGCTTCCTTGCGGTGATCCTGGGCTCGCTGCTGTATCGCGACAAACGCTCCGAGGACATGTGGGACGAGCTGTATGTCCGCCAGACCACCGGCATCCTTGCCGCCAAGGCAACGGCTCATTGATCCGAGGCTCGTGGCAGTGACAATAGTGGCCCCGCTTGCGGGGCCACTGTTTTTCTGGACCTTGAAGTGAAAGCTGCGCCCGGACACCAGAACTGACTGCGAAGCGGCACAATCGCTGCCGGTGACGAGGAGACGACCGTGATCAAGGGCCTGGGTGTGCAACGCCTGGTGGCGCTGTTCTTCGGCGGCATGGTGCTGTTCAACTTTCCGCTCCTGGCGCTGTGGGACCGCGACCTCACCTTGTTTGGCCTGCCGCTGTTTCCCGCGGCGCTGTTCACTGGCTGGGGCGTGCTGATTGCGGTTGTGGGCTGGACCGTCGAGCGCATCGATCGCTAGCGATGCTCGCGGCCCCGCTGGTCATCGTCGCGTCGTTCGCGTACCTGCTGCTGCTGTTCGCAGTGGCATGGGTCGGCGACCGGCGCGCACAGCAGGGACGCTCGATCATCGATAACGCCTGGACCTACGCGCTGTCGATGGCGGTGTACTGCACCGCCTGGACCTACTTCGGCAGCGTCGGCCGCGCCGCCTCGGGCGGTGTCTGGTTCCTGCCGATCTACCTCGGCCCCACCCTGGCGATGGTGCTGGCGTGGATGGTGGTGCGAAAGATGATCCGCATTGCCAAGACCTACCGCATCACCTCGATTGCCGACTTCGTCGCCAGCCGTTACGGCAAGAGCCCGCTGCTGGCCGGGCTGGTGACGCTGATCACCGTGGTCGGCATCGTGCCCTACATCGCGCTGCAGCTGAAGGCCGTCTCCACCGGATACGCGCTGCTGACGACTCCGCTCGGACAGAGTGCTCCCGCGGTCGGCGACTGGTGGCGCGACAGCACCTTGTACGTCGCGCTGCTGCTGGCCGGCTTCACGGTCGTGTTCGGCACCCGGCACCTGGACACCACCGAACGCCACGAAGGCATGGTCGCCGCAATCGCATTCGAGTCGATCGTCAAGCTGTTGGCCTTCATGGCCGTCGGCGCATTCGTCACGTGGGGAATGTTCGGAGGCCCAGGTGATCTCTTCGAGCGAGCGCTCGCGCATCCCAATATCAAGAGCCTGCTCAGCCTGGGTCAGGGCAAGGCCTTCGCCTACGAGCAGTGGTTCGCGCTGACGGTGCTCTCGATGCTCTCGGTGATCTTTCTGCCGCGGCAGTTCCAGGTGATGGTGGTCGAGAACGTCAACGAGCAGCACCTCAAGCGCGCGGTGTGGGCGTTTCCGCTGTACATGCTGCTGATCAACGTGTTCGTTCTTCCGATCGCGGTCGCCGGGCTGCTGCACTTCGGCCCGGGCAAGGTGAATGCCGACAGTTTCGTACTGTCGCTGCCGCTGGCGCTGGACCAGCCACTGCTGGCACTGGTCGCCTTCATCGGTGGTCTGTCGGCCGCCACCGGCATGGTGATCGTCGAGGCGATCGCGGTATCGACGATGGTCTGCAACGACCTTGTGATGCCGTTGCTGCTGCGCACCCGGCGTTTCAGCAGCCGTACCGGCGGCGACCTCACCGGCGTGCTGCTGGGCATCCGGCGCGCCGCGATCTTCGCGGTGCTGCTGCTCGGCTACCTTTACTTCCACCTCGCCGGCGAGGCCTATGCGCTGGTCAGCATCGGCCTGATCAGCTTCGCGGCCGTGGCGCAGTTCGCACCGGCGATGCTGGGCGGCATGTACTGGAGGGGCGGTACACGCGGCGGCGCGCTGGCCGGGCTGGTGCTCGGTTTCGGGCTGTGGGTGTACACGCTGATGCTGCCGTCGATCGCCAAGTCCGGCTGGTGGCAGACCGATTTTGTCTCGAACGGGCCGTGGGGCATTGCGCTCCTGAAGCCCGAGCAGTTGTTCGGGCTGACCGGGCTCGACGGCCTGACACATTCACTGTTCTGGAGCCTGCTCGCCAACGTCGGCGCTTACGTGGCTGTGTCGCTCGCGCGCACACCGTCAGCGCAGGAGACCAGCCAGGCGCTGCTGTTCGTCGACGTGTTCCAACGCACCCAGGACGGCAGCGGCAAGCACGGGCCGGTGTTCTGGCGCGGTCGTGCCGAGGTATCCAAGCTGCTGTCTCTGGTGGGCCGCTTCCTCGGCATGGAGCCGGCGCGGCGGATGTTCGAGGATTATGCGAGGCGAGTCGGCGTGGCGCGCATCGAACAGATCCCGCCCGACGCGCGGCTCGTCCAGTTCGTCGAGACGCAGCTCGCTGGCGCGATTGGCAGCGCCTCGGCGCGCGTGATGGTGGCTTCGGCGGTCGAGGAGGAAGCGCTCGGACTCGACGACGTGATGCGCATCCTCGACGAAGCTTCGCAACTGCGCGCCTATTCGCGCGAACTGGAGGAGAAGTCTCTGTCGCTGCAGCGTGCGACCGCCGAGCTGCGCGCCGCCAACGAACAGCTGAAGAGCCTGGACAAGCTCAAGGACGACTTCATGTCGTCGGTGACGCACGAACTGCGCACGCCGCTGACTTCGATCCGTGCGCTGGCAGAACTGATGGTCGACGAGGCCGCGATGGACGACGGTCAGCGCCAGCAGTTCCTGCGCATCATCGTCGCCGAGACCGAGCGTCTGACGCGGCTGGTCAACCAGGTGCTCGACATGGCCAAGATCGAGTCCGGCAGTGTCGAGTGGCGCAACAGCGAAGTCGATATGCGCGCACTGCTGACGCAGGCCGCACAGACAACGAGCGAGATGTTCCGCGAACGCGGCGCCACGCTCACGTTGACGATGCCAGAACACGTGCCAATGCTGCTGGCCGACTCGGACCGTCTGATGCAGGTCCTGCTCAACCTGCTGTCGAACGCGGCCAAGTTCGTGCCGGCCGAAGGCGGTCGGGTCGAGATGCGATTGACGTCTGACGCAAGGGGCGTGAAGAGTCGAGGTGCAGGACAACGGCCCCGGCGTGCCGGATGAACAGCAGGCATTGATCTTCGAGAAGTTCCACCAGGGTGGCGACGCGATGCACCGGCCGCAGGGCACCGGCCTGGGCCTGCCGATCAGCCGCCAGATCGTCGAGCATTTTGGCGGACGCCTGTGGCTGCGTTCCGTACCGGGCCACGGCGCGTGCTTCGCCTTCGAGCTGCCGTGGAGCCACGACGAGGACCTCGCTTCGACCGCGCCGGAAGCCATCCGATGAGCTGCAAGATCCTGATCGCCGACGACGAGCCGAACATCCTGATCTCGCTCGAGTACCTGATGAAGCGCGAGGGCTACACCGTGAGCGTCGCGCGCAACGGCGCCGAGGCGCTCGACACGCTGCGGCGCGAGCGCCCGACGCTGGTATTGCTCGACGTGATGATGCCGGCGAAGACCGGCTTCGAGGTGTGTCAGGAAGTCCGTGCCGACGACGAACTGAAGGACACGCTCATCCTGATGCTCACGGCAAAGGGTCGCGACACCGACGTGGCCAAAGGGCTTGCGCTCGGCGCCGACGACTACATCACCAAGCCATTTTCGACCAAGGAACTGGTACAGAAGGTGCGTGACCTGCTGGCGGCGAAGAAGTGAAACTCGACAGGAGGCTGCTCACCACGGTGATCGGTGCCGTGGCCGCGGCCGCACTGCTGCTGCTGATGTGGGTCGGATTGATCGCCGCGCTGGCATGGACGCCGCTCGCTCCGGGCCAGCGCGACGCGCTGTTCGAGCTGCTGGGCCCGAGTCTGCCCGCGGCAGTGGTGGCGCTACTGGTGATTCTCGGGCTCGTCGCCGCAGCCGTGCCGCCGCTGTACCGGCGGTGGGTCGGTGCGCCGGCGCGTCTGCTCGAGCAGGCACGCGTGCTCGCCGCCGGCGAAGTGCAGCGCGAACTCGAGCCGAGCAGCGGCAGCGCCGACGTGCGCGGCCTGGCGCAGGTGATCGGCGAGCTCGTGCGCCAGCGTGCACAGCTGCGCGGTGATATCGCCGCGCAGGTTGAAGAAGCCAGCCGCAACGTCGAGCAGGAACGAAGCCGGCTCGCAGCGCTGATGTCGGAGCTGACCCAAAGCGTCGTCGTGTGCAATCTGGACGGACGCGTACTGCTGTACAACAACCGCGCGCGCGTGCAGTTTCGAACGCTGTCTCAGACCCCCACGCTGGCTGACGGCGCCGAGCTGATCGGCCTGGGACGCTCAATCTACGCCGTGTTCGACCGCAGGCTGGTCGCGCACGCGCTTGAGAACATCCAGCACCGCCTGCAGCGTGGGGTGGCCAACCCGTCGGCGCAGTTCGTCACGACCACGCGTGCGGGGCATCTGCTGCGCGTTCAGATGGCGCCGGTGCGCAGCACGAGCGCCGAGCCGGGTCGGGAGGCGGAGCTGAACGGCTTTGTGCTGATGCTCGACAACATCACCAGCGATTTTGAACAGGAGTCGGCGCGCGACCGGTTGCTGCACGGACTGACCGAGGACAGCCGCGCCTCGCTCGGCAACATGCAGGCAGCGGTCGAAGTGCTCGAGGACCCCGAACTCGACGTGTCGATGCGCGAGCGCTTCCACCGTGTGATCCACGAGGAGGTGCACGCAATGAGCGGGCGCATCCGCACGCTCGCCGCGCAGGCGGCACAGCAGATGAAGACGCGCTGGCCGCTGGAGGACATGCGCGGCACCGACCTGGTCGCCGCCGCGCGGAGGCGCATCGAAGCGGCCCGAGGTCTGCGCACGGATTCCGCCGAAGTCGACGACGTTTTGTGGCTGAAGGTCGACAGCTTCTCGCTGCTGCAGGCGCTCGCCTACCTTGCCGGGCGGCTGGCGGAGGAATACGACATCAAGATCGTGTGGCTGCGGCTGACGCCGGCGGACAAACGCGCGCATCTGGACCTTGTCTGGAGCGGCCAGGCAGTCAGCACCGAGGCCCTGGCAAGCTGGGAGACCGACCCGATCCGCGTCGGCTCGGAAATCGGCTCGCTCAGCGTGCGCGATATCGTTCAGCGCCATGGCGGCGAGTTCTGGTTCGAACGCGATCGGGCGCGTCAGCAGGCGTTCTTCCGCTTCCTGCTGCCGCTCGCCAGCGCGCAGGAGGAACTCGACTCGTCGGCATCACTGCACCATGAGGGCCGACCCGAGTACTACGACTTCGACCTGTTTCGCGTCAACGAACTGACGCGCGAACTCGATGAGCGCCGGCTGACCGAATTGAGCTACACCGTCTTCGACACCGAAACGACCGGACTGGATCCCTCGGCCGGAGATGAGATCATCCAGATCGGGGCCACGCGGCTGGTCAACGGCAAACTGCTGAAAGGCGAATGCTTCGAGCAGCTGGTCGACCCGCGCCGTCCAATCGCCGAGGCGTCGATCCCGATTCACGGCATCACGCCGGAGATGGTGGCCGGGCAGCCGACTATCGAAAAGGTGTTGCCCGCGTTTCACGCGTTCGCGCAGGACACCGTGCTGGTCGCACACAACGCAGCGTTCGACATGCGCTTCCTGCAACTGAAGGAAAACACCACTGGGGTGCGCTTCGAGCAGCCAGTGCTCGATACGCTGTTGCTGTCGGCGCTGATGCACCCCAACCAGGAGTCGCACCGGCTGGAAGCCATCGCCGAGCGCTTTGGCGTCAAGGTCAGTGGTCGCCATACGGCACTCGGCGACGCGATGGTGACCGCCGAGATCTTCCTCAAACTGCTTCCGCTGCTCGCCGAAATGGGCATCCACACGCTAGGCCAGGCACGGGAGGCGACGCAGCAAACGTATTACGCACGCATCAAGTACTGATCAGTTGACGGGCATTGACCGATTGCACTCGTGTTTTTGTATCTTTGAGGCATGAACCAACCGAAAACACCGCCGCTCGTCTTCGAGGCCGTGCGCGACTTCCTTTCCAAGCACGCGCCGTACTCGCAGATGCGCGAGGACGCTCTGGCGTTCCTGATTCCACGGCTCAAGCTCGCCGACTTTCCGAAGGACAGCGTCATCGTCGACCGCAGCGCCGAATTCCCGCCGCTGCACATCATCCAGAGCGGGCAACGTGGCCAGTGTCACCGCGGGCCTCGACACGATGCCGGACCGCGTGCTGCAGCCGGCGACTGCTTTCCGGTCGGCGCTCTGTCTGCCGGGGGACAGCCGACGCGCAGCTATCGAGCGACCGAGACGTCGTTTGCCTACCTCCTGCCGGTCGACGATTTCCAGAAGCTGCGGGCGCTTTCTCCCGAGTTCGCGGCCTACTGCACCGAGGCGGTCACGGTGCTCGCGCAGCAGTCACTCGCGGAATTGCAGCGCCACTACAGTCAGGTCGCCGCTGATCAGCATTCGCTGACGCGCCCGCTGGCGGATCTGATCCCGTCCGAACCTGTCACCTGTCTCGCGACCACCTCGCTGCGCGATGCGCTGACGCAGATGAAGGAGCACGCCGTGCGCTCGATCATCGTCGTCGACGAGAAGTCGTCGCCGGTGGGCGTGTTCACGCTCAACGACCTGCGCGATCGCGTCGTGCTGCAGGCGCTGCCGCTCGAGACGCCGGTGTCACAGGTCATGACGCCGGATCCGATCACACTGCCGGCTGAAGCTTCAGCCGCTGAAGCAATCCAGAGCATGGCCGCGGGCGGCTTTCATCAGATGATCGTGACCGCGCACGGCAAGGTTCTCGGAACGATCTTCGAGCACGATCTGTTTGCTCTGCAGCGCGTCAGTCTGCGGCAGATCCATCACGCAATCCGCTCGGTGCGTTCGATCAAGGGGCTCGCGCACGTTGCCGGAGACATCCGCAACCTGGCCCGCAATCTGCTGGCCCAGGGCGTTTCCGCCGAGGCGCTGACCCGCACGATTGCAGCGCTGAACGATGCGCTGACGCGCGAGGTGCTCAACCGCGTGCTGCAGGATCATGACCTCGAAGGCCTGAAGTGGTGCTGGCTCGCCCTCGGCAGCGAGGGGCGCGGCGAGCAGACGCTGGCCACCGATCAGGACAACGCGCTGATCTTCGCGGCACCGGCGGAGGCCTCCGACGCGCTCCGGGCACGCCACGAACTCGTTGGCGTTCGCGCGCGATGTCAACGCGGCATTGGATGAGCTCGGGTTTCCGCTGTGCAAGGGCAACATCATGGCCAGCAACCCGCAGTGGTGCCTGACGGAGACAGAGTGGCGCGACCAGTTCACGTCCTGGATCAGCGAACCGACGCCCGAGCGACTGCTGAACGCAAACATCTTCTTTGATTTCCGACCGCTGTATGGCGAAGCGGCACTCGCCGAGCGTCTGCGCGACTGGCTGCTGGCACGTACGCAGGACAACAAGCTGTTCCTGCGCCTGATGGTGCAGAACGCGCTGCAGACCGAACCGCCGCTTGGCTTGATTCGGGCCTTTCAGGTCTCGGACAAACCAGGACGCGAGGGCACTCTGGACCTCAAGAAGCGCGGCGCACGCATCTTCGTGGATGCGGCGCGCGTGTTCGCACTCGCTACGGGCTCCAGTTTCACCGGCACCGCCGACCGCCTGCGGCACGCGGGCGAGAAGGTCAAGGCCGATCCGCGGCACGTCGAGGCTACGGTCGACGCGTTTCACTACCTGCAGGTTCTGCGGCTGCGTGCGCAGGAGCATCCGCACCCGGCCAGTCCGAACCGTGTCGACCCGTATTCACTCAACGAGGTCGACCAGCGGATGCTGAAGGAGACTTTCCGACAAGCGCGCAAGCTGCAGCAGCGGCTGAAGGAAACCTACTCGTTCGCACTCTGATGTGCGGCGTGCGAGAACTGCGCCTGGACCAGACCGCATGCGCCTGCTGAGCCGGCTGTTTCCACCGCACCACGACGCGCTGGCCGATGTGCTCGCGACCGCTCAGATGCTGCAGGTGTGCCTGCACCAGGCCGAGTCGCTCGAGATGCGCTGCCCGGCGGAGCTGCTCGAAATGCAGCATGCCCAGCACTGGCTCGGGAAGCGTTAGGCCGCGACCCGGCCGCTGAATGCACGGGACTGGTGCGGCGCAACGCCCCGGAGGGCAACGCCGCGCTACCCCGGGACTGACCCTTCCGGACGATCCAGATCAACGGTTTGCGAAAACGCCGGCGCCTATAATTTGGCGGTTTCGTATTGTCGGCAGGCGCCTCACGTTCCGGCAAGCCATGCAGCTCCTGACTCTTGGCCTGAATCACACGACCGCTCCGCTGGCGGTGCGGGAGCGTATTGCCTTCGTGCCCGAGGAGATCTGCACGACGATCGGCCGGCTGCGGGCAAAGCTCGCACAGCCCGCGGGTGGTCAGATCTCGGAGGCGGCCATCGTATCGACGTGCAACCGCACCGAGCTGTACTGCGCCGCGGACGAACCGGAGCGCGCTCAAATCGCGCTGCAGGAATTCGTCGCGGCGGAAAAGCAGCTGAGCCTGGACGAACTGCAGCGCCACACCTACGTGCTGCCGCAGGCGAGCGCTGTCCGGCACGCCTTCCGCGTGGCCAGCGGCCTTGATTCGATGGTGCTGGGCGAGCCCCAGATCCTGGGGCAGATGAAGCAAGCCGAAAAGCTCGCGCGCAGCGCCGGCGGACTAGGGCTGATGCTGAATCACCTGTTCCAGCGCACTTTTGCGGTGGCCAAGGAAGTGCGCAGCACGACCGAGATCGGCGCGCAGTCGGTGTCGATGGCTGCGGCCGCGGTGCGGGTGGCACAGCGCATCTTCGGCAGCCTGGCCGGCGAGCGCGTCCTGTTCGTCGGCGCCGGCGAGATGATCGAGCTCGCTGCCACGCACTTCGCTGCGCAGCACCCGAAGTCGATCACGGTTGCCAATCGCACGCTCGAGCGTGCGCAATTGCTGGCGCACCGCTTCCACGCCAGCTCGATCAAGCTGTCAGAGCTGCCTGACGCGATCGCTCGCTACGACATCGTGGTCTCGTGTACCGCGAGCTCGCTGCCGATCATCGGCCTGGGGATGATCGAGCGGGCGATCAAGTCGCGCAGGCGCAAGCCGATGTTCATCGTCGACCTCGCGGTGCCGCGCGACGTCGAACCCGAGGTCGCGCGGCTGGACGACGTCTACGTGCATACCGTGGATGACCTCGGTCGCATCGTCCAGAGCGGCAGCGAGAGCCGCCAGGCCGCCGTTGCGCAGGCCGAGGCGATCATCGAGTCGCGCGTGCGCGATTTCGAGGAATGGATCAAGGCGCGCCGCGTCGTCCCGGTGATCCAGGATCTGCGGACTCGTGCCGACGCATTGCGCCGGCGCGAGCTCGAACGTGCCCTCAAGCAACTGGCGCGCGGCGAGGCGCCGGAGGTCGTCGTCGAGCAGCTGTCGCAGGCGCTGACGAACAAGTTCCTGCACGACCCGATGAGCACACTGCGCGAGGCCGGTGACAACGCCGAGCACCGGCGCTTGCAGGCGCTGCTCGCACGCTTCTACTCGAACTCCGACGATTAGCTGTCGCCCGCTGGCGCCGCGGTCCCTGCGACGGCGGCGCGGCGGGCGAACGACTCCCGGCGCGCCAAGGCGCCGGACGCATGCGGCCCGCATCGGCCACCCGCAGACACGACTGAGCTCTTCCGCCATGAAACCTTCCATGCAGCACAAGCTCCAGCACCTCGCGCGACGGCTGGAGGACATCGATGCGCAGCTCGCACGCGAAGACGCGGCCCGCGACATGAACCGGCTGCGGTCGCTCGGCCAGGAGCGCGCCGAGATCGAGCCCGTGGTCACGCGGTTTCACGAGTATCACCGGGCACAGGCCGACCTGCTCGGCGCCGAGGAAATGCTGTCCGACGCAGACATGAAGGCGCTGGCCGAGGAGGAGATGCATGCGGCGCGTGCGCGTATGGCCGAGATCGAAGTTGATCTGCAGCGGCTGCTGCTGCCCAAGGACCCGAACGACGAGCGCAACATCTTTCTCGAGGTGCGCGCAGGCACCGGTGGCGACGAGTCGGCGCTCTTTGCCGGTGAACTGCTGCGCATGTACATGCGCTACGCCGAGCGGCAGCGCTGGACCACCGAGATGATCTCCGAAAGCCCGTCAGATCTCGGTGGCTACAAGGAGGCAATCGTGCGCATTGTCGGCCAGGGCGCCTATTCAAAGCTGAAGTTCGAGTCGGGCGGCCATCGCGTGCAGCGTGTGCCGGAGACCGAGGCGCAGGGCCGCATCCATACGTCGGCGTGCACCATCGCCGTGCTGCCTGAAGCCGACGAGATCAACGAGGTGAAGATCGATCCGACCGAGATTCGCATCGACGTCTTTCGCGCTTCCGGCGCCGGCGGTCAGCACGTCAACAAGACGGAGAGCGCGGTGCGCATCACACACTTGCAAACCGGCATCGTGGTCGAGTGCCAGGACGATCGTTCGCAGCACAAGAACCGCGAGCGCGCGATGAAGATCCTCGCTGCTCGCATCATGGACCGGCGCACGCGCGAGCAGCAGGCCAAGGAAGCGTCGACTCGCAAGACCCTGATCGGTTCCGGCGACCGCAGCGAACGCATCCGTACCTACAACTTCCCGCAGGGCCGCGTGACCGACCACCGCATCAACCTGACGCTGTACAAGATCGACCAGATCATGGATGGCGACCTGACTGAGCTCACCGAGCGGCTCGCCGCCGAGCACCAGGCCGAGCAGCTTGCCGCGCTCGGCGAAACGGCCTGAGCCGCGCTCGTGACCGCGGAGCAGCTTCAGACCGCGAGCGGGCTGCCCCGCACGGAGGCGCGCGCGCTGCTCGCGCACGCGCTGGGCGTCACGCGCGAGCGCTTGATTTCGCACTCCGAGCTGGACCTGTCTCACGCGGACGCTGAAGTGTTTTTCGCTCTGGTCGCGCGCCGCTTGAGCGGCGAGCCACTGGCCTACCTCACCGGAATCCAGGAGTTCTACGGTCGCCGTTTCTCGATTACGCCGGACGTCCTCGTGCCCCGGCCGGACACGGAAACGCTGATCGACGTGGCGCTCGACTGCATCCGGTCGACCGGCGCGACGCGCGTCCTCGAGCTCGGAACCGGGTCGGGCTGTATCGCGATCACGCTGAAGCTCGAGCACCCCGAATTGCAGCTGACGGCCACTGATATCTCGGCGGCGGCGCTCCAGGTCGCGCGCGGCAACGCCGCGGCGCTCGGCGCAGACATCGCTTGGCTGGGTGGCGATTGGTACGGCGCGGTCGGCGATGAGCGCTTCGACCTGATCGTCAGCAATCCGCCGTACGTTGCAGCTGGCGACCCGCACCTCGGCGCACTGACGCATGAGCCGCCGCTTGCGCTCACCGATGAGGCTGACGGGCTCCGCTGCCTGGCGGAAATCATCCAGGGGGCTCCGGTCCGGTTGCGCCGACCGGGCTGGCTCATCGTCGAACACGGCTGGGACCAGGCGCCGGCGGTCGGCCGCCTGGCATCAGCGGCCGGCTTCGGTAGCGTCGAAGCGGTGCGCGATGCGGTCGGTCACCTCCGCGTCACGCAGGCCCGTTGGTAAGTCGGGCGCAGAATGGCGTAGTGAACGAGCTGGCGCACACGCGAGAATTGGTGCGCCGAATTTGGACTGTGCGATGCCATGGGGCGTCGGGAATTCCGGGTTACGGCGCGGCATCATTGGAGCGCAGGCGCGCGCCGGCATAGGACCCGAAAACCGGGGAACGCGGCCCGGTTTTCACGGTCACGATCATTCAAGTTGCAGCGCACCTGTCCCGCCCGGCACGGCAGTTTCGCCCGGTTTGACGGTGCGTGCCGGGGCTTTAAACTCGACCTTCCCTGCAGGACTTTCGCCATGGACGCCAAGCAATTCATCGAGAAAACGCTCACCGAGCACCCCGTCGTGCTGTTCATGAAAGGGACAGCGCAGTTTCCGCAGTGCGGCTTCTCCGGGCGTGCGGTCCAGGCCCTGCGGCAGGCCGGCGCGCAGAACCTCGTGACGGTCAATGTGCTGGAGGACGACGAGGTGCGACAGGGCGTCAAGGAATTCGCCAACTGGCCGACGATCCCCCAGCTCTACGTCAACGGCGCAGTTCGTGGGCGGCTCGGACATCATCATGGAGATGTTCCAGTCCGGGGAACTGCAGACTCTGTTGAAGGAAGCGCAGGCCACCTAGGATCGCCGTGCGGCGCCTGATCGTCGCGATCACGGGCGCCAGTGGTGCCGCCTATGGCATCCAGCTGCTGCGGCGGCTACGCGAGCGGCCTGAAGTTGAGATCCACCTGCTGCTGTCCGCGGCAGGCGTGCTCAATGCCTATCAGGAGCTCGATCTGAAGCGAGGCGAGGTCGAGTCGCTGGCGCACGTGGTCCACAGCGTCAACGACATCGGTGCAACGATCGCCAGCGGATCGTTCGCGACCGACGGCATGGTGGTCGCGCCGTGCTCGATGAAGACGCTGGCCGCGATCGCGCACGGTGCTGCCGATAACCTGATCACGCGCGCTGCGGACGTCTGCCTGAAGGAGCGGCGCCGCCTGGTTCTGCTGGCGCGCGAGGCGCCGCTGAACCTCGCGCACATCCGCAACATGGAAGCGGTAACGTTAATGGGCGGCGTCATCTTCCCGCCAGTGCCGGCTCTGTACCAGCGGCCGGCTTCGATCGACGAGATGATCGACCACACCGTGCTGCGGGTCCTCGACCTGTTCGGCCTCGGTGCCGACAACGCGCCGCGCTGGAGCGGACGCATCGGCGGAAACGCCGGTTAGCGCGCTGGCTCACGACTGTCGCCGCGCCTCGATTGGTGCCGGCAGAGGGACTCGAACCCCCGACCTTCGGTTTACAAAACCGCTGCTCTACCAGCTGAGCTATGCCGGCACGATCCGGTGGCCGCTACTTGATGCGAGTGAGCTTCGGCCGCTCGCCACGCGGCGGCGGCGTGTCGTCCGGGGGGCTCGTCGCGGCCTGGTCGCCGTTGGATGATTCCGGCACAGCCTCGAGCGCGTTGCGGGCACCGCCTTCGACGGGAACCAGCGCCATCGGCACCCGCGGGCCAGGCGCTGCTTCAGGCTGCTCGACTCCGGCCGGAGCCGCCTCGCGCGGCACCTCGAAGGCCATGCCCTGGCCGTTTTCGCGCGCGTATACCGCGAGCACCCGGTCGATCGGCACCATGACCTCGCGCGCGACGCCGCCGAAGCGCGCCTGGAACTCGATCGTTTCGTTGCCGAGCTGGAGACGGCTGGTCGCCAGTGGCGAGATGTTCAGCACGATCTCGCCATTTTTCACGAAGTCGCGTGGCACCCGCACCGTGTCGTCGGCCAGCACGGCGATGTACGGGGTGTACCCCGAATCCGTGCACCATTGGTGAATCGCTCGGATCAGGTACGGCTTGGTGGAGATTTCCGACATTGGATCGTGGCCCAACTAGCGGCGCATCACCTTCTCGGAAGGCGTCAGGGCCTCAATGTACGCCGGACGGGAGAAGATCCGCTCGGCGTATTTCATTAGCGGAGCGGCGGTTTTCGGCAGATCGATGCCATAGTGATCGAGCCGCCACAGCAGCGGCGCCAGCGCCACGTCGAGCATCGAGAAGTCCTCACCGAGCATGTACTTGTTCTTGAGCATGATCGGTGCCAGCTGCGTCAGCCGGTCGCGGATCGTCGAGCGCGCCTTCTCGATCAGCTTCTGGTTGTTGCTGTTCTCCAGCGCCTGCACGTGCACGAACAGCTCGCGCTCGAAGTTGAAGAGGAACAGCCGGGTCCGCGCGCGCATCACCGGATCTGCCGGCATCAGCTGCGGATGCGGAAAGCGCTCGTCGATGTATTCGTTGATGATGTTCGACTCGTAGAGCACGAGATCGCGCTCGACGAGGATCGGCACCTGCCCGTACGGATTCATCACGTTGATGTCCTCGGGCTTGTTGAACAGATCCACGTCGCGGATCTCGAAGTCCATGCCCTTTTCGAACAGCACGAAGCGGCAGCGCTGCGAAAATGGGCAGGTGGTTCCGGAGTAAAGCACCATCATCGTCTTGGTTTCCTTGGCGAATCGACCCGGTGATCGCCGGTCGGCGGCCGTCTCGCCGGCGACTTCGGCGCCGCTCGTTGCGATCTGTACTCCTGCAGGAGCGCCAGGCCGCCCCAAGCTCCGCATCCAATCAACTCACGCGATGTGCACGTGCGACCGGACAGGGCGCGTACACATCGAGCTGCGTCGCTATTTGATGTCCTTCCAGTAAACGGAGTTCAGTCGCCAGGCGACCGCCGCGAACAGTGCGATAAAAAGCAGCACCCAGACGCCGATGCTCTTGCGCGACGACAACGACGGGTCGGTAATGAACGACAGGAAGGCGACCAGATCGGCCACGTCGGAATCGAACTGTCGGGCCTGCTGCGGATCAGCCGGCTTGAACGTATAGCTCAGGCCCTCGTTGGTCGGCCCCTTGGCCTCGGTCTCGGTCCGCGTCACGTTTCCTTGGGTGTCGAAGACGCTGGTGGTCTGCACGTAGCCCGCATGTCCGGTCTTCGGATCCACGTGCCTGTGCGTCTGGACCAGCGTCGCCTCGCGCGCACCCTGCCGCTCCCACAGCGTGTGCGGCATCCCGATGTTCGGATAGGCGATGTTGTTCCAGCCCGTGGCGGTGCTGTTGTCGCGGTAGTAGCCGCGCAGCATCGTATAGATGTAATCCGCGCCCTCGTAGTCGAATGAAGTGCGCGCGCGCGTGATGACCGAAAGGTCTGGCGGCGTCTTGCCGAACCACTGCTTCGCTTCGGCCGGGGTCATCGCGATCCGCATCGCGTCGCCGACCTTCTGGTTGCCGAAGATCAGGAATTCCTTGATCTGCCGGTCGTCGAGCCCGATTTGCTGCAGGCGGTTCCAGCGCACCAGATTGGCACTGTGGCAGCCCATGCAGTAATTGACGAAAAGGCGCGCGCCACTTTGCAGCGAGGCCAGGCTCTTCGCGCGGTCCGAGGGCCAGTGCTCGATCGGAATCTCGTCGCCCGAGGCCATGGCGCCTGTTGCTGCCACGGCCAGCCCGAAAGCGATGACGAGGCGGGTGATGAGCTTCTTCATTTCCGGGTTCTCAGTGCGGACGGAAGATGACGCGGTCCGGGACCGGCTTGAACGTTCCCATGCGGCTCCACCACGGCATCAGCGCAAAGAACCCGAAGTAGACGACGGTGCCGAGCATCGAGGAGTACTGCCCGGCGGGCGACGGCGGCTGCGTGCCGAAGTAGCCGAGCACGACGAACGCGGCGACCCAGACGATCAGCAGCCAGAAGTGCCAGCCGGGCCGGTACCGCATCGACTTCACCGGCGAGTGGTCGAGCCACGGCAGCGCCAGGAAGATCAGCACCGATGCCCCCATCAGCACGACGCCCCAGAACTTCGGGTCGAGCGTGAAGTAGCCGAGCAGCAGCACCAGCGTGCCCACCGCCAGCGCACCGCGCACGATCGGATTGCGGACGGTCAGCACCAGCAGGGCGGACATGCCGATCGTGCCAAGCGCGAGTACGTAGACAAACTGCTCCGTCGTCGCGCGCAGAATCGAATAGAACGGCGTGAAGTACCAGACCGGCGCGATGTGCGAAGGGGTCTGCAGCGGATCCGCGGGGATGAAGTTGTTCCACTCGAGAAAGTAGCCACCCATCTCCGGCGCGAAGAACACGACGAAGAAAAAAATCAGCAGGAAAATGGCCAGCCAGAAGATGTCGTGCACCGTGTAGTACGGATGGAACGGGATGCCGTCGAGCGGTCGGCCGTTCGCGTCGAGCTTCTTCTTGATCTCCACGCCATCCGGATTGTTCGAGCCGACGTCGTGCAGCGCGAGGACGTGCGCGGCGACGAGGCCGATCAGCACGAGCGGGATCGCGATCACGTGAAACGAGAAGAACCGGTTCAGCGTGGCGTCACCGATCACGTAGTCGCCGCGGATCCAGATCGACAGATCGGGGCCGATCAGCGGAATCGCGCCGAACAGGTTGACGATCACCTGCGCACCCCAGTAGCTCATCTGGCCCCAAGGCAGCAGGTAGCCGAAGAACGCCTCGCCCATCAGGCTCAGGAAAATGAGGCAGCCGAAGATCCACACCAGTTCGCGCGGCGCGCGGTAGCTGCCGTACATCAGGCCGCGGAACATGTGCAGATAGACGACGATGAAGAAGAACGAGGCGCCGGTCGAGTGCATATAGCGGATGAACCAGCCGCCGGGCACGTCGCGCATGATGTACTCGACCGACGCGAACGCCATGCTCGCATCGGGTTTGTAGCTCATCGTCAGGAAGATGCCGGTGATGATCTGAATCGCCAGCACCGTGATCGCCAGGCCGCCGAAGATGTACCAGATGTTGAAGTTCTTCGGCGCGTAGTACTCGGACAAGTGCTTGCGGTACTCCGCCATCGCCGTCGGCATGCGCTGGTCGAACCAGCCGGCGATGCCGGTGTATGGAGTCTTGTATTCAGCCATCGACGCGGTCCCGGGTCAGGCGTTGGAGTCGTCGCCGATCACGATCAGCGTCTCCGACAGATACTTGTACGGCGGAATCGGCAGGTTGTCGGGCGCCGGCTTGTTCTTGAACACGCGGCCCGCCAGATCGAACGTCGACCCGTGGCACGGGCAGAGGAAGCCCTGGTCGGCCCCGAGCTGGGAGTATCTGGTTCGGACCGAACGGTCCCTGCGGCGAACAGCCGAGGTGGGTGCAGATGCCGACTGCGACCAGATATTCGGGCTTGCGCGAGCGGTATTCGTTGCGCGCGTATTCAGGCGTCGGATACTGCGTCCGCTCCGACTTCGGATCCGCGACCTCGTTGTCGACCTTCTTGATCGACTGCAGCATCTCCGGTGTCCGGCGCAGCACCCACACCGGCAGCCCGCGCCACTCGACCGTTTTCATCTCGCCGGGCGCGATGCCGGCGACGTCGAATTCGACCGGAGCGCCGGCCGCTTTGGCGCGTTCCGACGGAGCGAACGACGCCACGAACGGCACCGCGAGCGCGACGGCGCCCGCGCCTCCGACGGCGGCAGCTACCGCGATGGTGTTGCGGCGCTCCTTGTCGACGGCCGCAGGCGGATCGCCTGCAGAAACGGAAGTCGGTGTGGACATTGAGACCCCGAGTTAGTGTGAAATGCCGCGTCGCCGCGTCGTGGTCACGCGCCGCGCGCGTGTCATGGTTGATTGTCATGCCACGCGCCGTTCGGATGCCGCTTCGCGGCGCATCAGTCCCCGCTTCGATCCCCTGGCGCTTGCGGCGCTGACGAGCTGACGGCAATGAGCGCCGCTCGGCAGCCCGCGATTCTACTGCATGTGGCAAGTCCGGCGACCTGGCCCAGGCCGCCGCTGGCAGAGGGCCACTAGAATCGCGCGCAGTCTGCTCGGACCCTGGGCTCGGATCCGCAATGTCGCGCCTCGGAAGACGATGCGCGGACCCCGCAGGCACCGACCTCATCGGAAGGATCGAACATGGGCATGTTGAAGGAATTCCGCGAGTTCGCGGTCAAGGGCAATGTGATCGACCTCGCGGTCGGCATCATCATCGGAGCGGCATTCGGCAAGATCGTCGATTCGCTGGTCAAAGACGTCGTGATGCCGGTCATCAACGCGGTGTTCGGCGGCGCGGTCGACTTCTCCAACAAGTACGTCGTGCTGTCCGGCAACGTGCCGCCCGGCGCCCCGCTCGATGCCGCGCAGAAGAGCGGCGTCGTGTTTGCGTGGGGCAGCTTCGTCACCGTGCTGCTCAACTTTGTCATCCTGGCATTCGTGATCTTCTGGATGGTGAAAGCGGTGAACCGCGTGAAGTCCAACCTCGATGCGACCGCCCCGCCGGCGGCCGAGGACGTCGTCCTGCTGCGCGAGATCCGCGACGAACTGAAGCGGCGCTAGTCGCGGCGCAACGCGACCGCCGTCTGCAATAATTGCTTGGTTCCCGTCCGGCCACGCCGGAGGGGTATCCGTATTGCTGCAGGGCTCATCGAATCCCATCATGCTGCGCCGTATCTGGCTGATCTTCGCGCAGGCAACGACGGTCGGCCTCGCCCTGCTCTTTGTCGTTTCCACGCTGCGGCCGGAGTGGCTGACGCGCACCCGCGCGCCCGAAGCAGCGCTGCCGCTGCCCGCGGTCAAGCAAGCCGAACCCGCCAGCCCCAGCGCAGCGCGCGGTTCCGCGCCGCGCAGTTACGCCGACGCGGTCACCGTCGCCGCACCGGCGGTGGTGAATGTCTACACCACGCGCGAAGTGCAGCGCCGCGGTGTGCCGGCCGATCCGCTCTACCGCTATTTCTTCGGCGACGCGCGCGGCGGGCCGGAACGCGTCGCGAGCCTCGGCTCTGGGGTGATCGCCACCGCGGATGGCTACATCCTGACCAACAACCACGTCGTTCAGGCGGCCGACGAAATAGCGGTCGCGCTCGCCGATGGCCGTCAGTTCGACGCGCGGTTGGTGGGTGCGGACCCGGAAAGCGACCTCGCGGTGCTGAAGGTCGAGGCGAGTGGGCTACCGGTCATCACCTTCGGCAGCGACGACGCGCTGAAGGTCGGCGACATCGTGCTCGCCATTGGCAATCCGTTCGATGTCGGCCAGACGGTCACGATGGGGATCGTCTCGGCGCTCGGACGCTCGAACCTCGGCATCAACATGTTCGAGAACTTCATCCAGACCGACGCGGCCATCAACCAGGGCAATTCGGGCGGTCGCGCTGGTCGATTCGACCGGCCACATGGTCGGCATCAACAGCGCCATTTTCTCGCGCAGCGGCGGCTCGATCGGCATCGGCTTCGCGATCCCGGCGTCGCTGGTACGGCAGGTGATGAATGATCTGATCAGGACAGGCCGCGTGATGCGCGGCTATTTCGGGGTCGAACCCGAGGACATCACACCCGAGGCAGCCGAACTGCTGAAGCTCGCGCGCACCGAAGGCGTCGTGCTGAAGGGCGTGCAGCGGGCGAGCCCGGCGGGGCGCGCCGGACTCGAGCCCGGCGACGTAATACTGACCATCAACAGCCAGAAGGTCGGCAGCAGCCGGAGCATGCTGAACCAGATTGCGCAGCTGCCTCCCGGCTCCACGGCCAGCGTGCGCGTGCTGCGCTCGGGCAAGGAAGTCGAAGTACCGGTGACGGTCGGCGAGCGGCCGACTCCGAAGCGGCCGCAGTAGCGCGCGCCGGGCGCTCAGCGCGCTCGGTTGAGGCGCTCGCGCATCTCGCGCGCCTTCAATGCCGCGACCGCATCGCCGCCGGCCGCGGCAATGCTGTACCAGTAGAACGCACGCATCGTGTCCGTCTCGACGCCGTTGCCGGTCTCATATTGGCTCGCGACGATGTAGGCGGCACCTTCGTCGCCCTGTTCCGCGGCGCGTTCATACCAGCGTGCAGCTTCCGCGTAATCGCGCGGCGCACCGCGACCGAGAAAGTACTGGGTCGCGAGGCTGACCTGCGCGTCGCGATAGCCCTGCTCGGCCGCTTTCCTGAACCAGGCAGTGGCGTCGACCAGCGAGCGCGGCACTCCGTCACCGCGCTCGTGCAGCAGGCCGAGTGCATGCTGGGCGCGAGCGAACCCGCTTTCCGCCGATTTCTTCAGCCATTGCACGCCCGCGACACGATCGGGCTGGCCGCCCTCGCCGCCGAGGAGCATCACGGCCAGATTGAACTGCGCCACCCGTTGGTTCCGTTCGGCCGCTTGGCGAAAAAGCTGCAGCGCGCGGACATGCTCGCCCCGTTCATAGGCGGCGAAGCCCTGGGCGAGGTCGGCATCCTGGTCCGGGATCACCCGCAGCGGCGCTGCAAGCGCCGGCAGCGACAACGCACAGACCAGGCAGAGCGCCAGCAGTCGAGCGGTCGCGATCATTGAAGATGGAGCCGCCAGCTCACTGCGCTTCTTGCGCGGCGGCCTCTTCGGCTTCCTTCTGCTTGACCACGAAGCGGGCGAGGAAAATGCCCAGCTCGTACAGCACGCACAGCGGTATCGCCAGCAGCAGCTGCGACAGCACGTCGGGCGGCGTGAAGACCGCCGCGACGATGAACGCGCCGACGATGACGTACGGTCGCGCCTGCTTCAGTTTGTCGATCCCGGCAATCCCGAAGCGGGCCAACAGTACGACGACGATCGGCGTCTCGAAGGCCATCCCGAAGGCCAGGAACATCCCGAGCACGAAACCGAAATACGCTTCGATGTCCGGGGAGACATTGACCGAGATCGGCGCAAATCCGGTGATGAACTTGAAGACGAAGCCAAACACGACGAAGTAGCAGTACGCGATTCCCAGGAAGAACATCACGACGCTCGATGCGATCAGCGGCGCGGCGAGCTTGCGTTCGTGCTTGTAGAGCCCCGGCGCAACGAAGGCCCATGCCTGCCAAAGCACGTACGGCAATGCGATCATCAGGGCGGCAAAGAGCGTCACCTTGAGCGGGACCATGAATGGCGTGATGACGCCGGTAGCCAGCAACTTTGATCCGGCCGGGAGCGCCGCCATCATCGGCTGCGAGAGCAGGTCGAAGATCTGCTTCATGAACGGCGTCAGCGCGAGAAAGACGATCAGTACCGCGACCGCGGCTCGCACCAGGCGCTGGCGCAACTCGATCAGATGGCTCAGGAAGCTCTGCTCCTGGCCCGGATCGTTGGTCTCTGTGGTCATTGCGGGCGGCGGGCGTCAGCGGCGGATCCGCGGCCGGTTGACGCGGGCCCGCGGCGCGAACTTGCGGCGCTTTGCCCCCGCGACCTCGGGCAGCGCCAGCTGGCGCTTGAGCCGCGCGATCTCTTCGGACAGCTCGTCGATACTGGGCCCGGGCTTGTAGCGTCGCGGAAAGTGCGTCTTCGTCCAGCCGCCGCCATCGCCCCAGGCGTCTGCACCGAGCGTCGAGACGTCGCTCTTGCTCGCATCGACGGCGGAATTCACGCTCGACTCGATGCCCTTGACTTCACTCTGGACCGCGGACTCGAACTCGTGCGCGATGCCGCGCGCCTGTTCCTGCAGCTTCTTGAGTTCGGCCACCTCCATCTCGCGGTTGATGTCGGCCTTGACCTGGCTGACGTAGCGCTGCGCCTTGCCGGCCCATTCGCCGACGGTGCGTGCAACCTTCGGCAGCCGCTCGGGGCCGAGCACCACCAGCGCGACGGCACCGATCACCGCCAGCTCGCCAAAACTGAAGTCGAACATCCGCGGCCGTTAGGTCCGAGAGGGAAGGGCCGGTGCGCCCCGCACGCCGCGGGCGCACAGGGCAGCAGGCAACTCAGGACTTCTCTTTGGCCTGCACGTCGATGGTCTGGCCGGGCACCTGCTTGGCGTCCTCGACCTTGCGCGACGCCTCTTCGGTGCCTTCCTTCATGCCTTCCTTGAAACCCTTGATCGCGCCGCCGAGATCCTTGCCGACGTTCTTCAGCTTGCTGGTGCCGAACACCAGGACGATGACGAGCAGGACGATCAACCAGTGCCAGATCGAAAACGAACCCATCGCGAACTCCTACAGTCGCTTCCATGGGCGCGGGCCGCCCAGGATGTGGATGTGCAAGTGATAGACCTCTTGCCCGCCGTCGGGGCCGTTGTTGATCACGACGCGAAAGCCGTTGTCGCAGCCTTGTTCCTTCGCGAGCCGCGGCGCAAGGGACACCAGTTTACCCAACAGCGCTTCGTGTTCCGGACCCGCGGTGAGCAGCGAATCGACGTGCAGCTTCGGTATCACCAGAAGATGCACCGGCGCCGCCGGATTGATATCGTGAAAAGCGAGGAACTGGTCGTCCTCGTACGCCTTGCGGCTCGGCACCTCGCCGCGTGCAATGCGGCAGAACAGACACTTGTCAGCTCATCCGACCTTTCCTTTGACGTCTTCCCACTCCGGGCGTTCCCGAGCCCGGCGTGTGGTCATCGCTTATGCGACGGACCAATAGCAGCAAGCCGGCTGCCGTTAGCTGCGCCGGGCGGGCGGGCGTCATTGGCTCGGTCCTCTGGCGCCGCCCGCGCGCTGCCGCACGAATGACGTCCGGTGCACCGACATCAGCCCGCACCCAAAGTCCGCCGCGCGTGGCTCACCCTCGTTCTCCACGCTCGCGCCCCTGCGCCTTTCGTGCGGCCTTTTCCTCGATCCCGGACGTGCCGGCGCGGCGCGTCAGTTCCTGCAGCACCTGCTCAGGGGCCAGCCGATAGTGCGCCAGCATGATCAGGCAATGAAACCAGAGGTCCGCGGTCTCGGCGATGATCCGTTCGGGCGAGCCGTCCTTTGCGGCCATCACCGTTTCGGTCGCCTCCTCGCCAATTTTCTTCAGGATCGCGTCCTCGCCGCGGTCGAGCAGGCGCGCGACGTACGACGCGTCCGGATCACCGCCGCGTCGCGACTCGATCACGGCGGCGAGTTCCTTGAGGATGGCGTCGTTCATTTGCGGTAAATAAGCTCGGGATCCTGCAGCACCGGATCGACCGTCTGCCAGCGACCGTCGGCGAGTCGCCTGAAAAAACAGCTCTCGCGCCCCGTGTGGCATGCGATGCCGCCAGCCTGCTCGACAGCGTACAGCACCACGTCGCCGTCGCAGTCGAGCCGCACCTCGGCGATGCGCTGCGTATGCCCCGACTCCTCCCCCTTACGCCACAGCCGGCCGCGCGAGCGCGACCAGTAGACCGCTCGCCCCGTGGCCGCGGTTTCGGCCAGCGCGTCGCGGTTGGCCCAGGCGAACATCAGCACTCGGCCTGACGCGCTGTCCTGCGCGATGACCGGCACCAGGCCGTCGCCGTCGAAGGCGACCTCGTCGAGCCAGGCGCGTCGGGGGGCGTTGCGCTGGCGTCATCAGAGCCGCATCGGCACGCCGTGCGCGGCCAGATAGTCCTTGGCCGCCCGCACCGTGTATTCGCCGTAGTGGAAGATCGAAGCCGCGAGCACCGCGTCAGCTCCGGCGAGTGTCACGCCGTCGGCGAGATGCTGCAGGGTGCCGACGCCGCCTGAGGCAATCACCGGCACGGGCACCGCGTCGACGACGGCGCGGGTCAGTTCGAGGTCGAAGCCTTGCCGGGTTCCGTCGCGGTCCATGCTGGTGAGCAGGATCTCGCCAGCGCCGAGCGCGGTGACGCGGCGTGCCCAGTCGATCGCGTCGATGCCGGTTGGCGTGCGGCCGCCGTGCGTGTACACCTCCCACCCGCCGGCGGGGTCGTCCTTCAACCTGCGACGGGCGTCAATCGCCACGACGATGCATTGCGCGCCGTAGCGCGCGCTGGCCTGCTCGATCAGCGATGGATCGTTGACCGCGGCGGTGTTGATCGAGATCTTGTCGGCGCCGGCATTCAGCAGCCGGCGCACGTCGTCGACACGGCGAACTCCGCCGCCGACCGTCAGCGGGATGAACACCTGCTCGGCAACCGCCTCGACCACGTGCAGGATCATGTCGCGCTGGTCGGACGAAGCAGTGATGTCCAGGAAGGTGAGTTCGTCCGCTCCCTCGGCGTCATAACGGGCAGCGATCTCCACCGGGTCGCCGGCGTCGCGGAACGCGACGAAGTTAACGCCTTTGACGACCCGGCCGCCGGTGACGTCGAGACAGGGAATGATGCGCTTGGCCAGCATAACGTTGGGTTTCTTCAGTCGGACTCTAGCGCAACGGCTGGGCAGCGTTGCCTTCCGGTGCCCGGATCACGGGGTTCCCCGCCCACCGGATTGCGAATGCAATGACCTCATGCTCCAGATCCGCCAGGTGAACCGTCGTGCGTTGCTGCTCGCCGCCGGCGGTGTGCTCGCGCTCGGCACCACCCGCTTATGCGCCCAGACCGCCTCGCCGCACGCGATCGCGATCCCGCGCTGGTTCGTCGAATCCTTCCTGGATTTCCGCGAAGACATTGCCGAGGCGCGCCGGGGTGGCAAGCGCGTGATGATCTACTTCGGGCAGGACGGGTGTCCCTACTGCAAACTGCTGATGCAGACCACGTTCGCCGAGACCCGCATCGTCGACAAGGCGCAGAAAAACTTCGTACCGATCGCGCTCAACCTGTGGGGCGACCGTGAAGTGACCTGGGTCGACGGCCGGCGCATGACCGAGAAGGACCTCGGTCGGCTGCTGCAGGTCCAGTTCACGCCGACGCTGCTGTTTTTCGACGAGAACGCGCGCGTGATCGTGCGCCTGAACGGCTATCAGCCACCGCACCAAATGGAAGCCGCGCTCGATTACGTGGCCAACCGTCTCGAGTCGAAGCAGCCGTTCGCCGACTACCTGCAGCGATCGGTCAGCGAATCCGCCAGCCCGACGCTGCATGACGAGCCGTTCTTCATGCGACCTCCGTATGATCTTGCGCGATCGGCGAACCGCCCGCTGGTGGTCGTCTTCGAGCGGGCCCCGTGCGCGAGCTGCGACGAACTGCATCGCGACCATTTCCGTCGCCGCGAGATCGCCCAGCAACTCGGCCGCATGACCGTCGCCCGCTTCGATCCGTCGAGCCATGTCGAGCTGATCGCGCCCGACGGTCGCCGAACGACGTCGTCGGCGTGGGCGCGTGACCTGCGCATCACCTTTGCGCCGACCCTGGTGTTCTTCGATCGCGGTGTCGAAGTGTTCCGCGTCGAAGCCTATGTGCGGCCGTTCCACCTGGCGTCGGCGCTTGAGTACGTATCCACCGGTGCGTACCGTGCGGAGCCCAGCTTCCAGCGTTTCGTCCAGGCCCGCGCCGACGGGCTGCGCGCCCGCGGCGAAACGGTCGACCTATGGAAGTAGCGCCGGTCTGGTGCCGTCTAGCGGGATTCGCTGGTCAACCCGTCGGCGCGTTCCTGCGCGCGCTTCGGAAATCGATGGCGCCCTCGTAGAGCGAGCGGCCGAGAATCGCCCCGGTCACGCCGTCCGCTTCGGCGGCGCATAGGGCATCGATGTCGTCCATCGTCGCGATGCCGCCGCTGGCGATGACCGGGATCTTTACGTGGCGCGCCAGTTCGACGGTCGCCTCGATGTTGACACCGCTCATCATGCCGTCGCGGCCGATATCGGTGTAAAGGATCGCCTCGACGCCGTAGTCCTCGAACTTCTTCGCAAGATCGGTCACGTCGTGGCCGGTGAGCTTGCTCCAGCCGTCGGTGGCGACCTTGCCGCCCTTGGCATCGAGCGCAACGATGACATGGCCTGCGAAAGCGCTGCAGGCATCGTGCAGGAACCCCGGGTTCTTCACGGCCGCCGTGCCGATCACGACGTAGCTGACGCCGTCGTCGATATAGCGTTCGATCGTGTCGAGATCGCGAATGCCGCCGCCGAGCTGGATCGGCAGTTCATCGCCGACCGCCTTCACCATCTTGCGGATCACCGCCTCGTTGACCGGGCGCCCGGATCGCGCGGCGTTGAGGTCGACGATGTGCAGGCGGCGCGCGCCCTGCTCGCGCCAGTACCGGGCCATGACTACCGGCTCCTCCGAGAAAACCGTTACGTCCTTGGTCATGTCGCCCTGACGCAGACGCACGCAGTGACCGTCCTTGAGATCGATGGCGGGGATGAGCAGCATCACGGCAGGCCCGGGTTGGGCAGAGTTGCAGCGCGGGGAGGAAGACTTTCGCTTGAGCGCGGTGCGCGGCCAGGCCTATGGAGCCCAGCGGCAGAAGTTCTCGTAGATGCGCAATCCGGCGGCGGCGCTCTTTTCGGGATGAAACTGTGTCGCAAAAATATTATCCCGCGCCACCGCGCAGGTAAAGGGATCGCCGTAATCGGAAATCCCGGCATTTAGGCGTTCATCGGCAGGCACCACATGGTAGCTGTGCACGAAATAGAACCAGCTGCCATCATCGACGCCATCCCACAGTGGATGCGGCTGCGTCTGCCGCACCCGGTTCCAGCCCATGTGCGGGACCTTGAGACGCGAGCCGTCCGGCGCTCGCATTGCCTCGTCGCGGAAGCGCACGACCGTGCCCGGGAAAAGTCCGAGGCCCGCCGTGTCGCCCTCCTCGCTGCGTTCGAACAGCATCTGCTCGCCGATACAGACAGCGAGCAGCGGCTTGCCGCCGGCCGCGCGGCGCACAGCTGTCTCCAGGCCCGACTCACGCAGGTAGCGCATGCAGTCGGGCATCGCACCCTGGCCCGGAAACACGACCCGGTCAGCCGCGTCGACGACGGCGGAATCGGCCGTGATACGCACCGTTTCAGCTGGCGCAACGTGCTCCAACGCCTTTGCGACCGAGCGCAGATTGCCCATTCCGTAGTCGACAATGGCAATCATTCGCTTTGCGTGTACGCGACGCTTCGCGTCGCACGTGCACGCAAAGCGATCGATTCTGAGGGCGCGCTCCGGAGCGGCCGCGCGCGCGCCTTGTCACAACGGCGGGCTGGGCGCATCGCTATCGGCTACAACGTCCCCTTCGTTGAGGGAATCGTGCCGGCGGCGCGCGGGTCGGGCTCGACTGCCATGCGCAGCGCGCGGGCGAAGGCCTTGAAGACCGTCTCGCACTGGTGATGGGCGTTGTCGCCGCGCAGAGTTGTCGACATGCAGCGTGACCAGCGCATGGTTGGCAAAGCCCTGGAAGAACTCGTGCGCCAGATCGACGTCGAATTCGCCGATCATCGCGCGCTTGAACGGCGACATTCCATTCGAGGCTCGGCCGCCCCGACAGATCGATGACAACCCGCGACAGCGCCTCGTCGAGCGGCACGTAGGCGTGGCCGTAACGGCGCACGCCGGCCTTGTCGCCGACGGCCTGCGCTAAGGCCTGCCCGAACGTGATGCCGATGTCCTCGATCGTGTGGTGGCCGTCGATATGCAGGTCGCCGTGCGCATCGACGACGAGGTCGAGCATGCCGTGGCGGGCGACTTGGTCAAGCATGTGGTCGAAGAAACCGATCCCCGAGGCGATCTGGCAGTGACCGGTGCCGTCGAGATCGACCTCAACCCGGATCCGGGTTTCCTTGGTATTGCGCTCCACGGTGGCGCGCCGTTTATCGGAGCGTGCGGTCATCGCGGGCTTTCCATGATCGTGCGCAGCGCCTGCATCAGGGCGTCATTCTCCCCCGATGTTCCGATCGTGGTGCGCAGGCACCCGTGCAGCAGCGGATGGGTCTTCGAGACGTTCTTGATCAGGATGCCCCGCTCCTTCAGCGCGGCGAAGACCCGGTCCGGATCGGCCACCCGAAACAGCAGGAAGTTGGCTGCCGACGGGAAAACGGTCACGCCTCGGATCGCGCTCAGCGCAGTCGCGACGCGCGACCGCTCTGCGCGCAGCATAACGGCCTGGGAGTCGAGCGTCGACAGATGCTCGAGCATCAGGTCCGCCGCCGCCAGCGTCAGCACATTGACGTTGTAGGGCGGACGCAGCTTTTCGATTTCCGCGATCCACTCGGGATCGCCGGACAGATAACCGAGCCGGATTCCGGCGAGGCCGAGCTTCGATAGCGTGCGCAGTACGAGCAGGTTCGGCCAACTGCGCAGATGCGGCATCCAGGTGTCCTGCGCGAACGGCAGATAGGCCTCGTCGATGACGACAAGCCCGGGGGCCGCGCGCAGCACCGCGTCGATCGCAGTGCGATCGAACAGGTTGCCGGTCGGATTGTTCGGATACGAGAGAAAGATCACCGCCGGCTGGTCTTCGGCGATCGCACCGAGTATCGCCTTCGGGTCCAACGTGAAATCCGGCCGCAGCGGCACTCCGACGAAATTGCAGCCGTCGAAACGCGACGACAGTTCGTACATCGAGAAGCTTGGCCACGGTGACAGCATCGTTGCACCGGGGCGCGCACACGCCTGGATCACGAGATGGATCAGCTCGTCGGATCCGTTGCCCAGCATCAGGCGGGCGCCCATCGGCAGACCCATCGCCTTGCCGAGTCGCTCCTTGAAGCCGCGCGGATCCGACATCGGATAACGGTTCAGCGGCTGCTTTCCGAGGCGTTCGCCGAGTTCGCGCTGCACCGCCTCCGGCAAGCCGAACGGATTCTCCATCGCATCGAGCTTGATGAATCCGACTGCGCTCGGAACCGCATAGGCCTCGGTCGCGCGCACGTCGTCGCGCAGCACGGCAAGGTTCGGGCGTTGGCCGATGCGCGAGCTCATCGCTTTGAGGCCCCGTCGAGTCGCAATTCGGCCGACATGGCGTGCGCGGTCAGCTGTTCCCCGCGCGCAAGCACCGATGCCACGGGCCCGAGCCTCATCGCCCCGGAGGCGGATACGCGGATGATGTTCGAGCGCTTGACGAAGTCGTAGACGCCGAGCGGAGACGAAAATCGCGCCGTGCGCACCGTCGGCAGCACATGGTTGGGCCCGGCACAGTAGTCGCCGAGCGCCTCCGACGAATAATGCCCGACGAAAATCGCGCCGGCATGGCGCACCTTAGGCAGCAGCGCGTCGGGATTTGCCGTGGCGATCTCCACGTGCTCGGGCGCGACCCGATTGCACAGGGCGACTGCCTCGTCGAGGTCACGTGTCAGCACCAACGCGCCGCGCTTCGTCAGCGACGCGGCAATGATGTCGCGGCGCGGTTGTGCCGGCAGCAGCCTGTCGATCGACGCCGCCACCGCTTCGATCAGCCCGGCGTCCGGAGTCAGCAGCAGTGCCTGCGCCAGTTCGTCGTGTTCGGCCTGCGAAAACAGGTCCATCGCGATCCAGTCCGGATGCGCTTCGCCGTCGGCGATCACCAGGATTTCGGTCGGTCCTGCAATCATGTCGATGCCGACCGTGCCGAAGACACGCCGCTTCGCCGCCGCGACGTAGGCGTTACCCGGCCCAACGATCTTGTCGACCGCGGGTATGGTCGCCGTGCCATAGGCGAGTGCCGCTACCGCCTGCGCGCCGCCGACGGCAAAGGCGCGCGACACGCCGCCGAGCCAGGCCGCGCCCAGCACCAGCGCGTTGCGCTCGCCGTCGGGAGTGGGAACCACCATGGCCAGGCGCTGCACACCTGCGACGTGCGCAGGGATCGCATTCATCAGTACCGACGACGGGTAGGCGGCCTTGCCGCCAGGCACGTACAGGCCGACGCTGTCGAGGGGGTCGATGCGCTGGCCGGTCACCGTGCCGTCGGCCTCAGCCGTCCTCCAGTCACCGTGCATCAGGCGCTCGTACTGATCGCGGTGAAAGGCGCGGATGCGATCAGCAGCAGCTTGCAGTGCATCGCGTTGTTCGGCCGGCAGCGACTCGAAGGCCGTCTGCATCGATTCCTGCGAAATCTCGAGATCGGCGACGCTCGCCGCCGCCGTCCGGTCGAACCGGTTGGTGTATTCCAGCACGGCCGCATCGCCGCGCGCGCGGACGTCGTCGACGATCGCCTCGGCTGCGCGCTCGATCGACTTGTCGACCGCGCTGTCAACGGCGACCAGCGCGGCGAATTCTCGTTCGAAGCCTGGATCGCGCGTATCGAGCGTACGCAGCTTCATGCCCGGCTCGCCGCCTCGATGCGTTCGATCAAGGGCGCAAGCTCACCACGCCGGGTCTTCAGCGCCGACTGGTTGACGATCAGGCGAGACGAGATCGCTGCCACCTCCTCGACCTCGACCAGGTTGTTGGCCTTCAGCGTTCCCCCCGACGACACGAGGTCGACGATCGCATCGGCGAGACCCGCCAGCGGTGCGAGTTCCATCGAGCCGTAGAGCTTGATCAGGTCGACATGCACGCCCTTGGCCGCGAAGTGCTCGCGCGCCGTCTGCACGTACTTGGTCGCCACGCGCAGGCGCGCACCACGGCGCACGGCGTTCGCATAGTCGAAGCCGGCCGGGACGGCAACGCAGAGCCGGCAGCGCGCGATACCGAGGTCGATCGGCTGGTAGAGCCCGCGATCTCCCCAATGCGCACTGTGTTCCATCAACACGTCCTGGCCAGCAACACCGAGTTCCGCCGCGCCGTACTGCACGTAGGTCGGCACGTCCGAGGCCCGCACGACGACGAGCCGCAGCTGCGGATCCTGTGTACCGATGATCAGCTTGCGCGAGGTCTCGGGGTCTTCGAGCGGCGCGATGCCGGCCGCTGCCAGCAAAGGCCGCGACTCGTCGAAGATGCGTCCCTTGGACAGTGCCAGCGTGATCATGGTCCGGAGTCTGCCGGTGGGCTATTGCACGCGCTCGATACGGGCACCGACGCGCGCCAGCTTCACTTCCATCGCCTCGTAGCCGCGATCGAGATGGTATATGCGATCGACGATCGTTTCGCCCTGCGCGACCAGTGCGGCCACGACCAGGCTCGCCGACGCGCGCAGATCGGTGGCCATCACCTGGGCACCGGCCAGTCGTTCTACGCCCTGCACGATGGCGGTATTGCCCTCGATCGCGATATTCGCGCCGAGCCGTTGCAGCTCCAGGACGTGCATGAAGCGGTTCTCGAAAATCGTCTCGGTCACGCGGCCGACCCCCTCGGCGATACTGTTCAGCGCCATGAACTGCGCCTGCATGTCGGTCGGAAACGCCGGGTACGGGGCGGTTCGCAGGCTCACCGCGCGCGGACGAGCCGCTCATGCGGATGCGGATCCAGTCGTCACCGCAGTCGAGGTCCGCTCCGGCCTCACGCAGCTTCTCGAGCACCGCGTCGAGCGTTCCCGGAGCGGCGCCGCGCAGCAGGACATCGCCGCCGGTCGCCGCGACAGCGCACAGGAAGCTGCCGGTCTCGATCCGATCGGGCATGACGCGATGGCGCGCGCCGTGCAGCCGATCGACGCCCTGCACGACGATGCGGTCGCTGCCTGCGCCCTCGATGCGCGCGCCCATCGCATTGAGCGCCTGTGCCAGGTCGGTCGACCTCGGGCTCGCGCGCAGCGTTCTCGATCACCGTCTCGCCGTCGGCCAGCGTGGCGGCCATCATCAGGTTCTCGGTGCCGGTGACGGTCACCATGTCAGTGACGATGCGCGTGCCCCTGAGTCGCCCCGCCTCGGCGACCAGATAGCCACCGTCGACGTGGATGCGCGCGCCCATCGCTTCCAGTCCCTTGACGTGCTGGTCCACCGGTCGGGCCCCGATCGCGCAGCCCCCGGGCAGGCTGACACGCGCGCGCCCGCATCGCGCGACCAGCGGTCCGAGCACAAGGATCGCCGCGCGCATCGTCTTTACCAGTTCGTAGGGCGCCTCCGGATGGGCGATCGTCGCCGCGTTCACGAAGACGGTACCGCCGTCGCGCTCGACCCGCACGCCCATCTGCCGCAGCAGCTTCGCGGCGGTCGCAACGTCCTGCAGTTGCGGCACGTTGTCGACGACGAGGTCGTCCGCGCTCAACAGCGCTGCACACATGATCGGCAGAGCCGCGTTCTTCGCGCCGGAGATGCCGACTTCACCGGCGAGCCGGGCGCCTCCTCGGATCTTCAGCTTGTCCATCGCAGGTGCCGCTACCGCTACCGGTCGGCGAAATACCACGGGCCGGGTGATGCGGCCGTGGCGCTCTTGAAGCAAGGCCGTGTTTTCCGGCATGACCGGGCTCCTCGCGTGGCGTCCGCGGGCTGCGGACCATCGCGCAGCGTGCGCCGCCTGCGCGAACTGTCCGCGAAGCGCCTGTGAAGCGCCGGTGAAGCCGTCCCGAGCCTCACGTCGATTCTGCCTTGTACTCGGCCGGCGTCAGCGTGCGCATCGACAGCGCATGCACCTCCTCGCGCATGCGCGAGCCGAGCGCCGCGTAGACGAGCTGATGACGCGCCACGCGCGATTTGCCCTCAAACGTGGGACTGACGATCAATGCGCTGAAGTGGCGGCCGTCGCCTTCGACCTGCAACACGCTGCATTCGAGGCCGGCCGCGATGTAGCGGCGGACGTCTTCGGGTGTCGGTTCCATGCGAGTCGAGATTCCGATCAGAGCCTGAGCTTGTATCCGCGCGCGATCACCTGCAGCGCGACCGTCGAGGTGACGAGCAGCGCAGCAGACACCACGGCCAGGCTGATCCATGGCGAGACGTCCGACTGCGCGAAGAAACCGTAGCGGAACCCGTCGATCACGTAGAAGAACGGATTCAGACGCGAAACAGCCTGCCAGAACGGGGACAGTCCGTGAACCGAATAGAACACGCCGGACAGGAACGTCGCGGGCATGACGACGAAATTCTGGAACGCCGCCAGCTGATCAAACTTGTCCGCCCAGATGCCGGCGATGATCCCAAGCGCGCCCAGCATCGCGCTGCCCGCCAACGCGAACACTAGGATCCAAAGCGGGGCTTCGAAAGTCGGCGCGCCGAAACCCGCGGCAACGACGAAGACGCCGAGTCCAACGGCGAGGCCGCGCACGATCGAGGCCAGCACGTAGGCACCGAAGATCTGCCAGTGCGAGAACGGCGGCAGCAGCAAGAACACCAGGCTGCCCATGATCTTCGACTGGATCAGGCTTGACGAGGAGTTGGCGAACGCGTTCTGCAGCACCGACATCATCACCAGACCGGGAATCAGGAACGCGATGTAGCTGACACCGGGAAACGCTTCGACGTGCTCGGCCAGGACCTGCCCGAAAACCAGGAGGTAAAGCACCGCCGTCAACACCGGAGCCGCGATCGTCTGAAAGTTGACCTTCCAGAACCGCAGCATTTCCTTGGCGAGCAGCGTGCGGAACGCGACCGTCGGCGACGACCCGGTGTTGACTGGAGCGAGCGCGATCTGACTCATGCGCTGACCAACTCGGGCCGCCGCACCGGCCGATCCGACATGATCTGCAGGAACACATCCTCGAGGTCTGCTCGGCCCACTTCGAGATCCTCGATTTCGCAGCCCGCGGCTGCACAGTCGGCCAGCACCCGAGCGACGTCGCTCGCATCGGCGAGCCTCAGCGTCAGTACGCCGTCGCGCTCGTCGATCCGGTGCGCGAGCACCGAGGCGGGCAGGGTGCCCAGTGGCCGCATCGTCAGCTGCAGCCCGGCGAGGCGCGACAACAGCGCGCGCGTTGTGTCGAGGGCAATCAGGCGACCGCCCTTCAGCATCGCAATGCGGCCACACAGAGCCTGCGCCTCCTCCAGGTAGTGCGTGGTCAGCACGATCGTGTGGCCCTCGCGATTGAGGCGACGGATGAACTGCCACAGCGTCTGCCGTAGCTCGACGTCGACACCCGCGGTCGGCTCGTCCAACACGATCACCGGCGGCTTGTGCACCAGCGCCTGAGCGACGAGCAGACGGCGTTTCATTCCCCCGGAAAGCGCGCGCGTGTTCGCGTCGGCCCTGCTCGCCAGACCTAGGTTGTCGAGCACCTCGTCGAGCCAGGCACCGTTGTCGCGCAGGCCGAAGTATCCCGACTGGAAGGTGAGCGTCTCGCGTACCGTGAAGAACGGATCGAACGCCAGTTCCTGCGGCACGACGCCGACCGAAAGGCGAGCCGCACGGAAGTCATCAACTACATCGTGGCCCATGATCCGGACGCTGCCCGAAGAAGCGCGCACGAGGCCGGCGATGATGGAAATCAGCGTCGTCTTGCCGGCTCCGTTGGGGCCGAGCAGGCCGAAGAATTCACCGGACTCGACCTTCAGGTCGACAGCGTCCAGCGCTGTAAGGGAGCCGTAGCGCTTGGAGACGGAATTGACGTGGATGGCGGCAGTCACGGGCAGCGGCGTCGACATGCCCGGCGGCCTCGACGGGGAACCGTGGATTATAGGGAGAGTGGAGGCCGCGGCTCAGGCGCGCGGCGTTAGAGGCGGCAGCAGCGCTTCGACTCCGTAGACCGTGGCCAGGCTGACCACGCCCGGTGGAGTACCGATCACGCGCAGCGTCAGCTCACGCGCCGCAGCCTCACGTTGCCACTCGAGCAGCACCGCGACGGCCGACGAGTCGCAGCGCGCGACTGCTGACAGGTCGAACTCGGACTCACCCTGCGCAATCGCAGCGCGGCCAAGACTGGCCAGGCCGGCCGCATTGGCCATCGCAATTTCCGGCGCGTCGATGCGCATCTCAGGCCTTCTTGGGCTCTGAGACAGCTGGCGATTGCGCTCGGTGAGAGACTTGATCAGACCCTCAACCCCGCCGGCATTGATCTCGCCGGCAAACTGGGCCTTGTAGTTCTCGACCAGCCAGACGCCCACTACGTTGACGTCATAGATCTTCCAGCCCGCTTCCTGCTTCTCGAGACGGTAGTCCAGCTGGATCGGCTTCGCCGCGCGACGGAACCACATTGGTGCGGACGACGACGTCGGTCTCGTTCGGCTGCGCGCGGAACGGCTTCATCTGTACCTTGTGGTCCTTCACCTGTGACAGCGCGCCGCTGTAGGTGCGCACGAGCAAAGTGCGGAATTCACGCGTCAGTGCCGTGCGCTGCTCGGCAGTCGCACTGCGCCAGCCCCTGCCGACGGCGAGCTGGGTCATCTTCTGGAAGTCCACGTAGGGCAGGACCTTCTCGTCGACCAGCTTCTGCACGCGGCTGACATCGCCGCCCGCGATGGCCTTGTCCGCCCGAATCGCGTCGAGCACCTCGGTCGTCAGATCGCGCACCAATGCATCGGGCGCAGCCGTCGACACCTCCGCCAGCGCCGGACCGACAGGCGAGAACAGGCCGGCCGTCAAAGCCAGGGCAGCAATCCGCAAAGAAATTCGCATCAGCAACTCCAGTCTTCCAGGTCTCTTCAACAGTTCCAGTGGCAGTGCAGCCAACCCGTCACTCTTCGCCTCCGGACGGCTTAACGTCCGTCGAGTCGGTCGGTGCACCGCCTGCGTCCGGCGTCGTCGGCGCCGGAGCTTTCGGCTCATCACTCTTCGGCTCGTCCTCGTCCGGCTCGCGCGGCGGATTGCCGTCGTAGATCAGGCTGCGCCGGCGCTGCAGATATCCGTCACGAATGAAACTGTAGCGGTCGAGCGCGGCCTCGCGCACCAGCCGGTCGGCAGGCAGCAGTTCCGCGCGCTGATTCACGATTCGCAGCGCAAAAACCGTGTACTCGATGGCCGGATAGTCGATGTAGAAGTTGAGATCGAGGAACGGCTCGACGCCGAAGATCCCGATTGCGTCACGCACGCTGCTGGGTCCGAAGATCGGCACCACCAGATAGGGGCCGGGCCCGAAACCCCATACACCTAGCGTCAGGCCGAAGTCCGTGCGATGCAGCTCGAGTCCAAGGTCGGTCGCGACATCGAAGCAGCCGACGATGCCCACCGTCGTGTTGACCGCAAATCGCCCGAGGTCCGACAGGGCTTCGCATCGGCTTACCCTGCAGCGTGCTGTTGATCGCAGTCGACGGTCCCCGCAAGTTGGCGAATGCGTTCGAGAAGCAGTTGCGAATGCCGTCGGGCAACTTGAGCCCAAAGCTCGGCCGCGCGGCCTGAGGATGGCCGCGTCGAAACCGTCGTTGAAAGCAAACACATTGCGATTGAATTTTTCCCACGGATCGCGCGGATCCTGGCCCGCATTCGGCGGTACGGTCACGCAGCCGGCGAGTCCGGCCAGCCCAAAGACGACGACGGCCCGGAGCGAGATCTGTCGCAGGCGGCTTGGCATGGCTCGCAGCGGCAACAGGTGCGCCTGCACGCTACTTCTTGTCGCCGCCCTCGGCGGCGCGGTTATAAAGGAACTGCCCGATCAGATTTTCCAGCACGACCGCGGACTGCGTCATGCGGATCTGGCTCCCCGCTTCGAGGTTCTTGTCCGACCCCCCGGCTCGAGCCCGATGTATTGATCACCGAGCAGTCCCGACGTCAGGATCTTCGCTGAGGTGTCTGCCGGAAACTTGACGCCGGCATCGAGTTCCATCGTGACGCGCCCTTGGTAGCTCTGCGGATCGAGCGCGATAGCAGTGACGCGGCCCACCGTGACACCCGCACTCTTCACCGGCGCGCGCACCTTCAGCCCGCCGATGTTGTCGAAGCGGGCGGTGATCGCGTACGTCGGGCCCGTGTTGAAGCTGGCCAAATTGGCGGCTTTGAGCGCCAGGAACACGACGGCGATCAGCCCCAGCAGCACGAACACGCCGACCAGTGTTTCGATTCCCTTGCGTCCCATCGAACGGCTCCTGCAATCGCGCTAGCGCGGTGTGCTGAACATCAGCGCGGTCAGGACGAAGTCCAGACCCAGCACTGCGAGCGATGAAATGACCACCGTACGGGTGGTCGCCTGCGACACGCCTTCCGGCGTCGCTTCCGCCTCGTAACCCTGGTAGAGCGCGATGAAGGTGCACGCCACCCCGAACACGACGCTCTTGATGATGCCGTTGCCGACATCGTCCCAGACATCGACACCACTCTGCATCTGCGACCAGAACGCACCCGGGTCGATGCCGATCATCAGCACGCCGACGACATAGCCGCCGAGTATGCCGACCGCCGAAAATATCGCCGCCAGCAGCGGCATCGAAACCGCTCCGGCGACGAAGCGCGGCGCCAGCACGCGCGACTTCGGGTCGACCGCCATCATTTCCATCGCCGCCAGCTGCTCGCCTGCCTTCATCAGTCCGATCTCGGCGGTGAGCGACGTGCCGGCACGACCGGCGAAGAGCAGACCGGTGACGACGGGTCCGAGTTCGCGTACCAGCGACAATGCAACGAGCAAGCCGAGCGATTCCGCCGCGCCGTAGCGCGATAGCGTGTAGTAACCCTGCAGCGCCAGCACGAAGCCGACCGCAAGGCCCGAAGCCGCGATGATGACCAGCGAATAGTTGCCGATCGCATGCACCTGCGCGACGACGAGATGAGGTCGCCGCAGCGCCGCCGGAGCGTTGCGCAGCAGATCGAGAAAGAAGAACGCGCTGTGGCCGAGTCGCTGCAGCAGATCGAGGGCCCGCCGTCCGAGCGCGGGCAACACATCCGCGGCGGTCATGCGCGCAGTCCCAGATCATCGGCATAGCTGCGCGACGGATAGTGGAAGCGCACCGGACCGTCCGGTTCGCCGCGAATAAATTGCAGCACTTCGGGATCGTCCGAAGCCTGCACCTCGGCCGGTGTGCCGCGACCGACGATGCGACCGCCCGAAATCACGTAGACGTAGTCGCTGATCAGGAAACATTCGTGCACATCGTGCGAGACGACCAGCGAGGTGGCTCCGGTGGCGTCGTTGAGCCGCCGGATCAGATTAGCCGCGACCCCGAGCGAGATCGGATCGAGTCCAGCAAACGGCTCGTCGTACATGATCAGATCCGGGTCGAGTGCGATCGCGCGCGCGAGCGCGACCCGCCGCGCCATGCCTCCCGACAGATCCGCAGGTTTCAGCAAACGCGGCGCCCCGCAAGCCGACCGCGTTGAGCTTCATCAGCACCAAATCGCGGACCATCGGCTCGGGCAAACCGGTGTGTTCGCGCAGCGGGAAGGCGACGTTGTCATATACCGTCAGATCGGTGAACAGCGCCCCAAACTGGAACAGCATTCCAAGCCGCCGGCGCAGCGCGTACAGCGACTCACGATTGCGCGGGTCGACCGGCGCGCCATCGAAGGTAATCGTGCCCTGCTGTGGCGTCAGCACGCCGCCGATCAGTCGCAGCAGCGTCGTCTTGCCGCAGCCCGAGCCCCCCATGATCGCGATGACTTTTCCACGCGGGAACACCATCGAGACGTCCGACAGGATCACGCGCCGGTCGTAGCCGAACGTCACATGGTCGATCGCGACGAGTGCGTCGTGGGTCATCGTCTGGGATTAGGAAGTGAATCGCGCGCCGCGGCCGGCGCGCGGCACCGACCTGCAACCGGCGGCCGCGGATTGTCGCATGGGGGTCGGAAGGCGATCCTGCAAACAGAGCCGCCATTGCCGACCTCGGCGCTCGCGGCCGCAGGCATTCAACGCCAGGCACCGTCCCCGCGCGCAGCGTGCCGGTTCATTCGTCCGCGATCGGACGCGAACAGCCGTCAAAGCCGTCGCATTGCGCCGGAGCGCACGAGCTTCCGTCAGCCAGCGGCGTTCGACGTAGCGCTGCTAGCGCGTTATTCGGGGATCGTGTTCAAGAAGTACATCGCCGACAGCAGCGGGCCGGGTTTGCCAAGCGGGGCCAACCAGCGATCGAAGATCTCGCCGATCGCACCGCTGCGATAAATCTGCGCCAGCGCGCGATTCACCGCAAGCCTGAAGGCCGGATCCCGGCGCATCATCAGGGCGTACGGCTCGAACGAGAACTCGTCCTGCACCAGCGTGTACTTCACGCCGCTGCGTGCCGTGATCACGTTGCCGACCAGCACGAGCCGGTCGGCGGCATAACCATCGATGCGCTTTTCGTTCAGCGCCGCCAGCGCCTCGGCATCGTCCTTGACGCTGACGACCTTGGCATCGATCAGGCGGTCCTTCAATGCGGTCTTGAGTGCCGCCTCGGTCGTCGTGCCGGGTTTCACTCCGATGGTCTTGCCGGCGAGGTCGGCCAGCCGTGTGAGCTTGGAGTCCGAAAGCACGAGCACCGCACCGCCGTCGACGAAGGTCAGATTCGAGAAGTCGAATTTTTCCTGCCGGCCCAGTGTCACCGTTGTATTACCGCATTCAAGGTCGACCGCGCCCGAGGCCACCTGGTCGAAACGGTTGGCCGAGGTCACCTGGACCCACTTGACCGTCAATGGAGCCGGGCCGAGCGCGCGCTCGACGCTGGCCGCGATGCGCTTGCACAGATCGACCGAGTACCCCGCCGGCTGACCATCAGGGCCCGTGAAAGAAAAAGGCGGAGAGTCGGTGCGGTAGCCGAGCGTGATCGTCTTCGCGTCGCGGATCTTCTTCAGCGTGCCGGCATCCTGCGCCTGCGCCCCGAATGTCAGCACTAGCGCGCACAGTGCGCCGAGGACTTTCAGCATTTTCTCTTCCTTCGCGGTTTGATTCGTCGTTAGGCGGATCTGTGGCCGCCTGCAGCACGTAGCCTACCAGTCAAGCCAGCGGTGTCCGGCGCTCGGCCACTGGGCCTGCTGGACCGCGGCGCTCGCGTCGCGCCAAGCGCAGCGCGCGCAACTGCTCGTCGTCGTCGCCGACCAGCGCGAACGCACCGAGCACCACCTCGGGGATTGGCCGTGCACGGCCAGTGTCGAGATCGACGAAGGTCCAAATCGTCTCACCGCGCGCCAGCATGCGGTGATCGCGCATGACTGCATAGCGGCGCAGGCAATCGCGCGTGTTCCAGTGGGCGATCCACGTGTACACCTCGAGCGCCTCGCCGGCGAGCGCAGGCCGCAGGTACTCGAGCACGTGGGACGCTGCGACCCAGGCGGTCCGGTCGGCGAAATACCGCTCCATCGGCCAGCCCTGCGCAGCCGAGTGCTCGACCGCGATTTCCTCCATCCAGCGCAGGTATTCGCGGTTGTTGACATGGCCGAGGGCGTCGATCGACTCCGCACCGACGACCAGCGACTTGTGGAAGATGCGACGCATCAGTGGCCCGACATCTCACGCCGCGCGCGGTGCAAGAGCTGTGTGCTCCATGGACGTCGTCAATCCAGGACCGCGTTTTCGAATGCTTGCCGACTCCGAAACGTGTCGGCGCCTGCACGCCTGCTGCCGCACCTGCCTGGCGATGTCATCGCAGTCGCCGGGCGGAAAGGTGTCCTCACCGCGGCAGCGTCGAAGTCCCCATCAGAAACTGGTCGACCGCCCTTGCGCACTGCCGGCCCTCCCGGATTGCCCACACGACCAGGCTCTGGCCGCGGCGCATGTCGCCGGCCGCGAAGACCTTCTCGACCGTGGTTGCGTACGGCCGTGGTCCGCCGCGCACTTCCTCGGTCGCCGCACGCGCGTTGCCGCGCGCATCCTTTTCGACGCCGAATGATTCCAGCACCGCCGCTGCCGGAGCGACGAAGCCCATCGCAAACAGCACGAGACCGGCCGGCAGTTCGAACTCGCCGCCCGGCACCTCGGCCATCTTCATTGCACCGGTGACCGGGTCTTTTTGCCACTCGACCCGCGCGGCCACAAGCGCACGCACATGGCCGCGATCATCGCCGACGAAGCGCTTGGTCGTGACCGCCCAGTCGCGCTGAACACCTTCTTCGTGCGAGCTCGAGGTGCGCAGTTTGATCGGCCAGTACGGCCACGTCAGCGCCTTGTTCTCCTTAGCCGGCGGCTGAGGCAGCAGTTCGAACTGGGTCACCGATTTCGCGTCGTGCCGGTTCGACGTGCCGACGCAGTCCGAACCCGTGTCGCCGCCGCCAATGACGACGACATGCTTGCCGGTGGCCATGATCTGCTCGCTGACCGCATCGCCCGCTACGACTTTGTTTTGTTGCGGCAGGAACTCCATCGCGAAATGTATGCCCTTCAGATCGCGGCCCTCGATCGGAAGATCGCGCGACTGCTCGGCACCACCCGCGAGCACGACGGCATCGAAGTCGCGCATCAGCTGCTCGGGATCGATGGTTTCGCTGGCCCAGTTGGTGATACCGCCGCCGAGCGGCGCCTTGCCGACCAGCACACCGGTGCGGAAGGTGACGCCCTCAGCCGCCATCTGCGCGACGCGGCGGTCGATGTGCAACTTTTCCATCTTGAAGTCCGGAATGCCATAGCGCAGCAGGCCACCGATGCGATCGTTCTTCTCGAACACCGTCACGTCGTGGCCCGCCCGCGCCAGCTGTTGTGCGGCAGCCAGCCCCGCTGGGCCGCTGCCGACGACAGCGACCGTCTTCCCGGTCCGGACCTTCGGCGGCTGTGGCACGACCCAGCCCTCTTCCCATCCCTTGTCGATGATCTTGTGCTCGATCGACTTGATGCCGACCGGCACGTCCTCGATGTTGAGCGTGCACGCGGCCTCGCACGGTGCCGGGCATACGCGGCCGGTGAACTCAGGGAAGTTGTTGGTCGAATGCAGGACTTCGAGCGCGGTCTTCCAGTCCTGCCGGTACACGAGGTCGTTGAAATCCGGAATGATGTTGTTGACCGGACAGCCGCTGTTGCAGAACGGGATGCCACAGTCCATGCAGCGCGCAGCCTGCACGCCGGCCTGCTCGTCATTCAGATGCATGATGAATTCGCGCCAGTGCTGCTTGCGCGCCTGCGGCGCCTCGGCGGCCTCCTCCAGCCGCTGGTACTCCATGAATCCTGTGATCTTCCCCATCGTCTGCTTTCGTGCTCTTGTCAGGCGGCCAGGCGCTCGGGCGATGCCGGCTGGTGCTTCGCGGCGAGTTCCTTCAGGGCGCGCCGGTATTCGTGCGGGAACACCTTGACGAAGCGCGCGCGCATGCCAGGCCAGTTGTCGAGCAGCATCCGCGCGCGCAGGCTGCCGGTGTAGCGGAAGTGGCTTTCGATCAATCCACGCAGCAGGAACTCGTCCGTCTCGCCGAGATGCCAGATGCGTCTCATCGACGGTCTCTTCCTGCTGGGCCGAAGGCAGGACCGACTCGAGGTCGCACATCGCCGCATTGCACTTCGCCGCAAAGTCACCATGCTCGTCGAAAACATAGGCGATGCCGCCCGACATTCCGGCGGCGAAGTTGCGGCCGGTGGCGCCGAGCACGACGACGGTGCCCTTCGTCATGTATTCGCAGCCATGGTCGCCCGTGCCCTCGACCACGGCCGTGGCGCCGGAGTTGCGGACCGCGAAACGTTCGCCGGCAACGCCATTGAAGTACGCCTCGCCGGCAATCGCGCCGTAAAGCACCGTGTTGCCGACGATGATGTTCTCAGTGCCGGCGCCGCGGAAGTCGTTCGGGCAGCGCACGATGATGCGTCCGCCCGACAGGCCCTTGCCGGTGTAGTCGTTGGCGTCACCGACGAGGTCGAGCGTGATCCCGTGCGCCAGGAAGGCGCCGAAACTCTGCCCGGCCGTGCCGTTCAGCTGGATGTGAATCGTGTCCTCCGGCAGGCCCGCGTGACCGTGCTGGCGTGCCACGAGCGACGACAGCATCGTGCCGACCGTGCGATTGATGTTGCGGATCGGCGTGATGAAGCTCACCCGCTCGCCGCGCTCGAGCGCCGGCCTGCATTGTTCGATCAGCTTATGGTCGAGCGCCTTGGCCAGGCCATGGTCCTGCTCCTCAACCACGCGACGGGCGACCTCGGCAGGCATCGGCGGCTGGTAGAAGATGCGGCTGAAGTCCAGTCCCTTCGCCTTCCAGTGATCGATGCCGCGCTTGGTCTCGAGCAGATCGGCGCGGCCGATCAACTCATCGAAGCTCCGGATGCCGAGTTGCGCCATGATCTCCCGCACTTCCTCGGCGACGAAGAAGAAATAGTTGACCACGTGCTCGGGCTGCCCCTTGAACTTGGCGCGCAGCACCGGATCCTGCGTGGCGACGCCGACCGGGCACGTATTCAAATGGCACTTGCGCATCATGATGCAGCCTGAGACCACCAGCGGCGCGGTGGCGAAGCCGAATTCGTCGGCGCCGAGCAGCGCCCCGATGACGACATCGCGGCCGGTCTTCATCTGGCCGTCGACCTGCACGGCGATGCGGCCGCGCAGGCGGTTCAGTACCAGCGTCTGCTGCGTCTCCGCCAGCCCCAGCTCCCACGGCGTGCCCGCATGCTTGATCGACGACACCGGCGAAGCGCCGGTGCCGCCATCGTGGCCGGCGATCGTCACGTGATCGGCCTTGGCCTTGGCCACACCGGCCGCGACCGTTCCGACGCCGACTTCGGACACCAGCTTCACGCTGATCGACGCCCGCGGGTTGGCGTTCTTCAGATCATGGATCAGCTGTGCGAGATCCTCGATCGAATAAATGTCGTGGTGCGGCGGGGGCGAAATCAGCCCGACACCAGGTACTGAGTAACGCAGCTTGGCGATGTACTCGCTCACCTTGTGGCCCGGCAACTGGCCGCCCTCGCCAGGCTTGGCACCCTGGGCCATCTTGATCTGGATCTGATCAGCGCTGACCAGATATTCGGTCGTCACGCCGAAGCGGCCCGATGCCACCTGCTTGATCTTGCTGCGCAGTGAATCGCCATCCTGCAGCGGAATGGCGGCGGCGACGCGGTCGGCACCGAGCACGCTGGCGAGCGTGTCGCCCGTGCGGACCGGGATGCCGCGCAGTTCCTGCTGATAACGCCGCTCGTCCTCGCCGCCCTCGCCGGTGTTGCTCTTGCCGCCGATCCGGTTCATCGCAATCGCGAGCGTCGAATGCGCTTCGGTCGAGATCGATCCCAGCGACATCGCACCGGTGGCAAAGCGCTTGACGATCTCCTTCGCCGGCTCAACTTCGTCGAGCGCGATCGCCTTCTTCGGGTCCAGTTTGAACTCGAAAAGGCCGCGCAACGTCATGTGACGGCGGCTCTGGTCGTTGATGAGCTGCGCGTATTCCTTGTAGGTCTGGTAGCTGTTCGCGCGGGTCGAGTGCTGCAGCTTCGCGATCGCGTCGGGCGTCCACATGTGCTCCTCGCCGCGCACGCGCCACTGGTACTCGCCGCCGGAGTCCAGCATTTCCGCCAGCACCGGGTCATCGGAAAAAGCCGCCCGGTGGGCGCGCACGGCCTCTTCCATGACCTCGAAAAGGCCGACCCCGCCGATGTTGCTCGCGGTGCCGCGGAAGTACTTGTCGACCAGTTCGCGATTAAGCCCGACGGCTTCGAAGATCTGCGCACCGCAGTAGGACATGTAGGTGCTGATGCCCATCTTCGACATGACCTTGTTAAGCCCCTTGCCGATCGCCTTGATGTAGTTCTTGGTGGCCTTGTCGGCGTCGGCGACGTGCAGTGCGGTCAGGCTCTCGAGCGCAAGGTATGGGTGGACCGCCTCTGCGCCGTAGCCGGCCAGCAATGCGAAGTGGTGCACCTCGCGCGCCGAGCCGGTCTCGACGACGAGGCCGGTCGATGTGCGCAGACCCTGCACGATCAGCTGCTGATGGATTGCGCTGGTCGCGAGCAGCGCGGGGATGGCGACCCGCTCGGCATCGAGCGAGCGGTCGGTGACGATCAGAATGTTGTATCCCGCCTTGACCGCATCGACAGCCTGGGCGCAGAGCGATGCCAACCGTGCTTCGACCCCTTCCTTGCCCCACGCCAGCGGATAGCAGACGTCGAGCTCGAACGAGCGGAACTTGTGCGATGAGTAGTTCTCGATCGACCGGATCTTCGCCATGTCCTTGAAATCGAGCACCGGTTGGCTCACTTCGAGGCGCATCGGCGGATTGATGTTGTTGATGTCGAGCAGGTTCGGCTTCGGTCCGACGAAACTGACCAGCGACATCACCAGCTGTTCGCGGATCGGGTCGATCGGCGGATTCGTCACCTGCGCGAACAGTTGCTTGAAATAGTTGTAGAGCGGCTTGGCCCGGTCCGAAAGTACCGGCAGCGTGGCGTCGTTGCCCATCGAGCCGACCGCCTCTTCGGCCTGTAAGGCCATCGGCTCCATCAGCAGCCGCAGGTCTTCCTGCGTGTAGCCGAACGCCTGCTGCCGATCGAGCAGCGGTACCTCCAGCTTCGCCGCCGAGGTCGGTTTGTCGCCGGTGCCGGCCGGCAGATCGTCGAGCCTGATGCGGATGCGCTTGATCCACTCTTTATAAGGCTTGCTCGCCGCCAACTGCTGTTTGAGTTCTGTGTCGTCGATGATGCGGCCCTGCTCCGTGTCGATCAGGAACATCTTGCCGGGCTGCAGACGCCACTTCTTGATGATGCGGCTTTCCGGAATCGGCAAGACGCCGACCTCGGAGGCCATCACGACCATGTCCTCGTCGGTGATCACGTAGCGCGCCGGACGCAGGCCGTTGCGATCGAGCGTCGCGCCGATGCGCACGCCGTCGGTGAATGCGATCGCGGCGGGGCCGTCCCACGGTTCCATCATCGCGGCGTGGTACTCGTAGAACGCGCGCCGGCTCGCGTCCATCAAGGTGTGCTGCTCCCACGCCTCCGGGATCATCATCATCACGGCGTGCGCGACCGGATAGCCGCTCATCACCAGCAGTTCGAGCGCGTTGTCGAAGCATGCGGTATCCGACTGGCCTTCGTAGATCAGCGGAAAGAGCTTGCCGAGGTCCTCGCGCAGCACCGGCGACGACATCACGCCTTCGCGCGCGCGCATCCAGTTGAAGTTGCCCTTGACCGTGTTGATCTCGCCGTTGTGCGCGATCAAACGGTACGGATGCGCGAGTTCCCACGACGGGAACGTATTGGTCGAGAAGCGCTGGTGCACGAGCGCAATCGCCGAGACGACGCGCGGATCCCGCAGGTCGGCGTAGTACCGGCCGACCTGGTCGGCGAGCAGCAGCCCCTTGTAGACGACCGTGCGCGTCGACATCGACGGCACGAAGTACTCCTTGCCGTGCTTGAGCTTGAGCGCCTGGATCTTGTGACTCGCGGTCTTGCGGATCACATAGAGCTTGCGTTCGAGCGCATCCGGCACCATCACGTCGGGCCCGCGGCCGATGAAGATCTGTCGGATCACCGGTTCACGCCCGCGCACCAACGGCGACATCGGCATTTCACGGTCAACAGGAACGTCGCGCCAGCCAAGGACCGTCTGGCCCTCCGCCCGCACCGTGCGCTCAAGTTCCTGTTCGCAAGCGAGGCGCGAGGCGTGCTCGCGCGGCAGGAAGATCATGCCGACCCCGTATTCGCCCGGCGGCGGGAGGTCGACGCCCTGTCGCCCCAGGTCGTCGCGATAAAACGCGTCCGGAATCTGTATCAGGATGCCGGCACCGTCGCCGCACAGCGGATCAGCACCGATCGCACCCCGGTGATCCAGGTTATGCAGAATCAAAAGCGCCTGCTGCACCAAGGCGTGGCTCGCCCGGCCCTTGATGTTTGCGACGAAGCCGACCCCGCAGGCGTCGTGTTCGTTGGAACTCGAATACAGCCCCTGGCTGGCGTGACCGACGAGGTCTTCGGCGTGCGAGTCCATCTTGCGCATCCTGCTGAAAGCCCACTTCCGGAAGGGTCGCGGTGCGCCTCAACTTTACTTCGTCTTCTCCGCAGCGCACAACTCAATCAAACAGGGTCTGTCCCTAATTACTAGAGGCCTTAGCGCTCTGAGAGAAAACGGGGACATTACAGCTCACCAACTACACCTCAAGTGCTAGCCAGTAAGCCACAAGTTTGCATGCGCTCACTTGGAGCGAAGCGCGCGTTGTGCCGCTTCCCGTAGATCAGTCTCGTTGCGCAGACCGACCTTGTCACGGCCTAGGCCGCGAAACGCCGCGACGCGGCCGACCTGGGCGAGCGGGTGTTGGGCGTCGCGGGCACTGTGCCTCGATCTGCCGCACAAAGGCGGGTGACCCCACCACCCATCCACCGGCAAGGGCCTGGGCGAAGCGCTTCGCGTCGTCCGCACTGACGCCGCTGTCCAGCAGCCGCCGGTACGCGGCCTGGCGTTCGAACGGCGTGTTCCCGAGCGCCCAGTAGGCCGGCAGCGTCCGCAATTGCGAATCTGAGGCCAATCCGAGATGGACGCGACAGCTTGACCAGAAATACTGGTCGACGTCGCGCCCTGGACGGTGCGCAGCGGCATCGTCTCGACATACGCGAGCGCGCGCAGGCTTCCCGATTCGGGTTCGATCGCGGCAGCACGATAGCGCCCGGCGAAGATTCCCCCGTGTTCTTCGCGGCGATCATTGACCCAGCGTACGAAGCGCCGCCCGATGGACTGCATAGCGCGTCCGAGTCCGCCGGCATCGACAGGAGTGGCGAGAAGCCAGAGTCCCCGCGGCAGCAACGTGTAGCCGTGCAAAGCCACCTCGGCCTCGAACAGCGCCTGCCTCAGTTCCTGCAGCAGGCGGCGCGCGTCGTCATCGTCGACGATCAGATCGCGCGCGCCCGTGCGGTGCTGGACCAGGTGCGGATAA
>CAVPPW010000037.1:0-29936 GCA_963707445.1 uncultured beta proteobacterium | reverse complement strand
GACGAAGACTGCACGCCTCGCCGACATGCGACGCACGAGCTGCTGAAGCAGGCTGTTCATAGATCCACCTGCAAGCGCCAGCGTGAACTGGTTGTTCTGCACGTCCGCTGGGACACCACGACTGTCGCGGCCCAGGTTGTCGTTCACGATGTCGTACTGCGCCGCGAGACGGCCGTGTGGGTGCAGCAGCGCCACGACGGGCGAGAGCACCACGTACGACTGGTCCTTCAGGTGGAAGACGCCTGCGCGTTGCTCGATCGAGCTGCTGTTCGGGTCGTAATACGCGACGCGAAAGCCCAGCGCGCCCACTCGGTCAGTTGCTGGATGAGCGACGCCGTCAATCCCAACTGGCGTGTGCTCACACCGCTGACGATGGGATCGTGCGGAAGGACCCCTCGATCCATGTTCGAAGCGTAGAAGCCTTCGGCGGTAACCACCGTGACGCCGATCGGATGCCTGAAGGACGCGCCCGCATCCATGCCGAGCGCCCAGCGCTCGTAGTCCTTCGACGGCAGCGCAGTCGAGCCGGTCACGCCTTGGATCTCACCGTCACCCACGACACCGTTGTTGTCGAAATCGAACCAGCTCAGCGTGTCCTTGGTGGCCTGCGTGCCCGGGTGGAAGCCCTTGCCGACGTAGAACGAGACGCCGCCCGTGATCGTGATCGCGTCGCTGGGCTTGGCCTTCACACCCAGACGTCCGACGAGATCCTTGTGCGAGTCATGATCCTTCGGAATGAACGAGCCGCTCACCGACTCGCCGTTCACCAGCGCGAGCGCGTAGTTGAAGAAGCGGTACACGCCCCAGAGCTTGACGCCGCCATCGGCGAGCGAAGGAAAGAGCGCGATGCTTCCGATGCTGCGCTCGACGAACAAACGGTCGCGCTGCGACTCGCCAATCTCTGCGCCGAAGGTCACGTCGATGATGCCTGCAGTCAGCACGAACGGCGGCGTGATGTCGTCGGGAACATCCGCACGGTAGAGCAGCGAGGCTTCGGCTCTGCGCACGCGCACGTTGGCGCCGCCAAAAGTTCCGACATCGAGCTCGAGCGTGGCGAACGCGTACTGCCAACCGCTATCGATACGCAGGCGAGCACGTCGTATGCCGAACTGATCGTCGTTGAGCGGTTCGCCGTCCGGATCGAGCTGATTCTCCGAGGCCTGCGTAGTGTAGTAGTCGGCCTGCACGAAGCCCCACCACGCCAGACCCAGACGCAGCGGCCTCGTGTAGTTGCTGCCCTCGGCCAACAGTGAACGCGGCAGCTGCGTGGCACCGGCTGGATCGCGTGCGACGGGGATTTCGAGCTTCGCGCTCGCCTCGGCGATCGATTCCGAGGTGCTCGCTGCGTCGGTGCTTGCCGTTGCCTTGCTCGGCGCGGGCGCGGCGGCGGGTGCCGCCGGCGCGGCGGGCTCCGCGTCGACTTCGACGTCGATCTCGACGTCATCGCCAGTGTCGTCGCTCGCCGGTTGCGCGCGCAGCGGCGTGGCGCTGAGCAAGACAAGAAGCGGAAGTAGACCGCGTAAAAATGAATGGAAGTTCGTCATCACTGCGAAAGCTTGGGGGGTGAGAAAGACAGTGGCGCCGCGCGACAAACTGCGTCGCACGGCGCCGAGCCAGAGGTGCGATGCGGTCGTCAGTTCAACGGGGGAAGCGTCCCGTTCCAACCTTCGATGCGAGTTGCGTTGTCGAAGGGCGCGATACAGTTGTCGCTGCATTGCTGCAGGAACTGCTCGCTGTTCTGTCCGCTGCATTCGGACAGCTCCCAGCAATCGTCGGCATCGTTGTTGGGAGCGTTCGGGCAATCAGGAAGCTCGGTATCTGGAATGACGATGCCCGTACCGGCTGCGCCACCTTGACCGGCTTGACCGCCGCCGCCCTCGCCGCCTGCGCCTGCTTGGCCTGCGTCTTCGTCGTCGCCGCTACCACCGTTGCCGGCGCTACCGCCGCCACCGCCCTCACCGGCTTGGCTGCCGGAGCCGGCGACTACGGATGCGTCGTCATTGAGATTGATACCGCCGCCGTCGCTCGGTCCGACGTTTTCGTCATCGCCACACGCGACGAGTCCAAGCGCGAGGAGGAAGCTCGAAGTGATCCAAGAAAGCTTATGCGAGTTCATGGTTCTCATCTTTCAAAGTTCTTTGCGTTACTCGCGAAGGAATCAGTAAGCCTCGCAATAGCCGAAGCGGCACACTTGATCGTCACCGTCGCAATCGTCGGTGGTCGTGCATGTCTCGTAGTCCGTGCTGCCGGTGGCGGTGAACTCGTACCAACCGTTGCAAGGATTCTCGGGCGCGTACGAGACGATCTCGGAGAGGTCGCCTTCAGGGCGCATCGCATGCATCGCACACAGCGGCACGTCGCCTGATTTCACGACGATCTCTTGAACATCGACGTCGCCGGGCGCATTCGCCGTTCCATCGAACCAAGCGATCAAGTTCGCGACGTTCTGATTCGTCGGCACGCCGTTGGCATCCACGTGCGCGTAGAACCAAGCCGGCGTCCACACCCAGTATTGGCCGCTGCGCACGTTGGCCTTGTCGGCGCGACCGCGCACCGAGTCCGGCAGGTACGCACACGTCTGACCGTAGTGCTGGTACGCAAGCGTCTTGACGCGCGCCGGGTTGTCGACGAACTCGCCCTGGTTGGCGTTTGAGCCCGAGACGTAGCCAATGGCTTTAGTGACATCGCCACCGCCCGTACCCCATGCGTACACGCCGCTGACGACGTTGCCGTTGGTGACGAGGACGTTGGCGGGCAGCAACTTGCTCTGCAGCGTCGTTGCCGGAACGCCGATCGATCCAGCCACCAACTGCGTGACGAAGGCCGAAGCGGCGCGACCGTAGACGGCTGCTTGGTCATTCCACGGCGCTACGCTGTGGCCTGCGGCGCCCGCGCCCAAGCCATAGATGTGATAGAGCGCCTCGGCCCAGATCTCGAGGTAGCTCGTGTTGCCGTAGTGCGTGATGAAGTTGACCGTCTGCACCGGCGCGACGAACTTCGCCTGACCGTCGAGCAGCGGGACATCCATCGGGCACAGCGCGGGCGTGTTGCCCATGTGGCCGAACTGAACCGAGGTCTGCGGCGCCTCACAGGTGTATTCGACGTTGTTCGAATCCCAGTAGCGGAACGAGATCTCGGTCGCCGTGGGCGTCCGGAAGTACGCGTAGCCCGTGCATGCGCCTGGGTCGGCGAAGAAAATCCGGAGGCGATCCTCGGCGGGCAAGCCAGCAAGTGCCACAGCAACGTTGCGCAACGTGGGCGTGATGGCGCTACCGCCGGCCCCGAACACGGACTTGGCCGCGTCGAAATCTGGGAGGTCGGCGCAAGGCGCCGCTTGAACAGGGGGAGTAAGCAGCAGGAACGACGCGATCACGCCGGCTGCAGACACGGCGCTTCGGCGCCACAGATTCATGCTCATTCGAAGCTCTCCAGAGTCAGTCTTCATTCGTAGGAAGGTCAGCGCGTGGTGCGCAGACACACGCCTGAGCAGAATGCGTGCCAGCGCGAAACAGGCGGAAATCGCCCTGATTTCAGGGGTTCGGTCGCCCCTGCACGGCGCCGTCACGGGAAAATCCGTGATGGCCAGCAAACTTGCTGGCGGCTCCAAAAACGCTGGCGTCCAGCTGACGCCAGCACGGCGCACGCGCAGCTCGAGGACCGGCGAGCGCGCGGCCGTGAGCACAAGTCGTCTCACCGTTGCGTATCAGGAGTCGCGCGGCCTCGAGTGTCGTCGGATATGGGTGCGGGCGCTGCGAGCACGGGCTGACACGATGGTCGATGAGACGACTTCGATTTGCTTGCAGCTGACACCGCAACACGATCGAAACGAGGGCTGAGCGCGGTGTGACGCTTCTGCGCGCGACCGCGCATGCGTCACGCCTACGAGCACAAACGTGATGCCGCAGTCCCTCGCGGAGGCTACTGCGGCAACCCTCGCGGCAATTTTCCGACGAGACCGCGATGGCATGACCGCTGCTCTGGTGAGCTCTCCAGCAAGCAGAAACGAAAGTGGAGGCCCCCATGCACAACCCGCGCTTACGCTTCCCGCGTCCAGAGCGCCCACCGCCCCTTCCGCTCGGCGACACCAACAAGAACCCCGCAGGCGTTCGCTTCCTCGCGCTGATCGCGGAGGACTTCCGAACGCATGATCGAAATCTTCTGGAGCCTGGCTTCTGGGCCGTGGCGGTACATCGTTTCGGCAACTGGAGGATGCAACTTCAGCCACGCGCGCTGCGCCTGCCGTTCAGCGCCGCGTACAAGCTCGTCCATCAGAGCGTGCAGTGGAGCTTCGGCATTCAGCTCGACTACACGGTGGAGCTAGGGCGTCGCGTGCGCATCTGGCATCACGGCGGGATCGTGCTGAATGCGCGGCGCATAGGTGACGACGTGCAGCTGCGACACGGCACGACGCTAGGCGTCATGCGCACGAGTGAGCCACTCGGCAAGCCCACGATCGAAAGTGGAGTCGACATCGGTTGCGGCGCGGTCGTCCTCGGTGAAGTTCGCGTCGGGGCCGGCAGCGTGGTCGGCGCCAACGCGGTGGTGATTCGCGATGTCCCCGCCGGCTCGGTGGTCGTGGGCGTACCCGCCCGCATCACCAAGCGGGTGAGCCGGCAGGTCGGCGGCGACTCCGACGCTCCCGTGCGACTCGAGCGCTCGGAGCGCGTGCGCCTGACGCCGTAGCGCACCGGAGCGTCGGGGAATCACGTGAGCACTACGTGCACGCCGGATGTACCCCGGGTGCATGCGGTGCCTGCGCTGCGCGGTGCACGCCCTCGCATTCTTCCGCGTATTGCGGCCGAATCTGCCACGCTGACGTGCTGGTACGCCGCATGCTCTGGTTCTAGTGGTCGTACTGGTCGCAGAGCGACACGCCATGAACATCGAAAAGAAGCTCACCCTCTGGCAGGAAGCGGGCCTGATCGACGCAGGCACGCGCGCTCGCATCGCGGCGTTCGAGGACGGTCGCCACAGGCCGGTCTTGCTCTACGCGTTGCTCGGTCTCGGTGCGCTCACCATCGGCATCGGCATCGTGTCGATCGTGGCCGCCAACTGGGACGCCATCGATCGACCGATCAAGCTCGGCATCGACCTGGCGCTGGGCGTCCTGCTCGCAGCCGGGTTGTTCGTGGCTGCCCGCCGCCGACAACCTCTGCTCGTCGAAACGCTCGCCGCCATCGACTACGTATTCGTGCTGGCGTCGCTCGCGCTGCTCGGACAGGTCTACCAACTCGGCTCGCCACCGCATCAGGCGTTGCTCGTCTGGTCTCTGTGCACGCTGCCGTTCATGACGCTCGTGCGCACGCGCTTCGTCGGGCTGATGTGGCTGGCTGGCTTGATCTGGACTCACGTGAGCACGACAGCGTACTGGCTCGAGACCACCTTCGATCGCTTCGGCAGCCACGACACGCTGCTCGCGAACATCGCCGTGTCGATCGCCTATGCGACGGCCGTGCTCGTGCTGTGGCTCGCGCGCACTCCGTTTTTCGCTTCGGCACGGCCGCAGATCAGTGCCGGCTGGACGAGCACGGTGTGGACCGCTTGGCTGTGGGCCAGCGCGGGGCTCGGCTTCCTGTTCTACGAGGACTTCGCTGCCCACGAGCTGCTCACCTGGTCGCTGCTGGTTTGCGGTGCGCTCAGCGCCGGGCTCGTTGCGCTCCTGCCTCGCATGTACCCGGCCCTGTCGGCGCGCGCGCTGCTCGGCATGCGCATCTACGTCGCGAGCACGTGGCTCGTGCTGACGCTCGCCACGGCCTTGCCACACGACGACCTGCCCGCACTCGGTGCCTTGGTGCAGGTCGGCTTACTCGGCTTGGCCGCCTGGACCGTGCTGCAGCTCGGCCACCTGCGCTTGTTCAATACGCTGACGGGCGCAATCGCGCTGCGCGTGCTCATCATGTACTTCGAGGTGTTCGGCTCGATGCTAGACACAGGCTTGGGCATGATCACGGGCGGCCTCCTGACGCTTCTTCTAGCTTGGATCTGGAAGCGCAAGTCGCCCGAGCTGGCTGCACGCCTCGGCGTCGAACCCGGCCGCGAGCACGAGGGAGGCAAGCATGTCGCGTAATTGGTTGGCGATTGCAGTGGGCTTGCCCGTGCTGGTGCTCGCGTTCGGCATCGTCCGCGCCGAGCGCCACCTCGCGAGCGCAACGCGTTGGTCGTTCGATGTCACTGGTTACGATCCACGTGATCTCCTGCGAGGCCACTACCTCCAGTATCGCTTGGACCTGCATGAGCAAGAGGCTCTCGAGAGCTGCGCCGACGATTTCGGCGAGCGCTGCTGCCTGTGCCTCGACGCGGCCGCTTCGAACCAACCGCCTGTCGTGCGCCGCGCGAGCTGCGAGCTCGCGCGCCAGCGTTGCGACGGCGTCCTGAAGACCCGCTACCTGAGCGAGCTGACGCGTTACTACATCCCGGAGGAGCGCGCGCAGGAGCTCACGCAAGTCTTTCAGGATGCGGCGCGCGAGCACCAGACAAAGCTCGTCGTGGCCATCGACGAAAGCGGCAAGCCCCAGATCGACGCACTGCTGGTCGACGGGCGGCGCATCGAAAGAGCCACGCACTGACCACTCGCTGACAATCTTCCACGAGAGATGCGAACGAAGGAGCGCGCTGCAGCCGTCAGCGGCGCGACGCGGGCTCGAGGTTGACCTCGAGCTGGGAGACCAGCTGCCCCGACTCCTCCAGGAAAGTGCTCGGGTCGATGCGTCTGCGCGCCACTTCGTGACCCGGTGCGTAGATCAGCACCTCGTACGTCTGGTCGAGCAAGAGGCCCTCGACACGCGCCGAGGGCGTGAAACCGACGAGCTGATAGACCTTGGCGCCCGGCGGCGCCGTCACCACGCGCACACTGCCGAGCTGCCCCGTGGCGGTACCCGTGTCGCGCGGCAGGAGCGAGGTCGAGAGATCGAGCTCACGCTGCTTGGCATTCTTCGCGGCCACTGTGGTGGCCACCAATGCCAGCTCGTAGGTTGGCGCGCCGCTGGCGGCGTCCCACGTCGCGTTCGCCGGCACGAGCGCACGCCCCACGGCGTCGTCGTCGGTGATCGCGATGAACTCATGAGCAACGCCGATCGGCAGCTGGGGCACGACGACAGGGCCTTTGCCGACGAGCAACAGGACCTGAGCGCGCTCGGGCGTAGAGCTGACCAGGAGCGTGCCCGCTTTGGCGCGCGCGGGCTTGTCCGCCTTGGTTGCGACGGCCGGCGCCTCCGATTCGATCGGTGCAAGGCCCACCAATCGCCTCATCTGCGCCTGGCCGAGCACGAAGTACGCGACGAGCAACAGCGCTGCCGCAAAGACGAAGAAGCCGCCGATCCATGCGCCCACGCCCGCGCCGCTGCGCTCGGCATCGTCCTCGACGAGATCATCCAGGCGTAGGCCGCGCATCGCTCTTGTCCGTTACGTGATCCGCAGCATGACCCGCAGCGCGGCCCGGCTGCGCTCGCGCGGGCTCGTCGTGAGCATCGCTCGCGCTTGCAGGTGGATGCTTGCCCGATGCCGCTGACGGCTGCACGCGTGGCTCGACCGCGCGCTCGGCTGCCGGCTTGGCCCTCCTGCGCCCGCGCGGCTCGCTGGGAGGTGCAATGACGGGAGGCTCGTCTCGATCATCGTCGAACGCGTCGAACGCGCCGCTGCGCGCGGACTCGGGATCGACCGCATCGAACACGCCGCTGCCACCGGTGCCGAACTCGCCCGTATCGAACGAGCTCGCTTCGTGTGAATCGCGTGACGAGCCTGCGTGCGGCGAGCCTGCACTCTGCGAAACAGGCAGCTGGCCTCGCGGAGCAAAGATGCCGGCCGGTACCGCGGGGACTCGCGGCGTTGCCTCGGCGTTCGGAGCCGGCGCGGGTGCAGGGGCCAGCTCGCTCGCACGCGGTGAGGCGATCGCCGACACGCTCGGCACGTCGCCGCCACCGAGCAGCGCGTCGAGCTCGGCGTCGAGCGCGTTCGCATCGGGCTCGGTGCTGGGGCGCGCACTGGCTCGCTCACCGGTCTTGCGTGCCTCGCGCAAGATGCGCGAGAGCACACGCCGGGTTGCGCCGCGGTTGAGCGGCAACAGGCACGCCTCGAGATCATCGCGCAAGCGCGACAGTGTCCATTGGTCGTCGCTCGGACCTGACGTCGCGAGCTCGAGCAACATGGGCGGCACACCAGGCGCCGAGCAGACCAGGAGGTCACCGAGCAGGACGAGCAGCGCACGCACGGCTTCCTCGTCGGGAGACGCGCCTTGCACGGGCTCGACCGCCACCTCGCCCTGAGCACCGACGAACACGTCTTGCCCACGTAGACGCGCAGGGGACTCGAGCAGCTGTTCGCACGCCTCGAGCACGATGAACGCGCCCATCTCGAAGGGCAGCGGAATGCCCTTCTGCTTGAGCAGCGAGACCAGCTCGTCGACGCTTACCTCGAGATCCTGATCCACGCCTTGCCGTTACCCCTGCCTATGAGCTGAACGAGGCAGCAGTATCGCAAGAACGCACGCGATTGCCACGTTTTGGATTGCGGCAGGCACAGCGCGCGAGCCGGCTCGCAGCTCGCTCAGCTTTTCGTGCCGGCTGCCACGAAGGCTTCCGGAACCGAGAACGCGCCGGACAACAGCGCACGACCGCACACGGCTGCGCGCACGCCCCGCTGCGCAAGCGCACGGATATGCGAGAGATCGCCAATACCGCCCGAAGCGATCACGGTGGCGTTCACGACGGCCTGCAATGCCAAGGTCGCGTCGATGTCAGGGCCTTCCTTGGTCCCATCACGCGCGATCACCGTATGCAAGATCGCGCCGACGCCCCAACCGTCGACCTCGCGCGCCAGATCGGGAGCGCGCTTGCCGCTGCCTTCCAGCCAACCTTCGACCGCAACTTCCCCGTCGCGCTCATCGACGGCCACCACGACGGAACCGGGATGCTCGGCGCACAGGCGCTGGACGAACGCGGGATCCTTCACCGCCGCAGTACCGAGCACGACGCGATCCGCGCCCGCAGACAACCAGCGCTTGGCCACCACCTCGTCGCGAATGCCGCCACCGACTTGGATGCGCACGGGCACCGTACGCATGATGGCCTCGATCACCGCGAGGTTCTGCGGAGAGCCGGAGCGAGCACCATCCAGGTCGACCACGTGCAGCCGACGCGCACCTGCATCGAAGAACACGCGCGCCTGCTCGACCGGGCGCTCCGAGTACACCGTGACCTTGTCGTAGCGTCCACGTTCCAGGCGGACGACTTTTCCGCCGAGCAGATCGATGGCGGGAATGAGCTCCATGACGTGACTACTCCGTAAGTGTGCCTTTGGTGGACGGCACGGACGACGAACGCGGATCGATCTCGCACGCGTTGCGCAGAGCATGCGCGAACGCCTTGAACGAGATCTCGATGATGTGATGGAGGACTTGGCCTTCGAGCAGGTGCATGTGCAGGTTGGCACCCGCACCGCGTGCGAATCCTTCGAAGAACACCTCGGCGAGCTCGGTGTCGAACTCACCTACTTTTGCCTTGGGCATCGGCACGCGCCAGACGAAAAACGTGCGACCCGAGAGATCGAGCGCGCAGGTGACGCAAGCCTCGTCCATCGGCAGCGTGGCGGCGCCGTAGCGCCGAATGCCCTTCTTGTCGCCGAGCGCGCGCGCGACGGCCTGACCGAGCACGATGGCCAGGTCTTCCGTGGTGTGGTGCCCGTCGATCTCGATGTCGCCCTCGGCGTCGACCTTGAGGTCGAACATGCCATGACGCCCCAGCTGGTCGAGCATGTGGCTCAGGAACGGCAGCGGCGTCTTGATCTCGTGCTTGCCCGAGCCGTCCAGATCGATCTCGACCCGGATGCGCGTTTCACGCGTCGTGCGCTCGACTATGGCCTTGCGGGACATCCCGCACACCATAGCATGTGACCCCCGAAACGCCCCAAGATCTGGCGGAGTTACGGGGCAAACGCGGCAAGCCGTCAGCCGGACTTGAGGCGCGCCACGACCTCTTCCAGCTTGCTCCGGAGCACCGCGTTGTCGGGCTCGTAGTTGAGGGCGATCTGCAGGTTGAGCTTGGCGACTTTGAAGTCACCCGCCTTGAGCGCGAGCGCGGCCTTGGCCATGAACGGCCGAGCGCGCGCATCGCGCACCTCGGCCTGCCCGGGCGGCATGCTCGGCCGTATGCTGGCCTGCGCGCGCTCGGGGTCCAGACGCAGCTGCCCTTGCGCAAGCTCGGTGTCGTACGCGCGCCGCTGCTCCGGATGCGTGAGCACGCGGTAGGCCTCTGTGCCGCGCCGATAGATGCGCGTCATCTTGTGCGCAGCCGCCTCGTCCCCGGCATAGCGGTCGGGATGATAGCGGCGCGCGAAGGCCCGAAACGCCGCTTTGATGTCGTCGATGCTGGCCTCGCGCGCCACGCTGAGCAGCGCGTAGTAGTCGAGCTCGTCGAGCCGCTTCGCCATCGTCCTCAGCTCTTGCGCTTGCCTTGCCGGGCCTGCATGCGCTGGATCTCGACCTCGCTGGTCGCACCGACGAGGTTCACCTGCAACGCCTGCGCCTTGCCCGTCGTACGGTCACGCGCGGTCGCGTTCAGCGTGCCGTCCGCGTCGAGGATGAACGTCACCTCGATGCTGACCTCGCCGCGCCGCGCCGGCCGCAGACCGACCAGCTCGACCTGGCCGAGCACTTGGTTCTGATCGATGCGCCGCTCCTCACCCTGGCTGATGCGCATGCTGACGCGATCCTGGTTGTCGCGGCTGGTGGAGAAGACGCGCGTCTGTTCGGTCGGAATCGGTGAGTTACGCGCAATGATCTGCTCGCAGAAGCCGGCGACGGTCTCGACGCTCAGCGTGTGCGGCGTGACGTCGAGCAACAGCGGCGCCGCGCGTGCCGGTGCGGGGAACTGACTCTGCGTGCGCGCAGGCGCCGTCGAGGGACTCACCGTTGGCGTTGCGGCTGCGGCTGTCGCCGTCCTAGCGGCGGGTGTCGCGATGGCCGCAGACGTCGCGATGGCCGCAGGCGTCGTGATGGCCGCAGGCGTCGTGATGGCCGCAGGCGCCTTGCTCGCTGCAATCGGCGTCACGGTCGGCGCTGGCGCCGCCCTACTCGGCACGGTCGGCGCCTGCACGACGAGCGGCTTGGCATCCGGCGCAGGCGGCGTGCTCGAGAGCATGCTGCTCGCGATCGCCACGTCGACTTCGTCTTGCGTGGCAGCGCCTGCGCTTTCGGACTCCGGGTCGGCGTCTGTGTCAGTACCCCAGCGCAGTGCCTCCGTCTCGCGCAGCAGCGTCGTGTCCGTGGGCTGCTTCTCCAGGAGCTCGTCGTAGATGGCGAGCGCGCGGTCCGTATGTCCTTGCGACGCCAGCAAGCGCGCCATCGACAGCGTGCGAATCGGATCCTCGACGCTGGGGATCGCGCTCGCCTGTGCGCTCGTGGCGATGGCAGCGGCTACCCTCGCCACCGGCGCTGTGACAACAGGCGCTGGCGTCCTCGCAGCGCGAAGCGACTCGCCCAGCGCGGGCGGCAGATCCTCTTCCGTCACCTCGTCGTCGATGGCGAACGGCATCACGGCCTCGGCGGGCACACGCGCAGCCTTGGGCACCGTAGGCTCGGTGCCAAAAGCCGTCTTCGGCGCAGGAGCCGGCGCCGCTGGCGGCGCGCTCAGCTTCACCACCGGCGGAGGCACAGGCACCTTGGGCGGCGGAGGCTTGGATGCCACGCCAACTTGCGCTGCTGCATCGCGTGCGCTGCGCATCACGGCCGTGAGCGGGGGCGGTTTGAGCGGTGCTGCGCCGGTAGCCGTCGGCGGCGGCACGGGCGGCGCCTTCGAGCCAACGCCCAGCAGCGTCGACTTGAGCGCGGCACCTGTCGCGTCCGAAGCCGTGCTGGCCGTTGTCGGCGTCGTTGTCGTCGTTGTCTTCGTTGTGTTCGTGGGCGTGGGCGGCGGCGCCGTAGCAGCTTTGCGCGAAGCGTCGACGGGCGCCTCGCGGCGCGAGGCCGGCGGCATCGGAACAGGTCGCGCCGAGAGCGTGACCGGCCCTTCGGGCGCCTTGGCCACGGTGTCCAGGGCGTCCACGGAGAGCTCACGTCCGGCCACCGTCGTCGGCAGCTCATCGAACGGCGTGCCGATCTCCAGCAGGTCGGGAGGCGGTACCGAGGTCCTCACCGTCGCAGGCGGTGCTTCGCTGCGAGTCGCGACACGCGTCGGCGCATCGTCGAAGCCGGGATCACTCGGATCACGCGGCAGTGGTGCGGGCTTCGTCGCAGCCGGCGGAGAACCCGACCACGTCTTGGTCACCGTGCGCGTCGCTTCGGCTTTCGCGCCGGCAGACAACGCGAGGCCTTGCAGCGCTGCGCCTTGAGCCACGACCAGATCCGGATCCACCGTGGCTTGCGGCGGCATCGCAAAGTACTCGCCCACCATGTCGCGCACCTTCGGCGTGCGCGTCTGGCCACCCACCAAGATCACACCGTCGAGCTGCGAGGGACGGATGCTCGCGAGCCTGAGTGCTTCCTCGCAGATGTCGAACGTGCGACCGATCAGCGGGAAGATCATCTGGTCGAGCTCGGAGCGCGACAACCGGAACGTCAGATCGATCGGTGCGCCGCCCGAGCCATAAGCGACCTCCTTCACGGTCGCTTCGGCGCTCTCGAGCATCGACAGCTGACACTTCACCCACTCGGCCGCCATGCACACGCGCTCGTACGCCTGCACGTCCTGACGCAGGTCGATGAAGTGCTGCGCGAGAAACTCCGACACCATGCGCTCAGCCACGAGACGATCGACATCGTCGCCGCCGAGGTACGTGTCACCTGCGGTCGCGATCACCTCGATCACGTCGCCCGAGAGCTCCAGAATCGAGACGTCGAACGTGCCGCCACCGAGGTCATAGACGGCGATGCGCTGCTTACTGTTCGCGCGATAGCCGTACGACAGCGCCGCAGCGGTTGGCTCGTTCAGGATGCGCAACACGTTCAAGCCCGCGATGCGGCCAGCATCGCGCGTCGCCATGCGCTGCAGCTCGTTGAAGTTCGCGGGCACGGTGATCACCGCGTTCACGCACGATTGCCCGAGCGCCTGCTCTGCGATCGTTCGCAGCTTGCGCAGCACGAACGACGAGATCTCGGGCAGCGAGTACGACTCGTTGCGCGCGCGCACGACCACGCCGCCAGTCGAGCCTTCCTCCATGCGGAACGGCAGGCGCTCCATCGCCTGACGGACCTCGTCGCTACGATAGGGACGCCCGATCAAGCGCTTGGTCGAGAAGACGGTGTTCTCGGCGTCGACCAAGCGACGTTCGCGCGCCGGGTGGCCGACCAAGATCTGTCCCGACGGATGGAACGAGACCGTCGAGGGCGTCAGCAGGTGACCTTCCTCATCGCGTAGCACGCGCACGCGGTGCTGATCCGCATACGCCACCACGGAGTTGGTCGTTCCCAGGTCGATGCCGAGAACGGGACTGGCCATTGCATCACCTCAGCACTACGAGATTTCCGTATCGTTGCCACGTGGTCACCGTGGCGGTCACCGTAGCGGTCACCGTGGCGGTCACCGTGGCGGTCACACGCGCGCCGCACTACTCGGCCGAGCTGCCGCCTTCGTCGCCACCAGGGTCGCCACCCTCGGGGTCGGTGCCCTCTTGGTCGCTACCCACGTGTTCCGTCGACGGCGCTTCGCTCGCGGCTCCATCCGCATCGGGCGCTCGCGAGGCACGCGCCTCGTCGTCGCGCTCCGCGAGCGGCTCGACGTCGACCACGCGCTCGCTCTCGTCGAGGCGGATCACGCGCACGCCCTGCGTGTTGCGGCCGACCTCGCGGATCTCGCGAGACCTCGGTGCGAATCACCTGGCCGGCGTTCGGTGATGCACATGAGCTGGTCGTCGGTGCGTCACCAGGCACAGGTGCACGACCTCGCCGTTGCGCTCGCGGTGTCCATCGCGATGATGCCGAGGCCGCCGCGGCCCTGCACGCGCCACTCGCCGATCGGGCGTGCGCTTGCCGTAGCCGTTGGCGCTGACGGTCAGCACCTGCTGCTCGTCGGTCTCGATCACGTCCATGCCGATCACGCGGTCGCCCTCGCGCAGCTCGATGCCGTGCACGCCGCGCGTGTCGCGGCCGATGGGGCGCACATCGTCGACGTCGAAGCGAATCGACATGCCGCGTGCCGTGCCGATCATCACGTCCTGGCCCTCGCTGCACGATGCGCGCCGCGAGCAGCGCGTCGTCCTCGTCGATCGCCACGCCGATGATGCCGGTCGTGCGGATGTTCGAGTACGCCGTCGAGCGACGTGCGCTTGACCGTGCCGCCGCGCGTGCAGGTGAGCAGGATCGCGCCCTCCAGGAACTCGCTTGATCGGCACGATGGCGGCGACGCGCTCGCCCGGCTCCATGCCGACGAAGTTCACGATCGCGCGGCCGCGCGACGTACGCGAGGCCTGCCGGGATCTCGTAAACCTTCTTCAGGTACGCGTTGCCCTTGTCGCTCAAGAACAAGACGTGCGCGTGGTTGTTGCGCCACGAAGAGCTTGCTCGACGAAGTCCTCGTCGCGCGTCTCCATCGCCGCGCTTGCCACGGCCGCCGCGACCCTGCGCGCGGTACTCGGTCACGGGCACGCGCTTGATGTAGCCGGCGTGGCTGACCGTCACGACCACGTCCTCGTCGCGGATCAGGTCCTCGATGCTGATGTCGCCTTCGGCGGCGACGATCTCGGTGCGGCGCTCGTCGCCGTAGCGCTCGCGGATCTCGTCGAGCTCGCGAACGATCACGTCCATGAGCTCGACCTCGCTCGCGAGGATGCGCTGCAGGCGTGCGATCGTGTCGCACAGCTCGCCGTACTCCGCGGCGAGCTTCTCGCGCTCGAGGCCGGTCAGGCGCGACAGGCGCATCTCGAGGATGGCCTTGGCCTGGCGCTCGCGACAGGAAGTAGTCGCCGCGCGCCTTGGCCGCGTCGATCTCGTCCTCCGGGCGGCCCGCGCGGCGCACGAACGCCTCGAGGCCCGTGCAGCGGCAGCTGCATCAGCGCCGCGCGCGCCGTCTTCGGCGTCGCGTGCGACTCGCGGATGGTCTTGATCACCAGGTCGATCTCGGTGATCGCCATGCCGAGACCTTCGACGATCTCGCGCTGGGCCTCGGCCTCGCGCAGCTCGAAGCGCGTGCGGCGCGTGACGACCTCGCGGCGGTGCTCGATGAAGTAGCTCGAGCGTCTCCTTGAGGTTCAGCACCTGCGGGCGGCCGCCGACGATGGCGAGCTTGATCACGCCGAACGTGCTCTGCAGCGCGGTCATCTGGTACAGCTGGTTCAGCACGATCTGCGGCACGGCGTCGCGCTTGAGCTCGATCACGATGCGCATGCCGTCGCGGTCGCTCTCGTCGCGCAGGTCGCTGATGCCCTCGATGCGCTTCTCGCGCACGAGCTCCGCGATCTTCTTGACGCAGCTCGGCCTTGTTCACCTGGTACGGGATCTCGGTGACGACGATCTGCTCGCGGTCGTTCTTGCCGGGGATGGGCTCGATCGTCGTCGCGCGCGCGCATCACGATGCGGCCGCGGCCCGTGTGGAACGCCTGGCGAATGCCCGCGGTGCCGTAGATGAAGCCGGCCGTCGGGAAGTCGGGGCCCTTCACGCCCGATGCGGCCGTTCTCCGGCATCGTCGAGCATCAGCTCGTCGATCGTGATCTGCGGATTGTCGATCAAGCGCATCGTCGCGTCGATCGACCTCGCGCAGGTTGTGCGGCGGGACGTTCGTCGCCATGCCGACCGCGATGCCGCGCGGAGCCGTTGACGAGCAGGTTCGGAATGCGCGACGGCAGGACCAGCGGCTCGCGCTCGGACTGTCGTCGAAGTTCGGGCCGAAGTCGACGGTCTCCTTGTCGATGTCCGCGAGCAGCTCGCTCGCGAGGCGCGACATGCGCGACTCGGTGTAACGCATGGCGGCCGGCGGATCGCCGTCGACCGAGCCGAAGTTGCCCTGGCCGTCGACGAGCGGGTAACGCATGGAGAAGTCCTGGGCCATGCGCACGAGCGCGTCGTAGACAGCGCTATCGCCGTGCGGGTGGTACTTGCCGAGCACCTCACCGACGACGCGCGCCGACTTCTGTACGGCTGGTTCCACGTGCAGCTTCATGCTCGTGCATCGAGTACAGAATGCGGCGGTGCACCGGCTTGAGGCCGTCGCGCACGTCCGGGATCGCGCGCCCGATGATGACGCTCATCGCGTAGTCGAGGTACGAGGTGCGCAGCTCGTCCTCGATGGCGATGGCAATCTTGGAAGTGGGCTCCACCATAGGCTAACGCTGACCCCTCACGCTGTTCGGCCCGCCCGGCAGAAGCCCGCGAGCGGCGGGCACGCTAACACAGCCACTGCGGGTTCGTATCAGTTAGAAGCGGCCCGTGCCCGGGCGCCGCAACTTCGTTGCGACCTTTGCCAACTAGGTTGGCTAGGATCAGCCGCCGGACCCAGCAATCTCCGGGACTTGGCGGCGTCCGCCGTCGGCACCGACTTTGCACTATGCTCGGGGTTGGAACGATGTTGCGCGCCCTCAAAACACCCGTCGCGATCGCGAGCCTGATCGGGCTGTGCGTGATTGGGTTGTGCGGGGTGGGCGGCTGCACGTCGCGCACGCTGCCCTTGCCTCCGCCCGAGATCAGCCAGGTGAGCGCGCCGGACGGCAGCGGCAACGTGACCGTGAAAGGCCTCGCGCTCGAGGGCGCTTCGATCGGTGCCGTCAACGATCGCACGCTCGAAGGCTCGATCACGACGAGCCCGACCGACGACTGCAACAGCGTGTGTGAGTTCGAGGTCGTGCTGAAGGCCGCTGAAGGCGACAGCCTGCGCGTCTGGCAGTTCTTCGAGACCGAAGGCGCGCGTGAGGTCCTCGTTCCGCGCGAACGCAAGTGACGCGGCGCAGCTCACACGCCCAGCGCATTTTTTGACTGCGCGGCGACTTTTCCTTACATCGTTTTACACGTGACGCCGATAGCTGCCGCAGCGCATGAGCGTTGAAACGGGGCCGCTGATCGATGCGTCGGGAGGACTACTTCCATGGAAAACCGCGTGCGCGATCTCGAGCAGCTCGAAGAGCGTGATCCCGAAGATCGCGGGCGACGCCTCGGCACGGTGCTGATGGCAACGCTCGGCATGGTCGGGTTGACCTTTGCGATGGGCGTAGTGGTCGGCAAAGCCGCCGAGCCGCGCGATCAGGGCAAGAAGGACCCGCTCGATCAGCTCGATCGCGTCGTGGCGGTGCCCGCCGCGCCCAGCGCCGCGCCCGCCAAGGAAGAAGCGCGCGTCGAAGCCACCGAGCTCACCTTTCCGACGAGCCTCACGGAAGATGAGGACCGCCCCGAAGTGATCGCCGCGCTCGAAGCCGCAGCGCGCGAAGAAGAGAGCCTCGGTGGCACGAATTCCGCGGGCGATCAGGCGTTGGCCGTCGTTGCGAACGACGTGGCGAACGACACGGCGAACGACACGGCGAACGACACGGCTGACGAGCTGGACGCACGAGGCGAGCCGAGCGAGATCGACGAGCTGCGCCCCGAAGAGCGCATGCAAGGCACGCTCCCGGCGGCAGTCGCTGCAGGCTCGTCCGGTCAGAAGCTCGCGAAAGCGGCAAGGCACGATCAACTCGTGGCGGCCGCGTTGCCGAGCGAGGACGCGCCAGAGCTCGTGCCCCACGGCGAGGAAGGCGAATACACGCTGCAAGTCATCAGCTACGACTCGTCCGCGCCCGCACAAGCGTTCGCGAGCGGTCTGCGCGCCAAAGGCCACGAAGCCTTCGTGACCGCTGCCGACGTGCCGGATCGTGGCCGCTACTACCGCGTGCGCATCGGACCCTTCAAGACGCGTGAACGCGCCGAGACCTACCGCAGCAAGTTCGAGGTCGAGGAGCAGATGAACACGATCGTGGTCAAGCGCTCGAAGGACGAAGGCTGACCTTTCGTAGGCTTCCCCCGCGCGCGTCGCCGTCCCTATAATGGGTGGCGATGGACGAAACCACGTTCCACGAGCTCTTGCAGCGCGGCGCGCGCTACCGCGCCAGCGACGCGCTCTTCAAGGTCGGGCAACCACCCGCCTTTCGCGTCGCAGGCGACCTGCACTACCTGCAAGGCGAGCGCCTGCGCCCCGAACATACGCAAGCGCTCGCCGAGATCGTGCTCGCGCAATCGCACTTCGGCGGCGACCTGCGCAGCTTGACCGAGTACGACACGGCCTACGCCGTCGCAGGCCTCGGCCGCTACCGCGTCAACATCTATCGGCAGCGTGGCTCGCTCGCGTTGGCGTTGCGCAACATCCCGCTCGAGATCCCGACGTTCGACGAGCTGCACGTCCCCGCGGGCGCGCGCACGATGGCGGACCTCGAGCGCGGCTTGGTGCTGGTGGTCGGAGCCGCTGGCAACGGCAAGTCGTCGACGCTTGCGTCGATGATCGGACACATCAACCAGAGCCGGCGTGCGCATCTCGTCACCATCGAGGACCCGATCGAGTTCTTGCACCGTGACCAGCTCGCGACGATCTCGCAGCGCGAAATCGGTCTGGATACACCCGACTTCGCGACGGCGTTGCGAGCGGCGCTGCGACAAGATCCCGACGTGATCCTGCTCGGCGAGATCCGCGACGAGGACACGATGGACGCCGCGCTCAAGGCTGCCGAGACGGGCCACCTGGTGCTCTCCACGCTGCACACGACCGACGTGGCGCGCACCATCGGCCGCATCCTCTCGCTGACCAAGACGCAAGACCCGGGCGAGACGCGCGAACGCCTCGCCGACAACTTGAAAGGCGTGCTCGCGCAGCGCTTGCTCATGGCCGTCGATGGCGAGAGCCGCGTGCTCGCTTCCGAGCTGCTCGTCATGACCGGCACCGCGCGCGAATCGATTCGCAAAGCCGACAAAGGCATGCCGCTCAAGGAAGTGATCGAACGCGGTGTGCATCCCTACGGCATGTGCAGCTTCGAGATGAGCGTGCGACAGCTGCTCACCGAAGGGCGCATCAGCGTCGAGGTCGCTCGCCAAGCCATGGATTGAGCGCATCGGCCAGCCTGTTAGAGCTGGTCACGGCGGATCAGCGCTGCCTTGCGAGGTCGCGAGGTGGACGTAGTTAGCCTTCGAGCGAAAGCAGAAGGAGGCAAACGTGCTGAGCCCAACGCGCACTGAGACTGATTCTACTCGGCCCACGGCAGGTGCCGAGCAAGGCGTACTGGGGCATCAACACGCTGCGCGCGCTCGAGAACTTTCCAATCTCGGGCGTGCCGATCTCGGTTCATTCCGAGCTCGTGAACGGGTTCGCGAGCGTCAAGCAGGCCGCCGCGCTGGCCAACCACGAGCTTGGATTATCTGGAATTGCATTCGGTCCGCCCGAGTCGCATATCGGCGCCGGTCTGGGTCCGTTTCGAAGCGTGGCTCATGGTGCGCGGGCTCCGAACGCTCCACGTCAGGGTAAAGACCCAAGCCGAAACGGCTGCACTGCTGGCCGCGCTGTGACTTCTCTCCCATCCTGCGTTATCCGACGTCTGACCCGGGTCTCCGACAGCACCCTGGACATGCGGTCGCGGCGCGTCCAGATGAAAGGCGGGTTCGGTGGCATGCTTTCGATTCGCGTAAAGGCCGGTGAGCGGGCGGCGATAGCGACGGCGGCCAATGTGGGACTGTGGGAGGAGGGCGAGACATCCGCCGAGGTGGGGTCGAGAGCCTCATCGAGCACCGCGCATCGATTGAAGGTGCGGGCACGCCATGTCCTAGCGACCTGCTTCGGCTTTCCGTGGGGCTCGAGGACGCGGAGGACCTGTACGATGACCTGGTGCAGGCCTTGGACAGGCGGTCTGCTGACATCTTGCGAGCGGAAGTGATCACCAGCCATGGCATTCGACACCAGGCAGCCGATGAGGATGGTCTCGTTGAGCGGCCTCCCTGCGGTCAATTTCCTTTGAACCAGAGTTGATCGGGCGCGTTGGGAAAGTGGTGCACACTCATCCCATGGCTGGAACGGATCGATTCGAACACGATGCCGGACGTCGGGGACCAGTCGCTCCTGCGGCATTGCCGTGATGGCGAAGGCCTCCGTTCCGGGCCGCACCAAGACCCGCCTGACGCCGCCGCTCACCGCCGCCGAAGCCGCCGCCTTCAATACCGCCTTCCTGAAGGACGTGTCCGCGAACCTCCTGGCCGCGGGCGCGCCACGCCGCCATTCACGGCTACATGGCCTATGGGCCGCCGGGCTCGCAACAGTTCTTTGTCGACAATCTGCCGCGCGAGATCGGCCTGATCGAATCGTGGCTGCCCAATTTCGGCGACTGCCTGTTCAAGGCGATCGAGGGCCTGTTCGCCGCCGGTCACGACGTCCGCCGTCGTGCTCAATTCCGACAGCCCGACCTTGCCGACGGCGCTGCTGGTGGAAACCGCCGAGGTGCTGGCGCGGCCGGGCGACCGCGCCGTGCTCGGTCCGTCGACCGACGGCGGCTACTACCTGCTCGGCATCAAGCAGGCGCACCGGCGCCTGTTCGACGACATCGACTGGAGCACCGAGCGCGTCGCACGCCAGACGCTCGAGCGTGCGCGCGAGATCGGCCTCGACGTGCATTGTCTGCCGGCATGGTACGACGTCGACGATTCGCAGGCGCTGCGGCAGCTGCATGCCGAACTGTTCGAGGGCGGCTCGCTCGATCCGGCGCTGACGCCGTTCCATGCGGCCAGCACGGCCGACCTGATGGACGACCTGCTGGCGACCGCCGATCTCCGCACCCGGCTCGGGCTGTCGCGCAAGGCGGAAAGGCTCGCATCATGACCGCGACCGCCGCCGGGCAGGCCGTCGACCCGCGGCGCTATTTCGAGAGCGTCGATGCGAGGCGCAGCCAGACGGCGGAACGGCTGCCGGTCTGCGTCTATCTCGAGACCACCAACCGCTGCAATCTGCTGTGCACGACCTGTCCGCGCACCTATGCCGAGCTCGAGCCGCCGGCCGACATGAGCTGGGCGCTGTTCACCTCCATCGTCGACCAGATTCCGCATCTCGAACGCGCCGTGCTGCACGGCGTCGGCGAGCCGATGCTGGTGAAGAACCTGCCGAAGATGGTGCGCTACCTGAAGGACCGCGGCACCTATGTGCTGTTCAACACCAACGGCACGGTGCTCAACGACAGGAACGGCCGCGCCCTGATCGACGCCGGCCTCGACGAGCTGCGCGTCTCGCTCGACGCCTCCAACGCGGAATCGTTCCTCGCCATCCGCGGCGACGACTTCTTCAACCGCATCCTGCGCAACGTGCGCCGCTTCCGCGAGCTGCAGGTGCGCGAGGGCCACGAGCGCCCGCGCGTCTCGGCCTGGCTCACCGGCCTCAAGGAGACGATCGCCGAGCTGCCGGCGTTCGTGCGGGTCGCCGCCGACATCGGCGTCAAGGAAGTCTATCTCCAGCGCCTGGTCTATTTCGAAAACGATGCCATCGGCAATGCGCGTCCCGACCAGGCGCTGTTCGAGCAGATGACGGCCGATGAGGCGGTCTATATCGACGAGGCGGCGGCGCTGGCGCGCTCGCTCGGCATGACGTTCAGCGCCTCCGGCGCCGCGTCCGAGCCGGGCATGAGCCTGACGCGTCGCGAGCGACGGCTCGCCCTGGTCGCTGTGCCGGCGGCCGTGGTCGGTGATGTATTTCACCGCCAACGGACGCGCGCTGCCGTGCTGCATCGCGCCGTTCTCGCAGCGCGGCTACGAGAACTACACGCTCGGCGACGCCACCCAGCAGACGCTGCGCGAGATCTGGAACGGGCCGGGCTATTCATCGTTCCGCGAAGCGCTGTTGTCCGACCAGCCGCCGGCGGCCTGCGCCAATTGCGGCCTGCGCTGGAGTCTTGTAGCCCGTGCCAGTCGCCGTCGCGATCCCGACGCTGAACGAGGAGGAGTTCGATCGCCGACGTCGTGCGCGTCGATCCCGCGCGACGTGGTGGACCAGGTCATCGTCGCCGACGGCGGCAGCAGCGACCGGACCCGGGAGGAGGCGCGCGCGCGCCGGCGCCGACGTGATCGACGCCGGGCGCGGCTACGGCCGCGCCTGCCTGATGGCGACCGTCAATGCGGTCGACGCCGACATCATGGTGTTCATGGACGGCGACGGCGCCGACGATCCGGCGAGCATCGCCGCGCTGGTCGCGCCGATCCGATCCGGCGACGTACGACTTCGTCATCGGCTCGCGCGTGCGCGGCGAGCGCGAGCCCGGCAGCATCGCCTGGCACCAGATCGGCGCCGGCCTGGCCGCCGGCTACGGCATGCGGCTGCTCTACGGCGTGCGCTACACCGACATGTGCGCGTTCCGCGCCATCCGCCGCGACGCGCTGCTGGCGCTCGGCATGCGCGAGATGACCTACGGCTGGAACATCGAGATGCAGATGCGGGCGGCGCGGGCGGGGCTGCGCATCCTCGAAATTCCGGTTCCCTATCGCTGCCGCAGCGGCGGCAGCTCGAAGGTCGCCGGCAGCCTCGGCGGCACGCTGCGCGCCGGTGCGCGGATCGTCGCGACGTTCGTGCGCGTCTCAAGTCAGCGCCCGGCCGACGGCGCACGCCCGAATTAGCATAGCCCGCTGGCGGCGTGCATATGAAAGAGCCTCCCCGGGAGGGTGGGAGGCTCTTTCGACGGCGAGGTTCGCAGCGGGAAATGTTATTTCGCCGCGCCTTCGCCTGGTGACGGATTCGCCGGTGGCGTCGGATTCGGAATATTCTGGTCGCGCCCGGGCATGACCTGCGTGCCGCCCTGGCCGGTGGTCGACGGCGCAGGGGTCGTCCGCTCGATGCGCGGGACGTCGGTGCCTGCCATGTCCCGGTTCCCGGAACTCAGGATGAAGATCGCGACGCCGAAAATCAACAGCAGCGCGATCGCGATACCGCCCATCAACGCTCCGCTCATGCTGTCGTCGTCGCTTGCGAAGGATATCGGGACGCCTTCCGTCATTGGGATCATAGGTCACGGTGGGTCCTCCAGACAGATGCCATTCGGGGCAACGCCTGGATCGGATCGGTCGTTCCCGGTGGGTCGGATATCCCCGGGGACCGGAAACCCTCAATCAGCTGGCGAGCGGCTCGGTTTCTAGCGACTGCTGTCTCGGTGCGGTTCGACGATCTGTCCGCCATCGTAGCCGCAGGCAATTCGCCCGAGCCGCATGCGAACCTGTCTCTTCCGCGAGCATGTCTCTGCAAATGCCGAATGTCGTCTTCGGCAAGTTTGCCCGTCGCGATTCAGAAGCGAAGCCAGCAGCTCGGGCGCGAGGAGCGGCAGCCTTGCGAGAAAGCCCTGCACCAGATCGCTCGCAAGCTGATGATCCGGATGCGCGGGATTTTCGCCGGCGCGACCGATCTCGTACATGTGCTTGACGGAATCCCACGGCGCGCGTTCGGACGGCAATCGCGCCAGGATGTCGGGATGCTCTTCGGCGACATAGAATCGGTTCAGCGTGTCGAACAGCGCAAATCGGTATCCTTGCGCAAGCAGCGCTCCTTCCCATGCCTCCCAGGCCGGTTCGCCGGAAATCGGCTTGATCGCCTCGACCACGACGACCTTGGGCCGGTAACGCCGCCAATCGCCGCCGGCAATGACGTCGGCTTCCGCGCCCTCGACGTCGATCTTCAGGAAATCGATCGTTTCGATGCCGTGCGACGCGCAGAGCTCGGCCAGTGTCACCATCGGCAGCTTGATGGACTGCAACGCGACGCCAAGGCCCTTTGCTTTGTCCGCGTAGGATTCGACCGTCGTCGACAGCGCGTGATAGCCGGTCGACCGACGTACAGATTGGCGGTCCCGCTTTGGCGCACCGATGAGGCTGCTGACGATCGTGTCGCGCGGACGCAACGCCGGTGCAACAGCGCAAGGCGTTCCTGCGGCTCGACAACGATGCCCTGCCAGCCGCGCTCGTAGAACCAGAACGATACGCTGCCCGGCGATCGGATGGCCGCCGCCGATATCGATATACGTGCCGGTCGGCTTGCCCGCGAAGGCGAGCCACAAATGATAGTCCTCGAGATTTTGCGCGTAGGACAGCGGTCGGGACGTGCCGGCTGGCGATTGCAGCGTTTCGCGGATGCGGTCGAGTTGCGATGGCGGCGCGGTCAGAGGCTCGGGGTCGTGCATAGGCTACTCCGCACGAAAGCATCGCAAAAAGACAAGCAATTCACGGGCCATCTGTTCCATGGCGCGCGTGGCGCCCGTACGGGATAAGATCAAGAGCCACGCGCAGGCCATTGCGATCAGGCTGTCTAAGGCCGACACAAGACGTCAGTGCACGGCCGATGTCGCGGCCTCGTTTCCGCCGTGCGGCCGCTCGCGCAGCATCAGCCCGCCGAGCACGGCCGCCGAGCCCGCACAGGCGGCGCCGACCAGGAACGCCAAGCTGTAGCCTGCCGTCAACGCTTCGGGCGTGCTCGCGCCCTGTGCGAGCACGCCATTAGTCCGGACCGTCGCGAGGCTTGCGAGCACCGCAAGGCCCAGCGATCCCGCCCATCATGAAGGCGGTGTTGACGATGCCCGAGGCCAGGCCCGAGTCGCTTCGGCGCAACGTCGCTCATCGCCGCCAGCAGCACCGGGTTGAACGCCATTCCCGCGCCTACGCCGAGCAGCAGCATCGCCGGCAGCACGTGGAGCACGAACGCACCCGTTCGCCGGCGGCGCCAGCGCGAACAGCGCCAGTCCTGCTCGCGGCGCAGGCAAGGCCCGCGGCCAGCGGCCGCCTGATGCCGAAGCGGTTCACCAGCTTTGCCGAGAGGCTGTAGGAGAAGGCGCCCATGATCAGGTTGGCCGGCAGAAAGGCGAGCCCGACCTGCATGCGGACCATAGCCCAGCACCAGTTGCATATAGAGCGCCGACAGAAAGAACCATGCGAACATCGCCGCCGCCCACAGCACGCCGACAATGTTCGATACCGATATATTGCGCAGCTTGAAGAGGCCCAGCGGCACGAGCGGCGCCTTCACGTTCGCCTCGATGGCAAGAAAGACCAGCAGCAGCGCCACCGCTCCGCCGATCAGCCCGAGCGTCTGGCCCGACGTCCAGCCTGCCTGCTCGCCATTGACGACAGCATAGACCGCGAGCAGCAGCGAGGTCGTGATGGTCACGGCGCCCGCGACGTCGAGGTGGCGCGATCCTTCGCCTTTTCGCTTCCGGCAGCAGCCGCAGCGACAGGAAGAGCACCAGCCGCGCCGATGGGCAGGTTGACCAGGAAAATCGAGCGCCAGTCGAGCATCCCGGTCAGCAGTCCGCCGAGCAGCACGCCGACGCTGCCGCCACCCGCCATGACGAAGCCGAAATAGCCCATCGCCTTCACGCGTTCGGGACCGTCCGGAAACAGGCTCATGATCAGCGACAGCGCCACCGCCGACACCACCGCGCCGCCCACGCCCTGTGCCGCCCGCGCCACGATCAGCATTTCCTGCGACAGCGCCAACCCGCAGGCGGCCGATGCCGCCGTGAACGACACGATGCCGATGAGGAACAGCAGCCGCTGGCCGAACAGGTCGGCGAGCCGGCCGCCGAGCAGCAGGAAACCTCCGAACGTCAGGAGGTAGGCATTGACCACCCATACCAGACCCGTCTCGTTGAAGCCGAGGCTGGATTTGATCGTCGGCAGGGCGACGTTCACAATCGTCGTATCGAGGACGATCATGATGTCGCCGAGGCAGAGGACGGCGAAGGCGAGCCAGCGCTCGCGCGTGGTCAGAATTTGTCCGGTCATGTATTGCCGTCGGAAAGTCTGCGTGGTGCGCGTCCATACCTGATCCCGCGCCCAAGCGAAAGCCACCGGTTGCAGGTCAAACGGCTGCTGCTGCGCTGTAGGTATCGCTTTCTTGCTGGCGTGATGTGCGGGTCGCGATCAATGCGTTGCGACGAAGGTGAAGACCGCCACCTGCGGACGCGCGCCGAAATAGGCGGCCTTGAAGGTGTCGGCGTCGTGCAGCGCCGACTGCGGCAGCGCGCGATAGACGACCGCGGCTTCCAGCGGCGCCTGGTCGAAGGGGAACGGATCGACGGCGATGGTCGCGGGGGAGGTGGGTGTCAGCTTCAGCGCGACGCCGCCGCTCGTGGAGTACGCGGTCGGAGCCGGCTCGATCACGTGCTCCTTGTGCTGCTCGTTGCTGCAGATGTAGAGCGACAGCAGATCCCAGACCTGCAGCAGGTTGTAATTCACCGCCACCTCGTGGCGGTCGAGGCCGGCGGTGATGACGTGCTGCCGCGCCTCGTTGCGCGCGATGAAATCCTCGATCTCGCTCGTGAGCTTGCGCGGCGGCCCCGGCGGCGGTTGCGTGATCGCGCCGTAGCGGGATTGCCAAAGCCCGGTCCGGTGCTTGCTGACCATGCAGGCCGGTGTAGCTGTCGACGTCGGTGAGCATGTCGATCGCCCACTGATAGGCGGCGAGCTGCGCGCGTGTCGTTGGGAACCTGCTGAAAGCTCGGGCTCTTGCCGGTGGCCGGATCGAGATACGGGTTGGTCTCGTAGCGCAACCATCCGCCGTCGTGATACTGCGCGGCGCGCATCATCGACGTGTAGGGCCGTGGCCGCTCGAACGCCTGGTTCCCCCAATGCGCGGCGAACAGACCTGCAAGTTTGGCATGGTCGTTCTGCGTGATCATCACGACCGAGCCATCCGATTGATTGCGAACGATCATGCCGCGCTCTTATGGTTCATCGAACTGTTGATTGCCACCGAATGACCATACAAAGGCTGTAGCGGATCGTCCATCAAGCGTACAATAACTCAGCAACAGTCGGAAGTGATCGGGGGCCATCATGCAAGTCGCACCGGTATTCTGGGAAAAGCCGCTGTCCTACGAGATCGCGCCGAAGAGCGGCCCGGTGCGCAAGATGGTCACGCTGGCGGACGTTCGCTCGGCGATGGTCTATGACCTGCCGCCCGGCACGACCAAGCAGCCGCATTGGCTGAACGCCGGCCTGCTGGTGGTCGCGGCGTCCGAAAGCGGCAAGCAGTCCGACATCCGCGTTGCAACCGACGCGCTTTGCGATGCGCTCGATGTCGAAGGCTGGCTGTCGGCGCCGGCGCCCGTCGACGCCTGAGGCCGATCCTACGGCGTCATGTTGGCGGCCTTGATGGCCGCGTCGAACTGCGGCTGCTCGCGCGCGATCTGCGCGACGAACTCCTGCGGCGTGGTGCCGTTCGGCTCGATGCCGAGCTTGGTCAGCTGCGCGACGATCGCCGGGATCGCGCGCGGCGGCGATCACCTGCTGCGCGAGCTTGTCGACGATCGCCTGCGGCGTCTTCGCCGGCGCCAGAAAGCCGTTCCAGGAATTGAGCGAGAAATTCGGAAAGAGCTCGCTGATCGTCGGCACGTTCGGAAGCTGCTGCATGCGCTTGTCGGTGGCGACGCCGAGGATGCGGACCTTGCCGCTCTCCGCATGCGGGATGATCTCCGACGCATTGCCGAAATACATGTCGATCTGCCCGCCGACCAGCGACGTCATCGCGGGACCGCCGCCCTTGAACGGGACGTGCACGGAATCGAGACCGGCCCGCGCGACGAACAGCGCGCCGGACAAGTGTCCGATCGAGCCGGTGCCGCCGGAGCCGTAGTTGAGCTTCTTGCCTTTTCCGTAGGCGACGAACTCCTGCATGGTCTTCGCGGGGATCGCGGCGTTGATCGCGAGGATGAACGGTCCGGTGCCGAACACGCTGACCGGCACGAGGTCCTTGAGCGGGTCGTAGTTGACCTTCTGGATGCGCGGCACCACCGCGATCTGCGGCGCGGCGCCGAACAGCAGCGTGTAGCCGTCGGGCGCCGCCTGCGCGACATAGGCCGCGGCGAGCGCGCCGGCCGCGCCGACGCGGTTCTCGACGACGAAGTTCTGCTTGAGCTCGGTCGAAAGCCGGCTGCTGGCCATGCGCGCCATGACGTCGGTGTTGCCGCCGGCGGCGAAGGGGACCACGACCGTCACGGTCTTGGTCGGCCAGTCGGTGCCTTGGGCATGCAGCGACGTCGGCAGGACCAAAGACAGAATCAGTGCGACGCGTACACGCGATCGGAAACAGTTGCATAAGTCGAGTTTCTTCCAGTTGAGGGTGCCGGCACGGCCATCTTAGGCCGGCCGCCCCCGTGCACAACGGGCGCGCGCGGCATGGAAGGGGCCCGATTGCCGCATGCGCATGCAATGGGCAGACGCTGCCGGTTTTTACGACGTCCAGTACTGGCTGAACTGCGTCGCCACCACGTCCTCGTAGCTCACCGCGCGGTCGAGCAGCCCCATGTGGCGCTGGAACTCGGTCATGCCGTTGACGAACTCGCGCGAGATCGACGGATCGTAGAACGGCAGGTCGCGCTGCGACGATGTCGGCGATCAGCGAGGCCTCGTGGTCGGGAAAGAGCTTGCGCCCGACCTTGGTGGCGAGGCTGACGTCGGCCTTCAGCGCCTTCTGCGTCTTCACCAGCGCGCGCACGGCGGCGGCGACCGCGTCCGGATCGCGCGCGATCACCGCGTCGGAGGTGATGCAGCGCCGGCATGGTGTAGTGGATCGCCTTCGGCGGCCCGTCGCCGCGGCGCGCGTCGATCACCATGGTGCCCCAGCCGCCGCGCACCGCGACCTCCGCGCCCATGCCGTTCGCCCAGAAGCCGTCGATCGCGCCGGCCTGCAACGCCTTGGCGGCGTCGACGCCGAAATTCTTGATCGCGCCTTCGCCCAGGAACTCCATCGGCACCGGCACGATCTTCACGTTGTCGCGCGCCTCGTCGATGCCGGACTCGACCAGCAGCCGCTTGAGGCCGAGGTCGACCAGCGGCGCGGCGCCGATCTTCAGGCCCTTGATGGCGTTGATGTCGCCCTTCTTCGCCTTGAGGTCGGCGCGCAGGATCAGGAACCAGTAGGTGTTCTGCGCCAGCGCGGCGAGGAGCTTGCCGCCCTTCCAGCCCGGGAAACGCGAACGGCGTCGAATGCGCCGAGCCGCCGACGAAATCGATGCCGCCGTCGCGCAGCACTTCGAGCGTCCGGTTGACCGGGTAGATCAGCTCGAGCGTCATATCGAGCCCTTCGTCCTTGAAGAAGCCGAGCTCCACCGCCGCGGCGGCGGGAAAGTAGGAATTCGAAATCATGTCGGGGATCGCAATTTTCATCTAGCTCTGTTCCTCCGTGAGACTGGGTGCGGGCGGGAGGTCATTCTATCGCATTGGCGCGGCGGACCCTTCGATCATCGCCACGCGCAGCAGATAGGTGCGAAGCTTGGCGCGGTCGGCGGCGATGGCGCGCAGCTCGTCGTGGAATTTCTCGCGCTCGCGCGGGTCCTTCTGCTCGATATTGCGCTTGTTCTCGATGGTCTGGCGCTGGAGATACTCCTGCGCGACGGTGCGGCGCTGGCGGTCGTAGAGATCGAGCAGGTCGTCGCTCGCGCCGTCCTGGATGATCGGCCGCGAGCTTCTCGGTGAGGTTGAAGGCGTCGTGGAAGCCGAAATTCATGCCCATGCCGCCCAGCGGATTGTTGATATGCGCGGCATCGCCGGCAATGAGGAGGCGGCCGTCACGATAGCATGAGGCGACGCGCTGATGCACGTCGTAGAGGTTGCGATGGACGACGTCGTAGTCGCCGTCCTTGCGGTGGAAGCCCTGGATGCGCCGCTGCACCGCGCCCTCCTCGAAGATCTTCCTCGGCCGGGCTGTGCGCGTCGACCGGGAAACACCACGCGCCAGATGCCGCGCTCGTCATGGCCGGGCACCTTGAACAGCGCGCACCATTCGTCGGGGTCGGCGATGTAGTTGGTGAGCGCATAGCCGAACGGCCCGAAGTCGTAGCGGGTGCTGAGGATCAGGAAGCGCTCGTCGTAGGTGAAGCCGGAGAACTCGACGTTCATGGACTTGCGCACCTGGCTGCGCCCGCCGTCGCAGCCGATCATCCAGGGCCGCGAAACGTCGTCGTTCCACGCGGTGTTTCGACCGTGGCGGTCACGCCATCGCCATCGTGCGCGACGGCGGCGACGCGATGCTCCATCAATACGCGGCAGTGCGGG
>CAVPPW010000036.1:0-40224 GCA_963707445.1 uncultured beta proteobacterium | reverse complement strand
AACGATGCGCGATTCGGATCGTCCGTCGTCGGCGCGCAATGTGCTCGGCGGGCCGCTCGCGCCCTGCTGCGAGGATCCCGCCACCGGCTTCTTCCGCGACGGCTATTGCCATACCGGCCCGCAGGATGTCGGCTTCCACACGATCTGCGCGAGCGTAACGGCGAAGTTTCTCGAGTTTTCGCGCCAGCAGGGCAACGACCTCGGCACACCGCGGCCGGAGTTCATGTTCCCGGGACTCGTGGCCGGCGACCGCTGGTGCCTGTGCGCGGCGCGCTGGCTCGAGGCCGCCGAGGCGGGCGCAGCCCCGCCGGTGGTCCTCGTCGCGACGCACGAATTGGCCCTGCACGTCGTACCGCTGGAACTGCTGATGCGGCACGCGCTCGACCGCGGATGAGCGCCACCTTTGGTCACGCTGTCGTCGACACCAATGTGCTGCTGGACTTCTGGGTGTTTGCCGACCCGCGTGCCGCCCCGCTGTGGACGGCATTCGAGAGTCGGCAGCGTCGGCGCATGGCGCAGCGGAGCCGTGAGTCGATGAGCTGAGCGAGGTGTTGGCCCGCCCAGCCTTTGGTCTCGACGCCGAGCGCCGCTGCGACATCCTGCGCCATTGGGATCGACTGGCGAAGCCGGTTTCCAGGGTGTTTCCGGCGCCATGGGCGTGCAGCGACCCGCATGACCAGATGTTCGTGGACCTCGCTTACAGCGCGCGCGCCGACTGGCTCATCACGAAAGACAAGGCGCTGCTCAAGCTGGCCCGGCGCGCCCGCGCTGCAGGGCTTGCGATCGTCGAGCCAGTGACAGCCATCACGCGCATGAAGGCATCGCAGGTCGCGCATGGCTGAGCGTTCGCTCGCTCTAGCACTGGTCCGTGCCGGCGCGCCGCTACAGGCGATTGAGCGCGAGATCCCGGCGCCCGCTGGCGACGAGGTCCTGCTGCGGATTCAGGCGTGCGGCGTGTGCCGCACCGACCTGCACATCGTCGATGGCGACCTCGCGCTGCCTGAGCTGCCGCGCATACCCGGACATGAGGTCGTCGGCACCGTGATCGGCCTCGGTACCGGTGTGCAGCGCTTCCGCATCGGCGATCGCATAGGTGTGCCGTGGCTCGGCGGGACCTGCCAGATATGCCGATACTGCCTGTCACGGCGCGAAAACCTCTGCGACACGCCGCAGTTCACCGGATACACGCGCGACGGCGGTTACGCGCAGCACGCGGTCGCCCGCGCCGACTACTGCTACGCGATGCCCGCAGACATCGATGATGTACACGCCGCGCCACTGTTGTGCGCGGGACTGATCGGCTACCGTGCGCTGCGCATGGCCGGCGACGCCGCGCGCATTGGGCTCTACGGCTTCGGCGCGGCGGCGCACCTGGTCGCGCAAGTCGCGATCGCGCAAGGGCGCGAGATCTTCGCGTTCACCCGACCACAGGACGACGCCGGGCAGGCCTTCGCGCGCGCTCTCGGCTGCGCATGGGCAGGCGGCTCCGATTCGGCGCCACCCGCGGCGCTCGACGCGGCCTTGATCTTTGCGCCAGTCGGTGCGCTGCTGCCTGTAGCGCTCGCGGCCACGGTCAAGGGCGGCGTCGTGGTCTGTGCCGGCATCCACATGACGGACATTCCGTCATTTCCGTACCAGCTGCTATGGGGCGAGCGCATCGTGCGCTCTGTTGCCAACCTGACACGCGAAGACGGCGACGAGTTTTTCGCGCTGGTGCAGCGTCATCCGCCGCGCGCCAGCGTCGAGGTGTTTCCGCTGCGCGAGGCCAATGCGGCGCTCGAGGCACTTCGCGCCGGACGCGTGAACGGGGCCGCGGTGCTCGACTGCCGCTAACGCTTCAGGCCGGGGCCGGCACGGTCGCTTCCAGCACGAGGTGCCGCAATGCGCGCGCGTCGTCGAGCGCGTGATGGCGCCTGAGGTTGAGGCGCTGCGTGGCTTCGTCGAGCGCCTCATACGCGATCGGAACCCGCCGCCACTGCACGTTCGGCGGCAACTGCTCGCTGCCGAAGAGTTCCGACAGCGCCCAGCGATCGAAGCCAGAATCGCTGATGATCGTGGTCGGCATCTTGCGCGCGCGCTCCAACAGCCACTCCGTGAGCGCCTCGGCGCCCATCGCCTTCGGCACCGCATCGCCGTCGAGCAGCGGGATCACGGTGTCGTGCACGAACGGACTCGCCCGGGCCGGGTCCCAGCCCTCGAGCTCGGCATAGAACGCAGTCGAGTCAGTCGCGACCGCGCCGACGCTGATCAGCTGCGGCGCCGTCAGGTCGGTGAACTCGCTGTCGATGAACACATAGGTCTCGCTGGGATCGGGCCGGAAGACAGCGCTGGGCACCGGCAGGATTCGAAAGAGCAGCAATTCATCCGCGTAGTGTCCCGCAGGCAGCGAGAGCTTGGCGGCGACTTCCTGTGCCGGCAGGTCGGTCTCGCGGAATCCAGCGCGCCGCATCGCGCGCAGCGCCTTGACGTTGCGCCGCGAGGGCCGGGCGAGGAAACGATTGACGCCGTAGTTCACCTGCAGCCAGTCGCACAGCACGACCAGCGATTCCGAACCGTAACCGTGTCCGGCGACGCGCCGTTCCGCGAGCCAGATGTCGAGTTCGACCACGTCGTTCAGCACGTCAATTGCGCCGTGCGAGATGCAGCCGATCTCCTCCCCCTGCGCCGTGATGACGTACATGCGCCCCGCGTACGGACGCGTGCCCTCGTAGAAGTGCCGCGGATACGAGTGCGAGAACTGCTCGGGCGACGGAATCGGCCGGTCCGGGAACATCGGCGGGCCCATCAGGTTGGCCGTCAGGTCGGAGCCGATATGCCACTCGTAGATGCGGGCACGATCGGTGTCGCGCGCGCGTCGCAGCGTGACTTTGGTGCCGGCGATGGCCGTCATGTCGCAGACCTCGCCAGATGCTGTCCGATCGGCCCCAGCATGTCCGCGCCGAGCCGGGCGCTGCGCGCGGCGCTCCAGCCGCTGTGCGCGTCCGGCGCGTTGGCGTTGTCCTTGAACGGCATTTCGAGGGTCAGTGACAGGCAGCCGAAGGTATGTCCGACGTATTTCGAGGCGAGCTTGAGCACGTCGTCCTGGTACTTGCTGGCCGAGTAACCGTGCTCGCTCTGGAAGTCCGTATTGGCCGCACGAAAGTCCGCCGCGAACTCCGCCTGCTCGGCCTGCTGGCGCGGGCTGAACCCCGGCAGCATCTCACAACCTGCGATGAACACGTAGGGCAGCACTTCATCGCCGTGGATATCGAAGAACGCGTCGCATCCTGTCGAATGCAACGCGTCACGGACGGCCAGCACTTCCGGGCTCCGTCCTGTGGAGGGCTGCAGCCACTCACGGTTTAGATTCGCCCCCGCCGCGTTGGTCCGGAGGTTGCCAAGCACCGAGCCGTCGGGATTCATGTTGGGAACGATGTAAAAGGTCGCCATACGCCGCAGTTCACGCGACACCGCGTCTGCCGGATCGAGCAGCCGTTGCAGGAGTCCATCGACGAACCATTCGGCCATCGTCTCGCCAGGGTGCTGGCGCGCGATGATCCACACTGGCCGCGCGCCTGTGCCGACGACCAACCGGTCGAGGTCGCGCCCCTGCAGGCTGCCGCCGAGCCGCTCGCGCCGGGCGCCGCCTGCCACGCAGTCTGCCAGCAGCGCAAGGTGCCGTTCCCACGAATACGGCTCGAAGTACGCGACAAACATCGTCGGAATCAGCGGCAGGTCGATCGACATCGTCCGGCCGTCGTAACGCGTCGGCAGCCGCGCCCAGTGGCGCCCGTCTCCGCTGCCCACCGCGTGGTAGTTGCGCCAGCCCTCCGGGTACGTGGTGTCGCCGGCGTTGGTGATATCGATGCGCGCACCGGCGGATCCGATGCCGTCGACGCGGAAGTGGAACCACTGCAGGAATTCGGCACGACTGCCGTCGGCTCTCAGATCCGGGCGGATTCGCACCTCGGCCGTTGCGCTGTCGGTCGCGACGATTTCGATCGCTCCGCTGTCGAAGTTGCTGCCGACCGTGAGTGCCATAGCCGAAAAGTATATAGTCGGCGCGCCCTAACTCTCTGTTTTGCCTGTGGTTTCATGAATGCACCCGAGCCGGCTTCGCGCCTGCCCCGCGTGGGCACGACGATTTTCACGGTGATGTCGCAACTGGCGCTGAAGCATGGCGCCGTCAATCTCGGCCAGGGCTTTCCAGACTTCAACTGCGACACGGCCCTGCAGCAGCACCTCGACGCGGCGGTGCGCGCCGGTCACAACCAGTACGCCCCGATGCCTGGCGTGCCGGCGCTGCGGCTCGCGCTCGCCGCGAAGTGCGAAGCACTTTACGGCCGGCGTTACGACGCCGAGTCCGAGATCACCGTTACAGCCGGAGCGACGCAGGCCGTGATGGCGAGCGTCTTGGCGCTCGTGCAGCCCGGCGACGAAGTGATCGTGCTCGAACCGACCTACGACAGCTACGTTCCGTCGATCGTTCTCGCCGGCGCCACGCCGCGCTTTGTGCCACTCGACGCGGCCAACGGTTATGCGCCCGACTGGGAACGGGTGCGCGCGGCGATCACGCCGCGCACACGGCTGCTGATGCTCAACTTTCCGCACAACCCGACCGGCCGGACACTGCGCGCCGAGGATCTGTCGGCACTCGAGGAGATCGTCGCACACCACGACCTGCTGCTGATTTCCGATGAGGTCTACGAGCACATCGTGTTCGACGGCCGACCGCATTGGTCGCTGATGCGCTCGAGCGCGCTCGCCGAGCGCACGGTCGTGATCTCGAGCTTCGGCAAGACATTCCACACGACCGGGTGGAAGGTCGGTTATGCGATGGCGCCACGCGCGCTGACGACGGAGATCCGCAAGGTGCACCAGTTCATGGTGTTTGCGGTCAACACGCCGGCGCAGCATGCATTCGCCGCTTACCTGCAGACTCCGGCGCCCTACCTCGATCTGCCTGCGTTCTACCAGGCGAAGCGCGACCTGCTGGTCGACGGGCTGCGCTCGACGCCGTTTCGCGTGCTGCCATGCGAGGGCACGTACTTCGTGCTCGCCGACTACTCCGCGCTCAGCGCAGCGCCGGAACCCGAGTTCGCGCAGACGATGATCGTGAAGTACGGTGTCGCGGTGATTCCGGTATCGGTGTTTTACGACGTGCCGGCCGATCGACGCGTGGTGCGCTTCTGTTTCGCGAAGAAGGACGAAACCCTGCGTGAGGCCTTGCGACGCATCGCGGCGGCGCTGTAGCGGATGCGTCGAAGTTGTCGCGCCCGGCGGCCAGCTGAGCCACGGATGCCTGCGGCTGTCGTAGAGGGAAAGTCGAGGCGCCGGAAAACGGATTGGACTGGGGTAATCCCCAGAACCCATTTCGTAACGTTTAAGGCACAACAGGCGCGCGAGGATCTCGCAAATTCACAGTAGAGTCGCGGCCATGCCCCACCTCGAACTTATCGGCCTGACCAAGCGCTATCCGGGCGTCACTTCCGTCGACGCGATCGACCTCGCAGTCGAGCACGGCGAGTTCATCTGTCTGCTCGGCCCCTCGGGATGCGGCAAGACCACGACGCTCAGGATGATCGCGGGTTTCTTCGAGCCCGACGCAGGTGAGATCCGGGTCGGACGGAAAGACCTTCTCTGCGCCGGGCTCGGTGGTTGCGCCGGAGCGGCGCAACATGGGGATGATCTTCCAGAGCTACGCCGTCTGGCCCCACATGACGGTGGCGGAAAACGTCGCCTACGGCCTCAAGATGCAGCGCATGCCTTCGGCTGAGCGGCGCGATCGCACCGAGGCAATCCTGCGCGCAACCAAGCTCCTCGAGTTCTCCAATCGCTATCCGGCCGAGCTCTCCGGCGGCCAGCAGCAGCGCGTGGCGCTTGCCCGGGCGCTGGCGCCCAATCCAGGCATCCTGCTGCTCGACGAGCCGCTGTCGAACCTGGATGCGAACCTGCGCGGCGACATGCGCCTGGAGATCCGGCGCCTGCACGAGGAGTTTCGCAACACGTCGATCTACGTCACCCACGACCAGGTGGAGGCGATGACCATGGCCGACCGCATCGTGGTCATGAACGCCGGACGCATCGAGCAGATCGGCACGCCGCAGGATGTCTACGACCGCCCGAATTCGAAGTTCGTCGCGCGTTTCATCGGCGGCAGCAACGTGATCGAAGCCACGCACCTGTCGGACAACCGGGTGCAAGTCGCCGGTCACACGCTGGACGTTGCGCAAGGCGAGTTCGCCGGGCCCGGCAAGCCGATGGGCATCTGCGTGAAGATGCACGATCTGGAGCTGCTGGCGGGAGAGTCCGCCGGTGGAAACAATCGGATTCCCGGCGTCGTGCGCAGCCACGCGTACCTCGGCAGCCATCGCGACTACGTCGATCGATATCGGCCAGGACCTTTTGATCACCGCGCCGGCCGCGCTCGACCTCGCGCCGGGGTCGAAGGTGCAGGTGCGGTTTCGGCCGGAGAGCTGCCGCGGCCTCGCCCGGTAAACGACAACACCAAGGAGGAGACTCGCCATGAAGATGATCCGCACGAGCGTCACGGCCGCACTGCTGCTCGCCGGCGCGCTCGCGATCCCGGCCGCCGGCCAGGAGACGACCCCGGCGATGATTGCGGCCGCGGAGAAGGAAGGCAAGGTCGTCTGGTACGCGTCGGTCGACGTGAAGGTCGCGGAGGGCGTTGCCAAGGTCTTCCGCGCCGACGTACCCGAAGATCGCCATCGAGGTCGAGCGTTCGGGCTCGGAGCGCGTCTTCCAGCGGATCAACCAGGAATACCAGTCGAACATCAAGAACGTCGACGTCGTCAATTCGTCGGACGCGTCGCACTTCATTTTCTGGAAGCAGCAGAAGTGGCTTGCCGCTCACACGCCGCCCGACGTCAAGCGCTACCCGGCGCAGTACAAGGATCCTGAGGGCTATTACGCCACCTGGCGCGCATCGCTGAGCGTCATGGGCTACAACACCAACCTGGTGACTGCCGCGGAGGCTCCGGCGGGCTACGTCGATCTGCTCGACCCGAAATGGAAAGGCAAGCTCGACCAAATCGCATCCGAGCTACAGCGGCACCAGCCTCACCGGCACCTACGCGATCACCAAGGTGCTGGGCTGGGACTACCTCGAGAAGCTCTCCAAGCAGGGCGTGCAGCAGTTGCAGTCGACGACCGCAACGCCGAAGAGCATCGCCAGCGGCGAGCGCGCCGTGATGGTCGACGGCAACGAGTACAACATGTTCATCGAGATCAACGCGAAGAGCCCGGTGAAGATCATCTATCCGAAGGAAGGCACGCCGTTCGTCAATTCGCCCACCGCGATCTTCGCCGACGCGCCGCACCCGAACGCGGCGCGCGTGCTGCAGAATTTCCTCTTCACCGCGAAGATCCAGCAGCTGATCGTGGACGAGGGCGGCCAGCGTTCGGTGCACCCGGACGTGAAGGAGCCCGCGGACCGCACGCCGCTCAAGGACATCAAGCTGCTGCCCGACGATCCGGCCGCGTATGCTGCCGCAGATCGCCGACATCAAGAAGCGCTACACGGCGATCTTCGGCAACTAGCGCAGACTCATGGAGGCAGCGCTCGGGCGCGCGAGCGCGCAGCCGGCGGCGGTCCATCGACTGGACCGCCCCGTTTTCCATCGCGATGGTGGTGCTGCTGGCGGTGCTCGTGCTGCTGCCGCTGTTCTGGCTGCTGGTGACGAGCCTTCGCGACGCCGCGAAGGCTTTCACGCTCGAGCACTACCGCCACCTCTTCGTCGACCCGGCGTTCGTGAAGCCGCTGGTGACCACGCTGTGGACGTCGGCCGCGGTGGGCGCGATCTGCGTGGTCACGGCCGCGCCGATGGCGTGGCTCGTCGCGCGCACCGATCTGCCCGGCAAGCGCTTGCTGCGCACGCTGATCCTTGCGTCCTTCGTGACGCCGCCGTTCCTGGGCGCCTTCGCCTGGGTGCTGCTGGGCGGGCCGAACGCGGGACTGATCAACCAGTGGTACTACGCCCTGCTCGGGCTCAAGCCGTTCGAGGCCGACGTCGCTCATCAACATCTTTTCCGCCTGGGGCATGGTCTTCGTCATGGCCCTCTACACGTTTCCGTACGTGTTCACCTTCGTCGCCAACAGCCTCGACATGATTCCGAGCGAGCTCGAGGAGGCCTCCTCGATCCTGGGCGCCCCGGCCTGGCGTACGGCCTCGCTCATCACGCTGCCCCTGGTCATGCCGGCGCTGCTCGCGGGGTTCCTGGTCGCCTTCCTGCAGTCGATGACGCTGTTCGGCACGCCCGCGATCCTGGCGCTTCCCGCGGGCGTCGACACGATGACCACCAAGATCTGGAGCCTGTTCCAGTTTCCGCCGCAGCTCGGGCTCGCGGCTGCCGCGTCGCTGCCGCTGCTGCTGATCACCGTCGTTCTGCTGCGGGCGCAGACGATGATCATGGGCCGGCGCGGCTACTCCGTGATCGGCGGCAAGAGCGGCGGCACGCGCACGATCAAACTGGGCGCGTGGAAGATCCCGGCGCTGGCCCTGTTCGCCGTCGTGCTCGGCTGCTCGATCGTGCTGCCCTACGGCGTGCTCCTGCGCACCGCGTTCGTGAAGAACTGGTCGGCCCCGCTCGCCGGCAACTTCTCGCTCGAGCACTGGCGCTTCGTCTTCTTCGAGTTCAGCCAGACGAAGGTGGCCCTGTTCAACACGTTCGTGCTCGGCGTCTCCGCCGCCACCGCCGGAACGATCCTCGTCACGCTGGTCGGCTACCTGAGCCTGCGCAAGCTCGTCTGGGGCCACCACCAGCTCGCGTTCCTCGCCACCGCCCCGGTGGCGATCCCCGGCATCGTGCTCGCCGTCGGCCTGTTCCTGAGCTACACGCACGCCGCCGCTCGTGCTGTACGGGACGCTGTGGATCATCTTCCTCGCCTATCGTCACGAAGGAGCTTCCCGTCGGCTACCAGCAGGTCGCCGCGTCGCTCAAGTCGGTGCACCCGGAACTCGAGGACGCGAGCCGCATCTTCGGCGCCACGCGCCTGCGCGCGCTCGTCGACATCACGGCGCCGCTGATCCGCAACGGCGTGATCGCGACCTGGATCCTCATCTTCATCGGCTCGATCCGCGAGCTTTCGGCAACGATCCTGCTCTTCACCGCGCAGACCAAGACGATTTCGGTCACGATGTTCGACCTGCGCGAAAGCAACGACTGGGGGCCGATCGCGGTGCTTTCCATCACGATGCTCGCTCATCACCTTCGCGATGGTCGCCGCGATCACCTACTTCACCGACCGGAGGCTTGCTTGAGCGCAAGCCTCCCGCTGCTCGGCCTGATGCTCGGCGACTGCCACCGGCATCGGCCCCGAGCAATGCGCGCGCGTGCTCGCCGACCGGCGCCTGGCCGACGCCGCCCGCCTGCTGGTCGTCGGCGACGCGCGCGTGCTTGAACTGGGCGCGCGCGACGCCGGCGTCGACGTTGCGTGGCGCTCGTGCGGCTCACCCGGCGACGTCGACTGGGCGAGCCCCGAGGTGCCGATCGTCGACTTGCGCAATCTCGATCCGGGCGCGATCGGCCGCGGCGCGATTTCGGCCGATTCCGGACGCATCACCGGCGAGACGCTCAAGCGTCATGATCGACCTGGCGCTCGACGGGCGCCTCGACGGCATCTGTTTCGCGCCGCTCAACAAGGCCGCGCTGCACGCCGGCGGCTGGAAGTTCAACGACGAGCACCAGATGTTCGCGCACCTGACCGCGGCACCAGGGCTTCTTCGGCGAGATGAACGTGCTCGACGGCAAGTGGATGTCGCGCGTGACCTCGCACGTGTCGCTGCGGACCGCGCTCGACCAGATCACGCCGCAGCGCATCGACGATGCACTCACGCTCGCCGATCGCCACGATGCGCGGCGCGGGATTCGAGACGCCGCGCATCGCGGTGGCGGCGCTCAATCCGCACGGCGGCGAGGGCGGGCTCTTCGGCCGCGAGGAAATCGAGATCATCGCGCCGGCGGTGGCGAAGGCCGCGCGAGCGCGGCATTGCCTGCCAAGGGCCGTTCCCGGCGGACACCGTGTTCCTCAAGGCTTTCGGGCAGGACTTCGACGGCGTGCTCACGATGTACCACGACCAGGGCCAGATCGCGACCAAGCTCAAGGGCTTCAACCGCGGCGTCACCGTGACCGGGGGCCTCGCGACCGTCTTCACCACGCCTGCGCACGGCACCGCGTTCGACATCGTCGGCAAGGGCATCGCCACCACCGGCGCGCTCGAGCAGGCGGTTCGCCTGTGCGCGCGACTCTCGCAACGCAGCCGCCATCAGGAACGAAAGCACACGCCATGACAAGCACGCACCGACTACGTCTGCCGGCTTCATCGTCGACACGCCGATCGCGCGCGACATTCCCAAGGACGTCGCGCACCTGGGCAAGCGCTCGGTGCTCGACGGCATCGGCCTCGCGCTCGCCGGCGCGGCATCGGAGATGCGGTCACATCGCGCGCAATACCTCGAGAGCCTCGGCATCGCTCCGACCAGGGCAGCACGGTGATCGGCACCGGCCTGCGCGTGCCCGCCCGCTTCGCCGCGTTCGCCAACGGGCTCGCGATCCACGCCGACGATTACGACGACACGCAGCTCGCGGTCGCCAAGGATCGCGTCTACGGACTGCTCACCCACCCGACGGCGCCGGCGCTGCCGCCGGTGCTGGCGCTCGCCGAGCGCGATCGGCGCAGCGGCGCGCGACCTGATGCTCGCCTATCAGGTCGGTGTCGAAGTCGAGTGCAAGGTGGCCGAAGCGATCCTGCCGCGTCACTACCAGCACGGCTTCCACAGCACCGCGACCTGCGGCTCGATCGGCGCCGCAGCCGCCGCCGCGAAGCTGCTCGGTCTCGACCGCGAAGCGACGCGGCGCGCGCTTGCGCATCGGCGCGACCCAGGCGGGCGGCTTGCGCGAGAACTTCGGCACGATGACCAAGCCCTTCCACGCGGGCCGCGCAGCCGAAAGCGGCGTCGTCGCCGCCGAGATCGCGGCGCTCGGCTTCACCGCTTCGCCGAACGGGCTCGAGGCCGACCGCGGCTTCTTCCGCGCCGCGGGCGGCGGCTACAGCGCCGAGATGATCGACGGCAAGCTCGGCAGCCCCTGGACCTTCGCATTCCCCGGGCGTGTCGATCAAGCCGCATCCGAGCGGCTCGCTCACGCATCCCGGCATGGCGGTGATGCTGGATCTGATCCGCGAACACGACCTCAAGCCCGCGAGCGTGAAGCGCGTGGCCGTGGGCACCAACCACAACATGCCCAACGCGCTCATCCACCATCGGCCGAAGAACGAGCTGCAGGCCAAGTTCAGCATGGAGTTCTGCATGGCGATCCTGCTGCTCGAGCGCCAGGGCGGGCTCGAGCAGTTCACCGACGAGGTCGTCAACCGGCCCGACGTGCAGGCGATGATCCAGAAGGTGGACTTCGGCGTGCATCCCGAGGCGGAGGCCGCGGGCTTCGACAAGATGACCACGATCATCGAGATCGAGCTCGACGACGGCAAGGTCGTGCGCGGGCACGGCCGACTTCGGCAAGGGCAGCCCGGCCAATCCGATGACCGACGCCGAGCTCGCGGAAAAATTCCGCCAGTGCGCGGCCTGGGGCGGCCTCGACGGCAAGACGACGAAGGCGGTGCTCGATCTCGTCTGGCGTCTCGAAGATCTGCCGGACGTGAACGAGCTGACGAAGTTGCTGCGCCGTGTTTGAAGGCTTCACGCAGACGCTCGATCGACGTCGCCGGGGTGCGCATCCACCTGCGGCACGCGGGCTCGGGCCCGCCGCTGCTGCTGCTGCACGGCAATCCGCTCACGCACGTGTCGTGGCACAAGATCGCGCCGCGGCTCGCCGAGGATTTCACCGTCGTCGCGACCGATCTTCGCGGCTACGGCGACAGCTCGAAGCCGCCGGGCGGCGAGGACCACGCCGGTTACTCGTTCCGCGCAATGGCCGAAGACCAGGTTGCGGTGATGCGCAGCCTTGGGTTCGACCCGCTTCCAGGTCTGCGGACATGACCGCGGCGGCCGCGTTGCGCACCGCATGGCGCTCGACCATCCCGGACGCGGTCGAGAAGGTGGCTTTCCTCGACATCGTGCCCACCCACCACATGCTCAACAACATCAAGCGGCAGTGGGCGGTCGATTCGTACCACTGGTTCTTCATGGCGCAGCCCTACGACTACCCCGAGAAGATGATCGAGGCCTACGGCTTCGAGCGCTACATCCGCAAGAAGCTCGACAAGAAGGGCGTGGGGACGGCGGCTTCACGCCCGAGGCGCTCGCCGAGTACATCCGCTGCTGCACGCCGGAGAACATTCATGCGGTGTGCGAGGACTACCGCGCCGCGGTCGGCATCGACCTCGTGCACGACGAAGCCGACCTCGCCACGAAGCTCGCGATGCCGATGCTCGTCCTCTGGGGCGAGAAGAGCCACGTGAACCGCAGCTACCAGCCGATCGAGGCCTGGCGCGAGCGCGCGCTCGACGTGCGGGGCAAGATGCTCGCTTGCGGGCACTACCCGGCCGAACAGGTGCCCGACGAAACGTACGCCGAGCTGCGCAGCTTCTTCAGCTGACCGGCCGTGCGCGGCAAGAGCCCGCTCGCGAGCGATACGCACTTCACCGTCGGTTGCAGGCTGCGATGACGAGGCGAGGCGCTTAACCGCCCTGCTTCTTTCCTTTTAGCCGCTCCTTCAGGTCCGCAAACGGGGAGAAGGTTGCCGCAGCGCCTGCAGCTTGCGCCAGCGTCCCGCCCGTCGCTTCCAGCTGGCGCTGGTGCTCGTTGTCGTGGCAGTAGAGGCACAGCAGTTCCCAGTTGCTGCCATCCGGCGGGTTGTTGTCGTGGTTGTGATCGCGGTGGTGGACGGTGAGCTCGCGCAGGTTGGCGCGCGTGAACTCCCGCGCGCAGCGACCGCAGATCCACGGATAGATCTTCAGCGCCTGCTCGCGATAGGTCTGGGCGCGCCGATCGGCCGCGCGGCGCGCTTCGGCAACGACGCGGTCCAGCCGGCTCGGATCGCTTGCCGTCATGCCCGACGCTACTTGGCGGGTGCGCGTGTCTTCGGTGCGTTAAAGGGCGCCGTGGGAACGCTCGGCTTCTTGGATTGCTTCGGCTTCTTCTTTTCCTTGTTGCTGCGCAACTGACCTTTGGCCATCGAACACCTCTCTTGTGGAATCAATTCGGAACTATCAAGTGCTCCGCACGAAAACGCAAACATCTCATTTGCGGCGCCGTCGACTGCTTTCTAGCCCGCGAGCGCACCGGCGACCCGCCGCACCAGCGCCTTCGGCGTGGCGCGCGAAGCGAGTGTGACGGCCTGGTTGATCGCGCCGGGCACCTTGATCGCGACGCCTTGCATGCAGGCGCGGTATCCCTCATCGGCCACTTTCGCCGCATCGCCGACGAGGAACCCGGGCAGCTTGGTCAGGCTTGCGTTGGCACCCGTTGCCGCAGTCAACATGTCGGTGGCAGTGATGCCCGGGCACAGCGCGGTCACGGTGATCCCGAACTCCCTGAGTTCTTCGGACAGGGACTCGGACAACGAGAGCACGAATGCCTTTGTGGCCGCATAGGTCGCCAGCGTCGGGACCGGCTGGAACGCGGCGATCGACGCGACGTTCAGCACGCGCCCCCGCCGTCGTCGGCACATCGCCGGCAGGAAGTGCGCCAGCATTGCCGTTACGCCGGAAACGTTCAGGTCGATCAGGTCCTGATGCCTTCGCGCCGGAATCGCGGTGAATCGGCCCTGCTGCAGGACGCCTGCATTGTTGACGAGGATGTCGACCGCTACCCGCTGGCGCTTCAAGGCGGCGGACAACGTACGAGCCGCGTCCGGCCTCGCAAGATCGGCCGGCTGCACCCAAACCTTCACTCCGTAATCGCGCGTCAGTGACTCTGCGAGTCTGGCGAGCTTGCCGCGTGAGCGCGCAACCAGCACGAGCCGATGTCCTCCAGCCGCGAACCGCTTGGCAAGCGCTGCTCCGATTCCTGATGAGGCGCCGGTGATCAGTGCGGTCCCCGGCCGTGCACTCGATTCGCCCATACACCCGTCCCCGTGTGAAGCGAAGAAAAACCGGCGCTGAGCATACTGCGGCGCACGCGTCGCCCGTCCGATTGCTCGTCATCGATACGCGCCGTCGGATGCTGCCGATAACCCACCATCCATTCGCTTTGGTTCCGCTTGCTCTCTCAAGACGCCCGCAGCCGCGGCACCGCCCAATCCACGAACGCGCGGACATTGGCCGACAACAGCCGTGCTTGCGGATACACGAGTTGGATCGCCACGGACTCGGGCTCAAAGCTCTGCAATACACGCTTGAGCTTGCCGGCGTCGAGCAGCGCTTGCACTTGGTAGCAAAGAAACTGGCCCGGACCGACTCCGCGCAGGCAGGCGTCGAGAGCGGCGTCGACCTGATTGGTGGCGAGCGCAGAGGGCACCTCGATCTGTGCGTTGCGGTCACCGAAACTCCACGCGTTGCCCGCGGCCAGGCCGCTGAAGCTGATGCAGCGGTGTTGCATCAGCTCCCGCGGTGTCTTTGGTGTTCCCGCGCGCTTCAAGTACGCCGGCGATGCGCAGACCACGCGACGCGTCTGCCCGACCGGCACTGCCACTAGTGTCGAATCGGGCAGTCGGGCGATGCGAATGCCCGCGTCGATACCTTCCTCCACTAGGTCAACAATGCGGTCAAGCAGCGTGAGCTCGATCTGCAGTGCCGGATGCTTGAGGATGAACTCGGCGACGAGCGGCGCGACGCGAAGGCGCCCGAACATCACGGGAGCCGTGATGCGCAGCCTGCCTTTGGGCACCGCGCGTCGCGCTGAAAGTGCGGCGTCAGCCTCGTCGATATCGGCCAGCACGCGCTTGCAGCGCTCAAAGTATTCGCGACCCTCGTCAGTCGGCGACAGGCGCCGCGTCGTTCTGTTAAGCAAACGCACGCCCAGTTCGGCTTCGAGCGCGGCGAGCGTACGCACAACCGACGGCAACGATGTGGACAGGGTGTCGGCCGCGGCCGTGAGGCTGCCCCGATCGACGATGCGGACGAACGTCTCCATCGCGCGCAACTTGTCCATCGCCCGATACTACTCCGAGAAATGAAGTAATCAATTGCACTGGCTGGCATTTATTCTAACTTCAGCATCAATCAGACTGCGGGCTTGCTGCTCGACTTAGCAGCGCGCCCGACGTTGTCGAAAGTCGCGCTGCTCGCGCCGCAACGACGCGCTGCCTGAAAAGAGGAGCCGACATGAGCCGTGGTTTCGCCGAAATCGCCTTCACCCCCGCCGTGCGGGCCCTGCAGGAGTCCCACGGCTCGCGTGCGCAATACACGCGCATGCAGACGAAAGCCGAGCCCGGCAGCGGGCTTGGTCCGGACGAGTCAGAGTTCCTTGCGGCGGCCGACAGCTTCTACCTGGCGACCGTCAGCGAGACGGGCTGGCCCTATGTGCAGCATCGCGGCGGCCCGCGCGGCTTTCTCAAGGTGCTGTCGCCGCGGCAGATCGCCTTTGCGGACTTCCGCGGCAACCAGCAATTCGTCAGTGCCGGCAACGCGACGACCGACAATCGCGCTTCGCTCATCGTGATGGACTATGTGCGCCGGCAACGCCTGAAGCTGCTCGGACACCTGCGATTCATCGAACTGGCAGAGGCGGATCCGGAGCTTGTACGGCAGGTCGAGCTGCCCGGCTATCGAGCCAGGGTCGATCGCGTTGGGTTGATCGACGTGGCTGCGTTCGACTGGAATTGTCCGCAGCACATCACGCAGCGCTTCACTTTGGATCAAGTCGAGGCGGCGGCGCGGCAGCTGCACGAGCGGATCGCCGCTCTGGAGGAAGAGCTACGCACTGCGCGCGCGACAGACACGGCGCGATAGTGGACGTCAAGGTTCTGTGCAAATCGCTGCTACGGTGTCGGGTCAACAGCCGGCCACTAGCGGCCGCGACCTTTGGACGGTTACATTGGACCTTGGGCCGCGGAGTCAGCCATGCAAGAGTTTCCCAAGGACATCTACACAGAACCCGAACCCGACGTCGACACGCTCGCCAATCTCGGACCGCTCACGGCAATGGCCGGCATATGGACCGGGTCGCGCGGGCTCGACGTCAATCCCAAGCCTGACGGCCCCGAAAAGCAGGCCTTCATCGAACGTATCGAACTGCAGCCGATCGATGCACAGACCAACGGCCCGCAGCTGTTCTACGGCTTGCGTTACCACACTCACATCGTCAAGCCCAACGACGTCGAGACTTTTCACGATCAGGTCGGCTACTGGCTATGGGAGCCAGCGACGGGGACCCTGATCCAGACGCTTTCGATACCGCGCGGACAAACGGCGATGGCTGTGGGCCGCGCTACTGCCGACGCAAAAACCTTTCGCCTCCAAGCCGTCCGTGGTTCCGAGACCAACGGGATCGTGTCCAACCCGTTCCTGGAATACGCCTTCAGGACAGAGAGCTACACCATCACGGTTTCGATCCATCCCGACGGAACATGGTCGTACGAGCAGGACACCGTTTTGATCATCCCGGGTCAAGCAGAACCGTTTCACCACACCGATCGCAACACGCTCCGGAAGGTGGGTGAGCCCACGCTCAATCCGCGGGCGCGGGCGCGAGCCGCCAAGCCAGAGGCCGAACCACGCTAGCGCATTGAAAGCGTGGCCCCGCGGAGGCACGATCCGCCTAAGGGCTTCAGCGCGACAACTGGATCTGACCAAACACATATTTGAACTGCTTGGTGCGGCAAGGCCGCTTGGTGTAGAACACGTTAACGCAGATGCCCATGAGGACGCGACGTGACACCAGCAGAATCTGACTTCCTTCTCCGTCTCGCTGCCCTCTCTTTGTCGTTCGTGGGTTTTTCTGCAGTGGTGGTCACCCTTCGGGGTGCGCTCGGAGGCGAGCTTTCTGATCGACATCTCCGTTTCGTTCGTCTTTATATCGAAGGCGGACTTCTCGTTACCGCTCTGGGTTTGGTTCCGACACTCCTAACCCTTCTTCACATGCCCGAGTCCTTCACCTGGTCTGTAGCAAGCGCAGCGGCCGCTTTGATTTTCACCTTCGTGCTACTCACGCAGTTCCGCCGCCGCCGCGCGGTGGAGGGCCGGTTTCCGCCGTGGGTCGTCGTCATCTTTGCGATCTCGGTAGCGGTCGTCTTAAGCCTCTGGCTCAATGTCGCGGGGATTCCCTTTAGGCCGAGCGTCGGCCCCTACGCCGTTGCCCTGACATGGGCGCTTGGCGTCTTTGGTTTCATCTTTATCCGCACCATCGAAATCTTCCTGCATCGCGGACCTTCCAGTTGAAGCGGCTGCGCCTTCGAGTGTTCGGTCGCGGCAACAGCCTGCCATTGGCCAAGTCCTTCCGGTTGAGGCGATTGCGGTCATCCCATCCCTGACCAGACATCGGTAATGAGCAAACTTCTTTTCGTTCTGGCATTGACGTTGGTATCTGCGGGCACAGACAGCAGAGAACGCGTGTCTGCGCAGAACGTCGAGGCGTGGGTCACGTCGTATTACCTGGCGCCAAAGCCAGACGAGGTGGCCGAGGCTTTGGCCGTGCTTGCGGCCAAAGGCCTTCTGGAAAGCGGTCAGGCCGAGGCGGCGCTTTCAGGCTTCTTCGCGGAAGTCTTCCGGGCGAATCCAGGCCGTGTGGAAGGCTGGGTGCAGCCCTACGTGGGATTGCCGAAGCGCTTCGTCCTTTACACAGCGTTATGGATGGCGCACTCCAGGGAGAGCATGTTTGCTCTTCGACGGATGGCAGACATGGCCCCCTTCGAGGAAGGCACGGCACTGCGAGTGCTTCGTGGCTCGCTGCCCCCATCCATCGAGTCCATGCCCATCGATAGCCCGGCGGCTCTGGATTTCCTATGGGGCTGCTTTTTCGCGTCGGGTTCGGAAGTGCCGGTACTTCGGATCATCGATCAGATGAAACTTGCCGACCGGCGGGGCGACGCGAACGCGATGCTGATCGGGGGCGCTGCTCAGCGGTCGGTTTCCGCCAACGCCAGACAGCATGAGAGAGTCCTGTCCATAGTGAAAGAACGCGCGAAAACAGCGGACCCAGATACCAAGGCCAAGCTCGACGAGATCTCCTCTGGCGCAGAAGCTGAGCGCGCGAAGAAGTGATCGATGCCTAGCGCCTCCGCGTGCGGCCAGTTGCGGTCGTAACCGCCAAGGTCAAGCGCAAAGGCGAGTAATGCAAAGGCGTCGCGCGGTCCCGCTCCGCGAACTGATGTCACGAGGAGAACGGGAGACGCGCGAATGAAACAGATCGGGATTGCCGCATGTGCGATCGTTCTGATCGGCGCCTGTGGCGGCAGCAATGGCAATGACCCGGCACCCGCGGCTACATCAGCCGGAGAATGGCTCTCGCGCGCGGCGCTGCCCACGGCGCGCCAGGAAATGGCTTCCGCCGTTGTGGCCAACCGGATCTACACACCCGGCGGCTTCAATTCCGGCGGTCAGGCATCCACAGTTCTGGAGATTTACGATGTCACGACCGACCGCTGGTCCACGGGTCCCGCACTGATCGAAGCGCGCCATCATCCGGGTGCGACCGCCGCAACCGGCATCGTGTACGTGATTGGCGGCTACGCCGCAAGTGGTGCGGCCACTGCCACTGTGTTTGTCTTCAATCCAGCGACGCAACAGTGGACCACAAGGCAGCCGATGCTGGCACCGACTGGTGCACTCGTGGTGGTGGAGCACAGCGGAAAGATCTACGCGATTGGTGGTGTGCGCAACGGTGCGGCCGCCACGACCAATGAAGCGTACGACCCCGCTACGAACACATGGGCTGCGCTCGCTCCCATGCCCACCGCACGCGAACACCTCGCCGCCGCGGCGATTGGCGACCGCATCTACGTAGTCGGTGGCCGCGCGCCTTCGAATACTCCGGCACTCGAAGCCTATGCACCCGCCACCAACACCTGGGAGCGCTTACCGGACATGCCGACCGCACGCGGCGGACTGGCCGCCGCCGCGTTGAACGGAAAACTCTACGTGTTCGGCGGCGAAATACCGGGCGTGTTTCCGCACACGGAGGAATACGATCCCGTGAAGCGCAGCTGGCGGCGCGTGGCGGACATGCCCACACCGCGCCACGGCATGGGCGCCGTTACCGTGGGTGACGGGATCCACGTAATTGGTGGAGGAATCGTTGCAGGGTTCGGTGCGTCAACTGCACACGAAGTGTTCCGCATCCGCTGATGTCGCCGCTTTACGAGGCGGGCTTCGAGGCGCAGCGGCAGCATCTGAACTGAATGATCGGTTCCTCTATGACGACTGCGCGCTTTGTCGCGAGCACCCGATGTGGCACATTTGCGTCGCGCGAACCCCGAGATTCCGACGGCATGCTCACCAATATCCCGCGCTGGCCTGCGACCATTGCTGTCGCTGCGCTGCTCGTCGTTGCGCCGCCTCTCTTCGCTTCCGATAAGCCCGACTTTCTCACGGCGAACATCGATACCTCAGTCCATCCGGGTGACGACTTCTTTCAGTACGGCAACGGTAGTTGGTTCAAGCGCAATCCGATTCCGCCGACCGAATCGACGTGGGGCGTAGGCGCGGTCGTGCGTGAACAGCTCTACACGACACTGCGCTCCATCCACGAACGAAGCGCCACAGCGCAGTCGCCTGCAGGCAGCGACGCCCAGAAGATCGGCGATTTCTGGCACACGGCGATGGACGTGGAGAAGGCGCGCGAACTGGGAATCACGCCGCTGCGGCGCGAGCTCGCGCAAATTGACGCCGCCAAGAACCTGGCGCAGGTGCTCGACGTCGGCTTCATGATGCAAGCGCTGGGCGCCGATGCCTTCTTTTCTTTGAGCATCGAACAGGATTTCAAGCAGAGCGACGTCTTTTCGATCTACGCGTCTCAGGGCGGCCTCGGGCTTCCCGACCGCGATTTCTACTTCAACAGCGACAAGAATTTCCGCCAGATTCGCAACGCTTACGTCAGGCATCTCGCGAGCATGCTGCGGCTTCTCGGCCGCAAGGAGGCGGACGCGAATGCAGGCGCAGCAGGCGTGATGCGCTTCGAGACCGCGCTGGCCAAGGCGTCACGCAAGCTCGAAGACCTGCGCGACCCTTTGCGGAACTACCAGCGGATCGCGCCCACGGATTTCACGCGCGAGCACACGCCGTCAGTGAACTGGACCGAACGGCTTGCCGCTTGGAACTTGCGCCCCGAATACGTGGTGGTGGGGCAACCAGAGTTTTTTAGCGCACTCGATCGCCTCCTGCGGCAGACGCCCATCTCAGTGCTCAAGGACTACCTGCGCCTACGGCTGGTCTCCGCGTATGCGGAGTTCCTAAGCCCGGACTTCGACGACGCTCACTTCGATTTCTACAAGCGGGTGTTGTCGGGACAGAAGGCGCAGAGGCCGCGCTGGAAGCGTGTCATCGACACAGAAGCGGGCTTCGGTGCGGTGCCCGAAAGCATTGGGATGATCGTTGCGCGCCCCTTTGTTGCGGAGAATTTTCCCGAGCAATCCAAGCGGCGTTATTCAGACATGACGCGGGCGATCACGGATGCCTATCGTGAGCGCATCGAGAAGCTGTCCTGGATGACCGACACGACCAAGGAGAAAGCGCTCGCCAAACTCGGTGCGGTCATCGCAAAGATCGGGTATCCGGATCGCTGGCGCGATCATTCGGCACTGGTGATCGGCCGGGCGTCCTACTGCGAGAACATGATGAACATCTCGCGCTGGTACTTTCAGGTGTCGGTCGAGCGCTTTGGAAAGCCGGTCGATCGGACCGAGTGGCGCATGACGCCGCAGACATACAACGCCTACTATAACGAGTCGAACAACGAGATCGTACTTCCCGCGGCCGTCTTCGCTATACCGGGCGTGGCCGACGAGGACATCGACGATGCGGTCGTATACGCCTATGCCGGCGCATCGACCATCGGCCACGAAATCACGCACGGGTTCGACGACCAAGGGCGCAAGTTCGACGCTCGCGGCAATCTCGCTGACTGGTGGACCCCCGAAGACGCAGCGGCGTTTGACCGCAAGGCCGCGGTCGTGATCAAGCAGTTCGACGCGTACGAGCCGGTGGCGGGATTACACATCAACGGCAAGGCGTCGCTGGGCGAGAACATCGCAGACCTCGGCGGTCTGGCGATCGCGCTCGATGCGTTCAAGAAGACCGAACAGTACAAGAGCAACGTGAAGATTGCCGGCCAGACGCCGCTGCAGCGGTTCTTCCTCGGCTATTCACTTGCCTGGATGGATCAGATGCGAGACGAGCGGACACGCAGACTCCTGCTGAGCGACTTTCACTCGCCACCTAAGTACCGAGTGCTCGGGCCGGTATCGAATTTCGCCGAATTCTACGAAGCGTTCGTTGTCACGCCGAAGCACAAGATGTGGCGTGACGTAGGTGATAGGGCGGTGGTGTGGTAATCGCATGAACAAACGAGTTGACGCGGCGGCGACCATTGCTGAGAGCCGCTTCGCGATGTCAGGAACGACGATCCCAACAATCGGCCAGTGACGGACGTCACAGATTGGGGAACGAATTCGCTGAAAGCGGACTAGTTCACGCCGACCAATTCACGGCTGGACGCGCGACCCCGCGGATGCAAAGATCGCGGCCGCCGCATCTTCGAGACGAAACCGCCGTGTCTGCCACACCCGTGATCGCATCGTCACCGCCGCGCGCCGCGCGCCCCGACCGGGCGCTGTTTGTCGTTGGCTCGGTTCTCGTCCTGGTCATCGTCTTTGCGGGCTTTGCACCGACGTTCTACCTCAAGGGTTTGTTCAGCACACCGCCACTATCGAACCTGCTGCTCGTGCACGGCCTTGTGATGTCGACCTGGGTGGCGCTCCTGATCGTGCAGATCGCGCTCGTCGAGGTCGGTCGTACCGATCTGCACCGCCGGCTCGGGGTTGCCGGCGTCGGCGTTGCGGTTCTGGTGGTCGTCATCGGCACGGCGGCCGCGCTGGATGCCGGGCGACGTGGATTTTCGCCCGCGCCGCAGGTGACGCCGTTGATGTTTCTGGCGATCCCGCTGGTCGATCTTCTTGTGTTTTCGATCCTGGTTGGGACCGCGGTGGCCAAGCGACGCAAGAGCGCCACGCACAAGCGGCTGATGCTGCTCGCCACGGTGAGCATGCTGACGCCGGCCGTGGCGCGGCTGCCGATCGACGCTCTTAAGCAGGTTGGCTTGCCCGCGTTCTTTGGGATAACGATCGCCTGCGTGCTCCTCGTCGTGGCGATTGATACCGTCCGGCATCGCCGACTGCATCCGGCGTTCGGCTGGGGCGCGGCGCTGGTGATCGCCGCCGTGCCGGCGCGAATCGCCCTCGCTCAGAGCGACGCGTGGGTCTCTATCGCGAGCCGGCTGGTCGCGCTCGTTAGCTAGGAAAGCGGATTCATCGACCTTGCGCGAGCTCTAAACGGGTCCGCGCAGTTACAACCGACCAACACCCATCGACGACCAGTTCCCTTGAAAGCGGACCTATGGCACACTCCACCACGGCGCCAACGCGGCTCACAGGCGAAAACGCGGCAGCCGGAAAGCGCAAGCAGCCCCGGCCAGCGCAACGCCGGCGGTGGCGATGAAGCCGACCTGGAAGGCGTGAAGAACCATTGCAGCGTGGCCGGTGCGCGCGCTTTCACTGAGGTCGATGCCTCTGTAGCAAGCCGAATACGAGCGCGCCGAAGACCGCGGTTCCCAAGACGGCACCAAGGCTGCGCGACAGTGAGACGATGGCGGCAGCAGCGCCAAGTCGCTGGCGGCCGGCAAGCGTCTGGATGGTGAGCTGTGCTGTCGGCATCACCGTGCCGAATCCCATCCCACAGACGAATCCGCAAGCTGCGATGGTCCACGGCGCAGGAGCCAGCACACCGAGCAGCAGCAGCATGCAGGCTGACAGCGTCAAGCCGATACGTGGCATCGGCGTCGGCCGCCCGGTTCTCGCGACAATGCGGCCCGTCGTCGTTGACCCGGTTACCATGCCGAGCGTCAACGGCAGCAGCAGCAGGCCCGAATGGCTTGCGGCGACGCCGGCACCGAGCTGCAGATAGATCGGCAGGAAGAACACGGTCGCAAAGAAACAGCTGGCAAAAAGCACCACCGTCGCCGCCATCCACGCGATGCCTCGATCGCGCATAAGTTCAATCGGCAGAAACGGTGATGCAGCACGCCGCTCCGTGCGCGCGAGCAGCGCCCATAGCAAGCCTGCACCAGTGATGAGCAGGCCACTTTGCGTAGAGAACCACGGGAACCGGTGTCCGGCGAAGGTGACCCAGACCAGCGTGATGGCCGCTGCCGCCGCAAACATCAGGGCGCCGGGGACGTCCGTCGGCTGCCCCGCTACCGCACCGTGCCCTCTGTGGGAAGGCAGCCGTCCGACACGCCACAGCGCCAGTGCCATCAGCGGGATGTTCACGAGGAACAGCCAGCGCCAGCTGGCATGCGCAACGACGTAGCCGCCGACGATCGGCCCGGCCAGGCTCGCCAACGTGAAGTTTGCGGCGAAGTAGCCCTGGAATCGGGGTCGCTCGCGCGGCGGCACCAGTTCACCGATCAGCGCCTGCGACGTCACCATCAGTCCTCCGCCGCCGAGACCCTGCAGCACCCGGGACACCGACAGAAGCAGCATCGAGTCAGCGAGGCCGCACGCGACTGAGCCCATGGCGAACAGGCTAATGGCACGCAAGGAGGACCCGTTTGCGACCGATGCGGTCACCGAGGCGACCGTAGAGCGGAATGGTGATCGTTCCGGCTATCAAGTATCCGAGCGCGATCCATGTCGTGTCGCGCAGTTCGCCGAATTCTTTCGCGATCGCCGGCGTCGCAGTCGCGAGCAGTGTCTGGTCGATCGCGGCCACGAACATCGGCAACATCACCGCCGTGAAGATCTGCAGGAAATCGCGAGTCGAGACGCGCTCGGTATCAATAGCCGCGATTGCGTGCGCGCCTGAGGTTGAGGTCGGTTCGGTTCGATCAGGCAACGGCGCGTCCCATTCATTGCGCCGCCGCGCTGGCCAGCCAACGATTGGCAGGTCGGAGCATGCGGCGCGTTTGAAGCAGGCAGAGTACGGGCCGAAGCATCCAACCGGCCAGGCCGATCGCGGGCGGGTCACTCGGCGGAGAAGCCGAGTTCAGTGACCGCGACCCCTCAGATAAGACAGCCGTGGCAAATCGAGTTCCCCACGGGAGTGGTTGACGGAACTCAGATTCCGGAATGAGGGAGCAGGTCCGGCCTTAGTGCCTCCGTCTCGTTCAATGCGAAGCGGATCGTCAGTCCCCGGACCACAACGTGCAAGATCGGTTCAGCTATCGCCGTCAGCGGACAGCCTGTCGAGGCACAACTCCGATCGTCAGACTGGATGAACAGACGAGCCGAGCGGAATCATCGGCGACTCGGATCTCCCAGAGCTGTGTGGTTCGACCGAGGTGAAGTGGCCGAGCGGTTCCATGAACCCACCCCTCCCGGACCCCGCGGACGTGGTTCGCGTTGATCGCAATCCCAACGGTTAGAAAAGTCTGATCGTCCACGCAGTGGTGCGCAGCGGCACTCCCCAGCGTCTCGGCGAGCAGCACGGATGCTCCGCCATGCAACAGACCATACGGCTGGATGGTTCGCTGATCGACGGGCATTCGGGCGGTTAGCCAGTCGTCGCCTACCTCCATGAACTCGATACCGACATGCGCGATCGCTGTGCCGGAGGCCATGGCTTGAAGATCGGCGAGCGTGGGGCGACGATGCCAAATGGGTGCCATTGAAAGGGTACCTCGCGCCAAACTGGTGACCTAGATTTTGCCCCACTTCCGCAGAAGCCAAACGCCCGCTGGACTCGCCGCGCAGTTGCAGGCGGGTAGTCTTCACTCGGCCATATGCGGCCTTTGGCACAAGGTTGCTGATTAGCCAGAGAGCAGAAGCCTTCACCGCGTCATTGCATTGACCCGCTCGATGCCCACGATCGATGAAGCCTTTGGTCCCCGGCCACCGCTGACCACAGAAGCGGCCTGCAAGATGGTTGTGCGCAGCGGTGCGATCGTGGCGATCCTCGTGGAGGGCTGGAGCGATCAAGCGGCCCTTGAGGCACTCGCACATCGGCGCGGCTTGAACCTCGCGGCCGAGCGGATCGTCATCCTTCCCGTCGGCGGCGCGACGAACACCGGCAAGTTCCTGGATGCATTGGGCCCGCCAGGGCTAGGAGTGCGGCTGGCGGGACTGGTCGACGCAAACGAGGAACAGCACCTTTGGCGCGCTCTCGAGCGCGTGGGGCTTGGAACGAACCTCAGTCGCGCGGGCGCGGAGGCGCTTGGATTTTTCGTGTGCGACGCGGACCTCGAAGACGAACTGATCCGCGCGCTTGGCGTCCCCGCGGTCGAGCGGCTGCTTGCTGTTCAAGGCGACCTCGAGTCTTTTCGCCGCTTTCAGGACCAACCCGCTCAGCGTGCAAGGGAGGGCCATGCCCAGCTGCGACGGTTCATGGGCACGCGGGCCCGGCGCAAGATTCGCTACGGCGCATTGCTGACAAACGCACTTGACCTGCGTTGCGTCCCGCGCGCGCTCGACGCTGTACTAGCTTACGCGCGCCATTGAAGGGCTGCGGGCCAGCTGCCCACTCGACAAGACTGCACGGCCAGTTGCGCTCATTCCGCCAAAACGGTTAGATTGCCTCAAAGCGGACGCGACGACGGCGCTGTAGTCGCAGGCGGCCAACTGCTGACTACGACAGTGTCGGCAAGAATCGCCTCATAGCGGACTTCGGAACTAAAGAGGAAACGGAAGAGATATCACGTGAAGAAAGCGGCGAAGAAAAAAGTCGAACCCGAAGCGAGCGGGACGTCGTCGGTAAAGCGCAGCGTATTCCGCTCATTCGCCAAGTTGGCCGAGCAAGCAGGCGACGGACGACCGCTTCTTCGTGGGCTGCGAGTTGCCCAGGACCCCACTGCCGACCGGATTGTCATTGTGCACGGTGGGTCGCGCGTCGAGTTCGTTCTCATCCTGGGCGCCGGCGACTCACCGTACGCGGACGTCGAGTGCCGGCGAATGGATTCGACCGGAGCAACTGAGGCGACGCCAATCGCAAGTTTCCAGTTCAATGAGACGGGCAATGTGTCGCAGTCCAGCGTGCCCGAACTGGTGAATGAAAACATCTCGCAGGCAAACGGAGCCTGGAGCATTGTCGGTGCGGTTGTCTGGAATGCCATGCAGGGACCTGGGTAGAGCCCCTCGGCCGTCACATGACCGCAATCGCCGCTACACAACACTGGCTAGAACAAGCCGTCATCGGCCTGAATCTGTGCCCGTTTGCGAGAGCCGTGCACGTGAAACGGCAGATCCGCTGGGTCGAAAGCCCGGCGCGGGACGCACAGGACCTGCTCGAAGACCTTGTGCGTGAACTGCAGTTCCTGGCCGCGGCCGAACCGGAAGCAGTGGACACGACGCTGCTGATTCACCCGCACGCGCTGAATGACTTCTTGGACTACAACGATTTCCTCGACGTGGCTGACGCCGCTATCGAAGAACAGGGTCTCGGCGGCGTCCTGCAGGTGGCCAGCTTCCACCCAGACTACCGCTTCGAAGGCACGGCCCCCGATGACGTCGACAACCTCAGCAATCGTTCGCCTTACCCGATGCTTCACCTACTGCGCGAAGACAGCATTGCCCGCGCCGTGGCTGCCTCTCCTGACGCGGAGACCATTTACGAACGAAACATCGAAACGTTGCGCCGCCTCGGCACGGCTGGCTGGCGCAAGCTGATGTCCAACTCGGGCTGTACTACTGACAGGTAGCCTCATTTCGGCCAGTAGCTGCGACTGACGATTCATCAGGTCGCGCTCGCGTCTGCCGCGAGCTTCTCGGACCGGAGTCGATTCTCCGGATGAGGCTGGACGGTCAGAGTGACGATGAAGGTAACCGCAGCGATCACGACCAGATACCAGGCTGGAGCGGCGAGCTGACCCGTGGTCTTGATGAGCCAGGTGGCGACCAAGGGTGCGGTGCCACCGACGAGCGCCAGCGTGATGTTGTACCCGATGGCCATGGCGCTGAAACGCAAGCGCGCCGGGAACATGTCCGCCATGGCAACCGGCATCGCCCCCTGAATGCCGGCGTTGGTGAGGGCGAAGATCGTCAGCGCCACGCTGGTCGCGATGACCGTACCGGAGTCGATCCAGAGGAAGAGCGGGTAAACCAAGACGCCGGTCACGAAAGTTGCCGCGAGAAGAACGCTCTTGTAGCCGAATCGATCGGCGAGCAGCCCTGCGACCGGCATCCCCGCGATCAGGATGACCATGCAGAGCGTGTTGATGAGCAGGGCATGGGGTACCGGCGGCTTGACGAAATGCGTGAGGTAGGTCGGCATCCAAACGAAGAGCGTGTAAATCCCGGCGCCGAAAAGCAGGACCATGCCGGCAACCTGCAGTACCCGCAACGGCATCTCTCGCAGCGCCTGGAGACCGGGCGCGCTTCGATGCGCCCGGCGCCCTGCAATCGAACGAACTCCGGCGTCTCCCCGACGCCACGCCGCATCCACCAGCCGACGATGCCGACGAGTACACCACCGAGGAACGGCAGTCGCCAGCCCCACGTGTGCATCTGCTCCGGAGAGAGCAGGCCGTGCATTAGCGTCGCCACCGCCGAGCCGAGCAACATGCCTCCGACGGTGCCGAACACCGACCAGCTGCCGAACAATCCGCGTCGATCGGCCGGGGCGGCCTCGACGAGGTAGCAGCACGAACCAATGAATTCACCGCCGACGGACAGTCCTTGCGCGAGCCGCAGCACTACGAGGAGCGCCGGAGCGAGGACCCCGACCTGAGCGTGAGTGGGGAGAAAAGCGATGAGCGTGGTGGGCACGGCCATGACGAAGACGGACAGGCGGAGGGCGCGTGCGCGCCCCAGACGATCGCCGATCTGCCCGAAGAGCACGCCTCCGATGGGCCGCATGAGATACCCGGCGGCGAAAACGCCGAACGTGTTGATGAGTCCCGCGACCGGGTCGTCGGCGGGAAAGAACTGCGTGCTGATGAACGGTGCGAAGTAGCCGAAGACAGCGAAGTCGTACCACTCGAGGAGATTGCCGACGCTGCCAGCGAGTGACGTCCGGAGTCCGACCGTTTGCGCTCTGTGCATTTGGCACGCCTTCAGCTAGCTAGATCGGGGTACGCTGCCGCGTGCGAAGTGAATGCCCCAAACGACCGAGATGCTGCTGCGATCTTGATGGAGGGAAAAGCGCGGATTCAGGCTATCCGTTCGCGTGAGGTTTGGTACGCGTGTACACGGCAACAGCTTTCAAGGATCTCTTTCAGGCGGTCCCGCGCTTCCTACGTCTTCTTCCCTCTTGCGTTCATTTGCTGCGTTGTGGTGTTCGTGCGAGTCGCTAATCGCAGATCCACGCTCGAAGAGAATGCAACATAACTGGTTGCTGATTCCCCCGCCCTGCGGGCGCGGCATGGCTGTGCGTTGGGCTCTTCTTAGGTTGTAGTCGGAATGCCAGAGAGAGCAATCACAACGACGCGTTCGCTCCGGGAACCGGGCCTCAAGATCGCCGCAGCGATTCTGGACTCCATTGGGCGCGTGCCGAATAGTGAGGAACGCACGAGCGCAGATGCCGCCACTCGCGCCCGCGAAATCACAAGCGCTACTGCTACGAAGGCGGCTCTCATTGCGGGAAGTCTTGCACTTCCGCCTGGTCCGCTTGGCTGGCTGACGATTCTTCCCGAACTAGTTGCTGTCTGGAAGCTGCAAGCTCAAATGGTCGCCGATATTGCTTCCAGCTATGGGAAAAAGGCCTATCTCACCCGCGAGCAGATGCTTTACTGCCTCTTCCGGCATACGGCGGCCCAAGCCGTGCGGGATCTTGTTGTTCGCGTCGGAGAACGCCTTCTTGTTCGACGCACCTCTGTCCGGGCGCTGCAAGGAATTGCGAACAGGGTCGGGATCCGTATTACGCAACGCGCCATTGGAAGGGGCGTGGCAAGGTGGGTTCCCGTGGTGGGTGCTCTTGGGGTCGGTGCATACGCGTACTTCGACACCGGCCATGTTGGTCGCACGGCGATTGACCTATTTGAACGGGAAATCGACATCGATCCAGCGGAGGAAGATCTTGCCGAGGCCCCTGAGCTTTGGCGTTAACTGTTTCAGTCCTCCGGACGCCGCTGCTTTGTTTGCATGGGTGACTTCGCCCATAGGAAATAAAAGCCAATAGCTCCGATAAGCAAGAGCGGAAGGCCGAGCATTAGCCGCTGCTGATCTCGTGCCTTATCGCGCAGATGACGTAAGACTAGCTGCTCGCCTGCAGAGATTTCGCCGCGGCCAGCCAAGTACTGGCGCAGGCGTTCGACTTTCTCCGGATCCAGCTGCTCTTTGCCCCAGCGCACATTCTGTTCAAGCTCGCGCAGCCGCGTGAGCTCGGTCTTGCCGCGCTCGATCGATTCGAGCATCTCCGTGCGCGTTGCACGCTCGAACTCCGTCAGAAAAGCAGTCTGGATCGGCGGCGCGACGCTCTCGACAGCGTCAAGCCACGGCTGATCCATTCTTGGGAACGCGAGAAGCAGCAAGCCCGCCACGGCTATCGCTGCCAGCATCAACTTGCCCAACGTGCGAAAAGAAAATCTCTTGAACGCAAAAGCTAAGCCGACCAGCGCCATCGCGACCCCGAAAGCGCTGACGATTGCCGGACCGGTCGGCAAGTCCCATATCCACGAGGCGTAGAGCCCAGCGGCGGTGAGCGCAACGCCGAGTGCCCAGGCGAGCAGCAGTCGGCGCAGCAGGCCGGGGGCAAACAGTCCGGCGAGCGCAGCAGGAACGATCAGATAGGCGAAGACGAGCAGCACGCCCGCGACGCGCACCGACGACGTCACGACGAGAGCGAAAGAGCCGTAGAAGACGACATCCCACACGAACAAGCGCCGGCCGTGCGCAGCGGCCTGCTGCGGATCGAACGACACATCGACGAGCGCGCGGCGAACAGCAAAGTGCGCGACGCCGATGCAGAAGTACAGCGCCGCGAGTGCAGCAACTTCCTGCGGGGTGACGGTGAGAATGGAGCCGATCAGGAGCTGCTTGATGTGCTCGGCGCCTTGCGGTGCGCGGTCGAGTGCGATCACACCGAGCGAAGCGGACACCGCGTAGACGATGCCGATGATCGCTTCCTGCTGGATGCGTGCTTTCATAGCCGCGCGCGAGCGCAAAGAGCACTGCTCCGCCGAGCGCGAACGCGAGCGCGTACCAGTAGGCGGCCTCGCTCTGCACGCCGTGGCCGGCGAGGATCGCAACGGTGAGGCCGAGCGCTGCCACCTGCGCGAGCGAGAGATCGACGAACACGACACCTCGCGCGAGCACGTGCAGTCCGAACCAGGCGTGGATCAGCGTGAGCACGAGCCCGGCGACGAGAGGCCAGAACAGCAGCTCCGTCACGGCCCGGCCTGCTTCAGCGCCTCGACAAGTCTCGCGACGTTATCGTCGAAGAGATGGATGTAGTCGTGTCCCGAAGGAGACAGCGTCACGGCATGGGCACCGCCTTTGGTGGCGATCTGGCGCACGAGCGACGGATTGGAGTGCGGGTCTGCGATCAGAATCTTCACGCCGCTCTCGCGCATGCGCTGAAACAGCGCGGCGAGCTCGGCCGGCGAAGGCGGAACAGCCGGATTCGGCTCGGCGGCTGCGACGATCTGCAGCCCGAAGTACTCTGCGAAGATACGACCAGCTGTCGTGAACGACCACGATCTTCGCGCCGCGAAAAGGCGCGAGGGCTTTCTTCCAGTCCACGGTCTTCTTCGTCAGCGCATCGACAAAGGCAGCCCTGTTTGTATCGAAGAATTGCGCATCCTGCGGGCTCAGCTTGGCGAGCGCGTCGCGTATCGCGCCAGTGATCGGAACGGCATTCGTCGGGATCGAGCCAGTAATGCGTGTTGCCGTAGGCATGGACATGTGCGTGGCGCTCGACCCGCAAGCGCGGCGTGTGCGTCTGGATCAGACGCACACCGCGCGAGGCGTCGACGACCATCAAGCTCTCGGGCAGCCGCAACTTTGCGAGCCATGGCTCGTGGTCGAGGCCGACGCGGATCAGCAGCGCTGCGCTGCGCGACGCGTGCGAGCTGCGCCGGCTTCACTTCGATGGCGTGCGGGTCCTGCTCCGGCGCAGCGAGGCTCTCGACGTCGACGCGGGCGCCGCCGACCGCCTCGACGAGTGACTTGAGATCCGCCGACGTCGTGACGACGCGCAGCTTCTGCTGCGCGAGGACGTGTCCCGGCGCCGTCGCAAGAGCGAGCGCCAGGATCAACGTCCGCAGCACTACGAGCTTTCTGGTCCGTGAAGATCGACTTCGGGATCATGCAGTGCACGCCCTTGCGCACGTCCACGACCTGCGACACGCGGCAGTCGGCCACCATCGACACCAGCGCGTACGCCTCGTAGCGGGTCATCGGCACCATCTTCTGATTCGCGAGCCAGTCCACCGCCTCACGTGTCGCGTTGACCATCGCGACGTTCAGATCCTCGTCGCAGACCCACGCTGATCCAGTGCGTGCGCGTTTCGATGAACGGCCACTCGATCTTCATGTCCTTGCGGACGATCGGCTGGATGCGGATCTCCTTGTAAGAGCACTCGAGCGCGGTCAGGTTGACCTCGCCGTTGCCCTGGCGGCAATGCGAGTCGCCGGTCCAGATGAGCCCGCCTTTCAGGAACACCGGAATGAAGATCGTGGTGCCTTCCTGCAGCTCGTTGATGTCCATGTTCGAGCCGTTCTTCCACGGACGCAGCGTCGACACCGGTGCCATCGGGTCGTCCTTCACGCCGCCTTTGCGCGGCGACGGATCGTTCGGGTCGATGCCGACGGCAAACGTGCCAGGGAACGGCTGCAAGTCGAGCGTGATACCGGGCTTGAACTCGGCAGTGCGCTTTTGCAGATCCAGCGTGAAGAACTTGATGAAGCCGTCGGGCATCTCGGAGGCGAGTGCACCGATCGTCGGGAAGTCCTTGCCCGGCAGGTTGAAGTTGACCGCGAAGGGCTTCGGCTCGATCCTGAGGATGCGGATCTCGAGCACGTCGCCCGGCTCGGCGCCGTTCACGAAGATCGGTCCCGTCACCGAGTGCGGTCCGCCGCCGGGGTTCGCCTTGCGCAGCTCCACGACCTGCTCCATCGTGATGCCCGGCTGAATCTTGTCGTGCGAGTGCATCATCGTCTCGATCGAGATCGTGTCGCCCGAATTGACGGTGAGCTTGGGTTTCTCCTGGGGATCGAGCCAGCCCCACTGCACGGTGTCGAGCGTCGCGGCCAGCGTGTGGTGCTTGCCGGCCGGCACTCGCGATGCCCAGTCGTGGCTTCCTCTCGAAGCAGCGGATTGTTGTGCGATGACGGCGCCACCGGCTATCGCAGCAACGACGGCGGCAACGATAAAACTGCGCTTCGCTGAAGTCATGGGAGCCTCCTCGCTCGTGGGGCACAGCGATAGTGGCTGGCGCCAGTAGCGCTCGTCAAGCTTCCGCCCTGCTGAGTCGCGAAGGAGTTGGACCGACGTATGACCGATCGTCCGGCAGGCTGATGCGGTGCGGCCAAGAGCCGCCGGCTCAAATCGGGAAGTCGACGGTCGCCGGTCGCTTGAGTGCGGGCGGCTGCTGCTCGACCTGGTCGGGCGGTGTGCCTGAGATTTCCGTCGCATGTTCCTTCACCAGCACGCTCTTGTACGTGAGCCGCGCGAGGACGGTGGCCTCACCGAGCGCGACCAGATCGATCCGGCCATTACGCGCGGCAAGGGTCGCGCTTTGAACGTCTACAACGATCTCGAGCGCCAGCTCCAACGGCGGCAGCGAGCTCCCCGCCACACGAGTGTCAAGCACAATGCGCGAGGTTGATGCGATGTTGTGCCGCTCGACATTGACGCGCACCGATGGCCCTCGTGTCAGCGCACTCAGCTGGACCGCTCTGTGCATCGCGGGCACCTGTATCCACCCTTGTGCGAGCACGTCGAGAATGTCAACGTCGAGCGCGCGGTTCAGCTCGTCTGCCGCGCGTTCAGCGGCGGCGCCGCGTAGTCGCTCGAAGACTTGCGCAACGGCGGATTCGTCCTTGCTCTGTTCGAACAGCGCCCTCTCGACGTCATCGCCGCTGACCTCGATCGGCGCGTGCAGCTTGACCTGCTCACATGCCTGGTAGTCGCTCGAATGCTCGATTGAGATCCCCTCGGCGTCCGGAAGAGGCGCCAGCACGATCGTTGTTGCGGCGGGAACGAGCTGCGCAGCGATTCGGATTTCAGACGAGGCGTCGGTCTCTGAGAGGCCGCAGGCGTCGGATTCGGCCGGCCGCTGATCGACGGGCTGCTGACGTTGAGGAAGCGTGGGCGGCGGCGCGTTTTCGCCAACGGCCCGCTGGCCGCGTAGCAGCCGCTGACGCATCAAGAGTGCGCCGGACAACAGCCCGAGCGAAACGCCAGCGCCGAAGATGAGCGCAGCGATGGCCGCAGAATCCGGTCGGAAATTGAGCGCGTGCTCCGGGCGGATCGATTGGCTCTTGAGGCGGCAAAGGGACGGCCGTCGATGCGGGCGCAAGGCTCGTTGCGGGCGTCGGCGCGGACGAGGCCGCAGCCGCAGTGGCGGGCGTCGTGACCGGATTCGTGCTCGCAGCGCCGGCAAGCGAGCCGTCCGATACCTGCAGGATGACCGTGCTCCCTGGGCGGCCGAGAGCGGCGGGTGCAGGTTCCTGCGCAAGCACTTCACCAGCTGGGGCAGCGCTGGCCGTTTCAATTCGTTCGACTTTGAACTTGGCCAGCGCGCGGGCAGCGTCCGTGAAGCTGCGGCCGATCACGTGCGGTACCAACTGGTTCTGCTGCGCGGAAGTCGGGCTACCGGAAGCGCTGGACTTGGACCGCGTCGACGCTCTGGGTCGCGGTGCAGGCTTGGCATCGCTGCAAGCGCCTCGGTTCCGTACATACTCGCGCGCCTCGGGCGAAACCGAGTCGCATGGCAAGGGCTGCGCTGTGGCCGCGGTCGCGCCGAGCAGCAACGCCGCGCACACAAGCCATTGAATCCTGCCTCGCTTCATGGCTCTCCGTCGGTTGCGTGCAAGCAATTAGCGGTCCTCGGCGAGGGCACGCTCGGTAATTCTCCCGCGATCGTCGGGATATAGCGAGCATCAAGAGCGGCATATGCTCTTGCCCATGCCGATCTCCCGTTTCTTGCGGTGCACCTTGCTCGCGCTCTCGCTGGGCCTCCTCGCCGCCCCCTACGCATCGGGTCAAGTCGGCGACAGCACGCGCTTCACGGGCGAGCTGATGCGTTACCTCGGCCTCGACCCGACCAAGCGTCTGCCCGAGCTCGAGAAGGGCGCGGTCGTACACAACGGCGTGCCGAGCCAGGAGAAAATCGCCGACGAGATCGTCGCGGCCGGCGCGCTGCTGCTCGTGCGCGGGAAGGAGGCGTCGGCGGTGGTCGACGCGTTCCTGCACTCCGAGACCTTTCTCCGGGTTCATCAGGTGAAGCGCTACCAGGCGCTGCGACCTGGCGCGAGCGACAGCACCGCGTTCGCGGAGCTACCGCTGCCCGACTCGCAGCGCATCGCCGAGCTCCTCAAGTCGCCGCGGCGCTCCCTGAATCTGAGCATCGCCGAAGGCGATCGGCTGGCGCGGCTCGACCGAGCGGCGCCGGATCTCGCCGGCCGCGCGCGCGCTGTCCTCGCCGAGATCCTAGGCGCGCGCCTGCGCACGTACGCCGTGCGCGGCGTCGCAGGCGTGGAGCCGTACGTGCGCGAGGGCGGCCGGGTCGTCGATCCGCGCGTCGAGCTGCGCAGCGCGCTCGCCAGCCTGTCGTTCATGCACGACGCCTTCCCGGGCGTCCTCGAACAGCTCGCCGCGGCCGGTCCGGAGTGCAGCTACTACTGGATGGAGCGCAGCGTCGAGCGCGAGAACGTGCTCGCGTTGTCGGCGGAGCTGCGCACCCGCGGCGCGGCGTCGGCGCTGGGTGCTGAAATCCACTTCTACGCGTCAAGTCAATACAACTCGATGCTGACCCTGGTCGGCGTGATTCCGTACGCCGATGCGTCGCTGGTCTTCGCGGTGAACCACACGTTCACCGACCAAGTCACCGGCATCGGCTCGTCGGTACGCCGTTCGATCGGGCGCAACCTCGTCGCCACCCAGCTTGCGGGGCAGCTTGAGGAAACGCGCAACCGACTCAACCGCTAGCCCAGGAAATCGACGAGCATGATTGATTGCAGAACAGTGCGAACTTGAAATGTTCGACTGCCTGCAAGGCAGTCCGCACCTGGGCGCGCGCGGGAGCGCGTTCGGTCGGTCTGCCTCGATGCTAAGCGGCGCTAGCGCTTGTCAGGCTGATGATGCGTGCGAACAGGCGCCGATACTGCATGTCGGTGTCGCCGGCGAAGCGCGGATCCGAATTGCTCGCAAAGGCACGGTCGATCTCGGCCCAGTCTTCCGCAGCAAGGAACTTCTGCGCTGCCGGCAGAATTACGCCCTCCTCCCTGCCCATGTGATCCCAGATGAACCTGGAGTAGCGTGACACTGCCTGCTCGAGCGCATCGAGGTCCACGGGATCGCGGTCAACCATTTCGGCAAGCTCGGCAACCAGCTGATGGTCGCGCTCGTGCTGCCGCTGCAGTTCATCGAGTTCGGCGTCGACCGAAGAAGTGCGGATACGCAGCCTGCGGAACAGATAGTCGTCTTCCTTCGGATGGTGCAAAGTTAGCGGAAAGTCCTTGATATAGCGGACGATCGCCCGCATCAGTACAGGATCCAGGCGCTTGCTGTCGGCGCGTGATGCCTCGATCAGATGCATCCATGCATGCAGTACCGCCGCGAGCGACCGGTGCTCGTCGCGGATGACGCCGATAGCGCGCGTGCTGGCATCCGGATTGCGCGTCGCCGCTACCAGTACCGGAATTTCGGTCTGCATCAGCACCTTGAGCGTCTGCGATCCGAGCATCATCCCAAGGCTGCTGCGACGCCCGTGCGATCCCATGTAGATCAGGTCACAACCGGTGTTGCGCGCGGCGCCGAGTATCGCCTCGTACGGTCGGTCACTGGTCACACGAATTGAACTGCACGACACCTCGTGTGCGCGGGCAGCGGACTCCGCCTTGCTCAGAATTTCGCCGGCACGACCCTCGAAGGGGTAATCGTCGTCGCTCGACGCGGTCGCCCAGACCACCTCCGACTCGCTGCGCAGCGACGCCCCATGGTCCGGCACCGCGTGAAAGAACGTGATGCGCGCACCCAGCGTGCGCGCAAATTCAACGGCTTGCCCGATGATCTGGATCGAGAGATCGGAGCCGTCCACGGGGACGAGCAGATGGTGGTACATACAGTTCCTGTTCAGGGGCGGCTGCGCTGCGCCGTTGCCTGGGGGAGCCACTGACGTCGCGCTGGAAACCCACTGGATGCTAGGAGCGCCAGAGGCCCTGCTGCCCCCTTAAAGAGGGGGGGCCGGGCGGTCCGCGCGTGCCGCCCCCCAACTCCAATCACTCCTACAATCCGAAACGACCGGCAACCCAGGTATGCCGATCGGTCGACCGGACCCGCGGATCGCGCAGCGATCTGGTCTGCACCGGCGAAAAATTCCAACAGCGGCTTCAGCGTGGCAACCACTGCACATCGTCCGGCGAGCAGTGCCATCTCGGGACTCCTGCTGAAGGTCACGCCAGCACGGGTGCCGCGCGACCTGCTGATCCGCAAGCGCCTGTCCTACGACGCCCCGGATTTCCGCGACCGGCCCGCGATCGTCGTGCAGGGACCCGCTGGCTTCGGCAAAACCTCGGTGCTCGCCCAGTGGCGGCGCGAACACCTCGCTCGCGGCACCGTAGTGGCCTGGCTGTCCGCACATGAGGAAGACGACACCCACCGGTTCGTACGCGGCTTGGCGCTCGCGGTGCGCGTCGCTTCGGGTCGGCCGAATTTCGGGCACACGCTGCTCGAAGGGGCCGTGACTGCCGGGCTGGAAGGGGTCACCACGTGGCTGGCCGATGTCGCGCAAAGCGCGCTCGACATCGTGCTGATCATCGACGAAGCGGACCGACTCCCCACGGACTCGCGCGAGGCGCTCACCTACCTGATCCACAACGCGCCGTCGAATCTGCGCACTATCGTCGCCGCGCGGCCCGAGTGCGACCTCGAAGTCGCCGACCTGATCCCCTACGGACACCTGCGCGATGCTGGGCGCAGCCTCACTGCGCTTCAAGCTCGAGGAAACGATCGCTCTGGCGCGCAGCCGGCTTGGCGGCCGCATCGACGCCGATACCGGCGCCCGCCTGCATGAGCTGACCGAGGGCTGGCCGCTGGGTCTGCAGCTCGCACTTTCGGCGATCAGCCGCAGCACGGACTCCAAGGCCGCAATCGACGCGATCGCGGGCCGCAGCGGCGCGCTGCACGCGCACTTCGTCGATGCCCTGCTCGCGAATCTGGAGGCCGACGATGCCGAGTTCCTGACCCGCATCGCGATCGTCGACGATCTGCACGCCGACCTGTGCCGGGAAATGACCGGCATGCCCGACGCGGCCGAACGCCTGGCGCGCCTCGCGCGCGATACGCCGCTGCTGGTGGCGGGCGAAGGCAGCGAGTGGCTGCGCATGCACGCGGTCGCGCGCGAGGCGTTGCGTGAGCGCTTCGCCCGTCTGCCGCCCGACGTTCGCTCCGGGCTGCAGGGGCGGGCCTCGAACTGGCTGGCCGAGCATGGCTTGCTCGAGGAAGCGGCCCGGCATGCGCTCGCCTCAGGCCATCGCCAGACCGCCTACGACTATGCCGAGCGTTCGCTCTACGAGAACTTCATGCGACGCGGCCAGGTCGGCGCAGTACTCGACTGGCTCGGACGCATGCCATCGGCAGAGCTCGATCGGCGTCCGCGCCTGTTGCTCGCAGCGGCCTGGGCGCTTGCCGTCGGTGGCCGTCACGACGAAGCCGAGGCGATGGTCAAACGCATCCTGGCGCAGGCCCACGGCGATGCCGCCATCGAATGCGAGTGCGCCCTGATCCTCAGCGGGGCCGCCGGTTTCGCCGATGATCCCGACGAGTTCGCCGAGTTGCACGATCCGTGGGCGCAATCGCCGCCATTGACCGATCCGCTGCTGCTCTACGTGCATTCCAACCGGCGCGCCTTCAGGGCGCTGTTCGAGGGCGACCCGGGCCGGGCGCGACATCACCAGCAGCGGGCGCCGCGTGGCGACTTCGGCAGCGCGTTTCGCTACGTCTCGCGCTGGGGCGAATTCGTGATCGCCCTGTCCTACCTCTGGGAGGGCCAGGTTCGACTGGCCGAGAACCTGCTGCGACCAGCGCTGCCCAGTGCGGAGAACGAACTCGGCCGCCGCAACCCTTTTGTCTGCATGCTGGCAGCGCTGCTCGCCTCGGCGGTCTGGGAACGCGACCGGCCCCAGGACGCGGCCGCGCTGCTCGCAAACCGCCTCGACGTGATCGAGCGCAGCGCCCTGCCCGACGCGGTGATGCTGGGGTATCGCACGGCAGCGCGAATAGCCGCCGCTGAAGGCGCCGAGCACCGTGCGTTCGAATTGCTGGACGCGATGCACGCCGTGGGATTGAGCCGCCGCATGCCGCGGCTGTGCATCGCCAGCCTTTCGGATCAAATCAGGATGCACGCCCGTCGCTTTCGGCCGGAGACGAGCCGCGCGCTGTGCGCTCGCATCGACGCGCTGCTCGCGAGCGACGAGGCCCCTCAAGGGCGGCTGTGGCGGAACAGTGTCGAGTGGATGCAGCATCTGGCGCATGCCAACGCGGCAATTGCAGCGCAGGAGTGGCGCCGAGCGCTTGAGTCACTCGACCGCACGGCGGCGCTGGCGCAGTCGATGCAACTGGGTCGCGTCAGGATCGAAGTGATGGCACTGCGCGCGTTCGCACTCGACCGTTGCGGCGAAAAGGCCGTTCCACTGCTGAAGGAGGCGATCGGTCTGGCGCAGACTTTCGGGCTCGAACGAATTTTCCCGGGATGCCCATCCCGCGTTCGAGTGATTGGGTCCAGCAGGTCACAAGCGAGTCATCAAATATTGGCTGGGCGATCGCGCGACTGCCGCGGCTCGCAGCGCGGTGCAAGCTGCGCCGATTCAGGCCCCGCGCACCGCAGCGGCGCCCGAGCGTGATCCCGAGCCTGGCATCGACGCCCAAGGAGCGCGAGGTGCTTGAGCTGCTCGCGCGCAATCTCTCCAACAAGGAAATCGCCCGGGCAATGCAGATCGGGGAGGAAACGATCAAATGGCACCTGAAGAACCTCTTCAACAAGCTCGATGCCGGCACGCGCAAGCAGGCCGTGCGTCGCGCTGAGCTGCTGGGTCTGCTCGAAACGGCGCGCTGATCCGGGCGCCAGCGCTCGCCCCCTCGGCGAGGGGGGGAGTGGGACCCCCGCCCCCGCCTAATCTGCGCGTCATTCGAGTTCACGAGCCGGCGACTACGCCATAGACCGAAAATCGATCCGGGCCGAAAAGAGCCCGGGACCATGGAGACCAAGCGATGTCACAGTCCACCGCAGCCCCTGAAGCACCCGCCGTCGTCAGCGCAAAGTCGCTAAAGACCTCGATCAAGGTCGAACCGCTGAGCTGTGCGCTCGGGGCCGAGCTTTCGAATGTGAACCTGGGTGTCGCCTCGCGCGACCCCGCGCTGGTGGCCGAGATCCGTGCGCTGCTGCTGCAGTACCGCGTGCTGTTCTTCCGCGACCAGGACATCACGAGCGCCGAACACGTGGCGTTCGCCCGCCACTTCGGTGAGCTCGAAGACCATCCGGTCGCGGGCAGCGATCCGGAGAATCCCGGGCTCGTGCGCATCTACAAGACACCCGATTCGCCGATCGACCGCTACGAGAACTCGTGGCATACCGATGCCACCTGGCGCGATCTGCCGCCGTTCGGCTGCGTGCTCCGCTGCGTCGAGTGCCCGCCGGTCGGCGGCGACACGATGTGGGTCGAACATGGTGCTGGCCTACGAAAACCTGCCCGACCACGTCAAGACCCAGATCGCCGCGCTGACCGCCCGCCACAGCATCGAAGCCAGCTTCGGTGCCGCCATGCCGATCGAGAAACGCCTGGCGCTGAAGGCGCAGTACCCGGATGCCGAGCATCCAGTGGTCCGCACCCATCCGGAAACCGGCGAAAAGGTGCTGTTCGTCAACGCCTTCACCACCCACTTCACCAACTTCCACACACCCGAGAACGTGCGTTACGGCCAGGACGACGCGCCGGGCGCGTCCGACTTACTGCACTACCTGATCAGCCAGGCCTTCATCCCCGAGTACCAAGTGCGCTGGCGCTGGAAGAAGAACAGCATGGCG
>CAVPPW010000035.1:0-13699 GCA_963707445.1 uncultured beta proteobacterium | reverse complement strand
CCGGTCGGAGCGACCTGCGGGCGCGTCAGTGTCGAGAGCCCGCTCGGGTTGCTGCTCTGCCAGCGCCAGCCGTCGGCGCAGGCCTGCTTGATCGAGCGCTCGGCCTGCCAGCCGAGCAGGACAATTGCAGCGCGCGCGAAGGTCGGCCCAGCATGCGGCGACATCACCCTCGCGTCGCGCAGCGATCGCATGCGGCACCGTGCGCGCCGAGGCGAGGAGTTTCAAAGGCGCGCACCAACTCCAGCACGCTGGCGCGGCTGGTGCCGAGATCGATCGGCTCGAAGCCGGCGTGCGCACGACCGTACGCAATGCCAGCGACGTGCCCGAGAGCGAAGGTCTACTACATGCAGGTAATCGCGACGCCGGGCGCCATCGTGTTGTCGGCGAGTCGCCGCCCCAGACGTTCAGCCGCGCCGGCCAACGGCGACCTGCGCGATGAACGGAAACAGGTCGTTCGGAGCGTCCTGGCGGGTCTTCGCCGATCAGGCCGCTCGCATGCGCGCCAATCGGATTGAAATAGCGCAGCGAAACCGGCGCTGCGAACAGTATTCCGGCGCACACCAATCGCGCAGTATCTGCTCGACCATCGCCTTCGTGTGTCCGTAGGGGTTGACCGGGCGGATCGGTGCCTGTTCCGTGATTGGCAGGGTTTCGGGACGCTGTAGACCGTCGCCGACGAACTGAAGACGATGCAGTTGACTCCGCGGCTTGCCATCGCTTCGAGCAACGCGAGCGTGCCGCCGACGTTGTTGTCGTAGTACTCGACCGGCCGCGTCACCGACTCGGCGACTGCCTTCAACGCCGCAAAATGGACGACCGCGTCGATCGGCCGGAGGAACACTCGGGCGAGCACCTCGCGGTCGCGCACGTCGCCGTTGACGAGCGTAATGCTCTTGCCGGTGATTTTCTCGACCCGCTTCACCGCCTCCGCCGAGCTGTTGCTGAAATTGTCGAGGCAGATGACGTCGAAGCCGGCCGTCAGCAGCTCGACCATCGTGTGCGAGCCGACGTATCCGGCGCCGCCGGTGGTCAGCACGGAGGGCGTGTGGCTCACCGCGCTTCCAGTTCTCGCGCCAGCGACTTGCCGAATTCGACACCGGGCTGGTCGAACGCATTGATGCCGAGCAGCGTGGCCAGCATCGTCGTCTTGTGCTCGTACAGGGCCAGCAGGCTGCCGAGCACGGCCGGCGTCAGTTCGTCGAGCTGCAGGACGTTGACTGCATTGAGCGCCCGCGAATCCGGATCCGGGCTGACCAGCGCTTCGGCCTGCGCGCGTGCGTTCGCGAGCAGCACCCGGTGATGCTCGACATACCGATGGTTCGGCCGTTCGACCAGCACGATATCGATCGCCGTGCGCAGGGTGCCCTGCCGCAGCGCCTGGAAGAACGTGTGCTGCACGTCGGTGCCGACGCCGCCCCAGACCACTTGGCAAGTGGGAATCGCAGTCAGGTCGCCGTCTACGGTGCGGCTTTTGCCGAGGCTCTCCATCTCGAGCTGCTGCAGCCAGGTGACCATCGCGCGCAGCCGGTCGTCGTACGGCAGCAGGCAGTGGCTGGGCATCTGCAGCACCACCGAGTTCCAGAAGGCAAGCAGCGCCAGAGTCGCCGGAAGATTGCGCTCCAGCGGCGCATCAAGTGCGTGGCGGTCGAGCGCATGCGCGCCACCGAGAAATTCGGTGAATCGCTGCGGTCCGATAGCAAGCATCACGGGCAGCCCGATCGCGCTCCAGACCGAAAACCGGCCACCGACCCAGTCCCAGAGCATGAACTGCTGAATCTCGGGAAGCTTCAAGCTGAGCGCGGCGTCGGCACGAGCGGACACCGCGACGATGTGGCGCGTAAGGCCGGCACCTTCGATACCCGCAGCGCGGAACCAGTGCACGAGTGTCGCGGCATTCAGCAGCGTCTCGCGGGTCGTGAAGCTTTTGCTGGATACGATCGCGAGCGTCGTTTGCGGGTCGAGGCGCGGCAGCAAGCGCGCAATCGCGTGGCCGTCGACGTTGCTCAGGAAATGAACCGCCGGACCATCGGCCAGGTGCGCCAGCGCGTCGCACACCAGACGTGGCCCGCTGTCGCTGCCGCCGATGCCGATGTTCACCACCGCGTCGATCGGGCGGCCGCTTGCCCCGCGCCAGGCGCCTGTACGCACCTCATCGGCGAACCGCCGCGCACGGTCCAGCTCGCTGCGCACCGCGTTGGTGATCTCCGGCGGTGCACCGAAGGCTGCATCGTCGATCGACCGCAGCGCGGTGTGCAGCGCCGGGCGCCGTTCCGAGACGTTGACCGCATCGCCCCGTGCCATCGCGCGCTCTGCACCGGGCACATCGGTCGCCACCGCCAGCGCGTGCAACAGGTCCAGCGCCGCACGATCGACGCGCTGGCGTGAGATGTCGAGGCGGATGCCGCAGGCCTCGATCACATCCGGAACGCCGGCAGAGTCGCGTGAAAGCGGTGCAGCCGCGCCGTCCGTCCGCCGTCGCAGCAGTTCGCTCAATACCGCCTTCGACTCATCCACGCCGAATTCCCTGGCACATCGTCCGTGGGCCGTGCCGATCAGAACGGCAGCCGCGCGTCGGGCGCGACGGCCAAGATGGCTCGCCGGAACGACGCCTGGATGCGGTCCAGAGCTTCCGGTGTGTCGCCCTCGAAGCGCAGAACCACGACGGGCGTCGTGTTCGAGGGGCGCGCAAGGCCGAAGCCGTCGGACCACTCGGCGCGCACCCCATCGATCGTGATCAACTGCTCCGCTCCTTCGAATGTGGCGCCGGACTTCAGCCGCTCGACCAGCGCGAAATTCTCGCCCTCGGCGGTGTGCAGATGAAGCTCGGGCGTCGATAGCGCCGTCGGCAGCGCATTCAACAGCGCCGACGGGTCGGACGAGCGCGACACGATTTCGAGCAGTCGTGCACCGGCGTACAGCCCGTCGTCAAAGCCAGGCCAGCGGTCGTTGAAGAACAGGTGGCCGCTCATCTCGCCAGCAAACGCCGCGCCGCTCTCCTTGAGCTTCGCCTTGATCAACGAATGACCGGTACGCCACATCGTCGGGCGACCGCCGTGCTCGCGGATCCAGGGCGCGAGGCGGCGCGTGCACTTGACGTCGAAGATGATCTCGCCGCCGGGGTTCGCCGCAAGGATGTCCTTCGCGAACAGCATGATCTGCCGGTCCGGAAACACGATCTGCCCGTCCTTGGTCACCACACCCAGACGGTCGCCGTCGCCGTCGAAGGCAAGCCCCAGTTCAGCGTCAGTTTCGCGCAGCGCCCGCGTCAGGTCCTCGAGGTTCTCGGGATGCGCCGGGTCCGGATGGTGATTCGGAAACGACCCATCGATATCGGTGAAGAGTTCGATCGACCTCGCAGCCGAGCATCCGGTACAGCGCGACCGCGGTCGGGCCCGCGACACCGTTGCCGCAATCGATGGCGATCTTCATCGGTCGGGCAAGCTTCACCGTCGCACGGATCCGCTCCAGATATGCGGGCGTCACATCGGCGCTGCGAACGGTGCCGGGGGTCGCGGCATCGACCAGTTTTCCGGCCTCGATGCGGCTGCGCAGCGCCTGGATCGCCTCGCCATGCAGCGTCGACCCGGCCAGCATGATCTTCAGGCCGTTGTACTCCGGAGGATTGTGGCTTCCGGTGATCTCGACCCCCGACCCGGTCTCGAGCGCGACTGTCGAAAAGTAGAGCACTGGCGTCGGCACCATGCCCACATCGATCACATCGACCCCTGCCGAGGTGATGCCTTCGACGAGCGCGTCCCGCAGCATCGGACCGGACAGTCGCCCGTCGCGACCGACGCAGAGCGCCCTCACCTTCTGTTCCGCAGCCTCGGAGCCGAGGGCGGCGCCGATCAGGCGGACCGCGTCATCGGTCAGTGTGGTCGTCGACGACACCGCGGATGTCGTAGGCCTTGAACAACGAGGGCGAAACGGTTTGGCGCATGACTGCTGCAATGCTCACAGAGACGTTATGTCGAAGCCCGCGTGTCAAGCATCCACTTGAGCGTCTCCCGGAAATCACTGAACGGAAGTTCGCCAAGTGCAGCCCGCATGATCGCATTGCTGCCCACCAGGCGGTGAACCTCAGTTGTCCGCACAAACGACTCGTTGACCTTAAGCTCGAGCTCGTGGCCGGAAAGCTCGGACAGCTGCCGCAGGATCCATCTCAATGGGTGTCCGACGCCCGAGCACAGGTTGGTGATGCCTCCAGACACTTCCGCGGTCAGCAGGCGCACGTACGCTTCCGCGATTCCGCGGACATCCGAAAAGTCACGCACGACATCCAGATTGCCGAGTTCAATCGAAGGTCGGCGCTCGGCGAAGTGAGCGACCAGCTTGGGGACGAGGAAATGGTCCGCCTGACCGACACCCGTGTAATTGAACGGGCGCGTGATGACAAGGCGTAGTCGGTCGACGTAGGTTCGCGCCATCGCTTCCATCGCCATCTTGCTCGCCGCATAGTGATTGACCGGCGCGGGCGGAGTGGCCTCGGTGATCGGCTCGACCGTGGAATTGCCGTACACGTTCGCGCTGCTCGCAACGACGACCCGGCGTGGCACCGATTGCAGCGACGCGATGGCATCGAGCAGATGAGTTGTCCCCACCGCATTGACAGCGTAAAAGGCCGCAGCATCGTCGTGTCCAACGAAGCTCAGAGCTGCAAGATGGATGACAAAGTCCGGCAAAACGGCCGCGACGACGGCCCTGACCGAGTCTCGATTCGCCAGGTCGAAGTCCGGATCCGAACTTTCGGCGTCGACAGGTTCATAGCCAGCCCGCGCAAGGGCGGCCATAACGTAAGTTCCGGTGAAGCCGGAACCACCGGTAACCAGTACGCGCCGGCCTTCAGAAGGAGACACCGCGGGTGTTCCGACGCAGATCAGCCTCGACCATCATGCGGCACAGCTCCTCGAGCGTCGTCCGCGGTTCCCATCCCAGCTTGGACCTGGCCTTGGCCGGATTCCCGATCAGCAGGTCGACTTCCGCCGGCCGATAGAAGCGCGGATTTATCGAGACGAGTGTCTTGCCGGTTCTCGCGTCGACACCCTGCTCGGCGACGCCGGTGCCACGAAACTCAAGCTGAATTTCCACGGCCTTGAATGCCATGCGGACGAAATCCCGGACCGTCTCGGTCCGGTTTGTCGCCAGAACGAAAGTCTCGGGCTCGGCCGCCTGCAGCATGCGATACATGCCATCGACATACTCCTTGGCGTAGCCCCAGTCGCGTTTCGCATCGAGATTCCCGAGTTCAAGGGTCTCGAGCAAGCCCAGCTTGATCTTCGCCACTCCATCGGTGATCTTGCGGGTGACGAATTCGCGGCCGCGCAGCGGCGACTCATGATTGAACAGGATGCCGCTCGCGCCGAAAATGCCGTAGCTTTCCCGGTAGTTGACGGTCATCCAGTGCGCGAAGAGCTTGGCAACGCCGTACGGGCTCCGCGGATAGAACGGCGTGGCTTCATCCTGAGGCACGGCCTGTACCTTCCCGAACATTTCCGAGGTCGAGGCCTGATAGAAGCGGATCTTCGGATTGACCGAGACGGACTGCCTCGAGCAGGTTCAGCGCGCCAAGTCCGGTGATATGCGCGGTGGTCGTCGGCTGATCGAACGACACCCCGACAAAGCTCTGTGCCGCGAGGTTGTAAATCTCGTCCGGCTCGGTGCGCTTGACCAAGGCAATGCTCGTGCCGATGTCGGTGAGGTCGTACTCGACGACCTCGAAACTGGGATGAGAGTGAATACCCAGTTCCTCGATCCGCCAGAAATTGACGGAACTGGTGCGACGATAGGTGCCGTAGACCTTGTAGTCGCGCTCAAGCAGGAGCTGAGACAAGTAAGCCCCATCCTGCCCGGTGATGCCCGTGACGACTGCCGCCTTGCGCGTGCTCATGATCGGTTCTTCTTGGTCGGAGCTGCAACTGAGAGCGAAAGGCCGCCGTAACTTCGTTCAGACGCCAGGACGGCTTGCCGACGGGCCTGACCACGCCCCGATAGAATCAAAGACGTAGGATTGTATCGGGGCGTCCATCGGAGCAGGATCGGCCGTGGGGCCCCCTTGGCGGAGCAAGAGACGATGTTGGCAGTCATTCTGTGCGGCGGTTCGGGTACCCGGCTCTGGCCTGTGTCGCGCGAAGCCATGCCCAAGCCCTTCATGAAGATTGGCGCGGGCCCATCTCTGCTGCAGCGGACCGCGCTGCGGGCTGCGTCGCGTCGGTGCCGAATCGTGCATCGTCGTGACGAATGCCGAGTACACATTCAAGACGATCGAGGAGATCGGTGCGCTCGGCACCGAGGCACCCGGGCAGCTGCAGCTGCTCCTCGAACCGATCGGGCGAAACACCGCGCCGGCGATCGCTGCTGCGTGTGTGCTGATCGAAAGACAGGGCCGCGCGGACGAACCGCTGATTGTCCTTCCGGCCGATCACCTGATCCAGGATGAAGCGCGTTTCGCCGCCGTCGCCGCGAATGCCGCGAAGCTGGCAGCCGCCGGACGGATCGTCCTCTTCGGAATCCAGCCGACGCTGCCCGAGACCGGCTTCGGCTACATCGAGTGCAGCGCGATCCCGGTCGGCGACGCCTCGCAGTCGGTGCGTCGCTTCGTCGAGAAGCCGTCGCCCGAAAAGGCCACCGAGTACCTGGCCGCCGGCAACTACCTCTGGAACAGCGGCATGTTCTGTTTCACCGCCGGCACGATGCTGGACGCGCTGAAGCGGCACGCTCCGGCGGTGCTCGAAGCTGCCCGAATGGCCGTCGAGCGCGGCTCGACGCCGACGCAGCAGCCGCCGCGGCTGCAGCTCGACCGTGCGATGTTCCAGTCGGCGCCGGACATCTCGATCGACTACGCCGTGATGGAGCGCGAGTCGAACGTCGCCGTACTGGCGGGCGATTTCGGCTGGAGCGACATCGGGTCATGGAAAGCCGTCGGCCGAGGAGTTCGAACGCGACGCCGGCGGCAACACGACCAGCGGCGAGGTCGTGCTGGCCGATTGCCGCAACGTGCACGCGCAGACCGAGGACCGGCTCATCGCAGCGGTCGGGCTCACCGATGTGGTGATCGTCGACACCCCCGACGCGGTGCTGGTCTGCGACCGGCACGCTTCACAGAAGGTCAAGGATGTCGTCCACGAACTGAAGCGGCGCGGCCATGACACGCACAAGCTGCACCGGACCGTGGCCCGACCCTGGGGGACCTACACGACGCTACAGGAAGGCCCGAACTTCAAGATCAAGCGCATCGAGGTCAAGCCCGGCGCGTCCCTGTCGCTGCAGATGCACCACCATCGCAGCGAGCACTGGGTGGTGGTCAGCGGCACCGGGCGCGTGACCGTCGACGACAAGGTGGTCCTGCTCGCGCCCAACGAGTCGACCTATGTTCCGGTGGGCGCCAAGCATCGTCTGGAGAACCCCGGCCGCGTGCTGCTGACGCTGATCGAGGTGCAATGCGGCGACTACGTCGGCGAGGACGACATCGTCCGTTTCGACGACATCTACGGGCGCGTCCCCGCGCCCGGCGCCGCATCGGCCTGAGTACGAGCGAGCGGCCCATCTCGCCATCACATTCGCTCCAGGCGGACGGCCGGGTGCGCCCTGCCGCTGCGATAATTCCGCGCCGCGTCCGATCCCTGAGCCCATGACCCCGAGCCGAGAAGACCTGTCTGCGCGCCGCGTGCTGGTCGTCGGCGATGCGATGCTGGACCAGTACTGGTTCGGCGAAGTCGAGCGCGTCTCGCCTGAAGCGCCGGTGCCGATCGTCCGCGTGCAGCGGCGCGAAGAGCGGCTCGGGGGCGCGGCCAACGTCGCGCGCAACGTCGCCGCCGTCGGCGTGCGCACCTCGCTGCTGACCGTCCTCGGCGACGACGAAGCCGGGCACGGAGTCGAGCGACTGCTTGGTCTGGCCGGAATCGAACCTCAGGTCCATCGCGACGGCCGGCTCGCGACCACCGTCAAGCTGCGCGTGGTGGGCCGACGTCAGCAGATCGTGCGCATCGACTTCGAGAACGTCCCCGAAGCAGAGACACTCGCCGCGCTGCTCGATCACTATCGCTCGCTGGTCGACGCAGCACGACCTCATCGTTCTCTCGGACTATGGCAAGGGCGGCCTGACGCACATCTCAGGCATGATCGAAGGCGCGCGCGCCGCGGGCAAACCCGTGCTGGTAGATCCGAAGGGAGACGACTATTCGCGGTACGAAGGAGCGACGCTGCTAACGCCGAACCGGACCGAACTGCGCGAAGTGGTCGGACGCTGGAAGGACGAGGCGGACCTGACACGTCGGGTGCAAGAGCTGCGCTCGCGGCTGCGAGTACCGACGCTGCTGCTGACGCGCAGCGAGGAGGGCATGACGCTCTACAGCGACGACGGGGTCTGGTCCGTGCCGGCGGAGGCGCGCGAGGTGTTCGACGTGTCCGGTGCCGGCGACACCGTCATCGCGGTGCTGGCCGCGATGCTTGCTGCCGGCGTGCCGCTGCGAGACGCGGTTAGGCTCGCCAACCGCGCCGGTGGCATCGTCGTCGGCAAGCTCGGTACCGCGACGGTCAGCTACGACGAACTGTTTAGCGAGGACCGCGCATGAGTCATCGTGACCGGCGCTGCGGGTTTCGTCGGCTCCAACAACGTCCGCGCGCTGAACGAGCGCGGCTTGACGCGACATCCTCGCCGTCGACAACCTGAAGAACGCCGACAAGTTCCGCAACCTCGCCGACTGCGAGCTGGCGGACTACCTCGACAAGGCCGAGTTTCTCGACCTGGTCCGTGCGCGCAAGCTTGCCGCGCCCGGAGGTCGTGTTCCATCAGGGCGCGTGTTCGGACACGATGGAGACCGACGGCCGCTACATGCTGGAGAACAACTACCGCTACTCGGTCGAGCTGCTGCGGTGGTGCCAGGAGCAGGACATTCCGCTCGTCTACGCGTCGTCTGCCGCCGTATACGGCCGCGGCCCCGTGTTCGTCGAGGGCCGCGGCCAACGAACGGCCGCTGAACGTCTACGGCTATTCGAAGTTCCTGTTCGACCAGGTCGTTCGGCGCGAGCTTCCGCGGCTGAAGGCTCCGGTCATCGGGCTGCGCTACTTCAACGTCTACGGCCCGCGCGAGTCGCACAAGGGGCGGATGGCCTCGGTGGCGTTTCACCATTTCAACCAGTTTCGCGCCGACGGCCGGGTGCGGCTGTTCGAGGCGAGCCACGGATACGCGAACGGCGAGCAGCGGCGCGACTTCATTCACGTCGTCGACGTCGTCGAGACCAACCTGCACTTCTGGGATCACCCGGTGCCCGGTATCTACAACCTCGGCACCGGCCGCGCACAGGCCTTCAACGACGTGGCGCTCGCGGTCGTGAACACGCTGCGCGAGCAGAAGGCGCAAGCGCCGCTGCCGCTGGCGGAGGCCGTGCGCCAAGGGCTGATCGAGTACGTCGCATTTCCCGAGGCGCTGAGCGGCAAGTACCAGGCGTACACGCAGGCCGACCTCGCAAAGCTGCGCGAGGCCGGCTACACAGGCCGTTTCAGAGTGTCGAGCACGGCACCGCCAGCTACATGCGCTGGCTGCTGCAGCGCGCGACATGAAGGCCAACGCTGAAGCGCCCGTCGCGCCGCGTTTCTCGATCGCGACGGTGTGATCAACCTCGACCGCGAATATGTGTATCGGCGCGAGGACTTCGTGTTCGTGCCGGGCGCGCTCGAAGGAGCCCGCGAACTGCACCGGCGCGGCTTCACGCTGATCGTGATCACCAATCAGTCCGGCATCGGGCGCGGGCTCTACACGGAAGCGCAGTTTCATGAGTTGACCGACTGGATGCGACGGCGAGTTCGCGGCCGCGGGCGCTCCGCTCGAGGGCGTCTACTTACTGTCCCCACCACCCGACCGAGGCGAACGGCCCGTACCGGCGGCACTGCGAATGCCGCAAGCCGGCGCCCGGCATGCTGCTCGACGCCGCGCGCGAGCATCGCATCGCGCTCGGCCAGTCGGTGCTGTTCGGCGACCGCGAGACGGACCTCGAGGCCGCGCGCGCCGCGGGTGTACCGCATTCGGGTGCTGCTCGGCACCGATGGTCGCGAAGTGCCTGCCGCCTGACTCCGCACCGGGCCTGGCCACGGCGACGCTTCCGCAGCTTGCTCGACGCGGCGCAGAGACTGCCCGACTCGCTGTCTGGCGCGAAACCGATCAGTGACACGGCATGAGACTGCCAACGCCGCGCTTCGAACACAAGATCGTCGCACGCGAGGACCTCGCCGCACGCGTTGCAGCGACTCGCACGGCCGATCGTCTTCACCAACGGCGTCTTCGACATCCTGCATCGCGGCCATGTGACCTACCTCGCGCAGGCGCGAGCGCTCGGTGCATCGCTCGTCGTTGCGGTCAACAGCGACGCGTCGGTGCGCCTGCTCGGCAAGGGAGACGACCGCCCGGTCAATCCAGCAAGGCGATCGCGCCGCGCTGCTGGCCGCGCTCGAAAGCGTGACTCTCGTGACGATCTTCGACGAGCAGGTGCCGCTGCTGCCGCTCGAGATCGTCCGGCCCGACATCTACGTCAAGGGCGGCGACTACGACATTAGACGCGATTCCCGAGGCTAAGCTCGTCGAGAAATGGGGTGGTAAGGCGATCTCGATCGAGTTTGAACACGATCGATCCACCACGTCACTCCTGGCCCGCCTTCGGGGTCAGCACATAGCGGGATCGGCCATGCGGCCACCAAAGCGCTTGTCCTCGCGCGCCTTCTGGGGCCTGGCGAGCTGGGCGCTTCCCCTCGGCGTTGTCTTCGTTGTTTCCCCGAAACTGCTCCACCTCCTGGGGGCTGAACGGTTCGGCGTGCTGATGATTGCGTTGGTCACTCCGATCATCGCCTGTCAGCTTGAGTTCGGTATCACCTCAGCGGCATTAAGACGTTTCGCAGCTCGCCTGACGGAGGGCCGGATTGATGCCGGAGAAACGCTGTTCACACTGTTCGTCGCCCTGATGATCATCGGCCTCGCTCTGGGCGCTGCCATCTGGGCCGGCGCGGACCTGCTAAGCGCTGGTCTTGGCTTTACGGCGACCCTCGGAGCCACGCAAGGGCCTCAGCTAGTCAAGGCATGCGCAGTCTGGACCGCGTTGAGTTTGGGCACGCTCGTCCCTGGCATCGTCGCACGTGCCGCTCAGGCGCTCGTGCTCCTTTCATTCCTGCAGACCACTGCCACGGTCGCCTTGTGGGTTGGCGCTCTCCTGCTGCTACAGCGAAACGCCTCACTGCGTTAGCGTTGTCGGTCTCGGCGTCGCGCTGACGCTCGTCACTTCGGGCGCGACGATGCTGGCCCTGCGAAGACTCGTCGACTGGCGGGGGCCGGTTCGCTTCGCACGTCATCAACTGCTGCAGGACGCACGATTTTCCGCCGGCATGTTCGCAGCGCAGGCGGCGGGTGCGCTGGTCAATCAGGGAGATCGAATGCTGGTCTCCGCATTGGGCTCGCCTGCGATGGCTGGGCTTTATGCACTTTGCGTCAACGTCGCCAACAAAACCGTCGCCGCCGTCGTTGCCATCACGTCGTTCGTTTTCCCCCATGCGGCCGCCCTGAAATCGGCCGGCCATCATGACGCCACGATCGGTCTCGTCCATGCCCTGGATCGCGCAATCGCAGCATTGATCGTACCGATTCTGGTGCCAGGACTGCTGCTGGCCGCAACCTTTCTCAGGCTGTGGCTCGGTGACTTCGCAACGGCGGAACTCGCCGCGGCCTTTCGCATCCTCTTGGTTGCTTTTGCCGTCCTCTCGCTTGCGGTTCCAGTCAGCAACGTACTGGTAGCGGGCGGCGAATCGCAGATGTCAGCTCGCTACTCGTGGTTGACAGTCGGTGTCGTTCTAGGAACGATGTATTTCGCCGTGCCGCGGTTCGGCCTTGTTGGTGCCGCCTGCGCGATGTTGTTCGGATATGCAACCTCGCAAATTTTCGCAGCTCAGGCGCGCCAACACTGGGGATACCGCCCGCGGAAGGGCGGCGTCGATTCTGGTTGGGGCTGGCCCTAGGCTGTGCTAGTCAGGCTGCGCTGATCGAAGTCTTTCGCCCGAATGTAACCGGCTGGCTCGCGCTTTTGTCACTGGGCGGAGCGGCTTGGATCAGTTTCTATCTGGTGCGAGGGCTTGTCACCGCGCTGAGCCCCGAGGAGACTGCTTTGCTTAGACGTACATTTGCATTCACCGCGAGGCGAGATGCGCGGTCTTCAGACAATAGCGATCGCGGTCGCTAATCGCACAACATCCAGGCAGGCCAGTTCGCAAGTCATACGGCCGAGCAAATCGGATCGGCCGCCGGATCCGCCTGCGCCCTGAATAGCTGGCACCACGCACTTCGGCGCAATCGCCGGGCCGCCATCATCGCAGGTCGGTGATCGACAGACCCAGTTGTCAGTCAGCGAGTTTCGACACCTGCGGCGGTGCGGAAGCGCAATTCGGGCACGCGCACGCCGAGATGTCGGGGGTCATATGTAATTCCGAGATTGAGCGGGACGAAGCAATGCGAGGGCCTTACCTCTAGAAAACGCTTGCCGTGGGGCAGTTCGGGCATCGGTAGTTGAAGTTCTCGGGGTTCCGAATCACGCTCCGTGAAAGCATACTTTTGCGTCCGCAGTAGCGATCCGCTTTCGCTCAGGACTGAAATCTCCACGTCCAGCGGCCGTCTAGCCAAATCCGGGCGATCAGCAACTACAGCTAGTTCAGCGCTCGCCGCCCCGGACGGAACGGGGACGCGTAGTACGCCTTGCGTCCAACCATCCTGGGTCAGCGGCTGAACTTCGAAACAGCGCTGCCCGTAAGTGAACGGGAACCTGCTGAGGCTCAGCGCAACTTCGACAAGTGCTGCCAGCGCAAGCATCAGCAGGGCGATCGAAGCGAAGCGCGTTGTCGCAGGCGACGGAGGCCGCCACCTCGCAGAGCCACTCGCGTGGGCCTCCCAAAATAGCTGCCCGCAAATACGGCGCACAGCAACAAAAGTTCGCGCACGAGCAGCGCGTTCGTGTAGATGTTCCCGATCGCGATGCCGACCAACGCATAGAACGAGGTCCATTGGAAGTTCTGTCGGCCCAGTCTGGCAAACGGAATTGCAATGAACAACACCAAGCCCAGGCCGACCGGGCCGAGTTCGACCAGTATCCGCAGGAATTCATTGTGTACGCCTTCACCGCGCATGCTCACCAAAAATTCGCTGCCCGAAAACTCGGGCACCGCACTCAGCCGGTAAAACGCCCCCTGGCCGAGGCCGAAGAACGGGAACTCCAGATACATGCGGAGTGCCGCCGCCCAGATCTCCGGGCGATAAGACAGTCCCAGATTCAACGACTCACGATCCAATACATTCAGCCGCTCGCCCAAAGAGGCATAGCTGATACCGCGGTGGCCGTGAACCAGCGTCAGGTGGACCGCGGCAAGCACTGCGACCACGGCAATCAATGGAATCGTACGACGCCACCCGCGCGCCTTCAGAACGGCCCAGATCGCCCAAGCGATCAGCAGAGCAAACAGAATGAACAAGGTCGAGCGCGATCCGCTCAGATAAAGTCCGACTGCTGCCGCCAGCGTCCCCACGCATATCACCGTTTTCACCAGGGAAGTTGATGACCGCGTCACCAGGAATCCGTAACCGAGGAACAGGGCCGACGCCATGAAACCGGCAAACGAATGCAGGTCGGGCCAGAACGCGTTCGCGCTAATCGACCAGTCGCCCATCACTACATT
>CAVPPW010000034.1:0-84646 GCA_963707445.1 uncultured beta proteobacterium | reverse complement strand
GGCGGTGGGAAGGGGTGCTTCCGCGCCGGGCGGCCGGAACGAACCTTTTGGGCCCGCTCGGCGAATCTCCGCCACTGCGGAGTAAAGAGTGCGGCGAGAGTAGCACCGCCCGCGCATGCCCTCAACGCAGCAAGGCGCGTGCGAGCGGTTCGAAGCGTCTCGCCGGCTATGCTGCAGGTCCCCAACCGGACGAAGATGGCCATGCTGCGCTCCGTGATGTTCGGTGGTTTGCTGGTCTCGGTGGTGACACATGCTGCGCCGGTGCTGGATATCAAGGGTCTCGGCGCACCTGCCGAGGCATGCACCGATTTCGACGAATTCGTCAATGGTGCATGGAAGAAGGCGGTGCCGATTCCGCCGGATCGTGGACGTATCGGCACCTTCGATACGGTGCGCGATCAGGCTCGCACGACCCTCGAGCAGGCGCTCGCCGATGCGGTTCGAGCTCCGCAGACGCTCGACACGCCAGGCAAGCGGCTCGCCGCGGCCTTCTACGCGAGCGGGATCGACGAGGCCGGGATCACCCGGCGCGGGCTCGAAGCGGCGCAGCCGCTGCTGCGCGAAATCGACGCGCTGCGCGAGCGTTCGCAGCTTCCGACGGTCATTGCGAAACTGGCGCGCCAGGGCATCGACGCGCCACTGCGCGTCTTCGTGACGCCGGATGCGAAGGACCGGCGGCGCTACTTGCTCACCATCGACCAAGGCGGACTCGGACTAGCCCGATCGCGACGACTACGTACGCGACGATGCACGAGCCAGGGCGCTGCGGGCCGGCTATGAGGCGTATGCCGTGCGGCTCGCCAGCCTCGGCGGGCTTAAGGACGCCGCCGCGACCGCTGCCGCCGACTACGCGCTGCAGAAGGACTTCGCGGGCGCATCGCAGTCGCGCGTCGAGCGGCGCGATCCGAACGCGGTGTATCAGCTGAACACGCTGGCCACTCTCGAGCAGCGCGCGCCCGGCATGGACTGGAAGAAGTTCTTTGCCGCGCTCGGCGTCGACGATCTACGCGAGTTCAACGTCGCGTCACCGGGCTTCGTCGCAGCGGTGGCGCGCGCTGCCGCCGACGCGCCGCTCGCGACCTGGCGCGCCTACCTGACGATGCGCGTGCTCGACGAACTGGCGCCGGTGCTCCCTTCAGAATGGGTCACGGCGCGCTTCGAGTATCGCGGCAAGGTGGTCCAGGGCCTCCAACAGAACGTGTCGCGACCCGAGCAGGTGATTCGCGTGATCACCGGCCAGTTCGGTACCGAGCCGCTGGCCGAAGGGTTGGGCGAGCTGTACGTCGCGCGCGCGTTTACGCCCGAAGCCAAGGCGCGCGCGCTGCAGATGATCGCGGACATCAACGCGGCGATGCGGGCGCGAATCGAGCGGGTCGACTGGATGAGTGCGCCGACCAAGCAGCGCGCTCTGCACAAGCTCGATGCGATGGCGCTCAAGATCGGCTACCCGAACGAGTGGAAGGATTATCGCGGGCTCGTAATCGAGAACGACGATTACGCCGGCAACTGGCTGCGCGCCCGTGCCTGGTTCTTCGACCTAAGACTCGGCGATCTGGGCAAGTCGGTCGATCGGGCGCGCTGGTTCACCACGCCGAGCCTCGTCAACGCCTTCGCCGGCCCGCTGAACGAGATCATCTTTCCGGCCGCGATCCTGCAGCCGCCGTTCTTCTATCCCGACGCCGACGATGCCGTCAACTACGGTGGCATCGGCGCGGTGATCGGGCACGAGGTCACACATCACTTTGATGATCGCGGGCGCCAATTCGACAGCGTCGGCAACCTAAACGATTGGTGGACTAACGAAGACGCCGCGGCGTACCAGGCACGTGCGGCACGGCTGGCGCAGCAGTATTCCGGGTTTGCGCCGCTGCCGGGCCAGACGATCAACGGCCAGCTGACGTTGGGCGAAAACATCTCGGACCTTGGCGGCGTCGAGGTCGCGTACGAAGCGCTGCAGATCGCACTGGCACGCAAGGCGGTAGGCCTGATCGACGGTCTGGCGCCCGATCAGCGTTTCTTCATTTCATTCGCGACCATCTGGCGCGGTCAGTACCGGAACGAGTCGCTGCTGGATGCACTGCGAACCGATTCGCATTCACCGGTGCGGTACCGCCTGATGGGGACGCTGCCCAACGTGCCGGCGTTCGGCAAGGCATTCGGATGTCCGGCTGGCTCGCCGATGACGCGCGCCCCGGCCGATCGGATCAGCGTCTGGTAGGCATTCTGACCTCAGGGAGCCGGCATCGGCTGCCGGTCCTTCAGTCGCAGCCAGCCGCGAGCGATGCGATAGACGGCCCATAGGCCCAGCAAGCAGAAGCCGATGATCCAGATCGCAAATCCGACCAGCACGACCGCGAAAACCGCGCCGACGATGACCTATGATCACCGCCCACAGCATCGCCCACCAGAACGTGCGGATCTGCCACGAGAAGTGCGAGTCGAGCCAGGTCCCGCGAACGTCGCTGCGTTTCACATAGTTGATGATGACCGCGATGATCGACGGCCAGCCGAAGAGAAACGTTCCGATGACCGTCGCGGTGCCGAACGCGCCGATGACGAGGCCGAGCGTGTGCAGCGCGTACACGACATGCGTCGTCGTAACCAGCGAATCCGACGGCGTGGTGATGGGCGCGGGCATACTCATCGGCGGCTCCGATGTCGTTGGGAGCGCGCAGCATAGCGCCGGCCGCCGACCGGGTCATGAGCGTCAGCTCATGAAGCCGAGATCGCGCGCCGCGAAGTTGACAACATTCGGCAGGATCAGCGGGATGTCGGTCGCGCTGACACCCATCCAGGAGGCGAGTGTCGCCGCATACTGTTCGACCGAGGTCGTCGGGATCAGGCGTCCATTGCCGGCGTCGGTCGGTCCGTTCGACGCCAGCTCAGGATAACTGCCGACCACCTGCTTGCCCTTGACTGCGCCGCCGACGACAAAATGGTGTCCGCCCCAGCCGTGGTCGGTACCGTCGCCGTTGACGGTCAGCGTGCGGCCGAAGTCCGAGGCTGTGAAAAGCGTCACCTTCTGTGCGGCGTTCAGCTCGACCATCGCCTTCTGGAACGCATCGATCGCATCTGCCAGCTGAGTCAGCAGCGCGGGGTGCGTCGTGTCCTGCCCCGAGTGCGTGTCGAAGCCGCCGAGCGACACCATGAAGACCTGCCGATTCGCGCCGAGTTCAGCGCTGACGCTGACGATCTTCGCAACCATCGCCAGCTGGGTCGCGAGCGTGCTGTTCGCGGGGAATGCCGTCGCAAGTGTCGGAGCCGTCGCAAGCGCCGCCGCGAGCGCGGTGTTCGAGTCGATCGAGCGCTGGTTGACGTTGCGCAGGTCGCTTTCGAAGAGATGCGTGCGCGACCGCGTCAGCGTTGCGCGCAGCGCACCGGCGCCGGCAGCGGAGCCATAAAGAGAACCCGCGTTCAGCGCGGCTGAAGGCGATCGAGCCCTGAGCCGGATCGATCTGGAACGGCTGCACCGTCTGCCCGCTGAGAAAGACTGCGTTGCCGGTCAGCGAATTGCAGGTGAAGAGTTGGTTCGCGTTCTGGCTCGCGAGCAGATCGCCGATGCGGCCGCCCCAGCCGTACCTGGCACCTTCGGGAACTGACGCCTGCCACACCGATTGCTGGTCGTTGTGTGAAAACAGCTTTGGCGGCAGCGGCACCGACTTCGCGCTGAAACTGGTGCGATCGGTCGGCACGACCAGCGGTCCGACGTTCGCGACCACTGCGCACTGGCCGGAATCGAACAGCGCGGCCAGTGGCGCCAGCGCCGTGGGCAACGCGACCTGCTTGCCGTCCGGAAGTGGTGCGGTCGGCGCGAGCGGCACGAGATCGGACTGCAGTCCACGCGAGTGCACCGCGCACGCCGGCGTAGGTCGAATACGAGGTGGCGTCGTAGGGCACGACCGTGTTGTGGGCGTCGTTGGCGCCGTAAAGGAACACGCATACCAGCGCCTTGTAATCGGCGGCGGTGGAGGCCGACGCCGCGCCGATCGAGGCGAGATTCAACGCGAAAGGTGCGGCGGTGCCTGCGAGGCTCAGCGCAGAGGCCTGGCGCAGAAAGATACGGCGGGCGGCATTCAGCGGGTTCATCTTGCGTTCCTCGGCACTATTTCTGCACCAGGTATTCGGGCGAGGCCATCGTCAGCAGCACCGCGGTGTAGACGCGGTTGGCGCGGCCGTTCGGAGCCGTGGCCGATATCGCGTTGACGGCATCGCGGATCTCCTGGCGTTGCTGCGTTCCCATTGCGCCAGCCATCAGGCATCGGTTGACACGGTCGATCAGCGCATCGGTGTTGTCGGCGACCGCGAGCTCCGGCGTATAGGCGGCACGCACATCGCGACCCACGCCGACGCCGGCCGAGATCACGCCCTGCATGAAGTTGGTATAGCCGGCGACCGACGTTTCGCCGGTGATCTGGAACTCCGGTGCGACCAGTCCCGCGTCGGCGATCGCAGTGTTGGGCGGCACATAGCCGGGACGGAAGAAGTTGAACACCGACGGCGCGCGCAGCGGCTGCTGGCCGAGCGACGCAGCCGGGCTGTCGAGATTGCGAATCAGCCAGTTGCCCGACGCCGAGGTCGCTCCGAAGCAGCGCGCCCATTGCGACAGCCGCAGTACCGGCTCGCGCAGTTTGCCGAACTGACGATCGGTCGAGCCCCCGCTGCGCGCGTCACCGTCGAGCAGGATCGCGCGCACGATCGCCTTCATGTCGCCGCGGACGCCCCCACCATTGTTGACGCAGGCGGCTGACACGCGACCGACATACGCGGGAGAAGGATTGCTCGTCACCAGGCGCTGGATCAGTTGCCGGCCGATGAACGGGCACAGGTTCGGGTGGTTGAACAGCGTGTCGAGCGCGAGTTTCAGACTGTCCTGTGCCGACGTGTTCGCCGGGACGGTCGCGTTGAGGAAAGTCTTCGCGCCGGTTTCGTGAAACTGCGGGTAGGGCTGCATCGGCCGGACGATGCGGTCCGCATACGCAGTGCCGCCGCCGTTGAAACTTGCGTTAGAGGTGTCCTGCGCAGCCCAGCTCCAACCGGTGAACACGCGTGCCAGGCCGGTGATGTCGGCGTTGGTATAGGTCTCGACCGGCTGTCCGTTGACGAGTTTCGGCGTGCCGTCGAGGTTGATCTCGGTGAGGCCGATCGAGAAGAGCTGCATGACCTCGCGCGCGAAGTTCTCGTCGGGCACGCGGCCGGTCACCGGATCGGCCTTCTGGTTACGCAGGTGCGACAGGTAAATGCCCATCATCGGGCTGGTCGCGACGGCTTCGAGCAGCGCGCGGTAGTTGCCGAACGCATGCTGGCCGAGCAGGTCCATATAGTTCGCGAGACCGTCGGCGGCGGTAGCGATCGTCCCATTTTCGGCAGAGACGACGACGATCTGCGACAGCGCGAATTTCACTCGCTGGCGCAACTGGTCCGGTGCGGGGATCGCCTGCTGCCAGAACGAGTCCTGCATGAAGACGAAATTGCCGCCGAACAGCAGCACGTTGTAGTTCGCCTTTACATAGGTCAGATGCTGAGCCTGCGGAAGCGCGAATTGCTCGTCGATCCAGCCGGAATAGCCGAGTGACTGAACGCGGGCGATGTCGGCGTCAGTCGGACCGAAGCTCGCCTGCATCAGGAAGCGTGCCGCGTCGTCTGCGGTTGGTGAGCCTGCCGGCGGTGCAGGCGGAAGCGGAGCCGGCGCAGGCGTGCCGCCGCCGGATGACGAGCCGCTGCCGCATGCGGACACGCCAACTGCCACGGCGCAGGCCAGCAGGGCCGCACGGGTCGTATCTTTCAGTCCTCGCATCGTGCTCTCCTGCTTCTATGCCGTCGCCGCCAATCTGACCGCGGAGTCGGTTGCGCACCCAAGCACCTTTACAAACAGAAACGCGGTGTAACGGCCGCGGAGCGGGTCATCGGCGCGAGGCGCCGTTCGTTCGCTGGCCGAAGTCGAGGTCCCACTCCAATCGATCGTCGCCTGACGAAATCGCGGACGCGCGGTTCGCGGTGTCAGCGCTCCTTCGGTATCGTTGCGGCCACTCCAAAGGTTGCTCGATGAATCCCCACAATCCCCTTCTAAAAGAATGGCAAACCGCCTATGGACTTCCGCCCTTCGGCGAAGTCCGGGCGGAGCATTTCGCGCCGGCGTTCGAAGTTGCGCTCGCGCAGCACAACGCCGAAATCGAACGACTCGCGTCCGAGACCGATGTACCGACGTTCGAGAACACGATTGCCGCCTTTGATGCGAGCGGCCGGCTGCTGTCCCGCATCGGCCATCTGTTTCATAACCTCTGCAGCTCCGAGACGTCGCGCGAACTGCAGGCGATCGAACGCGTGATGGCGCCACGGCTGGCCGCGCACGAAAGCGCGATCTACCTGAACGCTGCTTTGTTCGCGCGCGTCGACGCGGTGCATGCTCGGCGTGACACGCTCGGCTTGGGCGCTGAGGCCCGGCGCCTGCTCGAACGAGTGCACCTGGACTTCGTGCTCGCTGGCGCCCGGCTGTCAGCCGCGCAGAAGCAACGACTGGCCACGATCGTCGAACGTCTCGCAGAACTGCAGACCGCGTTCTCTCAGAACGTGCTGCACGACGAATCGACCTGGGCGTTGTGGTTGACCGAGGATCGCGACCTGGCGGGACTGCCGGCTTCAGTGCGTGCCGCAGCGCGCGCCGCCGCGCAGCAGCGAGGCCGGCCGGAGTGCTGGGCGATCACATTGAGCCGCTCGCTGGTCGTGCCGTTCCTGACGATGTCGGATCGCCGCGACCTGCGCGAGCAGGCGTTCAATGCCTGGATGTCGCGCGGTGAACACGAGGGCGAGCACGACAACCGCCCGATCGCGCGGGAAATCCTGGCGTTGCGGCATGAACAAGCGACATTGATGGGTTACGCGAACTATTCCGAGTACGCGCTGGTGGACCGGATGGCGCGCACGCCAGCGGCGGTCGCGCGCCTGCTCGAGCAGGTCTGGACGCCGGCGCGCAAGCGCGCCGCCGAGGAGCGCGACGCGCTCGCCGCGATGGCCGCATCGCACGGCGAGGAGGCACCGATCGAGCCGTGGGACTGGCGCTACTACGCGGAGAAAGTGCGCGCTGCGCGTTACGCCGTCGACGACGCGGTGGTCAAGCCCTACTTTGCACTGGAGCGCATCGTCGAGGCGGCATTCGACTGCGCTGAGCGGCTCTTCGGGCTGCGGTTCGTTCCGCGCCCCGAGTTGAAGGCCTACCACCCGGATGTCCGGGTCTACGAAGTGCGAAGCGCCGATGATCGCGTGATCGGTGTTTTCCTGCACGACAACTTCGCGCGGCCGAGCAAGCGTGGCGGAGCGTGGATGAGTTCGTATCGCAAGCAGTCGCGGATTGCCGGCGATGTGCTGCCGATCATCGTCAACAACAACAATTTCGCGAAGGGCGCAGACGGTGAGCCGACCCTGCTGTCGCTCGACGACGCGCGCACGCTGTTCCACGAATTCGGCCACGGCCTGCACGGCCTGCTGTCGCAGGTGACGTTCGAGAGTCTCTCCGGCACGCAGGTGCTGCGCGACTTCGTCGAGCTGCCATCGCAGCTCTTCGAGCACTGGCTGCTCGAACCCGAGGTGCTGAAGCGGCACGCACGCCATGTCGAGACCGGAGAGCCGATGCCGGACGACATGATCGAGCGCCTTGTGCAGGCGCGCCGCTTTAACCAGGGCTTCGAGACGGTCGAGTACACCGCGTGCGCGCTGGTCGACATGGCACTGCATGCCCAGCCGGCAGTCGACGGGGTCGACATCACCGCTTTCGAGCGCGACGAGTTGAGACGGCTTGGCATGCCGCGCGAGATCGTCATGCGTCACCGCCTACCGCATTTCCTGCACCTGTTTGCTAGTTCCGGCTATGCCGCGGGCTACTACGTCTACATGTGGGCCGAGGTGCTCGATGCCGACGGTTACGACGCGTTCCGCGAGGCGGGCAATCCGTTCGATCCTGCGGTCGCCGAGCGGTTGCGGCGCTACGTCTACGCCGCGGGCAACACGCTGGAGCCGGGCGCTGCGTTTCGGGCGTTTCGCGGCCGCGATGCGAAGGTCGAGCCGATGCTGGCGCAGCGCGGTCTGGCCGACACGGCCGCCTGAACTCGCTCGCGTCCTGCCGCTTCAGTGGCCTGCGATCTGCGGCCGCTGCGCGCCTGCGTGTGCTGCGGGTGGCCGCGCGACCGGCGTGCTGTCCGAACGGCAATCGCCTGCGACTGGGGTAATGGGGCGCAGCTCGCCGTCAACATCCGTCAGCGTATGAAGAAAGGCGACGAGGTCGGCGACTTCGCCGTCTGCGAGCGAGCGATGCGCGCCGGCCGCATGCTGGAGTATCGCGTCTGGCAGTGATTCGATGCGGCCGTTGTGCATGTAGGGAGCCGACACCGCGACATTGCGGAGGCTCGGCGTACGAAACTGGTCGACTCGGGTGACCTCGGCCTCGATCCGCGCCCGCGGAGCGGCGGGCCGCGCATCATCGCTGTAGCGTCCGAATCGATTGAAGCGGCTTTCGAGCAGCAACCGCGCGCCCTCCGCGCGGCCCGGATCGCGCCGGGCGGGTGCCACCGGGGGCGGTGCGCCCGCATCGTGGAAGTCGCCGTCGGAAAGATTCGGGCCCGAGTGACACTTGTCGCAGCCGGCGCTGCCGACAAAGAGCTTGAGGCCGCGCCGCGCCGCGACCGGGTAGGGCGCGGGTACTTGCTCGCCGCGTGCGAGGCTGTCGCGGTAGTCGTCGAACGCCGTTCTGCCGGAATTCAGCGTCTCCAGAAACGCCGCCAGCGCCTTGCCGACGTTCACCAGCGTGCGTTCGTCATCGCCGGCGGGCGGAATGCCAAAGACGCGCCGGTAGCATTGCGCCAGTGCCTCGTCGCGCACGAAAAGCCGCGCAACGCTGGCGGGGCTGCCGTCGAACTCGCGCGGGTTCAGGATCGGTCGCAGACTCGCCAGCCACAGACTGTCGCTCGATCCAGCCCAGTCGTACCAGTGCTGCTGACGCAGGTTTGCGAGTGCGATCGTGTTGCGTTCCAGATCGGCCAGCCCGTGTGCGCGCGGCCTCAGGTCGGCAAATGCGCGATCCGGCGCGTGACAACTGACGCAGGCGATGTATCCGACTGGCGACATGCGCGGATCGAAGAACAGCAGCCGTCCAAGTGCTATCGCGAGCGGACGTCCTGAAACCCGGTTGCTCGGGTCGCGTTGAAATTTCGGAGGCCAGGGGCCGAGAGCAACAACGCGCCGCAGTTCCTCGTCCGAAAAAGGCACAGCCTCCGCCGCTGCCGAAAATGTCGGCGCGACGAGCAACACCAACAGCACCAGCCAGCTGATACGCGGCATACGCATCGGGCGGAGATCCGCGGCGACCCGAAGGGGAAGCACTCGGCAGAATCCTACGCCGGGATGCGGCGCGTTTCGAGGCGGCGCTGGCGTCGCTCGGCGCGCCTTTCCTCACTCTGCTGCGGCCAGCCCGGGGATCGAGAGAAACCGCGCCAGCCGCGCCGCGCCTTCGTCGAGCAACTCCTCGGACGCCGCGAAGCACCAGCGCAGGTAGCCCTCGCCCTCCGGCCCGAAAGCAACGCCGGGCGCAATGCCGAGTCCGGCTTCGGCGACCAGGCGCTTCGCGAACGCAAAGCTGTCGCCGCTGCGTCCGGCGACGCGGAAGAAGAGATACATCGCGCCCGGCGGCGGGGCGACCTCGACGCCCGGAATCGCCGCCAGCGCGCGCACCAAGCGGTCGCGAGAGGCGCGCAGCCGCGCGACAGTCTGCGCAATCAGTGCGTCACCGTCGCGCACGGCGACGATACCTGCATGCTGCACGAAGCCGGGCGCGCACGACGTGTTGAATTCGATCACCTTGCCGATCTGCGCGATGAAGCTGCGCGGCGCGACCAGCCAGCCAAGGCGCCAGCCGGTCATCGTCCAGCTCTTGGAGAACGTGTTGACGCTGATCACGCGATCCTCGTCGTCGATCGCGCCGAGAACGCCGGGCGCGTGCCCGTCGATCGTCAGTTCGGGCTCGAACACGAGACGCTCATAGGCGTCGTCGGCGACCAGCCAGATGCCGTGACGGCGGCAATGCTCAAGCAGCGCGTTCCAGTCCTGCTGCGGCATGGTCCAGCCGGTCGGATTGTTCGGCGAGTTGACGAGCACCAGCCGCGTATCCGGGGTCGCGGCGTCGAGCAGGCGCTGGATATCGAGCGACCAAGCGCCGCCATGGCATTCGAGTGCGACGCGAACGACTTCTGCGCTCAGGATGCGCGGCATCGAGGTGAGGTTTGGCCACACCGGTGTCACGATGACGACGCGATCGCCGGGGTCGATCAGCGCCTGCTCGACCAGTGACAGCGCATGGACACCGGCGCTGGTCACCGCAATTCGGTCGACGGTGATCGGCACGGACGGCCGGTGCAGCCGGGTGCCGTACGCAGCCAGTGTTTCGCGCAGTTCGAGGATGCCGAGGTTGTGGTTGTAGAACGTCTCGCCGGCGTCGAGCGCAGCCTTGGCTGCGTCGCGAATGAACGCAGGAGTGACCTGGTCGCCCTCGCCGAACCAGAACTTCAGAACGTCGCTGCGGCCGAGTCCTGCGTTGGCCACGTCGCGGATGCGGGAGGCGGACAGCTGCTGGATGGTGGTGCGGATCATCGGGCGATTATCGCAACCAACGTCGGGCAGGTCCGACTCGGCCGCGGCGCGGCGTGGCCGCCGCCCGGCAAGTCGGTTACGCTCGCCGTCCATGTCGACGATTCCGAACTCCGGCGTGGTCTCCCTGATCGGTGCGCCGACCGATGTCGGCGCGAGCACTCGAGGCGCCAGCATGGGTCCCGAGGCGCTGCGAGTCGCCGAACTGCGCGCAAAGCTCGAGCACCACGGACTCACTGTGATCGACCAGGGCAACCTGAGCGGTCCGCCCAATCCGTGGCAGCCGGCTGCCGACGGGTACCGCCATCTCGACGAGGTGGTCGCCTGGAACCGGCTGGTGTTCGACGCGGTGGCCGCAGAGCTTGCCGCGGACCGCCTGCCGATCCTGCTGGGCGGCGATCACTGCCTCGCGATCGGCAGCATCAGCGCGGTGGCGCGGCACTGCCGGGAACGAGGCAAGCGCCTGCGCGTGCTCTGGCTCGACGCGCACGCGGACTTCAACACCGCCGTGCTGACACCGAGTGGCAATCTGCACGGCATGCCGATGGCATGTCTATGCGGTCACGGCCCGCAGCAGTTGACCGAGACTCAGCGGCGCTCCGCGCGCGGTCGATCCCCGCTGGATCCGGCAAATTGGCATCCGCAGCGTCGATGCCGGCGAGAAGCGCTTCGTGCACGAAGCCGGACTCGAGGTCTTCGACATGCGTTTCATCGACGAACTCGGAATGCGCCACGCGATGGAACTCGCGCTGGCGACGATGGATCCGGGCACCCACCTGCACGTCAGTTTCGATGTCGACTTTCTCGATGCGGAGATCGCTCCCGGCGTCGGCACGACCGTTCCCGGCGGGCCGACCTATCGCGAGTCGCAGCTTTGCATGGAGATGATCGCCGACAGCGGCCGCCTGGGCTCGCTCGACGTGATGGAGCTCAATCCCGCGTTCGACGTGCAGAACAAGACCGCGCGCCTGACCGTCGACCTCATCGAAAGCCTGTTCGGCAAGAGCACGCTGATGCGGCCGGTCGGCCGCTGACTGCCGGGCCGCTACTTCACCAGCGAATTGATCTCGATAATCGGCAGCAGCACGGCCAGAACGATCAGCATCACGACGACGCCCATCGCCAGGATCAGAATAGGCTCGAGCAGCGAGGTGAAGAACAGTGCGCGCCGCTCGGCCTCACGCGAATGGATGTCGGCCGCGCGCGTCAGCATTTCAGGCAATTTGCCGGTGGCCTCGCCCGAGGCGATCAGGTGGATCAGCACCGGCGGGAACAGTTTCACGTAGCCGGGCTTCTTTTCCTCCGCAGCGTCTGCCCGCAATGCCTTCGCGAGCGAAAAGCCCTCGCGCACGCGCTGAACCGCATCCATCACGCGGGCGCGCATCGCAAGATTGGTAACGGTTTCCCCGGCCGCCTGCAGTGAGCGCAACATCGGCACACCCGAGCCGACAAGAATCGCAAGCGTCGAGGAAAAGCGCGCGGTATTAATCGTGCGCGACAGCACGCCGAACACCGGCATCGTCAGGATTCGCTGGTGCCAGCGCAGCCGCACCGCCGGCACGCGCAGCGCGCGCTTCCAGAAGAAAATCCCGAGCGCCAATGCGGCTGCGACGATCCAGCCATAGTGGCGCACGAAATCCGAAATGGCGATCAGCACGGTCGTCAGCAGCGGCAGCTTCTGCTTGGTATTGGCGAAGACCTGCACCACCTGCGGCACGACGTAGGTCAGCAGACCGATGACGACGAGCAGTGCAACGACGGTGACGATCACAGGGTAGACGAAGAGCCAGCGTGATCTTCTGCTGCAGCCGCGCGCGCTCTTCGATGTAGTCGGCCAGGCTGCCGAGCACGGAGCCGAGCTTGCCTGACTCTTCGCCGGCCGAAATCAGCGCGCGATAGATCTCCGGAAACTGCCGCGGGTGGCGCGCGAGAGCCTTCGACAGCGAGGTTCCCGACAGCACGTCGGTGCGAATCGAGGCCATCAACTCGCGCACCTGCTGCTTCTCGCTCTGCTCGACCATGACGGTCAGCGCATCGGAAACAGGCAGCTGCGCGCCGAGCAGCGACGCGAGCTGGCGCGTGATCACCGCGAGCTCGGTCTGGGACAGTCGGCGGCCGAGCCGCATCGCGACCCCGGTGCCGGTCACTTCGTCGAACACCGGCTCGACCGTCAGCGGTATCAGCCCGCGGCCGCGCAACAGCTGCCGCGCCACCCGGGCGCTGTCCGCCTCGAGTACACCGCTCTGCTCTTTTCCGGAGTTATCTGCTGCTGCGAAACGAAATGCTGCCAACTCGTCCTCGTGCGGTTTCAATCGCGCCGGGCGCCCGGCCGCCCGAAGCCCGGCGTGCTAACTAGAGCGCGGCGAGTGCACGTGCGACGCGCAGCGTCGCGTACACGAGCCGCGAATCACTCCCTGGTCACGCGCAATGCTTCTTCCTGGGATGTGACGCCAGATACGACCCAGCGCTGGGCATCGGCGCGCATGTTGACCATGCCGCCGCGTTCGCCGACGCGGCGAATATCGGTGTCATTCGAGCCCTGGTGGATCAGCAGGCGCATCTCGTCGTCGACTGTCAGCAGCTCGTAGATCCCGGTGCGGCCGACGTAACCGGTATTACCGCAGTTGTCGCAGCCGACGGCGCGCCAAGGGCCCGCCGGGTTGTCCTGCACGCGACAGCGCGGGCAGAGCTTGCGCACGAGGCGCTGCCCCATCACGCCGAGCAGCGACGACGACAGCAGGAAGGGTTCGACGCCCATGTCGACCATGCGCGTCACTGCACTCGCGGCGTCGTTGGTGTGCAGCGTCGCGAGCACGAGGTGGCCGGTCAGCGACGCCTGCACCGCGATCTGCGCGGTCTCGAGATCGCGGATCTCGCCGATCATCACGACGTCCGGGTCCTGCCGCAGGATCGCGCGGAGCGCACGCGCGAAGTCCATCTCGATTTTCGGGTTGACCTGCGTCTGGCCGATGCCCTCGATGTCGTACTCGATCGGATCCTCGACCGTCATGATGTTGGTCGTGGCCTTGTCGAGCCGGCGGATCGCCGCATAAAGCGTCGTCGACTTACCGGATCCGGTCGGCCCGGTCACGAGAATGATGCCGTGCGGCTGATGGATCAGGGTGTCGAAGCGGTCGAGCGCCTCCTTCGCCATGCCGAGATTCGTGAGCTCGAGCTTGGACAAGTCCTTTTCGAGCAGACGCAGCACGACCCGCTCGCCGTGGCCGGTCGGCAGCGTCGAGACGCGCACGTCGACGGGGCGGCCGCCGACTCGCAGCGTGATCCGCCCGTCCTGCGGCAGGCGCTTCTCGGCGATGTCGAGCGCCGCCATGATCTTGATGCGCGACACCAATGCCGCGTGCAGTGCGCGCTTGGGCCGCACGACGTCGCGCAGCGTGCCGTCGACGCGGAAGCGGACCAGCGAATAGCTCTCGAACGCCTCGATGTGGATGTCGCTTGCGCCGTCGCGCGCCGCCTGGGTCAGCAGCGCGTTGATCATGCGGATGATCGGTGCGTCGTCCTCGGTTTCGAGCAGATCCTCGACATCCGGCACTTCCTGCATCATGCGCGTGATGTCGAACTCGCCCTCGATGTCGCCGACGATCTGCTGCGCCGAACCGCTCTGGTCGCCGTAGGTCTGCGAGATCGCTTCGGTGAGCTTGGCCGGCTCGACGACGATCGGCCTCACCTCGCCCGGGAACACGCGCATCACTTCATTGAGCGCAGCGAGCGGCGTCGCATCCGAAATCCAGACCTCCGCGTCGCGCTCGCTCTTCGGTATCAGCAGAATCGCGTTGTCGCGTGCGAAGGAGTAGGGGACGAAGCGGCTGGCCGGAGTCATGCGGACCGTCCTGCGGCGGCGGCTATGGCGCGACGACGACCGGGTCGAAACCCATCGCCTTCAGCCGCGCGATGGTGTCGGCCACGCTCTGGGTGGCGGTATCGACCGAAACGCGCACCCGCACGACGTCGCCCGACCTGGTCTTGACGCTTTCCCAGTACGCGTCGAATCCGGCCTCGCGCAATTGCCGTTGCAGTTCGCGCCCGCGGCTGATCTGTGACACGGCGGCAACCTGCACCAGGTTGCCGCCCGAAGCGGCGGCCGGTCCGGGTGACGTGGTGAAGTTTCCGGTCGGGGGTGCGGTGCTCGCGGCGGGCGCCGGCGCAGCAGCCGCGGTCGACGTCGTCGGCGCGGTCGTGCTCGGCGCGACGGTCGCGGCCGGACTGGTCGGCGTGGCGGTAGCAGGGGTGGTCGTCCGCGGCGTCTGCAATTCTGCGGGCGTGCCGCTCGATGTCGCTGCTGATGCCTGGCCGGACGCGGGTTCAGTGCTCGGCTTCGGTGCTTCGGCTGGAACGGTTGTGCGGCTCGACGACGGCGTCGCAGATGGCTGGCTGCGCGGTGCTGTCTCGACAGGTCGCGCTGCAGCGGCCGTCGCGGCCGGCGCAGTTTCTACTGCCGGCGGCGTTGGCGCGGGCTGAACCGGGGCGACCGCAGCTGCGGTGGCTGGCGCGGCCGATAGTGGCATCGCCGTGGACTCGCTCGCGGATCGGGGAGGGGCGACCGGCGGCGTGGTCGAAGTCGAGGCGCTGGTCGTGCTGGCCTGCGTCGACGCAGGCGAACTCGCTGCTGCCACAACCGGTTCTGCAGCTGTCGGCGCGCGCGGTTCGGGCGATGACGTCGGCGCTGGCATCGGCTGCGATGCGGGCGGAGCGGCGGACTGCGGTTTCGGCAACGGTCTCGTGTCACGGCCTCCTAGGCCGGCCGGGTCCACCGGCGCGGCGGGTGGAACAGTGCCGTCGGGCGCGATTTCGGGCGTTCTCTGGCGCATCGCCGGCGGCACCGGCGGCGCCTCGGGCAGCTGCGTACTCTGGAATCCCTTGAAGATCACGTTGTCCGTCTTGGAGTTGGTCGCGACCTGCCCGCGGATGTAGGCATAGCGATCGAGCGCCAGCGCCGACGATGTCGACTCGTCGCGCACAACGTAGGGACGCAGGAACACCAGCAAATTGGTCTTCTTGCGGCCACGGTTTTCATAGCTGAACAGATATCCGAGGCCGGGGATGCGGCCGAGGATCGGCAGCGAGCTGCGGCTGTTGTCGGTGCGATCCTCGATCAGGCCGCCGAGCACGACGATGTTGCCGTCATCGACCAGCACGGTCGACTCGAAGCTGCGCTTGTTGGTAATGATCCCGCCCTGGGCCGCGGTCAACGTGTTCTGGATCGACGACAGTTCCTGGTAGATCGCGAGTCGCACGACGCCGCCTTCGGAAATCTGCGGCTTCACCCGCAGCTGCAGGCCGATGTCCTTGCGTTCGAAGGTCTGGAACGGGTTGACCCCGGCCACGCCACCGCCGGCGCCGGCAGCCGCGTACGACCCGGTGATCAGCGGAATGTTCTGGCCCACCAGGAACTTGGCTTCCTCGTTGTCCAGCGTCTGAATCGTCGGCGTCGACAGGATGTTGGCGTCTGCCGTCGTCTCGAGCGCGCGGGCCAGAAAGGCGAGGTTGATGACTTCGCCGACGCCCGGAATGTTGATCTTGCCGTTGATGACGCCGAGGTTCAGGCCCTGTCCGACCGACGTCAGGTTGCCGGCGACACCGATGATGTTGGTCCCCGGATTGCCGAAGTTCTGGCTCGCGACCACGCCGTAGTCGCTGTTGTTGACGGCGCCGAGCGCCTGCCACTGGATGCCGAATTCCGCCGCCTTGTCGGCCGTCATCTCGACGATCAGCGACTCGATCACGACCTGAGCGCGGCGCACATCGAGCTTGTCGATGATCGCGCGGATGTTGCGGTAGAGCGGCTCGGGTGCCGTGATGATCAGTGAATTGGTCGCGGCGTCGGCCTGGATCAGCCCGGCGAGGGGTCCGCCGGCGCCAGCGCCGGTGCCACCGCCGGCGGCGCCGCCACCCAAGGTGGTCGTCGTGGTCCCGGTCGTCAAGCCGGGGCCCGGTGACCCCGGTTGCCCCGGGGACCCGCTCTGCGGCGAAAGGCCACTCGTCGCCTGCGTCTGGGGTGTGTACGACGGGTCGGAACTGATAATGGCGCGCAGCAGCGGCGCCAGACGCGTCGCTTCGGCATTGCGCAGATAGACCACGTTAATGTTGCCCGGTGTCGAGGCCGGGCGGTCGAGCTGCGCGATCAGATTTTTAGCGAGTGTCAGGCGCGCCGGGCTCGGTGCACGGACGATCAACGTGTTGGTGCGCGGTTCGGCCAGGATCGAGATGCGCTGGCCGGCGTCGATCGCCTGGCCCGCGGCGCGCGCACCTTCGTCGAGCACACGGTTCACGACGGAGGCGATCTCCATCGCCAGCCCATATTTCACCGGGATCATCTCGAGATCGGAAGTGGCCGGCGTGTCGATCGACTCGATGATCCGCTGGATCCGGCGCAGGTTCTCGGCGTAGTCAGTGATTACCAGCGTGTTGTTCTGCGGGTATGCCGAGATCGTGTTATTTGGGGCGATCAGCGGCCGCAGGATCGGCACCATGGCAGTCGCCGACTCGTACTGCAGCCGGAACACCTGCGTGATCAGCTGGTCCCCGCCCGGAGACGGGCTGCGCGGCGCAACGACGGTGCCGCCCTGCAATTTGGCGTCCGCCTCCGGAACGACTCGCATCACGTTGCCGGTCTGCACGATCGTGAAACCCTGAAGTCGCAACGCGGACAGCAGTTGCTCGAACGCCTGCTGTTTGGTGACCGGACGCTCGGTCACCAGCGAGATCGTGCCCTTGACCCGCGGGTCGATGACGAACGTGCGCTCCGTGTACTGCCCGATCGCCCGTACCACGGCGTCGATATCCGCATTGACGAAGTTCAGCATGACGCTGTCGTTCGCCTTGGCGTCGGTGGCGGCGGGACGGGCCTTGGCTGGCGGCTTGGTCTGAGCTTGAACCGCCGCTGGCGCCGGAAACAGGCCAACGCTGAGTGCGCAGGCCAGCGCGATCAGTCGCGAAAGCGACAGCCTCCTCGCGCTCCATGTTCTGCGCCCGCTCGTCATTTCACCCACCGCCGAAGTTCAGGAGAGCCCCCTCGCCATCGCGCCGGCCAAGCAGCGAGATGAGGCCCGTCAGTTGTGCTTTTACACCGGGGTCGGTGCCTGGCAGAGCCTGGGCGCGCCCCGAAAAGCGTAAGCGCCCACCCTCTGGAATTGTGCCATTGCCCTTTAGCTCGAGGGGACCCGAAATGGTTAGTAATTCCAGCTGAGTTCCCGGCCAGACGCCGTTCGTTTTGAGCCGGTAATGGCCCATCGGCGACACTGGCGTCAGCGCGCTCGAGGCGTACTGCCATTCCGCCGAGAGATTGCCTTCGAGGCGCCGGGGCGCGATTTGCAAGCGATCCCAGTTGAGCGCCAGGACGCCGCCGGGGCGCAGTGTGTTCCACGGCGCCCCCAGCCCGACAAGGAGTGAGGCCGGCAGTCTGACTGTCGTTGCGCCGAGCGTGGTCGTACCGCCGCCGAGCAGCGGCGCGTGGATCGCCAGCGGCTGTGACAGCGCCGACGGATGCGAGAGCGTCAGGTCCAATTGACCGATGATCAGCGGCCACGGATTGAGCCGCCAGGACAGGCGCTCTGGCAGGCTGGCGCGTGTCGCGCCTTGCTCGACCGAGGGCGGCACCAATACCAGGACGGCCGAACCTTCCCAGAGACTGCCGCGAGCTTCTGCCAACTCGACGCGGCCCTGCGTCGATGCCTGCACTGCCCCGGCCAGCCATTGCGCCGGCGCGACGACCAGAATCGTCACAACGAGTACGACGAGCGCGGCGAGTAGGTATAAAGCCGTGCGCATCGGCGGCGTTCACTTGCGCGCCAAGCGCAGTGCCAGCTCGGCGTCCACGTTGCCGGGAGTGCCGTCCTTGCCGGTCACGACCACCGTCGTCGCGCGGGCGCCGAGCTCGCGTTCGATGCCGGCGAGCCAAGTCGCCCAGGCGCCGTACGGGACGTTGCTGAAAGTCAGCTGGATGTCGCCTTCCGACAACGGCACCATGCGCGCCATCTTCAGCCCGGAGCGTCCCAATGACGTCTCGATCGCGCCCTTGACCTCGGCAGCGGACACTGTGGCCACCTGGGGCTGCGCCTTCAGCCCCTTGACCTCGCCCAGCAAGGATTCCAGCTCTGCGGCCTGCGCGCGCTGCTGCGGCAGTGAACGCTCGAGCCGGCCAATACCGCTCCATGCAGGTTCGACCAGCATCAGATACAACAGCACCGCGGTTAGAACGATGCCGCCAACTCCGAGGATCAGGCGCTCGCGCGGCGCGCGCTCCAGCCAGAACTGCTTGATCGCATCCATCACGAGCCCGCCGCAGTGATGCGCGCCGAGCCGTCCGGCTCGAACCTGACCGCGAGCCCCTGCTGCACCCCCGCGGAGCGCAGCGTGTTCTGGAACGCCGGGTTGTCAGACATGCCGCCCTTGAACTTGACCTTCAGCGCGCCGTCGCGGTACTCGATCGCTCCAACGCTGCCGAGCGGGGCGGCCGTCAGCAGCTGCGCAGTGCGCGCGTTGAGCACCGAAAAGTCATTCGCCGAAGGCTGGCCCGCGCGGGCACGCAGATCGTTCAGCTGCCGCTTGGTCTGGAGCACCGGGTCGACCACTGCAGTGGTCTCGGGAAAATTGGCGCGAAAAGCGTTTTCCATCTGCTGCTTCAGCGCCGAGGTCTCGCCTTCGAGCTTCAGCCAGTACGCGTTCATCCCCACGATCGCGACGATTGCGCCGACCGCTGTCCAGGCGAGCGGTATCTTTAGCGACGCCCCACGCAGCGAGCTTGCGCGACCGGCGAGTGGCATTAGCCCTGCGAGCATCCCGCCCTGCGCGAAACTTCCCTGCAGCAGGTTCACCGCCGTTTCGGTACTGGCGAGATCGACCATGCCCGCACCGACATCGACCTGTACCCCGAGCGGACCGGCCAGCGCGCTCATGCGCATGGCCTCACGACCATAAGCTTGTATGCGCTTGATGCCGAGTTGCCGCACCGCCAGCGAAAGCGCGGCGGGGACGTCGTCGCCCAACTGGAAGGCGAAGCCGTCGTGCGTCGCAGAGCGGGCGATGCCGCGGCCGCGGTCAACCCGAACGGACAGCACACCGGCGGAAGGCGCCGGTACGGTATAGATCTCGCTGTATGCGGCGCGCACCCGGTAACCCGCTTCGGTGCAAGCGTCCAGTGCATGCGTCAAGACGCCGCGATCGATCACCGCCACCGGCATTTTCGGCATCGCGGCGATCGTCGTCGTCCCGGTTCCGCCGCGCGGGACCATGAACGCGAAGTGGCAGTCCTGCGCATCGGCGAGGAGCCGCTCTTCGAGCAGATTGGGCAGCGCCAGTCGCAGCTTGCCTTCGGACAGCTTTGGCGGCTCGATCGCGGTCACGAACACATCGGCCGGATCGAACACCAGGTCGACCGCAGCCGCTTTCGGCAGCAGCGCCAGCGCGGTCTCGCCGCTGGTGCCTTCACCGCCGACACCGACGAAATTGACGACGGTTCCGGTCGACATGTGTGCCTTGGCGCCGAACGAGCGGCGTGGCGGCACGAAGACCAGCAGTCGTTGCAGGGACTTTTCCTTCATCTTCCGATCAAATCTCGCGAACCCATAGAACGTTCACGGGCTGGATGCCTTGTCCAGGCACGCCCCGGCGGACGAGCGCCTCCATGCGGGTCACTGCACGATCCAGTTTGACCTCGCCGCGCACGAAGAAAAAGCGCGAAGCGGTGGCGATATCCGCGTCTTGTACACCTTTTGCCTTTGCGCCCAGGCGGGTACGAACCTCGCCGACGTTGTTGAAGTAGGAGAGCCGCTCACGCTCGGCCACGAGGGCGCGCGCATCGGAAAGGGAGAGGCCAGGCACCCGTGCCGCGATCACTTCGGGCCGCGCGGTGTTCGCGTTGACCGGCGTGCGTTCGTCGAGAACGACGATATAGGGCGCCAGTCGCTGGGCTGCCTCGGCGGAGATGCCTGGGACCGCGATCAGATCTTGCGGCAGCATCAGCGGGATCGGCCGCACCTTTTCAGCGCTGATTGCGTTGTCGGGCATGCGCCCGGTTTCGTCGGGCACCGCGGCGCCCGGCAGCGCCTCCTGCATGCGCTGGGCAATCAGGTCCGCGGTCTGCTCGGCGACCTGCAGCAGGGCACACAGGCGCCGCAGGGCCTCGACCTCGGTCTCGACGATCTGACCGTTTTCGACCAGATTGCGCAGGTTGTAGCGCGACTGCGCGTCTTCCATCGAGCCGGCAATCGACGCCAGAGACGCGAGCGACGAAGTCTCTCCGAGCTGGTCGAGCCGGGTTTCGGCAAGCGGCTGCGCCCACGGTTCGGACAGCGCGTCGTAGCTCGAGCGGTTGGCATCTTCGCGCAGGATCGCCCGCCCCCAGTCGAGGGCCCCGCGCAGCAGCAGACGGCTCTGAGTCATCAGCTGCTGGTTCTCGATCGTCCTCAGCAGAACGAACTGACGGTAAAACAGCGCGCTGACGATCAGTGTCGACAGGGTCGCGACAAACAGCGCAAGCAGCACGGCCGCGCCGCGCTGCCTTCGCGCGTCCGCGTGCCGTTCGCCGCTCCGTCGCACTCGGCCAGCGTCCGCCGGCGACGGCGAACCGCGCTAAAAAGGCGTGCCGCGTAGGCCGCTCTGCTCATCCGCCCACCAGGATTACGCGTCGGAAAACGGCCCCGTTGTCGCGCTCCAAAGTGATCTCAACGCCGGGAACGACCGGATTCTGATTCGGCGGCGGTGTTCCGCCGGAGTCCTGCTGCGACGGCACGTTGGGGTCGACCCAGCCCGTGCCCTGTGACCACGTACGGACCTGCATCAGCTTCACCCTGCCGAGCAAGCGCGCGGTCTCCAGCCGTTCCGCCGTGACCCGCTCGAACGCAGGCAGTGCCGGGCTGGCCTGCCGCACCAACGTTCCATCGACGACCCGGTACACGACGGTCTGAACCTCGGTCGGGCGGTCGGGAGCGGGTGGCGCAACACGCGAGAGCTGCAGCGTCGTGGTGCCGTCGGCGACGGACACTGTGATCGGCGAAGTGGCAAGGCCGAGAAACTTTGGATTGGTGACCTGCGCCAGATCCCGTTCCATCTGGCCGAACGTGGTCAGCAGCGCGCGCACGTCGTCGGCTTCGGGCTCCAGTCGCTCCCGCGTCGTCACGAGAGAGTCGAGCCCGCGCCAAGCGATCATCGACACGATCGACAGCACGGTGATCGCGACGAGTAGCTCCAGAAGCGTGAAGCCGCGCGTCTTCATTGGTTCGTCGGCATCACAGTCATCAACTCGGCGAGCGATCGCGGCGATCCGTCCGCAGCGGTCCGATAGACCCGCACCTCGACGCGGCGGAAGAACGGGTTCGGCGTCGGCTTGACCGCCTGCACGCACTGGAACGCGATGCCGCCCTGTTCACAGGGTGTGCTGTTCTCGCCCTGCTCGAGGCGCTCCCGCGCCAGCCGCAGTTCGAGAAGCCGGTTCTCGGCTGTCATCACCGCGAGCATCTTCTCGCGCGTGTATTCGGCACTCGACGTCAGCGCCATCGCGCCGCGCATTGCAGCGGCGAGCGCAACCCCGATGATCACGAGCGCGACCAGTACTTCGAGCAGCGTGAAACCGCATTCGCGCTTCATTGCCGCACCGTCGCGCGGCCGGATTCGTCGAAATCGAGGCGAACGCTCGCATCCTCATTGCTGAGTTCGAGATGCCAGCGCGGCTGCACCCATTCCCGTGCGATCGCCATGCGCACCGGCGGCGCGCCGGGTCCCAGAAGGACCTGCGCTGGCTGTGGCCCGGCCCCATCCTGCACCGACAGCCGAGTGAGTGGCGTTTCCCAGGTGCGTTCGCGCAGCAGGTCATCTCCCGTCAGCAGTTGGCGTTCGCCCCGCACTTCGGCGACGAAGCGATATCCCCGCAGGTCCGCTTCCCAGACGATCGGCAGCTGACGTATGCGGGACTCGTCGGAGGCCAGCGCCATCAACTGCCCCACGCGTTCGGCCTCGCGCGTGAGTTTCTGCCGAGGGTCAGGGGCGACGCTGATTGTGACGATCGAGACCAGGATGCCTGCCAGCACGATGACCACCAGCATTTCGAGCAGAGTGAAGCCCCGCTGCTGCTGACGGCCAATCGATGGCTGGTACAGGCGTTTCAACGAGTGTCCCCCCGACCCCAGCGCGGTGTCGCGGCCTGCGCCGCGCCAGGCTAGAGCTGCCAGGATCCGATGTCCGCGTCGGTGTTCTGACCGCCCGACTGGCCGTCCGCACCGAAGCTGAAGACGTCGATCTCTCCGCGCAGGCCCGGATTCAGATACTGATATGGATGCCCCCACGGGTCCTTCGGCACGCCGCTGCGCTCCAGATAGCCGCCCTGTTTCCAGTTGTTCGGCACCGGCTCGGTCGTCGGTTTGGTGAGCAGCGCCTGAAGCCCCTGCTCAGTAGTTGGATAGCGACCGTTGTCGAGGCGGTAGAGCTTCAGCGCCTGCATGACCGATGCGATGTCCTGGCGCGCGGCCGCGATGCGGGCGTCGTCGGTCCGACCGACGACGCGGGGCACGATCAACGCCGCGAGGATCCCGAGGATCGTGATCACCACCATGATCTCGATCAGCGTGAAGCCGCCGACGCGGCGGGAACGCACTGCCTTCATCCTACTCATATGACCATTGCCGATTCGAAAGAAAGCTTGAAGTTGAGCGCCGAAGGCCTTGAAGTTCCAGTGTTTTGGGCCCGGACTTTCTGAGCCGCGGCAGATATTATCAACGCGAGTACATGACCTTACCCCTCCAAGACGGGATATAGGGCGGCGGCTAATGCAACAGGATGACCGGGGCCAGATCGAGATGCGCGATCATCGGGCCAGCTTGGACAAGCAATGCTGAAGAAGTTTGCAACGGCGGCGGTCCACCTGCTTTTCTTTGCGGGTGTCGTCGCCATTGGCGCCTACTGGTCGGTCCGCATTTTCACGCCGGCACCGACGGCCGCACCGCCACCACTGCCGCCACCGCCGTTGCGCGATCCCGATGCCACAGCGGCCGCCAGGATGTTCGGGAAGGTCGAAGTTGCGCAGGCCGTAGCCACCAATATCCAGGCAATGGGCGCGTTTGCCGCGGGCCAGAGCTCGAGCGCAATTCTTACGGTCGATGGCAAGCCCGCACGTGTCTACCTGGTCGGACAGGAAATCGTGCCGGGAACTCGCCTGGCCTCAATCGAAGCCGACGTGATCGTCCTTGACAGTCCGGGTGGACGGCAGGAGGTCCGGTTGCCGCCGCGGCCCGCCCTCGCCGTAAGTGGTGGGGCGCCAGCACAGAACTTCACTCGTGAGGGCAACACGCTGAGCGCACCGATGGCGAGCGGCGCCCCGGCCGTCGCGCCCCGCGCGCCCCCACCTCCTCCGCCCGCCCCGCCGCCTCAACCGCAACCTCAGCCTCAGCCGCAACCTCCTCCGGGCACGCCGCCGCAGGGACAGTGATGCTTCGGATAACAGTGGCGCAACAGTCTGCGCGCGGTCATTGCAAACGTAAGTAAACGTAAGGGCGGTCGGCGCGTGCGCGTTAGGCCGCGTTCAATGGGCCTCTCACCACGGAGTTGCTCATGAAGACTCGTATCCTTGTCGCAGCCATACTCGGCTCGGCCGTTTCACTGGCATTTGCGGCATCGCCGGACGCTGCGACTGGCCGCACTTCCCTTCCGACGCTCGACAAGAACGGCGACGGCTCTATTTCGCGCGAAGAAGCCGCAGCTGACCCGCGGTTGTCCGAATCGTTCGACCGCATCGACACGAACAAGGACGGCGCGCTTTCTGCGGATGAACTGCGCGCCGCGCGGGCAAACCATCGGGCACAGCATCCGAAAGTTGATGCCAACGGCGACGGGTCGATCTCGCGCGATGAAGCAAAGGCGGCGCCGCGCCTGGCCGAGAACTTCGACGCGATCGACAGCAACAAGGATGGACAACTGACGCGCGAAGAAATGACCGCCTGGCACAAGGCGCATCCGCGCGCGACAGTGCCAGCTCCGGCGACGAAGCCGTAGCGCGCTACAGAATCAACATCGAAGTCGAGCCAACACCCCGGCGACCGGGCGGTCAGCGTGCCGCCCCGTCGATCATTCCGGGCTTCGAACGCGCCACTCCCAGTGGAATCAGGGGGGTCGATAGGGTTCCGGACCGGAGGGTAGGGACGAATGGCCGACGCGTTGGACTTGAACGTCGTCGGCTTGCGGCCATCTAAGCAGAACAATGGAAACGCCGACGCCGACCCAATCACCGCCTCAGCCGACCTCGGGTGAGCGGCTGTGGCGGAACGTTTTCTTCGTGTTGAGCGCCGCGCTCGCCGGCCTGGCGCTGGTGCAGTTTGAGGCGGGACGCTGGGCGCGCGGTCTCGGGGATCTCGGGGCCGCTGTCTTGATGATTTCGCTCATCTCGCAGTTTCCGTTTCTTCGGGCGGTGATTCGTGCCAGCGCCGACGACGATGGCACGCCCGAGAGGGCTCGGCGCAGACATGAAGAGCTGATGCGCCAGGCCGCCGAGCTCAAAGCGGCACATCCCTGGTCCGACATCGCGGGCCGCGCAGGCTGGGTGCTTCTCGGCATCTCCCTCGTTCTGCGTTTCTCCGGCGCGGCTTAACGGCGGGCGCGGCGCCGTCGCTCTGCCGACCGCGTTCTTCGGCCGCAGCGATTGTTCGGCCCCTGGTTTTGCCACTTCGTCGCAGGCTCCTCGTCGGACACGCGGCGACTGGCTACCGTGCCTTCCAGATTGCTGCGGTGGCCACACGAACTGACCCGGTCAGCGGCTCGACCCAGCACCCACGCTTACCTAACCCCGCTCCCCCGGGGATATTTCACGGCCCGGTATCCCCGGGCCGTTTTTTCTGCGGCTCGATCCTGCGCTGACGCTTCAAACGCCGTTCGTGCACTCTGGGCCGAGCTACGTGCAGTCTGTCGCACTTGGGTGGCCTCAGTTCCATGCGGGCCCTAAGGTTGTTATATGCAGACGCACGACTTCCGCCCACTCTGGTCGCAGGCCACCCTTAAGCTTCACGTCAATTCCGCGCTCGTCCTCGGTTCATACGCTATGCGATTTGATCGGTCCGTGGCGGGCGCACTCAACCATGTCAGATCAAGAAAACAACCCACCGCCATCTGCGGACAGTGAAGAACCGGGCGCGCTGAGGCGCGCGAGTGCAGCCGCCGTCGCTGGTGCACGCGCTGCCGCCCCGCACATCGCGGGCGCATCGACGACGACGTGGAATTTCTTCCGCGGTCGAGTCCTGCCGCCGCTGCGATCAGTGTCCCAGCGGATCGGCGACTGGCTGGCGGTGGTCGGCTGGGGCAAGTTCACCCTCGTCGCGCTCTTGTTGCTCGCCTTCGCCGGAATTGCCTCGCAAGGTCCTGTACGACGAATCGCCCGTGGTCGTCGTCGATCGCCATGATCCGAGCGGTCAGGTCAAGTTGGATATCAAGGTCGACAGCAGCGGGATTCGTATCGAGCGGCCGACGGTGCCTGCACCGCCCGGTGTGCCGCAGCCACCGGGCGCACCGAAGCCACCCGCCCCGCCGAAGGCCGTGCAGCCGGGCAAGACGCCGGGCTCAGTCAGCATCGACGAGACCGGCGTCCGTATCCGATCGCAGAAAAATGGCGCGCCGGTCGAGGTCGTCATCGATGCTGACGGCATCCGCGTCGAAGACGGCACGAAAACCCCGGAGCCACCGCCGGACGATCCGGCCGCGATCGTCATCGATCGCAACGGCGCCGTCGTGATCCCACCCGAAGTTGTGACCGACCCGGCCAAGGTCGAGCAGGCACTCGAGAGCGCCCGTCGCGAAATCGAAAGCATCGTGTCCGACCAGGTCAAGCGCAGCGTCGCGCATGAGGTGCGCAGCTATCGGGAGCGCAGCGGCGACTGGATGATGAGCTTCGCGCTGCTGCTGATCCTGACCGGCATCATCGTCAAAGTCGTGCTCGGCGGGAAGAAGCGGGCGGAACGGCGCGCTCAGGTGGCAACCGCCACTGCGGCCGAAGAAGGCCTGAAGCGGCAGCTGGTGGAGGCCCAGCTCAAGATGATGCAGGCGCAGGTCGAGCCGCACTTCCTGTTCAACACGCTCGCCTCGGTCGACTACCTGATCGAAACCGACCCGGCCACTGCGTCGAAGATGCAGAAGAACCTGATCCAGTATCTGCGCGCGGCGCTGCCGCAGATGCGCGAAGGCTCGACCACACTGGGCAAGGAAGTTCAGCTCTGCCGCGCTTATCTGGAGATCCTCAAGTTCCGGATGGAAGATCGGCTGCACTACACGGTAACGATCCCTCAGGGACTGATGTCCGCGCAGTTTCCGCCGATGATGCTGCAGTCCCTGGTCGAAAACTCGATCAGGCACGGACTCGAACCCAAGCCGGAAGGCGGCGCGATCACAATTTCGGCCGACATCGTCGACGGCCGACTGCGCGTCACGGTTGCTGACTCGGGACTCGGATTCGCGGCCGCGTCGCGTCCCGGCACGGGTGTCGGCCTGGCGAACGTGAGGGAACGACTGTCGGCTTTGTACGGGGGGCGTGCCCGACTCTCGATCGAAGCCAACGATCCGTCCGGCACCATCGTCACAATCGATGTGCCGTACAGCTTCGAGGCGGACGCGCCGCTCACGCCGGCTGCGCAGGCCGCCTGACGCATAATGCCCGTATGACACGGGCAATCATTGCGGACGATGAGCGCCTGATGCGCGAACAGCTGCTCGCGCGGCTGGCCGAGGTCTGGCCGGACCTTCAGGTCGTGGCGGAGGCCAAGAACGGCGAAGAAGCCGTCGCCGCAGTTCGCGAACATGCCCCGGACCTGGCGTTTCTCGATATCCGCATGCCGGGCATGACCGGCATCGAGGCGGCGCGCGCCATAGGCGACGCCTGTCATGTCGTCTTCATCACCGCCTACAACGAGTACGCGGTCGAGGCGTTCGAACAGGGCGCGGTGGACTACGTCCTCAAGCCGGCCGAGCGAGAGCGTCTCGAGCTGACGGTCACCCGCCTGAAGAAAAGGCTCGGGCAACCACCGAGCGACCTGCGTGAGCTGCTGACGCGACTGGCACAAAAGCTCGACGATCCTGTCGGGGCCTCGCCCGGTACATCAGGCCGGCTGCAGTGGATCCAGGCCAGCGTCGGGCAACAGCTGAAGCTGATCCCCGTCGCCGACGTGCTGTTCTTCACGTCCGACGAGAAGTACACGCGCGTGCAGACCGAGTCGGTGGAAGCGCTGATTCGCAAACCGATCAAGGAACTGGTCGAGGAGCTCGACCCTGAAAAGTTCTGGCAGATCCACCGCTCGACGATCGTGAACGTCGACGCCATTGCAGGCGTGACCCGCGACTTCCGCGGGCGTCAGCTGGTGCAGGTCAAGGGCCGGCAGGACAAGCTCGAAGTCAGCCGCAACTACACGCACCTGTTCAAGCAGATGTGACGGTTGCGTCGGCGCGGCCCAGTCTTAGCCCGAGGTCGATCGCCGCGAAGGTTTCGCGCCAGGCTTCTTCCAACAATGATGCCGGCGTGCCGGGTTCGAGACCGACGTACGCACGACACTCTGACGGCTCGCGGACGACGTGCATGTCAGCCTTCTGCGCAAGAGCAGCAAGCGCTGCATTTTCGGGCATGTAAACCATTGTCATCACGCGGTGCCCGCGGTTCCGGGCGTGCTCGCCCGCCCGTCGCAAGAGTTCGAGCCCGATTCCACGCCGTCGCGCTGCCCTGGATACCGAGAGTGCGAATTCTGCCTCGCGGTCGCTCATGGCCAGATGCCCGAATCCGAGCACTTGACCCTGTGAGTCGATGACGCCGAAGGCCGCATCCCGGAAAAAGCGGATGCCACGGACGTAGCGAGCCATCGACGCCTCGCTGATCTGGTGGCCAAACCTCAGGCGCCGATCTTCCTCGGGCAGCGCGATCAGATGGGCCAGTATGCGGGAGCGGTGCGATGGCCCGAACTGCGCGACGAGATCGTCACCCGCCGTCTCCCCAAGGTTGTCGCGAGCCGCTACTTGCGTCCGCGCTCGCTCTTCCGTTTCGTTTCGTAAATGGATTTTGTGCATTGCACAACTATCCGGGCGTAGCGGCCAGAGTCAAGGTGGCAATGACTCTAAAGGCAGCCCTGCACAAAGTTAGTGTGCGCCAACACACCTTCCAGATCCTGTTAGGCCGGTCCGGATTCGAGATTAAGGCTTGACCTTACGCGCGCGACCGGAAGCGATGTCCGCGTGCCGCAGTGCACCGAATGGGCGTCGGTTTGACAAGCCTTTGTTGCACAACCATAATTTGCGGTTCGCCGCGGAGGGGTGCCCGAGTGGTTAAAGGGGGCAGACTGTAAATCTGTTGGCTTACGCCTACGTTGGTTCGAATCCAACCTCCTCCACCAGCATCCAAGCGTGCGGCATGCAAGTGATTGAGTCACCCGCTGCAGGGATCGCAGCTTTGAGCAGGAGTTGATCGAGCGGGTGTAGCTCAATGGTAGAGCAGAAGCCTTCCAAGCTTACGACGAGGGTTCGATTCCCTTCACCCGCTCCATAGATGTTCAAGGGGAAACACGAACAAGTGCAACGAGCGCGGCGTTGCGCGCGAGCGAACGACGCGAGGCCCATGTGGCTCAGTGGTAGAGCACTCCCTTGGTAAGGGAGAGGTCACGCGTTCGATCCGCGTCATGGGCACCAATTGAGGCAGCGAAGGGCCACCGCGGTTCACGAGACCCGGCGGCGAGAACGAGAAAGAACGGGCAGTCAGGAGTCTGCGATGGCAAAAGGCAAATTTGAGCGTACGAAGCCGCATGTGAATGTGGGGACGATTGGGCATGTGGATCATGGCAAGACGACTTTGACGGCGGCCATCACGCTGGTGTTGTCGAAGAAGTTTGGTGGTGAGGCCAAGGCGTACGACCAGATTGATGCGGCGCCGGAGGAAAAGGCACGCGGCATCACCATCAACACTGCGCACGTCGAGTACGAGACCAAGAATCGGCACTACGCGCACGTCGACTGTCCGGGGCATGCCGACTATGTCAAGAACATGATCACCGGTGCGGCGCAGATGGACGGGGCCATTCTGGTTGTCAGTGCGGCCGATGGGCCGATGCCGCAGACGCGCGAGCACATCCTGCTGGCGCGCCAGGTCGGGGTGCCCTACATCATCGTGTACATGAACAAAGTCGACATGGTCGACGATGCCGAGTTGCTCGAGCTGGTCGAGATGGAAGTGCGCGAGCTGCTGAGCAAGTACGAGTTTCCGGGCGACGACATTCCGATCGTCAAGGGCAGCGCCAAGATGGCGCTGGAAGGCGACAAGGGCGAGCTGGGCGAAGAGTCCATCATGAAGCTCGCCGATGCGCTCGACAGCTACATCCCGACGCCCGAGCGGGCCATCGACGGCGCTTTCCTGATGCCGGTCGAGGACGTGTTCTCCATCTCCGGCCGTGGCACCGTTGTCACCGGCCGTATTGAGCGCGGCATCGTCAAGGTCGGCGACGAGATCGAGATCGTCGGCATCCGGCCGACGGTCAAGACCACCTGCACCGGGCGTCGAGATGTTTCGCAAGCTCTTGGACCAGGGCCAGGCGGGTGACAACGTCGGGGTGCTGCTGCGCGGGACCAAGCGCGAAGAAGTCGAGCGGGGCCAGGTGTTGGCCAAGCCGGGCTCGATCACGCCGCACACCAAGTTCAAGGCCGAGGTGTATGTGCTGAGCAAGGAAGAGGGCGGCCGTCACACCCCGTTTTTCAATGGCTATCGGCCGCAGTTTTACTTCCGCACCACCGATGTGACCGGCTCGATTGCGCTGCCGGCGGGCACCGAGATGGTGATGCCGGGCGACAACATCCAGATGGATGTGGCGCTGATCGCGCCGATCGCCATGGAAGAAGGGCTGCGCTTTGCCATCCGCGAAGGCGGCCGCACCGTCGGCGCCGGCGTGGTGGCCAAGATCGTCGAGTAAGGAGAGATCGCGGCGCGGCTCCAACACCGCGCCCGCCAGTTTCGGTAGGGGTATAGCTCAACTGGCAGAGCGTCGGTCTCCAAAACCGAAGGTTGGGGGTTCGATTCCCTCTGCCCCTGCCAATGCGAATGGCCCTTTCACTGGGCGACTGGAATAACAGCAGATGACGACGCCAAACGTCGAAACCGTAGCCAGCAAGTCAGATTTTGCAATCGTCGCCGTGGCGGTGCTCGCAGCGGCAGCTGGCGTCCTCGGGTTCACCTTCCTGACGGATCAGCCGACGCTCGTGCGCGTCGGCGCGCTGATCGGTGGGCCTCGCCGCCGGTGCGGCGATCGCCTGGTTCTCGGAGCCGGGCAAACGCTTCCTGGCATACGCGCGCGAGTCGTACCAGGAAACGAAGCGCGTGGTCTGGCCGACGCCGCAAGGAAACAGTCAGCACGACTGGCGTCGTGTTCGGTTTCGTCGTGCTGATGGCGCTTTTCCTGTTCATCGTCGACAAGAGTCTCGAATGGTTCCTGTACGACCTGCTGCTGAGCTGGCGCTGACGAGGCAAGAAGGATGACTGAAATCGCAACGAGTCCGGGTACGAAGCGCTGGTACGTCGTGCATGCCTACTCGGGCATGGAAAAGAGCGTCGCGCGCACGCTGCAGGAGCGCATCAACCGCGCAAGCCTGCAGTCGCAGTTCGGGCAGATTCTCGTGCCGGTCGAGGAAGTGGTCGAGGTCAAGGGCGGCAAGAAGTCGATCACCGAGCGGCGCATGTATTCCGGCTACGTCCTGGTCGAAATGGAGATGACCGACGAGGCCTGGCACCTGGTGAAGAGCACGCCGAAGGTGACGGGCTTCCTCGGCGGTACCGCGAATCGTCCCTCGCCGCTGCCGCAGAAGGAAGTCGACGAGATCCTGATGCGCATGCAGGAAGGCGCCGAAAAGCCGCGTCCGAAGACCCTATGGGAGGTCGGCGAGATGGTGCGCGTGAAGGATGGTCCGTTCACCGACTTCAACGGCAACGTCGAAGAGGTGAACTACGAGAAGAGTCGCCTGCGCGTGTCCGTGACCATTTTCGGTCGCTCGACGCCGGTCGAACTCGAATTTGGACAGGTAGAGAAGGTTTGACGAACGCGGCGCGAGCCGCAGCAACCGGGGAGCCGCGCGTGAAATCGTGCGGCGCTTGAACCCACAGGAGCCACTCATGGCAAAGAAGATCATCGGCTTTATCAAGCTGCAGGTACCGGCCGGCAAGGCGAATCCGTCGCCCCCGATCGGACCGGCGCTCGGCCAGCGCGGCCTCAACATCATGGAGTTCTGCAAGTCGTTCAATGCCCAGACGCAGGGCGTGGAACCGGGCCTGCCGATTCCGGTGGTGATTACGGCGTTCGCGGACAAGAGCTTCACCTTCGTGATGAAGACGCCGCCCGCGACCGTGCTGATCAAGAAGGCCGCGAAGATCGACAAGGGCTCGCCGAAGCCTCATACCGACAAGGTGGGCAAGATCACACGCGCTCAAGCCGAGGACATCGCCAAGGCCAAGATGCCGGACCTCACTGCCGCCGGCATGGATGCCGCGGTGCGCACGATCGCCGGCAGCGCCCGGTCGATGGGCATCACGGTGGAGGGCCTGTAAATGTCGAAGCAATCCAAGCGTTCCAAGGCCATCCACAGCAAGGCGGACCCGCAGAAGCACTACGCCGTCGGCGATGCGCTGACGTTGGTCAAGCAGTGTGCGACCGCGAAGTTCGACGAGTCGATCGATGTCGCCGTCGTCCTCGGCATCGACGCGAAGAAGTCGGATCAGTCGGTGCGCGGCTCCGTCGTGCTGCCGGCTGGCAGCGGCAAGACCAAGCGCGTGGCTGTCTTCACGCAGGGCGCCAAGGCGGACGAGGCCAAGGCTGCGGGGGCCGACATCGTCGGCTTCGAGGACCTGGCGGCCAAGGTCAAGGAAGGGTTCATGGACTTCGACGTGGTGATCGCCTCACCCGATGCAATGCGAGTCGTCGGTCAACTCGGCCAGATCCTGGGCCCGCGTGGCCTGATGCCGAACCCGAAGGTCGGCACCGTGACGCCGGATGTCGTCCAGGCGGTCAAGAACGCCAAGGCGGGCCAAGTGCAGTTCCGTGCCGACAAGGCAGGGATCGTGCACGCGACGATTGGGCGCGCGTCGTTCGAAGTCGACCGGCTGAAGACCAACCTGTCGGCGCTGGTCGACGCGTTGAACAAGGTAAAGCCGGGGTCCAGCAAGGGCATTTATCTGCGCAAGATTTCAGTGTCGTCCACGATGGGCATCGGCGTACGCGTCGACGCCGCATCGCTGAACGGCTAGTTCGAGAGGAAGACATACGGCCCGGTGCCAACCGGGCCACAAGGGCTTTGGGCTGCGCGCCGCGATTCGATACGGGCGCGCTGCTGTCAAAGACCGCTGGATGAGGAAGGCACCGATGGCGCGAGCGTTCAACGACGGCGCCGGATGGCCTCCTCCTTAATCACCGGCTGTTCTGTGTCCGCTGTCACGCTCGGCGGCATGGAGGTGCAGGCGGCATCCAGCGCAGACGGTGCCCCGGAGAAGGCATTTGAAGTGCGTTGTCGAGCACTCAGGATGTCCGCTTCGGTCGCCGGGTGGTGCAACCGGTGCCTAGCTCGCGCGCAAGCGCGGACGCGAAGCACATTTTGAGTGGAGCCAGAACCGTGGGTCTCAATCGGCAGGAGAAGGCGGCCAAGATCGAGGAGGTCGGTGCCCTAGTGGCAGCGGCCCAGACGATCGTCGTCGCTGAGTACCGTGGTCTGGATGTGGAATCGGCCACCAAGTTGCGCAAGCAGGCGCGCAGCCAGGGGGTCCAACTGCGAGTGCTGAAGAACACGTTGGCACGTCGCGCCGTGAGCGGAACACCGTTCGCCGGTCTGGCCGACAAACTGGTCGGGCCGCTGGTGTACGGATTTTCCGCCGACCCGGTGGCGGCGGCCAAGGTGCTGTCGGTCTTTGCCAAGGACAACGACAAGCTCGTCGTCAAGGCCGGTGCGATGCCCAACTACGTCATGGACGGGGCGGGCGTGAAGGCACTGGCCACGATGCCGAGCCGAGACGAACTTCTGGCGAAGCTGATGGCCACCATGCAGGCGCCGATCAGTCAGTTCGTTCGAACCCTGAACGAAGTGCCGGCGCGCCTGGTGCGCACGCTCGCTGCGGTCCGTGACGCCAAGGAAAAGGCGGCCGCCTGATCCCCATCCCAATTCCGGAACTGAAACAACGCACAGGAGTCAAGTAAATGGCACTTTCGAATCAAGAAATCCTCGACGCGATCGCCGCCAAGTCGGTGCTCGAGATCAGCGAACTGATCAAGCTGATGGAAGAGAAGTTCGGCGTCTCCGCGGCGGCCGCGACCGTCGCTGTGGCCGCCCCGGCTGGGGGTGGCGGCGCGGCGGCACCGGCTGCCGAAGAGCAGACCGAGTTCACGGTGGTGCTGGCCGAAACCGGCGCGAACAAGGTCAACGTCATCAAGGCGGTGCGCGAATTGACCGGCCTGGGCCTGAAGGAAGCCAAGGACCTGGTCGACGGCGCGCCGAAGCCCGTGAAGGAAGGCGTGAACAAGGCTGACGCCGACGCTGCAAAGAAGAAGCTGGAAGACGCCGGCGCGAAGGTCGAAGTGAAGTAACTGCGGGACCGCCGGCGCAGTCTGCTGCGCCGGCCGACCGCATCAAGGGCCGGGAGGCCTTTGATTTGGAGCCGCCGGCCCCACATCAAAGTCTTCCCCTGAATGAGCGCACGCGCAGGACGTCCCTACGCCGCCCGGGCGACAGCCAATGCTGTCCCCGCGGTGGCGTTTGTCGTCCCCGCGTCCGCCCGATGGGGCCGCAGTGTCCATCTCTCCCGCGTCGAACGGAGTGTCCATGCCGTACTCGTTCACTGAAAAGAAGCGAATCCGCAAGAGCTTTGCCAAGCGGCCGAGCGTGCTGTCAGTGCCTTTCCTGCTGGCGACCCAACTCGAGTCGTACACGCACTTTCTACAGGCCGACACCCCGGCCGCAAAGCGCAAGAACGAGGGCCTGCAGGCGGCGTTTTCCTCGATCTTCCCGATCTCGAGCCACAACGGCATGGCTCGGCTGGAGTTCGTCAGCTTCAACCTCGGCGAGCCGGCGTTCGACGTCAAGGAATGCCAGCAGCGCGGCCTGACCTACGCCTCGCCGCTGCGCGCGAAGGTGCGCCTGGTGATCATGGACCGTGAGGCGAGCAAGCCGACGGTCAAGGAGGTGAAGGAGCAGGAGGTCTATATGGGCGAGATCCCGCTCATGACCACCACCGGCTCGTTCGTGATCAACGGCACGGAGCGCGTCATCGTCAGCCAGTTGCACCGCTCGCCGGGCGTGTTCTTCGAGCATGACCGCGGCAAGACGCATTCGAGTGGCAAGCTGCTCTTCTCTGCGCGCGTAATCCCGTATCGCGGTTCCTGGCTCGACTTCGAATTCGATCCGAAGGACATCCTGTACTTCCGCGTCGACCGTCGACGCAAGATGCCGGCAACGATCCTGCTGAAGGCGATCGGGCTTAGCAACGAGCAGGTGTTGGCGCACTTCTTCCGCTTCGACACCTTCCAGCTCGGTGCCGAAGGCGGGTTCATGGAACTCGTGCCCGAGCGGCTGCGCGGTGAAATCGCGCGTTTCGATGTCACCGACAAGACCGGCAAGGTGCTCGTCGCCAAGGACAAGCGCATCAATGTCAAGCACATCCGCGACATGGAAGCGGCTGGCATGAAGCGCATCGCGGTGACGGAGGACTACCTGCTGGGGCGCGTGCTCGCCAACAACGTGGTCGATCCCGAGACCGGGGAGATCGTTGCGAGCGCGAATGACGAGCTGACCGAGGATCTGCTCAAGAAGCTGCGCGCTGCCAACGTGCAGGAGATCCGCACGATCTACACGAACGATCTCGACCAGGGTCCGTTCATCTCGAACACGCTGCGCATCGACGAGACCGGTGACCAGCTAGCGGCTCGCATCGCGATCTACCGCATGATGCGCCCAGGGGAGCCGCCTACCGAAGACGCGGTCGAAACGTTGTTCCGGCGCCTGTTCTTCGATGACGAGACCTACGATCTGTCGCGCGTCGGCCGGATGAAGGTCAACTCGCGCTTCGGCCGTCCGGAGATCACCGGACCGATGACGCTGACGAACGAGGACATCATCGACACGATGAAGCTCCTGGTCGAGCTGCGCAACGGTCGTGGCGAGATCGACGACATCGATCACCTCGGCAACCGGCGCGTGCGCTGCGTCGGGGAGCTTGCCGAAAACCAGTTCCGGGCCGGCCTGGTGCGCGTCGAGCGCGCGGTGAAGGAGCGTCTCGGCCAGGCCGAGACCGAGAACCTGATGCCGCACGACCTGATCAACAGCAAGCCGATCAGCGCGTCAATCCGCGAATTCTTCGGCTCGTCGCAGCTGTCGCAGTTCATGGACCAGACCAATCCGCTGTCCGAGATCACGCACAAGCGGCGCGTCTCGGCACTGGGACCGGGCGGGCTGACGCGCGAGCGCGCCGGCTTCGAGGTGCGCGACGTGCACCCGACGCACTACGGTCGCGTCTGCCCGATCGAGACGCCGGAAGGTCCGAACATCGGCCTGATCAACTCGATGGCGCTGTATGCGCGCCTCAACGAGTACGGTTTCCTCGAAACGCCGTATCGCAAGGTCACGAACGGCCACGTCACCACCGAGATCTCGTACCTGTCGGCGATCGAGGAAGGCAAGTACGTGATCGCGCAGGCCAATGCGCCGCTCGACAAGACCGGCAAGTTTCTCGACGAACTGGTTAGCTGTCGCGAGAACGGCGAGTTCGTGCTGATGTCGCCCGAGCGCGTGCAGTACATGGACATCGCGCCGTCGCAGATCGTCTCGGTCGCCGCGTCGCTGATCCCGTTCCTCGAGCACGACGACGCAAACCGCGCGCTGATGGGTTCGAACATGCAGCGCCAGGCGGTGCCGTGCCTGCGCCCGGAAAAGCCCTTCGTCGGGACCGGGGTTGAGCGCACGGTGGCGGTCGACTCCGGCACGACCGTGCAGGCACTGCGCGGCGGGCTGGTCGACTACGTCGATGCCAACCGCATCGTCGTGCGTGTCAACGAAGACGAAAACGTCACCGGTGAAGTCGGCGTCGACATCTACAACCTCACCAAGTACACGCGCTCGAACCAGAACACGAACATCAACCAGACTCCGATCGTGAAGAAGGGCGACGCGATCGCCAAGGGCGACGTGATCGCCGACGGCGCCTCGACCGACCTCGGTGAGCTGGCGCTCGGCCAGAACATGCTGGTCGCATTCATGCCGTGGAACGGTTACAACTTCGAGGATTCGATCCTGATCAGCGAGCGCGTCGTCGCCGACGACCGCTACACGTCGATCCACATCGAGGAACTCAACGTCGTCGCGCGCGACACCAAGCTGGGCCCCGAGGAAATTACGCGCGACATCAGCAACCTGTCCGAGAACCAGCTGGCGCGGCTTGACGACTCCGGCATCGTCTACATCGGCGCCGAAGTGAATGCCGGCGACGTTCTGGTCGGCAAGGTCACGCCGAAGGGTGAGACCCAGCTGACGCCGGAAGAAAAGCTCTTGCGCGCGATCTTCGGCGAGAAGGCGTCCGACGTGAAGGACACGTCGCTGCGCGTGCCGTCGGGCATGAGCGGCACCGTGATCGACGTACAGGTCTTCACGCGCGAAGGCATCGTGCGTGACAAGCGCGCCCAGCAGATCATCGATGACGCGCTGAAACGCTACCGCCAGGACCTGAACGACCAGCTGCGCATCGTCGAAGGCGATGCGTTCGCGCGGATCGAGAAGCTGCTGCTCCGTAAGGAAGCCATCGGCGGACCGCGCAAGATCGCCAAGGGCACGGTCATCACCAAGGACTATCTCGAGTCGCTCGAGAAGTATCACTGGTTCGAGGTCCGCTTGGCGGATGACGAGGCAGCGGCGCAACTGGAGTCGCTGAAGGATTCGATTGAACTGAAGCGCAAGCAGTTCGACCAGGCGTTCGAGGACAAGAAGAAGAAGCTGACGCAGGGCGACGAGCTGCCGCCGGGCGTGCTGAAGATGGTCAAGGTCTACTTGGCCGTGAAGCGCCGCCTGCAGCCGGGCGACAAGATGGCGGGACGTCACGGCAACAAGGGCGTGGTGTCGCGCATCGTGCCGGTCGAGGACATGCCGTACATGGCCGACGGCACACCGGTCGACCTCGTGCTGAATCCGCTCGGCGTGCCGTCGCGGATGAACGTCGGCCAGATCCTGGAGACGCACCTGGGCTGGGCCGCAAAAGGGCTCGGGCAGCGCATCGGCGACATGCTGAAGACCGCCAAGGCGGCGCAGCTGCGACATCTACTGAAGGAGGTCTACAACCGCTCCGGCAAGCCCGAGGATCTCGATCACCTGAGCGAGGACGAGGTCATGCAACTGGCCGAGCACCTGAGTGACGGTGTTCCGTTCGCCACGCCGGTATTCGACGGCGCGGCGGAAAAGGAAATCCACGCGATGCTCGACTTGGCCTATCCGGAAGAGGTCGCGAAGCGCCTGCAGCTGACGAACACGAAGACACAGACGCGTCTGTTCGACGGTCGCACCGGCGATGCGTTCGAGCGCACGGTGACCGTCGGCTACATGCACATGCTGAAGCTGCACCACCTGGTCGACGACAAGATGCACGCGCGTTCGACCGGGCCGTACTCGCTCGTGACCCAGCAGCCGCTGGGCGGCAAGGCGCAGTTCGGCGGTCAGCGCTTCGGTGAGATGGAAGTGTGGGCGCTCGAAGCCTATGGCGCCGCGTACGTGCTGCAGGAAATGCTGACGGTGAAGTCGGACGACGTGCAGGGACGCACCAAGGTCTACGAGAACATCGTCAAGGGCGATCACGTGATCGACGCCGGCATGCCGGAGTCGTTCAACGTGCTGGTCAAGGAAATCCGGTCGTTGGGCATCGACATCGACCTCGAGCGCAACTAACCGGACAACGTGAGGACCGCATGAAAGCGCTACTGGATCTATTCAAGCAGGTACAGCAGGACGAACAGTTCGACGCGATCAAGATCGGCATTGCATCGCCAGACAAGATCCGTTCGTGGTCGTTCGGCGAGGTCAAAAAGCCGGAGACGATCAACTACCGCACGTTCAAACCGGAGCGGGACGGTCTTTTCTGCGCCAAGATCTTCGGGCCGATCAAGGACTACGAGTGCCTGTGCGGCAAGTACAAGCGCCTGAAGCACCGCGGCGTGATCTGCGAGAAGTGCGGCGTCGAGGTGACGTTGGCCAAGGTGCGTCGCGAGCGCATGGGCCACATCGAGCTGGCAAGCCCGACCGCGCACATCTGGTTCCTGAAGAGCCTGCCCAGCCGCATGGGCATGGTGCTCGACATGACGCTGCGTGACATCGAGCGCGTGCTGTATTTCGAGGCGTACTGCGTCGTCGATCCCGGTTTCACGCCGCTGAAGAAGGGGCAGCTGATGACCGAGGACGATTTCATCGCCAAGACCGAGGAGTATGGCGATGACTTCCGCGCATTGATGGGCGCGGAGGCGATCCGCGAGCTGCTGCGCGGGATCAACGTCAACAGCGAGATCGAGACTCTGCGTAAAGACCTGGCCGAGACCGGCTCGGAGGCGAAGATCAAGAAGTTCGCCAAGCGCCTGAAGGTGTTGGAAGGCTTCCAGCGCTCCGGCATCAAGCCCGAGTGGATGATCCTCGAAGTGCTGCCGGTGCTCCCGCCTGAGCTGCGCCCGCTGGTGCCGCTCGACGGCGGCCGCTTCGCGACCTCGGACCTGAACGACCTGTATCGCCGTGTCATCAACCGCAACAACCGACTGAAGCGGCTGCTCGAGCTGAAGGCGCCGGAGATCATCGTCCGCAACGAGAAGCGGATGCTGCAGGAGGCGGTCGACTCGCTGCTCGACAACGGCCGTCGCGGCAAGGCGATGACTGGTGCCAACAAGCGTCCGCTGAAGTCGCTCGCCGACATGATCAAGGGCAAGGGCGGCCGTTTCCGCCAGAACCTGCTCGGCAAGCGCGTCGACTACTCGGGCCGCTCGGTGATCGTCGTCGGCCCGCAGCTGAAGCTGCACCAGTGCGGCCTGCCGAAGCTGATGGCCTTGGAGCTGTTCAAGCCGTTCATCTTCAACAAGCTCGAGCTGATGGGCCTGGCCACGACGATCAAGGCGGCCAAGAAGATGGTCGAGTCGCAGGAGCCGGTGGTGTGGGACATCCTCGAAGAGGTGATCCGCCAGCACCCGGTGATGCTGAACCGCGCGCCGACGCTGCACCGCCTCGGCATTCAGGCTTTCGAGCCGGTGCTGATCGAAGGCAAGGCGATCCAGCTGCATCCGCTGGTCTGCGCCGCGTTCAACGCTGACTTCGACGGCGACCAGATGGCCGTGCACGTGCCGCTGTCGCTCGAGGCCCAGCTGGAAGCGCGCTCGCTGATGCTGGCGTCGAACAACGTGCTGTTCCCGAGCAACGGCGATCCGTCGATCGTGCCGAGCCAGGACATCGTGCTGGGCCTGTACTTCGCGACGCGCGAGAAGATCAACGCCAAAGGCGAGGGCGCGTTCTTCACCGATCTCGCCGAGGTCCACCGCGCCTATGAAAACCGCGAAGTCGAGATGCAGACGCGCATCACGGTGCGCATCCGCGAATTCGACGTCAATGCGGAGACGGGCGAGAAGACGCCGAAGATCACGCGCTACGAGACCACGGTCGGGCGCGCCTTCATGTCGGAAATTTTGCCGGCAGGACTGCCGTTTTCGGTGCTGAACAAGCCGCTGAAGAAGAAGGAAATCAGCAAGCTGATCAACACCGCATTCCGCAAGTGCGGCCTGCGCGAAACGGTGATCTTTGCCGACAAGTTGATGCAGTCGGGTTTCACGCTGGCCACGCGTGCGGGCCTTTCGATCGCGATCGACGACATGGTCGTTCCGCCGCAGAAGGAAGAGATCATCCGCAGCGCGGAGAAGGAAGTGAAGGAGATCGAGGCCCAGTACACCTCGGGTCTGGTCACGCAGGGCGAGCGCTACAACAAGGTCGTCGACATCTGGGGCCGCGCCGGCGATCAGGTCGGCAAGGTGATGATGGAACAGTTGGCGACCGAGCATGCGTCCGACCGGCACGGCAAAGATGTCAAGCAGGATTCGTTTAACTCCATCTTCATGATGGCGGACTCGGGCGCGCGCGGCTCGGTGGCGCAGATTCGCCAGTTAGCCGGCATGCGCGGACTGATGGCCAAGCCGGATGGCTCGATCATCGAGACGCCCATTACTGCGAACTTCCGCGAGGGATTGAACGTCCTGCAGTACTTCATCTCGACGCACGGCGCCCGCAAGGGTCTGGCTGACACGGCGCTGAAGACCGCCAACTCGGGCTACCTGACGCGCCGTCTGGTCGACGTCACGCAGGACCTGGTCGTGACCGAGGACGACTGCGGCACGACCAACGGCGTCGCGATGCGCGCGCTGGTCGAGGGCGGCGAGGTGATCGAGCCGCTGCGCGACCGGATTCTCGGCCGTGTCACCGCCGTCGATGTGATGAATCCGGACACGCAGGATGTGCTGTACCCGCAGGCCGCGCTGCTCGACGAGGAGGCGGTCGAACGGATCGAGGCCTTGGGTATCGACGAGGTGCGTGTGCGCACGCCGCTCACCTGCGAAACGCGTTACGGCCTCTGCGCCAGGTGCTACGGTCGCGACTTGGGCCGCGGCGTGCTGGTCAATTCGGGTGAAGCTATCGGTGTAATCGCCGCGCAGTCGATCGGCGAGCCCGGCACGCAGTTGACGATGCGCACATTCCACATCGGTGGCGCGGCCTCGCGCGCGGCGGTGGCCTCTGGCGTCGAAGCCAAGAGCAACGGCACCGTGCGCTTCACCGCGACGATGCGCTATGTCACCAATGCCAAGGGCGAGCAGGTCGCAATCTCGCGCTCCGGCGAGGTCACGATCGTCGACGACAACGGCCGTGAGCGCGAGCGTCACAAGGTGCCGTACGGCGCGACGCTGCTGGTCGCCGACGGCAAGCAGGTCAAGGCCGGCACGCAGCTCGCGAGCTGGGAGCCGCTGACTCGACCGATCATCACCGAGTACGCCGGCACCGTGAAGTTCGAGCACATCGAAGAGGGCGTCACGGTCGCCAGGCAGATTGACGAGGTCACCGGCCTGTCGACGCTGGTCGTCATCGATGCCAAGCGCCGCACCGCGTCGAGCAAGGGCGTGCGTCCGCAGGTCAAGCTGCTGAACGACACCGGCGAGGAGGTGAAGATCCCGGGCACCGAGCACTCGGTCACGATCAGTTTCCCGATCGGCGCGCTGATCGTCGTGCGCGACGCGCAGCAGGTGGGCGTCGGCGAAGTGCTGGCACGGATCCCGACCGAATCACAGAAGACGCGTGACATCACCGGCGGTCTGCCGCGCGTGGCCGAACTTTTCGAGGCCAGGTCGCCGAAGGATGCAGGCATGCTGGCCGAGGTCACCGGAACGGTCACGTTCGGCAAGGAGACCAAGGGCAAGCAGCGCCTGATCATCACCGACCTCGAGGGCAAGGAGCACGAGTTCCTGATCACCAAGGACAAGCACCTGCTGGTGCACGACGGACAGGTCGTCAACCGCGGCGAATCGATCGTCGACGGCCCGGCCGATCCGCACGACATCCTGCGGCTGCTCGGCGTCGAGGCGCTTGCGCGCTACATCGTCGACGAGGTGCAGGACGTCTATCGGCTGCAGGGCGTGAAGATCAACGACAAGCACATCGAGGTGATCGTGCGCCAGATGCTGCGTCGGGTGCAGATCAGCGACCCGGGCGACGCACCGTTCATCACCGGCGAGCAGGTCGAGCGGTCTGAATTGTTCGACGAGAACGACAAGGCGATCGCCGCGGACAAGCGGCCGGCGCTGTACGAGAACATCCTGCTCGGCATTACCAAGGCTTCGCTGTCGACCGATTCGTTCATCTCCGCGGCGTCGTTCCAGGAGACCACGCGCGTCCTCACCGAGGCCGCGATCATGGGCAAGAAGGACGACCTGCGCGGGCTGAAGGAAAACGTCATCGTCGGCCGCCTGATTCCGGCGGGTACCGGCCTGGCGTACCACCGCGCGCGCAAGGACAAGGAGGCCGCCGACGCGCTCGAACAGCAGCAGCTGGCGGCAATGGAGGCGATGGCGGCGGCGGAAGGGCGAAAGCGAGGCCGGCGCCAGCGAGTCGACCGAAGTCACCGAGTAGACCGTTCGGCAAGTAAGACGGCCCGCTTCGGCGGGCCGTTTTTTCTGGGAGCCGCACAGCCTGACCGAACGGGCTTTGCCTTGACACTCAATGGCCTCGCTAGCGATAATGGCGAGCTTTTCGGCGCCCGCCCGGGCGTTGCGTTCTTTGCCCCACCCTGTCGCTGGCCACGCCCGGAGATCCGGAGTCGGCCGGCCATGGACCATCCGGTCATCCGGCGCGGTCCGTGACAGGGTCGAGTCCGAGGCGCAAGGTAAGAAACCGACGCGCCGCCGAAGCAACAGCAGTCCCGCAATTTCAGAGTTTCCGCGCGTCGCCTCAGGCGGCGCGCCCTTTGGTTTTTGAACACGGACGCGTATGCCAACCATCAATCAGCTCGTGCGCAAACCGCGCGAAACGACTCGCATCAAGAGCAAAAGCCCGGCGCTCAAGAACAGCCCGCAAAAGCGCGGTGTCTGTACGCGTGTCTACACGACGACTCCGAAGAAGCCGAATTCAGCGCTGCGCAAGGTCGCGAAGGTGCGCCTTGTCAACGGCTACGAGGTGATCTCCTATATCGGCGGCGAAGGCCACAACCTGCAGGAGCACTCAGTCGTGCTGATCCGCGGCGGCCGCGTCAAGGATCTGCCGGGCGTGCGCTACCACATCGTGCGCGGCTCCCTCGACACGCAGGGCGTCAAGGACCGCAAGCAGTCGCGCTCGAAGTACGGCGCGAAGCGTCCGAAGGCCGCCTGAATTCCAACCCGGCCGCCGCATGGCGCGGCCGAGTAAGTCGCGGCTCGTTTGCATGGAGCCGCCGTCGCGAGGCGCGAGCAACGCTTCGCTCAACGACTGAAGCTAAGAGAGGTGTGAAATGCCCCGTCGTCGTGAAGTTCCGAAGCGCGAGATCCTGCCGGATCCGAAGTTCGGGTCACCCGATGTCACCAAGTTCGTCAACGTGATCATGCTGGACGGCAAGAAGGCCGTCGCCGAGCGCATCGTCTACGGCGCGCTGACGCAGATCGAGACCAAGGCCGGCAAGAACGCACTCGAGGTGTTCTCGGCGGCGCTGTCCAACGTCAAGCCGATGGTCGAAGTGAAGAGCCGTCGGGTCGGCGGCGCTAACTACCAGGTCCCGGTCGAGGTTCGACCCGTCCGCCGGATGGCGCTCGCAATGCGCTGGCTGCGCGAAGCGGCAAAGAAGCGCAGCGAGAAATCGATGCCGCTGCGCCTCGCAGGCGAACTGATGGAAGCCGCGGAAGGCCGCGGCGGTGCGATGAAGAAGCGCGAAGAAGTGCACCGCATGGCCGAGGCGAACAAGGCGTTCGCACATTTCCGCTTTTAATGAATTTCTGGGCGCCGGCCGGCCACGAGCATGGCGCAGAGGTTTACTAGGTGAGCCTTATGGCACGCAAGACCCCCATCGAGCGGTATCGGAACATCGGGATTTCGGCGCATATCGACGCCGGCAAGACCACGACGACCGAGCGCATCCTGTTCTACACCGGCGTCAACCACAAGCTCGGAGAGGTGCATGAAGGCGCCGCGACGATGGACTGGATGGAGCAGGAGCAGGAGCGCGGCATCACGATCACGTCGGCCGCAACGACAACGTTCTGGAAGGGTATGGACCTGTCGTTCCCCGAGCACCGCATCAACATCATCGATACTCCGGGCCACGTTGATTTCACGATCGAGGTGGAGCGCAGCATGCGCGTGCTGGACGGCGCCTGCATGGTGTATTGCGCAGTCGGCGGCGTGCAGCCGCAGTCCGAGACGGTCTGGCGTCAGGCCAACAAGTACGGCGTGCCGCGGCTTGCGTTCGTCAACAAGATGGACCGTACCGGTGCGAACTTCTTCAAGGTCTTCGAGCAGATGCGTCTGCGGCTGAAGGCCAATCCGGTCGCCATCCAGATCCCGATCGGTGCCGAGGACAACTTCAAGGGCGTGGTCGACCTCGTCAAGATGAAGGCGATCTACTGGGACGAGGCGTCCAAGGGCATGAAGTTCAATTACGCCGATATCCCGGCCGAGCTGCTCGAGTCGTCCAAGGAGTGGCGCGAGAAGATGGTCGAGGCCGCGGCCGAGGCCAACGAGGAACTGATGCACAAGTACCTCGAAGGCAGCGCGCTGACCGAAGCCGAGATCAAGCTCGGCCTGCGTCATCGCACCATCGCGCATGAGATCACGCCGATGCTGTGCGGCTCGGCGTTCAAGAACAAGGGCGTGCAGGCGATGCTCGACGCTGTCGTCGAGTACTTGCCGAGCCCGGTCGATCGCCCGGCCGTTACCGGCGAGAACGATCGGGGCGTGTCCGAAGAGCGCCCGGCCAATGACGAGGCCCCATTTGCCGCCCTGGCATTCAAGATCATGACCGACCCATACGTCGGCCAGCTGACCTTCCTGCGCGTGTATTCCGGGGTCCTGTCGTCGGGCGACACGGTCATCAACTCGATCAAGAGCCGCAAGGAGCGCGTCGGACGTCTGTTGCAGATGCACGCGAACCAGCGCGACGAGATCAAGGAAGTGCGCGCCGGCGACATCGCGGCCGCGGTCGGCATGAAGGACGTGACTACCGGTGACACGCTGTGCGATCCCGATAAGGTGATCACGCTCGAGCGAATGGTCTTCCCCGAGCCGGTCATCTCCCAGGCTGTCGAGCCAAAGACCAAGGCCGACCAGGAAAAGATGGGCATCGCGCTGAATCGCCTGGCGCAGGAAGATCCGTCGTTCCGCGTGCACACCGACGACGAATCGGGTCAGACGATCATCTCGGGCATGGGTGAACTGCACCTCGAGATCCTGGTCGACCGCATGAAGCGCGAGTTCGGCGTCGAAGCGTCGGTCGGCAAGCCGCAGGTCGCCTATCGCGAGACGATCCGCAAGACGGTCGACAACGCCGAAGGCAAGTTCATCAAGCAGTCGGGCGGTCGCGGCCAGTACGGACACGTTGTGCTCAAGCTCGAGCCGCAGCCGCCGGGCAAGGGGCACGAATTCGTCGACGCGATCAAGGGCGGCGTCGTGCCGCGCGAATACATCCCCGCGGTCGAAAAGGGCGTCAACGAGACGCTCAAGGCCGGTGTGCTGGCCGGCTATCCGGTCGTCGACGTCAAGGTCACGCTGCACTTCGGTTCGTACCACGAGGTCGACTCGAACGAGAACGCGTTCAAGATGGCGGCGTCGATCGGCTTCAAGGACGGCATGCGCGCCGCCTCGCCGGCGCTGCTCGAGCCGATCATGGCGGTCGAAGTCGAGACGCCCGAGGAGAAGATGGGCGACGTCATGGGCGACCTGTCGTCACGTCGCGGCGTGATCCAGGGCATGGACGATTTGGTGGGTGGCGGCAAGGCCATTCGTGCCGAAGTGCCGCTGGCCGAGATGTTCGGCTACTCGACGACGCTGCGCTCGCTGACGCAGGGCCGCGCGACCTACACGATGGAGTTCAAGCACTACGCCGAGGCGCCGAAGAACGTCGCCGAGGCGGTGATCTCCGCCAAGACGAAGTGATTCGCGAAAAACATCAACAACCGTTCTTTGAGGAAAGAAGATGGCCAAGGGCAAATTTGAGCGTACGAAGCCGCATGTGAATGTGGGCACGATTGGGCATGTGGATCATGGCAAGACGACTTTGACGGCGGCCATCACGCTGGTGTTGTCGAAGAAGTTTGGTGGTGAGGCCAAGGCGTACGACCAGATTGATGCGGCGCCGGAGGAAAAGGCGCGCGGCATCACCATCAACACTGCGCACGTCGAGTACGAGACCAAGAACCGGCACTACGCGCACGTTGACTGCCCGGGCCATGCCGACTATGTCAAGAACATGATCACCGGTGCGGCGCAGATGGACGGGGCCATTCTGGTCGTGTCAGTGCTGCCGATGGGCCGATGCCGCAGACGCGCGAGCACATCCTGCTGGCGCGCCAGGTCGGGGTGCCCTACATCATCGTGTACATGAACAAGGTCGACATGGTCGACGATGCCGAGTTGCTCGAGCTGGTCGAGCTCGAAGTGCGCGAGCTGCTCGACAAGTACGAGTTTCCGGGCAGTGCCACCCCCATCATTCATGGCTCGGCCAAGATGGCGCTGGAAGGCGACAAAGGCGAGTTGGGCGAAGGCTCCATCATGAAGCTCGCCGACGCGCTCGACGCCTACATTCCCGACCCCCGAGCGGGCCATCGACGGCGCCTTTCTGATGCCGGTCGAAGACGTGTTCTCCATCTCCGGCCGCGGCACCGTCGTGACCGGCCGCATCGAGCGCGGCATCGTCAAGGTGGGCGACGAGATCGAGATCATCGGCATCCGGCCGACGGTCAAGACCACCTGCACGGGCGTGGAGATGTTTCGCAAGCTGCTTGGACCAGGGCCAGGCCGGTGACAACGTCGGGGTGCTGCTGCGCGGGACCAAGCGCGAAGAAGTCGAGCGCGGCCAGGTGCTGGCCAAGCCGGGCTCGATCACGCCGCACACCAAGTTCAAGGCCGAGGTGTATGTGCTGAGCAAGGAAGAGGGCGGCCGTCACACCCCGTTTTTCAATGGCTATCGGCCGCAGTTTTACTTCCGCACCACCGATGTGACCGGCTCGATTGCGCTGCCGGCGGGCACCGAGATGGTGATGCCGGGCGACAACATCCAGATGGATGTGGCGCTGATCGCGCCGATCGCCATGGAAGAAGGGCTGCGCTTTGCCATCCGCGAAGGCGGCCGCACCGTCGGCGCCGGCGTGGTGGCCAAGATCGTCGAGTAGGGCACGCGTGCGTTGACACACGAGCCGGACCTGCGGGTCCGGCCTCTCGCTCTTTGAAAAGGATCTGAAATGCAAAGCCAACGTATCCGCATCCGCCTGAAGGCGTTCGATTACAAGCTGATCGACCGGTCGGCGCTCGAAATCGTCGACACCGCGAAGCGCACCGGCGCGGTCGTCCGCGGCCCGGTACCGCTGCCGACACGCATCCAGCGCTTCGACATCCTGCGTTCGCCGCACGTCAACAAGACGTCGCGCGATCAGCTCGAGATGCGCACGCACCAGCGCCTGATGGACATCATCGACCCGACCGACAAGACGGTGGATGCGCTGATGAAGCTGGACCTGCCGGCCGGCGTCGATGTCGAGATCAAGGTGCAATAGGACTGGCTTGCTCCGAGCAAACCGGTTCCGGTAGAATCGCGGGCTCTTTGCGGTTGGGCGAGCCCGCTGCAAGCGAAGCAGGTAGGCAGGGTCAGCAAGGCCCACGGCCACCACAATTTTGGTCCCGGCCAATCGAAGCCGGGGATGGAGATAAGAATGAGCGAAGCTCGCTCGACGCTCGGCCTTTTGGGCCGGAAGGTCGGCATGACGCGCATCTTCACCGATGACGGCGAATCCGTTCCGGTGACCGTGCTCGACGTGTCGAACAACCGCGTCAGCCAGGTGAAGACCGCCGAGACCGACGGCTACTCCGCGGTCCAGGTGGCCTACGGTTCCCGCAAGTCCTCCCGCGTTGCCAAACCCCAGGCGGGCCATTACGCGAAGTCCGGCGTCGAGGCTGCCTCGGTGCTGCGCGAGTTCCGGATCGATGCTGCCAAGGCCGCCGAACTCAAGACCGGCGCCGCGCTCGGGCTCGACATCTTCAGCGTGGGTCAGAAGGTCGACGTCACCGGCGTGACCATCGGCAAGGGCTTTGCCGGCGCGATCAAGCGCCACCACTTCTCGTCGAACCGCGCCACGCACGGCAACTCGGTGTCGACCAATGCGCCGGGATCGATCGGTAACCGCCAGGATCCGGGTCGCGTGTTTCCCGGCAAGCGCATGGCCGGTCACCTCGGAGACGAGCAGCGCACCACCCAGAACCTGGTCGTGGCCCGCATCGATGCCGAGCGCGGCCTGCTGCTCGTCAGGGGCGCGGTGCCCGGAGCGGCCGGCGGCAACGTGGTCGTGCGTCCGGCTGCCAAGGCAAAAGCCGCCGGTAAGGCCGGCGCCAAGGCCTAAGGAGCGGCGATGGAACTCAAGCTATTGAACGCCCAGGGCCAGGCTGCCGGAACGACCACCGCACCGGAGACGCTGTTCGGCCGCGAATTCAACGAAGCGCTGGTGCACCAGATCGTCGTGGCCTACCAGGCGAATGCGCGGCAGGGCACGCGCGCGCAGAAGGACAGAACCACCGTCAAGCACTCGACCCGCAAGCCATGGCGCCAGAAGGGCACCGGCCGTGCGCGTGCTGGGATGACCTCGAGCCCGATCTGGCGTGGCGGCGGCCGTACCTTCCCGAATTCGCCGGACGAGAACTTCACGCAGAAGGTCAACAAGAAGATGTACCGCGCCGGCATGACGTCGATCCTGTCGCAGCTGGCGCGCGACGACCGCATCGCGGTGGTCGACGGCCTCGCGGTCGACTCGCCGAAGACGAAGCAACTGGCCGAGAAACTGAAGGCGATGGGGCTGGAATCCGTGCTGATCATCACGGATGCGGTCGACGAAAACCTGTACCTCGCATCGCGCAACCTGAAGAACGTACTGATCGTCGAACCGCGCTACGCCGATCCGCTGTCGCTGATCCACTACAAGAAGGTGATCGTGACCAAGCCGGCGATCGCCAAGCTCGAGGAGATGTGGGGATGAGCGCCGGGAACCGTCAGGATCGTCTGTACAGCGTGCTGCTGGCGCCGATCGTCTCCGAGAAGAGCACGATGATCGGCGAAAAGAACGGCCAGTATGCGTTTCGCGTGATGCAGGACGCCACCAAGCAGGAAGTCAAGGCCGCCGTCGAGCTGCTGTTCAAGGTGCAGGTCGACAAGGTTTCCATCCTGAACCAGAAAGGCAAGAGCAAGCGCTTCGGCCGTTTCACCGGCAAGCGCGGCAACGTGCGCAAGGCGTACGTCAGCCTGAAGGAAGGCCAGGAGATCAACTTCGCGCAAGAGGTGAAGTAAATGGCACTCGTCAAAGTCAAACCGACGTCTGCCGGCCGGCGCGGGCTGGTCAAGGTCGTCAACGACAAGCTGCACAAGGGCAAGCCGTACGCGGGCCTGCTCGAGAAGAAGATTCGCTCGTCCGGGCGCAACAACAGCGGTCGCATCACGACCCGCCACATGGGCGGCGGGCACAAGCAGCACTACCGCGTCATCGACTTCAAGCGCGCGAAGGATGGCGTGCCGGCGAAGGTCGAGCGGCTCGAATACGACCCGAACCGCTCGGCGCATATCGCGCTTCTGGTCTACTCCGATGGCGAGCGCCGCTACATCGTCGCGCCGAAGGGCCTGACGGTCGGCGCGCAGCTGATGAGCGGCAACGAAGCGCCGATCCGTGTCGGCAATACGCTGCCGCTGCGGAACATTCCGGTTGGCACCACTTTGCATTGCGTAGAGATGCAGCCGGGCAAGGGCGCACAGCTGGCGCGCGCGGCCGGCACTTCGGTGCAGCTGCTGGCCCGCGAAGGGACCTACGCACAGCTGCGGCTGCGTTCGGGCGAGATCCGTCGTGTGCTGATCGATTGCCGCGCCACCATCGGCGAGGTCGGCAACGAGGAGAACAGCCTGCGCCAGATCGGCAAGGCGGGCGCGATGCGTTGGCGTGGCGTCCGTCCGACAGTCCGCGGTGTCGCGATGAACCCGGTTGATCACCCGCACGGCGGCGGTGAAGGTCGCACGGGTACCAAGCGTGATCCGGTCAGTCCCTGGGGTCAGCTGACCAAGGGCTACCGCACCCGCAACAACAAGCGCACCGACGCGATGATCGTGCAGCGCCGTAATCGCAAGTAAGGGGTCCCGAATGTCTCGTTCTCTGAAAAAGGGCCCGTTCGTCGACGGGCATCTGCTGAAGAAGGTCGAAACGGCCCAGGCGACCCGTGACAAGAAGCCGATCAAGACCTGGTCGCGGCGCTCGATGATCCTGCCGGAATTCATCGGCCTGACGATCGCCGTGCACAACGGCAAGCAGCACGTGCCGGTGTACATCAACGAAAACATGGTTGGCCACAAGCTCGGCGAGTTTGCGCTGACGCGGACGTTCAAGGGTCACTCGACGGACAAGAAGGCCGTCGTGGCTAAGAGGTAGGGTGATGACGATGGAAACGACTGCATCGGTGCGCGGTGTGCGGCTGTCGGCCCAGAAGGGGCGGCTCGTCGCCGACCTGATTCGGGGCAAACCGGTCGACAAGGCGCTGAACATCCTCGGTTTCACGCAGAAGAAGGCGGCCGGAATCATCAAGAAGGCGCTCGAGTCGGCAATCGCCAATGCCGAGCACAACGACGGCGCCGACATCGACGAACTGCGCGTCACCGGCATCCAGGTGGAGAAAGCCGCGACGCTGCGCCGCTTTGCCGCCCGCGCCAAGGGGCGCGGCGCCCGCATTGGCAAGCAGACCTGTCACATCTTCGTGACGGTCGGCGACGCCAAACCCAAGAAGAAATAGGTGATCCATGGGTCAGAAGATCAATCCCACCGGCTTCCGTCTTCCCGTTTCGCGTAACTGGAGCTCGCGCTGGTTCGCCACCGGGCCGGCCTTCTCGCGCATGCTGCTTGAAGACCTCGAAGTCCGCGAATTCCTGCGCAAGAAACTGCGCACCGCTTCGGTCGGCCGCATCGTGATCGAGCGCCCCGCCAAGAATGCCCGCATCACGATCTACTCGGCGCGTCCGGGTGTCGTGATCGGCAAGAAGGGCGAAGACATCGAGATCGCTGAAAACAACGCTGCAGAAGATGCTCGGTGTTCCGGTGCACGTGAACATCGAGGAGATCCGCAAGCCCGAGCTCGAAGCGCAGCTGATCGCCGATTCGATCACGCAGCAGCTCGAGAAGCGCATCATGTTCCGCCGCGCGATGAAGCGCGCGATGCAGAACGCGATGCGGCTCGGCGCCCAGGGCATCAAGATCATGAGCTCCGGGCGGCTCAACGGAATCGAAATCGCGCGAACCGAGTGGTACCGCGAAGGTCGCGTGCCGCTGCATACGCTGCGTGCCGACATCGACTACGGCTTTCTCGGAAGCCAAGACCACGTACGGCGTCATCGGTGTCAAGTGCTGGGTCTACAAGGGCGACACGCTCGGCCGCAACGACGCACCGGCAGCAACCGAAGCCATGCCAGCACCGGATCGCGAGGAGCGCCGGCCGCGCCGTGGCGAAGGACGCCCGGACAGCCGCCCGGCCGGCAAGGCACCCGCCAAGCGCGCGCCGCGCAAGACCGCTGCTGAGGCGGCGCCCGTTGAGGCTGCGCCGCCGGCCGAAAAACCCAAGGACGATGCGGCCAAACCGGTCGTCAAGCGCGTGCGCAAGGTCGCGGCCAAGACGCCGGCCGAGGGCGGCGCGAAAGACGGGGAGTAAGCCATGCTGCAACCAGCTCGTCGCAAGTACCGCAAGGAGCACAAGGGCCGCAACCGCGGCCTGGCGCTGCGTGGCGCCCATGTCTCGTTCGGCGAATACGGCCTGAAGGTGACCGAGCGCGGCCGCCTGACCGCGCGCCAGATCGAAGCGGCCCGTCGCGCAATCAGCCGCCACATCAAGCGCGGCGGTCGCGTATGGATCCGCGTGTTCCCTGACAAGCCGATCTCGCAGAAGCCTGCCGAAGTCCGCATGGGCAACGGCAAGGGCAACCCGGAGTACTGGGTGGCGGAGGTGCGCCCCGGCAACGTCGTCTACGAACTCGACGGCGTGACCGAGGCGCTGGCGCGCGAAGCGTTTGCGCTCGCCGCGGCCAAGCTGCCGCTGAAGACGACCTTTGTCGTCCGCCAGCTCGGTCACTGAGGAGATCGACGATGAACGTCAAGGAAATGCGCGCCAAGGATGCGGCTGCGCTGACCAAGGAGCTGCAGGAGCTGCAGAAGGCGCACTTTTCGTTGCGCATGCAGAAGGCCACGCAGCAGTTGCAGAACACCAGCCAGATGAAGCGCACTCAGCGTGACATCGCGCGTGTGCGCACCGTGCTGGCACAGAAGGCGGCTGCCAAATGAGCGAAGAGAAGAAGACGCTGACCCGCACCCTGGTCGGCAAGGTCGTCAGCAACAAGATGAACAAGACGGTGACGGTCCTGGTCGAGCGCCGGGTCAAGCACCCCGTTTATGGCAAGTACGTGGTCAAGTCCAACAAGTACCACGCGCATGACGACACCGATGCGCTGAACGAAGGCGACATCGTCGAGATCGCCGAGTCGCGCCCGCTGTCGAAGACCAAGTGTTGGACCGTGACGCGGGTGGTTGAGGCGGCGCAGGCGATATAGCTTGCGGCGGTGCGGCGAGGGCGGATACAATGTCGGGCTTTCCGCGGCGCGGGTCTGGCTCCGTGGAGCCTGCAGTCGCTAGGTAGCTGGGCAAGAAGAAGTAGTCAGCAGGCGAAGTAAGCAGTTTTCGGAGCGTGCAAGTGCGCTTTGTCCCTCCGCCGACGGCGGGTGCAGGACGATCCGTGCAGCAGGCTCCTCAACCCGGACGGGACCAAGACTGACCGTCGGGCGCGATTCCGGAAGCAGGTAGAGCACGGGGTCGGGTCGGCGGTTCAAGTTGGGAAGCGATAGCCATGATTCAGATGCAGACGATGCTCGACGTCGCCGACAACACCGGCGCACGTTCGGTCATGTGTATCAAGGTGCTCGGCGGCTCGAAGCGCCGCTACGCCAACATCGGCGACGTCATCAAGGTGACGATCAAGGAATGCGCACCGCGCGGGCGCGTGAAGAAGGGCGAGGTCTACAACGCCGTCGTGGTTCGCACGGCCAAGGGACTGCGCCGCAGCGACGGCTCGGCGATCAAGTTTGACAACAACGCGGCGGTTCTGCTGAACCCCAAGCTGGAACCCATCGGCACCCGCATCTTCGGACCGGTCACGCGCGAGCTGCGCACCGAACGGTTCATGAAGATCGTGTCGCTGGCTCCGGAAGTTCTGTAAGGAGCGCGGCCATGGAACGCATCCGCAAGGGCGACGAGGTCGTCGTCATCGCAGGCAAGGACAAGGGCAAGCGTGGCGTCGTGCTGCGCCGGATCGACGCGTCGCACCTCGTCGTCGAGGGTGTGAATGTTGTCAAGAAGCACACGCGACCGAACCCGATGAAGGGGGTGACCGGCGGCATCATCGACAAGACCATGCCGATCGACCAGTCGAACGTGATGCTCTTCAATCCGGCCACCAGCAAGGGTGACCGCGTCGGCATCAGGCTCGTGGACGGCAAGAGGGTCCGCGTGTTCAAGGGCAACGGCGTCGTCGTCGGCGCCAAGCAGTAAGAGGACGGGCCATGGCGCGTTTGCAGACCCAGTACCGCGAGAAGATCGTGCCCGAGCTGATGGGCAAGTTCGGCTACAAGACCGTGATGCAGGTGCCGCGCATCAGCAAGATCACGCTCAACATGGGCGTCGGCGAGGCGGTCAACGACAAGAAGAACATCGACATGGCGGTCGGCGACCTGACCAAGATCGCCGGTCAGAAGCCAGTAGTAACCAAGTCCCGCAAGGCCATCGCGAACTTCAAGATCCGTGAGAACCTGGCGATCGGCACGATGGTGACGCTGCGTGGCGACCGGATGTACGAGTTTCTCGATCGCCTCGTGACGATCGCGCTGCCGCGCGTGCGCGATTTCCGCGGGGTTTCTGGCCGCGCCTTCGACGGTCGGGGCAACTACAACATCGGCCTCAAGGAACAGATCATCTTTCCGGAGATCGAGTACGACAAGATCGACAAGCTCCGGGGCATGAACATCAGTATCACGACGACCGCGAAGACGGACGACGAGGCGAAGGCGCTTCTCGCTGCATTCCGGTTCCCGTTCCGTAATTAAGGCGAGAAACACTCCATGGCAAAACTCGCATTGAAAAATCGCGAAGCCAAGCGCGAAGCTGCGGTCAAGAAGCACGCGGCCCGGCGCGCCGAACTCAAGGCCATCATCGATGACCAGACGCACTCGATGGACGAGCGCATGGACGCGATGAGGCGGCTGCAGGCGCTGCCGCGCAATTCGAGCCCGGTGCGCCTGCGCAACCGCTGCGCGCTGACCGGCCGTCCGCGCGGCACCTTCCGCAAGTTCGGGCTGGCGCGCGCCAAGATCCGCGAGGCCGCGATGCGCGGCGACATCCCGGGCCTGACCAAGGCCAGCTGGTAAGCGAGGAGACGCACATGAGTATGAGTGATCCCATCGCCGACATGCTGACCCGCATCCGCAACGCACAGCGGGTGGAGAAGCCCGAAGTCGCGATGCCGTCATCGAAGGTCAAGGTCGCGATCGCGCAGGTCCTGAAGGACGAGGGCTACATCGAGGGCTTCCAGGTCAATCCGAACGAGGGCAAGCCCGAACTGCGCATCGGTCTGAAGTACTACGCCGGGCGGCCGGTGATCGAGAGCCTCGAGCGTGTGTCACGTCCGGGTCTGCGCGTCTACAAGGGACGGGACGACATTCCGGCCGTGATGAACGGACTCGGTGTGGCAATTGTCTCGACCTCTCGCGGCGTGATGACCGACCGCAAGGCGCGTAGCCAGGGCGTCGGTGGCGAAGTGCTCTGCTACGTCGCATAACGGGCGGGGGAACGAACATGTCTCGAGTTGCGCGAATTCCGGTGGCGGTGGCCAAGGGCGTCGACGTGCAGGTCAGCGACAGCCAAATCACCGTCAAGGGTCCGCTGGGAACGCTGCACCAGTCGCTGTCGAGCCGGGTGAAGGTGTCGCTGTCCGATGGCCAGGTGTCTTTCGCTGCGGTCGATGAGTCGAGCGAAGCCAACGCGATGAGCGGCACGCTGCGCGCGCTGGTCGCGGGCATGGTGCAGGGCGTCTCGAAGGGCTTCCAGAAGAAGCTGTCTCTGGTCGGTGTCGGATATCGCGCACAGGCGCAGGGCGACAAGTTGAACCTGTCGCTTGGGTACTCGCACCCGATCGTTCACCAGATGCCGGTCGGCGTGAAATGCGAAACACCGAGCCAGACCGAGATTGTCATCAAGGGCGCCGACAAGCAGAAGGTCGGCCAGGTCGCTGCGGAAGTTCGCGGCTACAAGCCCCCGGAGCCGTACAAGGGCAAGGGCGTGCGGTACGTCGACGAAGTCGTGGTCATCAAAGAGACCAAGAAGAAGTAGCCGGCGGAGAGGTCAACCATGATCGAAAAGAAAGAAATCCGCCTGCGCCGTGCCCGTGCGACACGCGCGCGCATCGCGCTGCAGAAGACCGAGCGCCTGACGGTGAACCGGACCAACGTGCACATTTACGCGAGTGTGATCTCGGCCGATGGCGCCAAGGTTCTCGCCACGGCCTCGACGGCCGAGCCCGAGGTGCGAACGCAGCTGGCCGGCGCCAAGGGCAAGGGTGGCAACGTCAGCGCCGCGAAGATCGTCGGCGCGCGCATTGCGCAGAAGGCCAAGGCGGCCGGCATCGAGAGTGTTGCTTTCGATCGCGCCGGGTATCGATTCCACGGACGGGTCAAGGCGCTGGCAGATGCCGCGCGTGAAGCCGGTCTGAAGTTCTAAGGGGCAGCGCATGGCGAGAGTTCAACCGAAGGGTGTCGTCTCCGAGGATCGCGACGACGGCATCAAGGAAAAGATGATCGCGATCAACCGCGTCACCAAGGTGGTGAAGGGCGGTCGCATCCTCGGCTTTGCTGCGCTCACCGTCGTCGGTGATGGTGACGGCCGGATCGGCATGGGCAAGGGCAAGGCCCGTGAGGTGCCAGTGTCCGTGCAGAAGGCGATGGAGAAGGCGCGCCGCGCCATGGCGAAGATGCCGCTGAAGAATGGAACCGTGCACCATGTGGTCGAAGGCAAGCATGGCGCCTCGAAGGTGATCCTGTCTCCGGCGGCCGACGGTACCGGCGTCATCGCGGGTGGCCCGATGCGCGCGGTCTTCGACGTCATTGGTATTCGCAACATCGTGGCCAAGTCGCACGGCTCGACCAACCCCTACAACCTGGTCCGAGCCACGCTGAATGCGCTGAGCAAGCTGCGCACGCCGGCGGAAATCGCCGCCAAGCGCGGCAAGTCGGTCGAGGAAGTGCTCGGCTGAGGCGGAGAAGGACGATGAAGAAGACGCTGAAGGTCACGCTGGTCAAGAGCCCGATTTCAGCCAAGGCGGCGCATCAGGCGACGGTTCGCGGACTGGGCCTGAAGAGGATGCGCCAGACACGCGAATTGGAAGACACGCCCGCTGTGCGCGGCATGATCAACAAGGTTGCCCACCTGGTTCAGGTTGGCGAGTGAACACAGGGGTCGATATGCGCCTCAACAAACTGAAACCGGCCGCGGGCAGCAAGAGCGCCCGCCATCGCGTCGGCCGCGGCATCGGGTCGGGGTGGGGCAAGACGGCGGGCCGTGGTCACAAGGGGCAGAAGTCCCGGGCCGGCGGCTTCCACAAGGTCGGTTTCGAAGGTGGCCAGATGCCGCTCTACCGGCGCCTGCCCAAGCGTGGCTTCACGTCGCTGGCGCGCCGCTATGTCGAGGTCGTGCGCCTGGCAGACCTGCAGCGACTCGGCGTCGACGAGATCGACCTGGCGGTGTTGAAGCAGGCCGGCGTGGTGTCGTCGCTGGCGCTCGACGCGCGCGTGGTCAAGACTGGTGAGCTCAAGCGCAAGGTGACGGTGCGAGGCATCGGTATCACCAAGGGCGCGAGGGCCGCGATCGAGGCAGCCGGCGGCTCTGTGGCCGAACCGGCGGTGACGCCGGACACGGCGAAGAAGGCAGCGGCAAAGAAGGCGGCCGCGGACAAGGCGGCCGCGATCAAGGCGGCGGTGAACAAGCCGGCCGAAAAGTCGGCCGAAAAAGCGCCATCGAAAAAGCAGTGATCGGCCTCACCTGACGTAAACAGGACATTCCCGCGTGGCGACCAGCGCATCGACAACGATCGGCAGCACCGGCAAGTACGGCGACCTCAAGCGGCGCCTGTTCTTCCTGTTGCTGGCGCTTGTCGTCTATCGGATCGGTACCCACATCCCGGTGCCGGGCATCGATCCTGACCAGCTGCGGCAGCTCTTCAATTCGCAGCAGGGCGGCATCCTGGGCCTGTTCAACATGTTCTCGGGTGGTGCGCTGTCGCGCTTCTCCGTGTTTGCGCTGGGGATCATGCCGTACATCTCGGCGTCGATCATCATGCAGATGCTGACCTACGTGCTGCCGTCGCTGGAAGCTCTGCGCAAGGAAGGCGAGTCCGGGCGCCGCAAGATCACGCAGTACACGCGCTACGGCACTTTGGGCCTGGCCGTCTTCCAGGCGATCGGCATCTCGGTCGCGCTGGAGTCGCAGCAAGGCTTGGTTCTGGATCCCGGCCTGATGTTCCGCTTCATCTGCGTTGTCTCGCTGGTGACCGGAACGATGTTCCTGATGTGGCTGGGCGAACAGATCACCGAGCGTGGGCTTGGCAACGGCATCTCGATCGTGATCTTCTCGGGCATCGTCGCGGGTCTGCCGACTGCGATCGGGGGCTTGTTCGAACTGGTGCGGACCGGTGGCATCAGCCCGCTGTCGGCGATCTTCATCATCGCGCTGATCGTCCTGGTGACCGCCTTCGTCGTGTTCGTCGAGCGCGGCCAGCGCAAGATCACCGTGAACTACGCCAAGCGCCAAGTCGGCAACAAGATCTACGGTGGTCAGAGCTCGTTTCTGCCGCTGAAGATCAACATGTCGGGTGTGATCCCGCCGATCTTCGCTTCGTCACTGATTCTGTTCCCGGCGACGCTGGCGAGCTGGTTCACGACCGGAGATGCAACCCGCTGGATCCGCGATCTCGCGGCGGCACTCTCGCCCGGGCAGCCGCTTTACATGTTCCTGTATGCGGCGCTGATCGTCTTCTTCTGCTTCTTCTATACGGCGCTGGTCTTCAACAGCAAGGAGACTGCGGACAATCTGAAGAAGAGCGGGGCCTTCGTGCCGGGCATCCGCCCGGGCGAGCAGACCGCGCGTTACATCGACAAGATCCTGATGCGGTTGACGCTGGCAGGCGCGATCTACATCACGTTTGTCTGCCTCGTGCCGGAATTTCTGAACCAGCGTTTTTCGGTGCCGTTTTACTTCGGCGGGACGTCGCTGCTGATCGTCGTTGTGGTGACGATGGACTTCATGGCGCAGGTGCAGGCGTACTTGATGACGCACCAGTACGAATCTCTTCTGAAGAAGACAAATTTCAAGGGCTTCGGCGGGCAACTGCCGCGCTGAGGCCGGGAACGCGATGGCTAAGGACGACGCGATCCAGATGCAGGGAGAGATTCTCGAGAATCTCCCCAACGCGACATTCCGCGTGAAGCTCGAGAACGGGCATGTGGTACTCGGGCACATTTCCGGAAAGATGCGCATGCACTACATCCGCATCCTTCCGGGCGACAAGGTCACGGTGGAACTGACACCTTATGACCTGTCGCGGGCCCGCATAGTGTTCCGCGCCAAGTAGCGCGGTTGGAGAACAAGATGAAAGTGATGGCTTCCGTCAAGAAGATGTGTCGCAAGTGCAAGATCATCCGGCGCAAGCGCGTCGTGCGTGTGATCTGCACCGATCCACGGCACAAGCAGCGTCAAGGCTAAGCGGAGAACGACGATGGCTCGTATTGCCGGTATCAACATCCCGCCGCACCAGCATGCCGAAATCGGCCTGACGGCGATCTATGGCATCGGACGCGCCAGGGCGCGCGCCATTCTCGACGCCGCCGCGGTTCCGTACGCCAAGAAGGTCAAGGAACTGAACGACGCGGAACTCGAGCGTATCCGCGAGGGAATCGCGCGTTCTATGGTCGAGGGCGACCTGCGGCGCGAGATCCAGCTGTCGATCAAGCGCCTGATCGACCTCGGCACCTACCGCGGCGTGCGTCATCGCCGCGGGCTGCCGGTGCGTGGCCAACGTACGCGTACCAACGCCCGCACACGCAAGGGCCCGCGCAAGGCCGGCATCTCGCTCAAGAAAGGAACGTAATCCATGGCGAAGAACCCCTCTGCGCAGCAGGTCGCAGCCCAGCAGCGCGCCCGCAAGAAGGTCAAGAAGGTCGTGTCCGACGGCATCGCGCATGTCCACGCGTCGTTCAACAACACGATCATCACGATCACCGACCGCCAGGGCAACACGCTGTCGTGGGCGAGCTCCGGCGGCCAAGGCTTCAAGGGCTCGCGCAAGTCGACACCGTTCGCCGCCCAGGTGGCCGCCGAAAACGCCGGGCGCGCGGCGCAGGAGCACGGCATCAAGAACCTCGAAGTGCGCATCACCGGCCCGGGCCCCGGCCGCGAATCGTCGGTGCGTGCGCTGAACGCGATCGGCATCCGCGTCTCGTCGATCCAGGACATCACGCCGGTTCCGCACAACGGCGTGCGCCCGCCGAAGCGGCGCCGCGTTTGAGCGCGCGAAAGTACAAACCTACTTTCGCGCGATTTGGGTTTGAAAAATTCGCTGGCAGAGCCAGACGAATTTTTTCATTACAAAGGCAGATAACTGCCTTGACGTCTTCGCTTCGGGCGGAGACTTAATGCGGCTAGCCCGCAGGATGAAAGGGAAAGCACGTGGCACGTTACACAGGACCGAAGCTCAAGCTCTCGCGCCGCGAGGGCACCGATCTGTTTCTGAAGAGCTCGCGCCGCGCCTTCGATTCGAAGGCGAAGGCGGACAGCAAGCCGGGCCAGCATGGCCGCACGTCGGGTGCGCGCCAGTCGGACTACGGCACGCAGCTGCGCGAGAAGCAGAAGGTCAAGCGTATGTACGGCGTGCTGGAGCGCCAGTTCCGCCGTTACTACCAGGAAGCGTCACGCCGCAAAGGCAACACCGGCGAGCACCTGATCATGCTGCTGGAGTCGCGGCTCGACAACGTCGTCTACCGGATGGGATTCGGTGCGACGCGCGCCGAAGCACGTCAGCTCGTCTCGCATCGCGCGATTGCGCTGAACGGCGAGACGGCCGGAATCCCGTCGATGCTGGTGAAGCCCGGCGACATCATCGTCGTGCGCGAAAAGTCGAAGAAGCAGGGGCGCATCCAGGAAGCGCTGACGCTCGCCGAGCAGTCGGGCTTCCCATCGTGGGTCGATGTCGACTCGAAGAAGATGGAAGGCAAGTTCAAGCAGCTGCCGGATCGCGGCGAGGTTGCTAAGGACGTAAACGAGTCGCTGGTCGTCGAGCTGTATTCGCGATAAGTGTTCAGGGGCGCCGGCCCGCTCGCGGTCCGGCGACTACGGTTTATTTGGGGCGACCGTACCCGCGCATTCAGCCCCAACCATCAGCCTTATCGGTGTAACGAGCCGAGGGTATTGAAGGGATAGACGCAAATGACAAGCACTGCACTGCTTAAGCCGCGCGCAATCGAGGTCGAGGCCATCGGCCCGAACGCCGCAGTCGTCACGATGGAACCGTTCGAGCGGGGCTACGGCCACACGCTCGGCAATGCGCTGCGCCGCATCCTGCTGTCGTCAATGGTCGGGTACGCGCCGACCGAGGCGCAGATCACGGGTGTCGTGCATGAGTACTCGACGGTCGACGGGGTCCGCGAGGACGTGGTCGACATCCTGCTGAACATGAAGGGCGTCGTGTTCAAGCTGCACAACCGCGACGAGGTCATGCTGACCCTGCGCAAGGAAGGCGAGGGCCTCGTGACGGCGGCGGATATCGAGCTGCCGCACGATGTTGAGATCGTCAATCCGGATCACGTGATCGCCCACCTGTCAGGCGGCGGCCGGCTCGAACTCCAGATCAAGGTCGAGAAGGGTCGTGGCTACGTCCCGGGCAATGTGCGCGCCTTCCGCGAGGATCACTCGAAGGCGATCGGCAAAATCGTCATGGATGCCTCGTTTTCACCAGTCAAGCGCGTGTCGTATGCGGTCGAGGCAGCTCGCGTCGAACAGCGCACCGACCTCGACAAATTAGTGATGACGATCGAAACCAACGGTGCAATGACACCGGAGGAAGCGGTACGCCAGTCGGCGCGGATCCTGATGGACCAGCTGCAGGTCTTCGGCGCGCTGGAAGGCATGGCGGAGTCGACGGCGCAGGCCTCGTCGCGCTCGCCGCAGGTCGATCCGATCCTGCTGCGCCCGGTCGACGATCTCGAGCTCACAGTGCGTTCGGCGAACTGCCTGAAGGCCGAAAACATCTATTACATCGGCGACCTGATCCAGCGCACCGAGAACGAACTGCTCAAGACGCCGAACCTCGGCCGCAAGTCGCTGAACGAGATCAAGGAGGTTCTGGCCGCCCGCGGACTGACTCTCGGCATGAAGCTGGAGAACTGGCCGCCGGCGGGTCTCGACAAGTAAGCTGAGCGGGAGGCGGCCAGTTTCGTCGTCGGCTAGCTTGGCGGAAGCGAAGTCAACGCCTCGCGAGGCGAGCCGCCCGAAGACAAGATTGATTGCACTTTCGTTTCACGAGCAGTTAGAGAGAGGTTGAGCGAGCCGGAGCCCGCCCTGCCCAGTAAGACCCAACCGACCCGCCCGCGAGGGATCGAAGAGTCGGATCACCCACTGCCCGCGGCATGCAGGCAGTGAAAGACTGAAAGGAAGAACGATGCGTCACGGACACGGACTGCGGAAACTCAACCGCACCAGCAGCCATCGCCTGGCGATGCTGCGCAACATGACCAACTCGTTGCTACGCCACGAGGCGATCAAGACCACGCTGCCCAAGGCGAAGGAATTGCGGCGTGTCGTCGAGCCGCTGATTACGCTCGGTCGCGAGCCGACCGTCGCCAACAAGCGGCTGGCGTTCAACCGCCTGCGCGACCGGGAAATGGTCGTCAAGCTCTTCAGCGAGATCGGCCCGCGTTACAAGTCTCGCAACGGTGGCTACACGCGCATCCTGAAGATGGGGTTCCGCGTCGGCGACAACGCTCCGATGGCATTCATGGAGCTTGTCGATCGGCCTCAGCCCGTCGCGCAGGAGCAAGCCGAAGACGCCAGCTGACGCGGCCGCGCACGAGCGCTCGGATAGACTGCAAAGGCCTGCCTCGGCAGGCCTTTTGCTTTATCGGGCCCCATGGACACGGTCACCGCTACCGCCGCGATCGTCGAGGAAGTGCTCGGCGTGCACGACCTGCGCAAGATCTATGGCCGCACCGCAGTGGTCGACGGCGTTTCGTTCTCGATCCGGCGGGGCGAATGCTATGCGCTGCTCGGACCCAACGGAGCGGGCAAGACAACGACACTGCGGTGCTGCCTGGGCCTCACGCGACCCGATGGCGGCACGATCCACCTGGTCGGCGAACCCGTGCCACGCGAGGCGCGCCGCGCCCGCATTCGCGTCGGTGTGGTGCCGCAGATCGACAACCTCGACCCTGACTTCACCGTCAGCGAGAACCTGGTCGTCTATGGACGCTATTACGGCCTCGCCGATCGCGAAGTCAAGCAGCGTCTGCCGGAGCTGCTGGAATTCGCGAGCCTGGCCCACAAGAAGACGGCCCGGATCGGCGAGCTTTCAGGCGGCATGAAGCGGCGCCTGATACTCGCCCGCGCGCTGGTGAACGACCCGGACCTGATTTTCATGGACGAGCCGACCACCGGGCTCGATCCCCAGGCTCGGCACCTGATCTGGGAGCGCCTGAAGGCGCTGCTCGCGCGCGGCAAGACGATCCTGCTGACGACGCACTTCATGGACGAGGCCGAACGCCTGGCCGATCGGCTGGCGGTGATCGATCACGGCAGGATGATCGCCGAGGGTCAACCGCGCGATCTGATCCGCAAGCACATTGAGCCGCAGGTGATCGAGATCTACGGCGACGGCGCGCGGACCTGGGCCGAGGCGATCGGTCGGCCGCTCGTGCCGCGAATGGAGGCCACCGGCGAAACGGTGTTCTGCTACGCCTACGAGCCGGCGGCACTGCTGGATGCGCTCGAGGCGAGTCCTGGCTTGCGCTATCTACATCGTCCGGCCAATCTCGAGGATCTTTTCCTGAAGCTGACGGGGCGCGAAATGCGCGACGAATCGTGAGTGCTGAAGCTGCAATCACCTCAAGGGCCGACTCGCTCTGGGCGCCGCCACGGCTATCGTGGCGCTTCGTTCCGGTGTGGCGCCGCAATTTCCTGGTCTGGCAGAAGCTCTTCGTCGAGCGGCTGCTGACCAACGTGGTCGAACCGTTGCTGACGATCGCAGCGTTTGGTTACGGTCTTGGCAGCCTCCTGCCGCAGGTCGATGGCGTCAGCTATCTGCAGTTTCTCGCCAGCGGTTCGATCGCGATGAGCGTGATGTATTCGGCGAAGTTCGAATCGCTCTGGGGTGCATTCTCGCGCATGCATGTACAGAAGACGTGGGACGCGATCCTGCATACGCCGCTCGCGGTCGATGACCTGCTGCTCGGCGAAATGATCTGGGCCGCGAGCAAGGCGACGTTTACGGCGTTCTGCATTCTCGTGATGATCTGGCTGCTCGGCATTGCGCGCGAGCCGCTATCCCTGCTGGTGCTGCCGTGCGCGTTCTTCATGGCGCTGGTGTTTTCAGCGATGGCCTTGATCGTCAACGCGATCGCGCGGAGCTACGATCTGCTGTCCAACTACTTCACTGTCGTCGTCATGCCGCTGGTATTCCTTTCGGGCGTCTATTTCCCGATGGCGCAACTGCCCGGTTGGCTGCGGTCGATCGCCGAATGGCTGCCGGTCACCGCCGCGGTGAACCTGGTGCGGCCGCTTGCACTGGGTCGCTGGCCGCTTGATCCACTCAGCGATCTGTTGCTGCTGAGCGTGTGGGGTGCAGCGTGCTTCGCGCTCGCACTCGGCCTGACACGACGTCGGATGCTGAAATGACCGATCCCGTGCTGATCGTCCTGACGAATTGTCCCGACGTCGATGTGGCAGACCGGATAGCGCGCGCGCTGGTTGAACGGCGACTCGCCGCCTGTGTGAACCGACTGGCAGCGGTACAGTCGCTTTACCGCTGGCAGGGCGCGCTCGAGCGCGCCGAAGAAGTACCGCTGCTGATCAAAACCACGGGCAGCGCGTTACCCCGAGGTCGAGGCAGCCGTCCGTGAACTGCATCCTTACCAGGTGCCGGAGATCGTCGCGTGGCCGGTCACGGCCGGGTTGCCGTCGTATCTCGACTGGGTCGCCGACGAGACCCGACCCCAGCTTGTGGCATGACGGCGCGAGCGTGCTGGCGGCTGGCCGCAGACCGATGACGCAAGACCTTGCGGCCGCGACGGTCCGGATCGACAAGTGGCTGTGGGCGGCGCGCTTTTTCAAGACGCGTTCCCTTGCGGTACAGGCGGTCGAAAGCTGGCCGCGTGCGGGTTGACCAGCAGCGCGTGAAACCGGCACGCCACCTGCATATGCACGAACTGGTGACGATCGAGCGTGACCACGAACGGCTCGAAGTCGTCGTCTGCGCGCTCTCCGAGACGCGTGGCCCAGCGGCTATCGCGCAGCGGCTGTACACCGAAACGCCGGAAAGCCTTGAGCGTCGGACTCGCATGGCGGAAAGCCGGCGGCTTGCGCGCGAGCCGGCACTGTCGCTCAAGGGACGACCCACCAAGCGCGACGCGCGCCGTCTGCAGCGCTTGACCGGTTCAACTACAGCGGACGATTCCACCTGAAAGCCGGAGGCAGTGTCCGGCGACCGCTGGACGCGGCCAATTTGTCGTGCCGGTGTCAGCGCAACCAGCGCGGCGGTCGCGGCCTGCGTGGCCGGTCCAGGATGCGGCGGGCCCAGAAGTACAGCAGCATCACGACGACTATGGCCGTCATCCCGGCGATCGTCCACCAGAAGCCATCGAAGTCGGAAAGCAACGGCATGTGCTGGAAGTTCATGCCGAATACGCCGCTGATCAGGGTGAGCGGCGCGAAGATGGCTGCGATCGCCGTCAGCTTGCGGACGATCTCATTGGTCTGGTGAGTGTTGGCCGAGAAGTGCAGCTGCACCGCGGACTCGGACGACGCCTCGAGCCGCCGCGCATGGTGCAGCACGCGCTGGATGTGCTCCAGCACGTCATTCATGCGCACCAGATAGGCGTCGTTGAGGCTCGCATCCGGCGTTTCCTCGAGGTAGGAGTCGCGCAGTTCCGTCAGCGCGTCATGCTGACCTTCGCACAGGTTCTCGAGCTTGCGCAGTTCGATGCGGGCCTCGAGCAGCGCCGACCAGTTGTTAAATGGCCGACGTGGATCGAGCAAGTCGCGCTGCCAGCGGTCGAGCCGATCGGACAGCGGCTCGCGCAGGTCCAGATAGCGGTCCACCATGCCGTTGAGCATGCGCAGCATCAGTTCGCCCGCCGACTTCGGCAGCCGTGACCGGTCGTATGAGCCGAGGTCCGGACGTCCGCGCGGGTCGAGCAGTCGCTGCCGGACCTGCTCGATCGTCTTGCTCGTGCCCTGACGCACAGTGACCAGCATCCGCTCGAGCAGGAAGAACGTGATCGGGCGCGTCACGATCTCCTGCAGCATGCGCCGCTGGTCGGCAGGGGCCGACTTTTCCTCAAGCGGGCGCAGTTCTCCGACCGCGAGCTTGCGGAATACCAGCATGTCGTAGCTGCTGGTGCGATCGAAATAGGACGGGTGTTGCAGGTTGGCCGCGTCCTGGACGTGCAGATCGTCGAGGCGCACGCCGGCGACGCGCTGCACCGCCTCGCGCAAGCTGTCAGGATTGTCGATGACCTCGTCGTGCAGCATGTCGAGCCAGAGGAAGCCATCGGCCGGCACGGTGTCCGGCGCCTCGCCGAGTTCGGTCGCGCGCTGCGCGCCGACCGCGAACCATCTCACGCAGCCTCCTCAGCGTTCCGACTTGAGCCAGCGGGCCACCGGCAGTGCGAAATACGTCAGCACGCCATCGGCGCCCGCGCGCTTGAAGCCGAGCAGCGACTCGAGCACGACCTTTTTTTCGTCGAGCCAGCCGTTGGCCGCCGCGGCCTTCAGCATCGAGTATTCGCCGCTCACCTGGTAGACGAACGTCGGAGCGTGAAATGCGTCCTTCACGCGCCGCACGATGTCGAGGTAGGGCATGCCGGGCTTGACCATGACCATGTCGGCGCCTTCGGCGAGATCGAGGCCCACTTCCCACAGGGCTTCATCGGTGTTGGCCGGGTCCATCTGGTAGACCATCTTGTTCGACTTGCCCAGGTTGGGCGCAGAGCCGACGGCATCGCGGAACGGGCCATAGAACGCGCTGGCGTACTTCGCCGCGTACGCCATGATGCGGGTATGGATGTGGCCGGCGGCCTCCAGCGCGTGCCGGATCGCGCCGATGCGGCCATCCATCATGTCGCTCGGCGCCACGATGTCGACTCCGGCTGCCGCCTGCACCAGCGCCTGCCGGACCAGGACGGCGACCGACTCGTCATTGAGCACGTAGCCGCCGTTGTCGATCAGTCCGTCCTGCCCATGGGTCGTGTACGGATCGAGCGCCACGTCGGTCAGCACGCCGAGTCCCGGAAAGCGCTGCTTCAGCGCCTTGACGGCGCGCGGCACGAGTCCGTCGGCGTTGGTCGCTTCGGCACCGTCTTCGGACTTCAGTGCGCCCTCGATCACCGGGAACAGCGCGATGACCGGGATGCCAAGCTCGACGCATTCCTCGGCAATCGGCAACAGTTCGTCGATCGACACGCGTTCGACGCCGGGCATCGAGGCCACCGCTTCACGCCGCCGCTGACCCTCGAGGATGAAGACCGGATAGATCAGGTCGTTGGCCGTCAGCACGTTCTCGCGCATCAGGCGGCGGGAAAAGTCGTCGCGGCGCATGCGCCGCATGCGCACTGCGGGGAACTGGCCAAGGATATGCATGAGGGGAAGTCCCAACTCGAAGTCCTGAAACGCGTCCGCTATCTTCCGTGACAGATGATGGTGTTCCGTCGTCTCCCGCTTGACCTCCCTGAGCGGGCGCCATGACAGGCGTTGCAGCCCCGGACGTACTCCGGGGCATTTTTTTGCGTTCATCATACGGCCCGCGCAGCTCATCAAGCGAAGAGCCAGCGCGTCAGCGTCTCGGCGAGTTCCTCGATGCCCTCGCGCTTGAGAGCGGAAAACAGTTGCGCGCTGGCGCGCGGACCGATGGTTGCGGCGCGCTTGCGCGCAACCGGCAAGCGCGGCGCGGCGCTCGGTCGTGCCCAGCTGATCCGACTTGTTCAGCAGAAAGTGCAGCAGGCAGCCGCGCCGATCGATGAAGCGCAGCAGCGCTTCGTCGGGCGGCATGAACGGCCGGCGCGCGTCCATGACCAGCACGATGCCGATCAGCGACTGGCGATTGCCGACATAGCCGCCGACGAGGGCATCCCAGGTCGCCCTTTGGCCGGCATCCGCCCGCGCGTAGCCGTAGCCGGGTAGAGTCGACCAGTGCACCGCGCTCGACGCGATCGCCGTGCTCGTTCTTCTCGCTCAGCACGAAGAAGTTCAGCAGCTGCGTGCGACCCGGCGTCTTGCTGGCGAATGCCAGCTCGCTTCTGCTGCGTCAGCACGTTGATGACGGTGGACTTGCCGGCGTTCGAGCGTCCGGCGAAAGCGATTTCGGGCAGGGCGGGCGGTGCGATGGTGGTCAGATCGGCCACCGAGGTTGCGAAGCGCGCGGAGTGGAACAGCGACAGGGACACGGGCGGGCGGCGATCGGGAGTTCGGTAGAATACGCGGCTTTGCAGAGCGGCCCGCCGGTATCGCCGGCAGCTGGCGGCGCAGAGGCGAGAGGGCCTGCGCTCGCAGGCGGCCGCCTCGCACGCACAACCATCGAAGGCGAGCAATGAGAATGTCGACGTGGCGTCGTTGCGGGTTCGTGCTCGTGGCAGTCGGCGGCCTTGCGGCGGCTGCGGTCGGCGCAGGAGAAGGCAGCGCCGAAAGTCGGATGCGGCCAAGGGTCAGCAGATCGCATCGCAGGTCTGTGCTGCCTGCCATGCCGCCGACGGCAATTCGACGATTCCCGGCAATCCCCAAGCTGGCGCAACAGCACTCGGCGTATCTGTTCAAGCAGCTGGTGGACTACACGGTGCGCGCGGGCGAACAGAAACCGGCGCGCGAAAACGCGATCATGAACGGCATCGCTGCCGGCCTGTCGGAACAGGACCGGCGCGATGTCGCCGCCTGGTTTTCGCGAGTCAGACGCAGAAGCCCGGGCACGGCGCGCAACCAGGACACGCTCGAACTGGGGCAGCGCATCTGGCGCGCGGGCATCGCTGACAAGGCGCTGCCGGCGTGTTCCGGCTGCCATAACCCGACCGGCGCCGGAATTCCGAACCAGTATCCGCGCCTCGGCGGGCCAGCACGCCGAGTACGTCGAGGCGACGCTGAAGGCCTTCCGCGATGGCACGCGCCACAACAACCTGCCGATGCAGCAGATCGCTGCGCGCATGAGCGAGGCCGAGATGCGCGCAGTGGCCGACTACATCCAGGGCCTGCGCCGCTGAGCGACGGGCTCCCGAGCGTCCCGACTCGGTCAGGACTTGCCGAAGACCTCGTTGACCTGCTGACTGACGCGCACGAAGCTCGTGCGCTTCGAAAGTTCCTTGAGCCGGCGCGCGCCGACGTAGGTGCAGGCCGAGCGGACGCCGCCGAGGATCTCCTGTGCGGTGTTTGCGACCGGGCCCGCGGTACGGCACCAGCACCTCCTTGCCTTCGGCAGCCCGGTAGCCGGCAACTCCTCCTGAGTAGCGCTCCATCGCGGCCTTGCTGCTCATGCCGTAAAAGCGCTTGTAGCTCGACCCGTCGCGTTCGACGCGTTCACCGCCCGATTCGTCATGACCGGCGAACATGCCGCCGAGCATGACGAAGTCGGCGCCGCCGCCAAACGCCTTGGCGACGTCCCCCGGCGTGCTGCAGCCGCCATCGGCGCAGATCAGGCCCGACAGACCATGCGCCGCATCCGCGCATTCGATCACCGCCGAAAGCTGCGGGTAGCCGACCCCGGTCATCTTGCGTGTCGTGCAGACCGATCCGGGTCCGATGCCGACCTTGACGATGTCGGCGCCCGAAAGAATCAGTTCCTCCGTCATCTCGCCGGTGACCACGTTTCCGGCCATGATCACGAGCCGCGGATACTGAGTGCGGATGCGCGTGACGAAGGTGACGAAATTCTCGTGGTAGCCGTTGGCGACGTCGATGCAGACGTATTCGAGCGCAGGTCCGGCCGCGTCCATGACGCGCTTGAACTTCTCCTCGTCGGCCTTGGTGATGCCCATCGAGTAAAACGCGGCCGACTTGCGCTCGAGCGACTGGAAGAACTTGACGCAATCCTCGACGCTGTAGTGCTTGTGCAGCGCGGTCGAGAGCCTGAAACTCGCCGAGCGCGCGCGCCATCTCGAACGTCCCCGTCGTGTCCATGTTCGACGCGATGATCGGAATGCCGTGATACTTCACGCCGGCGTGACGGAACGTGAAGTCGCGCGTGATGTCCACGTCCGAGCGGGACGTCAGAGTCGACCGCTTCGGTCGGATCAGGACATCCTTGAAATCGAGCTTGACCTCGTGTTCGATGTGCATGGCGCTTCCAGGTGCAGCGCGACGAACCAGTCTAGCCTTCCGGTCCGCTGCAGTCGCGGTCGTCAGGCTGCTCGCGGGTACTGCCGGCTGGCCGCGGGTACGCGCGTCAGGGAAGCGTCGATTCGCCGGCGAAGAGCTCGGCGATGCTTTCGCGGCGCCGCACTTCGTAGGCGCGGTCGCCATCGACCATGACCTCGGCCGCGCGAGCACGGGTGTTGTAGTTCGAGCTCATCGCCATGCCGTAGGCGCCGCTGCTCGTGATCGCAAGCAGGTCGCCCGGCAGAAGCGCCAGTGCGCGGTCGCGCGCCAGCCAGTCGCCCGACTCGCAGATCGGACCGACGATGTCGTAATGCTCCGCCGCTCCGGACCGGGGCTGAACCGGCACGACGCCCATCCAGGCGTCGTACAGCGTCGGCCGCAGCAGGTCGTTCATCGCCGCATCGACGATCGCGAAGTTCTTGACCTCGGTTCGCTTCAGGTACTCGACCCGCGTCACGAGGATGCCGGCATTGCCGACGATCGAACGGCCGGGCTCGAACATCAGCATCCTGTCGGCAACGCCGCGGGCATCCACGCGCTGCAGGATCGCGCGCACCAGCGTGGCCTGTGCCGGCGGCGTCTCGTCCGCGTAGCGGATGCCGAGGCCGCCGCCGAAGTCGATGTGCTGCAGACGGATGCCGAGTGCCTTCGACTCGCCTCGACCAGGTCGAGCACGCGGTCGGCTGCGTCGAGGTAGGGCTCGAGCTCGGTGACCTGCGATCCGATGTGGCAGTCGATTCCGACCACCTCGACGCCGGGCGCGTGACGCCGCCGACCGATACAGCGCAAGCGTCTCCTCGTGTCCGACGCCGAACTTGTTGGCCTTCAGTCCCGTCGAGATGTACGGATGCGTGCGCGGGTCGACGTCCGGATTCACGCGAACCGAAATGCGTGCGCGCTGGCGCAGGCGTCGCGCCACCGCGTCGATGCGATCGAGTTCGGCGGCCGACTCGATGTTGAAGCACAGGATGTCGGCCCGCAGCGCCTGCTCGATCTCCTGTTCGGTCTTGCCGACGCCGGAGAACACCACCTTGGCGGGATCGCCGCCGGCGGCCAGCACGCGGGCCAGCTCACCGCCGGAAACGATGTCGAAGCCTGCGCCCAGCCGCGCCAGCACGTCGAGCACCGCGAGGTTGGAGTTCGCCTTCATCGCATAGCAGACCAGTGCGCGGCGGCCCGGCCAGCGCTTCGGCATACGCCTCGAACGCACGCGTGATCGCCGCGCGCGAATAAACGTAGAGCGGCGTGCCGAAGCGATGCGCCAGCGCTGCGACAGACACGCCCTCGCAGTGGAGAACGCCGCCGCGATACGAAAAGCCCGCCTCGTCGGGCAGCGCAATGCTCATCGCGGTTCGTTGGTGGCCGGAACGTCGGGGAAGCGCTTCTCGCCGGGCCGCTCGGCCGGCGTCCGCCGGTGGCGGATTGGACGCGTCGCCCGGGGCGCGCGACTGCGGTGCGGCAACAGGCGGTGGCAGCGTCAGGGGACCCTTCTGGCCGCAAGCTGACAGCGCAATCACGATTGCGCTGCCTAGAATGCTGATTCGACCGGTAGCCATCGTGCAAACGAATCTAACATGACCGATTCCGAATTCATGGAGCGCGTAGAAGCCGCGCTTGCCGACATCGAGGACGCGGTCGACGCCAGTGGCCTCGACATCGAGCTCAGTCGCGCCGGCAATGTGCTGACGCTGGAATTCGCCGACGGCGCCCGGGTGGTGGTCAACAGCCAGGCGCCGATGCAGCAGCTGTGGCTGGCGGCGCGCAGCGGGGCGCATCACTACGAGTGGCGGGACGGCTGGCGCGACACGCGCGACGGCACGGAATTGTTCGCCGCGCTGTCCCGCATCGTTTCGGCACTGGGCGGCAGCGCAATCGTCTTCGGCAGCCGCAAGCGCTGACCGATCGCAGTCGGACGTCGAACTAGAAGATCTGTTCGCGCACCGTCTCGCGCTTCGCCTTTTCTTCCGGGGGAAGTCCGTCCTCGATTCCGACGCTCGCAACGCCCTGTCCGGGCTGATGCTCGACGTAGTAATACTCGCCGCCCAGTTCGACGATTCCCGCCGGCGCTGTGCGCGGAGCCTCCGGCACGCCGTTGAGCGCCCGCGTCATGTAGGAAATCCATATCGGCAACGCCAGGCCGCCGCCGGTCTCGCGTTCGCCGAGTGGGCGCGGCTGGTCGAACCCCATCCACGCCACGGCGACGAGGTCGCCGCCGTACCCTGCGAACCACGCATCGTGCGAGTCGTTCGTCGTGCCCGTCTTGCCGCCGATGTCGGTGCGCTTCAGCGTCGCATAGGCGCGTGCCGCGGTCCCGCTGCGAGCGACTTCCTTCAGCAGGCTGTCCATGACGAACGCGTTGCGCTCGTTTAATACCCGCACGGCGCTGTCCGCCGCGTTGACCGGCCGCGCTTCCATCAGGACTTTCCCGTTGGCATCGGTGACCTTGCTGATCAGATGCAGTTGCACGCCATAGCCGCCGTTGGCAAACACGGCATAGGCATTGAGCATCGACCAGGGCGTCACCGAACCCGCACCTAGGGCCATCGTCAGATAGGCCGGATGCTTCTCCGCCTCGAACCCGAACCGCGTGATCCAGTCCTGCGCATAGCGCGGACCTATGGCCTGCAGGATGCGGATCGACACCAGATTCTTCGATTTCGCCAGACCCTGCCGCAGGCGCATCGGCCCCTCGAACTTGCCGTCGTAGTTCTTCGGTTCCCACACCTGCCCGCCGGTCAGGTCCGGATCGATCGATATCGGCGCGTCGTTGATCAGCGTGCTGGGGGTGAAACCTTTTTCCAGCGACGCGGAATATATGAACGGCTTGAAACTCGAGCCCGGCTGGCGCCAAGCCTGCGTCACGTGATTGAACTTGTTCAGGTTGAAGTCGAAGCCGCCCACCAGCGCGCGGATTGCGCCATTGCGCGAATTCGCGGCGACAAATGCCGCCTCGACTTGCGGCAGCTGCACGATCTCCCAGCCGGCCTTCTCGCTGCGGGCGATGCGGACCACTGCGCCCGGAATGATCCTGCGTGCCGGCTGAGCCTTCGGCGAGAGTGAGGCGGCGACGAACTTGAGTCCGTCGCCCTTGATTTCGACGGTCTGTGCCCCTTGCACTGCCAGGCGGAGCAGCTGCGGCGTGGCCTCGAGCACTACCGCCGGCAGCATGTTCGGGCTGTCGATCGCCTCCACCAGCGCGTCCTCGATGCGCTGGTCGCGCGTGGCCGGATCGGCGACCATGTCGATGAAGGCTTCCGGTCCGCGATATCCGTACTTGCGGTCGTAATCGAGCACCGCCTTGCGCAGGGCGCCGTAAGCCACTTCCTGATCCTCGCGGCGCAGCGTCGTCGTGACATTCAGGCCGCGCGTATACGTCTCGTCGCGGAACACCTCATAAACGAGAAGACGCGCAAGTTCGGCTGCGTACTCGGCGTGCAGGCGCATCCGCGGCGACTCGTCGGCGAGTGCGCTGCCATGGCGCGGCTTGAGTTCCTGCGCGAGCGCGGCATCGAACGTCGGCCGATCGATGTAGCCGAGGTCCAGCATTCGCGTCAGCACGTACTGCTGCCGACTCTTGGCGCGCTTCGGATTCACGAACGGGTTGTAGGCGCTCGGTGCCACCGGCAGGCCCGCAAGCGTGGCCATTTCGGCGACCGTCAGATCCTTCAGCTTCTTGCCAAAGTAGACCTGCGAGGCGGCCGCAAAACCGTAGGCCCGCTGACCGAGGAAGATCTGGTTGGCATAGACCTCGAAGATCCTGTCCTTGCTGAGCGATGACTCGATCTTGTACGCCAGCGCGATTTCGTAGATCTTGCGGATGTAGCTGCGCTCAGAGCTCAGGAAGAAATTGCGGGCCACCTGCATCGTGATCGTGCTGCCGCCCTGGCCGCGCCTTCCCGAGACGAAGTTCGACACCGCCGCGCGCGCCAGGCCGGCGTAGTCGACGCCGCGATGCTCGTAGAACCGATCGTCTTCGGCGGCGAGGATCGCCTTCTTCATCAGGTCCGGCATATCGGCGACCGCTACGTAGTCTCGACGCTCTTCGCCGAATTCGCCGATCAGCAGGCCGTCCGCGGTCCAGACGCGAAGCGGGATCTTCGGTCGGTAGTCCGTCAGAGCATCGATCGAAGGCAGGTTCGCGTACACGACCGCGAACGCGAACGTGAGCAGCAGCAGGACCGAGGCGAGGCCCGCGCCGGCGAGCCCGCCGACCCACAACAAGGCGCTCAAATACCAGGGCCGTGGCCGCCGCGGGGCGGGCGCTGCGTTATTGCTGCTGCCGGGCTTGTCCTCGGACACAGAAGTCGTCGCTGGAAGGAACTGGGCGTGCGAGTGACCGCTTATTTGCGCTTCGCTGCACGAAGAGTCGGGAATTATAGAAGCCGAGCATTTAACGGCCGGGACCCATGGTGACGCCGCCGAACGGTAGGCCTTGGACGTGCGTCGTCGCCGACCGTTCGTTGTTAATCCCCAAAAGGGGACGGTTAGGCCGAACGCGGGGCTTGTAGTTGAGTTGTTTATATTGTTAGGATCTTAAGTGCCACCCGACAAAAACGCGGTAAACGCGCGAAAATTAAGGAAAAACTGGCTTTGCCCCGCGCCTATCCACGGCCCGGGGAGTGGGGTCCCGCTGCGCTGTCTGCGGAAGCCTCCAATCCGTCTGACACCGAGCTGAGTCCGTCGCAGGGAGTACCGCCTTGGCATTTGATCTGCCCTTTGGGCCCAAGACACCGCCGCTGATCGGGCTGGATATCGGCTCGTCGAGCGTGAAGATCGTCGAGCTCTCCGAAGCCGGCAAAGGCACGATGCGGCTCGAGCGCTACGCGATCGAACCGCTGCCACGCGGCGCGGTGGTCGACGGCAACGTCGACAAGATCGACGTCGTCGCCGAGGCCGTCAAGCGCGCCTGGCGCCGTGCCGGAGGCAAGATCCGCAACGTGGCGATGGCACTGCCCGCGTCCGCCGTCATCACTAAACGCATCGCCTTGCCGGGCAACCTGCGCGAGGAAGAACTCGAAATGCAGGTTGAAAGCGAGGCGAACCAGTACATTCCGTTCGCCCTCGACGAGGTGAGCCTGGATTTCCAGGTGCTCGGGCCGATTCCGAACGCCCCCGATGACGTCGAAGTGCTGATTGCCGCGTCCCGCAAAGAGAAGGTCGAGGACCGGATCGCGGTGGCCCAGGCTGCGGGGCTCAAGCCGGTCGTCGTCGACGTCGAGTCGTATTCGTCGCGCGCTGCGATGGAGCGCCTGATCGAGCAATTGCCGAACGCCGGCGAAGGCCTCGTGATCGCGGTGTTCTACATCGGCGCCAATTCAACCAGCGTCACGGTCATGCATGACGGCGAGGCGATCTACGAACGCGAGCAGCCTTTCGGCGGCCAGCAGCTGACCGGCGACATCTCGCGGGCCTACGGGATCCCGACCGAAGAGGCGGAACTCAAGAAGCGCAGCGGCGACCTGCCGGCCGACTACGAGACGACGGTGCTCAAGCCGTTCATCGACACGGCAGCGACCGAGATCACGCGCGCGCTGCAGTTTTTCTTCACTTCGACGCCTTATAGCCGCGTCGACCAGATCATGCTGGCCGGCGGCTCAGCAGTGCTATCGGGACTGCCCGACGCTCTGATGGAACGCGCTCAGGTGCCGACCTCGGTGATCTCGCCGTTCAAGGGCATGGAAGTTTCTCCGAACATCCGCGAGAAGCAGCTGCGACTCGATGCGCCGGCGCTTCTGACGCCGTGCGGGCTGGCGATGCGGAGGTTCGACAAATGAGGCCCGCGCTCCGCGCGTCAATCTATTGCCGCATCGCGCAGTCAAGCGCGAGCGGCAGAGGAAGCTGTTCTGGGCCTTGACGGCGCTCTCCGCCGTCGCCGGCGTCGTGATGATCGGAGCGGTCTGGTCGGTGCTGCAGGGCTACATCGCGAACCAGCAGGCGCGCAACGATTTCATCCGCAACGAGAACAGCAAGCTCGACACCCAGATCAAGGAAATCGCGACGTTGCGCCAGGAAATCGACGGCCTGCGCGCGCGCCAGCGCGCGGTCGAAGACCTGCAGGCGGACCGCAATCAGCCCGTTTATCTGCTCGACGAGGTGGCGAAGCAGGTGCCGGAAGGCATTTACCTGCGGTCGATCAAGCAGGAAGACCGCAAGGTCAACGTGACGGGTTGGGCGGCCTCGAACGAGCGCGTCTCCGAGTTCCTGCGCAATCTGCAGAACAACTCGCGGGTGCTGGAGCGGCCCGAGCTCATCGAGATCAAGGTCGCCGGGCAGGGGCCGGCAGGTATGAACCGACGCGTGTTCGAGTTCGCGCTGAACTTCACGATGAAGCCGACTCCGGAGCGCACGCAACTGCAGCAACAGGCGCAGGCGCAGCCGCGTTCGGGCGCGTCGCCGCGGGCGCGACGACACCCACAGTGGCGCCGAGCAGCGACGCCGCCGGCGACTGCGCCGGCGCCGAAGAAATAGGCCGAATCAGGGGCACGCATGGCAAGTCGCGACCTAATCTCGCAATTCCGGGGCCTGACGCTCGATAACGTCGGCACGTGGCCCGCAGCGCCGCGCATCGTGCTGTGGCTGGTCGTCATCGCCGCGTTCGGCGTCGGCGGCTGGTTCGGCCTCTGGAGCGGCCAGGAAGAGCAGCTGACTCAGCTGCAGGCCGAAGAGGAAAAGCTCAAGAGACGACTACAAGATCGAAGCTGCAGCAGGCGATCAATCTCGACGAGCTGCGCAAGCAGCGCGAGCAGGTCAGCCAGTATGTGCTGACGCTCGAAAAGCAGCTGCCGAGCAAGTCGGAAATGGACGCGCTGCTGTCGGACATCAACCAGTCCGGTGTCGGTCGCGGCCTGGACTTCGAACTGTTCAAGCCGGGCCAGACCAACGTCAAGGAGTACTACGCCGAGCTGCCGATCGCGATCAAGCTGGTGGGCAAGTACCACGACCTCGGTTCGTTCGCGAGCGACATCGCCAATTTGCCGCGCATCGTGACCCTGAACAACCTGAACGTCACGGTCGGCAAGGGCAGTGCGCTGACGATGGATGCCACGGCGAAGACCTACCGTTACCTGGACGCCGACGAAATCGCCAACCAGCGCAAGGCGAAGGAAAAAGCGACCAAGGGGCCGACCAAATGATGGAAAAGTCCTTTGCGCTGCGCGCCATCGCCCTCGGCCTGGCGTACTGCTCGCTCGCCGGATGCGGCGGCGGCAGCGATTCCGAACTGCGCGCGTGGATGGATGACACGCGCAAGTCGATGCGTCCGACGACGCAGCCGGTGCCAGAGCCCAAGCAGTTTTCGCCGTACACCTATGAGGCGAAGACGCTGATGGAGCCGTTTGACGCGCAGAAAATGGTGCTCGCCGTCGCGCGTCAGGCCCAGGCGCGCGCCAGTACCAGCGCGATCAAGCCTGATCTCGATCGCCGGCGCGAGGCGCTCGAAGGATTTCCGCTCGACCAGCTGAAAATGGTGGGGACGCTGCGTCAGCAGGGCAACAACGTTGCCCTGATCGACGTGTCCGGTCAGACCTTCATGGTCCGTGCCGGCAACTACGTAGGGCAGAACTTCGGCCTCGTCACAAAAATCACGGAAACCGAAGTGGATCTAAAAGAAATCGTCCAGGACGCCGCCGGCGAATGGGTCGAACGACCCGCAAAGCTGGAGTTGCAGGAGGCCGCACGGCAAGACGCCGGTGGGCGGCAAGGGAGCAAGAGATGAGGATGTCGATGGGGGGGATGGTCAGCGTGCTTTCCAAACTGGCCTTCGCCGGCCTGGCCGCATGGGCTGCGGTGGCAGCGGCACAGACGCCGGCGGCCGACGCGACCAACGCGATCGAGAAGGTCGATGCAACACTGACCTCGACCGGTGTCGTTTTGACGATCGACATGAAGAATCCGGTCTCCGCGGCGCCGGCCAGCTTCTCCGTCGCGAATCCGGCGCGCGTCGCGCTGGACCTGCCGGGCGCGGTCAACGCGGTCGGACGCAACCTCGTCGAACTGAACCAGGGCGACCTGCGCTCCGTCAACATCGTTCAGGCGCAAGGCAAGTCGCGCGTAGTGCTGAACCTCAAGCGACCGCTGACGCATGCGGTCAGTGTCGAGGGCAAGCGCATCCTTGTTGCGCTCGGTGGCGCCACCGATACGACGACCTTCCGTCCGACCGGTAGCCCGACCGCGACGGCAGCTGCCGAAGCGCCGGCTGCGTCCAGCGCCCCAGCCCCCACATACGCTCCGTCCGCGAGCGCACAGGGCGGACGCGCATTGCGCGGCGTCGACTTCCGACGCGGCGCCGAAGGCGAAGGGCGCGTCATCATCGACCTTTCAGACCCGAACACCAACGTCGACATCCGTCAGCAGGGCAACACGGTCGTCGTCGACTTCCTGAACACGACGCTGCCTGACACGCTGAAGCGGCGCCTCGACGTCTCCGACTTCGCAACACCGGTCAACAACCTGACGGCGAGCCAGCAGGGCAATAACGTCCGTCTGGTGGTCGAGCCGCGCGGTCTTTGGGAACACAACGCTTACCAGAGCGACACCCGCTTTGTGCTCGAGGTCCGTCCGGTCAAGGAAGATCCGCAGCGGCTGTTCCAGGGGACACGGCAGGGTTACCAGGGCGAACGCCTGTCGCTCAACTTCCAGAACGTCGACGTGCGCTCGCTGCTGCAGGTCATCGCCGACTTCACCAACCTCAACATCATCACGAGCGACTCGGTCGGCGGAACGATCACGCTGCGGCTGAAGGATGTCCCGTGGGACCAGGCGCTGGACATCATCCTGCAGTCCAAGGGGCTGGACATGCGCAAGAACGGCAATGTCCTGCTGGTGGCGCCGCGCGACGAGATCGCCACCAAGGAAAAGCTGGAACTCGAATCGCGTAACCAGATCCAGGAACTCGAACCGCTGCGCTCGGAAGCCTTCGTCGTGAACTATCAGAAGGCCGACGAAGTGCGCCGCCTGCTGGTCGACGACAAGCAGCGACTACTGTCGAAGCGCGGCAGCGTCGCGGTCGATCCGCGCACGAACCAGTTGTTCGTGCAGGACACGGTCGGACGCCTGGAAGAAGTGCGTCGCCTGCTGCAGAAGATCGACATCCCGGTTCCGCAGGTGCTCATTGAGGCACGCATCGTCGAGGCGGACGACAAGTTCTCGCGCAGCCTCGGCGTGCGGCTCGGGGGCACGACCGGTTATCCGACACAGCTCGCCAGCACCGGCGTGTACGGACAGGGCAGCGGCCTCGGCACGGTGTCGGCCACTGGGCCGGGTGGCACGATAGTCACGACGACTGGAGCGGGCACGGGTGGCGGAGGCAGTACATCGACCAACCTGACCAACACCTCCAACTTCGTGAATCTGCCGGCCTCGGGTATCGGCGGCTTCAACCCAAGCGGATTCGCGCTGACGCTGGTCAACGCCAGCCTCTCGCGCGTTCTGCAGCTCGAAGTGTCCGCGCTCGAACAGGACGGCCTCGGCAAGGTGATATCGAGTCCGCGTGTCGTGACGGCTGACAAGGTCAAGGCGGTCATCGAGCAGGGCACCGAGATCCCGTACCAGCAGGCGACGTCGAGCGGCGCCACGTCAGTGGCGTTCCGCAAGGCCGTGCTGAAGCTCGAGGTCACGCCGCAGATCACGCCCGAGGGCGCGATCTTCATGGACGTCAAGGTCAACAAGGACACGCGCGGCGCGGAGACGACGGCCGGCCCGGCGATCGACACCAAGGCGGTGCAGACGCAGGTGCTCGTGGAAAACGGCGGCACCGTCGTGCTCGGCGGAATCTACGAGCAGACCGAGCGCACGCAGACGACCAAGGTTCCCTGGCTCGGCGACATCCCGTACGTCGGCTGGCTCTTCAAGAACCAGGCCAAGATCAACGACAAGACCGAACTGATCATCTTCATCACGCCGCGCATCGTTTCCGAGCGGGCGTTGGCGTCGGCATCGACGCGCTGATGCAGGATGACCTTGAAATCGAAGTGAAGAGGTGACTCACGTGTCGAAATTCCGCACCCTCCGTTTCCTGACCGCGGTCTGCGCGGTCGCGTCGAGTGCTGTCATGCTCGCTTGCGGCGGCGATCCCGCGCCCGGGCCGGATCCGGCGACGGATGCGACCGTCAATGCTGCGTTGGCGGCCCTCGAAGTCACAGTGGCCACGCCGACGCTCGCAGGCGAAGGCGGATCAGTCGACGTCGATCACCGTGACCGCAGTCGACGCGAACCGGCGCGCGCTGGCGGACATCCCGGTGTCCTTGAGCGCCTCCTCCGGCAATCATCAGCAGCACGTCGACAAGACGGATGCGCAGGGGCGGATGACGGCAACCTTCGGCCTTGGCTCCGACCGCGGCAACCGCGACGTGACGATCACCGCGAAGAGCGGCAGCAGTCATCGGTGCGGCCGGCGTCTCTGTCTCGGGGGCGACGCTCACGCTGACCGCCTCGCCGCCGACCGCGACCGATCGCGACGACCGCGGTCGAAATTCGGCGCTTCGGTCGTCGATGCGGCAAAGATTCCGCTTGGCGGCGTCGTCGTCAGCTTCGTGACGAACGGCGGGACGTTGTCATCCGCGGTGGCGACGACCAATGCGGCCGGCGTTGCAAAGGTCAATCTCACCGGAGTCACGGCGGACGTGACTGTCATCGCGACCGGTGCCAATGCCGCCGCGACAGGCTGACGTCAAGGCGGGCAGCACCGCAGTGCCGGCGCCCGAGCCCGCGGGCGTGCTGATCAAGGACCTGACGGTTCAGGTCAATCCGTCGGTGATCGGGCCGAATGCGGGCGCGTCCGAAGCCAACTTCTCGCAGACTCGACGTTCGCGTCACCGGCGACCTCGGTGACCGGCGGTCGGCATCCCGGTTGTCAACGCGCCGGTGCGCTTCCGCATCGCTTCGATCGCCGCCGTTCGGCAAGCTGAGCGTCGACACAACGACCTGCGCCGGTCCTGAGCAATGGCGGCGGCCTGGTGTCGGCGCGCTTCATCGCCGGGGCCGCGACCACCGGTACCGACCAGATCGTCATCTGCGCGTCGGTCGACAACGTGGCGACGCTGCCGAACGGCGGCGTGGCGCCCTGCAATGCCAACGAGAAGGCGGCGAAGCTGACGATCTCGCAACAGCCACTGTTCGTCCGCATCTCGACGAACAACGAGATCGCCAAGGTCAACAACAACCTCGACTACGAGAAGCTCTTCAGCATCTATGTCACGAAGCGGCCGGTCAGGGCGTTGCCGGTGCTACCGGTGTCGGTCCGGTCTGCTGCCGCTGTTCTACTACAAGGGTCAGATGGCGTTCGCGATTGGGCGCCGGCTGGGCGCCGATCGCTCCGCCCGTCCAGTGCGTCAACGAGGACACGAACTTCAACGGCGTGCTCGACAGCGGCGACAACAACCAGAACATGGATGGCAATGCTCTGGCCGGGACAGTCGGCGGCGTTCACGCTCGACAACAATGGCGTGACCGACAGCTCCGGGTTCGTCGTACTGCGGGTGCGGCACGGTCAGCGCTTCGCCTTCGTGGGCGGAGTATCAGATCGAGGCGCGCGCGGCGACCGCCGGTTCCGAGCGCTCCAACACCTCAACTACCGACTGTCGGCCGGCGAAGGCGGATGTCGACAGCACCTCGACGCCCGGCTTTCGCCTGAGTCCGTTCGGGCAGGCGGCCGTGTGTACCGATCCGAACTGACGGACGCTTGTAACCAGATCAAGGGCCGCTCAGCGCGGCCCTTGCTTTTTGCTGTCGTGCCGTCCGCTACGCTGCAGTCATGGATTCGCGTACTTCGATCTTCCTGATCGGCATGATGGGCGCGGGCAAGACGACGGTCGGTCGGTTGCTCGCTCAGTCGATCGGCTTCGAGTTCATCGATGTCGATCGTGAAATCGAGTCGCGCAGCGGCGTGCGAATACCGACGATCTTCGAGATCGAGGGCGAGGACGGCTTCCGGCGCCGCGAGGCGGCGCTGCTCGACGAGCTGACCGGACGAGAGCGCTTGGTGCTCGCCACCGGCGGCGGCGCGATCCTCGATCCGCACAGCCGCCAGCGACTGCGTGAACGTGGGCTGGTGATCTACCTGCGAGCTTCTGTCGACGAGGTCTATCGCCGGACCCGGAAGGACCGTGCGCGGCCGCTGCTGCAGACCGACGATCCGCGTGCTCGGATCGAACAGTTGCTTGCCGAACGCGAGCCGCTGTATGCAGAGACGGCCCACCTGACCGTGCAGTCGGCGGCCTCGAATCCGAAGCGGCTGGTCCAGAGGTTACTTGCACGCGGCGAGGTGCGCGCGGTCGATCGCAGCGGCGATCTGAGCGGCGAGCGATCGCGCTCGTACAATTCGCCGATGCATCGCGTCACCGTCGGCCTGCCGGGCCGCCAGTACGACATCCTGATCGGCAACGACCTGCTGCAGCGCGCGGGAGAGTTCGTCGCACCGCTTGCGCCCACGCGCGTGCTGCTCGTCAGCAGCGCGCGTCGTCGCGCCGCTTTATGCGGACGGCGTCCGGCGCGCGCTGGAACAGCTCGCCGAGGTTGAGACCGTCATCCTGCCGGACGGCGAGCCGCACAAGCAGTGGCCTTCGGTGGCGAAGATCATCGATGCACTGATAGCGGCCGGCGCCGATCGCAAGAGCGTCGTCGTGGCGCTCGGCGGCGGGGTGATCGGCGATGTGGCCGGCTTCGCGGCCGCGATCTTCATGCGCGGGATCCGCTTCGTCCAGATGCCGACGACGCTGCTGGCGCAGGTGGATTCGTCGGTCGGCGGCAAGACCGGCATCAATCACGCGCGCGGCAAGAACCTCATCGGAGCGTTCCACCAGCCGCAGCTGGTGATCAGCGACACGACGACGCTGAAAACACTGCCCGATCGCGAACTGTCCGCGGGGCTGGCCGAAGTGCTGAAGCACGGCCTGCTCGCCGATCGGGCTTACTTCGACGCGACGGCGCGCGATCTGCCTGCGTTGCGGGCGCGCGATGCCGACGCGCTGACGCGCGCAATCGCGCGCTCCTGCGAAATCAAGGCCGGCGTCGTCGAGCGCGATGAACGCGAGTCCGGCGAGCGCGCGTTGCTGAACCTGGGCCACACGTTCGGGCATGCGATCGAAGCGCTGACCGGCTACGGCACCTGGCTGCACGGCGAGGCGGTCGGCTGCGGCATCCTGCTGGCTGCTGAACTCTCGCGGCGCGTCGGACCTCTGCAGCAGGCCGATGTCGCGTTGATCGAAGCGGCGGTCAGTGCGGCGGGACTGCCGACCCGCATCGCCGGTCTTCCGCTTGAAGCCGCAATGCAGTCGATGCGGGGCGACAAGAAGGCAGAAGCCGGCGCGATCCGCTTCATCCTGCTGGAGCGCATCGGCCGCGCGATCCAGCGCACCGTGCCGGAGGCCGCGCTGCGGGACACGCTGGCAGCGGGAGGCTACGTTTGAGCGCGCGAGTGATTGCGGCGGAGACTGCGGCGCTTGCGCCGTATGCCGCTGACCCGGCCAACACGCGGGGGCGCAGCCACCCCGAGCCGAGTGCACCCGGCCGCACCGAATTCCAGCGCGACCGCGACCGCATCGTCCACTCGCACGGCGTTCCGGCGCCTCGAGTACAAGACGCAGGTCTTCGTCAATCACGAGGGCGACCTCTTCCGCACGCGCCTGACGCACTCGCTCGAGGTCGCGCAGATCGCGCGCGCGATTGCGCGCAACCTGCGGCTGAACGAGGACCTCGTCGAGGCGGTCGCGCTGGCGCACGATCTCGGCCACACGCCGTTCGGCCACGCCGGGCAGGATGCGCTCGCCGAATGCATGCACGGGCACGGCGGCTTCGAGCACAACCTGCAGTCGCTGCGCGTCGTCGACGAGCTCGAGGAGCGGTACGCCGCGTTCAACGGACTCAACCTGACGTTCGAGACGCGCGAAGGCATCCTCAAGCACTGCTCGGCCGAAAACGCGCGCAAGCTTGGCGAACTGGGTGAGCGGTTCCTGCAGAAGCGGCAACCCAGCCTCGAAGCGCAGATCGCCAATCTGGCCGACGAGATCGCCTACAACAACCACGATATCGACGACGGTCTGCGCTCCGGTCTGCTCGAAATCGAGCAGCTCGCCACCGTGCCGTTGTTCGAGCGGCATGTCGCGCTCGTGCGTCAGCAGTACCCCGCCATTGCGGAACGCCGCATGATCAACGAGACCGTTCGGCGCATGATCAATACGCTGATCCTCGATCTAACGGATGAAAGTCGAAGGCGCATCGCTACGGTCGGGCCGCGGTCGATCGCCGATGTGCGCGAGTCTCCGCCGCTGATTGCCTTTTCACAGAGTGTTCGCGCCGAAGCCGACACGCTGAAGAGCTTTCTCCACGACAATCTCTATCGGCACTACCGCGTGATGCGGATGACCGCTAAGGCACGCAAGATCGTCCGTGAGTTGTTCGACGCTTTCATCGCCGAGCCTCGTCTGCTGCCCGTCGACCACCAGGCTCGCGCTGCGGAATCAGGAACCCGCGCGATTGCCGATTACGTTGCCGGAATGACCGACCGATACGCGATTCGCGAACACCTCCGGCTCTACGCCGTCGATTCGGTCTGAAGGCCGGTGGCCCGTCTCGCGCGCCTCGCACTGCCGGGT
>CAVPPW010000033.1:0-10263 GCA_963707445.1 uncultured beta proteobacterium | reverse complement strand
CCCTAGCGTCGGCTCGGCGCAAACCTATGCACGGATAACAGGTCGCCGCCCTGGGCACACACGCAAAGATCGCCCACCATGCCTGCTGGCCACGTCGACGTGCTGATCATCGGTGCAGGTTTGTCCGGCATCGGCACTGCCTGCCACATCGCGCGCGAATGCCCCGAAAAGAGCCTCGCGATTCTCGAGCGCCGCGAAGCAATCGGCGGCACCTGGGACCTGTTTCGATATCCGGGTGTCCGCTCGGACTCTGACATGTGCACGATGGCCTATGACTTTCGTCCGTGGTCGCAGCCAACATTGATAGCCGATGGTCAGGCGATACGTCAGTACATCGTGGGCACCGCGACCGAGTTTGGCGTTGCAGGAAAGATCAGGTATGGCCTGAAGGTTCTCACTGCGGAATGGTCACGCGAGAGCGGACACTGGACCGTGACCGCACTGCACGAAGCGACGGGCGAGACGCGGCGATATTCGTGCACGTTTCTGATCGCATGCACCGGCTACTACGACTACGACGCCGGTTACCTGCCCAGTTTGCGCGGCGAAGAAGTATTCAAGGGGCAGAAGATCCATCCGCAGCGCTGGCCCGAGGACCTCGACTTCACGGGCAGGAAAGTTGTCGTGATCGGCAGCGGTGCCACTGCAGTCACGCTGGTCCCGGCGCTAGCCAAGACTGCGGCGCATGTCACGATCTTGCAGCGGTCGCCGTCTTACATCCTCTCGCTGCCGGCCTTCGACAAGGTCTCCGCATTCCTGGCCTACGTTCTTCCATTGAGCTGGGTCTACGGCATGGCCCGCACGCGCAACATCCTGATCTCGCGCGGGATCTACGCGGCCTGCCGGCGCTGGCCGACCCAGGCGCGGCGCTTTCTCCTGACGCTCGTTCGCAGGGCCGTCGGTCCGGATGTCGACATGCGTCACTTCACGCCGAAGTATCTGCCGTGGGAACAGCGCCTGTGCATAGTGCCCGATGGCGACCTGTTCGAGGCGCTGCGCGCAGGTAAGGCATCGCTCGAAACGGACACCATCGAAGCCTTCACCGAGACCGGCGTCCTGCTGGAATCCGGCAAGCACGTTGAAGCCGACATCGTCGTCACCGCGACCGGGCTGAATCTGCAGGTCCTCGGAGGGGTGAAGCTCGTCGTCGATGGCGAGACACAGCGACTCAGCGAGCGCATGTTCTACAAGGGAGTCCTGCTCGAGGACGTTCCCAATTTCGCGTGGATCTTCGGCTACACCAACGCGACCTGGACGCTCAAGTCCGACATCGCCGCGCGCTACCTGTGCCGCCTCTTCAGGCACATGGACGCCGGGGAATTCAACGTCGTGGTGGCTCGCGCCACGCCGAGAAACTTCGTCGACGAAGGGATTATGAGTCTGCTCACCTCGGGCTACGTACAGCGCAGCAGGGAGCTGATGCCCCGTCAGGGGCAGAGTCAGCCCTGGCGGGTGACGATGGACTACGGCATCGACAAGAACGTGCTGCTGCGCGAGCCGATAGACGATCAAGCGTTGCAGTTTGCAGGACCCACAGGCTCGCGTACGGTCCAACTGCAGCCCGCGGCGAAGCCGTTGTAGTCGACGTCCATCGGCCAGCGCGGCCCTTTGGGTTGCCCAGAAGTCAACGCGGCCGCCCTCCCACTATTGCACTGCGAAATCTCGAATCAACATTATGATAGCCATGTAAGTGACTGTTTTTTATGACTACATCATCGTTACATGCCATGAATACGTAGCCCACTCGTGCGGTGCGTCATCGCGACCGTGCTGAAGTGGCGCTACGCTTTCAGCCGAGATCCAGCCTTCCCAAATCGAGGACAACATCGTGAACGCCATCAAGGAAGTCCGGAAGTACCTTGAGAAGAATGCTGGGAGCCCTTCGGCTGAAGTGTTGTCGCGACTCACCGCCGCCATCGCGGGAGAGTCGCAGTTTCCTCTCGGGGAACTGTACGAGCTCGACAGAGAGGCTTTCGAACTCGGCATCGAGCTCATGAAGGACTGGCGTCTCGACCGGTACTACGCGGCCCGGATCAGGCTGTTCGATGTCGTCTTGAACGAAGAGCCCGCACGCTCGATGGGCTCCGCTCGATAGCTGCCGGCGGCGTTCAGACTTGCCCTAGACCGGTCGACCGAACGCGCTTGGTAGACGTTCGTTTTCGCGTCAGCAACAGGTGATTCAGGTCGACTCCCGCCGATCGCGGGGACATCTGTCGTTAACGTCATCAGCCTGCAAGAAGCACGAGCCGCAAGAGTCCGACGGCGATCAAAGCGGCGCCGAGCCACTGCGACAGACGCTCCCCACCTGGCACAAGCTTTTCCATCGCCACGGCGACCGACAGAGCGGCTATCCAGGCTAGGTTCATCGCGCCGCCAACGAACAGCAGTGCCATTAACACCCAGCAGCAGCCGACGCAAAACAGCCCGTGGCGCAGGCCCATCGCAAAGCCGCCGGCGACGCCGGGGCGCCATTCGCCGAGCAGGAATCCCACGGGTGTCCGGCACTTCGCGAGACAGACTCGCTTGAGTGGAGAAAACTGGTAGACGCCAGCAATGATGAGAAGCGCGACGTTGAGCGCCACTGACGTGCTCGCGATCATCGGGTTGATCCAGCCTGCGGTCTGCAAGGCCCGTTGCGCGCCGGTCGCGGCAGCACTGAACGCCATCCATACGAGCACGTAGGCAGCCACGAACGCTTGCGCTCGCGACCGCTCCCCCTGCTGCGAGCTCAGTGTTGAAAAGGTCTGGATCATCGGCAAAGCCGAAGGCAGCATCATCGCGACCATCATCACCGCCCACATCACGAAGACTGCAAGCAAGTTCGCCGCGGTCCAGTGCGGCGACATCGGCATCGTCAGGCGCGCGAGCGGGTGACCCATGTCGAATGCCAGCCAAACCAGCAACGTCCAGCCAAGCAGGCTGAGCGCAAGGCTTGCAACGATCGCGGCGTGACGCGGCACCGGCGTCGACACACCGCTCACAGGTTCGCCAGGATCGGTCGTCGGGCGCGTTGCCAATCAGTGCACTCCTTGCTGCGTCCGCTGCCGAGGCGCGAGCGACGTGGCACATCCAGACCAGGATCTGCCGAACACCGCTGGTGGTCTTGCTTGCCCCTTCGGCGAGCGGGCTTGCGCGCAAACCGTCGGAGTCGATCGCGCCGCCCAATAGGTCCATGCGGTCACCGCCACGCGACCGCCGCAGCCGGCGCAACGCGCGACGCAGCGTCAGACGACGCGCGTCGGAAACAGCGTCTTCAACTCCGTGCGGAAGCGCTCCGCAAACTTATCGAAGCCCTTGCGCGACGGATGCAGTTCGTTGTGCCACGAGCTTTTGCGCGGGATCAGCGTGCCCTGGGTGTTGATGAATGTCACGCCGGCGTGCGTGGCCAGAGTTGCCAGTAGCGTGGCGAACTGCTGAAGCATGACCGACACCACCTTGAACGCCTCGCCCTGCGACGGGAAGCCACGCAGATCGAATGTGGGCTTGAGCCACGGCCCGTAAAAACACACGCCGCGCCCGTCTGGAATCGCGAAGTCGTAGGAATGGAACACGAGCCGCGTCGTCGGACTAATCTGGTCCCGCAGCGTGATCAGGTCCTCGTAGCCGGCGCGAACCAGTGCCAACGCAGCGGTGAAGCGCGGCTGATTGATCTGCTGGGCCGGGCCTGCAGCAGGATCGAAGTCCTTGATCCACAGCGCCATCGGGTTGTCGACGATGTCGTTGCCGCCTCCGGAAAACAGCAGCACGTCCCAGGGTCCGCCGGCCGGGCAGCCGTCCGCGAAGTGCTTGCTGAGCAGCTTGCGCTCCTCGACGCCCAGCATGTAGCGCACTTCATCGCCTGCCTTGGCGAGGTTGAGTATCGGAACGCCCAGCAAACTCTCGAGTCGAGGGACGATGCCGCCGTTGAAAAACGGGACCGGATAGTCGAACCAGGAATCGCCCTCGGCAAAGATCTGCAGCGGCGCGAAGCTGGCTTCGACCGCGGCACCCTCGATGGGCTCGGTCTTCGCGCGCGGCCGGCGTGCGCCACGCTTCTTCATGACGGACATCGTCGCCTTGTAGTCGCGGACGCGACGCGCCAGTTCCTGCTGCCTTTCCTTCTCCAGTTTTTTGCGCTCTTCACCCACCGAAGCCGGCGTTGCTGCCGGAGGCTTCGCCCTGAGCGCCGCCTTCATCGGAGCCCGCGCAACCTGCCTGACCCGCGCGATGGCACGCGCCTCCTCGAGCGTGACCGGGCCCTTTGCGGGCGCGACAGCGCGTGCAGTGCGCGCCTTTGCCGCGCGGGTCTTGCTGCTGCCGCCGCGTGATGCACTCCGCTTGGTGGCCCGCGCAGAACTCGCGGCGCGGCGAGAAGGCTTGGTGGTCGATTTCCTGGCCATTCATTTACTCCACGCAGTTCACGGACGTCGCGGGCACTCAACCCGGTTGCCTCGCGTTGCAGTCGTGCGGCCGAGTTTTCACGCGATCCGCTCGTGCGTGAGACGACGCGGTTGCGAAGTCGGCCTCTGCAACCATGCCGCTCTAACGGCGGCATGGTGCCGCGGTCAGCATCGGAGTCGGCATCCCGCGAACAGGAGGATCCGGAGTTCAACCCGGCTGCGGCGTGTTGCGCTTTGCGCGTGGATTCGGTGTCGATCTGGCGGCGACTCCGCGAGGCCGTCCTATGATCGCGCCGAACTTCACCGACGGGGCGCGCGCCACGGGGCGCTCGACCTCGTTGCAGCCCAGGCGAGCAGGACGGGAGCACGACATGGCGATCGAACGCGAGCGGCCGTACACGCAATTCAATTTCCTGGTGGATCTGGGCGACGGCACCACCGATGGCGCAAGAGCGGGCTTCGAGGAGGTGAGCGGCCTCAGCAGCTCAGTCGACGTGATCGAGTACCGCAACGGCAACGCCAAAGAGAACGCGCCGATCAAGATCACCGGCCTGAACAAGGTGGGCGACGTGACTCTGCGCCGCGGAATCATCGGTGCGCTGAATCTTTACCAATGGTTCAACGACATCCGCAATGGTGACCAGGCGGCGCTGCGCACCGTCACGATCACGCTGCAGAGCGAGGACCATACGGCGGCGGTCATGACCTGGAAACTGCTGCGTGCGCGGATCGTCAAGCACACCAGCGGGCCGTTCAACGCCAAGGGCTCGGATGTCGCCGTGGAAGAGATCGTGCTCGCCTACGAACGCCTCGAAATCGAGTAGACCGTGGCTGTCCGCAGTACGGGCCGTACCCCAGCGTCGACTTTCGGGTCTGGCTTGGCTCGGGCGACGACGGTTCGCTCGGTTTCTGCCGCATCGAATTTCCAGGGTTCCCGGCCTCCGCATCCGGCAGCGGCGACGATGCGCTGGCGAATGCCCGGTCGACTCTGCTGCTGCAGCGCGGCTTCGATGGGCAACTGACCGTTTACGCGTGGTGGAACCGCGCGCGCGGTGCTAAGCGGCCGCGCGGCCGAACCGTCCGGGTCGAACTGCTGGGCCCGCGACAGCGCGCGGTCGCTGCGTGGATCTTCTCCGGCTGTCGGCCGGTCCGGCTGGCCTATTCGCCGTTGGACGCATCGCTGTCGGCGGTGCTGATGGAATCGCTCGAGTTGTCTTTCGAACAGATGACGATGGAGTAGGCGCGTGCGGCGCGCTCGACGGCCACCGCATCTCAGTTGAAGTTCGCCCTGAGCGGGTTCCGAGAGGGACTGCGCTCGCTTCAGGCGAGCGCGGCCGCGAGCACACGCACTGCGTGCAGCGCCTCACGCCGCCGTGTGGCGCGCGTGCCATCGGCGATCTGGTGGCGGCAGCTGGTGCCGTCGGCGACGATCAGCGTGTCTTCGCCGGCAGCACGCACGGCGGGCAGCAGCGAAAGTTCGGCCATACGCATCGAGATCTCGTAGTGCGCCGCCTCGTAGCCGAAGCTGCCGGCCATGCCGCAACAGCTCGACTCGATCGCGTCGACCTTCAGTTCGGGGATCAGCCTGAGGAGTGTCAGCACCGCGTCATGGGCCCCGAACGCCTTCTGGTGACAGTGCCCGTGCACCAGCGCCCGCTTCTGCGGCAGCGCCTTGAGCTTCAGATCGAGCCGCCCTGCGGCGTGTTCTCGCGCAAGGAATTCCTCGACCAGCAGTGCCCGGGTCGACAGCATGCGGGCGTCTTCGCCGAGGCCCATCACGAGAAATTCGTCGCGCAGCGAGAGCAGGCACGAAGGCTCGAGTCCGACGATGGTGGCGCCTTCCGTCACCTGCGGCGCCAACGCATCGACCATACGCAGCGCTTCGTGCCGCGCCTCGTCGACGAGGCCCGCTGTCAGGTAGGTTCGGCCGCAGCACAGCGGTCGGGCGGGCTCGCGGTCGGCCGCTTTCGGCCGCGCGACCGCGACCCGGTAGCCCGCCGCGCGCAGCACGCGCAGCGCCGCGTGGGCATTCTCCGGCTCGTAGTAGTTGTTGAAGGTGTCGACCAGCAGCACGACGTCCGGTGTTTCCGCCGCTGCTTCGCGCGCCGCCCGGCTCGAGAGGAAGGTATCGCGCCGCCATTGCGGCAGCACGCGCTGCGCCGTCAACCCCGCGACGCGCTCGCTCAGGCGCGCCGCGCCCGGCAGCGTGTCGCGCAGGTTGGCGACGAACGGAAACCGCGCCGCCCACGGCGCCCACTGCGGCATCGTCGCGACGAGCCTGTCCTTCAGCGACAGCCCGTGTTTCTTCTGCCAGTGCCAGGCGAATTCGATCTTCATCTTCGCCATGTCGACGCCGGTCGGGCATTCGCGCCGGCAACCCTTGCAGCTGACGCACAAGTCGAGCGCCGCCCGCACCGCGTCGTTCGCGAAGTCCGGGCCAAGCTGTCCGGATAGTGCGAGCCGCAGCGTGTTTGCGCGGCCGCGTGTCAGGTGCTCCTCGTCGCGCGTGACGCGATAGCTCGGGCACATCGTGCCGGCGTCGAACTTGCGGCAGTGGCCGTTGTTGTTGCACATCTCGACGGCCTTGGCGAAGCCCCGCGCCGGATCGCCGCCGGTTCCCGGTGCGGTCACCTGCTCGGTCAACGGATCGGCCTGCACGTTCCACGCCGACCAGTCGAGCGCGGTATCCAGCTGCAAGGGTGCGTATCCCGGCGGATAGCGGAACAGCCGCGCATCGTCCATCTTGGTTCCGCGCACGATCTTGCCGGGATTCATCAGCCCGTCGGGGTCGAAGAGCCGCTTCACCTCCTCGAACGCGTGTGTCAGCCGCGGGCCGAACTGCCACGCGACCCACTCGGTGCGCACCAATCCATCGCCGTGCTCGCCGGAGAACGCACCTTTGTATTCGCGCACGATCGCCGCTGCCTCTTCGGCGATCGCGCGCATCTTGGCCGCGCCACCGTTCGGCCCACCCTGCCGCATGTCGAGGATCGGGCGCACATGGAGCGTGCCGACCGACGCATGCGCGTACCAGGTGCCGCGCGTGCCGTGGCGCGTGAATACTTCGGTCAGCCGCGCGACATAGTCGGCGAGGTGCTCGAGCGGCACCGCGCAGTCCTCGATGAAGGACACCGGCTTGCCGTCGCCCTTCATGCTCATCATGATGTTGAGCCCCGCCTTGCGCACGTCCCACAGCGCCTTCTGCGCGCCGGCATCCGTCATCCGCACGACCTGGCCGGGCAGGCCGAGGTCGCCCATCAGCTGCACCAGCTCCTCGAGCCGGCGACGCGGCGCCTCGGCGTCCTCGCCCATGAATTCAACCAGCAGGATCGCATCGGGCTCGCCGACCAGCGCGCTGTCGATGATCGGACGGAACGCCGGATTGCCGCGCGCGAGCTCGATCATCGTGCGGTCGACGAGTTCGACAGCGGATGGGTCGAGCCTGACGATGTGCTGCGCCAGCTCCATCGCGCGGTACAGCGTCGGAAAGCTGACGATGCCGAGCGCGCGGTGCCTGGGCAGCGGCGCGAGCTGCAGCGTCAGCGTGCGGGTCCATGCCAGCGTCCCCTCGCTGCCGACCAGCAGTTGTGCGAGGTTGACGCTGCGGTCCGCCGTATAGGGGCGTTCGCTCTGCGGGTGAAAGACGTCGAGGTTGTAGCCGCCGACGCGTCGCATCACCTTCGGCACGCGGCGTTCGATCTCGTCGCGCTCGCGCTCGCCGATCGCGCGCAGCCCTTCGATAAGCGCCCGGACGCGCGGCGACGCGCTGCCCATCTTCGCCTCGGCGCCCAGCCACGCCTCGCGTGCCGTCGACGAGCAGGACATCGGCCGCCAGCACGTTGTGCACCATATTGCCGTACGCGATCGAGCGCGAACCGCAGGAGTTGTTGCCGGCCATGCCACCGAGGGTCGCCTGCGCAGAGGTGCTGACGTCGACCGGGAACCAGACGCCGTGCGGACGCAGCCATGCGTTCAGCGTGTCCAGCACGATGCCGGGCTCGCACCGTCACGGTCATCGCTTCGCGATCGAACGCGATCACCCCGGTCAGATGCTTGCTGTGGTCGATGACGAGCGCGGCGCCGACAGTCTGTCCGCACTGTGAACTGCCCGCGCCGCGCGGCAGCAGCGGCACACGGAGTTCGCGGCAGACGTCGACCGCCGCCCGGACGTCATCGTGCGAACGCGGAACGAGCACGCCGATCGGTTCGATCTGATAGATCGATGCGTCGGTCGAATAGCGACCGCGCGACGCACGATCGAACAGCAGCTCGCCCTGCACGACGCCGCGCAGGCGCGCCGTAAGCTCGTTTTCGGCCTTCGGATGAAAGACGAGCGGCCTTTCGGCATCGTTCATCGGTCGAATATATATCCCCCAGCATCGCCGGTCGCCGAAGCAGGCGTCGGGCTGATCGGTGCGCCGCAGCGCAAAGGGTCGGGATAAGCACCGACGGCATCGTGCTTGCTGCCGGGAGGCGGCGGCCGTTACGATGCCCGCTCCCGCACTGGCGCGAATCACCGCGCTCCTCCAATGCTCGAACTCGACAGCCATCCCTCCGGCCGCCATTTCCTGCAGATCCCGGGCCCGACCAACGTGCCGGACCGCGTGCTGCGCGCGATCGACCATCCGACGATCGACCATCGCGGCCCCGAGTTCGCCGCAACTCGCCAAGACGGTGCTGGCAGGGCTGAAGCGCGTATTCCAGACCGGGCAGGACGTCGTCATCTATCCGGCCAGCGGCACCGGCGCCTGGGAAGCCGCGCTGGTCAACACACTTTCACCCGGCGACCGCGTGCTGATGGCCGAGACCGGCCACTTCGCGACGCTGTGGCAGAAGCTCGCGCGAGCGGCTCGGGCTCGACGTCGACTTCATCCCGGGCGACTGGCGCCAGCGGCGCCGACCCGGCGCGAGATCGAGGCGACGCCTGCGCGGTGACACGCGGCACGCGATCAAGGCCGTCTGCGTCGTTCACAACGAGACGTCGACCGGCGTCGACGACGCCGATCGCGCCGATGCGTGCGGCGATCGACCGCGCCGGCCATCCCGCGCTGCTCCTGGTCGACACGATCTCGTCGCTCGGCTCGATCGACTACCGCCACGACGAATGGGGCGTCGACGTCACCGTCGGCGGCTCGCAGAAGGGACTGATGCTGCCGCCAGGCCTGTCGTTCAACGCGATCAGCGCGAAGGCGCTGGCAGCGTCGCAACGGCGAGGCTGCCGCGCTCGTACTGGGACTGGCGACGAGATGCTGGCCGCCAACGTCAACGGCTACTTTCCCGTACACGCCGGCGACCAACCTGCTGTACGGCCTGCACGAAGCGCTCGACATGCTGTTGGACGAGGGCCTCGACAACGTCTTTGCGCGCCACGACCGCTTCGCCGAGGCAACGCGGCGCGCCGTGCGGGCCTGGGGGCTCGAGATCCTGTGCGCCAATCCGGCGGAATACAGTCGTCGCTGACTGCGGTCGTGATGCCTGAGGGCCATAGACGCCGACGCCTTCCGCAAGATCGTGCTCGAGCGCTTCGACATGTCGCTCGGGCACGGACTCGGCAAGGTATCGGGCAAGGTCTTCCGCATCGGCCATCTCGGCGATTTCAACGATCTGATGCTGTGCGGCACGCTCGCCGGCGTCGAGATGGGACTCGAACTCGCAGGCGTGCCTCACCGCAAGGGCGGCGTCGACGCCGCGATGGCGTTTCTGGCTCAAAGGCCGACGACTCACATCGCGCAAGCCGCGTAGAGGCCCTGCGTTCCAACCCGAGCGGCCCGGACGTCCGGACGGAACCGCAGCAACGAAAACGGACCTCGCATTCCAACGCCAAGGAGACACCATGACGACGAACCCCCTTCCGCGCCGCCGCCTGATCGGCAAGGCGTTCGTG
>CAVPPW010000032.1:0-78283 GCA_963707445.1 uncultured beta proteobacterium | reverse complement strand
GATGGACGACACTGGATAGCCCAGGGTGCGGCACCGATGCCGAACGATATCAAGCCCGCAATTGGAGATGCCCTGCAGTGACAGTCGCCGCGCCCGAGGGCAGACGTCGGTGCGGCGCGTGCCGTGACACACTTCGAGTCACCAGCGGTCGACCCCGGCCGCCGCGAGACCGTCTTGAGAACCACAACCTTGCCGTCCGCCGTCAGCGGCGATCGCATCGAGTTCGCCAGCGCCGCCGGCGCGCTGAGTGCCTACGTGGCCGGCCGCGGACCGCCGCTGCTGCTCGTGCACAGTGTCAACGCGGCTGCGTCGGCGGCCGAAGTGCGACCGCTGCATGAGCACTACCGCGCCACACGAACGGTGTTATCGATCGACCTGCCGGGTTATGGGTTCTCCGACCGCAGCGACCGGCCCTATACACCGCGCCTGATGACCGATGCCATCCACGCTGCGACGGAGGAGCTCGCGTCGCGCTGTGGTCGCCAGCCGGTCGACGCACTCGCGCTGTCGCTGTCATGCGAGTTCCTGGCCCGTGCGGCGACCGAGGTGCCGCACGCCTTCCGCACGCTGGCGCTGGTGAGTCCGACCGGTTTCAGCGGCCAGCGCGCCCGCCGCGGCACGCCCGGCAGCACGCTGGCAATGCCGTGGCTGCTGCGGGCGCTGCGCGGTCCGGGCTGGGGCGGCGCACTGTTCCGCGGACTCACGCACCCGGGCGTGATCCGCTACTTCCTGCAACGCACATGGGGAGCGTCGACGATCGACGAAGCGCTCTGGGAATATGACGTGCTCACGACGCGTCAGCCCGGCGCCGAACACGCACCGCTGCACTTCCTGTCCGGCGCACTGTTCAGCGCCGACATACATTCCGTCTACGAAGGGCTGGCGCTGCCGGTGTGGATGTCACACGGCGTGCGCGGCGACTTCACCGACTACCGGGGCACTTCGATCGTTGCGGGTCGCCCGAACTGGCGGTTCAGCATCTTTCCGACCGGCGCGCTGCCGCACTTAGAAGTGCCGTCTGAGTTCATTGCGGCCTACGACGCATTCCTGGACGGCCGCGGCCCCGCGCCAGGCAAGGATCGGGGTTAAGGGGGCTGCCGGCCGCGCACAGGCACTGCTCGCGCGTCACCGTCAGCCGCTCGGTGACGCTTCCTCGAGACGCGCCTGCAGCGCATTGAGGCGCTCTTCCACCTGCTTGTGCCGCGCACGGTACTGCTGCACCGTTTCGCGCTGCGGCTTGCGGATGCCCTTCAGCGCGGCATCCCACGCAACCATGTAGTCGCCGAATGCGGCCTTCGCCTTCGGCGTTGTCGCGCTCTTCAGCGCCTCCTTGTAGAGGCCGCTGCCGCGCAGCGCCGTCTGGTGCACGCAGTCGGCCACTTCACTGTCCGTGGGCGGCGTGCCCTTCGGCTCGCGCTGCCCCTCGTTGACGAGGGAATAGAGCTCGAGCTTCTCGAGGTACGCCTTGTACTTGTCACTGCAGGTGATGTAGCCGAGGCGCGTTCCCATGACGAACTGGGAGACCGCCGGCAGTGTCGCCGGCTCCTTCACCGCGAGTTGCGCGGACGATATTGCAGGCAGACAGGCAAGTCCCAGGGTCCAGAGCATCCATCGCATGACCGACTCCTTGCGCACAGGACACTACGTTAGCGCAGGAACTGCCCCGCGGGCCGGCACCGCCACGTGCCACGACAGGCGGTCGGGCACGGACTTCAGCGGGTCGCTTGCGACTGGCGCGCTTCGCTGATCAGGCGCTCGACGTAGCTCTCGTAGAAGCCCGCGCGGTCCAGGCCCACGAGCGGCTCGCCCAGCGGCCGCCAGCGCGAATCAAAGGCCATCAGGACCGGAGCAAAGCGAACCCCGTAGCGGTCCGCCAGCTGGGCCTCGGTCAATGTACGGCCGTCGATCGCCCCAACCGACCGGCGGCTCGTGATGTCGACCTCGCGTAGCAGGTACTCGGGCTTGCTGCGGCGTTGCTGCTCGGCAAGCCGGGGTGCCAGGTAGTTCTGCCGCGCCTCATGGCAGAACGGGCAACCGGGCGTGCTGAAGAGCACGATGATCGGAATGCCCGCGCGTGCACTCTGGGCAGCCAGTGCCTGCAGGTCGTCGACGGCAGGCAGCAGCGCAGCATCCGCCGCCCGCACCCGCGGGGCGAGCAGCAGCCACGAGACGGCGGCAAGCGCAGCGCGACGGCGCACCAGCAGCTCGTCAGGAGATACCGGGGTTGCCCGCGACGCCCTTGATGGCCGGCTGGTTCAGCTTCACCGGCTTCACGACCTTCTGGCTGCGCAGGTAAGTGGCCACGACGTCCCAGATCGGCTCGCCCTTGGCCCCTTCGGCGACCGGTGCCCACCCAGCGACCTTGTAGGACTTGCCCGGCTCGATCGGCTTGCCATTCAAGCGCATGTCGCTGATGCGACCGCCCATCTTGCCGGCGGGATCGATCGCGTACTGCAGGCCGCCGACCCGCACCATGTCGCCGCCCTGCTGCAGATACGGATCGGGGTTGAACAGGTTGTCGGCAACATCCTCGAGCACCGTCTTGATCATCTCGCCGGTCATGTCGTTGACGGTCGAGTACGGATAGGTGACCGCGGTCTGGTCCATCAGGTGTTCCATCAGGATCGCCTGGCCGGGCAGCAGGCTCGTACCCCAGCGGAAGCCGGGCGAGAAACCGATCTCCGCGCCCTTCACGGCCAGCATCGCGTCCAGGATGAGCTGGTCGAAGGTGCCGTTGAAGTTGCCGCGGCGGTAGAGCAGGCCTTCCGTGGTCGCGAGCTTCTCGCCCAGCTTGCCCTCGTACGGCGCGCGTACCTTCTGGATGAACGACGCCATCTCGGGGTCCGCGGGCAGCAGGTTGGAAAACACCGGCAGCAGCTTGTAGCGGAAGTCGACCGGCTTGCCGCCCTTGACGTCGAAGTCCAGCACCGCCAGGAACTTGCCGTTGCTGCCCGCATTGGTCACCAGCGTCGTGCCGCCGGCGTTCTTCACGATCGAAGGCTGCGGCACGCCGTCGTGCGTGTGGCCGCCGAGGATCGCATCGATGCCGCGCACGCGCGAGGCCATCTTGAGGTCGACGTCCATGCCGTTGTGCGACAGCACGACGACGACCTGCGCACCCTTGCCGCGCGCCTCGTCGACCATCTTCTGCATGTTGTCGTCCTGGATGCCGAAGCTCCATTCCGGGACGAAGTAGCGCGGGTTCGCGATCGGCGTGTACGGAAACGCCTGGCCGATGACCGCCACCTTCACGCCGTTCATTTCCTTCAGCGTGTACGGCGGAAACACCTGGTCGCCGAAATCGGTCGTCTTGATGTTCTGCGCGACGAAGTCGATCCTGCCCTTGAAGTCCTTCTCGACGATCTCCTGCACGCGCTTCTGGCCGTAGGTCATTTCCCAGTGCGCGGTCATGACGTCGACACCGAGCAGCTTGCAGGCATCGACCATGTCCTGCGCGTTGGTCCAGAGCGCCGTCGCCGAGCCCTGCCAGGTGTCGCCGCCGTCGAGCAGCAGTGCCCCCGGGCGGCCCGCCTTCATGCGCTTCACCAGCGTCGAAAGGTGGGCGAAGCCGCCGACCTTGCCATAGGTCTTCGCCGCCTCGACGAAGTCGAGGTAGGTGAAGGCGTGGGCCTCCGGCGTGCTGCGCGCAATCTTGAAGTGCTTCAGCAGGTGCTCGCCGACCAGGTGTGGCGGCTGCCCTTTCGCCTCGCCGATGCCGAGATTGACGCTCGGCTCGCGGAAGTAGATCGGCAGCAGCTGCGCGTGGCAGTCCGTGAAGTGCAGCAGGTGCACATTGCCGAAGCGCGGCAGTTCGTACATCTTCGCGCTGGCGGGCGCTGCCGCCAGCGCGTCGCGCGACGCGACGGGCATGCCGGCGGCGGCCGCTACGGCCAGCACCTGCAGGAACTCACGGCGGTCCATCGACATCTGTTTCTCCCTCAATCGTTCTTGTCTTGTCTATTTCCCGGCGAAGCGGGCCAGGGCGGCGATGTCCTCCGGGAACATCTCGCCCTGGTGGGTGAACACGACTTCGCCACCGCGATTCACGACATAGGTTTCAGGCAGCGTACGCCGCTTGCCGAACCATGCCTCCACCTGCGGCGTCGCCATCGCCACCGGAAATGTGTAGCCGCGCTTTTCCACGTACTCGCGCGCCGCGTTCACCGTCTTGTCGATCGAAAACGCGACGATGCGCAGGCCGCGCGCGCCGTACTCGTCGTAGAGCTTCTGCACATGCGGATTCTGCGCGCCGCAAAACGGGCACCACGAGGCCCAGATCTGGGCCACGACCGCATTGGCCCGCAGTTCGGCGGCCGCAAGACGCGTGCCATTGATCAGTTCGATATCGATCCACTGCACGCGCGCGGCAGCGGCCCGCGCACCGAACGGCACCGCCAGTGCACCGATGAGCAGACTGCGGCGAAGCGGATCAGGCCGAACGGACTTTGAAGGTGGGACTGGCGCGGACGCGTGCATGCGGGCAAAAAAAGGGCGGCCGCCAAGCGGCCGCCCGGGTACATCGAGTTACTTGTTGACCGGTGAGTTCGGGTCCAGCAACAGCGCCATCACGTCCTTGATCTGCGCTTCCGACAGGATGCCGGCGTCACCGTAGCGCGGCATCTGCGAGCACAGGTTGTACGCGTGGGTGTTCCAGATCTTGCCCCACGTGTACTTCAGGGTCGCCTCGTTGTAGCCGCGCAGCTTGCCGTAGCCCTTCAGCGACGGGCCGATGTTCCCGAACGAGACTTCCGCTGCGCTGATCTGATGGCAGGCGTAGCAGTTGCCGCCATTGACCGTATTCGGTCCGTCGCTCCACTGCATGCCGACGCCGGACTGCGCGATGCGCTCGCCCTGCTTGTAGTCGCCCAGGAACTTGCCGTCGGCCGGGTACTTGATCGTCGCCAGCGTCTTCTTCTCGAGGGCTTCACGCTCCGCCTTCGGCACTTCCTTGCCCATCATCTGGGCTTCTGAGCAGACGGCCTGGATCTCGGTCTGGTTCAGGCGGTCCAACTTGGCTGGTCCGCGCTCCTTGAACGAGGACTTGACCGCCTGCGTCGACTCTTCCTTGGTCGGCGCGACGAAAGTGGCGCAGCCTGCAAGCACCGCGAGGCCGGCGAATCCGAGTATCGCTCTGTTCTTCATCGTCTTCTCCTCAGCGCTTGATGGCCGGCGCGTCCATCTTCGCGCCGTTGGCGTTGACGCCAAGGAAGGTAATCAGGTCGATCGAGGTCGGCGACAGGAAAACCAACTCCGGGAAGCGCTGCTGCCGGAAGCAGTCGTATAGCCGCCACTGCATCGTCCGCAGCGCGCCCTGCGACACCCGATAAGCGGGCCACGTCGTGAACGCGCGGTCGGCGTCCTGCTTGTTGCCGGAGATATTGGGCAGGTCCTGCAGGCGGATGCGCTGGCTGTTCACACCGTGGCAGGTGGCGCAGGAAAAGTCGTACGGTCCGCCGCGCATGTAGAAGGCGTAGCGGCCACGTTCGAAGGACGCCTTCTCCTGCGGATGGCTCTGCGGGATGTTGACCGGCATGCCGCGCGACATCTCGACCGCGAAAGCAGCCAGCGCCTCGATGTCCGTCTGCCGCTGGCCGGCACCGGAATACGGGCTTTTGGTGATCGCCGCCCGGTCCATGCCCTGCAGGTTGACCATGCACCAGACGACCCGCGATTCGAAGTCCATCACCTGGTCGGCGTCGGCGAAGTAACGCGGCATCTGCGCGTACGCTCCCTTGACGACACCGGCGCCAAGCCCGAGGTCGCACTGTTCGAGCGACACGTTCTTCGGTCCGCGCTTGGTCTTCCACAACTCTTCGCCCCGCGCAACCGTGAGCTCCGCAGGGTTGCCATCCTGCAGCATCTCGCGATAGCGCGCGATGCCTTCCGCGGCGCTCCCCTGGGCATGCGCGCTGACGGTCGCGACGCTCAGGATCATTCCGGCCACGGTTGTGGCCCATGTCTGCCTACTCATGAGTTTCTGCCTCCTGGCTGTGGTTGCTGCCCAATCGCTCCTCTGCGGGAGCTTTTGACCACCCAAACCCTGACTCCGGCTCAGGGCTTGAGATATGAATAGCCTTCACGAAACTGCAATCTGGATACTTCGGCCACACCCGAAGGCACGAGCGTCGCCTCGGGTATCAACTTCGCAGGGTCGATCTTGTTGCGCTCCAGCGTGAAACGGCAGACACGGAAATCAACACCCCTGCCCTTGAGTTCCTGCACCGTCGCGTCGAACGGGGCGCCGTTGCTGTCCTTTGCGCCATCGAGCAGGAAATTGATACCACCGGCGTGCGTCACGACGACGATCTTCGCCGTCGGATCCGCGGTCAGGTGGTTGCGGATATTCCGCAGTGCGTCCAACGCCTGCGCATTGCCTTGATTGACGTGGTAGACCACCTTGACAGGCGTGTCGGCGGCGGCACCCGCTTCGTTGCGAGAGCCGCTGGCTGATGTGCAGCCAGCCAGCGCCGCCACGACGACGACGGCGGTCGCAAAGCGGGAAAGCGGTCGCCCCTGCATCTTCCCGACGCCGTCAGGCAATCGTCGCCTTGTCGGTTCTGGTCTCACCCTTGTTGTCGACCCAGGTCACCGTGATCTCGTCGCCCTTCTTGCCACCCTTGAACTTGAACTGCAGGTAAGGGTTCTTCGAAACCGCCGGGCCCCATTCGGCCGCCAGCACGGTCTTGCCGGCATGGGTCACGGTGACATTGGAAATGAAGTGCGCCGGCACAACCTTGCCGCTCGAGTCCTTGCGCTGACCAGTCTCCATCTCGTGGCTCATCAGCACGCGCACATCGACCTCGTCTCCCTGTGCAGTGGCACGGATTCTCATCGGATCGGGCATTCGTCTCTCCTGTCTTCTTCAGTGATTCAGTTAGGCGCGCAGCGATCAGCCGCCGCAGCCACCCAGCGTGACCTTGACTTCCTTGGTGGCGACGTAGAACTTGTCGCCGGCCTTGACGACGGCATGCACGTTCGACGTCTGGCCCATCTTGATGCGCGTCGCAACGTTAGCCTCGGTGCCGGGCGGGATCGTGAAGCCTGCTGCCAGCGCGTTGGGGTTCTTGTCGACCAGGATGTAGACGCCCTGCGTGTTCGGAATCTTGCTGGTTACACCGACGGGCACGACCGCCCCGTTTTCGGCGATGTCCGGCGCGTTGATCACGATGTCGCCGCTGGGAGCGGCGCTGGTGCCGCCGAGCGCCTTGACGACATCATTCATGGCCTTGCCCTCGAACGCGGCCTTGTTCCAGTTCTGCTGCGCGGCTGCCTCCTCGGCGGTAATCAGGCCTGCCGCGGCCATCAGCCCGAGTACGCCCGTCATCTTGATGAATTCGCGACGGTTCTCTGCCATATCAGTCTCCTTGTATGGGGTGGCCGCTCACGGCCGAATGGATTTGCTCGGATATGTACAACAAAAGCTTCAATCGACCAAGCGCCCAATTGCGATACTACCCGTGTCGGTAGCTCTACTGGGTAAGCGTGAAAATCCACTTCACGATCGCCTTCATCTCATCATCCTTGACGTTCGACTGCGGCGGCATCGGCACCGCCCCCCAGACTCCCGAGCCGCCAGACTTGATCTTGTTCACCAACAGGGACTCAGCCTCGGTGCGGACCGCGTAGCGGGACGTGTAGCGGGCGCTGATCTCCGCGAAGGAAGGACCGACGATCCGGGTATTGACGGCATGGCAGACCACGCAGGCGTTGCGCGTGATCAGTTCCTGCGCATCAATGCCGCCCTGGGCAGGCGCCTTGCCCTCGGTGTCGGCCAGTGCCACCCGCGCGCCGCCGGGCTCGTAGATCCGCGTATCGATGCCGCGGAACGGGCCCATGTCGCGCTTCTGTTCGGCCAGATTGCCGTGTGCATTCCGAGCGTAGTCCGGCAGCGTGGAGGTCACCTTCACCGGACCGGCGCAGTCCTTCATGCACAGCGTTCCCTGCACATCGGGTTTTCCCTTGACGCTGCCCATGCCGTGGTTGGTGGTGAAGCCGTCGCGGTTCGGCATCGGGACCGTCAGGATGGTCTGGTCGTTGAGCTCGAAGTCGGCCGGCACGATTTCGTTGAGGTGCAGCACATAAGCCGTGACGGCATAGTTCTCGTCGACCGTCAGCGACTGCGGCGCGGTCCATGGCATCGCACGGTAGATGTAATCCCACAACGTGGTGGCGTAGTTGAGCTTGGTGCCTACCGTGCGCACCTCACCCGACTTCAGGCCCGCCGCGCGGCCGGTCTTCAGGTCTTCTGGCTCGACACCGCCGGCGATGACCAGGTAGCTGTTGCTCTCGCCGAACGTGCCGTGGCACACGGCGCACTTGGCGTCATAGATGGCCTGCCCCTGCTGCACGGTGCCGCGCCCCTTCTTGACACCGTGCCCATCGGGGCGCACGTCGATGTCCCAGGTCGCGATGTCCTGTGGCGTCGCGGGCACGCCGAAACCGAATCGCGGGCGCTCGCCCTGCGCAAAGGCAGAAGCCACCGCCGCCAGGCTGGCCGCGACCACGACCGCTTCCAATGCCTTACGCGACCTGGACATTCCACACCTCCCCATTGGGCTGCACTGCCCAGGTCTTGATTGCATTGTTGTGATAGATCGACCGCGTACCGCGCACCGCGCGCAGTGCCGATATCGCCGGCTGCACATGTCCGGTGTCGTCGACCGCGCGGCTCTGCAGATAGGCCGGGCTGCCGTCCCAGTTCCAGTCGAGCCGGAAGCGGGTCAGGCACTTCGTCATCACCGGATCCTGCAGAGTGGCGGTGCGCCAGTTGCGTCCACCGTCCGTCGACACGTCGACGCGCCGGATCTTGCCGCGGCCCGACCACGCCAGGCCGCTGATCTCGTAAAAGCCCTTGGTCGTCAGTTTCTGCCCGCCGGAAGGCGTGGTGATGACCGACTTGACCTCCTGTACCCCGGAGTACTGCCGGTGCATGCCGTCCGGCAGCAGGTCGACGTAGTGCAGCGATTCCTCGCGCGTGTTCCACGGCTTGTCACCCACCTCGAGCCGGCGCAGCCACTTGACGCTCGACACGCCCTGCACGCCCGGCACCAGCAACCGCAGCGGATAGCCGTTTTCCGGACGCAGCATCTCGCCGTTCTGGCCGTAGACGACCATGACATCGTCGAGCGCGAACTCCATCGGAATCGTGCGTGTCAGGGCCGAGCCATCGGCGCCCTCGGCCAGGATGTACTTGCCGCGCACCTTGTCGTAGCCGACCTCCTCGAGGAGCGTCGACAACAGCACGCCGGTGAACTCGCTGCATGCCAACATGCCGTGCGTGTACTGCACCGTGGGCACGGCCACATTGCCCCACTCCATGCCGCTGTTCGCCCCGCACTCGATGAAGTGCATGCGCGAGACCGATGGAAACCGCATGATGTCGTCCATCGACAGGATCAGCGGGCGCTGGACCAGGCCGTGGATCATCAGCCGGTGGTCATGCGGATTGATCTCCGCGACCCCGGAGTGATGCCGCTCGAAGTGAACTCCGCTCGGCGTGATGATGCCGAACAGGTTCTGCAGCGGCGTGAAGCTGACCGAAGACTGCGGTGTGCGGGTCAGTCCCGGGCTTTGGCGGCGCTGCACGGCGCTCTCGAACTTGGAGGGCAGGCCGTAGCCGGTCACTGCAACACCCGGGCCCAGGCTGCGAGTCCACGACGGCAGCTTCTGTGGCGCCGCTCCGGCGGCAGCCTTCGCCGTCTGGCCGAGCGCCGGCGCACCCACTGCCGCCGCCAGCATCCCGCCGGTGGCAAGCGCTGCCTGCTGCATGAATCCGCGCCGGCCGGATCTCGCCTGCGCGACTTGCTCTGGTGTCACGTGGTTTTCCGGTGCCGGGATGACACGCCCCAGGACCGGCCGCTGTTGTTGCGACATGCGTTTTGACTCCTGTGCTTTCCTGTCTGCTTCCGGCCGCGCGCCTAGGCGTCCGGCATGAAACGCCGCAGCGTGCGACTGGTCACAGCCCGACCGTCGGCCGCGCTTGCGATGTGCACGCACACGGTCCGGCAGAGTTCCACGATCGCGGGTTCACTGACCGAGTAAAACGTCTGCTGCCCCTCACGCCGCCGCTGCAGCATGCCCTTTGCGTACATCAGGTTCAGGTGCCGCGAGACGGTGGTCTGGGTCGATCCGACCCGCTGCACCACGTCGCCCACGCTGCGCTCGCTGCCACAGAGCGCATTCAGGATCTTCAGCCGTGTCGGCTCCGCCAGCAGTCCGAAGAAGCCTGACACCGACTCGAACAGCTTCTCGAGATCCTGATCATCCGCTTTTACACTCATATGCGCATATCCGCATGTATGCAGCGGCGCGCATGATGCCCGCGTTGGGCCGGGCCGTCAAACCGTACTTCCGCCGCGCTCGCGGCGGGAGGTCAGCTCAGAGGAAGGTCAGCTCAGATATACAGGCTGATGTCGGCGTCGCCGGCGAAGCCCAGGAACATTGCCGCACCGCCGAACTGGGTCTGCTCGATGAAGTCGGACTGCTTGAAGTCGAAGAGGTCGACGGTCATCTGGCAGCCGATCAGCTTCACGTCCGACTCGATGCAGATCTCACGCAGATCCTCCAGCGAAGCGACGCCCTTCTTCTTCATCTTGTTGCGCATCATCATCGTCGCCATCGACTCCATGCCGGGCAGCGCCTGGACCAGCACCGGCATCGGCACCGGCATCGGCATCGCCGGATTGGCCAGGGGGCTGATCTTGATGTGAGAGAGGTCCTTGCGCAGCAGTTGCAGGCCATAGAACGTGAAGAAGATCTGCACCTCGTAGCCGAGGGAGGCCGCAGTCGAGGCCAGAATGAACGGCGGGTAGGCCCAGTCCAGGGTTCCCTTGGTGGCGATCAACGCCATTTTCTTTGCACTCATGTTGCCTCTTGCCTTGGATTCGACGACGCACGGGATGCGCGCCGCACATGCTGCTCCCGGGCCGCAGTACGTGGTGTCGCTGCGCCCGGCACCGCGGCTGGGTCTAGCGCCGCTTCAGATAGAAAAGGTACATGCCGGCCTCCTGCGAGGACGCCAGCAGTTCGTTGCCCGTCTGCTCGGAGAACGCCTTCATGTCGGCGACCGAGCCCGAGTCGGTAGCCATCACCTTCAGCACCTGGCCGGTGGTCAGTTCGTTGAGCGCCTTGCGCGTCTTCACGATGGGCAGCGGGCAGGCGAGGCCGCGCGCATCCAGTTCCTTGTCGTAGTTCACTTGCATCTCCTCATGACAGATTCTTGTCTTTGTAGCGCAGCGGCAGTCTGATGCTCTTGCGAAGGGTCAGTATTAGCGGTCATGTCGGCGGACCCGTACATTGCTTGTTAGGGTTGGCGCGGGCTACCCGCATGGGTGATTCTGCGCTTGCCCCCTGGCTTGCAGAATCGCCGGACATCCCAAGGCCGGGACAGCGGTTCGCGCGCCGGCCCATGAGTTCGCGGCCGAAGTACCCACCGACAGGGTCCAGTGGAAGGCGATGCCCAAGCAACCCGGCCCAGGAACGATGATTCCAATCCACCCGGCACGCGACGCCGACGTCGGCGACAGCCTCTGCGGGTCCGGTGAAGCGTTTGCGCTGATGGTGCTCGGCGAATCGATGGCACCGGAGTTCGTCGAAGGCGACATCGTGATCATCGAGCCCGAAGGACTTGCCCGGGACGGTTCCTATGTCCTAGCCGAGGTGGGCGGCGAACTTGTCTTTCGCTGCCTGCACCAGCAGGGCTCGGGCTGGCGCCTGCTTGCCCTTCAGCCGGGCCACCCAGAGTACGAACTGGCGGATCTGGCCTGCGTGCGTGGCGTAATCATCCAGAAGTCCCGCCCGGGCCGGCGCCGCGAGACGCGGCGCTACGTCGAGTGACCCCCGCCGGCGCTCCCGCGGCAACCGGGGGGACACGAGGCCATGAGTTGGCGACCCTCGCCACTGCCGTTCAGTTCAACTGTGACCTGGGCGACGCGCTGCATGCGCGCGAGAAATCGCTGTGCACTTACCTGCTTGGGATGCGCGAGTATTTCCGGTGGTCGGCCGGACTTCCGCTCGGCGCCGCGCCGGACCGTGGCCGCCTGAGCGAGTGGATTTCGCAGCGCGAACAGCAATGGGATGCGCTGCGTGACCAGGAAGCCGCCACCTACGCCGATCTGCCTTTGGCGGGTGGCATCGACCCCTTCGATGAGGCCGGCGCGAATCGCGATCTGCAGGCGATCGGCCTGGTCTACGGTGCCGGCCTCGGCCTGTTCGGGGCACCGATGTTCTTCCTGGCGCAGTGCGAATCCGACCAACTGCGCGACGGGGTGCGGGTGATCGTGGCTGGGGCCGAACTGGCGCGCGGAATCACCGCGGCGCCGGCGGTCAGCCGCAACAACACGATCCTGGTCCGCAGCGACGCGCTCCGCCGATGGCTGTGGACCCGGACTGAGACTGCACTGCACGGACCCCGCGACAACGCCTTTGCGCAGGCGCTGCGCGCCTACGGCGCCGACGCCGATCTCGAAGCCGCCGTGAGCGCCATGGCCGCCGGCGAGGCCGAAACGCTGGTGCTACATGAGATGGGCGAACTGCGCGCCGGACGCCTGCTTGGGACGGAGTGGGAGGAAATGCTGCTGGAGGTCGGCGACCGGCGCGCGGAGGTCGTGATTCGCGCAGTGCGCGATCTGCTGGCGGATTGCCTGGTCACGCTGCCGCACCTGACGGCCCGCACCGCCACCCGTTCCCTGCTCTTCTGGCAGGCCAACTTCGATGGCCTGCGGCGCGCGCTGGCGCCCGAACTGGCGGAATCGTGCCGCATGGTGTCGGGCACGCTGGACTTCGACCGGCTGGAGCGCGTCGTGGACAGCAGCAGGCAGCACTGGGAGCAGCGCGCGTGCGAATTGCTCGCTGGCTGGCGCAAGGGCGGCGCCGAAAACGTGAAGCGTGCCACGCAACAGCTGGCCGGCTCTCACTGAACCTTGCAGGTTCCTGAAATTCGCGCAATCAGCGACCCGTTGAGGCAGATGAGCGCTAACAGCTTCAACGAAGCTTGCGGCGCGGCGGTACTCATGAGGCTTACAAGTTTCCGGCCCCTGCGACCGCTCCGGGCTTCCCCCTGGCCCGCTGTCGACCGAGGCGCGTCAGGCGAGCAAGGGCAACATCGCGCTCGTCGCGCACCGACCCAACGTAGCCGCGCTGACCATGGAACTCGCCGAGTAAGTCGAAGTCATCGTCGCGAAGACCCAGCCGGGCAGGACGCTGCAGGCCGCCACCGGGCTCAAGCCCTGACTACGCTGACTACTGTCACCTGTTCGTGCGTTCGGGCATGCTGAACTGGCTCGACCGCTTGCCGTGGAGCTGGCTGCTGGTTTTGGCCGTCTGGATGGCCATCGCGCCGATCACGCCCGAGCCGCATCTGGTCGAGAAGCTGCGCCTCTTGGTACAAGGCGCACTGGTCCGCCCGCTCGACATCTTCGACCTTGCCTTGCATGGGGCGCCGCTGTTGCTGGTGGCGATCAAGCTCTGGCGGCAGGGGCGCGCGCCTCGACCATGACTAGGCCACGCGAGACAGCCACGCGACGTTCAGCTTTGGTGACACCTGATGCCGGTTCGCGGGCAGCGTCGCTGGCTTCATGGAAACTCCGACGAAGTGGTCGGCGGCCCATTGCACAACGCGCTTTTCGGCGACGCGCGACCTCGGACGATGGTTGATGCAATACGACCGAGGCCAGCAACTCTTCGCCGTTCTCATCTCCTTGGCCTTGCACGCACTGGTGTTTGCGCTTTCAAGCGACTACCGGCTCGGGCTCACAGGCAAGGCGGACCTACCGAAAGCCGAGGAACGGATCATCTTCCTGGAGGTCCTGCCGCCTCCGCCAGAGAAGAACCTCCCTCGGCCTGATCACCAGGTTCTTGCACCAGGTCCCGCCCCCGCGGCGATCCCTGCGATGCAGCGTGTGCCCCAGGACAGCCCGACCCCCGCGACTTCGCGTCAACCGGCCTCATTGGCGGCGCCGCCTGCTCCATCGGCCGAGGAGTGGGCCTTTGCCGCCAGATACACGCTCAGGAACAGCAAAGGCTACCGGTACTCCTGGGGTCAGCAGGTCCGCAGCATGATGGGCACCGCGGTTGAAGGACCGGACCAGGGCGTGGTCAGGTTCCGGGTAGAAATCGCGCCCGACGGAAAGTTGGCCGGGCTGGAGACACTGTGGACTACATCCACCGTCGCCGAGCGACTGGCTCGCATGGCCATCGCAAACATGCCGCCATTGCCGCCTACCCCGACAGGCAAGCCCTTGATCTTCGACAGGACGATCTCGTTCACACCCTTTGCGTCGGACGGACCTCCGATCTACAGAGACGACTGCCTGCCTGAGCCACCTGAGTTCGGCAATCCGTTCGCATGGGACGGCAAGTCACCACCAGTGCGGGCCGAACCGAAGTCCGCTGAACGACCCGACCCTCGGGACCTGGAGGATTGCCTCAAACAACTGCCGCAGGACTCGATCGAGGCTGAGAACGCACATGAGCAGCGAATCAAGGATCGATGGGGTTCCAGCAACCTTGGGCGATAAGACACAGGGTTCGCTCAAAGTGCAATAAGTTGCCGTCTCGCGGAGGTCCTGGCGCCGCTCTGTCAGGTCGAGTGGTAACTGATGCTCGGATACGGGAAAGTACTCCAGGTAATCCCACACAGTGCTGCTAGGTCAAATGCCCCGCTACGTTTTAAGGCAACAATCCTGTGTTCGTGGTTCGGCCGCGGCCCGAATTGCACGCGACCATCAGTGGAGGTAACGCAATGGGCAAGACACGATACAAGTTGGGACAGGTCCTGATCCTTGGCGCGGCGCTTGCCGCCTTGTCGGGTGCGCTGCAGGCGCGCGACCCAGGCGTGAACCAGCCCGGTCCAAGGGGCGGAACTGCAGGCGTTGGGGCGCCTGGAGTCGGAGTTCGGGATCCCGGAATCAATCAGCCTGGCGCGGCAGGAAACGTCGGCGGCGTGGCCCGGCGGCGCATCATCGCGACCTCCACGGTCGTCGCTACTCTGCCTCAAGGCTGCACGACCGTCGTCATCGAAGGCACGACATTGCACCAGTGTGGTGGAACCTACTATCAGCCCTCTGGCAGCCAGTACACGGTCGTCAAGGTCGAGTGACCGAACGGTCCGGACACGGTGACGTGTCCCGGATCGGGAGGCGTGTCGATGTCCGGTGTCGCGGCTGAGGAGCAGCCGCACGCACTTCTCAGTTGACGTCCTCTCCGGGGCGACTGTTCCCTCGCAGCGGTATGGCTGCGCGTAGCCTATCGCGTTGAAAGTCTCGAGTGCCGCATCACTGCAGGCATCGAGCTGGAAACGAGACCTCCCAGAGCGGCCCAGGATTGTCGATCGGTCGACATCTGTAGGCCCTAGATCTCGCTGGTATCGAGGTTGGCGAGTTCTTGAACAGGATCGGCCGGCGGGCGTCACGCTGCTGACGACTCAACCGCCAATGTACGACCAGCCCTCTTTCTGTCGCTTGATGATCTGCCCGAGACCCGCCGGTACATAGCCAATGTCGGGGAGCATGTCCTGCTTCGAAAGCTTCTGCCGCCCCATCGTCACTTCGCAGGCCTGCAGCTTGGCGCCGCGCTTCAACGCGTCAGCGACGCGCGTCGCCAGAGGCGAGTCGAACTTCAGCATGCCGATGCCCCAACCGAGGGCGACGATCTCGATTTCGACGTTGTCCTTGCCGTAGAGCTCCTGGAGGTTCTCGACATAGTTGAGCGACTGATTCCAGACTCGCTGCTCGGGCGTGCTGACCTGGATGATCACGCGCTCCTTGGCGGCTGGTGCCGCTTGAGCTGCGACCTGCTCGTTAACCAGGGCGCCGAAAACCAGAACTGCAAGGAATGCCAGAAACCGCTTCATGGACAGAACCCCCTTTGTGCTGCGTTGAGACGACACCTTGGCCACGAATGTGGCAAACATCAAGTCCAGACGCCCGGTTTTTGCGGTGCCGACCAGACCGGCGGTGAGCTGTGGCCGGACGTCCTTGACGTCAATCCGTCAACGGTCTGACTTCCTGTTGCTCACGGTCCCGGCGAACAGGGTCGCCCCAGGCCGACGAGACACCTTGGTCACCCGACGGTTCGTACCACGACAGCTTGTCGCGCAGCCTGACGACGTCGCCGACGATGACCAGCGTCGGCGGCCGCAGGTCGGCCGCAGCGGCTCGCTGCGGCAGATCTTCGAGCGTGGCGGTGACGACCCGTTGCTGCGGCAGCGTGGCCTGCTGCACGACAGCCGCGGGCATGTCGCGTGGCATGCCATGCGCGATCAGCTCCGCGCAGAATTCCGCAAGGCCTAGCAGCCCCATGTAGACCACCACGGTCTGACGCGGCCGCGCAAGTCCGTGCCAGTCGAGATTCATGGTCCCGTCCTTCAGATGGCCGGTCACCAGTACGCACGACTGCGCGTAATCGCGGTGTGTCAGCGGTATGCCTGCATACGCCGCCACGCCACAGGCGGCGGTGATACCCGGCACGACCTGGAAGCGGATGCCGCTGGCGGCGAGCGATTCGATCTCCTCGCCGCCGCGACCGAACACGTACGGATCCCCGCCCTTCAGGCGCAGCACGCGGCGTCCGGAGCGCGCGAGCCGGACCAGCAGCGCGTTGATCTCCTCCTGGCGCATCGTGTGGTGCGCGCGCTGCTTGCCGACATAGATGCGCTCGGCGTCGCGGCGCGTGAGATCCAGGATCGCCGGCGACACGAGGTTGTCGAACAGGACCACATCGGCCTGCTGCATCAGCCGCATGGCTGCAAACGTCAGCAGATCGGGGTTGCCGGGGCCTGCCCCGACCAGGTACACCTCGCCGGGCTCTGCGCCGCGGCCTGCGGTTGACTCCAGTTCGCCTTCCAGTGCGCGCTCGGCCTCGGCGATCCGCCCCGAGAACACGAGTTCGGCCACCGGGCCCTGGAAGACACGTTCCCAGAACGGCCGCCGCTCCGGTTGCGGCAACGCGTTGCGGACCCGCTCGCGAAAACGCCGCGCGAGTTGCGCCAGCTGCCCGTACGTCGTCGGCACGAGCGACTCCAGGCGCGCCCGCAGCAGGCGTGCCAGCACCGGCGAGGCTCCGCCAGTGGACACTGCGACCACGACCGGCGAGCGGTCGACGATCGCGGGCAGGATGAACGAGCACAACTCCGGATCGTCAACGACGTTGACCGGCAGCAGCTGCGATTGCGCCAGGCGCGAGACTTCGGCGTTGACGGTGCGATCGTCGGTCGCGGCAATCGCGAGCGCCACGCCTTGCAGCGCGGCCGGCGTGAAAGTCTCGGCGCGGTAGTCGATCCGGCCCTGCCGCAGCAATTCGGCGAGCGGCTCGCACAGCTCCGGCGCCGTTACCGTGACGCGCGCGCCAGCTGCGAGCAGCAGGCCGACCTTGCGCGCGGCGACCTCGCCACCGCCGATCACCGCGCACGGGCGATCGGTGAGCTTCATGAAAATGGGCAGGTAGTCCATGAATGGCGGTGCTACTCGAGCGTTGTGGCTACCAGTACGCGAGCAGCCGGCCGTCCTCGACCCTGGACTTCCAGCGTTTCAACGGCGTCGAGCCCTTGGCGATGCACGCGCCGGTCGTGATGTCGAAGGCCCACTCGTGCTTGGGACAGGTGAGCGTCGTTCCTTCGAGCGCCAGGTGCGGGATGTTGGTGGTCTGGTGCGGACAGCGGCTGTCGTAGACACGGTATTCGTCCTGGGTCCTGTGCACGAACAGTCCACGCCCATCGCAGTCGTGGCGCTGCGTCGCGCCGACCTCGATGTCGGCCGCGGCCATCACGTCGTGCCACGCACCGGGGAAGCCCATCGCATCGGCCTGGAACTCGGGCAGATCCATGTCGATCAGGATGTCGACCGCCCACACGATCTTGGCCAGACCGAGCGCCGGGAAGGCCATCAGCAGCGCATCCAGGATCTCGGCCGGCGTGCAGCCCTCGCGCAACGCGCGCGACAGGTATTGCCGGAAGCCGCGATCGGTCTGCGCGTGGACCTTTGTGATCACCGAAATCAGGTTGCGCGTCTTCGGGTCGAGATGCTTGCCGGCCTCCTTCAGGAACTTGAAGTAATGGCCCATCGCGTCGGGCCGGGCCTTGACCAGGAAATTCAGTGCGTCACTCATCGCGTAAAGCCCTGCTGCATGGAAGAAGTGGTCGGAACTGTCACTCAGACCGCCAGCGTGTGCGTCTGCCCGGCCGCAACCCCGGCGGCAATGAACGCCTGCGCCGCCTCGAAGACGAAGGTCGACGGGCCGGCGATGAACAAATCGCTCGCCGCGAGGCCGGGCCGGGCCGCGGCGCGGTCGACCAGGAGGCGCGCGCCGGCCGCCTGATCGGCATCGACCAGCGGCTCGTAGGCGAACTGATCGTAGGCCGCGGCCCACGCGCGACACTGGTTGTCGAGGTAATGGCCGTCGCCGCGCGTGGCAAGCCAGTGCAACGCAAACGACTCGACATGCTCGCTCGCCATTGCGTGCTCGATCAGGCTCTTGATCGGGCCGAAGCCCGTGTCGCAGGCCGCGAACACCAGCGGCCGCGTGCTCTGCGCATCGAGGACGAAATCGCCTACGGGTCCGCGTACACCCACCGCTGCACCGGCACGAATGCGGTCGTCGAACACTGCCGCCGACAGTGGCCCGTCGTCATCGCGCGCCAGGTGAAAGTGCAGGTTGCGCTCGTCGCAGGGGCAGCTCGCCAGCGCGACGGCCTGCTCGATGTCGTCACCGAGGCCGGCGACGCCGAGCGTCACCAGCTGACCGGCGAGGAATCGCAGCCGGCTGCTGCGCGGGGTCTGAAGGTGCAGCAGCCTGGTATGGGGACCGAGCTCGGTCACCGCGCGCACCGTGGCGACCAGTTCCTGCTGCGGAATGTCCGCCGGGCCGGACGCCTCGAGCGACTCGATCACCAGGTCCGTGACCGCGGTGTGTGCACACAGGAGCGCGTAACCCTGCTGCCGTTCCTGCTCCGACAGCCGCAGATCGCTGTGCTGCACCTGCCGGATCTGCCCACTGACGACGCGTGCCTTGCACAGTCCGCAGGACCCCGTGCCACATCCGTAGCCCAGGCGCAGCCCGGCCTTCAACCCGGCCTGCAGGATCGAGTCGTTGCCCTCGACAATGAACTGATGGCCGCTCGGGCGCATCGTCACGTGGGCTGAGATCACCTGCATCATGTTCGCCATTGCGTCCAGAGGTTCTGCAGGCTCACTGTCCAGAACGCGCCTGAAGCCGGCGTGGACGAACTGCGCCAGCGGCTTTAGCCGAGCGTCGCCGGCCGCCAGATCCTGGAGTTGCTGCGAGACCGCCACCACGAGATCGTGATAGCCAGTCAGGTAGCGACGCAGATCGGCCAGTTCCTGGCTCTGTACAAACAGGCGCTGCGCGAGAACCTCCGGCGACGGCAGTATCCGCTCGCGCACGCGTCGGCCGAATGCCTCTTCGCGGATCGTGCGGACACGCTCGAACGCTCCGCTGTCGTCGAGCGCAGCCGCCGGGAAGACCCGCCGCAGTTCGTCGATCGCGATCAGCCCGTCCGCGGCCTCGATCTCGCCGGCACTGATCATCCGCTGCAGCACGCCGCGCGGCACCCCGACCAGGTGCGCTGCGCGTGCCAGATTGAGCATCTGCGACATCACCGGCTCCACTATGTGCCCTGCACCTTGCCATGATCAGGCGCTCGGCGACTGAGTGCCAACGAGCAATGTTGCGCAGGGTACCCCGCCAACGACGCCCTCGACTACATCGCGCAGCCTGCCGTGGCTCGCCGGGCCCTGCACAAACCCGATCACCAGCAGGTCCACCGCATTGCCGCGCATGCCCGACTCCAGCGACTCGGGCAAAGGCCCCGTCTGGATGCTGCCGCCCGCGCTGACCTGCGCCTGGCGCGCAACCTCCTGGGCCTGCTGCAGCGGGATGTCGCCAACCGCACGCGCCTGCCCCTCCGGCACGACGATGAGAATGCGCAAGGGAAGGCCCAGTTGGGAAGCCAGCATTGCAGCGCTGCGCGTCTCAGGCTCGACCGTTGCGCCGGCCTGAATCACCACCAGTATTCCCTTTGACGGCATGCGCGCCTGACGCGGAACCACCATGAGCGGACATGACGAATGCACCGCGATCTGCCGCACCATCTCTCCGACCCGAAGCCGGCCGAGAAAGCCGCGATGTCCGCGGCGTCGCGTGACCAGCAGGTCCGCGCGCGTCGAATGCACCTCATCCACCACTTCGCGCCAGAGTTCGTCGCCGCGTCGGACGCGAATTTCGGTGGTCACTCCCGCATCGCGGGCCTGCGCGTTGAAGGCAGCCACGGCATTGGCCGCCGCGGCTTCGGCGTCTGCGACACGGCCGTGCGCGACGACCTCGTATTCCGGATTGCTCAGCAGCGGCACGACGACGCTGAGCGGAAGCTGCAGCCGCTGCGCGAGTTCGATCGCCACTTTCTCCGCCCCGGAATCAAACTCGGTCCATTGCGTCATCAGCGCAATGCGACGTAGCGTGGTCGGCGCCGTCATGATTCAGTGTCCCGGGGCGATCAGACCCGACGCCGCCAGCACCAGCACGGCGACCTGCAGCAGGCACAGCGCGGCAAAGAGTCGATCACCGCGACGCAGGTAGATGCCGGTGACAGCCAGCAGCGGCAACGCGGAGCAGCCCGAGAGGATCGCGATGCCGAGCATGTTCAGCATGTCGCCCCGCGCGATTGAACGGATCCAGGACCAACCGCCCTGCAGTCCATGCTGGAGCATGAGTTCGCGCGATGACAGGCGCCAGGCCTGAGGCAGCTGGTCCACCGGGATCACGGGCGGCAGCACGCCGGCGACATACAGGCCGAAGGCTCCTACGAGCACCGCCAGACCGAGCCACCCGCTCCAGCGCAGCCACTCTGCGTAGCGGATCTGTTCGGGTGCAATGTGGATCTTGTTCATGGGAGCTTCGGATGCAGAGGGACCGGCTCAAATCCCGATACCCAGTCCGACCATCAGCGCGCGGCCACCGGCAAACAGCAGCATCGCAATGACGAGACGACGAATGATCGAAGCCTTCAGCACATGCAGCAGCCGCGCTCCAATCTTGGCACCGAGCATCATGCCGATCACCGACGGCGCCGCGATGACCGGCAGCACCGCACCGTTGTTCAGGTAGATCCACGCCGCCGACGAATCGACCAGCGAGAGTATGAAACTAGACGAGCCAGCGGCCACCTTCAGCGGTGCGCCCATGACGAGGTTCAGTGCGGGTACGTTCGCCCAGCCGGCGCCGAGGCCGAACATCCCCGCCAGCACGCCGATAAAAAGGAACAGCGCCAGTCCCTGTGGCGTGCGATGCATGCGCCATGCAACCTGCTGGCCGGAGGCGCCGTCGACGAACACGCCGTGCATCCCCAGCAGTGTGGCCAACCGGTCACTGGTCTGAACGTCCGGGTACTCCGACTTGCGCGCCAGCAGCATGACCGCGACGATTCCCAGGATCGCAATCCCAAGCGCGATGCGTACGACCGAGTCCGGCAGGGCCAGGCCCAGCAGCGCGCCGAGCATCGAACTGAACGATGCGATCAGCGCCAGGGGCAACGCCACCCGCATGTTGGCCAGACCGGCCCGCAGCAGGGACGGCCCGGCTGCGAGCGCACTCGACAGCGCCACCAGCAGCCCGGCTCCGCGCACATAGTCGAGATGGAACGGAAAGAAGCCGCTGACCAGCGGCACAAACAGCACACCGCCACCAACCCCGGCCGGAACCGCGATGATCCCGAGGAAGAAACAGACGACGAACAGCGCCAGTGGCCACACCCACCAGGCGGTGACCGAGGCACCAGCCGCGTCGACCGCGGCCGCGAACGCGACGGCAGGCACTATCAGGGCGACGGCGAATGCCGCCACTCCGGCGACCTTGGCGAATACTCCGGTGCGGGCGAGGCCGCGCCGCACCGAACTGCGGCGTCGTCGGGACCACGCGGCGCCGCACAGACGTTGCAGGACAGTAGCGATGACGTCAGCCATGGTGTGAGATGCCGCAACCGGCGGCGCAGCGGGTGACGGATGACCGATCGAGCGTTGCTCAACTCGGCTGTCGGCCGCCCTGGCTTTCGCCCAGTACGGGCGCGGGAGTGTGCCACGCGCCCACCGACGCGGCTGATTTCTACCGCCTCTGCGGTGTTGGCCTACCTGAGTGGGCAAGCCGTACCCACCCATGTGGGGAGGATGCGCTGTTGCCAAAGCGGCGAATGGCTTGCGCTACTCCAAACGGTGTCCAATCTGCCGCTGGCGTGGAGCGCATCGGGTCAGGTGCGCGACTACACTGGCTCTATGAAATGAAAGCCTTGGCGGCACGGACCGCTGCCTAGGCTTGAGGGCGCTTCGCACGATCGTCGATGGGCGGACCGGGAGGGTCACTGTCGCCGGCGAAGTCGGAAGCACACCTGGCGGCACGGCCAAGGAGTGTCAGAGAAGATCGGAGGAAACACCGTGCCCGCATTGGTCAATCCCCACGGCGGTGGCCCGCTGAAGCCGCTGCTGCTCGAAGGCACGGAGCGCGACGTCGCCCTGACCCGCGCGCAATCACTGCCGAAGGTACGTGTCAGTTCGCGCGAAAAGGGCGATCTGATGATGCTCGGCATCGGCGGCTTCACACCGCTCACGGGCTTCATGACACACGGCGACTGGGAGCGCGTCTGCGACGGCATGAAGCTCGCCTCGGGGCTGTTCTGGCCGATTCCGATCACGCTGTCGACCGAGAAGCACGTTGCAGACTCGATAAAGACGGGAGCCGAGATCGCGCTCGTCGACCCCGAGTCGGACGAGATCCTGGCGACGATGCGAGTCACCGAGAAGTACGCCATCGACAAGGCGCACGAGTGTGCGATGGTTTTCCGCACCACCGATGCCGAGCATCCGGGCGTCAAGATGGTGATGGAACAGGGCGAGGTCAACCTGGCCGGACCGGTGCAGGTCCTTTCGAGCGGCGGCTTTCCCGAGAAGTACGGCGCGCTTTACATGACGCCCGCGCAGACACGGTCGATGTTCGAGTCGCTGGGCTGGTCGCGCATCGCGGCGTTCCAGACGCGCAACCCGATGCACCGCTCGCACGAGTATCTCGCCAAGGTCGCGATCGAGGTCTGCGACGGCGTGCTGGTGCACTCGCTGCTCGGGGCGCTGAAGCCCGGCGACATCCCCGCCGATGTCCGCACGCGCGCGATTGCGTCGCTGATCGAGGGTTACTTCGTCAAGAAGACGGTCGTGCAGGCCGGCTACCCGCTCGACATGCGCTACGCCGGCCCGCGCGAGGCATTGCTGCACGCGCTGTTCCGGCAGAACTATGGCTGCTCGCACCTGATCGTCGGCCGCGACCACGCCGGCGTCGGCAGCTACTACGGTCCGTTCGATGCGCACCACGTCTTCGACGAGATTCCCGAAGGCTCGCTCGAGACACGCCCGCTGAAGATCGACTGGACGTTCTGGTGCTACAGCTGCGGCGGCATGGCCTCGGCCCGCACCTGTCCGCACGACGACAAGGAGCGCCTCCTCGTGTCCGGTACCAAGCTGCGCAAGTGGCTCTCGGAAGGCGCCGACGTGCCCGCCGAGTTCAGCCGGCCGGAGGTGCTGAAACTGCTGCGCGAATACTATGAAGGCCTTGCCGCGAGCGAACGCGTGGAAGTGAAACTGACGGGGCACTCGGCCCGCTGAGCCGCCACGACAAGAAACCAGACTCAGGACTGATCCGGAGGAAATCCACGATGTTCACCAGCAATCCGTTTGCCGCGCTTTCGGCCTCGCTTTCGCCTGCGGTCATGCAGGCGTACGTGGTCGTCATGTTCATACTGGTCATCGCGGGAACGCTGTTCGACGTCGTGCACAAGGGCAGCGCCAGGTACTTCTTCGAAAACTTTCGCCGATCGAAGGCGAAGGGGCGCGGCCGGTCGGCGGCGGCGAGCTCGTGTCGATCGCCGTGCAGACTGCCGTGGTGGACGTGCTGGCCTCCGGCGAGTTCTGCAACCCGCGCCGGCGCATCGCGCACCTGCTGGGCATGTACGGATTCGTGCTCTACGTCGCTTGCCACCGTCGTGATGGTGTTCAACGCCTCGGCGAGCGCCGATCTGGACGCAGCTCTGGTGGCTCGGCGGCCTGATGGTCTGCGTCGGCGGCTACTGGTTCTGGTTCTTCATCCGCGTCGATGTCGCCGCCGAGGGCAACTCGCCGTTCCGCCTCATGCAGCGCCGACCTGTTCATCCTGTCGCTGCTCGCGAGCGTGACGCTGGGTCTGCTCTGGGCAGCTTCCGGCGGCGGGGTCGGCGTGCTCTTCGGCCTGTACATCCTTGCCACCACGGTGCTGTTCGCCGGGGTGCCGTGGTCCAAGTTCGCGCACATGTTCTTCAAGCCCGCGGCGGCCTTCGAGAAGCGAGTGTCCGAGGCCAACGGCACCGCCGCGAACCTGCCGACGCAGACCCGTGACGATCCCGAGCAGCGGGAAAGACACTCCATGGAGCTGTTGCGAGACGCTCCGATGGACATGGGGCTCGGCATCAAGCGCGAAGCGCCCCGCCACTACTAAGCATTAGCAGCCTGCAAGTTCTGGCGGAACAGATAAGGAGCCAGGACCCATGCCTACCTTCGTCTACATGACGAGGTGCGACGGATGCGGACACTGCGTCGACATCTGCCCGTCGGACATCATGCACATCGACAAGACCTATCGCCGCGCCTACAACATCGAGCCGAACATGTGCTGGGAGTGCTACTCCTGCGTGAAGGCTTGCCCGCAGCACGCGATCGACGTGCGCGGCTATGCCGACTTCGCCCCGCTGGGCCACAGCGTTCGCGTCCACCGCGACGAACAGAAAGGCACGATCGCCTGGCGGATCAAGTTCCGCAACGGCACGGAAAAGAACTTCCTGTCGCCGATCACCACCAAGCCCTGGGGCCAGGCGATCCCCAAGCTCGCGGATGTTCCCGCACCCAGCAAGGAAATGCGCGACGGCGAGCTGCTGTACAACGAACCGAAGTACATCCGCCTGGATGACGGCGGCCTGCGTACGCTCGAGTCCGCAGGTCTCAAGTTGAAGATGGGGGTCTACTACTGATGGCCTACGAAACGATCATCGAAGACGGCATCGACATTCTGGTCGTCGGTGCAGGCCTGGGCGGCACCGGTGCCGCCTGGGAGGCGAGATTCTGGGGCCAGAACAAGAAGATCGTCATTGCCGAGAAGGCCAATATCGATCGCTCGGGCGCGGTCGCCCAGGGTCTGTACGCGATCAACTGCTACATGGGCACGCGCTGGGGCGAGAACAAGCCCGGAGGACCATGTCCGCTACGCGCGCATCGACCTGATGGGCATGGTGCGCGAAGACCTGCTGTTCGACATGGCCCGTCACGTCGACTCCACGGTGCACCAGTTCGAGGAGTGGGGCCTGCCCATCATGAAGGACCCGAAGACCGGGCGCTACCTGCGTGAAGGGCGCTGGCAGATCATGATCCACGGCGAGTCCTACAAGCCCATCGTGGCCGAGGCCGCGAAGAAATCGGCGGACAAGGTCTTCAACCGCATCTGCGTCACCCACCTGCTGATGGACGACAGCAAGGAGAACCGGGTCGCCGGTGCCGTCGGCTTCAACGTCCGCACCGGCAACTACCACGTCTTCAAGTCCAAGACCGTGATCTGCGGCGCGGGCGGCGCCTCCAACATCTTCAAGCCGCGCTCGGTGGGCGAAGGCTCCGGCCGGACCTGGTATGCGCCCTGGTCGTCCGCGTCCGCCTACGGCCTGATGATCGACGCCGGCGCCAAGATGACGCAGATGGAAAACCGCATCGTGCTGGCGCGCTTCAAGGACGGCTACGGCCCGGTCGGCGCCTACTTCCTGCACCTGAAGACCTATACGCAGAACGGCCTGGGCGAAGAGTACGAGTCCAAGTGGTTCCCCGAGCTGCAGAAGATGGTCGGCAAGGAATATCTCGATCCGGAAGCTTCGCACCTGACGCATCGGCCGATCCCGACCTGCCTGCGCAACCACGCGCTGATCAGCGAAGTCAATGCCGGCCGCGGCCCCATCCACATGGTGACCATGCGCGCCTTCCAGGATCCGCATCTGGAAGAGGTCGGCTGGGAGAACTTCCTCGGCATGACCGTCGGCCAGGCGGTGCTGTGGGCCGCCACCGATGTGGATCCCAAGAACGAGAATCCCGAGCTGACCACCTCCGAGCCCTACGTCATGGGCTCGCACGCGACCGGTTCGGGCGCCTGGTGCTCCGGCCCCGAGGACATTTCCCCTCCCGAGTACTTCTGGGGCTACAACCGCATGACGACGATCGAAGGCCTGTTCGGCGCCGGCGACGCGGTCGGCGGCACGCCGCACGCCTTCTCGTCGGGGTCGTTCACCGAAGGCCGTCTCGCCGCGAAGGCCGCCTGCAAGTACATCGACGACGGCAAGGCCGAAGGCATCGTCGTCTCCGACGAGCAGATCAGCGCCGCAAGGAGGAGATCTACAAGCCGCTGGAGCACTACAGGATCTACCGCAACGAGATCGTGGCGGGCGACGTCAACCCGCACTACATCAATCCCAAGCAGGGCCTGGACCGCCTGCAGAAGCTGATGGACGAGTATTGCGGCGGCGTGACCGTCAACTACATGACCAACGAGAAGCTCCTGAACATCGGCCTGAAGAAGCTCAGGATCATGGAGGAAGACCTCGAGAGCCTGGCCGCGAAGGACATTCACGAGCTGCTGCGCGCGTGGGAACTGAAGCACCGCCATCGCGCCGCCGAGTGCGTCACGCAGCACACGCTGTTCCGCAAGGAGACCCGCTGGCCGGGCTACTACTACCGGGGCGACGCCATGAAGGTGGACGACGAGAACTGGCACGTGCTGACGGTCTCGCGCCGCGATCCGAAGACCGGCGAATACACCATGGAGAAGGCGCCCTGCTATCACCTGGTCGGGGACGAGAAGTAGCAGGATCCCCAGGCCCAGCGCGTGAACATCATCGAGAAGACCGACGAGGAGATCCTGGCCATGGCCAAGCCCCTGTGGCGCGACCTCGTCAAGTACTCGAACGAAGGCAAGTACGGGGAATTCGCGAGGAACTTCTCCAGTTCGCTGGCGCGTGCCATCGACCAGGTCGTCGCGGGCCACCAGTTCGCGAACAGCGAACTGGCGAGGAACCTGTCCGAAGAAGTCGACTCGCTCGGCATCATCCGCCGGGGCGAGCATGTGACGGTTCTTTACCGGCAGCGCAGCACCAAGAAGCCGGGCGAATGGCTGGGCAGGCTTGTCCTCGGCTATGAGGATGGAAAGGTCAGGATCTTCGGTGCATCCATCTTCTGAACATCTCGTGCGGGTCTGACATGAGCGAAGTCATCCGGACCGGCAAGTTCGTCGAACTGACCTACAAGGTGACCGACAGGAAGTCGGGGCATGTCCTCACCAGGGTCGAGTTCCCGTTGGGCTATGTTCACGGACACAACGAAATTCTGGCCCCTTCGGTCCATAGGGAGCTCGAGGGCAAGTCCGCCGGCGACGTCATCGAAGTGGCGATCGATGGCAATCAGATCTTCGGCCCCAGGGACGAGTCGCTGGTTTTTTCCGATGACATCGAGAACGTCCCCGAGGAGTATCGGCAGGTCGGCACCTCCATCCTCATGGAGAACGACAGGGGCCAGACCCGCAGCTTTCTCGTGACGCACATGGACGACGAGAGACTGACGGTCGATGGCAACAATCCGCTTTGCGGCAGGGAGGTCGTCTTCACGCTCGAGATACTGACCGTGCGCGACGCGACCGACGAAGAGACCAGAGCGGGCGGGGCGATCCATGCGGGCGCCGAATATCGACCCGTCGCTGCTGAGACCTGTCTGAGCGGCAACCCTCACTTCACGGCAAGAAAGGTGACTCATGAGCGACCACAAGCCGCCTCCCGCCAAGGTTCCTGACGGCGTCACGCCTTTTGTGACGACGCGTCAGATGCCGCCGAACGAAAAGGGCTTCGTCGGTTACGAAACCATCTGGAAACCGTTCCAGAAGGAAGCCGAGTACAAGACGCCGAAGAAGCCGTAGGCGCCAAACCGCAGAATCGTTCGGCCGGCTCGCGGCACGAGCGCGAGCCAGTACGGGGGATTGCCTAAGCGGCGGCTGCCTCGTTCACGGCCTCCGATCGATGGCGTGTGAGCCTCGCAGCGCCCTGCATCACATCATGGTCAGACGGCAGAGATCAGAGGGCAGACAGCAGCCCGCCCCGCTCCCATTCCTGCGACGAGTACCTTCATGAAAATCAGCCAGTACATGAGCCGGTCGGTGATCACCGTGACGCCGGAGACCGAGTTTCACCGGGCGTTCGACCTGATGCGCAGCCGCAACATCCACCACCTGCCAGTGGTCGACGGCGGGCGGGTCGTCGGCATCGTGGCCGAGCGTGACCTGCTGCTCGCGGCGGCCAATTTCGGATCGTCGGAAGTTCCAGTGGGCGAGATCATGCGCAGCCCGGCGGTCTGCGTGGGCGAGAGTGCCCTGCTGAAGGAAGCCGCACGCCTGCTCGTTGTGCGGCACATCGGAAGCCTGCCGGTGCTCGATTCCAGGAAGGCGCTGGTCGGCATCATCACCGAGACCGACATTTTCAAGATCGCTGCGGGAATGCTGCGTGCCCGTCCGGCCGTTCGAAAATCCGCCGCAAAGACTGTTGTGCGTCGAGCGCCGAAGAAGACCGCCAAGCGCGCAAAGCCGGCAGCCCGCAAGGCGGTCCGGGCCCGTTCGTAGGACCAACTGCGCGGCATGTCCGCCCGCCCAGAGGATGAGCGACTTCATCCGCAACCCAGTGCCGTCATCGCCGGTCGAACCGACGAAGTGTCGCCGGAGAAACTGGCAATGGTTGACGCGGACGACCTGTACGACTCGGTGAAGGTGCAGCCATGACCGATACCCGTTCCAGCCAGGCCAATGAGATTTCTGTACCCACCGACGAGGAAGGCTATCTCATCGACCCGTCGGACTGGGACGAGTCCATCGCTCAGGCACTCGCGCGCCGCGAGGACATCGTGCTGACCGACGATCACTGGCGCGTGCTCCGGTTCATGCGCGAGTTCCTCGACGAGCACCAGCTGATCCCGGATGTCCGCTTCGTCATCCGCTTCCTCGCGGACGAGGTGGGCCTGGGCGACGCCGCGCGCCAGCGGCTGTTCGAGCTCTTTCCGTACGGCTACGTCAGGCAGGCCTGCAAGATCGCCGGGATGCGGCGACCGCGCGCCTGGAGCACGGGGTAAGGCCCCGGGCGTCAGTGCGTGCGGTCAAGCACCGCCATCTGCTTGCCCGTCGTGCTCATGCGCGAACCGACCAAAGGGATGTGCCTGCCCGGCAGCAGCATGTTCCAGTAGATCGGCCTGAAGGCAAGCTTGCCAAGATGATTCAGCCGCGTTTCCTTCAGCAGTGACATCGGACCGACGATGGGCAGCGGGAAGCTGCCCGGAACCGGCTGGATGTCGTAGTTGAAGTCGATCAGTATCGCCTTGCCGTAGCCGGTTTCGATGAAGCAGTTGGCATGGCCGTCGGCCAGCGGTAACGCCGCCTTGCCGTCGATTTCGCGCAGCAGGTTGTGCACCACCACCTCGGCCTGGAAATGTGCGACCGAGCCGGCCTTGGAGGTCGGGACATTGGTGTTGTCGCCGACCAGGAAGATGCGCTCGGCCTTGATCGATTTGAGCGTCTGCTTGTCGGTCAGGCCGAAGCCGATGCCGTCGCCAAGTCCCGCGTCGTCGATCAGGTCCGAGCCTTCGTGCGGCGGGATCGTCACCAGCAGGTCATAGGGAATCGCCTTGCCGTCAGGGCAAACGATGGTCTTGTCCGTAACAGCGGCGAGCGAAGCGTTGGGGATGACCTTCACGCCCTTCTCGACCAGCATGTCGGTCAGCACCTCGTTGCAGATCGGCTTGGTAAATGCACCGGTTAGCGGAGTGACCAGCGTCAGTTCGGTCTTGCTGCGCAGGCCGCGCTGCGTCAGGTAGTCGTCCACCAGGCACGCAAATTCGAGCGGCGCGACCGGGCACTTGATCGGCATCTCGGCGATGTCGATCACCAGGTCGCCCCCCCTGAAGCTTTCCAGCGCTCCGGCCAGCCGCAGCGCGCTCTCGGGCGTGTAGAAGCCGTGCGCCTGCCGGCCCCAGCGCTCCACAAGGCCGTCGATCACCTCGGGCAGAGTGCGCGATCCCAGGGCCAGTACCAGCCAGTCGTAAGCGTGACTGCCCTGGTCTGTCGTCACCCTGCGCTGCGCGGTGTCGATGTCTGTTGCGCGCTCGCAGCGGTATTCGACTCCCGGCCCGACGAAGTCCGTATTGGGGCGCTGGATATCGGCCAGCGTCCTGTATCCGGGCGTCTGGAACGGGATGAACAGCATGCCCGGCTGGTAGGTGTGCACCGGCGAATTGCCGATCAGCGTGATGCGCAGCGGCGTCTTCCTGCCGCGCGCCGCCTTCGCCAGGAGATTGGCGGTGACCAGGCCGCCGGTCCCATCGCCGAGTATCAGTACGTTCGTCGCCATCGCGGACTCCAGTCAGGCACGCGTCACGCGCCGACACCCGGCGCTCGTGACTGCCCTGCCGGGGAGCATGCGCGCCCACGGCTCTGGCGGCCCCGCGCCAGATCAAAGCGCTGCGATCGCCGTGCCGTAAAGGAGAGCGCACCCGCTGCGTTAGCTCAACAACTGGATCCGTCACTCTGGCATGGTCTGGATCGTCATACTGAACGCGAGGGGAGGCAGCGATGCTGCGCGCACTGTTGATCGCTTTACTGGCAGCGGTCTCGACCGTTGCGTTTGCCGCTGATCCGAATCCGGTAGTGACCTATACGAAACAGGCCAAGTTCGAGGATGTGCGTGACGACCTGAAGTTGGCGATCGAGGGCAAGGGCCTCGTCATCGATTACCAGTCCCACCTGAACAGCATGCTCGAACGCACGGGCAAGGATGTGGGCTCGGCGCAGAAGCTCTTCGTCGATGCGCAGGCTTTCGTGTTCTGCAGCGCCAGCCTGTCGCGCAGGATGATGGAGGCAGACCCGGCCAACGTGGCGATGTGCCCCTACGCCATGGTTGTCTACGCAACCGCGAAGGAGCCCGGCAAGGTGCACGTCGCGTATCGGCGCATCTGGAGGCCCGACGGCTCTGCGGCGTCGAAGGCGGCGTTGAGCGATGTGAACAAGCTGCTCGACTCGATCGCGCGCCAGGTGGTCGGCCTGCGCTGAGCAAGCGTCGCCGGACGACAGCCCGTGGCAGTCGGACGCCGCGGCAACGCGGGCGGTAGCCCGCGCTGCGACGCGTCAGTTGAGGCTCGGAAGCCAGGTGGCGAGCTTCGGGAACATCAGGAGGAGACCGACACCCGCGACCTGCAGGATCATGAACTGCAGCATGCCGGCATAGATCTGCTTCAGGTCCCACTGAGGCACGACGCCTTTCAGGAAGTACGCCGATAGCGCCACCGGCGGCGACAGCCACGCCGTCTGCAGTGTGACCGCGACCAGGGTGCAGAACCAGATCAGGTCGATGTTCGCGGCCTGCACGATCGGCAATACGATCGGCACGACGATCAGCACGATCGGCACCCACTCCAGCGGCCAGCCAAGTACGAAGATCAGCGCCAGGATCAGTATCAACATCATCATCGGCGGCAGCTGCAGGCTGGTAAGCATCTGCGCCAGGAACTCGGCGCTTCCCAGCCGGGAGAACACGGAACCAAACAGGTTCGATGCCGCCACCAGCAGCAGGATCATGCTCGACACCTCGAGCGTCTGGAAGGCGGCGCGCTTCAGCTTCGGCCAGTTCATCCGGCCGGAGCCGACCGTGAGCACAAAAGTGGCGAAACAGCCGACGGCTCCCGCGTCGGTCGGCGTCGCGATGCCGGCGAGGATCACTCCAAGTGTCGACAGGATCACGACGACGACCGGCGCCACGCCGAGCGCCAGGTCGCGAAACACCGGCCCGAGCGACGCGGGCCGCATCTCCGGCGGCAACGGAGGTCCGAGCGACGGGTTGATCCAGCAGCGCGCCAGGCACCAGACAGTGAAGATCACCGACAGCAGCAAGCCTGGCAGCACCGCCGCGGCGAACAGATCGGTCGCCGGCACGCCCACGACCGGTCCCATCACGATCAGCATGACGCTCGGCGGGATCAGGATGCCAAGCGTGCCGCCCGCTGTGATTGCGCCGGCACTCATCTTGGCGTCGTAGCCGTTCTTGATCATCGACGGGCCCGCCATCACGCCGAGCAGCGTGACCGCGGAGCCGACGATCCCGGTGGCGGCCGCAAATATCGTCGCCGTGATCAGAACCGCCAGGTACAACGACCCGCGTACGCCTGCCAGCAGCTGCTGGATGCCGGTGAACAGCCGGTCCACCAGCGCCGACTGTTCGAGCAGGAATCCCATCAACAGGAAAAACGGCACCGAAGCCAGCACGGTGTCCTTCATGACCGACGAAATCTGCAGCACCGCCAGGTCGAACACGACCGGTCCCAGCGCGATGAAACCCGTTGCCAGCGCCAGCGCACCGAGCGTGAATGCGATCGGGAAGCCGATGAAGATGACGGCGAACAGAACACCCAGCGCTGCGATGCCGAGAATTTCGTTGCTCATGTCTGCACCGCGCTTGCGTGCTCACGCGCGGGCCAGCGGCCGGTGCGGATCGCGTGTACACAACGGAGCAGCTCCGCCACGCCTTGTATGAACAGCAGCACGCCGGCAAGTGGAACCGTCAGCTTGAACGGCCAGGTGATGGGCTGCCAGGAACTGCTGACGAAAGTCTCGCGTGTCACAAACGCCTTCCAGAAGTAGCCGGATCCGGTCACCACAAGCACGTAGACGAAGGGCATGAAGAAGAGCAGGTAGCACACGAGATCGATCGTCGCCTGGCGCCGCGGCGTCCACCGCTCGTACAGGAGGTCGGTGCGCACGTGTCCCAGTCGTTGCAGCGTGAACGCGGCTCCGAGCATGAAGAAGCTGCCGTAGGCCATGAAAGTCATGTCATAGGCCCAGCTCGTTGGGGCGTTGAACAGGTAGCGCGCGACGACCTCGTAGGTCAGCCCGAGCACGAGCGGCAGCAGCAGCAGGCAGGCGAGCCGGCCCGACCAGATTGCAACCTGGTCGAGCCGACGCGCGAGCCTGGCGAGCCCGGAGTCCGCAGACTCCATCAGGTTGCGTAAGGCGAGGTCACGCCGAGGTTGGTATACAGCGCGCTGATCTTCGTCCAGTACGGCACGACGATCTTCGCGAATGCGCGCTGCGAATCGAGCACCTCCTTGAAGAACGCGTTCTTCGAGGCTTCGCGGTCGTAGATCGTGTTCGTCGCCTTGATGAACGCCGGGAAGATGTCCTTTGGCGTGTCGTGCACCGTGACCTTGAACTCGGTCTTCAGCCTCTGGACGGCCTGCGCGTTGCGGAAGACGTTGTAGGTGTAGGTGTCGGTCATCGACGCCATCGCCGCGGTTTCCACTACCGCCTTCAGGTCGGCCGGCAGCTTGTTCCAGACCGCCTTGTTGATCAGGACCTCGCCGACATCGGTGGACTGGTGCAGGCCCTGCAGGTAGTAATGCTTGAACACCGTGTGGAAGCCGAGCGCGACGTCGTCCGCCGGCCCGATCCATTCGGCCGCGTCGATAACGCCGCGTTGTGCCGCCGGCACGATTTCGCCGCCTGGCATCGCCACGGCGGCGATGCCCATCTCCTTGAAGATCTCTCCGACCAGTCCCGGCGGGCTGCGGTACTTCACCTTCCTGAAGTCGTCGAGCGAGGCGATCGGAGTCTTGAACCAGCCGAGCGGATCAGGCCCCATCGGCTGCACCATGAAGGGCTCGATGTTCACCTTCAGCACCTCGCTGAAGAACTTCTTGTAAAGCGCATTGCCGTCGCCCTGGTACAGCCACGCCACATGCGACAACTGGTCCATGCCGGTGCCGCCGCCTGCCGCAGGATTGGAGAACAGGCCCGCGGCCGTGTTCTTGCCCGACCAGTAGTGCGTCCAGGCATAACCGCCGTCGACGACGCCCTTGTCGACCGCATCGAAGATCTCGAAGGCCGGGACCACCGCCCCATCGGGCAGCATCTCGAACTTGAGCCGGCCGCTCGACATCCGGTCGACACGGTCGCCCATGCGCTTCAGCAGATCGAAATAGATGCTCGAACTCGGCACTGCGGTCTGGATCTTGAGCCGCGTCACCTGCTGCGCGTGCACCTGCGGTGCGAGCGTCGCGGCCGACGCCAATACGGCGGCTCCGGCGCCGAATGCTCGCCGTCGGTTCGGATTGGTCAATTTGCTCATGCTGTCTCCTCGTTGTCGTCGTTGACTTCCGAAGGCCGCGAGGCCTCCACCATTGCGCTGCTTCGACTTCCTTCAGTGCCGCGCATCCTGTTTGATCATGTCCACCGCTTTCTCCGCGATCATCACGACGGGTGCGTTCGTGTTGCCGGAAACCAGCGTCGGCATCACCGAGCAGTCCACCACGCGCAGCCCTGCCACGCCGTGCACGCGCAGCCGCTCGTCGACCACCGCGAGCGAGTCCCTGCCCATCCTGCAGGTGCCCGACGGGTGGAAGATCGTCGCCCCGTGGTTGCGTGCGAACTCCAGCAGCGCATTGTCGTCCTCCGCCTTCGGGCCGGGCATGTGTTCGCGCCGCACGTAAGGCCGCATCGCATCCGCGCCAGCGATCGCGCGCGCGCTGCGCACGCCCGCCACCGCCATGCGGCGATCCAGTTCGGTCGAAAGGTAGTTGGCCTGCATCGACGGCGGCTGCAGCGGGTCGGCCGAGCGGATCGCCACTCGGCCACGCGACTCCGGACGTAGCTGGCAGACCGACACCGTGAAGCCGGAGTAAGGGTGCACCTGTCCGCCCGCCATGTCGGCCGAAAGCGTCGCGACGTGAAACTGGATATCAGGGCGTGACGACCCGGTGGCGTCCCCGCCGAGCGCACGCATGAAGCATCCGCCCTGGTTGATTCCCACCGCCAGCGGCCCGCTGCGCGCCAGCAGCCACTGCAGGCCGATGCGCAGTCGCCCCCACGGCGAACGCAGATCGTCGTTCGTCGTGATCGGTTTGCTGCACTCGAAGATCAGTCGGATCTGCAGATGATCCTGCAGATTCTCGCCGACGCCTGCCGCGTCGCGCACGACAGCGATGCCGTGCTCGCGCAGCAGCGGCGCCGGCCCGATCCCCGATAACTGCAGCAGTTGCGGCGACTGCAGCGCGCCGGCAGCCAGCAGGACCTCCGCGCCGCAGCGCGCCTGCTGTTCGACACCGCCCCGGAGGTAGCTGACGCCGACCGCGCGCGCGCCTTCGAACAGCACTCGGGTCGCGATCGCTTCGGTCTCGATGCGCAGGTTCGCGCGGCCGCGAGCGGGCTTGAGGTAAGCGGTCGCGGTGCTGCTGCGCAGCCCGTTCCATGTGGTGAGCTGGTAGTAGCCGGCCCCCTCCTGGCGCGCACCGTTGAAGTCGCTGGTGCGCGGCACGCCCAGTTGCCCCGCCGCCGCAATGAACGCCTCGATCAGTTCATGGCGCGCCCCGATGTCGCTGACGCCGAGCGGACCGGCGTCACCGTGGTGGGCATCGGCGCCGCGCTGGTTGCGTTCGCTGCGGATGAAATATGGCAGCACATCGTCGTAGCCCCATCCGACATTGCCAAGAGCGCGCCAGTCGTCGTAGTCCTCGCGTTGGCCACGGATGTAGATGAGTCCGTTGATGGAACTGGAACCGCCGAGCGTGCGGCCACGCGGCCAGTAGATGCGCCGGCCGTTCATGTTCGGCTCGACGTCGGTATGAAAGCACCAGTTGTAGCGGGTGCTCCACATCGTCTTGCCGTATCCGATCGGAAGGTGGATCCACGGCGACCGGTCGGGCGGCCCGGCTTCAAGCAGCAGGACACGCTTTGCCGGATCCTCCGTCAGGCGCGCGGCGAGCACGCAGCCGGCCGAACCGGCGCCGACGACGATGTAGTCGTAGTGCGGGTGCTGCACCCGGATTGTCTCCTCGCCGGCCCGCGCCGGGCATTGTCTTCGTTCGACGCCACATCGAACCAGCGCCGCATGCACCCGCTTTCGCGGCTGCGGTCCATAATGCGTCGAACTGCCGGAACATAATGTTCCGTTTCTTGAAGCCATGCTAAGGCACAAAAAAGCGGAACGCAATGTTCCGGTCGTAAAGCGGACCGGGCCGCGGACCGGACCCGCGCGTGTCGTCGCGGACGCAACGGCCGGCGGCTCAGCGGCAGAACGCGCGCTGCGCATCGTCACCGAAGTCGCTGAGGCCGGCGTCGGGCTGTCGCTGGCGGACCTGAGTGCGCGCCTCGACCTGCCGAAGGCGACGCTGCATCGCCAATGCGCCGGCCTGCTGGCGCAGGGCTATCTGGCGCGCGATGTCGATCCACTGCGCTTCGTTGTCGGTCCCGCACTGCACAAACTGGCGTTCATCACGCTGAATCATGGCCACGTCCGTGCGCTCAGGCACCGCGTGCTTGCAGAGCTCGTCGCCGAAGTGCAGGAAACGTGCAATTTCACGACGCTCGACGGCGCCGAGGTGCTTTACCTCGACCGCGTCGAAGCCCGCTGGCCCCTGCGCCTGACGCTCGATGTCGGTGCTCATGTGCCGCTGCACTGCACGGCGAGTGGCAAGCTGTTTCTCGCGCACCTGCCGCCCCCGCAGTTCGACGAACTCGTCGGGCGCGCGCGACTGCCGGCATACACGGCCAACACCCTTGCGGGCGCGGCCCAGCTGCGGAGCGAGTGCGATGCGATCCGCGCCGCCGGCTACTCGACCGATCGCGAGGAGTTCATCGCCGGGTTGATTGCGGTGGCCGTGCCGGTTTACGACGGCGACAACGTCTTGCGCGCGGCGATCGCGATGCATGCGCCGACCGCGCGTCTGTCGCTCGACGACGCACTGAAGCGCTTGCCGCGCCTGTTCGTGGCCGCGCGCCAGATGAGCGCGTTGCTCTAGGCCTGTTCCGGGCCCGAATGACCGGAGCTTGCAGGTGGCGCCGATGGCCTACCTCGCATTTGCCTGAGTCGCAGGTTCGGCCAGCTCGGCCAGCTTCAGCCGCTGCACCTTGCCCGAGGGTCCGCGCGGCAGCTCGTCGACGAAGCGGATCACCTTCGGCGTCTTGAATCGTCCAAGTTCGCGCTCGCAGAATTCGCGCAGCTCGTCCTTCGTGCATTGCTGTCCCTGACGAACGATGACGCACGCCATGATTTCCTGGCCGTAGTGCCGGTCCGGGATGCCGACCGCCGCCGCGTCGAGCACCGCGGGATGCCGCAGCAGCACCTCGTCGATCTCGCGCGGTGCGATGTTCTCCCCGCCCTTGATGATCAGTTCCTTGATGCGGCCGGTGACGAAGTAGAAGCCGTCGGTGTCGCGATAGCCGAGGTCGCCAGTGCGCAGCCAGCCGCCGGAGAAGAACGCCGCCGCACTCGCCTCGGGATTCTTGTAGTAGCCGGCCATGACCTGCGGGCCGCGCATCACGATCTCGCCCACGGTGCCGTCTGGCAGCGGCTGACCCGCGGCATCGACCACGCGCGCCTCGCAGCCCGAGGCGCGGCCTACCGAGCCCACCTTGCGCAGCGCGGGCTCGATCGGATTGGAGAAGCACGGCGCCACGGTCTCGGTCAGTCCCATCGTCTCGATGATGCCGATGCCGAACTTCGCCTCGAACGCGACGGTGATGCTCGGGCGGAAGCGCTGCCGAGGCCGAGCGGCAGAAGCGCACTGCCGCCAGCTGCTCGCGCGCCGGCGTGTCGGCCTCGAGCAGATAGGAGATCGATCGTCGGGCACCACGTTGAGCCAGGTGCAGCCGTGCTCGATCACCATCGGCCAGAATCCCGCTGGCCGAGAACTTCGGCGGCATCACGAGGCTGCCGCCGTGCGCGAGCGGCGCCAGCATCGTCACGGCGAACGCGTTGATGTGATACAGCGGCAGCACGGCCGTCACGCGGTCGTCGGGGCCGAGCAGGTGTTCGCCGGCTGATCGCCTGCGCATTGGCGGCGAGGTTCGCCTGCGTCAGCAGCACGCCCTTGGGCTTGCCGGTCGTGCCCGACGTGTACATCAGCAGCGCCGGCTGGTCTGGGCGCCGGCGCAGCGCACTCCGACTGCAGCGCCGGTCAGCGGCATCGTCGTCCGGGTCGACGACGACGATCGTCGAGCGGCCGCGCGATCGAGGCCGCCATCGCGCGCACGCGCTCGGCCCACTCCGGCGCGACGAAGACCAGCTGCGCGTCCGCATGATCGAGCACGTAGCGCATCTGCTCGGGCTGCGACAGCAGGTTGATCGGATTGACGCAGTACCCGCCGTACATCGCGCCGAGCAGCAGGCGCACCGTCTGCGGGCCGTTGCGCATCACCACCGACACGTGCGAGCCCGGTGCGATCCCCGCGCTGGCCGAGCCAGCGCCTGCACCGCGCGGCACGACTCCGCGAGCTCGCCGAAGGTGAGCGCTCGGCCACTGTCCGGCGCGATGAGGTAGACGGCGTCGGGCGCGCGCGCGGCGCAGGCGTCGACCAGGTCGCGGACCGTCCTCATCGAGTGTTCAGCCGCGGCCGTGGCGCGCGAAATAGTCGCCGAGCAGGTCGTCATCGGTCGGCACGACCTCGGGGATCGGTCGTCGACACGCGCGTGATGTTCAGGTAGTGGCGGTAGTTGAGGTTGTCGGAGAAGTTGTTGCGGCCCCAGGTGCCGCAGCCCATCGACAGCGAGAACGGCAGCCCGTTGTCGAAGCTGCCGCCGGTGGCGATGCAGTGCGCCTGGTTGACGATCACGCGCGAGACCGGCAGCGTGAGCCCGAGCCTCGACGCGCGCGTTCCTTGCGCGCCGTGTGCAGTCCGACCGAGTGGCCGGCGCCCTGGTAGGCGTAGATGCGCTCGACGACGCCGAGCGCATCGGCGAAATCGCGCGCGCGGTAGACCGCGAGCACCGGGCGAGAGCTTCTCGCCCGAGAACGGATGCCCGGGGCCGACGTCCGCTCTCCTCGACGAGCAGGACGCGCGCCGCGTGCGCCTGCGGTGCCGCGAGCCGCGCGCGCGCGGCGATCGCGGCCGCCGACTGGCCGATGACCGCCGGCGCGAGCTTGCCGTCCGGCCACATGCACTCCTGCAGCGCGCGCGCGGTCGCGCCGCGTCGAGCAGCACCGCTCCCGCGCGCAGCAGCGCCGCCAGCGCCGCGTCGTGCGATCGCGTCGAGCAGCACGACGCTGTTCTCCGACGAGCAGCTGGTCGCGTTGTCGAACGTCTTCGACTGCACGATCTTCGCCGCCGCCGCCGCCAGGTCGGCGGTCTCGTCGACGATCGACGCGACGTTGCCGGCGCCGACGCCGAACGCCGGCGTGCCGCTCGCGTAGGCCGCGCGCACGTTGGCCTGCGAGCCGGTCGCCACGACCAGGTCGGCCTGGCGCATCAGCTCTGCGGTCGCCGCCTTGGTCACCGGCGCCGGCAGCATCTGCACGAGGTCGCGCGGCGCGCCGATGCGGTCGAACTCGCGCGTGCACGAACTCGAGCAGCCGCGCGCAGGTCGACGCGCCCTTGGGCGACGGCGCAACGATGACCGCGTTGCGCCCCTTCAGCGCATTGATGATCTTGTTCGCGGGCGTCGCCGCCGGGATTGGTCGACGGCGTGATCGCGGCCACGACGCCGACCGGCCGCGCGATCTCGATCAGGCCGCGTTCCGGATCCTCGGCGATCACGCCGACGGAGCGCGCGCCCTGCAGGTCGCGCAGCAGGCCGAGCGTCTTGCGATGGTTCTTGCGGACCTTGTCCTCGACGTTGCCGATGCCGGTGTCGGCCACCGCGAGCTCGGCCAGCTCGCGGTTGCGCGCGGGCTCGAGGATCGCCCAGCCGGCCGCCGCAACCAGCGTCGTCGACGCGCGCCTGGTCGTAGCCGTCCGCGACCGCCTGCGCGGCGCGTGCGCGCGCGACCAGCGCGCGCGACGGCCGCCCGGGTCGAACTGTCCGGAGAGTATCGGTCGCGTTCATTCGCGCTACTCCCGGTCCGAGGAAGCGCGCGTCCGCACCGTGAGCTCGACCGGCTTGCGCGCGCGCCAACGGCGCAGCGCCTCGCGCAGCACCGGCTAGAACAGGCCGACGATGGCGAGCAGCGAGGATCGACGCCGCTGATCGGGCGCGTGAAGAACACGGTCCAGTCGTTGTCGAAGCTCACCATCGTCGTCATGAAGTTGTTCTCGGTCGAGCGGGCCGAGGATCGTGCCCGAGCACCAGCGGCGCGATCGGGAACCTGAAGCGCTCGAACAGGAAGCCGACCAGGCCGAACACCGCGATCACGTAGAGGTCGGACAGGTTGTTGCGCGCCGCGAACGCGCCCGACGAAGCAGAACACGACGACGAACGCCGAGACGATGGCCTCGGGCGCATCGAGCACCTTGCACAGCGGCCGGATCGCGAAGTAGCCGAGGATGCACATGCCGATCACGCGCGACGAACACGGACGCGAACACCGTGTAGATCAGCTCCGTGCTGGAGACGAACACCTGCGGTCCCGGCTGGATGCCGTGCAGCAGGAAGGCGGCGAGGATGATCGCGGTGGCGCCGCTGCCGGGAATGCCCATCGTCGAGCAGCGGCACCATCGCACCGCCGACCGACGCCGTGGCCGCGGACTTCGCCGCGACGATGCCCTCCGGCGCGCCGCTGCCCAGCTGCCTGCGCGTTCTTGCCGTACTGGCCCTCGATGCCGTAGGCGACGAAGGCGGACACGGTGGCGCCGGCCCCGGGCACGACTGCCCACCACGATGCCCGTCGCGGTGCCGCGCAGGAACGTCGCCTTGATCGCGCAGCAGTTCGGAGAGCTTCGGGAACGCTGTCCGGAAGCGCGACCCGGCGCCGCCCTCGGCCGTCGCCTCGGCCGCGAACCCGAGCTGCATGCCGCGTGAGCACCTCGCCGATGCCGTAGGCGCCCACCATCACCAGCAGGAACTCGATGCCGTCCTGCAGGAACGGGCAGGCCGAAGGCGAACCGCTCGGCGCCGTAGATCGCGTCGACGCCGACGGTCGCGATCAGCAGGCCGAGGCACAGGCTGATCAGCGCGTTGACGAGCGAACCGCCGCTGAGCGTCACGACGCTCGACGAGGCCGAAGAACGACGACCGCGAAGAACTCCGGCGACGAGAAGCTCAGCGCGATGCTCGCGACCGGCTTCGACGAGCGCAACCATCACGACGGCCGAGACCAGGCCGCCAACGAGAGCGGCGACGAGCGACCAGCCGAGCGCGAGCGCGGCATCGCCGCTGCCGCGTCATCGCGTAGCCGTCCCACAGCAGCGGCACGTCCATCGGCTCGCCCGGTATGCGGAACAGGATCGCCGTGATCGCGCCGCCGTAGGTGCCGGACACGTACATCGCGGTGAGCAGGATCAGCGCCGGCTCCACGCCCATCTTGTAGGTGAACGGCAGCGCCAGCACCACGCCCATCACCAGCGTGAGGCCCGGCAGCACCGCGACCAGCATGCCGAGCACCAGGCCGATCACCATCGCCGCGAGATTCACCGGCGTTGCGATGTTGGTCAGGCCGTGCAGCAGGTTGAGCAGGACCTCCATCGTGCGCCGTCCGCGGGACTCAGACGCCGATCAGCCGCAGCAGGGCCAGCGACAGCGTCTTGAAAGGCCCGACGCCGAGCGGCAGCGAGACATAGGCCACCCGCATGAAGATCACGAGCAGCACGAATGCGCCGACGAGACCGATGATCGCTACCGACACGGGTCGGCGGTATCCGCCGATCCAGGAGAACAGCGCGATGAAGAGCGCGGTACCGGCGAAGAAACCGACGTAGGTGACGCCGAACACGAACGCCAGGATGAGCCCGATGCCGGCGGCAAGCTTGCCGTTGTGCCGCTCAGGCTCGCGCGTCGCGAGTTCGCGATCAACATCGTCGGGCGGACGGTTGAGGCCCTGGGTCAGGCCGGTGGCCGTGAACGAGGTTCCGATCAGCAGCCGCTTGGCAATCTCGTAGACGCACAGCGCCGCCATCGCGCCGATGACGAACTTCGGCCATCCGTCGGGGCCGATCCGACCTGAAAGTGCCCCGACCTCGATGCGCGTGGCGGCGAAGTACAGCAGCCCCGATACGGCGAGCATCAGCGAATGCGGAACGACGGCTGCGAGACGTGGGTGCATCGGATTCGGCGCGGCGACCGGCGCAAGGGCGCGGCGGCCTGCATGGGCCGCGCGCCCTTGCCTCAACGGTTCGCTACTTCTTCTGCGCGTTCGACTCGATCAGCTTCAGTTCCTTCTCGATGAACGCAGCCGCACCGTTCGCCGGGATGAAGCTGCCGGCGTAGGCAAGTTCATCCTCCAGGTACTTGACGAAGTCAGGCGAGCGCGCGGCCTTCTCCAGGGCACCCGCCAGTACGTCCACGTGCTTCGGGTCCGTCCCGGCCCTGACGACGATCGAGCGGAACTGGTTGATCACGATCGGAAAACCGCTGTCCTTCGCCAGCGGGACATCCGGAAAGCCCGGCGCCGGCGCATCGGCGAAAAACACGAGCGGCCGCATCTGCTTGCTGTCGAGGAACGAGCGGATATCGCCGGCCTGCTCGACCAGGACATCGGCATGCCCGCCAAGGATTGACGAATAGCGCTCGCCCGGGGACGCGAACGGCACCAGGCGCAGCTTCGCCCCCTTCGCGTTGATCTGGTTGAGCAGGATCTCGTCAGCACTGCCGAAACCGAGGATCGCGACCTTGACTTCGTTCACTTTCGCGTCCGCGAGCAGGTCGGCGAAGGTCTTGTACTTGCTGTCCATCTTCACGTACATCCCGGTCGGCTGGCGGATCATGATGCCGAGCGGTATCACGTCGGCGAGCTTCCAGCGCCCGCCGCCGCCGGCGATTGTCGCCAGCGTGTCGCCGATGAGGATCGCCGTCGTGTGGCCATCGGGCGCAGCAGTCAGCATCTTCGTCATGCCGGTGTTGCCGGTCGCGCCCGGAACGTTGACCACCGGAATTGCGACCTTGAGGTCAGGCTCCATCAGCTTGGACAGCCGGCGCGCCAGCTGGTCGGCGCCGCCGCCCGCACCCCAGGGCACGACGATCTCGACCGGCCGCGACGGGTAGCGGTCCTGCGACCACGCCGTCGCCGGCAGCCAGGCCAGTGTGCAGATGGCAGCACATGCCGCCAGTAACAGCCGGCGATGCGGCGGGAATTGTTCGGGCAAGCGGTTCATCGGGTCTCCTCCGCGATTCGAAGCGTGACAAGTGCAGCGCAGGAGAAGATAGTGCCGATTGCAGTGCATCATTGTCCCGAAATCTGCAATTTCAGCTGCAATGGAAAGCAACCAGTCAAACGCCGCCGCGCTGCGCGCATTCCGTGTTCTCGACTACGTGGCCGAGCAGCCGGACGGCTGCACCCCAACGCAGGTCGTCGCCGCGCTCGGTCTGCCGAAGCAGACCGTGCATCGCATCATCGCCCAACTGAAGCTCGCCGGTCTGCTGCTGCGCGAGCCGGGATCGCAGCGCGTTCAGCTCGGCGCGCGACTTACGCGGTTCGCCGAGAACATCCTGATGCACGGCCATGCCAGCCGCGAGCGGCATGCAATCCTGCAATCACTGGTCGACGACATCGGCGAGACCTGCAACCTGACGGCGCTCGCAGGCACGCACATCGTGTACATCGATCGCGTCGAGACTGCCTGGCCGTTGCGTGTGATGCTCGCACCCGGCTCGCACGTGCCGCTGCATGCGACCGCCACAGGCAAGCTGCTGCTCGCGCTGCTGCCGAAGGTGCAGCGCGAGCGGCTGCTGCGCGTGCTGCCGCTGCGCGCGCTGACGCCGGCGACGATCATCGACGTCCGCGCGCTACGCAGGGAAATCGAGGAAACGCGCCGACGGCGCATCGGCATCAACCGCAACGAACACCTGAGCGGCCTGATCGCCGTCGCGGTTCCGGTCATGCTCGATCGCCAGCGCGCCTGCGCCGCTGTCGCCGTGCAGGCGCCGGTCGGCCGGATGACCCTTGAGGAACTTCTCGAACATGTGCCCCGCATGCGCGACGCCGCGGATCGCATCGCCGCCACCATGGGTGGTTGACCGGCACCGTCGCTGCAGGATCCGCAAGGTCGCAAGCTCCGTTTGACGACGAAGTGTCCGCCGGCTGAAGTGTTCGAGTTCCGCAGCCGGACCGGCGCTCATCCCCTTCTTGAACCCGAAACAGGTTCTTTGCCAGGTCGACCCCAACGGCCGTAATCTCCGCGGTGGTCGCTCCGCACCATCCCATTGCTTCCGTGCCATAAACAGCTACAGGCGATTCTGCGCGTGGATGTACTTGAAAGGCTGTTCCAGCGGGCTCGCCGCCGGCCTCGGCGCATCGTGCTGCCGGAGGTCGGCGACGAGCGCGTCATCGAGGCTGCACGCAGGCTCAAAGTCGAGGGGCTCGCCGAGCCCATCCTGCCGCTCGATCCGGAGTCGAATCCACGGCTCGCCCGGTATGCCGAGCTCTATGGCAATCCGAAGATTGCCCAGCGCGCAGTGCGCAAACCGTTGCTGCATGCCGGCATGATGGTCAAGGCGGGCGATGCCGACGCGATGCTCGCCGGAGTCGCGCATCCGACGGCCCGCGTGATCGAGGCCGGACTCATGACGATCGGGCTCGCAGAGGGCATCCACACGCCTTCGAGCTTCTTCCTCATGGTCCTGCAGGACAGGGTTCTGATCTATGCCGATTGCGCGGTCAACGCCGAGCCGGATGCCTCCCAGCTCGCCGACATCGCGCTTGCTTCGGCGGCGAGCTGCCGCGCTCTGCTCGACGAAGAGCCGCGCGTCGCGCTGCTTTCCTTCTCGACGAAGGGCAGCGCACACCACGCCCGAACCGAGAAGGTCGTGCGCGCGCTCGAGATCGCCCGGGCACGCGACCCGCTTCTCGCGATCGACGGCGAGCTGCAGGCCGACGCAGCGCTCGTCGATTCAATCGCAAGGAAGAAGGTGAAGACCGAAAGCGCCGTCGCGGGGCGCGCCAACGTGCTGATATTCCCGGATCTCGACTCCGGCAACATCGCTTACAAGCTCACGCAGCACCTTGCCGGCGCGCGCGCCATTGGGCCGATCCTGCAGGGTTTCGCGCGTCCCGTCAGCGACCTCTCGCGCGGCGCAAGCGTCGACGACATCGTTGCCGCCGCGGCGATTCTTTCAGCGCAGGTCTAAGGGGACGTACTCCCGCGGCTGCGGTCCGTTGTACAGCGTGAGCGGGCGGATGAGGATGTTGTTTTCCATCTGCTCGAGCACCTGCACCGTCCAGCCGGGCACGCGGCCGATGGCGAAGATCGGCACGAAGAGGTCGGAGGCAATCCCGTTCAGGTAGTAGACGACGCCGGCGTAGAAGTCGACGTTGACGTTCACGCCGTGGCGCGCATACGGCTTCATCGCCTCCACCAGCGCCTGCAGGATCTGGTACCACTTCGGCTGGCCCATCTCGCGCGACAGCTTCTCGACGCCCGCGCGCATGTGCCGCGCGCGCGGATCCTCAGCGCGGTAGACGCGGTGTCCGAAGCCCATCACGGGCTCCTTGTTCCCGCGCTTGCGCCTGACGTACTCGGCCGCGTTCGCCGCCTCACCGATCTCCTGCGCCATGTTCATCACGTTCTCCGCCGCGCCGCCGTGCGCCGGGCCCGACAGCGCCGCGATCGCCGCCGTGATCGCGGCGTGCAGGTTGGCCTCCGTGCCCGCCACGACCCGAGCGGTGAACGACGACGCGTTCGAGCCGTGCTCCGCGTGCAGGATCATGTCGGTGTCCATCAGCCGCGCGGCGTCCGCGCTCGGCGCCGCGCCCTTCAGCATGTAGAGGAAGTTCGCGGCGTGCCCGAGCGTCGGGTCGGGCCCCACCGGCGCGCGGCCATTGCGGATGTGCTCGTGCGCTGCGACGATCATCGGCACCTGCGAAGTGAGCCGCACTGCCCTTGCGCACGATCGCCTGCGGCGAGTTGTCGGCCACGTCGGGATCGAAGGCAGCGAGCGCCGACACAGCGGTACGCAGCACATCCATCGGATGTGCACTCTTCGTGATTTCAATGAGCTTGTTGATCTCGGGAGGCAGCTTGCGCGCAGCCTTCAGGTCGGCGTCGAAGCGGGCGAGCTCCTCCTTGCCGGGCAGCTCCCCGTTGAGCAGCAGGTAGCAGGTCTCCTCGAAGGTCGAGCGTTCGGCGAGGTCGTGAATCGAGTATCCGCGGTAGCGCAGCTCGCCGGCGCGCCCATCGATGTAGCAGACGCGCGAGCGCTCGAAGTAGACGCCGCTGAGCCCGCGATGGATGTCGATCTTCTCAGTGACTTCGCTCATATTCAGGATCCATCCATCGTCCGAGTCCAAGGCGTACCAGGTGGCATTGCACTCCGAGAAGAAACCCAGGGCGCTGGCGATCTCGTGTCACCCGCTGATCGGAGTCAGGCCCCGGTGTCTGTTTCACCGGGGCCTGACTTCGACGATCGGAAACCGGCGCGCCGGCGCGCGAGTGCTCAGACGTATGCCTTGTACTTGGCGAGGTGCCGCACCGGCTTGCGTCAGCGCGTCGCGACGGAACGGGTCGCCGAGTTCCTTCGTGACCATCATCTCGAGCACCGTCGTGCGTGCCGTCGGCCTGGTTCTTCACCGCCTGCTGCAATGCCGGACCGACGTCGGCGAGCTTGTCGACCGTGACGCCGTCGCAGCCGAAGGCCTTCGCGACGGCCGCCCAGCTCGGGTTGTCGAGGTTCACGCCGAGATAGCGCTGCGATAGAAGTCGACATGGTTCTTCTTCTCCGCGCCCCACTGGCCGTTGTTGAACACCACGACCGTGACGCCGATCTTCTCGCGCACGCAGGTCAGCAGCTCGTCGAGGCTCATGCCCCACGCGCCGTCGCCGACGTAGGCGATCGCCGGACGGTCGGGCGCCGCGACCTTGGCGCCGACGATCGTCGGGAACGCGTAGCCGCAGTTGCCGAAGCTCATCGCCGCGAGCATCGAGCGCGGCGCGTCGAAGCGCAGGTAGGAGTTGGACACCGAGCAGATGTTGCCGATGTCGGTCGACACCATCGCGTCCTTCGGCATCGCGCGCTCCAGCTCGCGCAGCATCTGCCGCGGGTGCATGTAGCTCGACGGCCTTCGACGATCTCGACCGACCAGGCGTCGGTCTCGTGCGTCCAGCCGTCGAGCTCCTTCTCCCACGCGGCCTTCTCGGCCTTGATCGTCGGCAGTCGCGCTCGCCTTGTTCGCTGGCAGGCGAGCGCCTTGCCCTGCGAGGCGCGCGATCAGCGCTGCGGCCGCCGCGCGCGCGTCGCCGCAGATGCCGACCGAGATCGGCTTCACCAGCCCCAGCATCTTCGCGTCGGCGTCGACCTGGATGATCTTCGCGTCCTTCGGCCAGTAATCGATCCCGTACTGCGGCAGCGTGCCGAAGGGCCCGAGCCGCGTGCCGAGCGCCAGCACGACGTCGGCCTTGCGCGATCAGCTTCATCGCCGCCTTGCTGCCCTGGTAGCCGAGCGGACCGCACCCACAGCGGATGCGAGGCCGGGAACGAGTCGTTGTGCAGGTAGCTGCTCGCGACCGGCGCGTGCAGCAGCTCGGCGAGCGCGATCGGCTTCGGCCGTTGCCGTCGGCCATGACCACGCCGCCGCCGGAGAGGATCACCGGGAACTTCGCGCCCGCGAGCAGCGTCGGCGGCCTCGTCGAGCGCCGCCTCGTCGCCGGCGCCGCGCTCGATGCGGATCGGCTGCGGGATCTCGCACTCGATGTCGCCGTAGAAGATAGTCGCGCGGAATGTTGAGCTGCGTCGGACCCATCTCGAGCAGCGCGCGGTCGAAGCAGCGGCTCGTGAGCTCGGCCATGCGCGTCGGGTTGTTCACGTGCGCCTGGTACTTGGTGATCTTCGAGAAGATCGGCAGCTGCTCGGTCTCCTGGAAGCCGCCCAGGCCCAGCGTCATCGATGCCGGTCTCGGGCGTGATGACGACGACCGGCGAGTGCGCCCAGTACGCGGCCGCGATCGCCGGTGACGAAATTGGTGATGCCCGGGCCCGTTCTGCGCGATGCACACGCCGTGACGGCCGGACACGCGCGAGTAGCCGTCGGCCATGTGCACGGCGCCCTGCTCGTGCGCGACCGGGATGAAGCGGATGCCGGCGGCCGGGAAAGATGTCGAGCGCATCCATGTAGGCCGAGCCGACGATGCCGAAGACGTCGGTCACGCCTTGCGCGACGAGCGTTTCGACGAACGCCTCGGACGGCGTCATCCGGGTCCGGCCCTGCACGACGGTGCGATTCGGTTGCTTCATGTCGGTCATCAGAGTCTCCACGGATAAGGGGGAAGCGCCGCAGCGCCGCCGGGCATTACCCCGCGAACGCATACCGTTTACCGAGATGTTTCGTTCGGTTTCATGCAACGGTAGGCCAAAACGTTCCCAGACGCAACCAATTGTTCCGTCTGATTGAACATTTTGGTTGCCACATCGGAACCATATGGATACGATCGCACCATGTCGAATGTCATTGAACTTGGAGCGCGCGACGCCACCGGGTCGACGTCGTCGACGCTGAAAGCGTTCGCGGTGCTCGAAATCCTGGTGCGCGCCGGCGCACCGGTCACGCTGTCGGAACTGATGGTCGCCACCGGCCTGCCCAAGCCATCGCTGCATCGCACGCTCGCGTTGTTCGAGGAGGCCGGTCTGGTGATGCGTGAGCCGACCGGCCGCGCCTATGCCGTGGGACCACGGCTCGAGCGCTTTGCGCTCGATGTGCTGACGCACGACCACGTAGCATCCGAGAGACATGTCGTTCTGCGGCGGTTGGTCGCCGACGTTGGCGAGACCTGCAACCTGTCGATGCTGCGCAAGGGCGAGGTGGTCTATCTCGATCGCGTCGAGGCAGACTGGCCGTTGCGGCTGCACCTGCCGGTCGGCAGCACGCTGCCGCCGCACTGCTGCGCGAGCGGCAAGCTTCTGCTTGCCTTCAAGGAGCCCGCCGAGCGCGCGCAACTGGTGAGCACCCTGCCGCTGCCGCGATTCACCGAGCGGACGATCACCGACCGGCAATTGCTCGCCAGCGAACTCGACCGCATCGCAGCCACTGGTTACGCGGTCGACAACGAGGAGTACGTGATCGGCGTGGCCTGCGTCGCGGTGCCTGTGCGGCTCGCCACCGGCGAGGTGATCGCCGCGGTCGCGGTGCACGCGGCGACGGCGCGGCTGCCGCTGACCCGGGCAATCGAGTTCGTCCCGACGCTCGTGAAGGCCGCGGATGCGATCGCGCAGACATTTGTCTGAGGTGGCGGTCCTCGCCTGACACCGCACGAAGGTGCGCCCCGAGCCGAGAGGTCGACGCCGCGCGGCGCATTGCATCGGGCAGCAAGGCGCCCACAGCGTGATCCGGAGTCGGGGCTCGTTCAGCACACGCGGCCGAAGCATCGCAGCCCGCGATCGGTGACCCTTTGCATCCGCAGGGTTTGCCCCGCCAAGTTGCGGTGCTGGCGCGGCTCGTGCTGGAAGGTGGTCGCGCGGCCGGCATTTGAAGCCCGCCGGCGTCAGGCGGTCTTTGCGGCGCCTTTCATATTGACGGGCGCGCCTTCCGGCGCGCCCTGCCACATCATCTCGTAGCCGAGTTCCCGGGTGTCGACGCACATGTCGGCCAGGGCCGCGAACTTGGCCTTGAACACCGAATCGGCATGCGACCGCTCATGCTCGTCGAACGAGCGCCAGTAGGTGGCGATCACAAGGTCGTGGTCAGCGGCATGGGCGCTGCCCAGGGAACCTTCGTCCGAGAGGAAGCCGGAAAAACGGAACACCTGTCCGGCAATGAACCCGCCTTTGTCGCCGCCGTAGGTTTCCTTGACGACATTGCACATTTCGGCGAGCGCCAGTTCGACGTCGTCGTAAGTGATGCCCGGCTTCAGCTTGATCGTGTTGAACAGCAGCCGGGCGCCATACGGAATCGTGATCGGACCGAACATGTCGCCTCCTGCAAGTGCGGATCAGCCAAGCATAGGGGCGTCGGCGCGGCTTTCAAGCTGGCGCTGACCCTCACGGCCCAGCGCGCTGCCGGGGCACGGGCCCAACGCCTTCGATCATCACGCTCTATAAAGGCCGCTTCACGCTGACTGCGCCGCGAATCTGGCCGACTGAATATCCCGTCGCATGATCGTTCGGGTATTCCTTGGCAAGACGCTCGCGCACTTCGGGCGTGAGGCCGGCGGCATCTCCATGGCAGTTGAGACACACGGGCTGCACCGGCAGCGCCTTCATGTAGCGGTAAAACCGCCCCGAGGGCTCGGTCACCGTCTCGGCGTACTCGAGCTTGTCCGCTGGCTCGCCCTTCGCCAGACGCGCCTCGAAGCCTGCCAGTGCCGCCTGCTCCCAGGCGTCGGGCGAACCCAGCAGGGGATTGCGGACCTTGAGGCTGACGCGCGTCAGCCGCACACCATTCTGTCGGGACAGTTGCCCGGCAATCGCGGGCGCAACGCCGGTGCAGACGCCAATCGCACCAGCCGGGCCGCCCTCCTTGATCGCCGCCTGCAACTGTCCGCCCAGCGACTGCACCATCGTCGCCGTCAGCTTGCGCGCCTGCTCGGCGCGCACGGCATCGTCCTGGCTCGCGGCTGGCAGCGCGATGGTTCCCAGCGTCGCGGCGGTTGAAACGCAAAGCCATGCCTTCATGCTCATCCTGTATTCCCTTTCGCTTTCAATGATCTGCCTGGCCATCGATCCAGCCATGGCACGGGCCGCTGTGCCGGGACTCACCGCGGCCAGCGCGATGCGTCGGCCGGCACATCCGGACCGCTCCTAGCCCTTGCAGCGCCCGTCCGGCCCGAGCTTCATGTACGTGGCAAGCCATGCCTGCGTCCGTTGGCGCGCATGACGCGCTGCGACCTTTTCCTCGGGCGACGCATCGGGGCGAAAGTCGAACGCGCGGCGCGCCATCGGGTACATCTGCAGTTCGACCGGGATGCCGCGCTCCCACAGCGCGTAGAACGCGCGCCCGTTGACCATGCGGCGAATCTCGAAGTCGGCGTCGCCGATCAGCATCAGCACGGGTGCCTTGATACGCGCGATCTCCGGTGCGACCGAGAACAGTTGCTGCGGTTCGGGCGCGTTCGGGTTCTGGAAGTGCCCGTAGTAGGCGACGATGGCGGCGATGTCCTGCGGCCGCTTCGCCGCCAGCCGGATCGCGTAGTACGGCCCGCGCGAGAGCGCGACGACGCCGACCGGGCCCTTGCAGACGTCCTTGCGCGCCAGCAGCGCGTTGAGTCCGGCCTCGACGTCGTCCTCGCTTTCGGGGTAATGGCGGTCTGGCCAGCGTTCGATCATGTTCGCTTTCTGCCAGTCCGGCGCCAGCACCAGGAAGCCCCGGGCTGCGAGTTCCCGCATGTGCGCGCGATCCTCGTCCTCGAATCCGCGCTTGGCATGGATGTAAAGGACCGGTGGGAACGGCCCGGAACCCGGAGGCCGAGCCACCTCCAGCGGAACCTCGTACTTGCCGGTCGACACGCTGGATTTCTCGAGCGGCTCCGCCGCGTTCGAGCCGACCGGCCCGATCGAGCAGCGACAGGAGCAACCCAGGCACGCCGCAGCGTCATGGCATGGGTCTGAACTGTCGAGCGAAATGATCTGGAAGGACAGCGTTTCGAGATCGCCCAGCACCATCGTCGCTTCGGCGCCGATCCCCGCGACAGTGCCCGGGTTGACCAGCGGAGTGCAGGCCGCGCGCGCCCGTCACGCTCTCGATCCGCGCAACGTGACTGTGGCCGCAGAAGACCGCGTCGAAGTCCCCGGTGCAGGCCATGCCGCGCGCGAGGTGCGGATAGTGCGTCATGAACAGGCGGCGTCCGGCCAGAGCCGAAGGATGCGTCGCCTCCGTAATAGTCCAGCGCTCCCTTCGATTCCTGCGCCATCCGCAGCATGCGCAACATGTCGCCGAGATTGTTGCCGTGGACGACATGCAGCGGCAAACCGACCGCCAGCGCCGACTGCAGCGTGTTCGGCCCGATGATGTCACCGCAATGCAGGATCGCCTGCGCACCCCAGTCGCGCGCGCGCGCGACCGCGGCCGCGAGAGGCGCGCCATGGTCGTGGCTGTCAGAAACGACACCGATCTTCACGTTTGTGCCCTGCAGACGCAGTGTCAGGTACCCGGGTCGGGCTCGCGGTCGCAGACGAGAACAGTATCCCAGCAGGCGCGACGTCGCGTCCTACCAAGGTGGGTAACGCTGCGGCTCCCTTCCTCGGGAGTAGACAATGCGCCGAGCGGCCCCGCCTAATGCGGCCCTGAACGTGTGCGTCGCCGCAGGCGCCGCGTATGCCGCGACTTGGCTCTACCCGACGCGGCTACCATGTCGTTCGTGCCGCCTCGCACCCCGCAGCGTTCTCCAATGCCCGACTCACCTCCGCACACCTCCTCCCGCGCGACCGACGTGCGCACGACGACCTGCTACATGTGCGCGTGCCGCTGCGGCATCCGCGTGCACCTGCGACGACGGCAAGATCCGCTACATCGAGGGCAACCCCGAGCATCCGCTGAACCAGGGCGTCATCTGCGCCAAGGGCTCGTCGGGCATCATGAAGCAGTACTCGCCGGCGCGGCTGACGCGGCCGCTGCTGCGCAAGGCCGGCGCCGAGCGCGGCGCGGGCGAGTTCGAGGCCGATCAGCTGGGAGCGGGCCTTCGAGATCCTGACGGAGCGGCTGGCGAAGATCCGCGCGACCGACCCGAAGAAGTTCGCGCTCTTCACCGGCCGCGACCAGATGCAGGCGCTGACGGGGCTGTTCGCGCGGCAGTTCGGCACGCCGAACTACGCCGCGCACGGCGGCTTCTGCTCGGTCAACATGGCCGCCGGGATGATCTACACGATCGGCGGGTCGTTCTGGGAGTTCGGCGGGCCCGACCTCGACCGCGCGAAGCTCTTCTTCATGATCGGCACCGCCGAGGATCATCACTCCAATCCGCTGAAGATCGCGATTTCCAAGTTCAAGCGGCGCGGCGGCCGCTTCGTGTCGATCAATCCGGTGCGCACCGGCTATTCGGCGATCGCCGACGAATGGGTGCCGATCAAGCCGGGCACCGACGGCGCGCTGCTGCTGGCGCTGATCCACGAGATCATCGAAAGCGGACTGTACGACCGCGACTTCCTGGTGCGCTACACGAACGCCGGCCAGCTCGTGAACGTCGACGACGCCAACGACGAATTCGGCATGTTCGTGCGCACCGAAGTGCCCGAAGAGGAAGCCTGCTACGACCCGCAGAACAAGCTGTGGTGGGACCGGACGACCAACGCGCCGGTGCGTGACGCACACCGAGGGCGCCGATCCGTTCCTGTTCGGCACGTTCAAGCTCGCCGACGGCACGGCGGTCAAGCCGTCGTTCCAGCTGCTGCAGGAGCGCGTGCGGGACTACACGCCGGAGTGGGCGAGCCAGATCACCGGCATTCCCGGCCGCGACCATCCGGCGCCTGGCGCACGAGCTGGGCATCACCGCGCGCGACGAGAAGATCGAACTGCCGATCCCGTGGACCGACTCCTGGGGCAACGAGCACGACTCGGTCACCGGCAACCCGGTCGCGTTCCATGCGATGCGCGGACTGGCCGCGCACTCGAACGGCTTCCAGACGATCCGCGCGCTGGCGATCCTGATGTCGCTGCTCGGCACGATCGACCGGCCCGGCGGCTTCCGCCACAAGGCGCCGTTCCCGCGCCCGATCCCGCCCTGCGCGCGCACGCCGAACACTCCGCTGGCGATCACGGCCCAACACCCCGCTCGACGGCATGGCGCTGGGCTGGCCGTCCGACCCGGACGACCTGTTCGTCAACGACGACGGCAGTCCGGTGCGCATCGACAAGGCGTTCTCGTGGGAATACCCGCTCGCCGTGCACGGCCTGATGCACAACGTCATCACCAACGCCTGGCGCGGCGATCCGTACCGCATCGACACGCTGCTGATCTTCATGGCCAACATGGCGTGGAACTCGACGATGAACACGGTCGAGGTGCGCAAGATGCTGAACGACCGCGACGAGAACGGCGAATACAAGATTCCGTTCCTCGTCGTCTGCGACGCGTTCCAGTCCGAGACGACGGCGTTCGCCGACCTCGTGCTGCCGGACACCACGTACCTCGAGCGGCACGACGTGATGTCGATGCTCGACCGGCCGATCTCGGAGTTCGACGGCCCGGTGGATTCGGTGCGCATTCCGGTCCTGCCGCCGACCGGCGAGTGCAAGCCGTTCCAGGAAGTGCTGATCGAGCTGGCCGCGCGCCTGAAGCTGCCGGCCTTCACGCGCCCCGACGGCAGCCGCAAGTTCCGCAACTACCCGGACTTCATCGTCAACTACGAGACCGAACCGGGCTCCGGCATCGGCTTCCTGTCGGGCTGGCGCGGCCAGGGCGGCGAGAAGTTCATGAAGGGCGAACCCAATCCGCAGCAGTGGGAGCTCTACGAGAAGAACAACTGCGTGTTCCACCACAAGCTGCCGCCCTCGTACCAGTACATGCGCAACTGGAACAAGGGCTACCTCGAATGGTCGCGCCGCAACCGCATCACGCGCTACGACGAACCGATCCTGATCCACCTGTATTCCGAGGTGCTGCAGAAGTTCCGCGCCGCGGCGCAGGGCAAGGGCCTGACGCGCAAACCGCCGGAGCACCTGCGTAGACCGCATCGCGACCTACTTCGATCCGCTGCCGTTCTACTACCCGCCGCTCGAAGTGCAGGCCACCGACACGCAGACGTATCCGCTGGCCGCGATGACGCAGCGACCGATGGCGATGTACCACTCGTGGGATTCGCAGAACGCCTGGCTGCGCCAGATCCACGCGCACAACTACCTGTTCGTCAACCCGCGCACCGCGCGCGCCGTCCGGCATCGAGGACGGCGACTGGATGTGGGTCGAATCGCAATGGGGCAAGGTGCGCTGCATGTGCCGCCACTCCGAGGCGGTCGAGGCCGGCACGGTGTGGACCTGGAATGCGATCGGCAAGGCGGCCGGTGCATGGGCGCTGGCGCCCGACGCCAACGAGTCGCGCAAGGGCTTCCTGCTCAATCACCTGATCAGCGAGGAACTGCCCGCCCATGGCGGAGGCCGCGTTTCGAACTCCGATCCGATCACCGGCCAGGCGGCCTGGTACGACGTGCGCGTGCGCATCCGCAAGGCCGATGCAGCGGAAGAGCCCGTCACATCGCCGCAGTTCGCGCCGCTCACGGCGTTTCCGGGCATGGAGACCGCGCGCAAGCTGTGGCTGGCCTACACGACGCGCAGCAACGGAGGATCGCGGTGACCCGGCTCGACGTTCGGGAGCGCTCGCTGTGACGCAGCTCGCGCTGGTCATCGACCTCAACGTCTGCGTGGGCTGTCATGCCTGCGTGACGAGCTGCAAGGAGTGGAACACCTCAGGTACCGCGGGCACGATGTCGGACCTCCGGCCCTACGACGCCGATCCGACCGGCACGTTCTTCAACCGTGTGCAGACCTTCGAGGTCGGCGAGTTTCCGAACACGCAGACGGTGCACTTTCCGAAGTCCTGCCTGCACTGCGAAGAACCGCCGTGCGTCCCGGTCTGTCCGACCGGGGCCAGCTACAAGCGGCCCGAGGACGGCATCGTCCTGGTGGACTACGACAAGTGCATCGGATGCAAGTACTGCTCCTGGGCCTGCCCCTACGGCGCGCGCGAGATCGACGAGCGCCAGAAGGTGATGAAGAAGTGCACGCTGTGCGTCGATCGCATCTACGACAAGACGCTGCCGCCCGCTGAACGTCGGCCGGCGTGCGTCATGGCGTGTCCGACGAGCGCGCGGCTGTTCGGCGACATCCACGATCCGGCGTCCGAAGTCTCCCAGGCGATCCGCGAGCGCGGCGGCTACCCGCTGATGCCCGAGTGGGGCACTCAGCCCGCCAACCATTACCTGCCGCGGCGGCGCACCGAGTTGACGATCGAGGCCGATGAACTGGTCCGCGCCGACAACCCGCTGAAGATCGACGGCAAGCTGCCCAAACCGCCGCTGAGGGATCCGGCGCTGGACGACGTGACGTCCTGGTAACCCTGCTTCGTCATCTGCCGCGCCTTCCCCGCCCATGCATCCCGCCTTTTCCGTGATCTTCCTGACCACGCTGATCGGCGCGGGTCAGGGCCTGTTCCTCGCGCTCTTTTCCGCGGAACTCGGCGCACGACTCGGATGGCTCGATCCCGCGGACGCTGCCTTCTACGTCGGCGGCGCCGTGCTGGTCAGCGGGCTGATGGTGCTGGGGCTGATTGCCTCGATCTTTCACCTGGGGCGTCCCGAACGCGGCTGGCGAGCGGCGACGCGCTGGCGCACCTCGTGGCTGTCGCGCGAGATCATCGTCCTGCCTCTCTTCGTCGCCGGGGCGGTGGCCTACGGCGCGGCTCACTGGATCCTGGGAACAGGGAGGCATGCAGCAACTGCCGGTGTCGACACTGGCCATCGGTGCCGTCACTGCCCTGCTGTCACTGGCGCTCTTCGTCAGCACCGGGATGATCTACGCCTGCCTGAAGTTCCTGCAGGAGTGGGCGACGCCGCTGACAGTGGTCAACTATCTGCTGCTGGGTTGCGCCTCCGGCTTCACACTCGCAACGGCCTACGCCGCCGCCGCCGAACCAGCGCTGGCACCTTTCTTCGGGGCTAGCGCGCTGGTGCTGAGCGGCCTCGCACTCGTCACGCGCGGCGCCTCATTGATCCGCAACGCGCGTTTGAAGCCGCGCTCGACGCTGCAGTCGGCGATCGGCATCAAGCACCCGCGCATCGTGCAGATCGCACAGGGCATGATGGGCGGCGCGTTCAATACGCGTGAGTTCTTTCACGGCAGGTCCCGTCGCGTTCCTCCGTTCGGTGAAGTGGATCTTCCTGGTGCTGACGTTCCCGGTGCCCGCGGTGCTGGTCGTTGCCGGACTTGCACTCGGCTCCCTGCCGTTGCTGGGACTGGCGTTTGCGGTCCAGTACCTGGGTCTGCTTGCCGAGCGATGGTTCTTCTTTGCCCAGGCCAACCACCCGCAGAACCTCTACTACCAGGCTGTGGCCTGAACGCACGGCACGTGGCAATTCGAATAGTATTGATGGGTTCACTACGAGCCCGACGGGCCCGCACCCGTGAAGAACGACGCGCTCGGCCTGACCGAGGCCCTTGCCGATCTGCCTGACCGAACCGCCCTGCACGAATCTGACGTGCCCAGGGAGTCGGTGCTCGTCGACTTCCTCGGCTTGGTCGTCCGGCTGACGGGAGCACGCGCAGGCGCGATCCGCGCGCCGACTGCAGACAGTTCGAAGCTTCAGCTGATCGCCTCGGTCGGACTGCCGAGCGACGCTGTGCCAGCGCGACACCCTCAAGCCGGCCAGTCTGCGGCATGTGCGGAGCGGCGTTGCAGAGCGCGCTGACGCGGCAGGCAACTCCGCGGCTCGGCTGCGAGATTCTCTACTCCGGAGCCCTCTTTGGAGCCGAAAAGGGACGCGCCGTCGCGGTGCCGCTGGATCATCGCGACAAGCCGATCGGCGTGCTGAACCTGTTCTTCTCGGAAGGCCGCGATCCGCCGGCGGGGATCACGCACCTGCTGCGGCCTTTCGGCCAGTTGCTCGGGCTGGCCCTGGAAAACGAACGCCTGGCGCGCGAGAACCTGCAGGCACGCGTCGCGTCCGAGCGCCAGTCCATGGCCGCCGACATCCATGACGCGCTGGCCCAGTCACTGACCTTCGTGCGCATGCGCATGTCGCTGCTGCACGACGCCCTGCAGCAGAACGATGCGCCCACGGCGCTCACCTACTGGACGGATGCCAGCGACGAGCTGCGCAGTGCGCACGGCAGGCTGCGCGAGATGATTTCGATGTACCGCGCCGGCATGGACTCGCGGGGACTGGTGTCGTCGCTGGCCGAACTCGGCGCGGCGTTCCGGAACCGGACCGGCATCGACCTGGCACTCGACTGCCGCGTCGATGACTTCGGCCTGAGCGCAGAACGCCAGCTGCAGGTGTTTTATATCGTCCAGGAAGCGCTGGCCAATATCGGCCATCACTCCGGTGCGCGGTCTGCGCGGGTGATGATCGATCGCGACGGCGCTGACTTGCGCGTGGTCATCGAGGACAACGGCTGCGGACCGAGCGACGAGGCGCTGGATCCGCGCTGCGCCGGACGGCTGTCCGAGGCCGGCCACCACGGCCTGCAGATCATGCGCGAGCGCGCCGGCCGCGCCGGCGGTCGGCTGCACATCGGCGCCCTTCCCGAGGGCGGCACGCGCATCACGCTGACGATCGACGGCGCCACCCCCGCAGGCCTGCTGTGAGTACGGCGCCGATCAAGCTGGTGCTGGTCGACGATCACGCGCTGGTCCGCCAGGGGCTCGCCGATCTGCTGTCACGTGGTGCCGGAATGCAGGTCATGGCAACGACCGGCCGCGCCGACGAAGCATGGGACCTGCTGCAGCAGCATCGGCCCGACCTGTTGATCCTCGACCTGCGGATGAGCCCGATCGATGGCATTGCGCTGCTGAAGAGCCTGCGCGACAAGGGATCGGACACGCCGGTGCTGGTCCTGACGATGAGCGAGGCTGCCGAGGATCTCGCGGCAGCGCTGCGCCTGGGCGTGCGTGGCTACCTGCTGAAGGACATGGAACCTGCCGATGTGATCGAGGCGATCCGTCGCGCCGCACGCGGTGAACTCGTCGTTGCGCCGTCGATCTCGGGCAAACTGGCCACGATCCTGCAGACAGGCGAGGAAACGGGCAGCGCGGCCAGCCTTGCCAAGCAGCTGACCGGGCGCGAGCGCCAGATCCTCGGCTATGTCGCCTGCGGATTCAGCAACAAGGCCATTGCCCGCGCGCTCGGCATCAGCAACGACACCGTGAAGCTGCACGTCCGGCACATCCTTGCGAAGCTCGGGCTGACCTCGCGCGTCGAGGCAGCCGTGTTCGCGGTGCAGAACCGCAGCGCGCTCGGCATGGAAGAGCGCCCACCCGTCCCGTAGTGCCTTCCGTTGCGGGCAGGACCGCGTTGGCTCTTGTCCTGCCCCTGGCGGTGTCTATGTTCCCTCTCTATCCGGCGGACGCTCTGCAATAACCGTGGAGAAGCGCTTGACCCGGTCCGCGCCGGCGGCAAAGTCCTGTACCTGATGCTCGAGCAGGTGCCAGGACGCAAAGCGGGCGAGCAGAGCGCTGTCGTCGAACAGGCAATAGTGTCCGGGCTCGAACATGTCGAGGAACGTCGTGCCCTCGATCAGGACGTTCAGGGCGAGGACACCGCCGGCTGCAGTCGCGCGCTGCAGTTCCGTCAGCAACCGGTCCGCTTCCGCGCACGGGAAGAACATCAGCAGGCCGATCGAGACGACCGCGTCATACGTCGAGCTGGCTCGCCAGCCCGATAGCTCGCACTGCTCCACCTGCAGTGTGAGAACCTCGTCTGCCGCGCGGCGCTGCAGATCGGCCACGGCATGCTCGCACGCGTCCATGGCCGTGACCGTATGGCCGCCGCGCGCTGCGGCGAGCGAGAAGTTGCCAAGGCCACACCCGAGCTCCAGCACGCGACCGCGCAGGTGCGGCAGGACCTGCCGCTCGAAGGGATTGAGCTGGTAGTCGGCAGCAGCGATCTGCCGTTCAAACTGACGCGAGAAGAACTCGACTGACTGATTCATGGATCACCTCGCGAATCAACGACGATCGCCGAAGCGCCCGGCGTCAGCGCAGCGCGCCGCAGGTCGGCTTCAGCCGCGTTCTTCGCGCCAGAGCATGTACTTCATCGTCGCCACCGACCCCGCAACGATCGAGGCGATGGCCAGCAGCGAGCCGACAGCGAGCGTCGATACGCCGGTGATGCCCTGCCCTATCGTGCAGCCAAGAGCGGTGACGCCGCCGAATCCCATCAGGATGGCGCCGACGATGTGGTCGCGCGTGTCGGCACTGGAGACGAAGCCTTCGAGACGAAACTGCTTGCTTGCGAGGGCCCAGGCCATCGAGCCGACGATCACGCCGAGTGCCGAGGCGATCCCGAACGTGACCCGCAGCGACGCATCGGTCCACAGCATCAGCAGTTCCATCGTGTAGGCGATCGGCGCCACGAAACTCAGCGACTCCGCCGCCCGCGTATTGGTGGCGACGAACACCATCTCCAGTTCCTGGCTCTCGACATAGCCGAGGTGGCCGCTGACGTACCACCCGCCGGTAACGACCAGGCCGATGATCACGCCCGCCACGACTTGGGTCAGATTGGCGCGAAAGCGCGCATCCATGAAGACGAACACCAGCAGTGCGCCCGCGATCGCCGCCGCCACGGCGCCCAGCGCCGCCTTGGCGGACAACCCCGTGGCCTTGGCAACGAGCGTCGGCAGATCCTGGCCCTGCAGGCCGTAGGCCGCGAGATCGAGGGCGAAGCGGTCGAGATAGGCGACGCGCCACTGGCCGAACAGGCCCTTGATCGTCATGTAGGCGGCCACGCCGAGGAAGACAAAGACGACGATCGAGCGAATGCTGCCATTGCCGATCCGCAGCAGGTTCTTGTTGGCACAACCTCCGGCCAGCGTCATTCCGACGCCGAACAGCAGCCCTCCGACGATCGTCGACAGCCACGCGAGCCGCGGCCGTGGGTATATCGACTTGCCGAGATCGACCAGGCCGAAGCCGTGCAGCAGGCTGGCACCGATGATGGCGACCGCGATGGCCAGCAGCCACATGCGCATGCGCCCCCAGTGGCCCATGTTGTACACATCGGAGATCGCGCCCATGGTGCAGAAGTTCGCCCGGTTGGCCACGAAGCCGAACACGAGCGCCAGCAAAAAGCCCCCGAGCACGACGATCGTTGCCGGATTCATTCCCGCCTCCATCATCTGTCTCCCCTGTCTTTTCGTTGTTGAGTGCCGATGTCCAGTGCCTTGCTATTCAGCTTTCGCCGGACTCCGACGGAATGTCCCCGCGCCGGTAGAAGACGAACCGGTGATCGCCCGGTTCGATCTCGACGAAGTCGATCACCGTGTCGCTCAGCACATCGAGCGACGGCGGCGACACCAGCAACGTGATTCCGGCGTCAGTGACGACCTCCTCGTCCTGGTCACGACGCTCGTCGAATCCCATGCCGTACTCGATCTGCCCCTGCGTGTCGCGGCGCGCTGCCACGCGCAGCGACAGCCCCTCGCCCGACGCCTCGCGCAAGGCGGCCTTGATGCGCTCCGCTGCTGTCGACGTGATTTCGATCATCCGGACCTGCCTCCTGCGATCGATGCGTGGGACGCGTGCCGCGCCCCCGACGCGACAGCCCGCGCAAAGTCGACGAAGCGCGCCGGCCAGCCATTGCTGCCGGTGCCCCGAAGATGCGCATACGACGCCAGCGCATTGTGAATGACGATGCCGTCACGCTCGCCGTCGACGCCGTGTCCGCGCCGGACCCGGTACGCGTAGCGCAGCCCCGGATCGACGTTGATCAGTTTCGAGTGATGAAACTCGTGCGCCCGGACGGTGGACTCTGCGCGCCGCGGCCACGGCATGTCGGCTGTCTCGTCGAGGTGGACGTAACCGCGTCCGACCGGGCGCTCGCACATCTCGACATCGCCCGGGATCACACCGGCCATCGGATACGACACCCTGTTCCAGACGATCGCACGCGACAGCAGCATCAGCCCGCCGCATTCCGCGTAGGTCGGCAGCCCGCCCTGCACCGCGGCGCGGATCGACGCGAGCATCGACCGGTTGGCGGACAGTTCAGCCGCAAGCACCTCAGGAAAGCCGCCGCCGAGGTACAGCGCGTCGACCTCGGGCAGCCGGGCATCGGACAACGCATCGAAGAAGACCAACTCTCCGCCAGCGCTTTGCAGTGCGTCCAGGTCATCGGCGTAGTAGAAACCGAAGGCGCGGTCGCGGGCGATGCCGATGGTCAGGGAAGCCTCGCTGCGCGAGGACGCTACTTCGTGTGCAGGCTGCGCAGCGGCGCCTGGCGTACCGAAGGCGGCGAGAAGCGCGTCCAGGTCGACGGCGGCGGCAACAGCGTCCGCCAGGTGCCGGATGTGTTCTCCGGACTGAACTGATTCCGTCGCCGGCCGCAGCCCAAGGTGCCTCTCCTCGATGCGGAACGATGCATCCTCGTGCAGCGCGCCGAACACCGGCACGTCGGTGTAGTGCTCGAGCGCAGCGCGCAGCTTCGATTCGTGGCGCGCACCGCCGACGCGGTTCAGGATCACGCCGGCGATGCGGACCGACCGGTCGAACGCCTGGAAGCCGAGGACGAGCGGAGCGACGCCGCGCGTCATGCCGCGCGCATCCAGCACCAGCAGCACCGGAACGTCGAGCGCCGCCGCCAGCGCCGCATTGCTGTTGCTGCCATCGAGCGCCAGCCCGTCGTGCAGGCCCTTGTTGCCCTCGACCAGCGCCACGTCGGCACCGGCGCACACGCGGTCGAACGACGCCTCGATCTCGGTCATCGACGACAGGTACGGGTCGAGGTTGTAGCAGCTGCGGCCGGCGGCAGCGCCCAGCCACAGCGGATCGATGTAGTCGGGGCCCTTCTTGAAGGGCTGGACGATCATTCCCGCGAGCGCGCAGCGCCGCGGCGAGTCCGATCGCTACCGTCGTCTTGCCCGACGACTTGTGAGCGGCGGAAACATACAGCCGAAACATGCGGCCGGCGGCTATTCGCTGCCACCGACGGCCGCGGCCGTGCGGTCCGGCACGATGTCGAACAACTGTATCCCGATCACCGTGATCAGGAAGGCAGCGGCCACGCCGCCCAGCCCGAGCAGCACCTCGGGACACGCTCGGCGCGTAGGCCGCGATCGCGCCGTCGCGGAAGCTGCTCGTCACCTCGTAACCGGGGAAGATCTCGAGCGGGAAGGCCTGCCCGCCGATGATGAACACGTACAGGGCCGAAAACGCGCCGACGATCGTCAGCACGGCCGCGAGCCGCAGCGTGCGCGGCGTGCCCGTCGGCCGCGACACGAGCACCAGCGGCACCACGCTGCCGAGCAGCACGTAGCCGATCCAGAAGAGCCACGGGTAGACGCCGCCATCGAACAGGATGAAGCGCTCGAACGCCGCCTGCTTCGCGAAGTACAGGTTGGTCAGGTGGTAGACCGCCATGAAGTACAGCACCAGCGCCACCAGCAGCCCGAGCAGGTTGCGCATGCGTCGCAGCAGCTCGGCGTCGGCCGGTCCGCCAGACGGCCGCCCGCACCGAGAACAGGAACACCGCCATGCCCCAGGCGAGCGACATCACGATGAACAGCGGCGGCAGCACGGCCGAGGCGTAGGCCTGCCGCGCGACCAGGAAAGCGAAGATCATGCCGGTGCCGGTCGTCAGCACGAAGCGCCAGATCAGCACCGCGACCCCGGCCGCGCGTGGCGTAGCGGTTCATCCGCTTCTCGAGCTGCATCCACAGGTAGACGAACACCACCGCGAACATGCCCGAGTACAGCAGCACGTTCCAAGCGAACACCGACGTCAGGTTGTAGTGCGTGGCGGCGACCACCATCCGCTCGGGCCGGCCGAGGTCGAGCATCAGCACCATCAGGCCCGCCCGCCAGCAGCGCCAGGCTCAGCACGCCCGACAGGCGCGACGCACGGTTTGTAGGCGGCCTGTCCGAACACGCTGCCGATCGAGGCCACGTTCAGTACGCCCGAGGCCGCGACGATCAGGAAGATCGCAAAGACGTGCGGCGTGCCCCACACGATCTCGTTCGACATGCCGGTGACGACGTGGCCGTGGTGTTCCATGTAGTAGGCGGCACCGAGTCCCGCTGCGAGCACCAGCAGTCCGGCAGCGGCAAGCAGCCAGAAGCGGCGCTCGCGGTTGTCGATCGGGAAGCGTGGTGGTCGACATCACAGCCCCGTGTAGCGCACGCCGGTGTCCAGCCCGAGATCGGCGCGCAGCTGCGTCGTGCGGACCTCGGCGACGCGACGCGAGATCGCCGACTGCGGATCGTTGAGGTCGCCGAAGACGATCGCCTGGGTCGGGCAGGCCTCAGCGCAGGCGGTCGTACCATCGCCGCGGTCGATCTTGTGCACGCACAGATTGCAGGACTCGACACAACCCTTGCCGCGCGGTACCTCGGGCTTCTGCTGTCGTCAGCGGCTCGTGCACGAAGCTGCGCGCCTTGTACGGGCAGGCCATCATGCAGTAGCGGCAGCCGATGCAGGTATGGCGATCGACCAGCACGATGCCGTCGGCGCGCTTGAAGCTGGCGCCGGTCGGGCAGACGTCGACGCACGGCGGATTGGCGCAGTGCTGGCACATCACCGGCGCCCTCGCCTTGCGCCCGCTGCGCCGATCCTTCAGCTCGACGATGCGGATCCACTGCGGGTCGGTCGGCCGGGTGCCGCCCTCGAGGCCGTTTTCGCGGTTGCAGGCCAGCACGCACTCGTTGCAGCCCTCGATGCAGCGATCCGCGTCGATCAGCAGGCCCCAGCGCACTTTCGAGGTCACCGGCTTGCCGGGCTCGGGCGCGGCCTGCGCAACCTCGATCAGTCGGATGCCCGGCGCGAGCGTGACGCCCGCCAGCGCGGCCGCCGCGCCGGCCAGCAGCGCGCGACGCGTCACCGGAGCGTCGCGCCTCGTTCACTTCCGCGACCTCGCGCAGCTTTGCCTGTGCGCCCGGGCGCCCCTGGTGGCATTCGAAGCAGTCGAGCTTGACGCCGGCGTAGTCATGACAGGACTGACAGAAGGCATCGGGTGCCCCGACCGCCGCGCCGGTCGTCTTGTCGGCATGGCACGACAGGCACCGGTTCAGGCTTTCGTCGCCGCCACGGACTCCCTGATGCACGGTCCTGTCGCGCCGGTGCTTCAGCATCTCCATGTGCGTCCGGCGCATGACGTCGGGCGGTGCCACGCACTTCGTACTGCGATCCACGGTGATGCTTGGCAGCGGCACCCGCGAGCCTTCGGCACGCGCCATGGACGGCGCGGCGAGCGCAAGCAGCGCAACGGCCATGCCGGCGGCAAGCGCCACCGCACGCCGATGGGACGCGCCGCACGCCATCGACCCGCTACTCCCCGAGGCCCATCTGGATGTAACCGGTCGGGCAGACGTCGGCGCAGATGTGGCAGCCGACGCAGCGGTCGTAGTCGGTGAAGACGTAACGGCCGGTCGTCGGCTTCCTTCTTCGGCACCTTCTTCACCGCCAGCTGCGGACAGTAGACGACACAGTTGTCGCACTCGAAGCACAGGCCGCAGCTCATGCAGCGCTTCGCCTCCGCCACCGCCTGCTGCTCGTCCAGGACATCGAGCCGCTCCTCGAAGTTGCCGAGCGCGGTTTCCTTGGACAGCGTGACAAACCGCCGTTTGTTGCGCGACGCGAATCCGAAGTGCCCGAGGAACAGCGCGCCGTGCGGGATCACGTAGCGGTCGGAGCGGTTGTCGAAATTGTGGACCGCGCCGCGGCGCGCTGTCGGTGCCGCGCAGCGGCTCCTTGACATCGGGCAGCGTGACACCCTTCTCGACGTACTTGCGCATCAGGTCGAACTGGTGCACGTCGATCTTCGGACGCTTCTCGAGTTCCTCGTCGGCGAGGAAGCGGTCGATGCCCTCGGCCGCAATCGCGCCGTGGCCGATGGCGGTGGTCAGCAGATGTGGCCGCAGCACGTCGCCGCCGGCGAAAACGCCCGGCTTGCCGCTGACCTGGTAGTTGCGGTCCGCCCCGACTGCGCCCTTGCCGTTGTCGAACTCTTCGAGTCCGGTGAAGTCGACGGCCTGCCCGATCGCCGAGACGATCAGGTCGGCCGGGATGTCGCGTTCGGTGCCTTCCTTGACCTTGATCTCGAGCCGCGGGCCGACCATCTTGGCCTCGCACTCTGCCAGTCGCAGCGCGGTCGCGCGACCATCGGGTCCGCGCACGATGCCCACCGGCGCCAGGCTGCCCTGGATGTCGATGCCTTCGGCCTGCGCCTGCTCGACCTCGTGCTTGTTGGCCTGCATGCGGTCGACGGCGAACACCGTCGTCAGCGTGACCTCGGCGCCCTGCTTGACCGAGATCTCCGCGACATCGTGCGCCATGTGGCCGGCGATCGCGCCTTCGAAGTCGGTCGGCTTGGCGTGCTCGATGTGGCCGAGGCGCCGCGCCACGGTCGCGACGTCGATCGACGTGTCGCCGCCGCCGACGACCACGACGCGCTTGCCGACATGGCGCAGCCGCCCGTCGTTGAACGCCCGCAGGAACGAGGTGGCGGTGACGACGTTCGACGCCTCGGCATCGGCGATCGGCAGCGCGCGGCCGGCCTGCGCCCCCATGCCGAGGAAGATCGCGTCGAAATCCTGGCGCAACTGCTCGAGCGTCACGTCGGTACCGACGCGGCACTTCAGTCGCGCCTTGACGCCGAGATCGAGAATGCGCTGGATCTCGGCGTCGAGCACTTCGCGCGGCGTGCGGAAGCCGGGGATGCCGTAGCGCATCATGCCGCCGAGGTACTCGCGCTCGTCGAAGATCGTGACCTCATGGCCCTTGAGTGCGAGCTGATAGGCGCACGACAGCCCGGCCGGCCCGCCGCCGATCACCGCGACCTTCTTGCCCGTGCGCTGCTCGGGCGCCGTAAAACCTCAGCTTGTTCTGGATCGCCCACTCGCCGAGATAGTGCTCGACCGAGTTGATGCCGACGTGATCCTCGACCTCGTTGCGGTTGCAGCCGGTCTCGCACGGCGCCGGGCAGACGCGGCCCATGATCGACGGGAACGGATTGGCTTCGGTCAGCCGCCGCCAGGCGTACTCCTGCCAGGACATCGTGGCTTGCCATCCTTGCCCACCGGCGGCTTCTCGATGCCGCGCACGATGTTCAGATACCCGCGGATGTCCTCGCCGGACGGGCAGCTGCCCTGGCACGGCGGCGTCGACTGGATGTAGGTCGGGCACTTGTGCGAGTGGTCGGCGTTGAAGATCTTCTGGTGCAGATCCTTCCACTCGTGGTCGCCATCCTTGTAGCGGCGGAAGGTCAGCGGAGTGGTGGTGGTATCAGCGGTTGTCGACATCGTGCTCTCCGATGCATGAGTTTCAGTGCGGCGTGCCGAGGCGAATCGCCGTGCTCACCAGCTGGTGCACGCCACCGACCATGTTCATCTTGAATCCGTAGTACGGCAGTACCTTGGTGAACTGCGCCTTGCAGATGGCGCAGATCGTCGCCATGAAGTTCACGCCGTGCTCGTCGGCCACCGCTGCGCAGCGACTCCATGCGCGGCAGCGCACCCTTGACGCGCAGATCGAGCAGTTCGTCGGTCAGGAGCCCGCCGCCGCCACCGCAGCAGAAGGTCTTCTCGTGCGTCGTGTCAGGCGCCATCTCGACGTACTTGTTGGCCACCGCGCGGATGATCGCGCGCGGGATCTCGAACTGACCGCCCGCGTGATCGCCCATGCGCGAGCCGCGCGCCACGTTGCACGAGTCGTGGAACGTGACGACGCGATGATCGTTGGCTTCCTTGTCGAACTTCAGCGCGCCACGCTCGATCAGGTCCCAGGTGAACTCGCAGATGTGCATCGGCTGCCGGTAACGCAGGTCGAGCTGGCTCTGCAGCTGCACGCGCGAACGGATCCTCGCCGCCGGCACCGATGCCGACCAGCGTGTTCCAGAAGCTGTAGGCGACGCGCCACGCATGGCCGCACTCGCCGACGATGATGCGCTTGACGCCGAGTTCGAGCGCCGCCTCGCGAATGCGCAGTGCGATTGCCCGCAACTGCTCGTAGTTGCCGATGAACAGTCCGAAGTTGCCGGCCTCGGAAGCCTTCGACGACAGCGTCCAGCGGATGCCGGCGGCGTGAAACACCTTGGCGTACCCGATCAGGCTGTCGACGTGCGGCTCGGCGAAGAAGTCCGCCGACGGCGTGACCAGCAGCACCTCGGCGCCGGCCTCGTCGAGCGGCAAGCGCACGTCGACACCGGTTTCCTCCTTGATGTCCTCTTCGAGCCCGGTCAGCGTGTCGGCCAGCGCCGGGCCGGGCAGGCCCGAGGTTGTTGCCGATCCTGTGCACCTTGCCGATGATCTCGTTCGCTGTACTTCTGTCCGTAGCCGACGCGCGTCGAGGATCTCGCGTCCCGCCATCGTCACCTCGGCCGTGTCGATGCCGTACGGACAGAACACCGAGCAGCGCCGGCACTCCGAGCACTGGTTGAAGTACGTGTACCACTCGTCGAGCACTTCCTTGGTCAGATCGCGCGCGCCAACGAGCTTCGGGAACAGCTTGCCGGGCAGCGTGAAGTAGCGCCGGTAGACGCTGCGCATCAGGTCCTGGCGCGCCACCGGCATGTTCTTCGGGTCCTGCGTGCCGATGTAGTAGTGGCACTTGTCCGAGCACGCCCCGCAGTGCACGCACGAATCGATGAAGACCTTCAGCGAGCGGTACTTGCCGAGCAGCGTCGCCCATGTGCGTCGATCGCGCGCTGTTCCCACCCTTCGGTCAGCTCGCCGGGAAAGCCGATCGCCTGCTGGATCTTGTCGCTGGCGACGTACGGCCGCGACTTCTCCATCGCGCCCGGGAGGATCGGCGGCGGCGACGGGAATTCGCGCAGGCGGTGGTGCCTTGACTTCGGCTGCCATCGTTCAGCTCCGGTCGTCAGCACGCGCCGCCCACGGCGCCAGGTGGCGCGCCTCGCGCGGGTTATCGACCTGGTTGCGCTGACGGCGAGAAGAACACGCCGGGCGCATGCAGCAGCTTGGAGTACGGGAAACACGATCATCAGTGCCGCGACCAGTGCCGAGGTGCACATACAGGACGGGATCGGCGGGCAGGGGCTGCCAGTCAAGGTGCATCAGCCCGAGAAAGTAGGCCTTGACCGCAACCACGTCGGTGCGGACCACGTACTTCATCAGCAGCCCGGACGCCGCGATCAGCCCGAGCAGCACCAGCATCAGGTAGTCCGACGGCGTCGAGATGTAGCGGATACGATCGACCAGCACCCGGCGCGCCAGCAGTCCCGCGAGACCCGCCAGCATGCCGAAGGCAGCCAGGATGCCGAGCGGCTGCACCAGCACGACCCAGCCCCACACCGGTTCAGTGAAGTAGCGCAGGTGCCGCGCCAGAACCAGCGCGAGGCTGGCATGGAACAGCCAACCGAACAGCCACGTCCACAGGCTGCCCTTGAACAGGCTCTCGAAGAAGATGACTTCGCGCGCCATCCGCAGCGCCACGCCGCCGCGCGTGATCGGCGCCGGCGTGGTGGGAATCTTCAGCGGCGCCGGAGTGCGCGCATAGTCGGCGATACGCCACACGAGGCCGCCGACCAGCACCGCGGTGGCGACATAGAACAAAAGCGCGAACGACGATGCCGGCGGCAGACACAGCTGATCCTGCTGATCCCGGCGGAGCGCGCGTAGCCGCGCCCGCTTCGCCTGAATCGCTAAACGCAGCCGGTCGGCTTCGGCAGACCGGCGATCTTGCACGCCTGCTTGGCCGGGCCGTACGGGAACAGTTCGTACAGGTACTGGCTGTTGCCCTTCTCCGCGCCGAGGGTCTTGCCGATCGCCTTGGTCAGCACCCGGACCGCCGGAGCGATCTGGTACTCCTCGTAGTACTTGCGCAGGAAATTGACCACCTCCCAGTGGTTGTCGCGACATCTCGATGCTTTCCTGCTTGGCGATCTCGTTGGCGATCTCCTCGTTCCAGTCGGCCAGATTGACGAGGTAGCCTTCCTCGTCGGTTTCGAACGTCTTTCCGCCTGCTTCGATTGTCGGCATCAGTGCCTCCTCGCTAGTCCGCAATTGCGCGTGATGAATCTCGTTGTAACAGTCGTGACCTTACAGCCACGACTGGCAGTTGGGGTGTTCGACGACCAGGTCGACGAAGCCCTCGTAGTCGACCGCGGCTGACGCCATCGATCAGGCGATCGGCCATGCCGCGCGCCTGCAGATCAGGCATCGAGCGCGTAGACCTGCAGTTTCGTCATCGCCTCGCGCACCTTCGGCTCGGCGGCGTTGCCGCGCGTGGCCGCGTAGACGGCGTCCTCGATCAGCAGCAGCGCGCCGGATTTCGCCAGGCGCAGCACGGTGTCGAGCGTCGACTTTCTCCAGCGGCGACTTGTTCAGGATGTGCAGCATCGTCGGTCCCGGTAACTCAGAAACTCAGCACCACGTCCTGCTGCTCCATCAGGCCGGCCAGCGTGGCGCGCGTCGACAACCTTGACCGGGGCGACCAGGTCATCCGGCGTCAGCCCGCGCGCGGCCATCGACTCGGCCTCGACGTACAGCTTGTCGATGTCGTAGTCCTCGAGCGCGCGATAGGTCGGCGAAAAGTTCTTGGTCGCGATCGCCTTGGTCTGCATGCCCTTCTTCAGCTGGTAGACACCGTCGTCGACGAACACCACCGACACGTCCTGCTCGAACGCGGCCGCGATCAGCACGACCTCGAGGCTTTCGAGCGCATAGATCGAGCCATACGGCGCCTTGCGGTTGACCAGCATGAATTTCTTGGCCATTTCGAGCTCGCTAGTCCCCGAACGATGACAAGGCGCTCGGCCTTGATGCCGGCATCGATCAACTGGCCCAGGCCGGAGATCCGGAAACCCGGCGCCAGCGTATCCTCGACCAGGCCGCGCCTCAGGCCTGCCGCCACGCAGACCACCAGATCGACCTTGTGGTGCTTCGGCCAGCTTGCTCCAGCGCGCGACGATGTGGCGGTCGTCCTGCGGCGGCTCGGTGTACTTCGTCGCGTTGTTGACCCCGTCGTGATAGAAGAACACACGCTGGATCTCGTGCCCCTTGGCGATCGCCGCCTGGCAGAACAGGTAGGCCGAATCGCTGGCCTGATGCTGATACGGTCCCTCGTTGACGAGGACGGCGATCTTCACGTGTCCGCCTCAGAAGCGGATGTGGGTCGACGCGTTCAGGTTGGCTCGCGAGCCGCGCCAGTCGTCGATCAGGTGCTTGGTGAACGTCAGCCCGGTCTTCTCGAAGAAGCGCGGCCAGCCGATGCGCTCGATCCAGTCGGCCATGCGTTCCCACGAGCGCGCATCTTCCTTGTAGACGCGCAGGATCCGCATGCACGACCTCGCTGACTTCCGGCCAGCGCGGCGGGTTGTTCGGCAGTCCCGAGGCGACCATCTTCATGAAGGTCGGCTTGCCGCGCGCGTTGGAGTTCTTGCCACCGACCCAGATCGCCAGCTTGGAGTGCTCCGGGTCGTTGATCTGCATCGGCGGGCACGGGGGGTAGCAGGCGCCGCAGCAGATGCACTTCTTCTCGTCGACTTCAAGCGACGGCTTGCCGTTGACGAGCGCCGGGCGGATCGCCGCCACCGGGCAGCGCGCGACGACGGCGGGACGCTCGCAGACGTTCGCCACCAGATCGTGATTGATCTTCGGCGGCTTGGTGTGCTGCACGATGATCGCGATGTCGGCCTGGCCCCCGCAGTTGATTTCGCAGCACGAGGTCGACAGGTGCACCCGGTTGGGCATCTCCTCGCGCTTGAACTCGACGATCAGGTCGTCCATCAGCGCCTTGACCGCGCCCGAGGCGTCGGTGCCCGGGATGTCGCAGTGCAGCCAGCCCTGCGTGTGCGCGATCATCGACACCGAGTTGCCGGTGCCGCCGACCGGGAAGCCCGCGCTTTCCAGAGCCTTGATCAGCGGCTCGACCTTCTCCCACTTCGACACGCCGATCTCGACGTTGCTGCGGATCGTGAAGCGGACCTGCTTCTCGCCGTACTTGTCGATGATGTCGCAGAGCTTCCGGATCGTCCACACGTCCATCTGCCGCTGCGTGCCCGCCTTCACGGTCCACAGCTCGTCGCCCGAGTGCGCCACGTGGTGCAGCACGCCGGGCCGTGGACGGTCGTGGTACTTCCACTTGCCGTAGTTCTTCAGCATCAGCGGATGCAGGAACTGCGTGTTGTCCGGAACGCCGCTTTCGACGGCGCGGCGGGGTGTCGGCGCCTTGGCCGGCGCTGCCTTGGTCGGTGCTTCCACTTGCGTCATGTTCGGTCCCCTTAGGCTGCCTTCTGACGCGCCTGCGCCTTGGCAACTTCCTCATCCCAGTCGTCCATGCGCACGTACGGGTTCGTGCGTGGCGCCGAGATCATGTTCGGATCGACCTCCAGGCCGACACCTTCCAGGAAATGCACCAGGCCGATGCGCTCGATCGTCTCGCCAATGCGCTCGTGCTCGAGCGCGTTCTCGGCGAAGAAGTCGACGATGCGCTTGCCCAGGTCGACCAGCTTTTCGCGATCCTCGTCGTTCGCCAGCCGCATGAACGGCACGATCACCGTGCCCATCAGGTCGCCGATCTTCAGCGTGCGCTTGCCGCCACACAGGATCGTGGCGCCGGTGTCGGTTCCATGCGCCAGTGCGCCGGTCATCACGTTGATGCAATGCATGCAGCGCACGCAGTCCTGGTTGTCGATCTCGAGTGCCTGGGTGTCGTTGACCGCCACGCTGGAGATCTTCGCGTCTTTGCGGACGTCCTTGATCTCCTTGATCTGGATCGCCTTGGTCGGGCAGCGCGCCACGACGTCGTTCACCAGTTCGTTCATGCCGTGCTTCGCGAACCACTTCTTCGCCAGTACCTCGTCGGTGCGGATGTTGTCGCGCCAGGTGCCGATGATCGCCAGGTCCGCGCGCTGCACCGAGTTCATGCAGTCGTTCGGGCAGCCGGAGAACTTGAACTTGAACTTGTACGGCAGCGCCGGGCGATGGATGTCGTCAAGGAAGCTGTTCAGCACCGTGCGGTGCGCCTTCGCCTCGTCGTAGCACGACTGCTCGCAGCGCGCCGCACCGATGCACGACATCGAGGTGCGCACCGCCGGTCCCGCACCGCCCAGGTCGAAACCGGCCTCGTTGATCGCGTCGAAGGCGTCCTGCACCTTGTCGCTCTTGACCCCCTGGAACATGATGTCGCCGCTCTGGCCGTGGAAGGCGATCAGTCCGGAGCCGTGCTCCTCCCAGATGTCGCATAGCTTGCGCAGGATGTCGGTCGAGTAGTGCATGCCGGGCGGCGGCATCACGCGCAGCGTGTGAAACTCGGCCGCGTCGGGAAACATCGCCTTGCCGCTCTCGTCCTTCAGCTCGGTAAAACGCGGGATCACGCCGCCGCCATAACCGAACACGCTGACCGTGCCGCCCTTCCAGTAGCCCTTGCGGGTCTTGTAGGACGTCTCGAGCTGGCCGAGCAGGTCGACCATGTAGTCCTTGTCCTTCGCCAGCCGCTTCAGCCCGGTCACGAAGCTGGGCCATGGTCCGCTCTCGAGCTCGTTGAGCATCGGGGTTTCGTGCATCGGCTTTGCCATGGGTTTCGGCCTCCGGGTCGATGGTCCGATTGATAGGGTCGGCGACGGCGGTGCGCCAGGTCGAGTGTGCCGCCGCAAAGCTTGCCGCCCCTCCTGGGCCGGCCGCTCCACTGTTTTCGCCCGGCGATCCTAAGTCGCGCTGCGCTGTGCAACCATCACCCGCGATGATTAGCCGTATAACCCCAATGGGAGGGGTAGGCTGCCGACCGGAGTAATGGCGGCATGCAATGTGTGCAGACTATAGAGTCACTGCGTGGAATCATTGCGTAGAGTCAATGCGGCGTGGAGCGGCAAGAACCGCGCCCTGGAAACGACGACCATGGACGTGACTGACCCGGATGACAAGCTCAGCGTGACGCCGCTGACCCGACTGCACGCCCCGCTGGGTGGTCAGGACATCGAGTTGCAGCAGATCGACTATCGGCATGGCGGCCTGAGCCTGCTGCGGATCCGTATCCGCGAGGGTCGCCGGTTCACGGTATTCGACATCGACGCCAGCACGGCCGCGACGTGGGGCGAGGCGATGCTCGGCTGGAGCCAGTCGCGGCCAACCCCGGCCGAGTCATCGTGAGCACCACGCTGGACTTCGCCTTTGACGTCGCGGGCAGCATCATCGATCGCGACTATCCGGCCGCGCTGTACCGCGCGCTCGCCGCGCGGCTGCCGTGGCTCGAGGAGGAACCCCTCGCGGGCGTGCACCCGATACGCGGACTGACGCCCTGCCCCGACGGCATGCTGGTCGGCGGACGCACCCGCATCGTTCTGCGCGTGCCAGAGCATCGGGCCGCGTCCTGCACCGCGCTGCAGGGCGCCGACATCGGGCTTCCCGCTCCGCTGCACATCGGCCGGGTAAGCCGGCGCGATCTGCTGCCCTACCCGGTGCTGCACGCGCGGCTGGTCGTGACGGGCGCGCAGGACGAAGCCGCGTTCGTGAATGACGTCGCTGCGGAACTGACTGCCTTGGCGATCGATTGCGACACGATCGTCGGCCGGCGCGGCGAACTCAGGTTGGATGCGCACCAGACCGCAGTCGGTTTCAGCCTGATGCTGCACGGGCTGTCGCCAACGGATTCGCTGCGTGCGCAGGAACACGGCATCGGCCAGCAGCGCAAGCTCGGCTGCGGCCTGTTCGTGCCTCACAAGTCGGTCGCCGCGGTAGGCTCCCGCGAATGGCCGTGACGGTGGCTCACCCTTCCGCACTTGCTCGGAGCGCCGCAATGCTTTCAAACACTTCTTCGGCCGTACGGCTCGACATGACGGGCCTTTCATGCCCGCTGCCACTCCTCGGTGCCAAGAAGATCCTGGACGACCTGCCCGACGGTCAGCACATGGTGCTGATTTCCGACTGCCCCGGAACCAGCGACGACCTGCGTGCCTGGGCTGACCTCACCGGGCACGAGGTTATTGCGACCGAACCGCTGAACGGGCGCCGCACGGCGTTCACGATCCGCCGCGGCCTCGCTACCGCCCCGTCGCCGGGCAACGTCGTGCTCGACCTTCGTGGCGTCACCTGCCCGGGCCCGATTGCCGAAGCGCGCCGCCTGCTCGACGGCATGCGGACGGGCGAGGTGCTGGTGCTGGTCAGCAACTGTCCCGGCGTTCCGGAAGACGTGGATGCATGGACCCGAAACAGCAGCGTGCGTCTCGTGGACCGCTACGAAACCGCGTCGGGGGAGTTCGAGTTCTATCTGTGCAGGGAGTAAGGGGAAAGCAATATGGCCTACGAAATCAACGGTGAATCCATCGAGTGCGACGAGGAGGGCTACCTGCTCGAGGCGAACTACGCGGACGAGGTCCCGACCGCGTCATTGCCGCGGCCGAGGGCATCGCGCTCACCGAGGACCACTGGGCTGTGATCGGGTATCTGCGCGACCAGTACCGGGAGCATCGGCCAAACGCCGAACTTCCGCAACATGCTGAAGGAAATCACCGAACTGCTGCCGCACCACGACAGCAAGACGCTGTACGACCTCTTCCCGGGCGGTCCGGCCAAGCAGGGCGTGCGCGTCGCCGGCCTGCCCAAGCCGTTCGGCAAGGGCGGCTACTGACCCCACGATTCACGAGGCTCCGGTGAGCACCGTATTGCGGCGGACCAAGAGCCGCTTCTTCGCCAAGGACAAGGCGCGCGATCCTGCGACGCTCGCCAGCGTTGCGGCGTTCACCACCTGGCGGCTCGGCCTGCAGACGATCAAGCGCATGCGCGATGCGGACTTCGAGATCGAAGCGAGCCCGCAGTATTTCGATGTTCTTGGCGAGTACATGGTGTTCCTGATCCACGTCGCCGACCGCTTCGCCTTCACACGCCTGCCGTTGCCGGAGCGCCGCGTCTTCACCGTCTCGATGGTTCGTCGACTGGCCGAGTTGCTGGCCGAGAACGAATCGCGCCTGCTCGGCACCGATGCCGACTCGATCCGGCGCGGCTTCATCGACCGCTTCAACGCGCGTGCCGACGACTACGCAACTTTCGGCTTCGACGAAGCGAACGGTCCGGACTTCGCCTTCCTGCGCTACGCGGGTCACGCGCTGCTCGGCGTCGTCGCCGAGCGCGACCGGGCCTGGGTGACCGACCAGGTCATGACGATCGAGGCACCGGATGCGGTCACGACGCTGCGCCGCGTGATGGACAACGTCGTCGGCACGGCCGGTTCGATCACTTGCAGCGCCCGCGGAAGACGCCGACGCGGCCGACGCGGGTCCGTTCCCGGAGATGCCGCAGGTCGACGCACCGCTCGACGACCCGATACCGCCGGAGTAGGCGTGGGCGCGGCCAGTCCCTTCGACCTTGCCAACGACGGCGCCTATCGCGCCTGGCGCGACCGCAAGCTCGCCACGGCCCCGGCAACGACCGCTGAGCTGCTCGTTGCGGTCTCGGACCCAACGAAATTGTCGACTGCCGAACGACGTGCACTGGCCGAGCGCTGTGAACGGGCCAACATGGCCGTGTACGCGGCACCGCCCCGCAGTGACGGCTCGTCCGACGTGCCACGGCAGATCGGCGCCCAGCTCGGGTTGCACACTCTGGACGTCAACTACCTGGCGGATGACGACGGCATCACACCATCTGGCCGCCACGGACACCGGCCCGCGCAGCGGATTCATTCCGTACACCAATCGTGCGATCCGCTGGCACACCGACGGCTACTACAACCCGCCCGAGCGCCGCATCCGCGCGATGATCCTGCACTGCGTGGAGCGCGCCGAGCAGGGCGGGGAGAACCGGGTCTTCGACCACGAGCTGGCCTACATCGCGCTGCGTGACGCCGACCCGGCGTACGTGGCCGCACTGATGCAGGACGACGCAATGACGATCCCGGCACGCTCGGAGGAAGGCGAGGTTGCGCGTGGCGACCAGAGCGGGCCTGTCTTTACCGTCACTGCCGACGGCCGGCTGCACATGCGCTACACGGCGCGGACGCGCAGCATCGCGTGGAAGGACGATCCGGCCGTGCACGCGGCGACCGCGGCACTGCTGCAACTGCTGGAGACCGATCCGCGCGTGCTGCGGCTGCGGCTCGAGCCCGGGATGGGGCTCGTCTGCAACAACGTGCTGCATGACCGGTCCGCGTTCACCGACTCGGCGGCCCACCGCCGACTGATTCTGCGCGGCCGCTTCTACGAACCGGTGGCAGCGACCACATCGTTCCCCGACTTCAGTCACGGATCGCGCGCAGCCGCCACTCCGCTCGCCTGAGTTTCCGGTCGTGCCGAACCGGCGCGCCGCCGACGCGCGCCGCCCGCCGCGCTATGGCCCTTGCGTCAGGTCAATCCGCACAAATATACCCTAGGGGGTATGTAATTTTTCTGCTAAACTCGCTCCCGATCTGAAAGCGGGCCCGCTGGGTCCGGAGCCTCGGAATCACTCGGAGTACACGACTCAAATGATCGTCGGCGCCATCGACTGCCCCGTCCGCCTTGCCAGTGCGAGCGCGGTTGCACCTGCGGTCACCGGGTCCCTTGGAGCCCGGGGCTGCGCCGGCCTCGTTCCGCGGCGGTCCGGCCCGCTCCGTCGCCGTATCCCGTACTCACTGCTCGGCGCCAAACCCCGCGGCACCAAGTCGTTCGCCAGAACGGCGCACGCACCACGCCGATGACTACCCTGCTCTCCGCGGTCAACGCACTGCTTCATTCCGGCCGGGTCTCGATGACCCTGTTGCTGCTGGCGAGCGCAGCAGTCGCACATGCCGACAATGGCAACGCGGTCGCGCGCCCCGGCACCGCGACGACGGTCGAGGTGCGCATGAAGGACGTCGACGACGTCTACGCGGCCGACGCGGTCATCGAAGCCGTGCGGCAGGCGACCGTCGCGGCCCAGCTGTCCGGCGCGGTGACCCAGATTCTGGTCGATGCGGGTGACCGGGTGAAGAAGGGCCAGGTGCTGGCACGCATCGATACGCGCGAGACCGACGCCCAGGTGGCCGCGGGGCGGGCCAGCGTGGCCCAGGCCGATGCCCAGCTGACACAGGCACGCCTGAATCTCGAGCGGACCCAGAGCCTGCTCGACAAGAACTTCGTCAGCCGCGCCGCGCTTGACCAGGCTGAGTCGAACTTCAAGGCGGCCAAGGCGGCGGCCGATGCGGCACGGGCAGGCAATGCGCAGGCCGATACCGCGCGCACGTATGCCGAGCTCAGGTCACCGATCGACGGCGTCGTGACACGACGGCTGATGGAGCCTGGCGAAATCGCCGCCCCCGGACGCGGTGTCGTGGCCGTGCACGATCCGTCAGCCCTGCGCGCCGTGGGCAATCTGCCGCAGTTCGTGCTGCCCGAAGACCGCGGGCGCAACGCGGGCCACGGTCGAGTTGCCGCAACTCGGTCGCACGCTCACTGCGACGCGGGTCACGATCCTTCCAGCCGCCGACGCCCGTCTGCTATCCACGCAGATCCGCGCCGACCTGCCTTTCGGCGATACCCCGGGAGTGACCCCGGGTGCCGCGGCGAAGATCCTCGTTCCGATCGGCCGCACACGCAAGCTCGTAGTGCCGGACTCGACACTGATCCGCCGCGGGGAACTCACTGCGGTCAATGTCATTGCAGCCGACGGACGACCCCAGTTGCGGCAAGTCCGCCTCGGCAGCGCGGTGGCCGACGGCGGCGTCGAAGTGCTGGCAGGCCTGAGCGACGGCGAGCGCGTGCTGCTGAACCCGCTGGCCGGTCGCTGATTCCAGCGCCATGCAAGACGCCAGTCAACCGTTGGG
>CAVPPW010000031.1:0-21484 GCA_963707445.1 uncultured beta proteobacterium | reverse complement strand
CAGCACCGGCGCCTGGCGGCGATCCGGCCGGACTGCCGGCGCGCCGTCCCGGCGGCCGTGTCGCGGCACTGCTGGGCGGCAAGCGCAAGTAATCGCCAGCGGCGCGTCCTCCTGCGGACAGGCGACTAACGCGCTTGCGCGTTCTGGTGAGGATCGGCCGCGGGAAACGTGATGACGTGATCGGCGTCGAGACGGATGCCGATCAACTCCCCGATCGCGTGGTCATGGTGACTCGGCACCAGAGCCAGCACCTCGCGGCCGCTGTCGAGCCGCAGCGTGTAGATGAAGTCCCCGCCGCGGAAGATCTTGCGGAGCACTTCGGCCTTCAGCGGGCTCGCGTCATCGTGCACGACGTCGTCCGGCCGCAGCAGCACGTCGACGTGACACCCTTTGCCGCATGTCGCGCAACCTTGCTGGCACGGCAGCGGAATGTCGCCACGCAGTTCACCGAGTTCGATTTCGACATCGCGCGGCGAGAGCACCTGCGCCGGCAGGAACACGCCCTGGCCGATGAAATCCGCAACGTAGCGCGTCGCCGGCCGATGGTAGAGCTCGTACGGTCGGTCCCACTGCTCGAGTCGCCCCTCGTGAATCACGCCGACGCGATCGGCGATCGCAAAGGCCTCCTGCTGGTCATGCGTGACGAGGATCGCCGTGGTTCCGCTGGCCTTCAGGATGCGGCGCACCTCCTGTCCGAGTCTCTGCCGCAATTCGACGTCGAGGCTCGAGAACGGTTCGTCCATCAGCAACAGCGCGGGGCGGGGTGCCAAGGCACGCGCGAGCGCAACCCGCTGCTGCTGACCCCCCGAAAGCTCGTGCGGATAGCGCTGCGCCTCCGCCGCGAGGTTCACGAGCTCGAGCATTTCCTGAACGCGGGCCCGGCGCGCGCCGGCGGCCCAGCCGCGCAGTCCGAATGCGACGTTATCGGTCACCCGCAGATGCGGGAAGAGCGCATAGTCCTGGAAGACCAGCCCGACACCGCGTTTCTCGGGCGGTGCGGTGAAGTGCGGTCCCGACACCACGACCCCGTCGATTTCTATCGTTCCGCGCGCCACCGGGAGAAATCCCGCGACGGCGCGCAGCAGTGTCGTCTTGCCACAGCCGGAGCTGCCCACGAGGCAGCCGATCTCGCCCTGCGCCAGTTCCAGTGCCAGATGTTCCAGGACACGTCCGCCGTCGGCATAGGCGACCGCAAGGTCGTCGATGACTAACAGGGCTGGAGCGGGCGGTGCGCTCATCGCATTCAGTGTAGCTTAAATGCGGTTAGTTCTCATTTGCATTTAGACTCCGTACTGATCGGAGGGTTTTCTGAGCGGACGAGCGCAGCGCGGGCGAACACTGGCGTCTTCTCCCGGGCCGAGCCAGCCTCGCCCGTGGCCCGGTCCGCCGCGCGCTGGTGCTCGCGCTTGTCTGCACCGCACTGGTCGGCCTGCCGGTGGCGAGCATCTTCGCGAGCTTCGTCGGCGCTGCGGGGTCGGCCGAAACCTTGCGTCACCTCGCCGCTACGGTCATCCCGGCAGCGCTGTTGGAGACGCTGCTTTTGAGTTGCGGCGTGGCAATCGGCGTCGTCGTGATCGGCGCCGCCGTCGGCTGGATCAGCGCCACCTGCGAATTTCCGGGCCGACGTATGTTCGACTGGGCGTTATTGCTGCCGCTCGCGATGCCTGCGTACATCGTCGCCTATGCCTACACGGATGCGTTGCAGTATTCCGGCCCGCTGCAGTCCGCACTGCGCGATGCGTTCGCGTGGCAACGAGGGGACTACTGGTTTCCCAGAAATCCGTTCGGTGCCGGGCGCGATGTTCGTGTTTTCTGTCGCGCTCTATCCGTACGTGTACCTGCTCGCACGGACGGCATTCCTGTCGCGGACGGCATCGATGATCGATGCAGCACGCAGCCTGGGGCTCACGCCTTGGCAGACCTGGTGGCAGGTCAATCTGCCGCTGGCCCGGCCTGCTATCGCCGCGGGCGCGCTGCTCGCGCTGATGGAGACGCTGGCCGGACTACGGCGCGACCGCGTACTTCGGACTGCAGACATTTACTGTCGCGATTTATCGGGCGTGGTTCTCGCTCGGTGATCGCACCGCGGCGAGCCAGCTCGCCGCCATGCTGTTGCTGCTGGTGCTCGCGATCCTGGCGCTCGAACGCCATGCGCGTGGACGTGCGCGTTTTTTTACCCCGACAGCCAGTCAGCGCCCGGCGCCCCGCGCCCAACTGAAGGGCATGCGCGCGGCCGCCGCATCCGCAGCCTGCCTGCTGCCGGTGCTGCTGGGCTTTGTCATCCCGGTCGTGTTGCTGCTGCGGCTCCTTGGCCGGCGCGCGACGTTGTCGATTGGCCTCGATACTTCGCTTGGCTTTCAAACACGGTCGGCATCGCGGTGGCAGGCGCTGCGCTGGTCCTCGTCATCGTGTCTCGGCCTCGCCTATGCCGCACGCGCCGCCGAGCGCGGCGTGCCGCAACTGCTGGTGCAGTCCGCAGTGCGTCTGATGAGCCTCGGCTACGCGCTACCGGGCGCGGTCGTTGCCGTCGGCATCCTCGTGCCACTGGCGCGCTTCGACAACGGCCTCGATGCGATCGTGCGGGCGACGACAGGATGGCATACCGGCCTGCTATTGACCGGCAGCGTGTTCGCGCTGCTGTACGGTTACCTTGTGCGCTATTTCGCCGTGGCGTTCCAGTCGGTCGAGGCAGGCTTGGCGCGCATCACGCCGGCGATGGACGCCAGCGCGCGCAGCCTGGGCAGTTCGCCGTGGGAAACCTTCGTCCGCGTGCACCTGCCCGTTCTGGCGCCGTCCGTGCTCGCAGCCACACTGCTGGTGCTGGTCGATGTCATGAAGGAACTGCCGGCTACGCTGGTCTTGCGACCGTTCAACTTCGACACGCTGGCCGTCGTCGCCTTCCAACTGGCAAGCGACGAACGGCTCGGTGAGGCGGCGCTGCCGGCGCTGACGATCGTCGCAGTCGGAATGTTGCCGGTGGCGTTGCTGTCGCGCGCGATCGCCCGCGCCACCGGTCCCGGGCACGCGTAGTACGCTTGCCATTCTGCGAGGGGACAGCCGATGGGCTATGCGATTGCAGCGCCGGCGCAAGCCGTCGTTCCGATCGATGCGACGACCGATTTGTTCCCGGTGCATCGCATCTACTGCGTCGGGCGAAACTTTGCCGGCACTCCCGAAGGCGTCGAAGCGGTGAAGGCCGGGGATCTGATGGCCGGAGGCATCGCCGGCATCGGAACGCTGCAAGTCCGCGTGGTCTGAGATCGTGGTTGCGCTCGCGCACCTGTTGCTTGCGTGCTGCGGCCTGATCACGGCCGCGGCTGCGGCGCAGCCCGTCACCACGCTCAAGGTGCATCACTTCCTGCCGACGGGCTCGACGACGCATGCAAAGCTGATCGTGCCGTGGTGCGCGAAGATCGAGGCCGAGTCCTCAGGCCGGCTGAAGTGTCAGATCTTTCCGTCGATGCAGCTGGGGGGCACGGCACCACAGCTCTACGACCAGGTGCGCGACGGCGTCGCCGATGTCGTCTGGACGCTGCCTGGCTACAACGCCGGACGGTTCCCGTCGATGGAAGTGTTCGAGCTGCCGTTCATGATCAGCGACGCGCAGTCGGCCTCGCGCGCAGCCTGGCAGTACTACGAGAAGCACGGCCGGTCAGAATTCCGCGACGTGCGTCCCTTGGCCGTGCACGTGCACGATGCCGGCTACCTGCACACCCGCGAGCGGCCGGTGCGCACGCTCGAGGATTTCCGCGGCATGAAGTTGCGTGCGCCGACCCGTCAGACCAACAAGTTGCTCGCGGCTCTCGGCGCCGCGCCGGTGTCGATGCCGGTCACGGGCCTTGCCGACGCGATGAGCAAGGGCGTGATCGACGGCGCGCTGGTGCCTTGGGAAGTGGTGCCGGCGGTCAAGGTGCAGGAAGTGGCGCGCTTCCACACGGAAACCGATCCGAACATGCCGGCGCTTTACACCGCCGTGTTCCTCTTCGCGATGAATCCGAAGACCTATGCGAGCCTCGCCTCCGGACCTTAGGGCCGTCATCGACCGGAACTCGGGGGCGGCGCTGTCGGAGCAGGCGGGTCGGCTATGGGATCGAGCAGACGGCGCCGGCACGCAAACTGGCGCTCGATAGAGGCAACACGATCGTGGTGGTCCCGGCCGCGGAACTCGCGCGATGGCAGCAAGCGGCGCAGCCGGTGATCACCGATTGGCTGGCGGACCTCAAGCGTCGGCAGATCGACGCCGACGCGTTGCTCGCCGACGCCCGCGGACTGCTCGCGCGCCGGGCGGCCCCAGGGGCGAGCACCCCGCGCGCGCCGTCTGCACCGTAGCGATGCAGCACACGCTGCACAGCGCGGCGAAACTCTGTGCGCTGGCGGGTGGACTCCTTCTGCTGCTGATCGCGGCGATGACCGCCGTTTCGGTCGGTGGACGCTGGCTCGGTGCGATGCCGGTGCCCGGCGACGTCGAACTCGTACAGCTCGGCACCGCCAGCGCGCTCGCCCTCTTTCTCCCGTACTGCCAGCTGCACGGCAGCCACCTCATCGTCGACATCTTCCTCGCGCGCGCGCCGACGTCCGTGCAGCGCTGGCTCGAGCGGCCGGCGCGGTGGCTGGCGGCAGCGGTGCTCGGCCTGCTGGCGCTGCGTGCGGCCGCGGGGCTGATCGATTTGCACTCGGCTGGTGAAACCTCGATGGTGCTCGGTCTGCCGCTGTGGATCGCCTACGGGCCCATGCCGCCGGCGCTGCTGCTCGCGGCGGCCATCGCGGCCTTCGACGCGCAGCCGCAAGAGCGCGCATGAGCATCGGCGTGCCGCTGCTGCTGTTTGCGGCGATGCTGGCACTGATGGCGCTGCGGGTGCCGGTCTGGGTTGCCATGTTCGTCCCGGGCGCAACGGCCTATGCAATGCTGTCAGGTGCTGACGCGCTGCTGGCCTATCTCAAGGGCATTGCCTTCGCGCGATTCTCGATCTACGACCTGTCGGTGATCCCGCTCTTTCTGCTGATGGGCCAACTTGCCACGCAGGGGGGACTTTCGCGTGCGCTGTTTCGCACGGCGACGGCCTTCGTTGGCCACTGGCGCGGAGGACTGGCGCAGGCGGCGGTAATGGCCAGCGCCGCATTCGGCGCGGTCTGCGGCTCCTCGGTCGCGACCGCGGCGACGATTGCACAGGCGGCCTTGCCGGAAATGCGGCGCTACCGATACGACGGGGGTTTCGCCGTGGCGACACTCGCAGCCGGCGGCACGCTGGGCATATTGATACCACCGTCGGTCGTGCTGGTCCTATACGCGATCATCGCGGAGCAGAACATCGGCCGCCTGTTCGCCGCCGCGCTGGTGCCTGGGGTCCTGGCGGCGGCGCTGTACTGCATCGCGATCGCGCTACTGATGCGACGCCGGCCAGAGCTCGGTCCGGCCGAGCCGCGCGTCCCCTGGCCGCAGCGCCTGCGGACCCTGACCGGCGTCGTACCGGTCGTCTTCATCTTCATCACGGTGCTTGGAGGCATCTATGGCGGCATATTCACCGCTACCGAGGGCGCTGCGATCGGCGTCGTTCTGACCGGGCTGATCGGGCTGCTGAGCCGCGAGCTGACGGGTGCCGGAGTGCGCGACGCGCTGCTGGCAACCGCGGAAACCTCTGGCGTGATCTTCATGATCTTCCTCGGTGCCGACATGCTGAACGGCGCACTCGCCCTGACGCAGATGCCGGCGCGCGCGGCCGAAGCGATCGCCGGCCTGCACTGGCCGCCACTTGCCGTGCTAGCGGCGGTACTGCTCTTTTATATCGTGCTCGGCGGTGTGATGGATGAGCTGTCGATGCTGCTGCTGACGCTCCCCGTGGTCTTTCCGGCGGTCATGCAGCTCGACTTGCATGGCCTGCCGCTCGAGGCGAGGGGCATATGGTTCGGCGTCCTGCTGCTGACCGTCGTGAACATCGGCCTGATCGCGCCGCCGGTTGGACTGAATGTCTACGTCGTCGTTGCACTGGCGCGCGATGTGCCGATCGCCAGCGCCTACCGCAGCGTCGGTGCGTTCCTCATCGCGGACGCGTTACGACTGACCCTGCTGCTGTTGGTGCCGGGGCTCTCGCTTTGGGCAGTCCAGTTCGTCAGGTAGCATCGTCTGCCATGCTCAGGCTGTACAACTATTTCCGCAGCTCGGCCTCTTTCCGGGTGCGGATCGCGCTGAATCTGAAGGGCCTGCCGTACGAGTACGCGGCCGTGCACCTGACGAAAAGCGGCGGCGAGCAGTTCGCGCCCGAGTTCCGTGCGCTGAATGCCGATGCATTGATTCCGGTGCTGGATGACGACGGGGTCGTGCTGACGCAGTCGCTTGCGATCATCGAATACCTGGACGAAACACGACCCGAGCCGCCGTTGCTGCCGGCCGACCCGGTTGAGCGTGCGTATGTCCGCGCCTTTGCGCTGACGATCGCCTGTGAGATTCACCCGCTGAACAACCTGCGCGTGCTGCGCTATCTCGTGCGCAACCTCGGTGTGGGCGAGGAGAAGAAGAACGAGTGGTACCACCACTGGGTGGAACAGGGCTTGGCGGCGCTCGAAAGCCGGGTCGTGGCGGAACGCCGCAGCGGCCGGCACGTGCTCGGGGACGTCGTCACGCTGGCCGACGTCGTTCTCGTTCCGCAAATCTTCAATGCCCGCCGCTTCGACTGTCGGCTCGATCACGTGCCGACGCTGATGCGCATCTTCGAGCATTGCATGGAGCTTTCGTCGTTTATAGATGCGCAGCCCTCGCGTCAGCCGGATGCGGAGTAGCGAATATCAGCGCGCGGTCCCTGTGCCGGATCGTCGTTCGCGCACGGCGGCTGCAAACTCGGTGACCGCAGCGGCGTAGAAGTAACTGCGGTTGTAGTGCAGGATCGCGCTGAAGTTCACGGTGCCGATCCGATAGACCCGGGTGGGCTCGCCGTCCGTACCCGTCAATGGCAGATCAATCAGCAGCACCGGCGTGTCAAGCGCGAGCGGCAGATCGCCGACGACGCCGGCGGCCAGAGCCGATGACCAGGACGTGGTGGGCAGGATGCCGCGCCCAAACGCATCGGCTGTTGCTTCGTCCGACTCGACTTCGAGCATGATCGGCTGGCCGCGCTGCCAACCATGTGCTGCGAGGAAGTTGGCGACCGACCCGATCGCGTCGGCCGGACTGCCGAGCAGGTCGATGCGGCCATCACCGTCGAAGTCCACGGCCCAGCGGCGGATCGATCCGGGCATGAACTGCGGCAGGCCGATCGCACCGGCGAACGAGCCGCGAAACGAGTCGGGTCGGCCTTTTGTTCGCGCGCCAGCAGCAGAAATTCCTCGAACTCGCTTCGGTAGAAGTCGGCACGCCGCGGGTAGTCGAATGTCAGCGTCGTGAAGACGTCCAGCGTGCGGAAGTTGCCGGTGTTGCGGCCGTAGTACGTCTCAATACCGATGATCGCGACGATGATCTCGGCCGGCACGCCGAACTGGTCTTCGGCGCGGTCGAGTGTAGAGCGCTGTGCCCGCCAGAATGCAAGGCCCGCATCGATGCGGGCCGGCTCGATGTAGCGGTTGCGATATTCGAGCCAGTTGCGCTGGGCAAACGGGATCGGCGGCTGCATCAGGCGCTCGACCGTGGCGGAGTAGCGCGCGTCGCGCAGCCAGCGCTCGAGCCGGACCCGCTCGAAGCCATGGCTGGCGACCATCGCGTCGATGAACTGCTGCACCTCGTCGCGCGCGAGATAGCCGGTGCGTGCATGTGCAGGAAGGCTAGCCCCGGCGAGCAGCGCCAGCAGCAGGCGACGCCGCGTCGTCACAGCGGATTCGGACGTGGCTTGAACGCCTGGATCGCGCGCCGCAGCGCGCGAACGTCGGTGCGGGTTGCGCTCGCCGATGCGGGTCCATAGCGCAGCCGCTCGTAGCGCGACAGCAGCTTGCGGGCCGTCCTCACATCCTCGTCGATGAGGGCACGCTCGCGTGCGCGCGTACAGTTCGCGCGGGCCGCACGACACCGACGCGGCGACTCCGGCCCGTTCCAGCCGCTCGCGCAGCTGTACGTACGCCGCGCCGAGCGGGTCGCGCACCGTGCGCGGCCGCAACGATACGAACGCAAGCCAGCCGAGCAGGGCCGCCATCACGAAAGCCAGTACCAGAGCGACGTTCTCCAGGGTGGGCGCGAGTCCGAGGCGCTCGACTAGCGCGCGCTGCCGTTCTTGCGAATACGACAGCACCCACTGATTCCAGTTGTTCTGAATCGCTTCCCAGTTGTAGCGCAGTGTGCGCAGGAAAGTCACGTCGCTGCCGAGCCCCTGCAGCGCGCGGCCCGACTCCCGTGCGATCTCCGCCGCGCCGCGTTCAAGACGCAGTGGCGCGACGGTGCCGGTCGGGTCGACCCGAATCCAGCCCCGACCGTGCAACCAGACTTCGGCCCACGCGTGCGCGTCAGACTGCCGGACCGTCACAAAGCCGTCGACCGGATTCAGCTCGCCGCCCTGGTAACCGGTCACGACGCGCGCCGGGACGCCGAGCGCGCGCATCAGGACGACGAAGGCCGATGCGTAGTGTTCGCAGAAGCCGAGCCGCGTGTCGAAGAGAAATTCGTCGACCGAGTGCCGCCCGAGCGACGGCGGCGTGACGGTGTAGGTGTAGTCGCCGCGGCGGAAGTGGTCGAGCACGGCATTGACGAGTGCCTGGTCGGTCGGCAGTGCAGCTTGGTCTGCTGCCCGCCACATGTTCGCGCATCTCCTCGGCAAACTGCAGCGTTCGCGGGTTGTAGCCGGCCGGCAGTTCCAGCCAAGGCCTGAGCTCGGCCGCGCTGGCCTGCGGATTCAGCCGGAACTCGGTGTGGGACTGGACGGTCGTAACGCAGCCGTTCGGTGATCAGGCCGACGGCCAGCAGCTGCATCTCGGGCGTCAGCCGTGACTTGAAGCCTCTCGAGCGAGGGCAGGCCGGCCGGCGCTTCCAGCGCAAACAGCCAGTCGCGCTTGTGCGGCTCGAGCGTCACTTCATAGCTTGTCCGCGAGCGTGGGTCGACTTCGATATTCAGCGTGGCAGCCTCGCCCGAGCGCCGCGCCAGCGGCGTCCAGGTGCGGCCGGTGAATGTTCCGAACACCGGCCCGCGCCAGTAGAGCCGGTCCTGGTCGGGTACGCGCCCATCGAACCTGACGCGGAACACGACATCGTCGGACTCGAGCAGCCGGCTGATCGAACCTGGCGACATCGAATTCGACAGTCCGGTGTTGGCCTGGCGCGATTCGCCGGGCATGCCCCACAGCGGTCCCGTGATTCGCGGAAACAGCACGAAAAGAGCCGCCGCCAGCGGCAGTGCTTTCAACAGTGTCATGCCGACGAGACGCAACTTGCGCAACGCCGGCAGGTCGACCTCGTCGAGATTCACACTGACCAGCACAAAGAACAGCGCGACGACTGCGGCGACCGTCATCGCGGCCACCGGCAGCTCCTGGCCATACAGGAACTGCGTCAGCAGGATGAAGAACGCGAGGTAAATGACGACGAAGATGTCGCGGCGCGCCCGCATTTCGAGCAGCTTCAGCGCCATCAGCAGGATCAGGAAGGTCACCCCGGCATCCTGTCCGGTCAGCGTGCGATGCTGCAGGTAGACCGCGCCACCGGCCGCGAGCAGCAGCGGCAGCATGACGATGCGGCCGGGCAGGGGCCGCTGCACCAATGTCAGCCAGACGCGCCAGACAAGCAACAGCGAGACCACAGACGTCGCCCACCACGGCAGATGTTCGAAGTGCGGCACGACGACCAGCGCGACTGCGAGCAGTAGCACGAGCACATCCCGGCGCTCGCGCGCCGCGCTCGACGTCTGCGGACCGAACAGCAGGACCGCCGGGGCAAGCCAGCGCTTCCATCGGCGCTGCGCAGGCGGATCGGCAAACGCCGTACTCACCTTAGGCCTCGTGCAGCGCCAACGCCGTCAGGCAGGCTCGCGATGCTGCGGCCCGCTGCTCGCGAAAACCATCGAATCCGGCAGACGCAGGCCGTAACGCATGTGCGCCGCGTCGGCATCGAGCACCCAGCGCGTCAAGCGTGACAGCTTGTGCTCGACATCCATCGTGCGCGGCAGGCTGTCGAAGTCCAGCAGCAGTTCGCCGCCGCCCTGCGCCTCGAACTGCTTGACCGACAGATCGTCGCTGCGCGCCGCCAGGCGCCACGCGATCATCTTCTGCGGATCACCGGGACTGTATGGCCGCACGCCGGCGAAATCGTCGCCCGACGACGCCAAGCCGACACCGTCGCCCCCGCCGACGTCCGGTCGCCGGCAGCGGCGGCGCATCGATTTCCGGCGCCGGATAGACCATCGCGGTCAGCGCCGGCGTCAGGTACGCCCAGGCGCGCCACAGGCCGAACGGATAACGGGTCTCGATCACGATGCGTGGCGCCGGCAGCCGGCCACGGACCGGTGCCGGCAGCGGCACGCCGATGCTCCGGTCACCGCGCGCTGGAACTGCGGTCGAGATCGCCGTCATCGGCGAGGCGCGCTGGCGAAGCACCGAAAGCCAATGTCGAAGCGGTCGGCTCGGCGAATGAAAAACGCAGCGCAAAGCGGTCGACCGTCGTCGGATTCGCTGCAGTGATCTGGAAGACGGCGACATCGCCGGCGAACACCGGCTCGACGCGGACGCCGCGCAGGACGATCTGCGCCAGATTGGAATGCGTCGTGTGCATGCCGACGACTGCCATGCTGGTCACGAGGAACGTCAGCATGTAGCCGAGCTGCAGGCTGTAGTTGATCGATCCGATCAGCAGCACCAGCATCGCCGCGCCGAACAGCACGCCCGGTTTGGTCGGCAGGATGTAGACGCGGCGGCGGTCGAGCAGCACCGCGCCGGATTCGGGGCCGTGGCGCCCCGCGATCCACTGGCCAATGCGGATCGACAACGGATGCGTGATGACGCTCATCGCACTCGACCTCCGTGCGCCGACGCTCCTACGGTACCGGAACGGCGCTGATCAGCTGGGTGACAAGTTCCTTGCCGTGCAGCGCGCGGCTGCTGTCGCGGCTGACCGCATGCAGCCGGTGACCGGCGACGGCCGGCATCACGTTCTGCACGTCCTCGGGGATGACGTGATTGCGTCCGTCCAGCCAGGCCCAGGCGCGTGCGGCCGCGAGCAGCGCCAGTCCGCCGCGCGGCGACAGGCCCTCGGCGTACTTTCCGGAGGCGCGCGTGTGTCCCATGAGCGCCTGAACGTAGTCGAGCAGCGCGGCCGCCACGTAGACGCGCTTGACCTCGGCCTGCGCCGCCACCAGGTCGCTCGGCCGCGCCACGGCCGGCAACGCCTTCAGCATGTCGCGGCGGGCCTCGCCCGCGAGCAGTGCGCGCTCGGCGGCGCGGTCGGGATATCCGAGGCTGATGCACATCAGGAAGCGATCGAGCTGCGACTCGGGCAGCGGAAAGGTGCCGACCTGCGACAGCGGATTCTGCGTGGCGATCACGAAAAATGGCGTCGGCAGCGGACGCGACAGCCCGTCGACCGAAACCTGGCTCTCTTCCATCGCTTCGAGCATCGCGCTCTGCGTCTTCGGGCTGGCGCGGTTGATCTCGTCGGCCAGCAGCACTTCCGTGAAGATCGGCCCCGGGTGGAATGCGAACTGGCCGCTCGTGCGGTCGTAGACCGAGACCCCGATCACGTCCGACGGCAGCAGATCGGAGGTGAACTGTATGCGCCGGAACGGCAGGCCGAGCGAAATCGCAATCGCGTGCGCCAGCGTTGTCTTGCCGACGCCCGGCGCGTCCTCGATCAGCAGATGTCCGCCGGCCAGCAGGCAGGTCAGGCTCTGGCGGATCTGCAGGCTCTTGCCGACGATGACGCTGCCGATCTGGGTGGCGGTCGCGCGGAATTTCTCTAACATTGGCTCAGGCGCTCGTATCGTGCCGGCGCATCACAAAAATCGGGTTGGAAGGAGACATGCTGCACACAGGATTCTTCACACACCGTGCCTGCGCCGCGCATGAAATGGGTTCCTGGCATCCCGAAAGTCCGGAACGGCTCGCGGCCATTCACGACCACCTGATCTCCACCGGGATCGCGCCCCACCTGGAGCACTTTGACGCGCCGGCCGCATCCGAGGAAGCGATCGCGCGGGCGCACGACGCCGCCTACATCGACAGACTGAAATCCAGCGTACCACAGCGAGGGCTACTGCTCGGTCGATCCCGACACGTCGATGAACCCCCACACCTGGGACGCTGCATTGCGTTCTGCCGGTGCGGTCGTCGAGGCGACCGACCGGGTCATCGCGCGCGAGCTCGCGAATGCCTTCTGTGCCGTGCGGCCGCCCGGACATCATGCCTGCAAGGCGGCCGCGATGGGGTTCTGCTTCTTCAACAACGTGGCGATCGGCGCGCGCCATGCGCTCGAGGTGCATGGACTCGAGCGGGTGGCGGTCGTCGACTTCGATGTGCATCACGGCAACGGGACCGAGGACATCCTGGCCGGAGACGAGCGTGTGCTGATGGTCAGTTTCTTCCAGCATCCGTTCTACCCGTATACCGGGACCGACCACGTCGCGAAAAACATGGTGAATGTGCCGCTTCCGGCCGGAACCAAGGGCGACGTGGTGCGCCAGGTCGTCGACGAGGTCTGGCTGCCGCGGCTGCGGGCGTTCCGGCCGCAGATGCTGTTCGTCTCGGCCGGGTTCGACGCCCACCGCGAAGACGATCTGGGGCAAATGGGCCTCGTCGAAGCCGACTACGTCTACATCACGCGGCGGCTGATGGAAGTGGCGGACGAATTCGGCGAAGGCAGGATCGTCAGTTCTCTGGAGGGCGGCTACAACCTGAGCGCACTGGCACGAAGCGTCGGCGCGCACCTGAGAACCCTGGCGCAGATCTAGGCGCGGCGTGCGTGCTCGAGGTGCACGCCTGGGCGCGGTCGGTCAGAGTGAGACGGGCTTGCGCCCCGCGGGCCGATACCTGATGGAAAGCGGAATGCCGAACTCGATCTTCGACACCGGACTTCAACGCAACGCGGCCAACTATGCCGCGCTCTCGCCGCTGAGTTTTGTCGAACGCAGCGCGACAGTGTTCCCGGATCTTCCGGCGGTGGTACACGGCAGCGGCCGACGCGCATTGCGCTACAGCTGGCGCGAGGTGTATGCGCGCTCGTGCCGACTTGCGCACGCACTCCAGAAGAGCGGCATCGGTCGCGGCGATACCGTCGCGGCGATGCTTCCCAACACGCCGGCGATGGTCGAGGCGCACTACGGCGTGCCGATGTCCGGCGCAGTGCTCAACGCGTTGAATACTCGGCTCGATCCGGAATCGATCGCCTTCATGCTGCAGCATGGCGAGGCGAAACTGATCCTTGTCGATCGCGAGTTCGCGCCTGTGGTCAAGGCGGCGCTGGCGCTTGTGCCCCGGTCGTTGCGTGTCATCGACGTGGAAGACTCGCTCTTTCGCGAGCCGGGCGCGGCGATCGGTGACCTCTCGTACGAAGACTTCCTCGCGACCGGATCCGAAGATCATGCGTGGCGTCCGCCCGACGACGAATGGGACGCTATTGCGCTGAACTACACCTCGGGGACCACAGGCAATCCGAAGGGCGTCGTTTACTCGCATCGGGGCGCCTACACCAACGCGGTGTCGAACGTGCTGGTCTGGGCGATGCCGCATCACCCGGTCTACCTGTGGACGCTGCCGATGTTCCACTGCAATGGCTGGTGCTTTCCGTGGACGATCGCGGCGATGGCGGGCACGCACGTCTGCCTGCGGCGTGTCGACGCGCAGGCGGTCTTCGATGCGATCCGCGAGCACCGCGTCACTCATTACTGCGGTGCGCCGATCGTGCATGCGATGCTTGTCAACGCCCCGGATGAGATGAAGCAGGGCATACGAACAACACGTCAGCGCGATGGTGGCGGCTGCCGCGCCGCCGGCCGCGATGATCGAGGGCATGGACCGGCTCGGTTTCGATCTGACGCATGTCTACGGGCTGACCGAGGTCTATGGGCCGGCGACGGTCTGTGCCAAGCAACCGGCCTGGGCGAAGCTCGACATCGGCGAGCGCGCGATGCTGAATGGCCGCCAGGGCGTGCGCTATACGCTCGAGGAGGGCGTGGCGGTGCTCGATCCGGACACGATGAAGCCGGTGCCCTGGGACGGCGTAACCATGGGCGAGGTGATGTTCCGCGGCAACATTGCGATGAAGGGATACCTGAAGAACGAGAAGGCGACAGACGAGGCGTTTCGCGGCGGTTGGTTCCATTCGGGCGATCTGGCGGTCGTGCACCCCGACGGCTACCTGCGCATCAAGGACCGGAGCAAGGACATCATCATCTCCGGCGGAGAGAACATCTCGTCGATCGAAGTCGAGGATGCGCTGTTTCGGCATCCCGCGGTCATCGTTGCCGCTGTCGTCGCGCAGCCAGACGCGAAATGGGGCGAAGTTCCGTGCGCCTTCGTCGAGCTCAAGGACGGCGCGACGCTGACCGAAGCCGAGCTGCTGGCCCACTGTCGCAAGTATCTGGCGGGCTTCAAGTTGCCCAAACGCGTGGTCTTCGGGGCGTTACCCAAGACCTCGACCGGGAAGATCCAGAAATTCATGCTGCGGCAGCAGGCGAAATCCACCGCCGCGATCGATGTTTAAGGAGTCCACCCCATGAACGCACCCGAAGCGCGGGCGGTCGCCGAGCCCTACGTGCTGAACGAACGCGACGAGCGCGGCGTCGTCACATTGACGCTCAACCGACCACAGCAGTTCAACGCGCTGTCCGAAGAAATGATGGCAGCGCTGCAGGTCGAACTCGATGCGCTTGCGCGCGACGACGACGTACGGGTCATTGTCCTCGCGGCGCGCGGCAAGGCCTTCTGCCCTGGGCACGACCTCAAGCAGCTGAAGTCAAAACCATCGCTCGACTACTACCGTCGGCTCTTCGCGCAGTGCTCGAAGCTGATGCTGTCGCTTCAGCGGCTGCCGCAGCCGGTGATCGCACGCGTGCATGGCATCGCGACGGCGGCGGGCTGCCAGCTGGTCGCGACCTGTGACCTTGCTGTCGCCGCCGACTGACGCACGCTTCGCCGTCAGCGGGATCAACGTCGGCCTGTTCTGCTCGACGCCGGGCGTTGCGCTCAGCCGCAATCTCGGGCGCAAGCAAGCTTTCGAGATGCTGGTGACCGGCGACTTCATCGACGCCGAGACCGCAAAGGCACGGGGGCTCGTGAACCGGGTGGTGCCGGCCGGCGAGCTCGATGCCGAGGTTGGACGGCTGGCTGCGGCCATCGTCGCCTTGCCGCGCGTCGCGATTGCGATGGGCAAGGAACTCTTTTATCGACAGATCGAGACCGGTGTCGAGGCGGCCTACCAGATGGCCGGCGAGACGATGGCGTGCAACATGATCGACAACGCCGCGCAGGAAGGCGTTCAGGCCTTCATGGAGAAGCGCAGGCCGCGCTGGTCGTCGTGATGAAAGCGCTCAGGGCTTGATTGGCTCCTGATTTTCGACGGCCGGTGGGGTGTTGACGGCGCGTCGAATGAAATTGAGCAGCGGCGAGTCTCCGGAACTGTCGGCGCTTGGGGCTGCGGGCACGGGTGCCTCCACCTGAGTCGCAGCCTTGGGCGCCGCGGCGGCGCGTGCCGACTTTGTTGCTGGCGCTGGCACACCGGTCGCGCGCGGTTCGTTGGCAGCCACCGGCGGCCGCGTCGTCTCGCCAGGTAGCGGCAGTGCGAACGTGTACAGGCCGAGTGCCAGCCAGCCGGCGCAGAGCAGCACCGGTAGACCGCGGGTCGAACCGTGCGCGAGCAGTGCCGTGATGCCCCCTTGGCGTGCAAAAACTGGCGGCCGTGCGGCGATGCGCTCAAGCGCTTCCTCGACCCGTTGGCGATGCGATTTCAAAGGTCCGACGCGATCGCGCGCAGCGCGCAGGCCGAGGTAGGTGCAGCAGATGGCCAGAAGCGCAAAGGCGGCGATGCTCAGCAGAAGCCACCGTTTGCCGGGCAGCGGCAGGGTCCATCCGCCGACAAGCAGCATCATGTAGGCGCTCAGCGTGAACGCCTGCGTCAGAATCATCCACGACAGGTGCTGGCCGAGCGCGGCCGCGGAGCCCTGCACCGCGTGATTCAGGCGATCAAGCTCGCGCTCGAGAAATTCTCGGTCGCCACCGACGGCCCATGCCGACTCCGCTGCGTCCCTGACAGCGCTTGCGCTGCCGTCATCGCTTGAAAGCGCCCGCATGCGATCCTCCAATTGCTGTTCTGGAGTTTCGACAACGAAGCGCCGATCAGGGATCGCCGTTCCGGGGGAGACGGCGTCATCCCCACGGGCGATGGTGGGGACTTGCGTCGTTCAGCGCGTCAGCGGGCCGGCGCGGCCAGCGGAGCCGAGTCGCGCGCAGGCGCCGGCGCACCAGCGACTTCGCGCAGAACCTCCGCGAACACGTCGATGCCCCAGTCGAGTTGCTCGCGTTCGATCGTGAGCGGCGGTGCAAAGCGGATCACCGTCTCGTGCGTGTCTTTGGTGAGCACGCCACGCTCGGCCATGCGTTCGACGACGAAGCGAGCCGAGACGTGGCCCGCATCGAGTTCGACTCCCGCCCATAGCCCGCGTCCGCGCACCGCGCGGATGTGCGGCGACTGCAGCGCGTGCAGACGTTCGAGCAGATGCTCACCGAGCACGCGGCTGCGCTCGACCAATCGTTCGTCGTGGATCACCCGCAGCGCTTCCAGCCCGACCCGTGCGGCGAGCGGATTGCCGCCGAAGGTCGACCCGTGGCTGCCGGGTTCCATATGGTCCAGCACCGCAGCGCGCGCGACGAATGCCGACACCGGCAGCAGGCCGCCGCCGAGAGCCTTGCCGACGATGACGCCGTCCGGCCGGACCTGTTCATGCATGTAGGCGAACATCGCCCCGGTGCGGCCCAGCCCGGACTGAATTTCATCAAGGATCAGCAGCACGCCGCGCTCGTCGCACAGGCGGCGCACGGCGGAGAGGTACCCGTCGGGCGGGACGATGATGCCGGCCTCGCCCTGGATCGGCTCCAGCAGCACGGCGCAGGTCGTCTTGTCGATCACTGCGGCAAGCGACTCGATGTCGCCAAAGTCGAAATGGCGGAAGCCCGGAGCAAACGGGCCGAAGTCGGCGCGATAGTCGGGCTCGGTAGAGAAGCCAACGACCGTGGTCGAGCGACCATGGAAGTTCCCGCGCGCCACCGCAATCGTCGCTCGGTCCGCCGCGATTCGCTTGCTGCGGTATCCCCAGCGACGGGCGGCCTTGATTGCAGTCTCGACGGATTCGCAGCCGCCGCTGGCCGGCAACGCCCGGGTCGGGCCCGGCAGGTCCGCCGCGTCAACCAGCGCAGCCAGAAATGGGCCGAGGGCGGTCGAGTGGTAGGCGCGCGACGCCACCGCGAGCTGCTGCGCCTGCTCGACCAGCGCCCGCACCAGGCGCGGATGCGCGTGCCCGTGGCTGACGGCCGAATAGGCCGACATGAAATCAAGGTAGCGTCGTCCCGCCGCGTCCCACAGCCAACAGCCATCGCCGCGCTCAAGTACGACTGGAAGCGGCGCGTAATTCGGCGCGGCATAGCGCTGCTCCAGCGCGATCGATCGCGCGCCGGTGTCTTGAAACTGTCCTACCCTTGTATCCATCGCTGATTTGAAAACCATTGTCTGACCATGGCAGTGTAAGAACAGACCATGGTCTTGCGCGGTAGTTGCAATGCACGCCCGCTGCAGGAATGCAACGTCAATTGGGCTTGACTCTGCCGAATCTGAGGTGCAACGCGTCGAAGGTGCCGGCGTGCCTCAGAGTGTCAGGACAGCGGGTAGCCGCGGAACGGCTTGATCGTTTGCAGTTCCGGTTTGGAACTGAGCTTTTCGACGCCCAGCGTCGGGTCGTCGGTCCACGCGTTGGTGAGATCGCGGTAGTGGTCGAGGTCGCGGCAAGCAAGCCGCAATACGTAGTCGCACGGACCCGACACCAGAAAACACTCGACGACTTCATCGGCCTGTCGCATGCGCTGCTCGAAGCGATGATGCGTGGCCTGGGTCTGGTCCTTCAGTGTGACTTCGACGACGATCGTCATCGGCGCGCCGATCCGACGTGGATCGAGTACGGCCATGTAGCCGGAGATCAGGCCGGAACGCTCGAGCTTGCGCACGCGGTCGAGGCAGGCGCGTGGGCTGAGGCCGATGCGGGACGCAAGCTCCTGATTGGTGATGCGCCCATCGACCTGCAGGATTTCGAGAATGCTGCGGTCGATGGCGTCGAGGTCCTTCGATGCCATGCGGCAGTATACGAACGGGTCGACGATCCCAGGACGCTGTCATGGCCGGCTCGCGTAGGATCCTTGGCGTCGCCGGACTCATCATGCCGATCTTCGATGCAGCTGCACTGAACGCTGGCGTTCGACCGCGCGAAGTTGTCGCGTGGGCGGGTTACGACTTTGCGAATTCCGGCTACACGACCGTAGTTCTGACCGCGGTGTTCAATGCGTACTTTGTCGGCGTCGTGGCAGCGAATGCCGACTGGGCGACGTTGGCGTGGACGCTGATGCTGGGTGTGTCCAACGCCCTCGTGATGGTCGCGATGCCGATGATCGGCGCATATGCCGATCTGCGCGCACGCAAGAAGTGGTGGCTGGCGCTCTCGACCGCTGGTTGCGTGGCCGGCACGGCGGCGCTTGCCGCTGTTGGCCCCGGTGATATCGGGCTGGCGACAGTTGCGATCGTCACGTCGAACTTCTTCTTCATGGTCGGTGTCGCTTTGATCGCCGCGTTTTTGCCCGAGCTCGCGCGGCCCGAAGCACTCGGCAAGGTGTCCGGCTGGGGCTGGGGTTTCGGTTATGTCGGTGGCCTGATCACGCTTGGGCTTTGTCTTGCCTACGTGCAATGGGCGCAGCAACACGGCAGTTCACCGCAGGACTTTGTGCCGCTGACGATGCTGATCACCGCAACGGTGTTCGCCTTCGCGGCAGCACCGGCCCTGTTGCTCGTTCGCGAACGCGCAGTACCGCACGCCGATGAGGGCGTCGGCCGGTTTGTGCAGCAGGCGATGTCGCGCCTGCTTCACACGCTGCGCCACCTCGACCGGTACCGGGATTTCGCGCTGCTGCTGCTTTGTGGGGTCTTCTACCAAGCCGGCGTGATGGTCGTGATCGCCCTTGCCGCGATCTACGCGCAGGAGGTGATGCACTTCAGCTTCGTGCAGACGATGACGCTGGTGCTGGTGGTCAACGTCACGGCGGCCATCGGTGCGTTCGCCTTCGGCTACGTCCAGGATGCCCTTGGCCACAAGCCGGCGCTGGCACTGACGCTGCTGCTGTGGCTCGTGATGGTGCTGGTGGCCGGGGTCGCGGTGCAGGTGGCGTTGTTCTGGCTCGCCGCGAATCTGGCAGGGTTGGCGATGGGATCGAGCCAGTCTGCCGGCCGGGCTATGGTGGGCCTCTTCGCGCCTTCTGACCGGCTGGCCGAGTTCTACGGACTCTGGACGTTTGCGACGCAACTGGCCGCGATCATCGGTCCGATCAGCTACGGCGCTGTGGTCTACGCGACCGACAACAACCACCGTCTGGGCATCGGCCTGACCGGGATCTTTTTCGCGTTGGGCCTGGTCGTGCTGGCCGCGATCGACGTACCGCGCGGCCGCCAGGCGGCCGTTGCGCCTGCCTGAAGGCGGCGCCTAAATCGCGCCAGTCACTGCGGCGATACCAGCCTTGGCGATTTGAGCGTCCTCGACCGATTTGACGCCCGATACTCCGACCGCGCCGACGACGTAACCGTCTACGAGAACCGGCACGCCCCCTTCGAGCATGCCGTCGAGCGGGGCCGATAGGAACGCGGTACGCCCGCCGTTGATCATGTCCTCGTAGACCTTGGTCTCGCGCTTGCCGAGCGCGGCCGCGCGCGCCTTGGCCGGCGCGATCGCGGCAGACACGGGCGCGACTTGGTCCATCCGGTGCAGCAGCAGCAGATGACCCCCGTCGTCGCAGATCGCGATGACGACGTTCCACTGGTGGGCGGCCGCTTCGGCTTCTGCGGCTGCGGCGATGCGCTTTGTGTCTTCAAGCGTGAGCAACGGTTTGGTCTTCATCGGTTCTCCCTCGTCAGTCTCAGTGATAGCGCAGCAGGTAGTAGGCTCGCGATACCCATTCGCGCAGCGCGTAGCTCGAGACCTGCAGCGCGTGAACGCCCGGTACCAGCTGATAAGGCTTGAACGGCAGTTGGCCCTCGTAGGCGGTCGGGCAGGCGATCACGTCGAAGCCGGCGGCCTGGAACGCCTGGCGTGCACGTGGCATATGCATTGCATCGGTCACCAGCGCGACGCGTCGAATCTGTTGAGCCTGCAGATCGCGGGCGGCGGCCAGCGCGTTCTCGCCGGTCGTCATCGCGCCGCTGTCGACCCAACGCACGTCGAGCTTGTATTCGTGCACCAGCACTTCGCGCATCAGTACACCCTCGGCGTGTCTCCCGCCCTCCGGCGTGCCGCCGGTCACATAAATGGGCAGCCTCGTTTCGCGTGCCAGGTGCGCACCGTAGCGCAGCCTCTGCAGCGTGTAGTGCTTAACCGTCTCCCCGCCCCATTCCGGGGACCCGCGATTGTTGCCCCCGGCGAGTATCACGATGGCCTGGGCGCGGCTCAACTGCGCCGCCGTGACGGGAGGTGACTCGAGCGACCGCGCGAGCGCGTTGGCGACCACCGGCATCGCCAATGCAAGCAGCAAGAGCTGCGATCCCAGCGCCAGCGTTAGGCCTAGCGCGCGGCGGCTTCGCACCAGCGCGAGCCCGGCGATCGTCAGCAGCACGAGCGATGTCGGCGGCAGTACCACGTCCGACAACGCGTAGTTCAGTGTCACGGCGGGCACTCCGACGAAAACGGCCGCGAGCTTACGCGAGCTCGCGGCCACTGCCGGCGGGCACTACGCGCGCACAGCGCTGCGGATCTGCTCCAGCGCGAACGGATCCTCGATCGTCGTCAGGTCGCCAGGATCGCGTCCCTCGCACAGCGCCTGGATCGACCGTCGCAGCAATTTTCCGGAACGGGTCTTCGGCAGCACGCTGACGAAGTGCACGCGCGATGGCCGCGCCACTGCCCCGAGCTGACTGTCGACGGTCTTCATCATCTCGCCCTCGTGGGCGAGCTTCTTCGCCGGCGTGTCCGCCAGGCTCGGATCCTTCAGGATCGCAAACGCCATCGCGACCTGGCCCTTCAGCGCGTCGGCCACGCCGACCACTGCGACCTCGGCAACGTTCGGGTGCGAGGACAGTGACTCCTCGATTTCGCGCGTACCGAGCCGGTGCCCGGCGACGTTGATCACGTCGTCGGTGCGGCCGAGGATGAAGAAGTACCCGTCCTCGTCGCGGATGCCCCAGTCGAAGGTCGAGTAGACGTGGCGATTCGGGATGGTGGTCCAGTAGGTGCTGACGAAGCGCCCGTCATCGCCCCATACGGTCGACATGCACCCGGGCGGCAGCGGCCCCTCGATCGCGACGACACCCTTTTCGTGGTGCCCGGTGATCTCTTCGCCGGTCGTCTCGTTG
>CAVPPW010000030.1:0-16298 GCA_963707445.1 uncultured beta proteobacterium | reverse complement strand
GGACTGCGCTGTAGCGGCTTCGCGGATAGCCGGTCACGGGGAGCAGTTGTCATCGATCGGCGCGCGTCATTTCCCCTTAAACGCGCCAATCAAGTACGACTCATTGCCAATCTGTGTGACACGCCCGGCAACGGTGCCGGTCTCCAGATTGACCAGCCACACCACGCCGCTGCTGGCTGCGCCTTTCGGGGCGCCGGTGATCGCCGCGTATTTGCCGTCCTTGGTGAAGGCCACGCCGCGTGGGCGCGACGGTTTTCCGTCGGGGGTCACAAGGGGCAGGCGCTTGATTTCGGCGGGCTGCCCGGCGAGCGCCTTGGCCACGTCGACGATCGAGATGTTGTTGGTGCGGAAGTGCGTCACGACGATGCGCGTTCCATCGGGCGTGAAGGCGGCCACGAAGGGGCGTGAGCCCACTTTGGGGTCGTCCGTGCCGAGCATCAGGCGGGCGACTTCGGCGCGCGCCGGATTGGTCAGGGCTTTTTCAACGTCGATGATGGAGATCGTGTTGTCGGGCTTGTCGAGCGCCAGGTCTTCGCGCGATGCGACCGCCACCAGTTTGCCGTCGGGGCTCGTGGAAATGCCGAAGCCGCCCATTTGCGTCGGGATTCGCGCAATCTCGGCACCGGGGTCGCGCGCCAGCGCCTTTTGCCAACTGATCACGCCGACGTCGTTGGTGCCACCGTTGGCCGTGAACAGCGTGCCACCACCCAGCGGGCTGAAGGTAATGCCATTGGTGCCGGCAAAGCAGCCGATCTTCGGGTTGGGCGAGGCATGCGGAATCGGCGATACCGGGCACGGGAACCCAGGCTTGCCGTAAGCCTGCTCGACTTGGTAGATCACCGTGTTGGTGGAAAGATCGACCACGCCGATCAGCCTGCCGCCGTCTTCACTGTCCGGCGTTTCCGATGCGGCCGCAGCGGCGGTCTTGCCGTCCGGCGCGATGGCAAAACCGGTGGCGCCAAAGTTCTTGCCGTCGATGTAGGTGATGACGGCATTCAGAGTGCCGTTGTTGGCCCGGTCGATTGCCTTGGTCAAGTCGAGCACGGTGTAGGTGCCCGGCCAGCCATGCTGAAAACTTGCCGCCTGCGCCGGCGTGGATTTTCCGGAGTGGTTGGATATGTAGGCACGGCGCTGGTCGGGTGACACGACCACCGAGATCGGTTGGCCACTGGCCATGGTGTCGAGTTTCCCGGTGCCGTTGGCGTCGATGTCGGGCGTGACGCGCAGGCGGTTGATGACCGCGTTAGGCGTGCCGTCGTTGGCCGGATCGAGCGCTTTGTCCACGTCGATCACGATCACCGTGTTGTCCCAGCGGCCACTGGCCATCAAATAGTCTTTGGAACCCAAGCCGCCGCTGCTCGCACAGGCGCCCAACAGCAGCGTGGCTAGTGCCGCCACCACTGCGCGATTGCGATGGGAGAAAGAAAACGTCGATGCGTTGTTCATGGATTTCTCCTCGACAGCCAATTAATTTACTGCAGCCAACAGCGTGCGAACAGTAGAAGCCGGGTACTCGCGCGTGTGTACATCCGGCATGGGCTGCTGGCGAGCAAGACCGGCCGGCCACCTCGAAGGAGCCGGGTGCCAGCCAAGTGACGAAGGAGTCGGACCATGAAATTCCGGCGCGGCATGGCGGAATTTCATGGCGCAGGCGACCAAGCAACGATGAAAATCGAACATCGAATATTCGAATTTCATGGTTTCAGCAATGTTGAACGAGACTGTATCCGGTCCCTATGGGTGAACCGGTCGCTCTCCCAACGGACCGAAGAAAATCGTCTTCATCCTGTCCGCCCCGAGCACGCGCACGAGTTCGCGCATCGCGACATACATGAGGATCATCACCGACAGCAGAATCTGGACTGCCCAGAAGTGCGGCCAGACGATTTCCGCGAGCAATTTCTGATTCGCCGCGGCAAAGCCGGGCGCCACCTTCCACGCGTCGTACAGGTGCTCAAGGTAATGAACCACGAGCGCGACCAAGAAATAAATCACGGTCTTCCATGCGATATTCCAGATCAGGGGCCGCTCGGGAAAGCGGTTGATGAACGGCATCATGTCCGCGATCAGCACCGACTTGCCGAGAACCAGTGCCGTCACCGCGACGGAAACCGTGGTGTCGACATGAATGCCGGTGCTCTTGATCAGCAACGCGCGAATCAAGGCCACGATGTGAAGAATCACGAAGAAGTAGAGCGTCGGCGGCACCATCGCCAGCAGCTCTTCCTTTAGCTTTTCAGTCGCTTTGCTCATCTGTTCCCCAAACCCGGCAAAGTTGAAGAGGGCCACGAAATGGGGCGAGCCAAAGCCACGTTTGAATCCCCGGCGGCCCTCAATCGGACCACTTTACTTCGTCAAACCCGGCAGCCACAGCGAGATCGCCGGGATGTAGGTCACGAGCAGCAGCGCGAAGCACATCGCGCCGTAGAACGGCCACAGCTCCTTCGACACCTGTTCCATCGTCACCTTGCCGATCGCGCAGCCGACGAACAGCGTCGGGCCCACCGGCGGCGTGATCAGGCCGATACCGAGGTTGAGAATCATGATCATGCCGAAGTGGACCGGGTCGATGCCGAACTTGGCGATGACCGGCATGAAGATCGGCGTGCAGATCAGCAGCATCGGCGCCAGGTCCATGAAGGTGCCCAGCAGCAACAGCAGGATGTTGACCAGCAGCAGGAACACGTACTTGTTGTCGGAGATCGTCAGGAAGAACTGCGTGACCTTGGCCGGGATCTGCATGAGCGCCATCATGTAGCCGAAGGCGACCGAGAAGCCGATCAGCAGCATCACCATTGCCACTGTCTTGATCTTGCTGACCTGGTAATGGTTCTGCGCGAGCAGCGTCGACGGATTGTTCTCCGCGCCGTCGACGACGCCGGTCTGCAGCGCGCCGAACAGCTCGTTGAATCCCATCGCGACGCCGTTGCCGCCCATTGCATTCCTCGTCTCCACGAAGAGTGGGTTGCCCATCATGCGGATCTTCATGCCGAGAGGCGCGAGCGCGGCACGCCTAGAAGTAGGGAACGCCCTGCGTGTTGACGTACAGCGAATACAGCGACGTGCTCGCAGCCATGAACAGGCGGTTCCGGTGCGCGCCGCCGAAGCAAAGGTTCGCGCAGCGCTCCGAGCAGGTCGATGCGACCGATCAGGCGCCCGTCGGGATTGAACACGTGCACGCCGTCCAGGCCGGCTTCGCCCATGCCCCAGCCGCACCACAGATTGCCGTCGAGGTCGACGCGGAATCCGTCGGGCGTTCCCTTCGGCCCGCATCGATCAGGATGCGCCGGTTCGAGAGCTCGACGCCGCCGATCACGTCGTAGGCGAGGATCCTGCGCGGCACCGAGCGCGATTCGACGATGTAGAGGAGCGACTCGTCGGGCGAGAACGCCAATCCATTGGGCTGGTTGATGCCTTCGGCGACGACACGGACCGATCCCTGAGGATCGATGCGGTAGACGTTCGTCGGCAGCTGCGGCTCTGCCTTCTCGCCTTCGTAGTGGCTGAGGATGCCGAAGCTCGGATCGGTGAACCAGATCGAGCCATCGGTTTTGCAGACGATGTCGTTCGGTGAATTGAGCCGCTTACCCTCGAACGAATCGACGAGCGTGACGACCCGGCCATCGTGCTCGGTGCGGCACACCCGGCGGCCGAGATGCTCGCAGGTAAGAAGCCGGCCCTGGCGATCCCGCGTATTGCCGTTCGCGTTCGCCGAGGGCGAGCGAAAAACGCTCGTCGCGCTGGTCTGCTCGTCCCAGCGCCACATACAGTTGCCGGGAACGTCGCTCCATATCACGCAGCGCTGGTCGCCGAACCATACCGGCCCTTCGGCCCAACGGGTGAGGCCGGTGGAGAGGCGCTCGACCTTCGCGAGCGGAAGCCGGTAACGGTTGAACGACTCGTCGACGACCACGACCAGCGGGTCGGGGTAGCGCGGGCTGGGTTGCCAGTCGGAGCTCATTTCATCAGTCCGGGCAGCCAGAGCGAGATCGCCGGGATGTAGGTCACGAGCAGCAGCGCGAAGCACATCGCGCCGTAGAACGGCCACAGCTCCTTCGACACCTGCTCCATCGTCACCTTGCCGATCGCGCAGCCGACGAACAGCGTCGGGCCCACCGGCGGCGTGATCAGGCCGATGCCGAGGTTGAGGATCATGATCATGCCGAAGTGGACCGGGTCGATGCCGAACTTGGCGATCACCGGCATGAAGATCGGCGTGCAGATCAGCAGCATCGGCGCCAGGTCCATGAACGTGCCGAGCAGCAGCAGCAGGATGTTGACCAGCAGCAGGAACACGTACTTGTTGTCGGAGATCGTCAGGAAGAACTGCGTCACCTTGGCCGGGATCTGCATGATCGCCATCATGTAGCCGAAGGCGACCGAGAAGCCGATCAGCATCATCACCATCGCCACGGTCTTGACGACGCGGTGGACGAGCCGCGGCAGCTCGCGCCACTTGTAGTCGCGGTAGACGAGAAACGTCACCAGGAAGGCGTACACGCACGCGACCGCGGCGGACTCCGTCGGCGTGAAGACGCCCGAAAGAATGCCGCCCATGATGATGACGACGGTGACCAGGCCCCACAGCGCGTCGATGATGATCCGCGGCAAGGCGCTCAGCGGCACCGGCTCGCCCTTCGGAAAGTCGCGCTTGTGCGCCGTCCACAGCACGAGGCCGATCAGGCACAGCCCGAACAGCAGACCGGGAAAGATGCCGGCGAGAAACAGATGCGCGACCGAGATCGTGCCGCCCGCGGCGAGCGAGTAGATGACGGCGTTGTGCGACGGCGGGATCAGCAGCGCCTGCACCGAGCCGCAGATCGTCACGTTGGTGGCGAACACGCGCGGGTAGCCCGCCTTGACCATCTGCGGGATCATCACCGAGCCGATCGACGCGGTGTCGGCGACCGACGACCCCGAGATGCAGCCGAAGAGCGTGCTGGCGAGGATGTTGACCAGCGCGAGGCCGCCGCGAATGAACGCCGACGAACACCTTGGCGAGGTTGATCAGGCGCGTCGCCATGCCGCCCTCGGCCATGATGCCGCCCGCCAGCACGAAGAACGGAATCGCCAGCAGCGCGAAGTCGTCGGTGCCGTCGGAGATCTTGAGCATCACCGCTTCGAGCGGGATGTCGACCCACAGCGCGGCGACGAGCGCGGACGAGCCCCAGCGCATAGGCGACCGGCACGCCGAGCGCGCACAGCACGCGCGAACGAGCCGAGCAGGACGAGGATGTCCATCGTCTACTCGAGCTCCGCGGCCTCGTCGCGGTACATGACCGAGGTCTTGGGCGGGGTCGCCGACCCAGACGCGCTCGATCAGGAACAGCAGCGTGACGCAGGCCGCTGACAGGAATCGGCAGCGTAGACGAAGGCCACCGACAGCCACGGAAACTCGGCCATCGTCTGGAAGTGCGTGACGATGCACAGCTGGATGCCGTAGACAGATCATGAAGAGCGCGGTCGCGCCATGCACGCATCCACGCCCCACAGCATCAGGCGCCGCGCGGCGGGGCTCACCGCGTTGAGCAGCGCCTCCACCGCGATGTGCACGTTGGCGCGGTACACCGCGGCGCCGCCGAGGAACGAGAACATCACCATCAGGACGACCGAGGCCGGCTCGGGCCACGACAGCGGGTTGTTCATCGACGTAGCGCATGAACACGCCGAACGGGATGATCAGCGTGATCGACGACCAGCGCCAACCCCGAGATGCACGATGCAGGCGATGTACAGCCACTCCATCGCCTCGCGGTAGCGCTGCTTCGCCGTCATGCGGGGATCGACCCGGGACACAGAAAGGGCACGCGGTCGGAACGGCGCCGCGTGCCCGTGACCGTGCTTACTTCGTGTCTTCGATCTGCTTGAGCAGCGCCGCGTACTTGGCGCCGTACTTGTCGCGGATCGGCTGCGTCGCCTTGTAGAACGCGGCCTTGTCGGCCGGCACGAACTTGACGCCGGCCGCCTTGAGCTTGTCCTCGGCCTCGCCGACGTAGGCGTCCCACAGCTGGCGCTGCTCGAGCTGCGCTTCGCGCGACAGCTTGCGCACCAGCTCCTGGTCGCTCTTGGACAGCGTGTCCCAGCTGCGCTTCGAGAACACGAAGATCTCGGGAATGATCAGGTGGCCGGTCAGGCTGTACACCTTGCTGACCGTGTAGTGGTTCTGCGCGAGCAGCGTCGGCGGATTGTTCTCGGCGCCGTCGACCACGCCGGTCTGCAGCGCGCCGTACAGCTCGTTGAAGCCCATCGCGACGCCGTTGCCGCCCATCGCGTTCATCGTCTCGACGAACAGCGGGTTGCCCATCATGCGGATCTTCTGGCCCTTCAGATCCTCGGGCTTGGTCACCGGCTTGTTCGAATAGACGTTGCGCGTGCCGGCGTCCATCCAGCCGAGCACCACCAGCCGCGACTGCGGGCTCGCCGTGATCTTCTCGAGCAGCTCCTGGCCGATCGGGCCGTCGATCACCTTGCGCATGTGCGCTTCGTCGCGGAAGATGAACGGCAGGTTGAAGACGTTGAGCTCGTCGACCACCGGGCCCATCGCGCCGACCGAGATGCGCGCGATCTGCAGCGCGCCGACCTGCGCCTGCTCGATCATCTCCTTCTCGCCGCCGAGCTGCATCGACGGGTACATCTGGATCGTGATGCGGCCGTTGGTCTCCTTCTCCAGCTTCTTGCCCATGCGCTGGATCGCCTCGACCGTCGGATAGCCGAGCGGGTGCACGTCCGAGGCCTTCCAGACCTGCTTCTCCTGTGCCGATGCGGTGCCCGCGATGCTCGCGGCGCAGACGACCACCGCCGACGCGCACACCTTCACAAAATTGCGACGTTCCATGTCTGTCTCCTTTCAACCGATCTTTGTCGTCTTATTTGTTCTGGTTTCCAAAAAATGTAGCATGGCCATTCCATTCTGAGCCATGTTTCATCCGAGTTGGCTCCGAGATTGCTGGCCAGGACCATCATGCCGTCGTAACCCTCCTCACGCGCCCACTGGAGAACCTATGCAACTGAAAGGCTCCTGCCACTGCCGCGCCGTGCGCTTCACGCTCGAATCGGATTCGCCGGTGCCGTTCATGCACTGCCACTGCACGATCTGCGTCAAGACCGCCGGCTCGGGCGGCTATGCAATCAACCTCGGCGGCGACGCCGCGTCGATGAAAGTGACCGGCAGCAAGAACGTCACGCGCTTCCACGCGCTGATCCGCGAGCCGGGCCAGCGTGCCAAGCGCTCGCCGGCGTGGCGCCACTTCTGCAAGAAGTGCGGCAGCCCGCTATGGCTGTGGGACCCGCGCTGGCCCGAGCTGATCCACCCGCACGCCTCGGCCATCGACACGCCGCTGCCCAAGCCGCCCGAAGTGGTCGAAGCCGATCTCGCCAACGCCCCCAACTGGATCGACGTGCCGAGCGGCAAGGGGCACGTGCACTGCGAGAGCTGGCCCGGGGAATCGCTGCGCGAATGGCATCAGCAGCATGGTCTGCTTTCGCCGACGACGCTACGACGACCTCATCGCCCGCGACGAAGCGAGCCTTGACATCTTCTGGCTAAAAGACGACAGCCTTGCGGACAGTGACAACCTGCCGCCACCGGAGGTGATCGCGCAGGAGGTCGTTGCCGACTTGGAGGCGGCGCTGGAGCAGTTTCGGTTGATTGCCGGCGATTGGAATAGAACGCCTGCGGCCGGCTCGAGCGAGCAACGGCGTCTGGAATCAATACGCAATCGCGCGGTACAGGATCCACTTGCCGAGCACGCCCTTTAGCACATGCGTGCCACGCGGCTCGAAGCTCAGGCCGGCGCCGGCCGTGAGATCCTCGACGGTGCCCGAGACCAGTACCTCTCCGGCGCCCGCCTGCGCCATCACGCGCGCGCCGATGTGCACCGCGATACCGGCCGCTTTGTCACCGCCGGCTTCGATCTCACCAGCTGCGGGCGAGGAATGTCGGGCCAGATCTTTCGTACCAGCGTGGACGCCATGGCACAGCATCCGATCGGCATCAGGTCGCGCACGAACGACTTGGGCGTCGCGTTGTGGCTGCCGTGATGGCCGATCTTGTAGAAGGAGATCTTCTTGAGCATCTCCTGCCACTCCGGATCCTGCATCACCTTCTGCCAGGTTCCCCATTGCGCATCACCGGGGAAGAGCAGGTACGAGCCGCCGATTTCGAGAATGATCATCAGGCTCGTTCCATTGACGGCTTTGTCGAGTGCCACCGCCACCGCAAGGTCGGTCAGGTCCCCGGCCTTCTTGAGTTCGCGGATGTCACCGTCGCTCAACAGGTGAGCGAGCTGGCCGCTCGGGTCTAAAAACTCGGCCGCGAATGGAACCGGCGGGCGGCCGTCCGCCGTGGCGACCGCGTTTCGCATGCGCAGAAAACTTTCCCCTTTCGGGGGATCCATGTCGCGGATGACATCCTTGTCTCGCGACGGCCCAAGGACATGCACACGCACGCCAGGCAGGGCCGGGGTTTCGAACGAGCGCGACTTGGTCTTGCGCGGGAGGAAGCGCCGCTTCGGATTGCCGGCGAAACCACCGTGCAGCCGCTTCATCTCGCGATCGTTGGTCAGCAGCAACGCGTTTTCCACGATGCCGCGGTAACGATCCACCGTCTCGACCTGCGGATCGACGCTCTCCGCCAGCTTCGTCATCGAAGCCTGGAGCGCAAGTGCCATCCGGCTCTGGATGTCGCGGATGCGGCGCGCGTCCTTATCGGTCGGATGCTCGGTCCACGGCATCCAGACTTCCTTCACTTCGACGTCGTCCCAGCCATCGACGGCGAAGCCCGAGATGTGATCCTTGTGGCGATGGGTCGCCACCACCACGTCGATCCGGGCATCGCCACTCGCGTCCGTAACGTCGTCGATGATGCGGCTGACGATGTCCTTCATCGCTCCGCCCTCGGGCGACGCCTGGATCGAGCCGCAATCGAACAGGATCCGATGGGTCGTCGAGTTACCGGGGATCTCGACCAGAAACGCATCGCCAAACCCAACGTTGTACATACGCACCCGAACTTCGTGGCCGTTTGCTTTTTTCTTGGCCCTCGCCATCTCAGCCTCCGTGCAGGCTCGCGAAGTTCATCAGCTCCAGCATGCGAGTCTCGCGCTCCTTGCGTGTCGCATACGGCGTCATCGCCGAACGCCATGTCGCACGCTTCCACGTAGGCCGCCTGCGCCTTGAACCGGGCTTCACCCGCCTCGCGCCGCTTGGGATCGCCGGCGGCGCCGCGCATTGGTTTCGTGATCAGGTAACGAAACGCTCCATTGGACGACGCCACCAGCGTGCATCCGCCCCGAAATGGGACCCCTCCGAACAGATCCGCGCTGCCGCGATCGACTTGCGCGAATTGCGCGACCAGCTCGACCAGCAGGCGCCCGTTGGGCGTCACGCGGAACACCGGGTGGAAGCCGCGCACCTGGATCTTGGCCGAGGGGTCAAGCGCAAGTCGCTCGGCGTTGTCGCGCGCGTACTCGTGCAGCGCCACGGCCAGTTGGCGATTGACGTCGACTTCGAACGATTCATCGGCTTCCTCGACCCCGAACTGGGTAGCCTCGCTGCGATTCGCCTCCAAGTTCGGATGGATCGTCTCCAGCGGGACGGGCTCGAACGATGCGACCGCCCTGAAGAAGAGCTTTTCCAACAGCTCTTGCACCTTGTCGTCCAGGCGCGGCAGCTTGTTTTCCACGTTTTCCCAGAGCAGCGACTCTTCGGCGAGAGAGCCGACCCCGACCGGGTAGATGCCACGCAGGCGAAACGCCTCGATCATCGCGCCGCGCAGGTTGTCCGCATCATCGGGAACGAGCTCGAAGTCCGCCGTGATCATGGCCCGCAAGAAGTCACCGAAAGTCACATCCACCGGTGGCATGTAGTCGAACGCGCGGATGCACATGTCCAGTACGCGCTGGGCGGTCCGCGACGCCTCGCCGGCGATCCGATTGACGAGATCAGGGTGCAGGTCGCCCTGCGGCAAGGTCCCGGTGCCGCCGGTGGCGATGCGAATGAGATCGTTGATGCGGCGCTGATAAGTCTTGACGAAACCGTCGAAGATCGCCGCGACCAGGATCGCGCCGCGCGCATGCGGCTCCAGCGTGGTGGTGAGCAACTTGGTGTCCGGCTCGTCGAGCGCGGAGCGCAGCGACTTGCCCATGCCCGTTGCGAATCCGAATTGCTGCGCCAACTGGACGAGGATGGTCGGCGAGCGGATGTCCAGGCGGCTGCGTTGCAGCTGTTCGCGCAGGATGTCCTGGAAAGAAAAGTGCTGCAACAGCGCCACGATGTCCGCAAAGCCCTCGTGGAACGCCAGCACATCCGCGTTGGAAGGTTCGAGGAACAGCGGGCGCAGCCGATCGACGATGGCATGTGTCATCTCGTGCGCGATGACGTCGTGCGACAGGCAGGTGAACACGGTCTGCCCGGGAAGGTTTGGGCCGACGTCGTCGGCCTCGGCCCTGAAGTACCCGAACAGAATGGCATTGAGCGACGCCGAGTAATACGCATTGGCGCCATAGAAGGCATGCGGAAACAGACGCAGACGCGGATACGACATGCCTCGCTGACGATTCTGCGAGCCCATTTGCAACACGCGCCCCAGCGCGCGATCAAAGTTTTCCAGCGTCTTCATCGCCACCGCGTACACCATCTGCTGGTGAAAGCGCGGATCGGCTTCCGAAGGCTCGAGACCGCCCTGCAGCAGGACCGCTTGATGATTGAGGTCGACCGGCGCGTAGAAGCAGTCCTGTGCGGCGTCGTAATCGATCACCTCCAATCGCGCACCGACCGGACCGTCGGTCAGCGGCTCGTTGGGCACGTCGATGCGAGCGCGGTTGCCGAACGTGCGGCCAAGCAGGGGATCCGACGCGAAGATCTTCAGCGGCCGACGGGCCGGCTGCGTGATGCCTCTATCAGTAGGACGTCGCATGCAGAATCCTCGAGCCCCTGCCAACACAGTCGAGGGTGGAACGAACTTAGGCGCTACCCGACCCCCTCGTCAGGAAGATATTCAACACCCAGGGTGATGAATATCCCGTACGTTGCTGCTCAGCGCGCGCAGGGACTGTCCTAAAAGTGCATGGCTTCCGTTACACCGCGCATCAGCGTGACGGAGCCGTACTTGCGCAGGCTCGGCGACGCGGCCTGTGGCTCTTGCGGCCGGCGGCCCGCCGGGCTAACTCCTCGGTCGGCGCCTTGTCGTCCCCACGATCAAAGTCAGTGCGCGCGTAGACGCCGGAAACGTGGCCGCCGTGTTGGCCGCGCCCGGCTCGCGCAGCGCGGGCCAGCCTTCCGCGCACGTCGCGCAGTGGCAACAACTCGAAATGAAGCCCATCCGACCGACACCGGCAAGGACCAATCTTGACGTTTTAACGTTAAGGTGGCGCCGTCTGACTGAACGAGGCTGCTTTCGATGAGTGGAACGACGCGCGCCACGATTTATCTCGACTCCGAACTCCATCGGGCGCTACGGCTCAAGGCCGCCAGAACTCACCGCTCGGTTTCCGAGTTGGTCGCCGAAGCTGTGCGCGAGGCGTTGCGGGAGGATCAGGAAGACCTTGCCGCATTACGGTGGCGCGCGGCCGAAGCGTCGAAGGCATACGAGGCCCTCCTGAAGAAACTCAAAGCCGGTGGTACGGCTTGAACTCCGGTTCAAACCATCGGTCGTCAAGGATCTGCGCGGGATACCGCATTGTGTATTCGGTCGACGACGCCGACATCGTTGTCGAGGTGATCAAGGTTGGGCGTCGCCGCGATGTCTATCGCACTCGTTGAGATTACTGCGACCCGTAACTGGCGGCGCCCCAGCTGCTACTTCGCAGTCACCGCTAGCCTCACCTTGGTCTTCCTCTGCAGGGCGCCGAGGATCTCGAAGAAGTTCTCGGTGCTTGGATTGCCCTTGTCGCCAAGCATCCGGTGGAGACTTTTGCTCGGCTTCTTGACCTCGGCGGCGAGCCCTTCGAACCCGATCGTGGCGTTGATCAGATCACGCAGTATTGCCTTGCCGGTGGCGGAATCTCCCGCGAGATAGGCATTCAGCGACTCCGTGAAGAGCGCCTGGCGGAACTTGGCGTCGCGCTGCGCGCGCGCCATGATGGTTTCCTTGAAGTCTCGAGTGAGTGTCATTTGTTGCTTCCGATCTACTTGCCCTGCTGGGCCTTGAGCATCTTGTATTCCGTCCAAGCGGCCTTCGCCTGCTCGATGGCGCGCTGCTGGTCCTTCTTGGCGCTGCCGCCGAGCAGGATCACGACCGCTTCGCCGTCCTTGCCAAAGTACACGCGATACCCCGGACCGAAGTCGATCCGTGTTTCGAACACTCGGGAGCCAACGCCTTTCGTGTTCGAGAAATTGCCCTCCGAGAGCCGATAGACCGCTGTTGTGACACGAGCTGCTGCGATTGCATCGAGCCGTTCAAACCAGCGCGCGTAGGCGGACTTGCCCGAAGGTGCGATGTACTCGCGAACGGCGATCATCGGCATCGCGCAATGGTAACGAATGTGTTACCTTTTGCGCAAGCGGAGAAATCGAATCGCGTGTCGGTCGACAAGCCGGCTGTGCGGCTCGGCCGCTCACCTAAGCCAGCGCAGGGGCTGTTTTATGAAAGCAATTCAACCTAAAACAGCCGAACCCACTGTTTTAGGATCCGCAGCCCATGCTCCGCTCCCCGCCAGGCCGTTACGTCGAAGACGATCTCAGGCTCACCTATGTCGCCATCACGCGAGCGACGCACGAGCGTTTCTGACCTACTCGCGGGTATCGCCGCTGGTGGAGCGACTAGTGGCGCAGGTGACGACGCCTTCGCAAGTTCCTGCGGTAGGACAGCTGGAGCATTTGGTCGATTGCGGGCGGATTCGAATGGAGCTTTGGCCTGACGCAATCGGCCGACGCTCGCAAAATCGTTCGCATTGGCTTTTCGGAGTCTCCGATGAGTGAAATCATCTTTGTGGTCGAGCGGGCGGCGGAAGGCGGGTACACCGCCCAAGCGCTGCGGGAGTCGATCGTCACCCAGGCAGATTCCATTCCGGAGCTGCACGCGCGAGTCCGCGACGCGGTTCACTGCCACTTCGATGAAGGTACGGCACCCAAAATGATCCGGCTGCATTTCGTACGGGACGAAGTCATCGCCGCATGAAGCTGCCGCGCGACCTGTCCAGCGCTGATCTCGTCAAAGCGCTGGGTAGGGTCGGGTACAGAGTGTCACGCCAGACCATTGCCGCTCGTGCGGCTCCTCAGTGTGCGAACTCCACCACCTGCCGCACCGCCTTGCCCTCGTGCAAGCAGATCGAACCCGACGTTGATCTCGTCGAGCTTCAGCCTGCCGCTCAGCAGCTGGTCGACCGGCAGCCGTCCCTGCCGATAGAGCGCGATGTAGCGCGGCAGGTCGCGCACCGGCACGCAGGTGCCGATGTAGCTGCCCTTGATCGTGCGCTCCTCGGCGACCAGGTTGACGTGCGGCAGCTGCAGCATGTGGCGTCGGCGGCGGCAGGCCGGCGGTCACCGTCGTGCCGCCGCGGCGCGTGATCTTGTAGGCGAGCTCCATCGCCTTGACCGAGCCGGCGAGCTCGAACGCGTAGTCGACGCCGCCGCGCGGTCGCGGCCTTCACCTCGTCGACGATCGATTCGGATCGCCGGCGTTGAAGGTGTCGGTCGCGCCGAGCTCTTCGCGAGCTGCGAGCTTGTCGTCGGAGAGGTCGATCGCGACGACGCGGCGCGCGCCCGCGGCCACCGCGCCGAGCACCGACGGCAAGCCCGACGCCGCCCAGGCCGATGACCGCCACGGTCTGCCCCATCGCGAGCCTTCGCGGTGTTGACCACCGCGCCGACGCCGGTGAGCACCGCGCAGCCGAAGAGCGCCGCCTCGTCGAGCGGCAGCTCCGGATCGATCTTCACCAGCGAGCGGCGCGACACCGTCGCGTACTCGGCGAACGCCGAGCAGCCGAGGTGGTGGTTGATCGGCTGGCCGTTGCGCGTGAAGCCGCGCGCGCCGCCCGAGAGCAGCGTGCCCGCGGTGTTGGCGGCGGCGCCCGGCTCGCACAGCGCGGGCCGGCCTTCGGCGCACGGCAGCGCAGTGGCCGCAGCTCGGCACGAACACCAGCACGACGTGGTCGCCCCGCTTGAGGTCGTCGACGCCGGCGCCGAGTCGCCTCGACGATGCCCGCGGCCTCGTGGCCGAGCGCCATCGGCATCGGCCGCGGCCGGTCGCCGTTGATCACCGAGAGATCGGAATGGCAGAGGCCCGCGGCGCCGATCTTCACCAGCACCTCGCCCGGGCCCGGGGCGTCGAGCTCGACCTCCTCGATCGCGAGCGGCTTCGACTTGCGCGTAGGGCGCCGTCGCACCCATCGCGTTCAGCACGGCGCCGCGAATCTTCATTGCCTTCTCCGGCTGCAGTTCAGGCGCCCTGTGCGAGCCGGCCGCGCAACGACGCCGCGGTCGATCAGGTGAACCGTCGTCGAGCATGTCGCTCGAGTGCGCGAGGTCGGACTCGGACAGGATCACCGACAGACCTTCGCGCTTCAGTCGGCCGATCACGTCGACTAACCGCTGGCCAGCACCGGCGCCACGCCCTCGAACGGTTCGTCGAGCAGCAGTAGCCGCGTGCCGCACATCAGTGCTCGTGCCAGCGCGGCGAGCTTCTGCTGACCGCCGGACAGTTGGAGCGCGCGCCGGTGCGCGAACTCGCGCGCCTCGGGAATGATGTCGTAGACGGTGGCGAGCCGCTTCGGCGTCGGCCAGCCCCGATGGCCCACGCCGGCAGCAGGATGTTCTCCTCGACCGTGAGGTCGGGGATCAGGCGGCGGTCCTCAGGCATGTAGCCGATGCCGAGCTTCGCGCGGCCGTGCAGGACCACGGCGATGAGCGCTGCGAAGGCGAGCGCGCGGTTGAGCTTCATGCCGGGTCAGCCTTCACACAGGCCTTCATATCTTGCGTGCCTCGGCCGTGCTGAAGAGGCCACGCGGCCGCGCGATCAGAACGAGCGCCATCACCAGGTAGATGCTGAAGAGCTCGACCTCGGGCCAGTAGTGCACCGCGGCCGATCGCACCAGGCCGACGATCACCGCGCCGAGCGCCGCACCCGGCAGGCTGCCGAGGCCGCCGATGACGACGACCGCGAACGCCAGCACGATCACCTCGACACCCATCGCCGGCACCACCGACACTTTCGGCGCGATCAGCGCGCCGCCGAGCGCGGCGAGCATCGTGCCGAGCGTGAACGTGACGAAGTACACGCGGCCGACGTTGATGCCCATCGCGGCGCTCACTTCGCGATCGTGGATCACCGCCAACAGCAGCTTGCCGTGGCGCGTGCGCGTCAGCACCAGCGTGAGTGCGACACCAACCAGGATCGCGACGATCACCAGCAGCGCGTCGTACACCGTGTACGGCAGGCCGCCGAGGTCGATGTTGCCGAGCAGGCCGTACGGTTGGTACGCGGAGTACGACTCGACCCCCCAGATCAGCGTGATCACATCGCTCGAGGATCAGGAAACGGAATACGTGACGAGCACCAGCACGATCTCGTCCTTGCCGTACATGAAGCGCAGAAGACCGCGCTCGATCAGCGGGCCGGCCACGAGACCGACCACGATGGCGGAGACCGCCAGTAGCGCGAAGCCGCCGTAGGGATTGAGCCGCCGTTGAACCAGGCGCCGACCAACGTCGCGGCCACGTAGGCGCCGAGTGCGTACAGGCTGCCGTGAGCCATGTTCAGGATCTTCATGACGCCGTAGATCAACGTCAGGCCGACCGCGATGATGAACAGATACGACGAGTAGACGATCCCGTCGATCAATACGGAAACGAGTCCGGCCATGGGCTCCTCGCCGAGTGCGGAACGCAGCGGCTCGGAAGCAGGCGCCGCGGTCGCGCCGCGATGCCCGCACTCCGTTTACCGCGCTATCACTTCGCGGTCTTGAACCCCGACTTGATCCAGTCCTCGCTCTTCATGCCGTCGGGCGGCGTGATGCGCGAGGCCGGATAGCGCTTGACGTTGGCGACGGTGACCTTGCCGCCGACGTGTTTCGTCGCTCCGTAGGCTGTGCCCTGCACCGCCTGGTGACCCTTGCCTAGCGACATCGTGACCGGTCCGCCCGGTCCCTGAACGTCAGGTTCTCGAAGGCTGCGATGACCTGGTCCTGGTTCGGACGCTTGCCGCCGTTGGCCGCCTGCGCCTTGTCGTATGCCGCCTTCAGCCCGAGCAGCGCCTGTGCCATCTTGTAGGCTGGATAGCTCGGCACCACTCCGTAGCGCTCCTCGTACACCTTGCGGAACCAGCGGTTGAGCTCGGTGTCCGGCGCGAACACGTTGAAGGG
>CAVPPW010000029.1:0-24805 GCA_963707445.1 uncultured beta proteobacterium | reverse complement strand
CATTGATCAGCGTGCAACGCCGCAAGTAACCGGTCCGCGGAGGACCCCGATTGACCCGAGGAGAACAGCCATGGCAATGAAGTCTCGCAAGTCCGCAGCCAAGTCCGCAGCCAAGTCGCGCCGAAAGACGGCCAAGCGCACGGCCGCCCGCAAGACCGAGGCGCCAGCCGCGATGAAAGGCGCTGAACGGCTGTTCTCAATGTCGATGGGTGGACTGGGCAACACGCTCGAACGCCTGAATCTGTCGGGCGTGGCGGGGACGATCGCCGAGGGCCGGCGCAAGGATCTTGCGGCAATTGTCGCCGCCAACAAGAAATCCTACGAAGGGCTTCAGGCGGTCGTCGCACGCCAGACCGCGATGCTGAAGAATGCGGTGTCCGAATGGCAGTCGATCGCGCAGGGCGTGTCGGCTGGCGGCGCGGGCCAGGGTCTCGGACGCGTGGACGAAATGGCCAAGCAGGCTTTCACGATGGCGCTCGAGAACATCCGTGAGCTCGGCGAACTCGCCGCGCGCTCGCAGGCCGAGGCCTTCGAGATCGTGCGCAAGCGCATCATGGAGAACGTCAACGAAGTGAGCGCACTGCTGCAGCGGGGACGCTGAAGCAAGTTGCGCTTGGTGACCACGCACCGGGGGGCAGCTGACTGCCCTCGGGTGCGGTCCGCCGCGCGGCCGCCGGGACGCCGGCTTTACGGCGCTTGCACTCCCGCGGCCGTCGGCACCAGCGATTGAACGGCTTGCGGTCGATCGAACCAGCGTGGCCTTGCAACGAGGTGTGCAGAGTTCGCCGAAGCGGCGTGCGCCGAGGTCGCGCCAAGCGCGGCCTCTCGACGCGGCGAAGCAACGCCGACTGAAACAAGTCGCGCCTGACGCCAGAGACGCTGCACAAACGCGAACAGCGTGCCTACGGCGATAAGTCGCGTGTCGTAGTCGATTCGCAGTAGCCTGGGTACTGTTTCGCCGCGCACGACAGCCAGAACACCGGCCAGGCGTTTGAGCTCGTTAACGAGTCGACGCACATCGGCCCCGGCCACCGGGGCGGCAACGTGCAATGAGATCGAATTCCGTTCCAATGCTTCCACTTCCAATCCTTTGAATTGTCCGTGCACCGCGCCCGGTGAGGCCATCAGGTCCTCTCGAGGACCGGGAGACGGCGGCGAATTGCAGCAAAGATCGACCGCAGTCCGTCGCTGCGCAGAGGCGCCGTCCATGCGACAAACCTTCTGCCTATAAAACCGATGGAACCAGTGCGGACCGGCGACGCGCCCGCCGCGTCGATCTGCGATATCCGCTCGCGCGCTTCGCCCGTGGGAGTCAGGATGGCGCCGCGGTAGATCAGCTTGACGCACGACGCCCCCGGCCTGCCCTTCAGCAGCAACAGCTGCTCATGGTCGAGGTGAATCGTGCATGTCGTGTGGTGCTGCCATTCCTTCATCGGAAGCTCAGGCATCCATCAGATGGAAGTCAGTGGGCGGAACGTATTCGCCGCTAATCTACGAAGCCGTCGCGGTGGATTGAGCGCAAGCCGCAGGCGGCCGCCTGATCGCCTGTCGTAACTGCGCGGACAGACTTCGATAGAGTTGCCGTGTTCGCGTCCGTCGAGAGTTGCTCTCGATTCGTCGCGGCGCCTGCGTCCTATCACTCGGCGCGCGCGTTAGCGCAGACAAAGTCAACGGAACTTCTATCGATGCAAGAGCCGCAGGATTGCCTTCCGGTTGCGACGCGTGCGGACGAAGCTCGCGGATGCCGATGCGATCTGCCTGGCCGATCGCTTCGACGCGACCAACGTCGTCGCGAATGCGCCGCCGCCATTGCCACGTCAGGTAGATCGCCAGGGCAATCGCGACAGCCACCAGCGCGAATGCGCCAAAGCGCTCGAGCAACGAGAGGATCGACTCGACTTGATGGTGCAGGACCATGCCCGCGCCGACGACGACGATGCCGTACAACAGAGCGCCCGCCGCAGTCAGGCTCAGGAATCTGCTCCAGCGCATCCCAAGCGCGCCAGCGAGCGGTGGCGCAACCAGTGACAGGCCTGGAACGAAGCGACCAAAAACCAGCAGCCACAGATCCCACTTCTCAAAGCGGCCGATATCGCGGTGTGTCCGCAGGGTGACGGTGAACTGCCGGGGCCCGAGAAACCGCAACGCGTCGAATCCGTAACGACGCCCGGCAGCGAACCACACTGCGTTGCCGATCAGCGTCGCAGCAACGATCGCCGCGATCGGCAGCACGGGATCGACGGCACCGGCCGCTACGCGCGCGCCAACAAGGAGCGCAGCCGGGGACAGCGGCAGAGGGATGCCGAGCTCGTGCAACAGTGTCGTGATCGCCAGCACCGATAGCACCGGCAGATCATCGAGGGCGGCAAGATCCAGCATGGTCAAAGGCACCGTAAAAAGAGGGAAGTGTCGGGCGAAGAGTCATGCGGCCCGTTCAATGGCAGTCGCCGACTTTCACATCCGCAGTATCTCGACCGGCCGTTGCGCGGACATGTCGCGCGCCTGGTCGGTGCGTTTCAGCTGTAGCGCCACTTCTTCAAGCGGCGCAAACGCACTCAGTCGATTGCGGCGTTCGGTGTCGACAGCGCAGCGCCGCGTTGCATGCGGTGCGGCTCGTCCGCGCCGACCAGCTTCAGATGAGCGACCCACCACAGAGCCAGCACGGTGAGCCCTGCGGCGACCCAGCCACAGCGTTCGAAGCCTTCGACCAGCCCGTCGGCGTTACGACTGATCAACAGTCCGCCGACGATCGACGCAACACCCATCGCGGCGGATTGCACGGCGCCGTTCAGGCTGAGGAAAGTGCCGCGCAGCGCGGGCGTTGTCGCGGAAGTCATCAGGGCCATTCCGGGGATCATCCGTCCCGAGACGAAGACAAAGAACGCCGTCGTGACGACGAGCAGACCAGCCAGAGGCGTCGGACCCAGCTGTGTCAGTACAACGATGGGAACGGCCGCGAGGCCCGCGATCGCGCGAAACGTCTGCACTTTGCCCCAGCGGTCCGCCAGAACACCGATCAGCCGCGCGCTGAACAGAGTCGCGATGCCACCCACCAGATAGACGAGCGGCACTTGCGCCGGCGACAAGCCAACGTTCGTCGTCATGAAGATGGTCAGATAGGGGATCGTCGTGAAGCCGGTCGCCATGATCAGCGCGCTCAGCCCAAATGCGCGCCAGTGGTTCGGCTCGCGCAGCACTTTTTCGATCTGTCGCAGGGCCGACGCTCCGCTGGCCGCAACTAAATGCCCTTCCAGACGCGGCAGCGTACGCAGACCGATGACGGCGATTGCAAAGCTGACCGCTGCGATCGAAATGAACGCCGCATGCCAACCGTAGTGCTCTGCAAGCCAGAGCGACAAAGGAACGCCCGCCACTGTTGAGAGCGAAAATGCCGCCATGACGACGCCCATCGCGCGGCCGCGGCGCTCGAACGGGATGGCATCTCCGACAATCGTTTGCACCAGAGTGCCGAGAACCCCGCCGAACAGACCCGCCAGAATGCGCGCCGCCAGAAGCAGTGCGTACGTCGGCGCCAGACCGCAGCCAAGCGTGGCCATCGCAAACGCGAGATACAACCAAACTAGCAGTCTCTTGCGTTCGAACCGATCGACAAACGTGCTCGCCACCAGGCCCGATGCGCCTGCCGCCAGCGTATAGGCCGACACCAGCAAACCGAACTGTGCATCGGTGATGCCGAACAGCCGCGTGAACTGAGGCCCGAGCGGCATCATCACCATGAAGTCGACGATGAATGTGAACTGAATGCCCGCCAGGGTCAGCAGCAGCGCGTTCTCGTTGAGCGAACGGGAGCCGTGTCGGCTTCGACCGACGTCGCCTGAACTCGTAACGCCGACTGATGCGGCGGTTGTTGCCGTTGCCTTCACAGCACTCCTCTTTCTTGGCGGCGGCCTGGCCGCGACGGCGCTCACACGCTTCCGAAAGCGGACGCCGCGCCGAACGGTCACGCGGGCAATGCGACCGCCACTCGACCAGTGTCGAAGCGCTTCAGGAAAGGAGTGTCTGCAGCGGCGGTTGCGCTCGGGTGTCGCCGATGCGCTCGTCGCATTTCAGTTGTAGCGGAAGCCCGCTCGACTGTGCGGGCGGGTACGACTGCATCGCCGCGGGACGGCGAATCTCATTGTCAATCCGAAGGGCACGGCGGTGGCGCCACGCTGCACGCGTGGAGCCGCCACCGGGCTGCGCCGTCAGCGCGCCACGTCACTGGGCCCTGGGATCGTCCTTCGGGTTCAGGTAGACGACGTCGAACGGGCCGACGCCGTTGATCTGCACGACCGATTCGGTCTCCGCGATCGCGTAATGCGGCGTACCTGCGGGGATGTGGACGAAGCTTGCCGCCGCCAAGGGCCGGAATGCCGCCCGATCGACAGTCTCGCCCCCGACGATGGAGAAGCGTCCCGAGATCACGGTGACGAGTTCGTCTTTCGAATGCCGGTGTGGAGGCACGACGAATCCGGCCGGAAACTTCAGCCGCAGCACGAACGGACCTTCCTTCGCTGGACTGCCAAGCAGCACCGTGGCCTGCGCCCCGGGCGGCAGCGAAGGCGGCGCCGAGCCCCAGGTCACCGCGTCGCCGGAGACGATCGTTGGAGCCTTCTCGGACCCTTCGGTATGGACGGCCGCCGCGGACAGTGCAATACCGGCGCCAAAGACGATCAGCGTCGGGCGCAGCAGATCAATGCAACGAAATGCAGACTTCATGACTTCCTCCTTCATCGACTGCAAAAAAGCGCGGCCGCTTCAGTCGCGCGTGATAACTGCCTCGAGGTATTCGCTTGGCACGACCACCGTCGCGGTCGCCCGAGCGGTTGAAGCGTGCGATCAGCCGGACGATCTCGTTCTCGAGCGCGGCCTGCGCCTCCGCATCGAGCGCCGCAAACGCCTTGAGCACCGGCCCGTAGTACGACTTGAAGACGTGGATCCAGTGCGCCGGAGACTGATAGCGGAACACGAAGTGCCGTTGCGAGGTCCTGATCTCGCTGGCGTGCCGGCCGAACAATTCGTTGATCCGGGCACGCGTTCCCCACAGCGCGGGCGAACGGACCCCGGGCGGCGGTGCGATGACCTTGCCGATCGTGCCGAACAGCTCGACCGATGAAGCCGTCGGGTGTCCAGTTGGCGAGGCCGATTTTCCCGCCGCGGCGACAGACGCGCATCAGCTCGGAGGCGGCACGGTCCTGGTCCGGCGTGAACATCACACCGAACGTCGACATCACGGCGTCGAAGGCGCCGTCTTCGAACGGCAGGTTCTCTGCATCCGCTTCGCGGAAATCGATCGACAGGCGGTCGGCCGCAGCGCGTTCGCCGGCGCGTTCCAGCAGTGCCGGCACATAGTCGGTCGACGTCACCTGGCACCCGCGGCGCGCCGCGGCGAGAGCTGGCGTTGCCGTTGCCGGCGGCCACATCGAGCACGCGCTGACCGGAACGCAGATCGAGTGCCTCGGCCAGTTCCTCGCCGACGATCTGCAGCGTCGTGCCGACGACCGCGTAATCGCCGGACGACCAGGCGACGCGCTGGCGCGCTTTGACGGCGACGAAATCAGCCGGTGCGACGGATGGCAGGTCTTGCTTAATCGCTACTGCGGCAGTATCCATGAGAGTTCCGGTTGGGATTCGGTAGCGGCCCTCCGCTTACGCGGTGCAGAGAAACCTGGAACGCCCGGGCAGCCGAGAGCGCTTGGGGTTACCGTAGCGACCCAGCATGGGAACAGGCGTGGGAGCGGGCGTGGAAATGCGCGTGGGCCGCGATGACGGCTCTGCCGGGGCGGTCGGCGCTGGTGCGATCGAGATGCGTCTGCTCGGTCCGCTGACGGTCGTGCGCAACGGTCATTCGATCGACTTGCCGCCGTCGCGCAAGGTCCGTGCGCTGCTCGGCTATCTCGCGCTGTCGCCGCAGGCGGTTACGCGCTCAAACCTGTGCGAGCTGCTCTGGGATGGCCCGGACGATCCGCGTGCGGAGCTGCGCTGGTGCCTGAGCCGGATACGGCGCGTCCTTGGCGACAGCGGGCGCCTGATCGCGCACGAAGACACGCTTCGCCTGGATCCGAGCACCTTCAGCGTCGATGCGATCGCAGTCGAAGACGCGCTGAAGCCCGGGATCGCCGCGATCAGCCTCGATCGTTGCCGCACACTGGCCGCGCTGTTCAACGGTGACTTCATGCAGGGACTCGAGCTCGAGCACAGTCCGCACTTCAGCGGATGGCTCGTCGCCGCGTCGTCACCGCTTCCGCGGCTGGCATACCGAGTTGCTGCAGCGCCTGGCGCAGGCGGTACCCGACGACGAGGCGCTCCACTATCTGGAACAGTGGCGGCAGCTGGCGCCGTGCGATATGCAGGTGCACCGGCTGCTGCTCGACGCGCTGGTGCGGCGCGGCCGCATGCGGGAAGCAGAGGAGCATCTGACCACCGCCGTCCGCCTGTTCGAGGACGAAGGCCTCGACAGCGCGCCGCTGCGGGCAGCCTGGCGAGTCGGCGCGATCAGCCACTTCAACACGCCGCTCGTCGGCAGCGCTGTCGCCGCCTGCCGCGGCCTTGGACGAGCGCGATGCGGTCACAACGGTGAAGCGGCGCGCCTCGATCGCCGTGATGCCGTTCGTCGAGCAGCCCGCGATCGCCGCAGGGCCCGGCGGCACCGCGGACGCGCTTGCATACGACGTCATCACGCGGCTCGCCAAGCTGCGCAACCTGTTCGTGATTGCACCGGGCACGGTGTTCGCGTTGAAGGCCCGCGGCATCAGCCCGGAAGAGGCCGCGCGCGTGCTGCGCGTCGACTATCTGATCAGCGGGCTCGTGCGTCGTGACGGCGAGCGTCTGACGGTCAGCGTGGAACTCGTCGACGTGCGCGAAGGCCGGGTCGTGTGGACCGACATCCTGAAGCAGCGGCCGGCGGATGCACTGCTCGTGCTCGACGAGATCGGCAACCGCATCGTGGCTTCGATCGCGAGCGAAGTCGAGACCCTCGAGCGCAACCGCGCCGTGCTGAAGCCTCCGAACTCGCTCGACGCCTGGGAATCACACCACCGCGCGCTGTGGCATATGTATCGGTTCAGCAAGGCGGACAACGAGCTGGCGCGGCGCTTCTTCCAGGCCGCGGTGGAGCTGGACCCGACGTTCTCGCGTGCCTACGCGGGACTGTCATTCACGCATTTCCAGAGTGCGTTCCAGGGATGGGACGAGCGTGCATCCGCGATCGACCGCGCGTTCGAGACCGCCGGGCAGAGCCTGATGGCCGACGATCGCGACCCGGCAGCGCACTGGGCGATGGGTCGCGCACTGTGGCTGCGCGGCCGCCAGGAGCCCGTGCGTCGCCGAGCTCGAACAGGCGGTCGAACTCAGCCCGAACTTCGCGCTCGGCCACTACACGCTCGCCTTCGTTCACTCGCAGGCCGGCGATCCGCGCGCGGCGATCGCGGCATCCGACCATTCGCGCAGCCTGAGCCCGTTCGATCCGCTGCTCTTCGGCATGCTCGGAGCCCGCGCGATGGCGCTCGTACGGCTCGGCAACTTCGAGGAGGCCGCGGGATGGGCGGTGCAGGCGGCCGGCCGCCCGAACGCGCACGCGCACATTCAGGCGATCGCCGCCTTCAGCCTGGCGCTTTCCGGTTCGATGGACGAAGCACGGTCGTACGCGGCCGCGATCCGCCGCATCGCGCCAACGTATACGGTGACCGACTTCTTCGACGCGTTCAAGTTTGATACAGACGGGGAAGCGACGTTCCGCAAAGGAGCGATGCGGCTGGGACTCGGATGAAACAACAATCAACTGAGCGCCTCTAGACCTGCCCCGATTTGACGACCTGACCGTCAGCGTCTTCGAGGCGCCACGTGTCACCTTCCGTGTACAGCGTTCGGCCGGCGTCCGGGTAATGGCATACGTCGTTGCTTACGCGCGTGCCAACGATCAAGTACGAGCAAGGAACCCCTGATCGGTTGACGAGGTGATGCGCGTTCGGCGTACCCGCAGGCCAGCAAGCGGCGTCGCCTGAGACCAGTAGATGCTCGCCATCGTTTTCAATCAGCGTGGCCTCGCCCGAGAGCATGTAAAGAAATTCATCCTCTTGCTCGTGCCAATGTCGGTCGGAGGAGCGTGAGCTCGGCTCGAGCGTCTCGATATAGGCGCCAAACTGCTTCAAACCCCCGTCCTCGGAGAGTCGCGCCGAGGTGTAAGGGCCATGACGCTTCGCTTGTTCTGCGGTCGCGATCTGCAACGTTGCCGTACCGTTTCGGATAATCATGAGGTGCTCCTAGGCGGCCAAATACGTGGCCAGGCCGCTGCCTTGCAATGCCTGAGCAGCACGACGAGTGTTACGCAGTGGGTCACCGCCGATAGGGCAGGCACCCGGAGCGCAGCAATGAGCGAGCGGCTATCCAGGAAACAACGACGCTGAAGATCAGGTTGACCGTCAGGATGTTCAAATCACCGAGCATCACTTCGGCAGCGGTGTCTCCGGCACGCTCAGGTCCTCGGTAACGCGAAGCTTGCGCACGACAAGCTCGTCAATTTCCACGCGCCGTATCCGCGCGCGCCCGATTGCCAGGCGACCGATTGCAATTGCGCCAACCGCTAGCGCGCCGAAAGCTAGTGCGCCCACGGCCAGGGAACCTAGAGCTTGTGCGCCGACGCTGAGCGCGCCCCCAGTGCGCGAAGCAATTGGTTCATTGGCGAGAGAAGTCGCAAAGAGATGGTGTTTCATCGGCTCGACGGCGCGAAGGGTCACGGCATTTTGGGCGGTTAGCAAATCTCTCTCAACTCCCGCCGTCGTGCAGGCGGACGAAAGCAGTCGGCACTACCCGGTTTGCGGTTAGCCGAGCCCACAGGCACCGCACTTGCAGCGAATCTGGGCTGTGAAATCCCAGTTTTAAGCCGAGGAAATCATGAACAAATCTACCCTGTTAGTTGCGCTGTCGGCCGCCTCGTTGATGAGCGGTGTCGCGCTGGCGCAGACGTACGGTGGCACGACGAAGCCGGAATCGGCAAAACCGGAAGCCACTAAACCTGCCATGGAATCCGACGCACGTTTCACCATGGCCACACTGGACAAGAACAAGGATGGCTCGGTCGATAAGCAGGAAGCCAAGTCCTCTTCAAGCCTGGCGGCGATATTTGACAAAGCCGACACCAACAAGGACGGCAAGCTCGATGCGGCTGAACTGAGTGCCGCTAACTCGATGGCCAAGGCGAAGTAACAATTAAGCGCTGCTGCCGCGGCGTGTAACCTTTACGGGCGCGCAGCTTGGCTCCGTGCCCGTTCTTTCACTCGAAGCAGTCGGTCAACTGTAGAAATGACACTCCCTGCTTGAGCTGGCCCCCCTCACTCGATGACCTTGGTCTGACTAGACACGCTGGGCCAGTTCTTGTCGGCCTTGACAATGAGTCCCGGCACGTCCTTGCTCCATTCCTTCTGGACATCGCGGCTGTAGCCGGCGGCCTTCACCGTCGTCAACGGAGGACCCACCGGGCCGGTCGGTTTCAAGTCCACTTGAGGCTGCGATCAAATCATGATGAGCCCGCGGCGTATCGCTATGCCCACCAGCTCTGCACGAGTTACGGCGCCGAGCTTGCCCAGCAGCGAACTGACATGAAACTTCACCGTGTGCTCGGAATTCCCTAGCCGTTCGGCGATCGCGCGGTTACTCAATCCCTCCGCGACCAGCTCCAGCACCTCCCGTTCGCGCGGTGTCAGATGCTCAATCAGTGATTCGCTATCCAATGCCGACGAGCGCTGGGTTTCCTCGCGATCATCGTGGTGCAACTCGATGACGATGGACGTACCTGTCTCGAGCGCGAACTTGTTCGATTCACTCGGCGCTTCGTAATCGAGCACAGTGGCCGCGACCTCGATCGTCGTTGCGTACTCGACGGTCTCGCGGATTGCACGCAGCTGCTCGGACCCGATCACGACGCGCAGGCGCACACCGGACGAATCGGAGACCCGCTCGCTATCGGCTGCGACAACCTCGGCCTGCCGTGCGTTGCGGTCGCTCGCCGACGACGACGCGTGATTTCAATGCTGTTGCCGCCACGGATGACTCCCAAACTTACCGACTCTCCAACGCGTTCGCCGCCCAACTCCTCGAGCAGCCGCAGCGGCGTGTCAAGCGATCTACCTTCGATACTAATGAGGATGTCGCCGACCATCAGGCCGGCCCGTTCCGCCGGTCCACCGCCGTCCAGACTATGGACCAGCAGCCCGCTGCCTGTGACGCCGCGATCCCGATCCGCACTCGGTACGCGGACCGGATGCACGCCGATGCCGAGATAGCCGCGTGCGATCCGTCCGCGCGCGAGTAGCTCGTCGACAACCGGCGAAACGAGGTCGAGCGGCAGCGCGAGTGCCACACCGCGTACAAGGCCCGCAGTGTTGATCGCGACGATGTTTCCCCTGGAGTCGACCAACGGTCCGCCGGAGAACCCTGAGAATGGCTCGATGTCGAGCTCGATTACATCGCCCCGCCGACCGCCGCGGCGCAGCGGCTCTAATCGTCCGACGCCCGACACCATCGTGAGCCGGGCCGTAGGCGCCTTGCTGCTGCCAGCGAGCGCGACGACAAGCTCGCCGACCTGCATCGCGCGAAGATCGCCTTGCACGGACAAGTCCGATCCTGTCAGTTGTTCGACTTTGAGAACTGCGAGATCGGATGCGAGATCCCAGCCGGCCAGGGTCGCGGCGAGCGGCTGGTCGCCTGGTCCGATTGCCCGCATATGCTCGGTATCGCGGATCGCGTGCGCGGTGGTGACCACCACACCGTCACGCCACACGGTGCCGGTGGCGGATCGTCGTCTTCCGGCTTCGATCGAGACCAGCCGTGGAGCAACGGCGGTGGCCAGGCGCGACAAGTCATCGGACAGACCTGCCAGTGCTGCATAAGGATTGCGATCTTCCATGCGGTTTCCGCTCGATAACCCGTTGAGTGCATCGTGCCGCAGGAAAATCCGCCGCACATCGTCCGATTGGGTAGGCAAGTGGGGTCGGCTTGAGCGAGCGGTAGTCCGCGCCTTGGTGCTCGCGCACGCGTTCTAGGCTCTCGAACCTTTGTTCACTCCGGGGCTGCGACGCTGCGTCGCCCGTTGCGCCACTGGGAGACATACGGCAGCACGAACAAGTACAGACCGGTCAACAGAAGCAAGGCGAGCGGGAGCAGCGGCACGTAGGAGACCCAGACGACAGGCTGCTCCTGCGCCAAGGCGACGGAGGTGACGACGACGGTTACCGTGAAAGCGATGGACAGCCAGCGGTGGATCTGTCGAACCCACGTGCTCGCGTTCGATGGTTTTTCCTCTGAAAAATAGCCCGCACCGCTCATGCCGGAACCCGCCGCGTCTGGATCATCTTCCACCCGTTGCCCGACGGATCGCGGAAGCCGGCGTCCACGGTGCCGTAGCGATCGATGGGCTCTTGCGTGAACTCCACGCCGCGCGCGCGCATCCGGTCGTAGGCAGTGCGGCAGTCATCGACGACGAGCACGAGCGGCGGCATCGCGCCCTTCGCGACGATCTCGCGTACGGTCTGAGCGGTCGCCGCGTCGAGCATCGGCGGCCCCGGCGTGAACAGGCCGAGCTGGAAGGACGGCTGGTCCGGGTGCTGCACCGTGAGCCAGCGGTAATCGCCGTTTCGCGCGTCGGTGTGGACGCGGAAACCGAGCTTCTCGACATAGAACGCGAGCGCTTCGTCCTGATCGCGAACGTACAGACCGACTACATTGACACCTTGGCTCATGGGACCTCCGTTTCGTCGGAAGCGACTGTACCGACCGCGTCCTGTCGCCGCTTCTCCGAAACTGCGATCGTGAGGTCGGGCCGGTGCGCGGCGCTGACGATGCAGGCCGGCACGGGCTCGAGCTCGTGCGGAGCGGTCTTCTCCCGCACCCGGAGCTCACCCGGGCTCTTGCCGGTGATGTCGCGGAAGGTGCGCGCGAACGTTCCGAGGCTCGACCAACCCGTCTGGAACGCGATTTCGGTGATGGACAGCTCGGTGTCGCGGAGCAGCGCCGTCGCGCGCTCGATGCGCCGCGTGAGCAGGTAGCGGTGCGGGGGAACGCCGAACGCTTCCTTGAACGCTCGCGCGAAGTGCGCCTCGGAGACGTGGCTCACGCCCGCCAGCCGCCGGACGGGCCACTCCTCGTGCGAGGCGGCGTCCATCCGGTCCTTCGCGCGCAGCAGGCGGCGCAACAGCGCGGGGTCCTGGCTATGCCCTCGTCCTTGCTTGCTCCCGAGCCCTGTTCCCATGAGCGACCGATCACGTGTCCTCGTCGAGGCTCGAGGCCCGCATCACCCCGAGCGCTTCGTCTGTGGATATGGGGAGATTGTCCATCCGATTCAATGATCGCATCGGTTGGCGCATTTCGGACGCAAGCCAGCCAGCGGCTCGTACGCGGCCGTCAAACTCCGGCGCCCCTGGCAGATATGCGCGCGAACGGCTGATCGTTACAACCGCAATCCGTTGGCTCTTCCTATACACACCGTTGAAACAAGTTCAAGCGATCCTCCGTCGTGGAGGTCGGTATGGATGCGACGCAGGACAGCTTAGAGGAAGCAGACGTGCGCCGGACCGGCAGTGCGCTGGGGCTCGGTTTCGCGCTCGCACTCGTTGCAGGGTTGAGTGCTTCCGCGCTGCATGTCCCCGATGCGCCGACCACGATAGCGTGCTACGCGGCCCTGGCGAACGACCTCACCCCGCTCTTCGATCCCGCTGTTCCCGGTGCTGCAGCCTCGAGCCCGGCCTGCCCTACTCCGTAGCAAGCGCGGCTTAACGATCGGTGCCTGCCGCGAGCGCAAAATACATACGTTCCGAGAGGTTCTGCAGCCCGACCATACTGTTGAGCAATTCCGGGTCAGCACCAGCACAATGATGGATGCGATAACGCGACAACCGATCGGTGCGGCTACCGTGATGCACGAGTTACGCGATCAGACTGAAGCGGCTTCCACTCAAGCCGTGATCTCCATATCGGGGCTGACCAAGACGTACGCGTCGGGTCTGCAGGCGCTGAAAGGCATCGATCTCGAGATAAGAAAGGGCGAAATCTTTGCATTGCTGGGGCCGAACGGTGCCGGCAAGACCACGCTGATCAGCATTGTCTGCGGCATCGTCACCGCGACGTCGGGCCGGATACTTGTCGACGGATACGACATCGTGCGCGAGTACCGGGCGGCGCGTTCAAGAATCGGACTGGTGCCGCAGGAGCTTCATACCGACATGTTCGAATCGGTGTGGGGCACGGTTCGCTTCAGTCGCGGCTTGTTTGGGCGCGCTGCGAACCCTGCGCACCTCGAAAAGGTGCTGCGCGAGCTGTCGCTGTGGGACAAGCGCGACGACAAGATCATGACCCTTTCCGGTGGAATGAAACGGCGTGTGCTGATCGCCAAGGCGCTGGCGCACGAGCCGCGCATCCTGTTTCTCGACGAGCCGACGGCTGGTGTCGATGTCGAACTGCGGCGTGACATGTGGGCGCTGGTGCGCCGACTGCGCGAGCAAGGCGTCACGATCATCCTGACGACGCACTACATCGATGAAGCCGAAGAGATGGCTGATCGAATCGGAGTCGTCAACAAGGGAGAGCTGATCGTGGTTGAGGAGAAGATCACGCTGATGAAGAAGCTCGGCAAGAAGCAGCTGACACTGCACTTGCAGCAGCCGATGGCAGCGATTCCCGCTGCCCTAGGCGACTGGGAACTGGCGCTCACCAACGGCGGCAGCGAGCTCGAATACAGCTTTACCGCGAGCCAGGAGCACACGGCGATACCGGCGCTGCTGCGTCGAATCAGCGATTTGGGGATCGGCTACAAAGACCTGAACACCAGGCAAAGCTCGCTTGAAGACATCTTTGTGAGCTTGGTAAGCGAACGCACATGACGGCAAAGCGGACGACCAGTCGGTGTACCGCCCTTCAACCACTACGCGGTTCTCGCGATTTATCGCTTTGAAATGGAGCGTGCTCGTCGCACGCTGTGGCAGAGCCTGGTCACCCCGGTCATCACGACATCGCTTTACTTCATTGTTTTTGGCGCAGCGATCGGCTCGCGTATCAGTGAAGTCGACGGCGTGTCGTACGGTGCGTTCATCGTGCCCGGGCTGATCATGCTGTCGCTTTTCACAGAGAGCCTGTCGAACGCTTCGTTCGGAATCTATCTGCCGCGCTTTACCGGAACGATTTATGAAGTGCTCTCGGCACCGGTGTCGCCATTGGAAATGGTGCTGGGCTATGTTGGCGCAGCCGCGACCAAATCGATAGTTCTCGGTGCAGTCATCCTTGCAACGTCGACCCTCTTTGTGCCGATCCAAATTCTGCATCCGCTCTGGATGGTTGTGTTTTTAGTGCTGACGGCGACGACTTTCAGCCTGTTCGGGTTCGTCATCGGCGTCTGGGCCAAGGGCTTCGAGCAACTGCAATTCATTCCGATGTTGATCATTGCGCCGCTGACTTTTCTCGGCGGCGCGTTTTACTCGATCGACATGCTTCCCGAAGCCTGGCGTACGGTTCAGTCTTTTTAATCCGGTTGTTTACCTGATCAGCGGCTTCCGCTGGAGCTTTTATGGGAAAGCCGACGTCGACGTCGGCATCAGCCTCGCGATGACGCTGGGATTTCTACTGCTCTGCCTTGCCGTGGTGTGGCGGATCTTCATGACGGGATACCGGCTCAAGAGCTGAGTAGCTCGCCGACCCGGTCGCGCACGCAAGGATTGCAGTTGCAACCTGCCGGCGCCGTCGCGTAATCGTCGCGACGCTCCGAGGCATGAGACTTCCAACCATGAAACTTCCCTCGCGCTACGGCGTCTTTCTCACGCCGCTGATCCTCTCGATATTCATGTCGGGCATTGTCTCGGGCGTCGCCACCGCAAAAAGCCTCGGCCTTGAGCCGGGATTGGTCGGAGCGTGGATGAGCGCCTGGGGTACCTCGTGGGCGATCGCATTCCCGGTGCTGCTCCTTGTTCTGCCGCTCGTGCGCCGGATCGTGAACGCCCTCGTGCACCCACCCGAGGCCGGACATGATGCGAGGCGGATGGCGCCGCAGGGACGTTGAGCCGCCGCGCTAGGCGCTGCCGCGTCCGCAGTATTCAGGACCCGGCCGAACGCTCAGAGATCTTTCAACTCGCGTCATCTTCCCGCATAGCGCGAAGTACCGCCTGTTCACGCAGATCGAGATCGCGCTCTATCCGCCGACGTACTTCATCTTCGATGCGTTGATCGCGCGACAATCGATTGATGTAATCGCGCTCGCTTTGAATGAGCCCCAACTCGACCCTGTCCAGCTGTTCCGCCAATAGCCGGCTGCAATTATCGCGGTCGATCCGCCTCTCGAGGCGACCGACTCGATCGCGTTGCAGCTCCCGGATGCGCACAGCGTGTTCTGGCGAAAGGCCCGCTGTCTGTGCTATTTGTCCGAGACGATCGAGCGATTCGCGCGCGGCCTCCGTCCGTACTTGCGCTTCCAGCTGATTGCGCTGGTGATCTTCTGCAGCGCCGACTTCATGCAGACCAAGCCACCGCACCAACCAGGGCAATGTTGGGCCCTGCAGCACCAAGGTCACGACGATGACGCTGAATGTGAGAAACAGAATGAGGCTGCGATCCGGAAATGGTTCACCCGAAGCAAGAGCAAACGGAATACTGAGCGCCGCAGCGAGCGACACGACTCCCCGTACCCCCGTGAACGCGACTACGAACGAATGCTGCCAGGGCGGCGCGGGATCACGCTCGCGCAGCCGCCTCGAAGCCATCCTGGGCAGATAAGTCGCGGGAAACACCCAGACGAAACGCACAAGGATTGCAACGACACTGATCGCGAGCGCATAGATCAGCAACTGGCTCCAAGGCACGGTTTCCAAGCCGTCCATGACCCTCTTCGCCTGCAAGCCCGTCAGCAGGAAGATCGCGCCTTCAAGAAGATAGGCCACGAATTCCCAGAAGAACAACGCCTGCAGTCGAGTGTTCGAGCGGATCAACTCGACACCTTTGTAGCCTACATACAGACCTGCAACGACCGTGGCCAGCACACCGGATCCACCGAGCGCGTGCGGCACCCAGAACGCAATAAAGGGCGTAAGCAACGACAGCATCACCTCGATCAGCGGGTCGCCGGCCCAATGCCGCAGCCGCAGCATCACATAGCCGACTGCAATGCCGAACAACGTTTCGCCAATGATGATGGCGCCAAAAGTCAACGCCGCCTGCGTCAGCGAAAAGGCGCCAGTCAGCGCAGCGACCAACGCGAATTTGAACAGGACCAGTGCAGTCGCGTCGTTGACCAGGCCTTCGCCTTCCAATACTTCGCGGATCCGGCCGGCACACCGAGTCTGCGCGCGATCGCAAGCGGCGCGACGACATCCGGCGGCGAGATAATCGCTCCCAGCGCGAAGGCGATCGGCCACGAAAGGCCGATCAACCAATGAGCGGCGGCCGCGACCGTCACAGTAGTGAACACGACACAGCCGACGGCGAGCAGCGCGATCGGTCGCAAGTTGCGGCAGAACGCCTGCCAGCTCATCCGAAACGCCGCGTAATAGATCAACGGCGGCAGCATGACCAGCAGTACCAGGTCGGGCGGCAGCTCGATACGCGGTACGCCGGGAATGATCGCGAGCAGTGTTCCGGCAATGACGAGCAGAATTGGGCTCGGAACATTGACGCCGCGCGCCACGAAATTGACGATCGCTGTGATCGCAAGCACAGCGGCGCTGACATAGAGATAGGGCTCCATCGGCGCAAGGTTACCGAACGCCTGCTGACCCGAAATGGCCGGTCTGAGTTGATAAGCGCCTGCTGGGATTACGCCGGGCGCCTCGCAGTCCTATGACGGCCGGAAATCCACCGGTCAGAGCAGCGTCCCCGCCATCGACCGAAGTCGTGTGAAAACTCCACGTAAGGTTCGTGCCCGATGATTCTGCAGACCGAATCCGTTCACTTTGTTGGCCCTTGATAGAAAAAGGAGATCATCATGGTCGAAGTCGCTACTGCGGCACCAGTGTCAGTCGTTCTCGTTCACGGCGGCTTCGTGGACGGTTCCGGCTGGGACGAGGTCTACAAGATTCTGAGGAAGGACGGATATCAGGTCAGCATCGTTCAAAACCCGACGACCTCGCTCGCGGACGACGTCGCTGCCACGAGGCGCGTCATCGCCGAACAGAAGTCGCCGGTCGTTCTTGTCGGCCATTCGTACGGCGGCGTGGTCATCACGGAAGCGGGCACCGATCCTCGGGTGGCGAGTCTGGTTTACATCGCCGCGTTCGCGCCGGATCGGGGCGAGTCGGTCGCCGCGCTGATCAAGGATCCGGCGCCGGGCGCACCGGTGCCGCCCATTCTCCCGCCCCAGGACGGATTCCTCTTGCTCGACAAGGCGAAGTTTCCGGAAGCGTTCGCGGGCGATCTCCCGAAGGACAAGGCCGAATTCATGGCGAACTCCCAGGTGCCTTGGGGCGTGGCCGCACTCAACGGCGCCGTCACGGAGCCTGCATGGAGGAGCAAGCCCACCTGGTACCTCGTGGCCACCGACGACAAGATGATCCCGCCAGCCGCCCAGCAATTGATGTCGAAGCGAGCGGGCGCCCAGGTGGTCGAGACCAAAGGCAGCCACGCTGTTTACGTCTCTCAGCCGGACGCCGTTGCTCGCGTCATCAAACGCGCCGCAGAAGCCCTGAAGTCGACCAGTGGGTGAGCGGCTAACCGAAGGCCAAGCGCGGTCGACGGCGCACGTAGCTACTCGCGCTCTGCAGCCGCATCTGCCGGAAAGCGGTCGAATGGAAGTGTTTTCGGATCTCCTCGAAGACCAGTCGCAAACTATCTCACTGGCGCCCGGTGCAGTCCTGTTGCGGCGCTTCGCGCTGGTCGAAGCGCGTTCATTGCTGACCGAAGTCCAGAAGATCTCTGCGCGCGCGCCGTTCCGTCATCTGATCACCCCTGGCGGACTCCGCATGTCGGTTGCGATGACGAACTGCGGCGCGGTTGGCTGGGTTTCTGACCGCAGCGGCTATCGCTACGACCGCACCGATCCAGAAACCGGCCAAGCCTGGCCGCCGATGCCGAGCTTGTTCCTCGGTGTTGCGACGACGGCCGCGGCGGTCGCCGGTTTCAGTGGTTACGCCCCCGATGTCTGCCTGATCAATCGATACGTGCCTGGCGCTCGACTGTCGCTGCATCAGGATCGCAATGAACTGGACGACGAGGCGCCGATCGTTTCCGTTTCTCTCGGCCTGTCAGCCATCTTTCTGTTCGGCGGACTGAAGCGATCCGACCGGTCCCTGCGCGTGCCCGTTGAGCACGGCGACGTCGTGGTTTGGGGCGGCCCGGCACGTATGCGTTTCCACGGCGTATTGCCACTTGCCGATGGGTTCCACACCGAGACGGGCGCGCAGCGGATCAACCTTACGTTTCGCACCGCTCTCTAGTTCGGGGCAGCTTTTGCAGTGCTTGCCTACGCTGCGAAGAGTGGTGCTAGGCCTTGTCGCTGACCGGCAATCTTTGATGCACAGCAGTCTCGAACCGGCCGTCAGGCTCGCGACCATAGCCGGGCTCGAAATTCGCTGGAGCCTGGGCGTCAACAAGCCGGAACGAGCTGCTAATCGATGAGTACTTTGTGGAGAAACAGATGAAGACGCGAAGACTGGGAAAAAGTGGGCTTGAAGTCTCTGCCCTGGGTTACGGATGCATGGGCCTAAGTTATGGGTACGGCCCCGCCGTTGACCGACAAGCCGGTATCGGCGTTATTCGGGCCGCCGTCCAGCGCGGCGTTACCTTCTTCGATACCGCCGAGATTTACGGGCCGTTTGTAAACGAGGAATTGGTGGGCGAGGCGCTCGCGCCGTTTCGTGATCGAGTGACGATCGCCACCAAATTCGGCTTCCGGATTCAGGACGGCAAGCAAGCGGGGCTGGACAGCCGCCCGCAGCACATCAAGGACGTTGCCGAAGCGTCACTCAAACGTCTGAAGGTCGACGTCATCGATCTCTTCTACCAGCATCGCGTCGATCCCGAGGTGCCTATCGAGGATGTCGCGGGCGCCGTGAAAGAGCTGATCCAGCAAGGCAAGGTCAAGCACTTCGGCCTGTCCGAAGCGGGCGTGCAGACGATTCGGCGCGCGCACGCGGTGCAACCGGTGACCGCGGTGCAGAGCGAATACTCGTTGTTTTGGCGCGAACCCGAGACAGAGCTGCTGGCGACGCTCGAGGAACTGGGAATCGGCTTCGTCCCGTTCAGCCCGCTGGGAAAGGGTTTCCTGACCGGCAAGATCGACGAGAACACGACGTTCGATAGCTCGGACTTCCGCAACATCGTCCCGCGCTTCTCGCCGGAAGCGCGGCGGGCCAACAAGGCGTTGGTGGATCTGTTGGTCGGCATCGCCGAGCGCAAGCGGGCTACGCCCGCCCAGGTCGCGTTGGCGTGGCTGCTCGCGCAGAAGTCCGTGGATCGTTCCGATTCCCGGCACGACGAAGCTCGCGCGGTTGGAGGAGAACATCGGTGCCGCGGCGCTCAAACTGTCGGCGCGTGACATCAGCGAAATCGATGCCGCTGCCTCGAAGATTACTTTGCAGGGGGCGCGCTATCCGGAGCACCTCCAGCGCATGGTGGGCCGCTGAACCAGGTGTCCAGCGCTCCTTGAGCACTCCATAGGACCAGTAGCGGCGGGCCTAACCGCCGTCCTCTATCGGTTCGCAAATGCGGCGAGAAGCGACGTCGCTGTCGCATTGCCGCCAGCGGACGCCACCAGCACCAGACCGACTGCGAGAGTCGCGACTGCTGCGCGTGGCGCGCCGCTGCAATGCGTTTGCTCTTTGTTATCGCGAGATCGTTGGTTCGGCGACGCCAACAGCGGCTAGCGAGCCGCTTGCGCGCCCTGGATGCGCGCTTCAACCACACCCGCGGCTGACGGCGCCGCCTTTTCCGCTTTATCTGCCTTATCCGCCTTCTCCGCCTTCTGCTCGCCCGCACTTGCCGAAGGTTTTGCGGACTGCCACGGGAGGCGAATCGACGGTGTCGCGCCGAGCGCGTCCCAGACGAACGGGCTGTACGGGTCGTAGGCTTTCTGGGCGTCCTTGCTCGTGCCCGTTTCGGCGGGCGCAGCCGTTGATGCCGCCGGGGTCGTCTGCGACTGCGCAACGCCGACCAGGGACACGAAAGCCAACGCTCCAAGAGTGGAGCGCGCGATCAGGCCAAACCGCGTTGATCTAGAGGTGTTCATCAGGTGCTCCTTTGAGGTGGTCCGCGTGGCACCACGCCGCGTCGGATTGGGCGTAAAGTGCGCCTGTCTGAATCGTACGAAAAGGCCATAGAGGACAAAAAACATGTCGAATCGTTCAACGACAGTTGTCGACCGATCGAAAACTCCGAGTAAGCGCCCGCGGCGGATCGCGGTAAAGACGCCTGCGCGTTCGACACCCGTCGCGAAGCGCCCGGCGAGGGCCGAAGCGCGTGCGCCCGCGCCGGAACAAGCGGTGCAGCCGCCGCCCCGGCCGTTCGATCTTCTGACCGATGTGATGGACCAGGTGCGACTCGAGAGCACGGTCTACTTCCGCACGGTGTGCAACGGTGCCTACGGGATACGGATTGCAAAACGCGCGCGCACGCCGTTTTATGCGATCCAGGAGGGCGAAGCCGAGATCAGACTCGACAGCGGCAAGATCTACCACGCGAGCGCCGGCGATCTGCTGTTGCTTCCAAACGCTGCTCCGCACGTGATCGGTTCCGGCGCTGACGTGCCCGTGCTCGATCTGCAGGACTGGATCGCGCTGCATCCGATGGATCACACAGGCACCGTCTTCGCGCTGCGCGGCAATGGTCCGGTCACGCGGGTGACCGGGGGCTTTTTCGACATCGACACGTTGCGCATCAATCCACTGCTTGGGGCTCTTCCCGAAGTAATCCATCTGAAGTCCAGTGACGCAGCCGTCCAGCGCTGGCTGTCACCAACGATCGACTTCATCCACGCCGAACTCGATGCCGGCATGCAGGGCGCACAAACAGTGCTGCGGCGGATGGCCGACGTGCTCTTCATCCAGGCCGTGCGTGCCTATGCGGCCCAGCACACCTGCCCTGCCAGTTGGCTCCGCGGTCTGTCCGACCGGCGTGTGGGCCGCGCGCTGATGCTGCTGCATGCGCGTTATGCCGAACCTTGGACGCTCGACTCACTGGCGCGCGAGGTCGGTACGTCGCGCACGCATCTCGCCGTGCAGTTTCGCGAGCTTGTCGGCGAGACGCCGATCAGTTATCTCACCAGGTGGCGCGTCACGCGGGCTGCAACAAGATTGAAGAGCGAGAAGGTGAGTATCGAGCGCGTCGCCGAAGATCTGGGCTACGGATCGAATGCGGTGTTTTCCAAGGCCTTCCGCCGAGTCACTGGCGTTTCGCCGGCGCGTTATCGGCGCGAGCAGGCGGCTGCACACGTGTGACGAACGGCTGCCTCCGCGCGCAGCTCCCACACGACGTGGCAGCGATCACGGCTCGAACATGGCACTGATATCCCGATAGCTCACTGCCTCGTCCGCGAAGGTGAACGTGCCGTGCTCTCGCATTTCCCTGCCGGCGCGAAGAAAGGCACCGAGGGCGGCGCGGGTGAGAGCACTGCCCACGCTGACGCGCTTCACGCCGATCTCCGAAAGCGCTGCGAGGCTCAGTTGAACGCCTTGCAGCCCCATCACGACGTTCACCGGACGATCAACGGAACTCACCACAGCCGCGATCTCGTCCTTGCTCGTCAGGCCCGGCGCATAAAGAACATCCGCACCCGCCTCCTGATAGGCCTGCAGTCGCTTGATCGTATCTTTGAGGTCGGGCCGGCCAAAAAGGTAGTTTTCCGCCCGTGCCGTCAGCGTAAAAGGAAAGGCCAGAGAGCGCGCCGCTTCCGCAGCAGCGCGGATTCGCTCAACCGCCAGTTGATACTCGTAAATCGGATCGTCCTGACGATTGGTGGCATCTTCGATCGAGCCGCCGGCAAGCCCCGCCACCGCCGCAAGCCGGATCGTTTCCGCGACCGACGCGGGATCATCTCCAAAGCCGTTCTCGAGATCGGCACTCACCGGTAAGTCCGTAGCTGACGCGATAGCGCCTGCATTTGCGATCAGCTTGTCGCGGCCCATCGTGCTGTCCCGCTGCCCCATGGAAAACGCATATCCAGCGCTCGTGGTCGCCAGCGCTTCAAAGCCTAGCCGTGCAAGCAGCCGCGCCGTGCCAATGTCCCACGGATTCGGGATGATGAAAGCGCCGTCTCGTTCGTGGAGTGCACGAAATGCGCTTCCTTTTTCTGCCTGAGTTCGCATCCTATGCGTCCTGTCCGGGAGTGCCGCAGAGGAACGTCGCCAACGAATTTGGAAGCTGCTGGCCGAGATCGGTCTTGCAGCTATTTGCCGGCGGCCGGGCTGACGGCCTCAGTCTTGAACTTCTTGCGGCACTCGGCGATCGGTTCCGGGTAGACCTTAGGCGTCCACGTCGGGCCGCTCTTCGATTCGTACACCGCAACGATGCGATAGCGCGTGCACGGCTCGAGATCGAGCTGGAGATCGAGGCTCTGAGGCCGAAACATCCCGCGGGAACTCTGGAAGCCGACCGTGATCGTTCGCTTACCCGGCTCAATAGGGTCCGAGCGGCGTGGGTCGCTCGTACTTCTTCCGTCGATCTTGCGGATGGTCACACGCCCTTCGTTGCGTGGCTCGGCGGCCGCACCAGTCTCAACAATGGCGTATGGCTGATCGTAGGGCCCGGCGGCTGCGGAAAGCGCCGTTAGCAGTGGAATGGCCAACAAGAAGCGGAACATAGGCAAACGTCCTCGCCCTATCTAAGCAAGGCGATCGTCACCAGGACCGATGCGTCTTCGATGGCGACAACACCGTGGACCACGTCACGCGCCAAGTAGATCAATTGGCCGGCCTCCAGGAACCTGCTTTCGCCGTTCAAGGTGACATCGATTCTTCCCCTCTATGCACTGGATCGTTATCTCGCCAGCCACTTTGTGTGGTGGCAGCGACTTTCCAGCGGTGAGGACAAGCCGCATGACTTCGAGATCGTCGGTCTTGAACAACGCTACGGTCCGCTCGTCTGCTAACGAAGGACCTAGCGGCCGCACATCGATCACCTGACCCGACTGCGCGTGAGGAATGGCCATACTTCGCTCGCCTCTCAGTAATTAGCCTGGATACATCAGAGCGCATCAAGAAAAGCGCGATTCCGTCCGCTGACCGGCCGGATCGAGAAGCAACTTCAGGACCGCTTCTCTAATCGGGCGTTGTTGTCAAGGGTCGAAGCTCCTGGTTGGTTTGAAGTTTAGGTCCGGTTGGTGTGTGGGTCACGCTTCTCTACGCAGTCGGGCGCGGTGCGTGCTGGCACGCTGCAGGCATTGGTCGGAAGGTTCGGACGAGCCATGCTTTGGGTCGCGCTCGAAGCGCAGCGGACATTTGCGGCTTCATCCAGGACCATCGTCCACACAGTCAACGCAGAAACGAGTTTGCGGAGTCGGCGACTGGGTTAGCTCATGCGGCCCCCTGCAGACGTGCGGCCCGGAAGTCGGTGCCGTCGACCCACATCCGGTGCAGGATCACGGCCAGCTTGCGGGCCACCGCGATGACGGCGCGGCGGATGGCCGCGGACCTTGGCCAGCCGCAGGCCCCAGGCCTTCAGCGTCGACCAGGCGTAGGAGCGCGTCATCAAGGCGTGCGCGGCCGTGTACAGCGCCATGCGCACGTCGACGATCGCCGGCCTTGGAGATGCGGCCCGGGTTGTCGGTCTCGCCCGACTGGTAGCGCCGCGGCGTCAGCCCGAAGTGCGCCGCCACGGTGCGTGACGAGCGGAAGCGATCGGCATGCGTCGACGCCCGCCTTGAAGGTGAGCGAGGTGACGGGTCCGACCCCAGGCACCGTCATCAGCCGCTGGCAGACTGGGATCGTGGCGCACCACGGCCTTCACGGCGTTGTCGAGCTTCAGGTAGGTCTTGTACAGCACCGTGCGCGCATCGAGCAGCGGCAGCAGGCTCGTGCCAGCAGCGGCTCGGAGTGCGATCACGCCGCGCACCGCCTCGTCGAAGCTGCCATGGCGACGCGCGACGCCAGCCGCACGCCGAAGATCTTCAGCAAGCCGCGCAGCTCGTTCTCCAGATCCACGCACTTGGTGAGGATCGCCTTGCGGCTGGCGAGCAGCGCCCGCACCTGGTGGCTCTCGAGGCTCTTGACGTGAACGGTGCGGTACCAGCCGCTGCGCAGGATCTGCGCCAGGCCGCGGGCGTCGTTGCGATCGGTCTTGTTGCGCATGGCCGCCAGCGTGGCCGCGGTCTGGCGCGCCTCCAGGCAGATCACCTCGAAGCCTGCCTTCTGCAAGCCGTAGGTCAGGTACTGCGTGAGGGTGCCGGCTTCGAGACCGACCTGCCTGATCTCGGCGCTGAAGCGCCGCAGGCTGGCCACGATGAGATCGACCTCGGCGGGGACCTTGCCCTCGTACTGCACCGCACCCGCTTCGTCGACCACGCAGATCGACACGAAACGCAGCGACACATCGATACCGGTGAAGTACTTCATCGCGATCTCTCCTTCGCAGGGTGGGTGTCCTGCGAGTCTATGGAGAGCTCGACCCTACGCAGTGGTCAGCCCGATTACCGATGCTTCTGGCCGCGCCCGGCCAGTCCATATGGGCAAGTTCCGATTGCGCCAAGCACGGCTCGCTTCTGAGCGCCGCAACAGTCTAATCGGGACGACTCGTGACCGCCGACCGGCGGAAGGCGCGGAACGCTCGCGGAACGCACCCCTGCGTACGGTTCATCCCTGAGCCATGGGACACCGGCGACCGCTAAGCGAAGAGATTGCGTGGCATCTGG